>CAWFGR010000005.1:0-500553 GCA_963815405.1 uncultured Actinomycetes bacterium
AACCCGGGGCGCTTGATCTGCAGCGCCGGACGCTCGTGGGGGGCCATCGAGTACCAGAGGTCACTGCGTCCGGTGAGCACTGGTGTAGTCGTCGACGATTCGGCGGCTGCCGACCGTCGCCAGGTAGTCGGCAACATCGGGAAGGGCTCCAGCCAGTGGGCGTCTTCGTCGATGACGGGAAACGACAGGCTGTCGTGGATCTGGGCGGACGTCTCGTCGTACGACATGCGAAGGCTCCTCGGGCGAGGCTCGCGTTGACTTGTCGTTCGCTGACGGCGCTGGAAGGGACCGAGGTCCAAAATCGGGGCTCCGCTCGGATCTCATCGAAGAGGGGCGCCCGTGGCAGCCGCACCAGACGAGGACGACCCGGTCTCGCCTGACATCGCCGACAGCCTCGGCGTGGTCGAGCGCTGACCTCGGTGACCGACCCGGCCGGCGCTCGGGGCGCGGACTCGCGGGCAACGCCGGTCCCTCTTCGCCGTGGGTGACCTTGCCGGCGATCGCGCGTTCGCCGGGTCTGGGCGCGGCGGGGCGGCAACCAGTGCCCGCGCTGGCGGACTGCGCGTCGATGCACCCGCTGCCCCCGAGCGCCGCGATGCACGCTTCAGCGACGCGGCCTGCAGCGAGGACACCCGCTCCTGGGGCGTCGTGCAGGCTGACCTCCTCGCGGCTCGGCTTCCTGCTCGAGCTCGTCGACGTGGCCGCGCTCGACGAGCAGACCCACGCGAAGGCTCGCTCCGCGGCCGAGCTCTTCGGCCACGTCTGGCGCCCACCAACTTCTTGCCGATGAACCTGGTCGTGCTCCGCGAGGCGGTCACGACTCTCGGTCCAGCACATCCCGCGGCATCGCCAACTTCCGCGAGATTCGCCGACAACGGGCTGGCCCCGACAAGTCGACCGCGGCCCGTCGCTCGGTGAGGACCTGGCGGCAACCCCGCGCCCGTCGTGTTCCGGATGAGCTGATCGAGATCCTGCAGTACACGCCGCAGACCGAGGACGTGTACGAGGTCCCACTCCTCGTCCTCCGCCGCGGATCAACCGCTACTACATCGCCGATCTCCCGCCCGGCAAGAGCCTGGTCGAGTGGGCGGTCCGCCACGGGCACACGACGTTCGCGATCAGCTATCGCAATCCCGACGTGTCGACGGGCCGACCTCGGCTTCGACGACTACCTCCGGCTCGGGCCCCTCACCGCGGTGGAGGTCATCCGCGACCTCACCGGGCGCCCCCTCGGTGAACACCCTCGCGATCCGCCTCGCGGGAGCATGCATGCCGTGATGCTGGCGCTCCTCGAAGGGGCACGGCGACCGCGCCCGTGAACACGGCCACGTTCTTGAACTCAGCCCTCGACTACCGCGACGGCGGGACGCTGGGTCGAGTGTTCGCCATCCCGGAACTTTGGTGGCCGTGCTGCAAGATGGCCGGCCGCGGATTCCTCGAGGCGCTGTGAGATGGCGCACACCTTCGACCTGCTGCGTGCCAACGACCTCGTCTTCCGCTTCCTCGTGGACGGTTGGCTCCTGGGGCCGCACTCCGCCGGCGTTCGACCTGTTGGCGTGGAACGCCGATGCGATGCGGATCCCCGGGAAGGCCCACGCGGAGTTCTTACGCAAGTTCTACCTGGAGCATGCGCTCGTCGGCGGCACGCTCGAGTCGTTCGGGGAACGCGTGTCGCTCTCCGACGTCAAGACTGATGCGTACGTCGTCGCCGCAAAGGACGACGACATCGTTCCGTGGACCGTCGTCCTACCGCACCACGCAGTTGGTCGCCGGCCCCGTCCGGTTCGTGCTGACGTCGTCGGGGCACATCGCCGGCATCGTCAACCCGCCGGGGCCCAAGGCGCGGCTCTGGACGAACGAGGAGCTCCCCGATCAGGCCGCGGACTGGCTCAGCGGCGCCGATCAGGAGTCCATCAGCTGGTGGGTCGACTGGGCCGGGGGGGATCGGCCAGCGCGCCGGCGCCCGCATCCCCGCCCGAGCCGTGGGCAGCGACGCATACGTGCCCCTCGACCCCGCGCCCGGCACCTACGTCTTCACGTAGCCGGAGCCGGGAGCCTCGAGCGGGTATTTAGGCTTCGTTGGCGGCCAGGTAGCTGCGGTACACGCTGAGCAGCGCCTGCTTCTGCTCGTCTCGGAGGCGCGGGTCCCGGCGGATGGCAAGCTCGGTCGCTTGACCGTCGTCGGTCTCGTGGGCGGGACGATCACGCAGGAGGCCGGCTTGGGCGAGCAGGGTCTCGGCCGAGAGGTTCAGCGCCTGTGCGATCGACTGGAGCACTCGCACCGACGGCTCGTGGAGCCCACGCTCGACCTGGCTCAGGTACGGGTTCGAGATGTCAGCGAGCTCAGCCATCTGGCGCAGCGAGAGGTTCGCGAGCTGTCGCTGGGCCCGGACGAAGCCTCCGAGGGCCTCCAAGCCCCGCGGCGGGTCGCTCACGAGCCGGGTCGCGTCACACCCCGGACCCGCGGGGGGATGCAGGTCCGGGGTGTGACACAGGTCATTGCGCGTGCGCTCAGGCCGAGACCGTGGCGAGGAGCTTGGTCGCGAATCCTTCTGGGTGGCGAGCAGCTCCTCGAAGAAGCCGAAGCTCGCGTCGATGAGCTCCGCCGGCTTCGGGAGCGTGTCACCGAGCGGTAGCGAGTCGAGCTGAGGTGTGGGTACCGCCTTGCTGGTGAGCCCCCACCACGTGCCGAGGGTGCTGAGGGTCAGGTCCTGGCCCTGCTTGATCGAGCTGAAGAACTGCTCCCGGAGGGCAGCGGCGGGATCGGTGGCCTTCACCATGTGACGAACTCCTTCGTGGGGCACGGGGGTGCAAGCGGATGCATCGGGAGCGGACGTGCTCCCCGAGCGGCCCCACCATAGCAAGCGACTGCTGTATTTGTCAAGCAGCAGTCGCAGCAGGGCATGTGACAATGCGGTCTGCCGCCGCATCGAGCGAGGGACGACGACATGCGTGGGATCGACAACCTGATCGTCGACATGGAACAGCGCGAAGGCTCCCTCGTCCAGCGCGGCGACGCGCGCCGGTATTTCCATTCGACCTATCTCCGGACCACCCACGCCGTCGGCAAGGCCATCCGCGACGGCTACTTCTCCGACGGACCCTGGGTCGAGCGATGGGACGTCGTGTTCGCCGGCATGTACCTCGACGCCTTCGAGATGTTCGAGTCTTCGGGGCGAGCACCGGGGCCGTGGCAGATCGCCTTCGAGCGAGCCGCCACGGCGAGCGTGCCCCCGCTGCGCCACACCCTCCTGGGGATGAACGCCCACATCAACTTCGACCTCCCCCAGGCGCTCCTCGCCGTCATCAGCGAAGACGAGTTCGACGATCCCGCACTCCTCGCACGGCGCGGCGGCGATCACGAGCGCATCGACGCCGTGCTTGCGAGCCGCGTGCGGCCCGAGGACCAGGAACTGAAGAAGATCGAGCCGCCAGGCTCGCGCACGTTGCTCGACCGTGTGCTGACTCCGTTCAACACCGCCGGGACGCGCAAGTTCTTGCGCGAGGCACGTCGCAAGGTCTGGCACAACGCGTGGGTCCTCAACCACGCCCGTCGCGATGGTCACGATGCGCTCCGCGCGTGGGTCGAGGAGCTGGGCGACCTCGCACGCGCACGTGTGGCTGATCTGGCGCGACCCGGGCAGGTGATCCTGCGTCTGTCTGCGACGGCTTCGGCGTCGTCCTCGACGGAGGCGACGCGGACCCATCGCGCGCCTCGCCCGTGCTCCTCGTGACGCCCGCGGTGACGCCCGGACCCTTCGACGGTGCCCGTTACCAACACGGCTTCGACGTGCTGGCGGAGCAGGGAGTGGACGTGCACGGCGAGGCGACATTCGTCGCGTCGCTCGATCCCCGTCACGTGCTCGACGCCGGCTGCGGCACCGGACGTGTCGCCATCGAGCTCGCGGCGCCGCGGGGTCGAGGTCGAAGGCGTCGACGTCGACACATCGATGCTTGCTGTCGCGCGGTACGCGCGTGCCCGCGCTCGTCTGGCACGAGTGCGACCTGGCCCATCTCGCCCTCGAGCGTGGATTCGACGTGGTCGTCATGGCCGGCAATGTGCTGCTGTTCACCGCCCCGGGCACCGAGGCCGGCGTCGTGGCCGGGTGTGCGCGCCACGTCGAGCCTGGCGGCGCGCTCGTTGCCGGGTTTCAGCTCGGGCGCGGGGTCGCGCTCGCGGACTACGACGACTGGTGCGCAACACGAGGTCTCTTCCTCGCAGACCGGTACGCCACCTGGGACCGCGCGCCGTTCCACCACGACGACGCCTACGCCGTGAGCGTGCACCGTCGCCCCGCGTGACGACGCGCCCAGCTGCGATCCCGGCGCGTCAGCTCCGGCGCTTCACCACGCGGAAGCGCGGCGCATCGGCATCGAGGTCGAGCTCGTGCTCGTCGACGACCGCGGCGACGATCGCGCCGCGCGAGCTCGCTGTCAGCAGCTCCGTGGGCCGGTCCCGTGCCGGCGACGACGACACCGGCCTCGTCGACGAGGAACTCGAGGGTGACCGCGCCGTCCGGTGCCCCACCGGAGACGAGATGACACAGCTCGCTCACCGCGATGCGAAGGTCGTCGACCTGCTCGAAGTCGAACCCTGCCGCGACAGGCGAGATCGGCCGAGGCGAGCCGCGCCAGCCGCAGGAATTCCGGGTCAGCAGGCAGGCGGAGCTGCACGCTGCGAGGAGCGGTCATGCGTCGGGAGCATATCCAGGCGGCGATGTGGGTATTCCGGTGGACACAACGCCCAGCGAAGTGCCAGCAACGGGCCGGCGATGGCCGTCCCCGAAGGAGCGATCCGGTGGATGTCGACGTCGAGGCGATGACCGAGGCGGCGTTCGCGGAGCTCGCGGCGGAGGGCACACGCGGTCGTGCTCGTCGTCCCGCCCACCTCGGAGCATCTCCGCACCATCCGCTTCGTCGCGGCCGACGCCGGTGGCCGTGCCGGCTTCGACTACGAGGAGATCGAAGACCTCCGGCTCGCCGTCGACGAGTTGGCGTCGTGCTTGATGAGCGGCACCGACCACCACGTCGTCGTGTCCTTTTGCGTGTTCGACGACCGCATCGTCGTCCGCGGAACGACGCGCGGGCGCCACGGCAGCATCCGCCACGACCTCCCCGAGCTCTCCTCGCTCCTGGTCGACGCGATCACCGATCACTGGCACTTCGAAGCTGGCGCAGACGAGGCTTGGTTCTTCATGAGCAAGGAATCGCAGCCGAGCCGGGCGGTGGGCTCGTGAGCGACACCACCGACGACGCACCGACGCTCGAGGAGTTCCGGGAGTTCCGGCGCACCAGCGATCAGGGTCTGCGGAATCGGATCGTCGAGCGTCACATGCGCCTCGCCGAGTATCTCGCGGCGAGGTTCGCGCATCGCGGCGAGCCGGTCGACGATCTGCGGCAGGTCGCCCTCGTCGCGCTCGTCAAGGCGGTCGAGCGCTTCGACCCCGACCGCGGCGTGCAGTTCTCGACCTTCGCGACGCCCACGGTCGTCGGCGAGCTCAAGCGTCACTTCCGCGACCGTGGGTGGGCCGTTCGGGTGCCGCGCCGGGTGCAGGAGCTCCACCTCGCGCTGGGTCAGATCGCGGGCGCACTCGGCCAGGAGCTCGGCCGCGTCCCGACACCGGCTGAGGTCGCCGAACGAGCAGGCGCCACCGAGGAAGAGGTCCTCGAAGCCATGGAGGCGAGCACGCTCTATCGACTCGCGTCCATCGATGCAGAGCGCAGCAGCGACGACCCGCAACAGACGGGCGTCGGCGCACGCCTCGGCGAAGAGGACGACGACCTCTGCTCGGTGGAGGACCGCACGCTCGTCAGCCAGCTGCTCGAGCAGCTTCCGGCCCGCCAGCAGGAGATCCTCTACCTCCGGTTCTTCCGCGGGCTGACGCAGTCGGAGATCGCGGAACGTGTGGGAATCAGCCAGATGCACGTGTCGCGACTGCTGACCAAGAGCCTTACCGAGCTCGGCAACCGCGTCACCGCAGAGCTCGAAACGGAGCGGGACTGATCCAGCGCGGGACAGCGCGGGCCCGTCAGCGAGCGAAGAGGTCTCCCCGCTCTTCCACGCGCGCGAGCACGTCGGCGGGCGAGAAGACCAGCGATGCGGGGTCGCGGCGGGCGACGGCCGCTTCGATCTCCGACCACCCGACGGGCGTCGAGACCGTGGGCATCTCGCCGGCGCGCAAGGAGTAGGGCGCGACCGTCGTCTTGTGCTCGTCGTTCTGGCTCCAGTCGATGAAGACCTTGCCCGTGCGGTCGGCCTTGCGCATCGACGAGACGATGCGGGTGGGGTGCCGCGCTCGAGTTCGGTGGTGACCCGCCGAGCCATGTGCTTCGTCACGTCGAACGACTCCGGTTGCGGCAGTGGCACCCATACGTGCACGCCCTTGCTCCCCGACGTCTTCACGCGTGTGGGGAGCCCCGCGCCCTCGATCTGCTCGCGCACCAGCAGCGCGACCTCCGCCGCTTCCAGGAGACCGAGGGGCGGGCCCGGGTCCAGGTCGAACACCATGTCGGTCCGCGCGGTCGTGCTCCGGGGCGACCGCGAGCAACGGATGGATCTCGAGCGCGGCGAGGTTCGCCATCCACACCAGCGCAGCCGCGCTCGCCGACGCTGCAATAGTTGATTTCTCCCGACCGCCGGCTCGGCACCGTGATGGTGGGAATCCAGTCCGGTCGATGTCTCGGACAGTGCTTCTCGTAGAACGAGCCGCCGCCGACCCCATCCGGGTAGCGCACGAGAGTGAGCGGCCGTCCCAAGAGGTGCGGCACCATCACGGGTGCGATGCGCAGGTAGTAGTCGATCACCGCGCCCTTCGTGAAGGCCGCCGCGGGGTACAGCACCTTCGCGAGGTTCGTCAAGCGCAGGCGCCGCCCGTCCACTTCCACGTCGACGGGCGCAGGCGTTGCCATAGCCCGGCGAACCTACTTGCCGACGCCGGACTGCCGACGTGGCCCTCCGACGCGGTCCATCACCATTGTCCCTGGGTACCGTGGCCGACATGGATCCGGTGGCCGCGCTCGAGGAGATCGCGACGTTGCTCGAGCTCGGCGGCGCCGATCGGTACCGGTCCCGCGCCTTCCGCCGCGCTGCAGAGGTCGTCGCCGCGCTCCCCGCGGGCGACGTCGACCGGCTTGTTGCGTCCGGTGGCCTCGCCCGGCTTCCCGGCGTGGGCCCGAAGACGGCCGCGGTGATCTTGGAGGCCGTTCGCGGCGCCGTGCCGGCGTACCTCGAGCACCTCCGGGGCGAGGCGCAGTCCGGGCCCGGTGACGCCGCCGCGGTCCGCTCCGCCTTGCGAGGCGATCTGCACGCGCACTCCACGTGGTCCGACGGATCGGCCGACATCGAGGCGATGGCGCGTGGCGCCAGCGCCCAGGGCCACGAGTATCTGGCGCTCACCGATCACTCGCCGCGACTCGAGGTCGCGCACGGACTCACCCGCGAGCGGCTGCTGGAGCAAGTCGCCGAGGTGGATGCGGTGAACGCTGCGGTGGCTCCGTTCCGCGTGCTGCGCGGCATCGAGGTCGACATCCTGGGTGACGGATCGCTCGACCAGGACGACGACGTCCTCGCGATGCTCGACGTGGTCGTGGCCAGCGTCCACAGCCGCCTGCGCATGGACCGCGACGAGATGACCGAGCGCCTCGTCGCCGCCGTCTCCCACCAGCGCGTCGACGTGCTGGGTCACTGCACCGGACGGCTGATCAGCGGACGCGGGAGACCGGAGTCGGAGTTCGACGCCGATCGCGTGTTCCGGGCCTGCGCCGATCACGGCACGGCGGTCGAGGTGAACTGCCGCCCGGAGCGTCTCGACCCTCCAATGCGCCTCTTCCGTGCTGCGCTCGATGCCGGATGTCTCTTCGCGGTGGACTCCGACGCCCACGCCATCGGGCAACTCGGTTGGCAGACCTACGGCTGCTCCCGGGTCGGCGCACTCCACGTCGACCACGACCGGATCGTCAACACGTGGCCGGTCGAGCAGCTGCTCGCCTGGTCGCGCGGGTGAGGCGCGTTCGGGAACGATCGCGAGGACGATCTACCCTTCAGACGATGGCTGAGACCACCACCCCGACGCACGATGCCCTGACCTACGACGTGGTCGTCGTCGGCGCCGGCTTCGCCGGGCTGCTACATGCTCCACCGGCTCCGCGGCCGCGGCCTGTACGGTGCGCGTGTTCGAGGCTGGCGGCGGCGTCGGCGGCACCTGGTACTGGAACCGCTACCCGGGCGCCCGCTGCGACGTGGAGAGCCTGGAGTACTCCTACCGTTCGACGACGAGCTCCAGCAGGAGTGGGACTGGTCCGAGCGGTTCTCGCCCCAGCCCGAGATCCTGCGGCTACGTCGACCACGTGGCCGACCGGTTCGATCTGCGCCGCGACATCCAGTTCGACACCCGGGTGACGCGGCGGCGTTCGACGAAGAGACGGCCGGTCGCTGGACGGTCGCCACCGACCGGGGCGACGAGGTCACCGCGCAGTTCGTGGTGATGGCGACCGGCTGCCTGTCGTCGGCGAACATTCCCCGGTTCCCGGGCATGGAGACGCTTCGACGGGCGAGACGCTACCACACCGGTCGCTGGCCGCACGAGGGCGTCGACTTCAGCGGCCAAGCGGGTCGGCGTGATCGGCACCGGCTCGTCGGGCGTCCAGGCGATCCCGGTCATCGCCGAGCAGGCCGCGCAGCTCACCGTGTTCCAGCGCACCGCCACGTACACGATCCCGGCGCGCAACCAGCCCGCTCGACCCGACGAGCATCGAGGACGGTCAAGGCCGACTACGCCGAGTTCCGCGAGCAGCAACCGCATCGATGCCCGGCGGTTCGGGCTCGCGTCGTCCCGGCCAACCCGACGTCGGCCCTCGACGTCGACGCCGCAGGAGCGCGAGCGCGCGTTCGAGGACGCTGGAGCAGCGGCGGCCCGAGCTTCCTCGGTGCCTTCGGCGACCTCATGACGAACCCGGAGGCCAACGACATCGCCGCCGAGTTCGTCCGTCGACAAGATCCGCGAGATCGTCGAGGACCCGGACGGTCGCCGACAAGCTGCTGTCGCCGAAGCACCGTCATCGGCTGCAAGCGGCTGTGCCTCGACACCGACTACTACGAGACCTACAACCGGCCGAACGTGCACGCTGGTCGACGTCGGCGACGGCGCCGATCGAGAGCATCACGCCGAGCGGGCATCCGCGACCGGCGGCGTGCGAGTACGAGCTCGACGTGCATCGTGTTCGCCACCGGCTTCGACGCGATGACCGGGATCGCTGCTGCGCGATCGACATCCGGGGCCGCGGACGGCCTCACGCCTGCGCGAGCAGTGGCGCGCGGGCCCGCGCACCTACCTCGGCCTCGGCGTCGCCGGCTTCCCGAACCTGTTCACGATCATCCGGGCCCGGGCAGCCCGTCGGTGCTCACCAACATGATGGCGTCGATCGAGCAGCACGTGAAGTGGATCGGCGACTGCCTCGCGCTACCTGCGCGACCACGGGATCGCCTCGATCGAGGCGACCGCTCGACGCCGAGGACGCCTGGGTCGACCACGTCAACGCGGTCGCCGACCGACGCTCTATCCGCACCTGCAACTCGTGGTACCTCGGCGCGAACGTCCCCGGAAAAACGCGTGCTTCATGCCCCTGATCGGCTTCCCGCCCTATGTCGAGCGCTGCAACGAAGTCGCGGTCAAGGGCTACGAGGACGGCTTCCGCCTGGAGCGTTAGTCAGGCGGGTGCGGATCATGTTTGCACGAGCCCGGCGACCACGTTGATGCTGACGGCGAGGATGAACGCTCCGAACAAGAACGAGACCAACGCGTGCGCAAGGACGCTCCGCCGCAGCGTGGCACTGGTGACGTTGGTGTCCGACACCTGGAACGTCATCCCCACCGTGAACGCCAGATAGGCGAAGTCGTGGTAGTCGGGTTCGTCGTCCTGGCAGAAGTCGACGCCTCCGATGGGAGCCGTGTAATAGAGGTGCGCGTACCGCAGCGTGTAGAGCGTGTGGACGAGGGCCCACGATCCCGCGACCGTGACCAGGCCTGCGACCACGAACACCACCTCCGTCGACCCCCGCCGCGTCGTTGCCTCGGCGAGCTCGTTCCCGACGGCGACGAGGCTCACGATGCTCGCGGTCAACAGCAGCAGCCAGGCCTCGGCGCGGCCCTCGTCCTCGCTCGTCGAGTGTGCACGGGTCTGGCTGCCGTCGAAGCCCTTGATCGTCCACCACACGACGACGAGGAACGTCAGCCGCGCACCCCGCCCATCCGACAACGAGCGTGACCTGCCACGGAGCGACCCACGCCACCGCCCCCGCGGCGACGAATCCCGCGGAGACCGCGACGGGGAGCCGGTGTGCCGCGCTCAGGTTGGCGCGGGGTCGGGGTCCCAGCGGACCGGCAGCGTCTCGAGGGAGCGCAGTCCCCACGTCGCGCGCCACCGCGGGACCGGGTCGACGAGCTCGATCCCGGGAAGGTCGGTCAAGCCCTGCAATGCGGCCTGCGTCTCGAGTCGCGCAAGCGCCGCGCCAAGGCAGAAGTGGATGCCACTGGAGAACGTCATGTGTCGGTTCTGCGTACGCGTGATGTCGAAGCGGTCGGGATCGTCGAAGACGGCGGGATCTCGGTTCGCGGCCGCGAGCCAGACCTGCACCCGTTCGCCGCGGCGCACGAGGGTGTCACCCAGGCGTACGTCGATCGCCGCGGTGTACGGCGCGACGATACGCACCGGCGTCTCGAAGCGCATGCACTCCTCAACCGCCTGTGCCATCAGCTGGGGATCGTTGCGGAGCAGGCCGAGCTGGTCTGGATGTCGCAGCAACGTGAGCATCGCGTTCACGATCAGGTTCGCCGTGGTCTCGTGCGCAGCAGTTCCGAGCTCGAGACACAGCGACGTGAATTCTGCACGTGTCAGCCGTTCCCCAGCGCGCCTCCTCGACCACGAGGTTGCTGAAGATGTCGTCGCCGGGATCGCGGCGGCGCTCCTCCGCGGCCGCGAGGAAGTAGTCGCTCATCGCCGTCGCCGCGGCATCGGCACGGGCGAACGTCTCCTCGGTGGCACGCGGATCGAACGACGCAACGATGGCGCCCGTCCACTCGAGCAGCCACTGCCCGTCCTCGAGCGCGAACCCGAGCATCCCGCAGATCATCTCCAGCGTGAAGGGATGTGAGAAGTCGCGCAGGGAGATCCATCTCGCCACGCGGGCCGAGCTCCGCGAGCCGCCGCTTCACCACCCGCTCGGCGTGCCCGCGCATCACCTCGATCGCTCGCGGGGTGAAGGCGCGGGTGAGGAGGGAGCGCAGCGTGGCGTGGCGTGGCTCGTCCAGGTGCACGAGCTTGAAGCGGGTGAGGTCGTTGCGCGGGACCGCTCTGCTTCTGGGCTGCATAGCGTGGCGTGCCTTCGCGGAGGAATTCCCGGGATCGGACCACCGTGCGGGCGTGTTCCTGCGACGTGACGATCCACATGTCGTGAGGCCCACGGTGCACCGGGTCCTCGAGGATCAGCCGCCGGAACAGCGGCGTCGGGTCCTGTCGGTCCGGGTGCGCGAGGAGGTCCGCGACGTCCTCGGCCAGTTCGCGGTCCGCCGGCATGCATCCCCCTCACGTTCCCGCCCGTCCCGGGCGAGTACGAAATAGGACACGATTCTAAGGCGCTCGCCGCGTCCGGAGGGCGGGTCGACCGTGGCTGGGACACGGCGCTCTAGCGTTGGCAGCCTCATGAGGAGGTTCCGCGTACGCGCGCCGGCAGCCGGAACGGCGACCGTCGCGCTGGTCGCCCTGCTCGGGTTGGTCGCGCCCGCGTCGGCGAGCGTCGAGGCTGCCCGGCATCCGCGCGCGACCACCACACGGACCACGGTGGTGCCGTCGCTCGGCTCGTGGACCATCGACGACGCCACTGCCGAGACCGTCACTCCCGAGGTGGTGCCCGGGGCCGGCCCGGCGAGCGTGGCGTTCGACACCTGCGAGACGCCCACCGTCACGCAGATGCGCGCGTGGCGGCGCAACTCCCCTTTCGGCACCGTTGGGATCTACATCGGCGGCGTGCTCCGGCACTGTGCCAACGCGGGCCTGCGCTCCCCCGCGTGGGTTTCGGCAGTCGTGGTACAGGGTTGGCACCTCCTCCCGATCTATGTGGGGCCGCAGGCCCCGTGCACGAGCTTCCGCGTGGTGATCGACGCGGCACACGCGAACGCGAACGGTCACGCCGCCGCGCGTGACGCGGTGAAGAATGCGCGCGTCGCCGGTATCCCCGAGGGAGCGCCGATCTACTACGACCTCGAGGGCTACCGCGACGTCGATGCCGGATGCGATCTCGCGGTGCGTCAGTTCATCACCGGATGGGTTGACGAGCTGCACACCGCGGGATACGTCGCGGGGTTATACAGCGCGCCCTGGGCGGGCATCCGCGTGCTCTACGAGGGCCGCGCCGATCCTTCGCTGCACAACGTCGACGCGGTGTGGATCGCCGCCTGGACCGGCAAGCCCGATCCGTACGGGGTCACGACCGAAATACCGGTGACCTGGTGGGGCGGCGCGCGCAGCCACCAGTACCGCGGTGACCACGACGAGACCTGGGGCGGCGTCACCCTGAACGTCGACAGCAACGTCGTCGGAGGGCCCGTGTATCCCGCGGTGCGCTGAGCTGAGCCTGCAGGAGGCCGGTCAGGACTCGAACACAGCCTCGGCGATCCGTTCGATCGCGGCCCGACCCTCCGACGGCCAGCCGCACACGAGGTACCCGACACCCTCCTCCTGCCATTGGTCGACGTTCCTGCGGACCTCGTCGAGTGGATCCGACAGGGAGAGCGAGCGAGCACGGACAATGTCGCGCGGGTCCCGACCCGCCGCGTGTGCGAGGTCGTCGAGGATCCCCGAGAGCTCGCGGTACGACGCTGTCGATCCGAAGGCGTGCCACACGTCCGCCATGCGTGCCACCAACGGCAGCGTGCGGTGCCGGCCGGTGCCACCGATCCACAGGGGTGGGTGTGGCTGTTGCACGGGTCGCGGGAGCATCTGCGCGTCATCCAGGTGCACACGGCGTCCGCGGTAGCTCACGCCGCGCTCCGCTCATCAGGCGCGTCACGATCTCGATCGAGTCCTCGAGTCGATCGAAGCGTTCGGGCGTGGGCGGGAAGTCGATACCGAGCGCACGGTGCTCCGCCTCGAACCACGCGGCGCCGAGAGAGAGCTCGAGGCGTCCGCCCGACGCGTGGTCGATCGTGACGGCCTGCGCGGCGAACACCGCCGGATGGCGGTACGTCGCACCGGCCACCAGCAGGCCGAGCCTGATCGTGCTCGTGGACGCGGCCAAGGCAGCGAGCGTCGTCATGCCCTCGAAGCAGTTGCCCTCGCCTTCGCCGTACATCGGCTGGAAATGGTCGAAGCCCCATGCCCCGTCGAAGCCGAGGTCCTCGGCGAAGCGCGTGCGGCTGACGACCTCGCCCCACTCGAGCCGTTGCTGTGCGACGTCCAGACCAAACCTCATGCTGCGCTCCTCAGCTCGGGGATCCCCCCGCCCAGACTGCCAGAGACCTGCACGAAGGCTCCGAGCACACCCGCGCCGACGATGAGCGGTGCCCCGAACCAGAAGCGCCCCGAGGGAACGTCGCCGAAGGCCACGAAGCCGAAGCACGCGGCCAGGACGAGGCCCGAGTACTCGAGCGGCGCAAGCACCGCGACGGGCGCCTTCTGGAACGCGTGGGTCAGCAGGAAGTGGCCCACGAGACCGGCGAGCGTGAGCCCCACCAGGAAGAGCCAGTCGGTCCCGCGCGGCGTCTCCCAGACAAACGGCGTCACGATCCCGGCGACGACCGCCTGGACCCCCAGGCTCCATGCCATCGTCGTGGTCGCAGGCTCGTCGTTGCCGAGCCGCCGGGTCACCACCATCGCGAGCGGGTACAGGACACTGCCTGCCGCCGCGAGCAATGCCGCAGGCTGGATGCCGCTGGTCGACGGACCGACGACCACGACGACGCCGGCGAATCCGATCACGAGGATCAGCCATCGCAGCGGTTCGACCCGCTCGTGGAGGAGCAACGCGGAGAGGGCCGTCATGACGAACGGCGCTCCGAAGAAGATGGCCGTGCCTTCGGCGAGCGGCAGCGTGCGGAGGGCCTGGTAGTACAGCAGGAACACGCCCAGCAGGCAGCCTCCCCGGAACAGCTGGACCCACGGATGCCCCGGATGCAGGGCAGCGACGCGGCCTCGGCGCCCGAGCAGGAGTGCCAGGATCGCCACCGCACCGACGCCACGGATCCCGATCATCTCCACGACCGAGTAGCGGGCGACGAGCGACTTCCCGAGCGCGTCCATCCCCGACAGCACCGTCACCGACCCGACCATGCAGACCACGCCGAGCCGTGCGACGTCACCATCGCGCTCCTCCGTCGCGGAGCTCCTCACGGTCGGCTCACCCGCTCTCGGCGAGGTGCTCGTGCACCGAGCGCACCGCGCTCGACCCCTCGCCGACGGCCGCGGCGACCCGCTTCAACGAACCGTGCCGCACATCGCCGGCCGCGAACACACCGGGAACCGACGTCTCGAACGGCAGCGGCGCGCGAGTGGCTGGATACGCGTGCACCACTGCCTCCGGCAGCGAGCGGTCGGTGAGGACGAAGCCCGCTTCGTCGAGCGCGAGTGCGTCGCCGACCCATTCGGTCGCCGGCGCGGCGCCGATGAAACAGAACAACCCCGCGCACGTGGCCGTCCACCGTTCGCCGGTCGCCGTCTGCTCGAGGATCGCGCGCTCGAGGTGCGACGATCCCTCCAACGCCCGGACCTCGGTGGTCGTGTGCAGCGTGATGCGATCGTCGGCGGCGATCCGGTCGATGAGGTACCGCGACATGCTGCGGGCAAGGTCCGGACCACGCACCAGGAGCGACACGCGGCTGCCCTGCTGCGCGAGGAACAACGACGCCTGGCCCGCGGAATTCCCGCCGCCGACGACCACGACCTCCTGCGTGGCACAGCTGCGGGCCTCGAGCTCGGTCGCCGCGTAGTAGACCCCGGCGCCTTCGAAGCGCGCCAAGTCGTCGACCCCGAGACGCTGGTCAGCGCGCGCCCGAAGCGATGATCACCGCGCGACACGGGATCTCGCTGCCGTCGACGAGCGCGAGGACGTGATACCCGGACTCCACGCGCAGTCCCACCACACGGCACGGCGCGTTCAGCCGCGCACCGAGGCGCTGCGCCTGGATCGCCGCGCGCGATGCGAGATCCTCACCCGAGATACCGTTCGGGAAGCCGACGTAGTTCTCGATCCGCGAGCTGGCTCCTGCCTGTCCGCCCGTCGCCATGGCATCGAGCGACACGGTCGACAAGCCCTCGGACGCGCCGTAGACGGCCGCGGCGAGTCCGGCAGGACCCGTACCCACGACCACGAGGTCGAACAGGAAGCCGGGCGTCGGTCGGAACGTGAGTCCGAGGTGGGCAGCGAGCTCCCCGGCGTCGGCCGGCGCAGCACGCCCATGGGCGTCAGCACGACGGGCGTGTCGCGCGGCCGGAGGCCCATCCCCGCGAGCACGACGGCCGCGTCGTCGGCATCCTCGAGATCGACCCAGTGGAACGGAAAGCGCGAGCGCTCGGCGAACACGCGCAGTGCGAGTGCCTCGGCCGAGAAGCGGGAGCCGACGATCCGGATCGCGTCCGCACCGGGACCCGACCGCAGCCGCTCGCGCCGCGCGGCGAGCGCTCCGAAGATCGTGTCGGCGATGGCCGGCTTCGTCGCCATGAGCCGCCGGAACTCGTCTGGTGCGATATCGAGAACACGCCCCGCGGTGATGACGCGGGCGGTGAGGTACGGGCGCTGCCCGGTCAGGAGGCTGAGCTCCCCGACGAACCGGCCCGCGGTGTGTCGGGCCAGCGAGACCGCGCCGTCGGGGTCGGGCCGCACAACCTCGACCTCACCTTCCAGTACCACGACGAAGTCGTAGGACGCGTCACCGGCGCGGAACAGGACATCGCCCGCCTCGACCGCCCGTTCGGTGCCAAAGGCCGCGAGCTCGGCCAGCTCGGCCGCCGTGAAGGTCGCCAGCGTCGGATCGGCCACCGGATCGGGCACGCGTGCAACCCTACGGCAGGGTCGTCCGTCGTCGCGCTGGCTCCCCCGTTCCGACTTGCCCTTCAAGGCAGGTCGTCGGTCGCGTCCACCCCCACGATCAGGTCGAGCTCGCCGTGCGCCGCGACGGCGACCCGATCACGAGGAGCGGCGCCCTCAGCTGTCGCCGCGGTCCTTCGCCGGCGGCAGCTCGAGCCGCTCGAGGATCTCGGAGTCCTGCGCAGCGGCTGCCGGGCCGTACCCGAGGATCAAGATGCCCTCCGTGCCGCAGCGGGGGCAGGTGAGCGCCACGACCGCGAGCATGTCGGCTGGGTCGGACGCGCCTTCGAGGCGGCGCAGGTGCTCGACGGGCATCGCATCTGCGTCGGAGATCTGACGACAGGTGAAGCACTCGACCGTGCCGTGCTCACCCGACGCGAACTGACCGCGGAAGCCCGCCCGCTCGAACGCACCGGCGACCTCGCGGATGCTCTGCGCCCCTCGCGCCGCACCGTCGAGCCGATTCCCCGAAGACGACATCTTTTTAGGGTGCCCCGCGTCGCAGCCGGGCAAACGCCGGGCGTCACCCGAGGAGTTGGTGACGCGCCTTCGAGCGCGGCGAGGCGGTCCTCGAGGCCCGCGATGATCTCCACGAGCTCGGCGACGTCGAGATCGCCGCCCCTTTCGCACCGTCTGGGCGACTCGCGTGTGGGCTCGGCACGAAGGTCTCGACGCACATCTTGCTCGTCGCGCTCGGTCGGCGTACCGTGAGGGCTTCGCCGGGACTTGCTGGGGGCTCGATGAACCGAAGCACGGGAGACCCGTTGTGTTGCCCGCGGCACGGCGTGCAGGTCTCACCACGTCCTGACGCATCGAGCTGCCCGGCGATCGTGCGACGAGCCGACGGCGCGACGACGGCCTGCGGCTTGCTGCTCGTCCGGAGCCAGGTTCTGATCCCACGCGCGTCCTGACCGCGCCTCCTTCGACCCTAGACGCTCATCCTGCCCGCGCCGCCGAGGCAGGAGGTTCATCGAATCCGAAGATGCCGCGCGACGTTGCCGCACGTCATCAGCTGACGTTCCGCCCTCGAGACGTCGCACAGGAGCTCGTCCAATACCGCGTGCGAGCGCGGGTAGGTCGTCTCGGTGTGCGGGAAGTCGGTGCCGAACAGCATGTTCTCGACGCCGATCGTCGCCCGTTCCTTGACGCCGATCGGGTCCTCCTGGAAGGTCACGAAGACATTCGAACGGAAGACGTCACTGGGGAGCCGGCCCTCCGAGTAGCGGTGGACGTCGTTGCCGTACCAACGGGTCGTGTAGACGCTGTCCATGCGATCGAGGAATGTCGGGACCCAACCGCTCTCGTGCTCCACCGATCCCACACGCAGTCGGGGATCACGCGCGAAGACACCCGCGAAGATCAGCTGGTTGAGCGCGATGCGCACGAGATAGTCCTTGTTCGCGCTGAAGACGGCCATGTCGAGATGGCTCGTTCCGAAACCCGCCATTGATTCCTCGCGGCCGGGCAGCACGATGATCGCGTTGGCGCGCAGGGAGCCGGTGTGGAAGCACAACGGCGCATCGAGGTCCTGGGCGGCAGCCCAGAACCTCTCGAAGCGTGGGTCGTTGTAGGCGACGCCGCTTCCGGATACACCGGGATGTTGGCGGCAGTGATCCCCATCGCCCGGCATCGCTGCAGCTCGACGACGGCCTCGTCGACGTCGTCGAGGTTGATCACCGCAGTCGCCTTCAGACGGCCCGGTGCGCCCGCGCAGAAGTCGGCGACCCACTCGTTGTACGCACGGGCCAGCGCAGAAAGCAGCGCACCATTCGGGACCCGGTAGAGGAAGAGCCCCACCGTCGGGTACACGACGGACCCGTACACGCCGTCGGACAGGTTGGCGTCGAGGTGCGCGGCGGGCTCGTAGGCGCCGGGAACGACGTCACGCCAGCGGCACGATGGCTTGAGCTTGTCGATGCCCTCGAAACGCCGGCCGGGCTGCACGCCGACCGTGTACGACATGAGCCGCCGGCCTTCGAAGTACAGCCAGTCCCCGTCCTCGTCCTCGACGAGCCGGGGGGCTTGGTCGCGCCACTCCCGGTCCACTCGCTCCCAGACCCCCGGTGGCTCCACGACGTGCGAATCCGCCGACAACAACAGCATGCGGTCTCACTTCCCCGTCGATGCTTTACAGCCGTAAAGCAGCATGACACGGCGCACCGGGGGCCGCCACTCGCAATGCTCGCGCTCCCGGACGTCCCGAGCGGCCCTCGCACACGTTGCATACGCTGTGCACGCGAGCGTCCGATCGGCCGTGACTGCTCGAGGTGACCGTGGGCGAGGAGCCGTGAGGGTGGGGACGCGATGACCGCAGCCGAGGGGGCGACGAAGCGACTCGCCCTCTTCGTCGTCTGCACCTGCGTCCTCGTGCTGTCGATCAACTTCTCGATCCTCAACGTCGCGCTCGCGAGCATCCTCGAGGACCTGCACGCGACAACGGCGCAGCTCCAATGGATCATCAGCGCCTACACGATCGTGTTCGCCGCGACCCTGCTGTCGACCGGCACCGTCGGCGACCGCTTCGGTCGAGTCCGCACCCTGCGCGCCGGCCTCATCCTGTTCGGCGTCGCCTCGACGCTCGGGGCCTTCTCGCCGAGTCCGCCCTTCTTGATCGCGGCTCGCGCAGTCATGGGCGTCGCCGGGGCGACGATCACGCCGATGACGTTGTCGATCGTCGCCTCGTTGTCGTCCGATGCGCGCGAGCGCGCCCGCGGCATCGGCGTGTGGTCGGGGATGTCGGCCGTCGGGCTCGCCATCGGTCCGATCGCCGGCGGGCTGCTCCTCCAGCATTTCTGGTGGGGTTCCGTGTTCCTCGTGAACACGCCCATCGTGGTCGTCCTCGTCGTGGCGACCCGGATCGTCCCCGAGAGCCGTGACCCGTCGCCGAGCCCATTCGATCCGTTGGGAGTCGTGCTGTCGATCCTTTCGATGTCGGCACTGCTCTGGGCCACGATCGAAGCACCCGACCACGGCTGGACCAGCGCGTCGACACTCTCCATCTATGCCGTGTCGCTGCTGCTCGTCGTGGCGTTCGTCGTCTGGGAGCTCCGCAGCGAACATCCGATGCTCGAGCTCTCCCACCTTCGCAACCCACGCGTCTCGGCGCCCACCACGACCGCCGCCGTCACGATGCTCGCCTTCAGCGGTTCCCTGCTCGTCGTGAGCATCATGCTCCGCACCGTCATGCACTACGGACCGCTTGCGACGGGCATCCGTCTCGTGCCCGTCGCGCTCCTGATGGTCGTCCTCGGCACGCTGAGCCCGCGTATCGCCGAGCACATCGGGACGCGGTGGACCGTCTCCCTCGGTCTCCTCGCGTCCGGAGCCGGAGCTGCCGTCCTGGCCGCCGTCGAATCGAGGTCGGGATACGGCCTCGTGCTGCTCGCCACGCTGTTGCTCGGCGCAGGGTTCTCCTTCGCCGCTGCACCGGCCGCCGACTCGGTGGTCGGCGCCCTTCCCGCCGCCAAGTCGGGCGTCGCATCCGGGCTCAACGCGACGACACGCCAGTTCGCGCAGGCCCTCGGCGTCGCGGTCATCGGAAGCCTGCTCTCGTCGGGCTATCGCGCCAGCCTGCGCGCCGAGATGCCATCCGGCTTGAGCAGCGCGGCGCGGTCGACCGCGCAGCAGTCGATCTCGGGTGCACTCGACGTGGCGCGAACGCTCGGGCCGCGGCGCGAGCGCGCGCTCACCGACGCCGCGCACGTCGCGTTCACGCGCGGAGTGCACACCGGGGCGCTGGCGACGTTGCTCGCCTGCATCGCCGGCTTCGTTGTCGCGGTGCGCTTCGTCCCAGACCACGCGCGTGCAGCCGTCTCCCTGGGCGACGACGCCGACGCGAGGCCGTCACCTGCGCATATACTGCCAGTGCACGGTCCGCTTGCCCACGAGCGTGGAAGCTGACGATGCCCTGTTGCATCTTGGCCGGGCTCCTCTTCGGCGCCCTCGTACGCTGCTTCCGGCGTGGCCTCAAGACGCCCGCCGACGAGGCGAACTGGTCCGGCTACGACCCGAGCTGGTACACGCCGAGCGTCACCGCCACGCCGCTCGACCAGGTACGCGAGTCCGAGGACGCGCCGCGCGAGCGCTCACTCGTCTGAGCTCGGCTAGACAACGATCGGCCGGATCTCGACCTCGAGCCGCGCGTCCAGGTCGACGGTGACGACGGCTCGGCCGGTCGGGTCGGCCGTGAAGTCGTCCTCGAGGATTCCCCCGCCGCGATAGCGGCGACCGGGGGTGAGGCGCGCCAGGGCGAGCTGCGCACGACCGTGCTCCGGGCCCGGGCGCAGCACGAGCGAGAGCGCCACGCCATCGGTCACCGCACGCGCGACGAGCACGTCGGGATACGGCGCGTCCTCGAGGATGGGGCCTGTCTTCCACTCCGGGCGAAGACCCCGGTTGATGATGTCGTAGTACGCACCCTGACGCGTGTAGCGGCCGATCGAGATGTTCGACGCGCGCCACGGAATCATCCCCTCGAAGCGTTTCGCGCCGTTCTCGTCGACGACCTGCACGTGCGGGTCCGTCGCGAAGGCGTCGAGGATGAAGTCGGTGACCTCGTCGTCGCCGTATTCGCGGGAGTACGACAGCAGTGTGAGATAGGCCGGGCCGGACCTGCCCATCGGTCCCAGCGACGTGTTGGCGGCCGAGATCTTGTGCAGGTCCATGCCGCCCGACAACACGGCGTCGCGCGTCGCCTGCCACGTGCCCAGGGCCAGGTCCCGCTCGAGCAGATCAGGAAAGATCGCGCCGAGTGGGAGCTCCGGCGGCGCGAGCCCGCCGACGCTCATCGTCGCGTCGCGGCCGTTCCCGGCCCGTCGGGCAGCTCGCTGCGCCTTCCATGCACCACCCTCGGTCTTCAGGAGCGTGTACGGCGCGACGACCGCCACCGAATATGACGGCGACTCGACCAAGCTGTTCCACGTCTGCATCACCTTGGCATTGACGCCAAAGCCGAAGCGTGTCGATCGCACATGGTTGTGGGAGCCGTCCGGGTTCACGAACTCGTGCTCGATTGCGATGCGCAGCCCGTCCGCGACTTCGTCCGCGTAGGCAGTGCCGCGTTCGCGGTCGTTCATGATCAGGCTCAACATGCCCCGCTCGTTGCAGTACAGATAGACCCAGTTCGGCTCGCACGCAAACGCGCCGTAGCTCGAGTCGAGCAGCTGACGGCGCAACGCTTCGTTGATTGCCGGGACGTCGTATGCGAACGCGGTGTCGTCGTCCCAACGGAATGTGAGCGCGCCCGGCTGCGCGTAGCGGTGGTCACCGGTGGCGGACTCGTACATCCCGAGCTGCAGCCCGTAGAAACCGGACAGCATGATGTTTTCGTGCGCGATCGGGTCGGGATCAGCGCGGAGGTTGCCCCACAGGTTCTCGAGACGCCAATACTTCCACACGTCCTTGACCAGCATCTTCTCGATGAGGTTCCGCTGCGCCTGGGCGAGGTAGCCGTGGAACGCGGGCACCCGCGCGTAGTTCGCCAGCGACAGGAGGTAGCCGACGCCGTTGATCTGGTATCGCATGGCGGACGGCTGGAACTGCTCGACCCACGGGAACCCGTGGAACTGGTCGACGGGCTGGAGCCCGAGCTCGATGAAGTGACGGAGGTAGGCGAGATCGTCCTCGGAGAGCTCCTCGCCGACGAATTGCTCGGGCGCAACGAACACAGGGTGCTCCGGCAGCACCGCGGCCACGAGGCGCTCGTTCTGCGCCGCGCGCACCAGCTTCGAGCGCGGCGAAGTCGCGCCGCTGTCGCACGAGAGCTCGCGCCACGAGCACGAGCGGAACGGCGACGGCCACGAACACGGCCCAGTCCGACGACGGTGCCTCGCCCGCGCGCCCCGCCGCGATGCCGGCGGCGCCGAGCCATACCGCCGCGGGAGCAAGGATGTTGCCGCAACCCCACCAGACGACGAACGCGACCGCGAACGCGAGGAGCAGAACGACCACGATCACCAGGTCGACGATCAGGTGACCCGCGCCCCCACCGGGATACAGCACACCCGCTCCGGGCCACAGCAGGCCGAGCCCGGCAGCCTTCCATCGGGGGCCGGTGTCGAGGGCGAACGGCAGCAACCCCACGAGCACGACGAGCGCGTACTGCCGCGCGGTCCGCCGGAGCTGTCGGCTCGACGCCGGACCGTGCGGTCGCTCGCGGGGCGGGAGCAGCGGCCGAGGGCGGCCCGGTCCCACCATGCCGGCCAGGCGCGCGCGGCGCGACCGTCGCTCCGTCGTGGTCGCCATCACGTCACGCTCCCCGCCCGCCGCCACGGGGATCCGCCTTCGGCGCGAGCCCCAGGCGCGCCCGGCCGCGCCGTACCCACCACACCAGGTGGCTCACGGGCTGATGTCGACCCAGTAGCTCCGCACGATCTCCCGCGGCTCGCACCCACGGGATTCCTCATCTGCTTCGACAGCACCACCGCGTCCTTCGTCCCTTCCCGGCCTCATGCCACCGGCGTCACCTGGACCTCGAGGCGATCGGCCAGATCGATCATGAGCCAGGCCGCACCCGCGGTGTCGCCCACGAGCTCCGTCTCGTGCGCGCCCCGGACGTCGTAGCGCCGCCCGGGCTTCAGGCGCGCGAGCCGCAGCGTCGCGCGCACCGACCCTCGGGCGGGTTGGGCCGGAGCACGAGGTCGAGCGGCGTGTCCACGCCCGTCAAGCGGATCGGACGGAGCGACACCGCGCGGCGAACGGCGTCCGCGCCGGCCCGAACCTCCGTACGCGTCACGCCCTCGTCAACGTCCGGGGCGGAACGGTGTCGGTGTCGCGCCCCGACCGGAGCAATGCGCCAGAGCGGCCGTCGAGCAACTGCTTGCCCCGGACCATCTCCGTCCCGTTGACGAAGACGTGCTCGACTCCCTCCGCCTCGGCGTAGAGGCGACCCGCGCCCGCCGGCATGTCCTCCCGCCAGTGCACCGGGCCGCACGCGATGCGCTCCGGGTCGAAGACGAACACGTCGGCGTGGGCGCCCTCCGCGAGACGGCCGCGGTCCCGGATCCCGTAGAAACGCGCGGGGACATCGGTGAGGAGGCGCACTGCCTCCTCCAGCGGAACCAGCCCGCGCTCGTGTCGACGCGGCGAGCATGTCGCTGGCGTAGTTGAAGGTGACGACCGCGTTGAGGTGTGCCCCCGCGTCGGATGCTCCCACGACGATCCGAGGATGGCGCCAGAGCTCGCGCCGCATCGCCCAGCTCTGGTCGTCGTCACCGCGGCGACGCGAACGGAAGATCGTCGCCAGGCCGTCCCGCAGTGCGATCTCGACCATGGCGTCGAACGGCGCGAGCCCGCGATCCTCGGCAACCTCCGCGACGGTCCGACCCTCGAGCGGCTTGTTCTCTGGCGATCTCGTGCTCGAGATCGTGTAGGCACCCCAGTTCGCCACCGCGTCGGCCAGCATGCCGGCTTCGGGCGAGTGGGCGAGGTCGTCGAGGCGCTTGCGCTCGACCGGGTCGGCGAGCCGGCGGGCCTTCTCCTCGTCGGGCAGCGCCATGAACGGCGCCCAGCCGGGCAGCGGGTCGAACAACGCATACCCGTCGTGGAAGTTGACGAAGAGGTTCGGGCTCGCGGGAAGCGTGAGGGGCACGACGTCAGCCCCGCGGGACCACACCCGCTCGTGCGACGCGAGGATCCCCTCGATCATCGGGCCGCGGTCGGCCGCCACCGACAGCACGTTCCAGTTGATGGAACGGTTCGCGGCGAGCGCCATGTCACCCATCAGGTCGAGCTCTCGGTCCCCGAACGGGGGGACGCCGGGGATGAACTCGAGCACGGTGCCGGGATGCTGCCCGGCGACGGTCGCGAGCGCGAGCAGCTCGTCGCGCTCCGCCCAGCGGGATGGCACGGGCCGGCCGTCACCGTCATTGTGGGTCTTCGACTGCGACGACGAGAAACCGAGCCCTCCCTCCTCGAGCGAGCGCCCGAGCAGCGCACACATCGCGTCGAGCTGTTCGGGCGTCGGCGTGCCGCCGACGGCGTCGTCACCCATCACGACACGGCGCAAGGCGGAGTGGCCGACGAGGAGGCCCATGTTGATGCCGAGTGAGCCTTCGAGACGGTCGAGGTAGTCGCCGAAGGAGCGCCACCGGAAGTCGACGCCCTCCTGCAACGCCTCGAGCGGCATCCCCTCGACGTGCGACAGCATGCGGGCCAGGTAGTCGGTCTCACTCGGCTCGACCGGCGCGATGGTGAAGCCACAGTTCCCGCTGATCACCGTGGTGACGCCGTGCAACGGCGACGGCGTGCACGCGGGGTCCCACAACACCTGCGCGTCGTAGTGCGTGTGGATGTCGACGATGCCGGGAGCCACGATGAGGCCGTCGGCGTCGACGACCCGCGCGGCGCCTTCGTCGACATCGCCGACCTCGACGATCCTGCTGTCGCGGATCGCCACGTCGGCTCGCCGGCGTTCGGCTCCGGACCCGTCGATGACGTCCCCGCCGCGGATGACCAGGTCGTAGCGCATGTTCGTCCCTCCCCGAGCTTCCCTCGCGTTCGGCGAGCCTACGCCCACCCGCCTGCGGCGACTTGCTGATCGTGGAATCCGTGCGGACGGATGGCGGCGCTCGGACGAGTACCTGGAGGTCTGCCGAAGGTTGGATCGAGGACGTGTCGTCGTTCTCGGGATCGACCTACCGTCTCTCGCCGTGCACCATGTTTCCCAAGCCGCGACAGCTGCCGTTCCCCCCGATCCATGTCGGCGTCGTCCACTCCCACGCTCGTCGAGCACTCCGCGGACGCGGGCGTCGACACGGTCGCATTTCCGATCTCGCCGCGCGGTCCCGATCAGGTCTCGGCCCGCCTCGACGAGCTCGCGCCCTGCATGGAGGGGGCGCAGTAGGGTGACGACGGCGCCAGGGCCAGGTGCCGTCGCCGGCGCATGCGCCGGCATGGGGGCAGGCCAGGGAAAGGGGGCACGGGTGACCGTCGTGCAGCGCAGCTTCTGTCGGGTGTGCACCGCGGGGTGCGGCATCCTGGTCACCACCGACGGCGACCGGGTCGTCAAGGTGATCGGAGATCCCGAGCACCCGGTCTCGCACGGGTACACGTGCCCCAAGGGCCGGGCCGCCGCCGAGATCCACGACCGCCCCGACCGTTTCGACCATCCGATGATCCGTCACGACGGCGAGCTCGTTCCGGTCACATGGGACGAGGCGCTCGACGACATCGCCGCTCGCCTGCTGGCCGTCCGCGACGAGCACGGCGTCGACGCGATCGCGATGTACCAAGGGACGCAGAGCTACTACGACGCCGGATCGATGCTCGTTCCGCCGACGTTCCTCGGCATGCTCGGGACGAAGAGCTACTACACGAGCTCGTCGGTCGACTGCCCCGGCAAGTTCCTCGTGCAGGAGATGGTGAGCGGGCTGTGGCACCTCTTCCCCGCCGTCGACCACGACACCGTCGAGCTGCTCGTCTACATCGGCACCAACCCGGTCGTCTCGCACGGCCAGTTCAGCCAGCATCCCGATCCGGTCACGAAGATCCGCACGATCGCACGCCGTGGTGAGGTCTGGGTCATCGACACCCGCCGCACCGAGACGGCACGCCTCGCGACGCGCTACCTCGCGCCCCGTGTCGGCACCGATTACGCAATCCTCGGCTTCCTCGTGCGGGAGCTGCTGCGCGACGGAGCGGACCACGAGTTCATCCGCGATCACACCGTCGGCATCGAGACGCTCACGCAGGCCGTGGAGCGATTCGATCTCGACACCGCGGTCCACATCACCGGGCTCGAGCCATCCGACCTCGGCGACCTGCTCGCGTCGATCCGGCGTTTCCGCCGCGTCGTCGTCGAGACCGGCACCGGCGTGACCATGAGCGCCGCCGCGAACGTCACCGAGTGGCTGAAGTGGGCGCTGGAGGCGGTCACCGGCACCCTCGACCGCGAGAGCTCGGGCCGTTGGTTCAACCCCGGTTGGTTGTCGTCACCGCCGTCGGCGCCGATGGTCACGACCGATGGCCGCGCCGGACCGGGCCCGCGGAGCCGGCCCGAGATCCCCCGTCGTTGGGACCAGTATCCCTGCTCGGCGATGGCCGACGAGATGGAGCACGGCCACGTCCGCGCCCTGATGGTGCTCGCCGGCAACCCGATCGTCGCCATCCCCGACACCGAACGGATGACTGCGGCCCTCCGTGGGCTGGATCTCGTCGTCGCGTGGGACGTGGTCCCCACGGCGACAACCGAGCTCGCGACGCACGTGCTGCCGTGTGTCGACTGGTTCGAGCGCTCCGACATGATCGGCGCGACCTCGATGGCACTGCCGGCGATCCTGACCCAGTACACGCCGGCGATGGTGCCGCCACGCGCGGAGCGCAAGCCCCTGTGGTGGAGCTTCGCCCAGCTCGGTCGCCGGATGGGGATCAACGCGATGCCGGCCGGCCTCGACCCGGACACCGCCACGAGCGAGGACGTCTTCAGGGTGCTCACCGGCGCGGCCCGGGTGTCGTTCGAGGACCTGCAGGCCGCCAACGGTCCCGTGCTCCTCGGGCCGCCCGAGTACGGCTGGGTGCGTCGATGGTTGCTCCCGGAGGGTCGCTTCCGGATCGCGCCGGAAGCGCTCGTCGCGCAGCTCGACACGATCGAACCGCCGGACGGCCTCGTCCTGCAGAACCGGCGTCAGCTGCGGCACACCAACTCCACACTGGCCGACCCTGACGACCGCCACGATCGCCCGACGGTGCACCTCAACCCGCTCGACGCGGCCGACGCCGGCGTACACGACGCGCAGCTCGTGCGGGTGACCAGCGCGACCGGATCGATGGTGGCCACCGCGCTCGTCAACGACGACATCCGGCGCGGCGCGGTCTCGATTCCGCACGGCTTCGCTGACGCGAACGTCAGCACGCTGACCAGCACCCGGACCGACGTCGACCCGCTGACCGGCATGGTCCTCCTCGTTGGCGTTCCCGTGAAGGTCGAACCGGTCCCCGTCTGACCTCAGCGGGTTCGGAGCTCGAACAGACGGGCATAGTCCGAGTCGGCGAACTTGCGTGACGCGTTCGTGACGCTGACAGGACGTCACACGAGTTGTAGGGGCGGGAGCGAAGGGAGTTGGCCATGATCAAGCGCATCGTCGTCGGCACGGACGGGACCGACGGATCCCGCGACGCGTTGCGATGGGCAGCGGAACAAGCCCACGAGCTCGGCGCCGAAACGGTCGCGGTGTTCGCGGTACGGCCGACGACAGAGTTCCTGATGGCGCTGCCGCCCATGAGCAACGACTATCTCGACCGCGCCAGAGACGCGCTCGAAGACACGTGGTGCCGGCCGCTTCGTGAGGCGCAGGTGCCATACCGCGCGCTCATCGTCGAAGACGAACCCGCGCACGCGCTCCTGGAGGTTGCCGAGCGCGAAGGCGCCGACATGATCGTGCTCGGCGCGAACAGCCACGGCAACCTCGCGGACCGCCTCCTCGGAAGCGTGACGTACAAGGTCGCGCACCGGGCACACTGCCCCGTCGTGATCGTTCCCGGCGCGTCGCACGGGGCCGTCGCCTGATCGGGGCGTTCCGCACGCGTCTGACCGACGCTCACCTCCCGTACGACCTATTCGAGCGCCTGCTCCGCATCCGGCATGTGCGCGCCGTTCGAACTGGACACGCCAGTGGCGAGGTAGGCCTCGGTCAGGCGGTCCCCCTGGGCGAGGAGCTCCGTCGCGGTGCCGGCGAGCTGCACGCGCCCGCGGCGCAGCACATACCCGCGGTCCGCGATCTCGAGCACCTTCTTGGCGTGCTGCTCGACGACGATGACGGCCACACCCTCGTTGGCCGCGGCTCGCACCGCCTGGAGCAGACGGTCGACCACGAGGGGCGCCAAGCCCAGCGAGAGCTCGTCCGCCAGCAGGCACACCGGCGTGCGCGAGAGCGCACGTGCGAGGGTCAGGATCTGTTGCTGACCTCCCGAGAGCAGCCCGACGCGACGTCCGAGGTGCGGCTCCAGCTCCGGGAAGAGCTCGAGGGCACGCTTCGGTGACCCGCCACCGAGCTTGAGATTGTCCATCGCGGAGAGGCCCATGATCACCGAGCGCTGCTCGGGGATGAAGCCCAGGCCGTCGCGTGCTCGACGATGCAGTGGGCTCGTCGTCGCGACACCCTTCCAATACACAGCTCCCAAGATCGGCGCCAGCGCGCCGGCCAAGGTCATGAGCGTCGTGCTCTTTCCCGCCCCGTTGGGTCCGATGAGCGCCACCAGCTCGCCGGCGCGCACCTCCAGGTCGAGATCACGGATGGCGGCCAGTCCCGAGTAACCGGCGGAGAGACTGCGAGCTTCGAGCACTGCCGTCATTCGGCATCACGCTCCGCCGCCACGAGCGTGTCGACGTTCCCCGGGCGCGGGCCGTCCTGCGCGGGCTCCGAAACCGCGGAACCCAGGTACGCGGCGACCACATCGGGGTTCGCGTGGATCTCGGCAGGCGTGCCAAACGCGAGCGGCTTCCCGAAGTTGAGGACGAGGATCTCGTCGCACACGGTCGTGACGAGCGCGACGTCGTGCTCGACGAGGAGCACCGCCATCCCCCACTCGTCGGCGAGCCTCCGGATCAGGCTCCCCAGCTCGATCGTCTCGTGCTCGTCGAGACCCGCGGCGGGCTCGTCGAGCAACAGGACCGACGGTCCTGCGGCGAGGGCTCGGGCGATCGCGACCAGGCGCCGCCGACCGAACGGGAGCTCGGAAGGCATGCGATCGAGGTCGTCTCGCAGTTCGAGCTCCCTGATCGCGGCCACCGCGACGGCGCTGAACGGTCGCCGTCCCGGATGGACCAGATCGGTGAGATAGGACAGCACGTCCCGACGATCGCCCGCGGTCCGGAGGTTGTCACCGACGGTCATGTCCTCGAAGAGCTCGAGCGACTGGAAGGACCGGCCGAGACCGGCGCGTGCCCGTCGGGCCACCGACCATCGCTCGATCGGGCGGTCGTTCAGCGTCACGACGCCACCACGCGGACGAAGGTTGCCGGCCACGAGATCGATCAGCGTGGTCTTGCCGGCGCCGTTCGGACCGATGAGACCGACGACCCGTCCCGGTTCGACGCGCACGTCGGCGCCGTCGAGCGCGACAACACCACCGAAGCGGACGCCGAGGCCGCGCACCTGGAGCGTGACCGGGCGCACGCGCTCGCGCGCGACATCGGGTAGAGCTTCGAGGCGGGCACGGCGACGGAACAGCGTGCTCCCAAGAGTGCGGGTCACGTGCTCGGCCTGGCCGTCCGGGAGGAAGACGACGATGAGGAGGAGCAGGAAGCCTCCGATGAGCAACACGACGTCCTTGACGTCGACGAACTGGCCGAGGACGTGCTGGCCGATGCCTTGTGGGGCGTTCATGCCTCCGAGGACGGCACCCATGACGAAGCCCACGCCACCGATGACGCTCCACACGACCACGTAGATCGACGCGAACACGTCGAACGGGCTGAACTCCACATGCGTGTTCCGGAAGGCGATGAAGATGCCGCCGACCGCTGCAATCGCGGACGCAAGCCCGAACGCGAAGAGCTTCGCCGTCATCACGTTGATCCCGAGCGCGGCGGCGGCACGCTCGTTGGTACGCACGGCGAGGAGTCGACGGCCCGCCCGGCCACGCCGCAGGTTGGCGACACCGATCGCGAGCACCGCGAACGCAACGAGGATCATGCCTGCGAAGCGCCCGGGATGGTCGACGGAGTACACGCTCCATCCGAAGAGCGAGGGGGCATGCACAATGGTTCCCCGGATCGGCCCCCCCGTGTAGTCGGGGTTCGACAGGATCAGCTTCTGGATCGCGATGGCAAGCCCGAGCGTGACGACCGCGAGGTTCACCCCTCGCACGCGCAGCGCCGGGACCGCCACCGCGAGCCCGAGCGGGACGGTTGCCGCGACACCGAGCAGCGCAGCCGGAACGAACCCGAAACCGGCCGCGTCGGCAAGGCGGCTCGCGATCAAGGCCCCGAAACCCGCGAGGGCAACTTGCGCGAGGGAGATCTGACCCGCAAAGCCGGTCAGGACGACCACGGACAGACACAGGATCGCGGTGATCATCGTCGTCGCCACCGCGTCGGACCACGTGGCGCCCAACGCGAAGAGCGAACCGATGCCGATGAGCAGACCGACCGCGATCAGCGGCGGCCGCAGGATCCCCGTCCCGACCTTCGGGAGCTGCTCGAGGAGATGACCTCGCAGCGGCAGCGCACGGCCCCGGATGACGAGGACGATGATCACGACGAGGAACGGCGCCGCGGTCGGCCAGCCCGGAGACGCCAACCAGTGGGGCAGCTCGGTCACCCACCGCAGGAGCTCCGACTCGGTGATGCCGACGACGAGGCCACCGAGCAATGTCAACGTGAACGACGAGAAACGCCCCACCAGCGCAGCAGCGAGGCCGGGGATCATGCTCAGCACGATCGACACCGGCGCGAGCTGCGCGATGATCGGCAGGAGGAGGATGCCCGACAACCCGGCGAGCATGGCGCCAAGCATCCAGTTGAACGCGGCAACACGATCGGGCGAGTAGCCGAGCGTCATCGTCGCGAGCTCGTTCTCGGCGACGGAAGTCGTCGCCCGACCGAAGTCGGTGAAGCGGTACAGCACCGTGAGCCCCGCGGTCAGGACCACCGCGAGGATGAAGATCGTGATGCGGTCCCAACCGACCGCAACGGTGCTCGAGAGCCGCAAGGTCCCGGTGGGCATGAACGGTGTGACGAATTGACCCTGGACGCCGAAGCGCAGGTTGACCGCCTGCTGCAACACCACGAACACGCCGAGCGTCGCGATCACCCGCGTCAGTGGTGACGCGTGGCGTAGCGGCCGCATCACGAGGAAATGGACCGCGAGCCCGAGCACGGCACATGCGAGCAGCGCGACGGTCATCGCCGCGCTCGCCGGGAAGCCGTCCCGCGCCCGGAGCTCGAAGAAGAGGGCCGCGGCGGCGACGGCGAAGCCGCCATGCGCGAAATTGATGACGCCGGAGCCCCGGTAGATCAGGACGATCCCTTGGCCGGCGAGCGCGTACGCGCCGCCGACCCCGAGACCGATCACGAGGAAGGTGAGGACCTGGCTCACGCCAAGTGATCCAGGTCCGACCTCATCGACACGAGCAACCCACCAGTACGGAGCTCAGGCGTTGGGCAGGAGCAGGTGCACCTTCGGCGGGATGACCTTGTACTTGCCATGGACGACCTTGTACCAGTACAGGTTCCGGTTGTACATGCGAGGAACCTGGTTGTTGTATCCCGTGTAGAACTTCGAGTAGTCGATCTCGGGGTACAGGCCCTGGGAGTCCGTGAACTTCAATGTCTTCATCGCGTTCGCGATCGTCGTCCTGTCCACGGACTTCTGACCTTCGAGGGCAGCCTTCACCACATACGGCATGACGTACGCAGAGACCGCTTCGTTGCTCTCGTAGCAGGGACCGGTCCCGCAGCTCTGCTTGGCGAGGTACTTCCGCAGCTTCGCCGCGCCGGGCGCTGTCGTAGTTGTATGCCGACGTCAGGTACACGCCGTCCGCGGCCGCGCCCAGCTGCTTCACATCCTTGAGCGGCAGCGCCGACATCAACGTGATGATCGGGGCTTTGACGCCCTGCTGCTCTGCGGTCTGCAAGAAGGCCACGACCTGGGTCTCGATCGTGGTGATGATGATCGCGTCAGCACCCGAACCGGCCTTCACGACCTGCGCCGTGAGGTCGGTCGCCGTGAACGGGATCGGAATGACACCCTTGTTCTCGAGCGTGAGGTTGTTCGCGGCGACAAACGACTGGGCGAACACCGGGAACCCGATGCCGTTCGGGACGTCGAGCACGACGTAGTAGACGCTCTTCGCCTTCAACACCTGCGACGCGAGCAACGGCGTCGATCCACCGGTGCCGACGTAGCCGGGCTGGATCGGGTAACACAGGTTGCAGGAGAACTCGCCGGGGGTGTTCGTCGCCGAAGCGATGATCGGAAGGCCCGCCGCGTTGAGGATCGGCTCGACCGCGGAGAAGTACCCGGTGAACTCCCAGACCGCGACGACGGTCGGGTCGTCGACGAACTGGCGGGCACAGGCGATCGCCTGGTTCGCCGTCTCACCCGACGCGCACACGCTCTTGCGCACCTCGTGCCCGTTCCAGCCTCCGCTCTTGTTGATCTTCTTGATGGCGAGGTCCATCGCCTTCTCGTCCTCGGTGAACTTGAAGTTCGGCGAGTCGCCGGAGAAGAACGCGATCGTCGCCGGGCTGCCGAGCTTCTTCGCCTTGCGCGATGGCGCACCGGCCGATGCTGAACCCGCGTTCAGGGTTGCCGCGACCAAGGCGAGCACGGCGACCGCGACAACAAGACGCGTACGTGAACGACGTTGCATCTTTCCCCCCCACATTTGGTGGCACCGATATGACCACGACCACGCTCGTCCGCATTCCAAGCCCGGACGCGCACCTGCCGAAGCTCGGCGGAGCGTATTGGGGCGCCGCGAAGGTGTCAACCACCTCCCACGCGCACGACTACCAGCGTCGACGCAATTGCGCACCGCGCCGACGCAGACGCAGGATCTCCTCGCGCTCTGCGGGCGTCACCACAGGTGTGTCCGCCGGCAGGTGGTTGCGCACGTCCTTGAGAGCAACGCGTATCACGGTCGGCTTTGGGCTCGATGTGCTGTCGGTCCAGCGTCCGGTCATGACGCCTTTCCGGTGACGGACCGTGTCGAGCCAGTTCGGCACCCCCGGATCGCTCATCGTGACGACCGCACGGAACTTGCCGTCAGCGTCGAGACGGGCCTGGTGACCGTTGAGACCGCTCTGGCAGTTGAACCAATCGATCCCGTTGGCCAGCGCGTCGGCCAGTTGCAGTGACCAGTACCGAACGCGCTCTGGGATCTCGGTCTCGATGATGAGCGCTTCGTCGGGCTCGATCTCGAACAAACCCTCGTAGTACGACTGCTTGTCCACCCCGCCGACGGGTCCGTAGGACGCGAATTCGAAATCGTTCACGACGTTCCGGTCGCGCAACGCCGCCATGTGCCTGAGCGCGCCGCCGGCCGATCGTTTCGGGAACTGGGCCATGCGCTCGAGCCCGAGGGCGAGCTCTTGCGTCGTCTTCGCCAGCCCGCGGGCCGGAATGTCGAGCCGCTCGATCGTCAGCCGGCCGTCGACCTCGTGCAGCCAGTCGTACGAGCACTGCCGCACCATGACGAGCCGCGCGCGAGGGTCGAGCGGGCGCCAGTCCCCGGTGTAGCCGTCAGGCCGCTCACGGCTGAGCAGCAGCTCGATCTCGCCGCGAGGCCCAAGGGTCAGCTCGTCGGCGTCGATGGTGCCGACACTCGGCCCCGGGGCGTCGACGCCCGCGACGTAGCTCATGATGTTGAAGTTCATGAACAGCGTCGTCCCCCGGTCTCCGCCGATCCGGTAGGCGCCGTTGGCGTCGATGAAGGCAGTCAGATAGGTGAAATCGGGGTCCGGTGCCGCGTTGACGTGCACGTTGCTCAGGTAGGGAACCCATTCCGGTTGCTCGAAGTCCTGGTGGATGCAGGGCACGTATCCGCGCGAGAGGGTCATGGCGAGGTGACGGACCCCTTCTTGCTGCTGCTCGAGATCGTCGGGGTCGTTGAGATCCGCCAAGACCTGCTCGGCATCCCGCAAGGACGCGAGGAAGTCGCCCCAGCCAAAGCGCGCGGCCATGCTGCCCCCCTTTCGTGGATCGTTCGCCTCTTCTACCACGAGGCCGAAACAGCCGCGACGCGGTTGGCGAGGCCGACCGCGTCGTCGAAGATGCAGCCGAACACCGGGTCGGGCACGTGGCTGCTCGGCGGATCCGGGACGCGGCCTCGCGCGTCCGCGTCGTACTGCGCCGATCGCGTCCAGACGTCGGGGGGTTCGACGACGTGATCGTCGACCGAGATGATGCGCGGCAGGTCGTTGCCGCTGCCTCTGCCGGATCGCTCACGGCGAGCAGTCCGCCCGGCGGCTAGGGCGTTGGAGAGATCAGGGCCGCGGCGGGTTCCCTTGTCCGCCCCCGCGGAGCAAGCTGCTCGGCCGCGAAGTACTGATGAAGAAGCTGAATCGCCACGGAACCCTCCCCGACGGCCGACGCGACGCGCTTCACGGAGCCGTGCCGAACGTCGCCGGCGGCGAAGACGCCAGCCATGCTCGTCTCCAGGAGGAGCGGCGTGCGGTCGAGTGCCCAGGCGCCGTCATCCACGAGATCGGGACCGGTGAGCACGAAGCCCCCGAAGTCGCGGCGCATCTCCCCAGGCAGCCACTCGGTGTGTGGCTGCGCGCCGATCATGAGGAACAGCGCGTCGGCGGCCACGGTCTCGTCGTTGCCCACCGCGTGGCCGCGGAGCACCAGGTACTCCAGGTGTCCGTCGCCGCCGCCTCCCACGATCTGCGTTCCCCGACGAACGTCGATGTTCGCACTGGCCTCGACCTGTCGGACGAGATAGTGCGACATCCCGGCGTCGAGAGAACCAGCCCGGACGACGAGCGTGACCCGTCGTGCGTAGCGCGCGAGGTGGAGCGCTGCTTGCCCGGCCGAGTTCGCACCACCGAGGATGTAGACGTCGCGGCCCGCGACGCGGGGCGCTTCCGACGCGGAGCCGCCGTAGTACACGCCCGCGCCGTTCAAGGCTTCGAGCTCCGCGATACCTAGCGTCCGATAGCTGACGCCCGTCGCGAGGAGCACCGCGCGCGCCGTGACCGGGCCGCTCTCGGAGAGGCTGACCGCCAGACCCCTCTTCACGTGACGCAGATCGGTGACCCGCTGCATGAACGCGAACTGCGCGCCAAAGATCCACGCCTGTTCGTACGCGCTCTGCGCCAGCCGCCGGCCGCTGACACCGCGCGGGAAGCCGAGATAGTTGCGAATCAACGAGCTCGACGTCGCCTGCCCTCCCACCCCGCCTTGGTCGACGACGAGGGTGCTGAAACCTTCCGAAGCGCCGTACACGGCAGCCGAGAGGCCGGCCGGACCGGCGCCCACGATCAGGAGATCGAAGTCGTTGCATTCCGGGCTCACCGGGGAACCCGAGGCGAGCGCCAAGTCGGCATTGGTCGGGTTCTGCAAGATCGTGCCGTCCGGAAAGACCACCATCGGGAGCGCAGTGGTTTCGCCGGCTCGCTCGAGCAGCCGCTTCCCCATCTCCGAGTCGGTCAGACAGAACGAATGCGGCAAGGCGCAGCGCCCGAGTGTCTCGCGGAATTCGTACGCGCGCCCGGACCACGACTCGCCGACGACGAAGATGGTGTGCGGCGAGGAGCGCTGCGTGTCCCACCATTCAGCCAGGAGACCGGAGATCTCATGGTGGAAGAGCTCGTCGGTCGGAGGCGCGGGCCGGACCAGATAGTGGTCGATCCGCCCCATCGCGATGGCGGCGAAGATCGCCTCACCGACCGCGGGATCGCCCTGCTCACTCCAGCCGATGAGGACGACCCGGCGAACGTGTGGGTGAAGGCGGCGCGCCTCGCTGAGCAGCTCGCTCGCGAGAGTGCCGTCCAGGCCGTGTGCGGCGAGTAGGAGAGCGATCTCCTGGTTCGCGGCGGCGACACCCTCGAGTACGACACGCGCCTCGTCGGTCGAGCCGACACATTCGATCCGGTACTGACGCCCGTACCGGTCAGAGAGCTCGTGTTGGATCGCTTGGCGCGCCGGCTCGTCGTCCTCGACGACGAGAACCATCGGCGGCGACATCTCGACATGCTACGAGTGCGCCCAAGACGACGCCAAGCGCCTTGGCCGATCCGCACGACCTCAGGAGCTCGAACCGAACGACTCCACGCGGCGCCCGGCGGCGCCCGCGAGCACACGTCCGAAGACGAGGGCGGGAAAGTGGCCGCCCGCTGCGATCGTGTGGGGAGCGTCGAGCTCGCGGTCGATCCGATCCCGGGTCACGATCGCCAGCGCAGGGTCGACGTCGCCGACGAACGACAGCTCCGGATTCGAGATCTCGAGCGGACAGTGGATCAGGCCACCGAGGACAACAGCCCGGTCGGTGCCCGACGAGATGACAAAGCTGCAATGACCGGGCGTGTGGCCCGGTGTCAGCAGTGCGTTGATCCCCGGGGCCGGACACTCGCCCTCGGCGAGCGGCGACAGCCGCGCCTCGAACGGCGTCACCCGCGTGGCAATGGCGTCGAGCTGTCGGGGCGACACCTCGCCTGAGCGAGCCGGGCTGCGCCAGAAGTCCCACTCGGCGGGGGTCACGAAGTACTCGGCGTTGCCGAAGGTGAGCTCCACTCCGGCGGCAGTGTCGGTGGCGAACCAGCCGACGTGATCCATGTGCAGGTGCGAGATGAGCACCGTGTCGATGTCGCCGGGCGTCAGACCGCAGCTCGCGAGGCTCTCGATGAGACTGCCCCCGCTCATCCCTCCGTGGCGCACACCGTCGGTGATCGCTGCGTAGTCGATCGACAGGTGGCCCAAGGCAAGATCAATGAGCACGCGGCGGTCGCCGGTTTCGACGAGCAGCGCGCCGAGGCTCATCACCACGTCACCGTCGTCGTCGAGGACATGCGCGTTCGCCCGGAACAGCTCCGGCGATCCCCCACTGAACATCTCCAGTGGGGGCATGTGCACGACCCCGTCGGGGAGATGCGTCACTCGGATGTCCCCCACGGTCGCGCGGGAGAGCGGTGCGGGTCGGGCGACAACCGCCTCGCCGGTCGTCAGCTGCCGGTCACGGAGACCGGCAACGCGGCGATCCGCGTGGCGAAGACATTGACGATGTTCGCGATCGCGCGCTGCCCGTCGACGGTCGGCACCGAGTCGTCGGGGTCCGAGAAGTACACGCCCATCAGCACACGCCCCCGACGGAGGTAGACCGCGACGCCATGTTGGCTCTGCCCCGCGGCGGTGGTCACGAAGTCGAACGCGAGGCGCTCGACCGTTGGGACCTTCGGCCACGCGCCGTCGGGCGCAGCGTTGAACTTGGTCGTGACCGTTGGTTCACCGACGGGGCTGACCACCGGTGTGCTGGGACACGAGGCAGCGGTGGCTCTGAGCTCCGCGAAGGCTTGGTCTCCATCTGCCGGCGTTCCGTAGGTCACCGCTTCGGTGCTGAGCGGTGCATTGCCCTGGCTGTCGACCACCGCGACCTGGAGTCGGGCCGTCCGCCGCGCTTCGCTCGGGAAGGTGCCGTTGCACAGATCGAGCGTGATCTGTCCCTCGAACCGGTCACCACCCGGGATCAGTCGAACGGTCAGGGTTCCCGCGACGTCGTGCTGATGGACCACGAGCCCGGCCAAGGTGTCGGGACCCGCCGGCGTCGTCGGAGCCGATGGTGTGACCCGCGGCGCGGCGTTGGGTTCGGATGCGTCGGGCGCGAGGACGCGTCCCACCCCGAAGCTCGCTCCGCACGCCAGCATCAGCGCAAGGACGCCGATCAGCCACCGCGGAACCTCGATCCCTCGGCGGAGATGCGCGGCCAAGCCATGCCGCTCGACTCCGGCGTCGCCGGGCGTCTCCAGGTCTTCGTCGCTCACGCGCACTCGTCCTCGATCGTGGCCAGGGTCGCCTTGGTGTCCTGTCCTAGGCCACGAATCTGAGGATCCTCTGAATCTGGGCCGCTCCACTGGACGACTTCGGGTCCGCTGGTGCTCCCCCGTGGGGATCGACGCGAGAGCACATGGACGGGCCGCGCCACGCGGGCCATGATCGAGAGGTGGCGCGGAAGGAAGAGGAGACAAGATGAAGGCGATGTTCATCTCGTCGGATGGCCATGCGACGGCTCGCATGCGGGATTACCGGCCGTACCTCGAAACTCGCCATCACGACGAGTTCGACGCATTCTGCGCCGAGTACGAGCAGTTCGGGTCACGCAACTTCGAACGGCCGGCGCTGTCGACGCGCCTCGATCCCGAAGCCATCGACGCCTGGATCGAGACCATGGTCACGCCCGGTCGCGTCGACGGCGACTGGGATCCGACACGGCGGCTGCACGAGCTGGAACACGAAGGCGTCGTCGCGGAGATCCTCTTTCCGGAGAACTCTGCCCTGCCCTTCCAGCTCTCCTCCCCTCTCCTGACCGCAGTGCGCAAGGGTACCGATCGGAATGCCGAACAGATCCAGACCGCGAACCGCGCGTACAACCGATGGTTGGCCGACTTCTGCTCCGCAGCACCGGCGCGCTTCGGTGGGCTGGCCTGCGTCGCGTTCGACGACATCGAGAAGGCCGTCGAGGAGATCCGCTGGGCGAAACAGGCGGGACTGCGAGGTGTCCTGCTGCCGAGCTTTCCTTCCGACATGCCCGTGTTCCATTCGCGCTTCGAACCGATCTGGAGCGCGCTCGAGGAGCTCGACATGCCGGCGAACAGCCACACTGGCTTGTCGTCGATCGGCGCCGTACCCCCGCTCCCGACCTTGCCGCATCCGGCCATCGCCAGTCCGTTTCTCGTCCCGCAGATGTACTTCATGACCCATCAGCTGCTCCACCACTTCATCTGGGGCGGTGTCTTCGAGCGACACCCCAACCTCCGGGTCGCATTCACGGAGCAGGGTTCGGGCTGGGTGATCGACGCGCTCATCTCGATGGACTACTCCTACGAAGGGAGCTACCTCCGTCGAGACATTCGGACGCTCGTCCCGCGACCGCCGAGCGAGTACTTCGCGAGGCAGTGCCTCCTCGGGTCGTCGCTGTTCTCTCGAGCCGAGATCGCCGCTCGCCACGACATCGGCCTCGACAAGATCATGCTCGGCGCCGATTACCCGCACCACGAGGGAACGTGGACAGTCGGCACGCTCGAATATCTCCAGCGGACGCTCGGTGCCGAACAGGTTCCTGTCGACGAAGCGGCGAAGATGCTCGGCGGGAACGCGGCGAAGGCGTGGGGTTTCGATCCCGGCGCACTCGCGCCCGTGGTGGAACGCGTCGGCTTCGACTACGACGAGTTGCTCGCAACACCCACTGACGGGAAGATCCTGCGAGGCGACATCAATCGCCCACTCGGGGCCGGCATCGTCTAGCGGTGCACGCCCGAGCAGCGCGGACGTCGGCGTGTGATCGTCACGCGTGAAGGGTTGGTACCGCGATCTCGCCGCTGACGACCCTGCCCGCGATGTCGCTCAGCAGTTGGTGGTGAGTCCGGGCAAAGCGCCGCAGACGCACGAACGCCTCATCGACGTCGACCTGGTCGTGCTCGGAGATGACACCTTTGGCCTGTTCGATCACCACACGCGACCGCAGCGCAGCTTGGAGCTCGTCAGCGAAGGCGTGGGCGTCTCGGAGCGCGCGCTGCTGGAGGATGCCGATGGTCGCCACATCCGCCATCGCTTGGGCGACCTTGGTGTCCTCTTCTCCGAGTCGCCGCGCACGCGACGAGAAGAGGTTGAGCGCCCCGATCACCTCGCTGCGGAGGCGCATGGGCACCGCGCTCACCGCCTCGAAGCCACTCGCCTGTGCGTAGCGTGCGAAGCGGGGCCAGCGCTCGGCAGCCTCGCCGAGATCGTCGCATGTCACCACCCTCTGCTCGCGATACGCATCGAGGCACGGACCCTCCTCGCATTGCAGCTCGAAGAGCTCCACCAAGCGCATCCGCTCGTTCGAGCATCCCACGTGCCGGAGCTGCGCATCTGGACCGGCGAGCATGATGCCGCCTGCGGAGACGTCGAGAAGCTCGACGCATCGCTCCGCCAGCATCTGCATGAAGTCGACGACGTCATAGTCATCGACCAAGGTGTCGGCCAGCGTCACGAAGGTGTCAACCAACAGCCCCTCTCGGTCCATCGCCACCTCGCAATCCGGTGTCTCACCCGCGTGTCGCGGAGTGTACGACCGGCGTCTGCCTGCTCGTCAGTCGAATCGCAGGCTCCGGCCGACGACGTCGGCAGCGACGGCGCTGATCGGGCGGTCTTCGGCAAACGCGTGCGCGCGCAACACGACGATGGCGCCATCGACTGGGATTCCGACCTGGACCGAGATCATGCCAGTCGCTTGATGTACCACGGCACGACTCTCGGACAGGTGCTCCAACTGCCACGCCAATGCCCCCGGTCGCGCGACCGACTGCCACGACAGCACCGTGCGACCGGCAACGTGCGCCACCGTCACGGCGTCGGCATGCTCTTGCGCCGTCAACGACCCGGCGCAATCGTTGAAGAGATTCAACGCGCCGATGCATGTCGGTCCCACCAGCAGCGGGAAGCCGAACGCGGCCCGCATCCCGGCCGCGAGCGCCGCCGCCCGGAACTCCGGCCAGCGTCCGTCGGCATCCTCGGCCAGATCCGGCGCCGACACCGGTCGACGGCCGCGGAACGCATCCACACACGGCCCCTCGCCGAACGTGTACTGCATCTCTTCGACCGCCTCGACGACGGCGTCCGACGCACACACGTTGCCCAACGACTCGCGGCCCGAGAACAACACCACCGCCACGCCTCGAACGCCGACGACATCCGCCGACGCCGAGCACAGCGAACCAGGACGATGACGCTCCCGCTCGGCCAACGTCGCGGCCACACGCGCCACCCGAGCCGGGTCCGCGCGATCGTTCATCACAGGCGGAGCGCCGACCTGGTCAGCGACTTCGACGCTGACTGCCCCTTCGGACCTTGGCGCGCTGCTTCTTGCCGGGCGGGCCGGCCGCGCTGCCCTTCGGAGTCAGCGCATCGCCCGGTGTCTTCGCCTTGGTCATGCCCACGACCTCCGTGCGGGAAGGGGGGCCGTCGGGATTGCCCGGCGGAGCTCGAGCAACGCCGGCACGGGCCACCGGACCTTCGTCGCCCAGCCCAGCCGTTCGAACAGTCGGATGACCGCGGCCGACGTGTCGATCTGCCCGGGGTCGACGCCATGGCGAGCGAGTGTGGGGAAGGCGTGGTGGGCGTTGTGCCACGACTCGCCACCGGTCAGCAACGCGAGCGCAGCCACGTTGCGACTGCCGTCCTCGGTCCTGAACGGCCGCTTGCCGAACCGGTGGCACACGGAATTGATGGACCACGTGAGGTTGTGCGAGAGCCCAATCCGCAGCACCCCCGCCCAGAGCAACGTCTCCAGCGCGCCCATCGCGGTGCCGGTGAGCGCGAAGCCGATGCCGAACGGGAGCGCCAACGTCGCGGCACAACAGGGAATGAAGAGCTTGTCGATCAGGACGATGTCGGGATCTGCCAAGAGGTCCGCCGCGTACGCCTCACGCGACGTCGATGACGAGCTGTAGAACCAGCCCGCGTGCGCGTGCCAGAAGCCACGCCACCCGCGAAGCCGCTGCTCGCCGAGCCACATCGGAGAGTGGGGATCACCCGGTCGATCGGAAAACCGGTGGTGGCGGCGGTGATCGGCGACCCAACCGATCAGAGAACCCTGGAACGACATCGAGCCGAGCACTGCGAGCACGATCTTGAGCGGCCGGCGCGCGACAAAGCTTCGATGCGTGAAGAGCCGATGAAACCCGATGGTGACACCATGGCCGATCGTCACGCCGAGCACCGCGGCGACCAAGAGGTCACGCCAAGGAAAGGGGCTCGCCCAGCCGAGCGGCAGGACCAGCGCGGCACAGATCCACGGGCCGACGGCCACGATGGTGGTGAGCGTCAGGCGGAAGAGCGGTGGTTGGGGCACGGGCGGCTCGGCCAGCGCGCCCGGCTCGCGCACGAGCGGATCGCCCGTCTGGATCGCACACGCAGTCTGCAATCGACACCTCGGGTTTGCGCCACGCACCGCGAGGTCCAGGCAGTGTGAGACTGGGGCGCGCCACAACGGCGCGTCGCCCCAACTTAGTCCTTCCCCCACGCCCTGTGACCGCTACGGTGACCAGACGTCAGGGCGCCCCAAGTCATGACTGGCAGCTCCCAACGAGTGATCCGAGGAACCCATGGGCGACAAGTCACCGAAGAAGCCGAGCACCAAGAAGCCGTCGAGGTCGATCAAGGAGAAGAGGGCGGCCAAGCACGAGAAGCAGTCCCACGGGAAAGGCCTGACTGAGCGGTGAGCGAGGAGGAACGCATCGCGCTGTTCCTCGACTACGAGAACCTGGCGATCGGCGCACGGAACGCACTCGGAGCGGGCTTCGACTTCGGTCCCGTCGCGGATGCGCTGGCCGAGCGCGGTCGTGTCATCGTCCGGCGTGCGTATGCCGACTGGTCGAGCTTCGAAGAAGACCGGCGCGCGCTGACGCGGTACCACGTCGAACTGATCGAGATGCCCCAACGCATGGGGTTCGTACGCAAGAACGCCGCGGACATCAAGATGGCCGTCGACGCGATCGAGCTCTCGTTCGAGCGCGACTACCTCACGACGTTCGTGATCGCCACCGGTGACAGCGACTTCACGCCCCTGGTGCACAAGCTCCGCGAGCGGAATCGCCGGGTGATCGGGATCGGGGTCGAGGCGTCGACTTCCGCGCTGCTCCCCCCCGCGTGTGACGAGTTCCTCTTCTACGAGCGCCTCGGTGGCGTCGAAGCTCCCAGGACCCGCCGCTCGGGCCGCCGCACCACCACGACCAAGACCGCAGACGGGAACGCCGGCGCGGCGGACCCGACCACGCCGAAGATCGACGAGGTCGACCTCGGTGCACTCGTCACCGCAACGCTCGCGGGTCTCGAACGCAGCACCACCGGGCCGGTGCTTGCCTCCAGTCTCAAGCGCACGATCCTGCGCAAGGACCCAACCTTCAGTGAGGCACATCACGGCTTCCGCGGGTTCGGCGAGCTCCTGCACAACTTGGAGACGCGCGGTGTGGTGGAGCTGGCGGAGGGGAGCGCCGAGGGCGACCCCGAGGTGCGCTTCCCGACCGGCGCGCAGGAAGAGCAGGCGGCGTTCGACGCGCTCCGCCGGACGGTCGAGCGCCTCGAGCGAAAGCCCGGCCCGGTACACCTCTCGGGCCTGAAGACCCAGCTCCGCAAGGAGCTCCCCGCCTTCACCGAGAAGCGCTTCGGATATGGAGGCTTCCTGCAGTTCTGCAAGGCAGCACGCGCGCGTGGCCTCATCGAGATGCAGCTCGACGAACAGGCCGACGACTACGTGGTGCACGCGCTCGGCGCACCCGCGGTCGACTGAAGCGCGGCGACGACCGCTCCGCGCACCTCGGAGGGAGACCTCGGAGAGATGGTCAGGATCGTCGGTGTCGGCAGCGACACGCTGATCGCCCGCGCCGGCAGCTGTGGCTGGGCCCCCGGGCAAGTGGTGATGGGTTCCGCGAGTCGCACATCGCCTTCGCCGGACCGAACCGGGCGACAGTGCGAACGTTCTTCGATGCGGCGCTCGCTGCCGTCGCCGAGGTGCTCCACGAACCCAGGGTCTGGACCGAGTACCACCCGAGCTACTACGGCGCGTTCGTCCGCGACCCGGACCGGATCAACGTCGAGGCCGTGTGCCACGCCCCTGAACGCGGCGCCGGTGACCGACGCCGATGTCGAGCGTGAGATTCGACGACGTCGACGTTCAGCGTACGCCTGACCGCGTGGGAAGGGCGCCGTTCGTGCCCTCGAGGTGCGCGTTACCGTGCGGCCATGCCGCGCGCGCTCCCGGTGGGCACGGTGACCTTTCTGGTCACCGAGATCGAGGGCTCAACGCGCCTGTGGGAGGAATCGGCCACCGATATGGCCGATGCCCTGCGCGTGCACGACACGATCGTGCGCGGCACGATCGAACAGCACGGCGGCTACATCTTCGGCGTGCGCGGTGACGGCTTCTCCGCCGCGTTCTCGACCGCCGCGGACGCAGCTGCCGCCGCGATCGAGTCCCAGGAGCATCTGCGTGACGACGCCGTCGTCAACTTCGCCGTTCGCATGGCACTCCACACTGGTGAGGCGGCCGCACGCGACCAGAGCTACTCCGGCATCGAGGTGAACCGCGCCGCGCGGTTGATGTCACTCGCGCACGGAGGTCAGGTACTCGTCTCCGACGCGACCGAGGCGCTGCTGGGCGACCGCGTGGCGCTGCGCCCGCTCGGCGAGCACCGGCTCCGCGGTTCGCGCGGCCGGATGTCCGTGTACCAGGTGACTGCCGACGGACTCCCCACGGAGTTCCCCGTCCTGCGCAGGGTCGACTCCCTCAGGGGCAACCTCCCGCAGCAGCTCAGCTCGCTCGTTGGCCGAGAGGACGTGGTCACTGAAGTCGCCGCACTCGTGCGGTCGCGTCGACTGGTGACATTCACCGGCGTGGGCGGTGTCGGGAAGACGCGCCTGGCCCTCGAAGTCGGGGCCGAGGTCGCCGGCGAGTTTCCCGACGGCGTGTGGCTGGTCGAGCTGGCATCGATCGGCGACGCGGCCTCAGTGCCCGCCGCCGTCGCAACCGTGCTCGGCATCACCCCTCGCGGCGATGCCGCGATCATCGAGACCCTCGCCGATGCGCTCGCAGGTCAGCAGATCCTGTTGGTGATGGACAACTGCGAACACGTGCTGGCCGCCGCGGCGTCGGCCATTGACGCGATGCTCGCCTCGACGGAGGGCGTGAAGATCATCGCCACGTCGCGTGAAGCACTTGCAGGCGACGAGACGGTGTTCGCGGTGGTGCCGCTGGCACTGGAAGGGAACGTGACCTCCGACGCGGTGACGCTGTTCGTCGACCGGGCGCGAAGCGTGCGGCCCGACTTCGGGCTGCGTGAGCCGGAAACCGCGAGGGCGGTGACCGAGATCTGCGAAACGGTCGATGGTCTCCCCTTGGGGATCGAGCTCGCGGCCGCTCGCATGGCAGCCATGAGCGCGGTCGAGGTTCGCGACCGGCTCGCCGACCGGTTCCGGCTGCTGGAAGGGTCGACGCCGGGGCCGGAACGGCAACGCACGCTCGGCCACGCGGTGGAGTGGTCGTACGACCTTCTGAACAACGAGGAGCAAGCCTTGCTGCGGCTCTCGTCGGTCTTCGCGGGCGGCTTCGATCTGCCGAGCATCTGCGCGATCGTCGACCATGCCGACGACGTGGACGTGCTCCGGCGTCTCGACTCGTTGGTCCGCAAGTCGCTCGTGGCCGCCGACCACACCACCACCCGCACCCGATACCGGCTGTTCGAGACCATCCGCCAGTTCGCCGAGGACCGGTTGGCGGAGAGGGGCGAGCTCGAGCGGACTCGCGACCGGTGTGCCGAGCACTTCGCGCGCGAATGCATCCAGCGCTGGGACCACTGGAACGGTCCGGAGTGGCGAGGCGCGGTCGACTGGGTCGAGACAGAGCTCGGCAACTTGCGTTCGGGATACCAGTGGAGCGCGCGACGAGGCAACCTGGAGGTTGCGACCGACATCGTGGCACATGCTGCACTGATGGGTGTCTCGGTGCAACTGTTCGAGACGCTTGCGTGGGCGGAGGCTCTGCTCGAACGTGCATCTGCGGCCGACGTCCGCCGTCTCCCTCGGCTGTATACGGCGGCGGGGTACGCATGCTTCGTTGGGAGGGCGGAGACGGCGCGAGCACACGCGCACCGGGCGACCGAGCTCGAGATCGACCCGCAGTACGACTCGTGTGAACCGGGCTACGCGTCGTTCATCGAAGCCCTCGGCGCCGTCTACTGCGGCGACCTCGATTGCTATGTCGAGCTCACCGCGGTGGTGGCGGAACGGTACGGGAGGGATCGGGGTTACGGTCTCGCCTCCTACGTCGACGGCCTCCAGTCGTGTGGCCGGATCGAGGAAGCGCTCGCGCTCGCCGAGCAGGCCGTCGCTTCCGCACGATCGCTCGGCAACCCCTATTGGGTTTCGTACGCGCTGTGGATCGCGGGGATGGCCTTCTCCAAGGCGGATGTGCGGCGGGCCTTCGCAGCGTGGGACGAGGGCGTCGCCGTCGTGCGTGAGCATCGGGTCCTCTTCTTCGAGGGCTTCCTCGCGCGGGACGCGGCGCGCCTCCACACCTCCCACGGTGAACCCGAAGCGGCGCTCGTCCTGTTCGCCGAGGCGATCGCCGCGTTCCATCATGCCGGCAACGTCCCCCAGCTGATCATCACCTTGGGGAGCGTGCCCGCGCTGTTCGAGCGCCTCGACCGCCTTGCGCCGGCAGGGATGCTCCTCGGCGCACTGTCCCGTCAGCAATCAAGTCTCCACCACGTCCCTGAGCTCGCCGACATCACCGACAGCGTCAGTCGCAAGCTTGGAACGACGCGCACTGCGGAGCTGCTGTCGGCGGGAGCTGCTCTCAACCTCGGTGACGCAGCCGTCTACGCGCGCCAGCAGATCGATGTCGCCCGCCGCGACCCGAGCCCGGGCGCACGCCCGGTGCGGCCCGGAGGCCTGAGCCGACGAGAGATCGAGGTGCTCCGCCTCGTGGCCGACGGCCGAACGACGGCCGAGATCGCGACCCAGCTGTTCATCTCATCGCGAACCGCCGAGCACCACATCCAGAACATCTACACGAAGATCGGAGTCTCCAGCCGCGCGGCGGCCACCCGTTGGGCCCTCACGCACGAGGTCGTCGACGACCGCGGAAATAGGTAGATCCACCGATGCCGCAGCTGCGACACGTCCGGAGAATGACCCCTGTGCCGACCGCACCGGTTGGCGAGAAGGGAAACCGTCATGATCCTGGCAACGACCACCGTCGAGAGCGTCGACCGATTCCTCGAGGTCTTCGGCACCAAGGGCGCCGACCAGCGCGGCCTCCACGGCTCCAAGGGTTCGACCGTGTTCCGCGACCCCACCGAGGAGAACCGCGTCTGGGCGCTGTTCGACTGGGACGAGGCCGGATGGGCACAGTTCGTGTCCGACCCGGACGTCCCGCCGATCCTCAAGGAGGCCGGCCACCTCGGCGCGCCCCAAGCCGCGCTGCTTCTCGGCTCCTACAAGGCGTGAGGAGGACGACGATGAGCAGCTCCGACAACCGACCGGCCCGGGTCGGCATGATCAGCGACCAGACCGGCCCACTGTCCTTCATGGGCGTCGCCAACGCGAACGTCGCCAAGATGGTGGTCGACGACCTCAACGCCCGCGGTGGACTCCTCGGTCACCCGGTGGAGTTGTTCCTGGAGGACAGCGCGACCGACGACGCGGTGGCGGAGGCCGTGGCGGCGAAGCTCGTCGAGCAGATCGACGTCGACGTCGTCGTCGGTGGTATCTACAGCTCTACCCGACAAGCGATCAAGAGACCGGTGGTCGACCGGGCGAAGACGCTCTACCTGTACCCCGAGCAGTACGAGGGACAGGAGTGCCACCCGTTGATCTTCTGCACCGGCCCGGTGCCGGCACAGCAGGTCGAGCCGTTTCTCCCGTGGTTGATGCGCGAGACCGGGGTACGGCGCTTCTTCATGCCCTCGGCCGACTACCTCTGGCCGCGGACCTTGAACAAGAAGGTCCGTGAAGTGGTCGGCGCGGAGGGCGGTGAGGTCGTCGGCGAGGAGTACTTCCCGATGGACCACATGGACTACGAGCGCGTGGTGCGAGACATCATGTCCAGCGGCGCTGACGTCGTCTTCAACACGATCGTCCCGCCGGGGCTGACACCGTTCCTCCAACAGCTGCACCGCGCGGGCTTCACCGCTCAGGGCGGGCAGGTCGTGTGCACGTACTTCGACGAGAACTTCCTGAACCTGGTGCCGGCCGACCACGTCGAGGGCCTTTACGGGTGTCTCGACTACTACCGCAGCGTCGAAGACCCGTTCAGCATCGAGCTCCTCAACCGTTACGAGAGCCTCTACCCGGGCAGCGCCCTGTTCACCGCAGGCAGCGCGTGCACGGGAACGTACCGGGCATTCAAGCTCTGGGAGAGCGCGGTCCGGGAGGCTGGTTCGTTGGACCGAGACGACATCATCGCAGCACTCGACCATGCTCGGATCGAGCAGGGCCCGGGAGGCCCGGCCGAGATGGTGCCGGGTCAGCACCACGTGCGTATGAACATGTACATCGCCCGGTCGGAGGGCGGCACGTTCACGGTGGTGAGGAACCTCGGCCACATCGATCCCAAGGAATGCGAGGTCGCACGACCCTGACGTCGAGCGACCCGGGCGCGCCGAGGTACGAGACGCGAGGCCGGTCCTCCGGGGATCGGCCTCGCGCGCGTCGTACCGGAGACGCCGCGGCCACGACGAAGTAGCGTTCGCGCCGCGGCCGAGGAGGGAACCGGTGGATCAGGAAGCAGCGGATCAGTTGGCAACCCTGAATTTCGCGGTCCGAGCGCTGCGCGAGCAGGTCGTCGCGCTGCAAGAGGCGCAGATGGACATCGTCTCGAACTGCGAGCCTTGGACGGTGCGCCGGTTGGCCAGCCACGCGTTGAACAACCAGCTGCTCTGGGCTGGCATCGTCACCGGCGAGGAGACCGTGTCGCCCGCGGAGACCATGGGTGCGGTGCCCTACGACGGCGACCTCGCGCAGTACGCGAACGAGGTGACCGAGCGCAGTGTGGCGATGTGGGGCACTGATGGCGTGCTGGCGTCGAGCCATGTCACTCCGCTCGGCGAGCTGCCCGGATCGGTCGTGATCAACTTCGCCACCATCGACGCGCTGTGCCACGCGTGGGATCTCGCAGCGAGTGTCGGTCATCCGATCGAGTTCCCGCCAGGGATGATCCCCACGATCTCAGGTGTGGTCGCGGCAACCTGCACCGACACGGCGCGCGAGCACGGTCTGATCAAGCCCGTGGTCCCGACTCCGGCGGACGCCACCGACACCGAACGGCTCATGGTCCTCGCGGGTCGGTCCATCCCTCGCTGAGCGACCTCTGCTCGCTCCGCTCGGAGAGACGGTGGTGCGCCCGGGCGCGCAAGGTCGCTTTCCAGGTTTGGTAGCCGCCGTCGAGGTTGCGGGCTCGGATCCCGAGCTCTTGCAGCAAGGCGGTCGCGGTGTGCCCTCGCTGACCGACCTCGCAATAGACGACGATGGGGGTCGCCGTGAGCGTGTCGAGTCGGTCGCGGAGCGCGTCGATCGGTAGGTTGATCGATCCGGGGATGGCGCCGGCGGCGTGTTCCTCTGCGGTGCGCACGTCCATCACGGTCCAGCCTTGCGCGACGAGCGCGTCGAGCTCGCTCGGCTCCACGATGTCGCAGTCGCCGCTGAGCACGTTCTCGGCCATGTAGCCGAGCATGTTGACGGGATCCTTGGCCGACGAGAACGACGGCGCATACGCCAGCTCGAGGTCGGCGAGGCGGTCGGCCGTCATGCCGCCGGCCATCGTGGTCGCGATCACGTCGATCCGTTTGTCGACGCCGTTGCGGCCGACGATTTGCGCGCCCAGGATCGTTCCGTCGTGCGGGTCGAAGATCAGCTTCGCGCACATGCGTGTCGCGCCCGGGTAGTAGGTGGCATGGTCGAACGGATGTGAGTGGATGGCCCGAAACGGCAGCCCCGCTGCTTGCAGGCGTCGTTCGCTCCATCCGACGGTCGCGGCGACCAGGTCGAAGACCTTGACGACCGCGGTCCCCGTCGACGCCACCGAGCGGGATTGCCGCCCAGCGATGTGGTCGGCCACCCTTCGACCTTGACGATTCGCGACGTTCGCGAGGGCGATCAGCGACGTCGCGTGCGAGATCGCGTCCGACTTCTCCACGGCGTCGCCCACGGCGTAGACATCGGGATCGTTCGTCTGGTTCGTCTCCGAGACCGCGATGCCACCGCTCGGTCCGAGCTCCAGGCCAGCCGCTTCCGCGAGTCTCACATCGGGTCGCACACCGATCGCGCCGACAACAAGGTCCGCCGGAAGCGCCCGTCCATCGGCAAGCGTGACGGACGCGTCCTCCACCGATGCCACCGCCGCTGCGATCTCGACGTGCACGCCGTGCGCGACCAGCTCGTCCTCGACGAGAATGGCCAGCTCCGGATCGAGCGGTGGAAGCACCTGCGGCGCGGCCTCGATGATCGTGACATCGATGCCCTGCGCGACCAGATTCTCGGCCATCTCGAGCCCGATGAAGCCCGCACCGATCACCACCGCGGTCGACGGCGCAACGTCGACGTCGCACAGGAGCCGGGCAGCGTCCTCGACCGTCCGCAGGGTGCGAACACGGTCATAGCCAGGAATCGGCGGCCGCACCGGCGCCGCGCCCGTGCTGAGCACGAGCTTGTCGTAGCCGGTCTCCGTCTCCGCATCAGTAGTCGTCGAACGCGCCGTCACCGTGTGCCCGGCGCGATCGATCGCAACGACCTCACTGTCGACCCTCGCGTCGAGCCGGAAACGAGCAAAGAGCTGCTCCGGGGTCTGGAGCGTCAAGTCGTCTTCCTCTTCGATCAGCCCCCCAACGAAATAGGGCAAGCCACAGTTCGCGAACGACACGTGGCCAGACCGTTCGAAGATCGTGATGCTCGCGTCCGCGTCAAGGCGGCGAAGACGCGCCGCGGCCGACATGCCTCCCGCGACGCCACCCACGATCACGACACGCATCGCCCGCCCGGCGTCCGAAGGCTCCGCGACCATCTCGCCACCCTACGGCCGAGGTACTCGACTCCCGGGAACACGGCCGCGCGGCGCTTCCAGCGGCTCTCGCGCGTCAGGATACTCCGGGCTCAGCCGTCCATCCGGGGCAGAGCGTCGGTCATGTGGCGAACCGCATGCGGCGTTCCGCTCCGTCGTTGCGAACCTCGGAGGTCATGCAGTGCCGGTGCGAACACGCCATACCCAGCATCATCCAGTCGTCGTCGCCTCCCAGCGCGAGCGCGCCAACAACGCTCAGTTGCGAGTCGCCGATTCGATCACCGCGTTTTCCGGGTCCATGCTCTTCGTGTACCTCCATGTCGTGCTGTTCGCCGCATGGATGATCTTCGCCGAAGGCGACCCATGGCCGAAGCTGACCCTGATCGTGTCGCTGGAAGCGATCTTCCTGTCGACGTTCGTGCTGATCGGCCAGAACCGCCAAGCCGAGTTCGCCCACCTCAAAGCCGACCACGACTTCCTCGAGCAGGAACAGGAGCTCAAGCTGAACACCGAGCTGACCGAACAGATCCACGAGCTGACGCGAGCAATCCACGCCCGCGTCGTCGGTCCCGACGCAGCTCATCTGGGGAATGTCCCCTCCTCCGAACCGGACGCCCGCCGGAAGGAAGCCGACGAGGACCCCGGCGACAAGGCGTAGTGCGGCCGGCGCGACCATGGCGGGGATGGTTACGGGACCTGCGATGATGCGGCGTGCGCGCGATCACCGTCGTTGCCGGTCAGGCGGGCTCCGTGCGGCCCGACGACGTGACCGAGCCGCCCCCGGCAGACGGCCCGGTCCTTGGCGCCACCGACCCGAACGGGATCGTGTGTCTCACGGGCGTGTCGTCGGGTCGGAGGCCCTGTCGTTCGACGCCGGCGCGGTCAACCGCGAGCTCGTCCTCGCCAACGACGTCGCGTTCGGCTCGGTCAACGCCAACCGCCGTCACTCTGAAGCCGCGGCAAGTGCACTCGCGCGGGCTGATCGCGACTGGCTCGAGCGTCTCGTCACCCGGCGCGTGCCGCTCGACGACGAGGCCGACGCGTCGGTCCGAACCCCCGACGATGTGAAGCCGGTCATCGACTTCACGATGCGCTGAGCAGACCGCCGGTGTCGATCCCCATCGAGGATTACGCGCTCATCGGCGACACCCACACCGCCGCGCTGGTCGGGCGCAACGGATCGATCGACTGGCTGTGTCTCCCCCGCTTCGACTCGGGTGCGTGCTTCGCGGCGCTGCTCGGCGACGAGCGTCACGGCCGCTGGTCGCTGGCCCCGACCGGCACCGTCGTCCGGACGCGCCGTCGTTACCGCGACAGCACCCTGGTGCTGGAGACCGAGCTCGAGACCGAGACCGGCGTCGTCCGGATCGTCGACTGCATGCCCCACCGTGCCCCCTACCCCGCGGTGATCCGCCTCGTCGAAGGGGTGTCCGGGTGGGTCGAGATGCGGATGGAGCTGGTGATCCGTTTCGACTACGGCTCGATCGTCCCATGGGTGCGGCGGATCGACGACGCGCTGGTCGCGATCGCGGGTCCGGAGGCCTTGACGTTGCGCGCCGGGGTCGAGGTGCGCGGTGAGTCGATGACGACCGTCGCCGACTTCGTGGTGACGGCCGACGACCGAATCCCGTTCTCGCTCCTCTGGCACACGTCGATGAACCCCCCGCCCGAACCGGTCGACGTGACGGACGCGATCACGGAGACAGAGCGGTGGTGGACCGACTGGGTCGGGGGCTGCACGTACGACGGGGAATGGACCGAGCCGGTAGTGCGCTCCCTGGTCACGCTCAAGGCGCTCACCTACGCACCGACCGGTGGGATCGTCGCCGCGACGACGACGTCCCTGCCCGAGAAACTCGGCGGCGTCCGCAACTGGGACTACCGCTACTGCTGGCTGCGGGACGCCACCTTCACCCTCTATTCCCTCCTGAACGCGGGCTTCACCGAGGAAGCGCGGGCCTGGCGCGACTGGCTGCTGCGCGCGGTCGCCGGCGACCCGGCGGACCTCCAGATCATGTACGGCCCGGCGGGTGAGCGCCGTCTCAGCGAGCTCGAGCTCGAGTGGCTCCCGGGCTACGAAGGCTCGACGCCGGTGCGCGTCGGCAACGCCGCCTCGCGCCAATTCCAGCTCGACGTGTACGGCGAGGTGATGGACGCCCTGCACCAGGCCCGGCGGACCGGCCTCGGTCCCGACGAGACCGCGTGGGCGCTCCAGCTCGTCCTGATGGAATTCGTCGAGACCGCATGGCGCGAGCCCGATGAGGGGATCTGGGAGGTGCGGGGTCCGAGACGGCACTTCACCCACTCGAAGGTCATGGCCTGGGTAGCCTTCGACCGGTCGGTCAAGGCCGGCGAGCGCTTCGGATACGACGGACCGTTCGACCGGTGGCGTGCACTGCGCGCCGAAGTCCACCACGAGGTATGCCGCGAAGGCTTCGACGCCGAACGCCGGACGTTCACGCAGTACTACGGGTCCTCCGAGCTCGACGCGGCGTTGCTCATGATCCCGCTCGTCGGCTTCCTCCCCGGTGACGACCCGCGTGTCCGGGGCACCGTCGAGGCGATCGAACGGGAGCTCCTGCAAGACGGCTTCGTGATGCGCTACACCCACGTCGATGGCGACGTCGACGGTCTTCCCCCCGGCGAGGGCACCTTTCTCCCGTGCTCGTTCTGGTTGGCCGACAACTTCGTCCTGCTCGGTCGCGTCGACGAGGCGCGCGGGCTGTTCGAACGCCTCCTCGCGCTCCGCAACGACGTGGGCCTTCTCGCCGAGGAGTACGACACGAGCTCCCGACGGCTCGTCGGGAACTTCCCACAGGCGTTCTCCCACGTCGGCCTGGTCAACACCGCCCGCAACCTGTCCCGATCGGGCGGACCGGCCCAGCACCGCACCCGCTCGTGACCTCGGATTCGGAAGGCCACGTCGGCACCGAGATCGCCCGAGAGCGATGTCCTCAGCAGGCCACGCAACGTCTCACCCTTGACGGGAGGGGGAGACGAAGGCCGCGAGTGCCGTTCGTGATCCTTCGGCGGAGCTCTTGATCTGGTACATCGCCGTATCAGCAGCGCGGAGGAGAGCTTTGCGATCGAATCCGATGGTGCGCGTATCGGCGATCCCGATGCTCGCAGTGCACGACAGCCTCGTCTGATCATCGAGCTCTATCGGATCGTTCAGACTCTCGCTGATGCGTTCGAGAACGTTGGCAACCTCGCGAGTCGCGGGATCGAAGATGATGACGAACTCGTCTCCGCCGACGCGACCCACGATGTCCGAGCTTCGAATTGTCGCTCCCAGCCTGTGTGCACAGACTTGAAGGACCATGTCACCGGCCGAATGCCCGTACGTGTCATTGACGGTCTTGAACTTGTTCAGGTCAAGGAACGCGACGGCAACGTCAGTGCCGGCTCGCTTGGCCCGTCTGAGCGCCCCATCCAGGAACTCGTTGACGAGCCGGCTGTTGGCGAGTCCCGTCAGGGAGTCCCGGAACGCAACATCCGACAGCTTCGCTTCGTTGGCTCGGATCTCGGTGACATCGCGAGAGATGCCCTGCAATCCCCCGGTGATGGGTGTCACGTGTTGCTCGAGAACCACCATCGTGCCGTCTGGACGTGTGATTCGCATGTCAGCAACGGACGGGATCTCTTCACCTCGATTCGCTGCGACAGCGAGCTCCCGGTCCTGTGGATGCATCGTGGCGAGAATGAGCTCTGGATTCCTCTCGAAGTCTCGGAGCGTGTAGCCGGTCACGCGTTCGAACGCAGGGTTGAGGTAGTCGAAGTGCGGCTCGGGTTCGAAGAGCACACGCCAGACGGGATCGTACGCACTGTCGGCGAGCTCACGAAATCTGGACTCGCTGTCGACGAGCTCGTTCCGTTCGTCGCGGAGCTGGACAGCCAGCCGTTCGTTGTCACGTTGCAAGGTGATCTGACGAACGACGACGAGCGCCGTCACGACGAACATGCCGATGCTCAGGGATACTCGCGATCCGACGGACGGATTGGGCGCCTCATGGATGAGGAGTCCAAGTCCGACAAAGACACTGGCGAAAGGCAAAGCACTCACACGTTCGAAGCGCGCGCCGCCGAGGCGCAGCTCCTGCGGCTGTATCTCCGTCACGCTGGCGGCAGCGAACACGAGGAAGAACGCGCTGACCCACAGGGCGTCGGGGGTCGTACCCGGATGGTACGAGCCAGTCAGATCTTGACGCGCAAACATCACGTCGGCGAGCACAAGGAACACCACGCCGGCGCCGAGAAGGCGGACGCCTGCTGCCGATCCCCGGCGTGGATACCTGACGAGCAGTCGCACAATCCCTATGAGCAGGACCAAGTCCCCCACCGGATACCCGATGACCAGAACCTTGGTCAAGAACGGGTAGCGAGGATCGACCGCCTCTGGCTGGATGATGAGATGCCAGATCACCATCGACGCGGTGACCATGACGACGGCTGAATCCAAGAGCCACGTCAGCCGGTCCCGGGATCGTGCATCAAAGAACGGCATGCACGCGAGCCCGACGAACGTCAATGGATAGAACACCAGATAGAGAACGTCGGCGACTGAAGGAAACGGCGTGGTGTGACGAACGACTTCGAGGTAGAACCACAGGACTTCGCCTCCCAACCAGCTTGCGCACACGCCAGCCAGGAACAGCCATGCAAGCTTTCGTCGCCCTTCGAGCCTCCTCGAACGCCGCCAGCACATGACTCCGGCGCCAGCAGCCACCGGCCACGAGGCCCAATCGCTCACGGTCGTCGGATCGCCGCCCCAATGCAGGAACGTCCACGACACGAAGATGAGCGTGTAGACACCAAGACACCAGATGCAGACGCGCTCAAGCCGATCGTGCTCGCCAGCAGGAATCACTTGGCCACTCCATGCGCTCGTCCCTCGGTATCGGCGCCCCACGCCCGTCGCTGAACAACGATCGGCTTCGCGGCAACCGATGCGGGTCAGGTCCGGCCGCCGTGCGGCTGGTCGAGGGGAAGTCGACCTTGTTCGCCGAGTCGGACGCATGCATCGACGACGGTGGTGTCGTAACGGGTACCCCGGCCGTCGCGGAGCTCATCGAGGGCAGCGTCGACTCCTGGTGACAGGCGAAACGGTCGATTGGCCTCCATGGCTTCGAGGGTGTCGGCGACGGCGATGATGCGTGCGCCGAGAATGATCTGGTCGCCACGGAGCCCATTGGGGTACCCGCTCCCGTCGAGCCGTTCATGGTGTTGGAGCACCATGACGGCGATCGGCCAGGGGAAGTCGATGCCCGCGAGGATGTCGTACCCCATGCCCGGATGGGTCTTGAGGAGCTCCCATTCGGCCGGCCGGAGCTCGCTCGGACGGGTCAGGATCTCCACGGGAACGCCGATTTTGCCGACGTCATGGAGCCCGGCTGCCAGGCGCACGCCCTCGATGGCATCAGGATCGAGTCCGAGCTCTGCCGCGATCGCGGCGGCGAGCTCGGCCACGTGTCGCTGATGTCCCGCCGTGTACGGATCGCGCGCGTCGATCGTGGCCGCAATCGCATCGACGGCCGAGTGCATGAGCTCATTGCGTACCGCCGCGGCCTCGAATCGCTGGGTGATATCGACGACAACGACGCCGACGCCGATGATCTCGTCGTCGAGGCGCACGGGGTAATAGCTCGCGAGCGTGTGACGGACCTGACTCCGGTCCGCGACCTTCGTAGCGCCGACATCGATATTGAGGACGCTCTCGCCGTGGTCGAGCACGCGCCGATAGAGCGGCTCGATCTGTGCCCAGACTTCCGGTACCACCTCGGCCACGGTGCGGCCGATCTGTTCTGCGATCGAACCGCCGTTGAACTCAGCGAGCATGTCGTTCATACGCACGATGCGACAGTCACGATCAACGAATCCGAGGCCAACAGGTGCCGCGGACTGCAGAGTTTCGAGAAGGCTCAACGTCTCTGCGGCAGCACGCTGGGATCGGCAGAGCTCGTCCTCGAATCGTTTCCGGTCGTCGATATCGGTCGCGGTGTTGATCCAGCGAACGATCGCGCCGTCATCCCGCTTCAGCTGGCCGCGCAGCGTGTGCCAGCGATACACGCCGTCGCGGCGGCGGAGCCGGCAATCCATCTCGTACGACGTCTCCGCTCCGACTGCCTCGGCCCACTCGCGCTTCGCTCGCTCGACGTCGTCGGAGTGGACGAGGTCGAGCCAGTTCCCCGGGTCGACCTCATCAGCCGGAGAGCCCGCGTACTCACATGCTCGCTGATTCTGGTACTCATTCGCGCCGCCAGGTCCGCAAATCCACACGATGTGGGGGATCGACTCGACCAGGTCCCGCAGGTCGACCAGAGCTGCCCCCAGAGGGCTCCCCGGACTCATCGTGAAGGGCCGAGCGATCCAGGCAAGGTGGCGCCGACCACACCGGCAGCCGCCCGGTTCGGTTGCGTTGACAGACCGACCAGCTTGCGAAGTGCATGCCGCAAGTCGTTCGCCTCGGCACGGTCGAAGAGCGGGCTGAGGACTTCGTAGAGGTTGCGCGCCTCAGCGTCGTCGAGCCGGTCGAGTTGAGGCAGGAAATATCCGTAGAAGGTCTCGAACAGCACGCGGGAGCTGGTGATCCCGGGGTCTTCGCGGCGGCGCTCGACATATCGCGCCGCATCGACGAAGACCGCGGCGCCAAGCTCTATGAACTCGCGTACCGGCAGAAGAGCAGCAACGAGGTCTCCCGCTCCGGCTACCAAGCGGCGAATCACATCGTCGGGTGGAGTCTCGACCTCGATGAACGCGAAGCGACGCATCAGGGCGTACGAGAGTCGATAGAGCGTCGCCTTGTCGAACTCGTTCATCGTCGCGATCATCCGCCACGACCTCGGAATGCGGACTTCTTCGGTGTTGGGCGGAGTGACAGCATCGATGGGAACGATCGACATCGGGCGACTGTGCCCGACTTGTCGGAACGGAAGGGTCACCGGCTCGTTCGCCATGACGGTGAACAGCGGGCCGAAGGCACGGTCGAAGTCAGCGCGATTCAACTCGTCGATGACGAGCCAGCTGCCTGACTGAATCGCTTGGAGGAAGAAGCCCGGCTCGAACACCTCACCTTCGGGTGTCGCCGCGTAGCGGCCGATCATCTCACCTGCGCCCCAGTCACTGTTCGCGGTGACCGCCAAGTAGCCGGTGCACTGCAGTGCGTCTCTCGCCAAGTCGGCTGCCAGGTACGCAAGAGATGTCTTTCCCGTGCCGGGTGCGCCGGTCAGCATGATGTGCTTGCCCGCGTCGAGCTCGGCGACGATCTCGCCCAACAGACGACGAGGGAACACGAGGCCTCGCCGATCCGCAAGCTCGGCAAACGCTTCGGTCGAGAACTCCTGCATTGCACACTCTCCCGCGAGATCCACCGAGCAGGAGTCGGGCCGACGCTCCTGGTCCACGGTCATCGCACCGGAACAAGAGATCGATGGTTGTCGCTGCCCAACTGGCTCCCTGGACCTTCAGCACTCTCCATCATCACTCGACCCGAAGGCCGGGAAGCTGTAGGACCACGAGTCGGTTCAGGCCATGAGATCAACCGCGCCTGGCTAGCGCGTGGGCGTTCAGCGCCAGGACCTCGTTCGGCCACCTTGCGATCGCTGGCCCTGGTGGAGGGTCGTTCGGCCCTGCCGGCGGGGTTGGGTGTGGCCGTACGCTTGCACGGTCATGACTTCGCGCATTGTGATCCTGGGCGGCGGCACGGGTGGGACATTGACCGCCAACCGGCTGCGCAAGGCGCTCGCGCCATCGGAGGCATCGATCGCGGTCGTCGACGCCGACGACCGCCACGTCTACCAGCCGGGCTTGCTGTTCGTCCCCTTCGGGCTCGCCGACCCCGAGGACATCGTCCGGCCGCGGTCCCAGCAGCTCCACGCCGGCGTGGCCTATCACCAGAGTGGGATCGACCATGTCGACCTCGACGCCGACCGGGTCGAGCTCACCGACGGGACGGTTCTCGGCTATGACGTGCTCGTTGTCGCGTCGGGATCCCGTCTGGTGCCCGAGGAGACCGAGGGCCTGACCGGTCCAGGGTGGATGGACCACATGTTCACGTTCTATGACCTCGCGGGCGCGACTGCGTTGGAGCCTGCGCTCGCGAGGTTCGATCGTGGACGCTTGGTCGTGAACGTGGTCGACATGCCGATCAAGTGCCCAGTCGCGCCGCTCGAGTTCTGCTTCCTCGCCGACTGGTATCTCCACGAACACGGCGTGCGCGACCAGACCACGATCACGCTCGTCACGCCCCTCGACGGCGCGTTCACGACCCCGACCGCGTCGCAGACCCTCGGCGGGATGCTCGCGGAGCGCAACATCGACCTGGTGACCGAGTTCAATACCGGCGAGGTCGACGGCGACGGCCGACGGCTCCTCAGCTACGACGACCGCGAGGTCCCCTTCGATCTCGGAGTTGTGATCCCGGTACACAGCGGCGCCGCGTACGTCGGCGCGTCGCCGGGCCTCGGCGATGCACTCGACTTCGTATTCACCGACGAACACACCCTGCAGACACACGCGAGACCGAACGTGTTCGCGATCGGCGACGCAACCGGCCTGCCGATCTCCAAGGCCGGCTCCGTGACGCACTACGAAGGCGAGGCCCTCGTCGAGAACATCCAACACTTTCTCCGCGGGGAGCCGCTCGCCGCGTCCTACGACGGGCACTCGAACTGCTTCATCGAGACCGGCTTCCACAAAGCGATGCTCATCGACTTCAACTACGACCACGAACCCGTCGGCGGTCACTTCCCCACGCGAGTCGGTCTCCCCCTGCTCAAGGAGTCACGGCTCAACCACCTCGGCAAGCTGATGTTCCAGTGGTTCTACTGGCACGCCTTGTTGCCCGGCCGTGACATTCCCGGCATCACTGCCGACATGCCGACCGCAGGCAAGGACATCCCCACTGCGACCTCCTGAAAGGAGTCTCCCGTGTCCACCGCCACGATCGCCGGGGTCGACGTCACCCTCAACGACGAAGGCTTTCTCGAGCAACCCGACCAGTGGACCGAAGCCATGGCAATCGAGATCGCCACACGCGAGGGCATCGACCCCCTCACCCCCAAGCACTGGCAAGTGATCCACTTCATGCGCGAGGAATATTTCGCGAAGGGCACCGGCCCGACCGTCAGGGCGCTCGGCAAGACCTCGGGTGTGTCGATCAAGGAGCTCTACGAGCTCTTCCCGAAGGGTCCCGCCAAGCTCGCCGCCAAGATCGCCGGGATTCCCAAGCCCCGTGGCTGCATCTGACCCGAAGGGAACCTGATGTCGGACAGCATCGAGAAGGTGTCGATCGTGATCTCGAAAGGATCGCTCGAAGGCATCTATCCCGGGCTCATCATGGCCAACGGCGCCCGCGCCGAAGGGATCGACGCCAACCTCTTCTTCACGTTCTTCGGCCTCGACGCGGTCCACCGTGAACGCATCGAACACATCAAGGTCGCGACGGTCGGCAACCCCGGCATGCACATCGCCAGCCTGATCGGCATGCTCCCGGGCATGTCGGCAATAGCCACGAAGATGATGGAGAAGAAGATGTCCGACCTCGACATCCCACCCGTGCACGAGTTCATCGAGATGATCGGCGATACCGGCGCCGGCATGTACGCCTGCAAAGCCTCGGTCGACATGTTCGGGTTCACCAAAGACGACTTCGTCGACCAGATCGAAGACATCATCACCGTCGGCGAGTTCTACGACAAAGCTGCCGGCGGTCAGATCATCTTCACCTGAACCGCCTGCTTCGCGCGCGCGTCACACCAGTCCGTGCGCATCGAATGGAACGCGGGACTTCTCCTTCATGCGAGCTTGAGGAAGAGCCGCTCGACCTCGGCGACGGGATACCCCTGCGCCTCGGATTGCTGGGGATCCTCGAGACACGACGTCAGGCCCGCCGCGAGGAGGCGGAACCCGACCTGCTCGAGCGCGCGAGACGCCGCCGCGATCTGGGTGATCACGTCGCGGCAGTCGCGTTCCTCGGCGAGCATGTTCTGGACCCCGCGTACTTGACCTTCGACCCGCCGGAGCCGTCGTTGCAGCTCCCCGACCACATCTGGGCTGATGTGCATGCGTTCCTCCTTGCGGATGGCAGCGATCGCCGCGGCGCTTCTCGGGCTTGGTCTCAGGTGGTCCGGCGGCGTGCCCGCACCAGCTCGGCGGTGCGAAATCTCGCGCTCCGGTCGTTGCGGTTCATCTGCGCGTGTTCCTCAGTGGCTGAAGTGGACGTCGGGTAGGAGGCGGCCGAGCCATTTCGGCACGTACCAGTTGTGTTCGCCGAGCAGTGCCATGGTGGCCGGGACGAGCATCACTCGCACCACGGTCGCGTCGAGGAGCACCGCCATGGCGAGGGTGACGCCGAGCTCCGTCGGTGGGATGGGTCCGGTCACGCCGAAGGCGATGAAGACGACGATCATGATGAGCGCGGCGTTCGTGATCGGCCGGCCGGTTCGGGCGATGCCTTCCCCGATCGCGCGCTTGGTGTCACCGGTGGCCTGGTGGCGCTCGCGGATCGCGGCGAGCAGGAAAAGCTGGTAGTCCATCGACAATCCGAACAACAGGGCGAAGAAGAACAGTGGCGCCCACGCGTCGACGAAGCCCTGGGTTTCGATGCCGAGGAGACCCGCCCCGACGCCGTGTTGAAACACGACGGTCGCGAATCCGAACGCGGCCCCCACAGTGAGCAGATTCATGACTATCGAGAACAATGCGATGACGACGCTGCGGAACACGACCAGCAACAGCACGAAGGCGACGATCAGGATGATGCCGATCGCGTACGGCGCGCGACCGGTGAGGACCTTCGTCAGGTCAGCATTCTGCGCCGCTGGGCCTCCGACGTTCGCTGCGGGCGCAGCCGCATCGAGCTCAGCGCGGAGCCGATGGACCATCGAAGCAGTCGCGGAGTCATCCACCGGTGTCCTTGGTGTGACGCGCACGACGACGCGGCCGGTCGCAGCCGGTTCGGCGACAACCCGCGCGTCGATGACATTGCGATCAGCGGCGGCGACCTTCACCACGGTGGTCGCGTCGACCGCGGGGACGGTGATGAAAGCGGGCGCGGCTGCGCCAGGCCCGAAGCCCTTGACCAACAGGTCGTAGCCGTCTCGGCTGGTACGGCCAGCGTCCACGACCCGCGCCCCTGGCATCCCGAGGTGCATACCGAACGCCGGCAGCACGAGCACGCCGAGGACCACCAGGCCGATCGCGAGCACCGCACCGGGACGGCGCAGCGCGACGCCGGTCCACCGCGCCCAGCGGCCTTCGGCGACCATGTCGGGATCCTTCCTGCCTCGCGTCACGAGGACCTTCTCCCCGAGCGCGACGAGTACCGCGGGCAAGAGAGTCAGCGCGGCGATCGCGACCGCGACGACCGACAGGATCATGCCGAGGGCCATCGACCGGAACACCATCACGGGCACGAGGAACACCGCCGCGAGCGACAGCACGACCGTCAATGCCGACAGGAAGACGGCTTTGCCCGCGGTCGACATCGTGTTCTCGATCGCGGTCACCGCGTCCTTGCCCTCGGCGCGTTCTTCTCGGTAGCGGCTGACGATGAAGAGGCTGTAGTCGATGCCGACGGCGAGACCGATCATCATCGAGAAGTTCATCGACCACACCGACATGGGCGTGATCCACGACAGCATGTGCAACACCGCGAAGCCGACCGCGATGCCGGCGAGCGCGAGCAGGAGCGGGAGGCCCGCAGCGATCATCGCTCCGAACGCGACGAAGAGCAGGAGCAGTGTGGGAAGGCCGCTGAGGAGCTCTGCCTTGTGGAGCGCTTCGGCGTTGACCGCGTTGAAGTCACTCCACACCGGCCACTCCCCGGTGACCTTCGCCCGGGCACCCGGGGCGAGCGACAGCCCGTCCACGTAGCTTCCGAGCTCACCGGCGGCGATCGGGCGTTGCGCGTCCGAGGTCACCTTCTGCGCAACGGGGATCAGCGCGGTGCGGCCGTCGCGCGAGATGAGGCCGGTTTCCGCGGGCACTGACCGCGGGTCGACGACATCGGTCGCGCGCGGCGCGTGCTCGAGCTTGCTGACCAGGGTCTGGAGTCCGCTCGGGTCCGAAGCGATCGGCTCGGCCTGGTGGTACACGACGATCGGGTTTTCGGCGCCCAGGGATCCGAAGTCAGCTCGGAGCTCGTCACGCACCTGCTGGGCGATCGAACCCTGCGCCTCCCAGCCCGCCCCCGACAATGCGCTCGACAAGGTGAGCGCGAGAGGTGCGGCGGCGAATGCGACGACCAGCCACGTGACGATCACGGCCCGGCGGTGTCGGGCCATCGACGCAGCCACTCGTGGGAACAGGGCCCGCTCGTCGGGTGCCGCCGATGGCTCGTGCGAGGACGGCAGTTCGGGTGACCAGACCTTCATCAACTCACTCCCGTGTCGGCGGTGAACACCCACGGCAACTGATACCCCCAGGGGTATTATTCCTCGGGTGGGTCGCGGGCGACGAGACTCCGACCAGAATCACTGCCCGGGGGTGCTCACGATGTGGGCTCGTGCGTGGACTCCAGGCGCCAGTAGCCGGCCGAGTGGACCCCACCGCCACGAATCCGGCAGCCAGGAACGTCACCCCGGCGAACCACGTCATGTGCCAGAATCCGGCGACGCCCCCGACGAAGGCACCGAACTGGCGATCACCCGGGCGATGACGACGGTGACGGACGGGGTTCGGCGGCGATGGAACGTCTCGTGCCGGTTGACCAGCAGGAGCGCCGCAAACGGCGGGATCGCCACCGAGAACGCGACGATGCTGACCTTCGCCGATGCATCGAGCGATCGTGCCGTGAGGAATGGCTGCGCCATGTACACACCGAGGAGGATCAGGGCGCCGTCCATCAATCTCGACTGCCCGAGGGCTTCGTCGCGGTCCATCCCAACGAGGCTCCGTCGGAGCCTGCACGACGGTACGAGGGGCATGATCCGGCCAAGCGCTCTGCCACATGTGGAGCGGACCCACGGGTCAGCGCGAGATTGCTGTTGATTCGTCACAGGACGCGCACGCTGGGCGGGAATCATTCCGGGGGTTGATGATGCGCCACCGCCGAAGGAGTCGCCCGCGCTTCGCGCGTCCAACGCCTTGGATCGTCGCGGCCGTGTCCGTTCTCTTCGGTCTGGTCTTCGTCGGTCCTGCGGGCGCTCCAGCGGCGGTCACGTCGCGGGAAACCGGCGCGTTTCCGGGCTACACCTTGGTCGTTTCGCAGACCACGACCGACACGTATCTCATCGACCTTGATGGCAAGGTCGTCCATTCCTGGCGAAGCGACTTCCTTCCCGGTCTGTGGGCTCGACTACGCCCCGACGGTCTGCTGCTCCGCGCCGGCAGGGTGCCGGACCCGCCCGCGAAATTCCGCGAGCGCGCCGGGGGCGCGGGTGGGATCGTCCAGCTCCTCGACTGGGACAGCAATGTGATCGGACAGTTCGAGTACGCGAATGACGAACATGTCCAGCATCACGACGCGGTAAGCCTTCCGAACGGCAACGTGCTGATGCTCGCGTGGGACTTCAAGACCGCTGACGAGGCGATCGCCATGGGACGGGACCCGAGCACCCTCCCCAATGGCCGTCTCTATCCCGACAGCATCATCGAGGTCGACGTGCAGCGGGGCACCGTCGTGTGGGAGTGGCACGTGTGGGATCACCTCGTCCAGGACTTCGATCCCCGAGGTCCCAACTACGGGGCCATCGGCGACCACCCACGGCGGATCGACTTGAACTGGGTCACCAACGGTGGCCAGGCGTCCTGGAACCACTTCAACGGTATCGACTACGACGCCGGTCGCGACCAGATCGTCGTGAGCTCGCGCGAGTTCAGCGAGGTCTGGGTGATCGACCACGACACCACGACCAAGCAGGCACGGGGCCGTCGGGGCGATCTGCTCGCTCGATTCGGAAACCCCCAGACCTACGGTCAGGGTGGTCCCGAAGACCGGGTCCTCTTCTACCAGCACAATCCGAGCGTCATCCCGAAGGGCACCCCCGGCGCCGGCAAGCTCCTGGTCTTCAGCAACGGCGACGTCGACCAGCGACCGTTCTCGACCGTCGATGAGATCATCCCCGCCCGCAACGGTCGACACTTCCGCATGTCGCACGGCGTGTTCAAGGGGCACGTGAAGCGGCTGTACCCCACCGCGCGAACCCGCGACCCGATGTTCGCGAACTTCATCGGAGGCGTGCAGCGCCTCCCCAACGGGAGCCTGCTCATCACGGACGGACCGACCGGGCACGTCAGTGAGATCACGAAGCTCGGGACGGAGGTGTGGAGCTACGACAACGACTTCTTCGCTCCCGCGCCCGTGATACACGCGGGCGACTTCGAGGTCCGCCCCGAGCGCTTGTTCCGTGCCGTCCGCTATCCCGACAACTACCGGGGTCTCCGCGGGCACACGCTGGCACCTTCTGCGCCCGACGGTGAGTATCACTATTGACCGCGAGTCCGGCACTCGGGGCGGTGCGTCGATCCCGCCGCGCCGGGCTGATCTTCACGGCGATCCTGGCGGCGACCGCACTCGTCGCCGCGAGCGCCGCGGCCGCTGCCGACACGTCCGACACCGGGGTGGGCGCAGCACCCGTCGGGCTCCTGCTGCAGCGCCCGGGGACCTTCGACGGCTACACGCTGTACGCGCCACAGAACACGAGCGACACCTATCTGATCGACATGGACGGCCAGGTCGTCCATCACTGGCCCGGCACGAACCGACCCGGGAATTCCGTGTACCTCCTACCCAACGGTCGGCTGCTCCGCACCGAGAAGTCGAAACACCACGTGTTCGGCGGGGGACGCGGTCGCGGCGGCGTGATCGAGGAGATCGGATGGGACGGGAAGGTGCGATGGCGATTGCACTACGACACCAAGAACCATCTCCAGCACCACGATGTGAAGATCATGCCGAACGGCAACCTGTTGCTGCTCGCGTGGGAACGCCACACCAGCGAGGAGGCCCTCGCGAAGGGACGCGACCCGGCGCTGCTCACGTCGACGGCGTTCTGGAGCGAACGGATCGTCGAGATCGACCACCGCACGAAACGCGTCGTCTGGCAATGGCGAGTGTGGGACCACCTGGTGCAAGACACCGATCCGACGAAGCCCGACTACGGGAGCGTCGCCGACAGTCCTGGACGCATGGACATCAACTTCCCCGGCGGTCCCCGCGACTGGCTGCACGCGAATTCCATCGCGTACAACGCCGCCCTGGACCAGGTGCTGATCAGCCTCCGGCGCCCGAGCGAGATCTGGATCATCGACCACTCCGTCGACACCAGCGCGGCACGCGGTACCTCGGGCGACCTGCAGTTCCGGTGGGGAAACCCCGCGGTGTACCAGCGTGGTGGGCCCGGAGACCGCCAACTCTTCGACCAGCACGACGCGCAGTGGATCGCGGACGGCTTGCGGGGAGCGGGCAACATCCTGGTGTTCAACAACGGGCACATCGGTGTGCGCGAGTACTCGACCGTCGACGAGATCGCGGCTGAGCCTGACGGTCGTGACTACCCCCGCGGCCCGGACGGCACCTTCCTGCCCGCGAGCTCCGAGCGCGTCTACCCGCACCTGGCTGCGGACGAGTGGTGGTCAGGCGCGATGTCGGGCGCCCAGCGACTCCCGAACGGCAACACCATGATCGTCGACGGCCCAGTCGGGCGAATCTTCGAGGTGACCGCCGACGGCGAGAAGGTGTGGGAGTACGTCAACCCCTTCTACCCGCATGACGCAACGCCCGGACGAAGCCACCGCGGCACCGAGATCGTGCAGTGGCGAATGTTCAACGCGCAGCGGTACGCACCCGACGACCCGGCCCTCGCTCGACTCTGATCCACCCGCCATGGTGGCATGATGAGTCGAATCCCCGTGTCCACACGAGCGGGCCGACTCCAGAGAACGACGGAGGAGGAGATGGCATGAGCATGTCCGCGGTCGATGCGCTCCGCAACCAGGTGAACGGCGAGGTCATCGCCCCCGGCGACGCCGCCTATGAGGAGGCCCGCCGGGTCTACAACGGCTCCATCGACAAGCACCCTGCCGCGGTGGTGCGTTGCACGAACCCAGCCGACGTCGCCGCGGTCATCGCTTCGGCCCGAGCCGAGGGCCTTGAGCTCTCGGTGCGAGGTGGTGCGCACAGCGCGCCCGGCTTCGGGACCAACGACGGCGGGCTCGTCGCGGATCTCAGTCCCCTCCAAGACGTCGCCGTCGACCCAGACGCTCGTACGGTCCGCGCCGGGGGTGGCTGCACCTGGTCGGTGTTCAATGACGCCACCCACGCACATGGCCTCGCGACGACCGGGGGAATCATCGGCTCCACTGGGATCGCCGGCCTCACGTTGGGGGGCGGGATCGGCTATCTCTCCCGCAAGTACGGGCTGTCCTGCGACAACGTGTTGTCCGCCGAGGTGGTCACCGCCGACGGCGAGGTGGTCACCGCGAGCGAGTCCGAGCACGCGGACCTCTTCTGGGCATTGCGGGGTGGCGGCGGCAACTTCGGGGTCGTGACGACCTTCGAGTATCGGCTCCACCCCGTCGCCGAGATCTATGGCGGGCCGATCGCCTACCCCATGGACCGGGCCGCCGACGTGCTGCGCTTCTACCGTGAGCACATCGCCAACGCGCCTGAGGAACTCGGAGGCTTCGTCGGCTTTCACCTCGCGCCACCGTTGCCGTTCCTGCCTGAGGAGTGGCACTTCAAGAACGTGGTGCTGGCCGTCCCTTGCTGGGCCGGCCCGATCGAAGACGGCGAGCGGATGATCCAACCGTTCCTCGAGGTCGTCGAACCCGTCGGGTCCCATGTGGGAGCGATGCCGTATCCCGCGCTCAACACCGCGTTCGACGCGCTCCTCCCGGCAGGCCTGCAGGCCTACTGGAAGGGGAGCTTCGCCCGTGGGCTCAGCGACGATGCGATCGCTGTCCACGCCGACTGGGGTGGCCGCGTTCCCGCCATCCAATGCGCCGTGCATCTCTACCCGATCAACGGGGCCGTGCAGCGGGTCGGGGTCGACGAGACCGCCTTCGCCTACCGCGACGTGAGCTTCTCACCAGTCATCGCCGGCATGTGGGAAGACCCAGCCGACAACGAGCAGAACATCGCCTGGGTCCGCAGCTACTACGAAGCCCTCGAGCCGTACTCCGCCGGGGGCGGCTACATCAACTTCATGGATGGCGACGACCAGAAGCGCATCAAGACCAACTACCGCGGCAACTACGACCGCCTCGCCGCGATCAAAGCCACGTACGACCCCACCAACGTCTTCCACCTGAACCAGAACATCCAGCCCGCCGCACCGCGGTGACAGATCTGAGCACCGACGCCCTCACGTGACCCTGGCCGACCCGCGTGGCACGAGCGGAGCGCGGGCGGGGCGTGGCAACATGTGCGCCGCGGGGCGGCCCGGCGTTGAAGCTCAAAGGAGGCGGGCGTGGAGAGAGGCAACAGCGCGCAGCCGGGCGGGACCATGATCGAGGAGGGGCGCCCGGGCGACACGACCCAGGCCGCCCAGCCCGCGGGGGGGCCACAAGACGTGGCCGAGGGGCCCGACACCCGGGAGGAGAGCTCGGTCCGCGAGTGGACCGAGCCGGACGGCACATCGGCACGCGAGACCAAGCTGCCCAACGGCGAGACGGTCACCGAGTTTCGCTTCCCTGACGGCGCCTACCGCGGGATCACCGATCATGCCGACGGTTCCAGCACCGTCTCGACCTACACGGTCGGCGGTGAGGGCCACACCCAGACCATCGACGCCGATGGCGAAGTGACCTTCCAGTCCGACGACTTCATTCCTCCACCTCCCGCCTAGCAATGACACCCCCGTCGACCTTGGTCGGCGTCGAGCACGAGTACGGGGTCAGCAACGCCGGGGCCAGCGTCGATTTCCGCGGCTTGCTCCCACGGCTCGGACTGACAGGGGCGCGCATCGACCCCGGCGACGCCCAGGCGGTCCGCACGCCCGACGGCGTGGTGATCACCTGCGACGGCGCCGAGGCCGAGGTGGCGTCGCCACCGGTCGCCGTCGAGCCCGGCTTCGGCGTGGTGGTCGGTCGGTGGGCCCACGCCGGCGAGCAGGTGCTGCTCGGTGCCCTCGAGCGGCACGGCCCGGCGTACGCAGTGACCGGACTCTCGACTCACATCAGCGTCGGTCTCTCGTCCGCGGACGCCTTGCGGATCGGCCCGGCCTTCGCCCGCCGCTTCGGTGTCCCTCTCCTCCTGCTCACCGAGAACATCGACGCCGACGGCCTGCTGGTGCGCCCCCGGCACGGACGGCTCGAGCTCGGAGTCGACTACGTCCGGGGCGACCACCGGCGTGCCGCACTCGTCCTCGCTGTCGGCGGCGCCCTGGCCTGCGTCCGCGCCGGGACAGGTGGGAGGGCTCCGTTGTTGCCGCCGGCGGTGGCGGTCCCGCTCGAGCCCGCCGTCGAGCGCTTCGGGTGGTATCTCGACCGGCGGGCCAGCGGCGAGGACCTCTACGCGTCCGGGCGGTCGACGCCGCTGCGCACCACCGAAGGGCGCGCCATCGACGCCGGCCGGCACCTGGAGCTCGCATGGGCGGCCGCCGTCGCCGCGCTGGGGCCTGCCGCCGCCGATGCCGACCTCGCACCGCTGACCCGGCTCGTGTCGGACGGAGCGTGCCTGCCCGCCGGCCGCGCACCTGACCGCGCCGTCACACCGGGTCCGCTCCAGCTGCCCGACTCGCCGGCAGTGGCGCGAGCGCTACGCCCGCGGGCACGGCCCCACTTCTCGGTCCGGGCCGTGGTGGCCAGCTGGTGGTGCACCGTGTTCGAGCTGCTCGCCGGCCGGCGGGCCTACGCGGTGGTCCCAGCCGAGGACCTCGACCGGTTCCTGGCCGACCTCGAATCGGGCCGGCTCGACGAGACCATCCGCTCGTTCCTCGCGGCTGCACCGTCGGGCCGGGTCGCCCGCGGCTGGGGCCAGCACGACTCCTTCGAGCTCTACGACAACATCGGGCCGACGTCGGACTGGGCGCCGCCCGAACGTGACCCCGCGGGAACCTTCGTCGCGTCGGGCGCGGTCGCCCAGACCGGCGCGGGCGCGCGCCCGGGCAAGGGCACCACCACCACCGCCGTCGTCGTGGTGAGCGAGGGCGAGGGCCCGTGCCCTATCTGCGGGAGCAGCGTGCGGGTCGGCGCGGTGACCTGCCCCACGTGCGGAGCCGAGATCCCGGGCGCCGTGGAGACGCCGTTCATCGATCGGCCGCTCGACCCGCACGCCGCGCTGGGCCACCTCCCCGGCCGCGTGCCGGACAAGCCGATGCTGCCACTGCACCCCGAGGCCCAGGCGGTGGTCGACGAGACCCTCGCCGGTCTGGCCACCGCCGGCATGGACGTCGGCCAGCAGTACACGGTCACGGACGCGCTGGCGCGACGACAACGGCGAGTGGCGGGTCCACCTCTCGATCGCCATCGGCGCCGACGGCAAGCAGCTGCCGCCCATCACCGGACGCTTCGGCGAACCGGCAGCCGTGGCAATCCTCGTCATCGAGGCAACCGCGACGAGAAAGCACGGCCGGCTGCTCGACGTTGCGACCAACCGCATCTACCGCTCCCAGTCGGCCTGGACCAACAGCGGCGCATTCACCGGCGCGATCAAGGACGGGCGGTTCCTCCTGCCTCCCCCGGCGCGCGGACGGGGCCGGCGTCGACGTTGGCACTGGGTCGTCGTCCCGGTCGCGATCCTCGGCATCGTCCTGGTGGTCGTGTTCACCGCGGGGGGACACAAGGACACAACCGGCACGCCGACCACGCACCAACCCGCCAGCTCGGTCGCTGACGGTCCGATCGATCCGGCAACGGCCGAGCTCCCGACAACGATCAGCTTCACCGGAACCAAGACGACAACCATCGTCGCACCACCGGCACCCATTCGGCCGGTGCCCGTCGGCCAAGTCATCCGCTCGACGCTCGAGGTCACCAGGTCGTGTCAGGGCAACACGTGCACCTACACGTCGCGACTCTTCAGCCCGACCGCGCAGCTCCGCGGCACACCCCCGCAGGTCCCGTGGACCCACCAAGGGACGCACTGGCACGTCGAGCTCGTGATGAACGCGCTGTCTTCAGCGGTGGGCGGTGCCGAGTGCGTCTATCGCTACACCGACACCTGGGACCTCACCGTGACCTCGGCGGCTCGCTCGGGCCGACAGGTCACCGCGACCGGCTTCACGGGCACCCTCCGACGCGGAGCCCAGATGGACCCGACGCTCTCGGCTTCCGGGATCGCAGCCAAGACGTGCCTGCCGTACCAGCACCTCGACGAGTACCGCGTCGAAGCCACCGGGCGCTGACCGCGCCGCCCACGCCGTCGCGCCCCCATCGCCGGCGTCATCGGCGTCGGTGACCCGAGCGCCCGATGCTGACCGAGGGCCCCAAGCCCGTTGCTTCTAAGGGCAACCTGCCCATAGTTTGGGTAGCCATACCTTCGTCTCGGGGACCGTGGCATGCTACCCACCTTTGTGATCGGCCTGCGTGAAGGCCTGGAAGCCGCACTGATCGTCGGGATCGTCGCCGCGTTCCTGCGCCAACGTGGGACGACGAGCGCGTTGCGCTGGATGTGGGCGGGTGTCGCCGCCGCGGTGGTGCTCTGCGCGGCGGGTGGTGTCGCCTTGCATCTCGCCGAGGAGCAACTCCCCCAACGCGAGCAGGAGCAGCTCGAGACCGTCGTCGGCCTGGTGGCGGTCGGGATGATCACCTGGATGATCGTCTGGGTCCATCGCCATGTCGCCGGGTTGCGTTCGGAGCTCGAAGCCCGCGCCGATCTCGCCCTGGTGGGTGGCTCGGCCGCCACGCTCGCGGGGATGGCGTTCCTGGCGGTGTTGCGTGAGGGGCTGGAGACGGCGGTGTTCCTCCTCGCCGCGTTCCAGGCGTCGACTCGTCCGAGCCTGACCGGCACCGGTGCGGTGCTCGGCGTGGTGGTGGCGGTGATCCTCGGGTATGCGATCTACCGCGGCGGGGTCCGCATCAACCTCGGGCGCTTCTTTCGCATCACCGGCGTGGTCCTCGTGCTCGTCGCGGCCGGGCTGTTGGCGAACGCGATGCACACCGGCCACGAAGCCGGCTGGGTCAACATTCTCCAGACCCAAGCCCTCGACCTGCGCTGGCTCGTGCGCCCCGGTTCGGTGCAGTCCGCGTTGTTGACCGGGATGTTCGGCGTCCAGCCGCAACCGACGGTCGGTGAGGTTCTCGTCTGGGTCGCGTTCGCGATCCCGATGCTCGTCTACGTGTGGCGACCTCCGCGTCGGCCCGCCCGCGCCGTCCCGATTCGCGCTCCTGCTGTTGAGCAGGTGTCATGACATCCAGCCTCTCGAACCAAACAGGAAGGTCTTCATCCGTGCGTTCTCCTCGTCTTCGTGTCCTTGCGCTCACCACGATCAGCGTGCTCGTGGCCGGCATGACCCTGCCTTCGGCACCTGCGTCCGCGGCGAAGCAGCCGACGGTCAAGCTGAAGTTGACGAGCGCGGGATGCCCCAAGAAGCTCAAGGCGACAGCCGGGGCGATCACGTTCAAGGTCACCAACGACGGCGCGGACAACGTCAGCGAGTTCGAGGTGCTGAGCGGCAGCCGGATCGTCGGTGAGGTCGAGAACATCGCCCCCGGCCTCACCCGCAGCTTCTCGCTGACCCTCAAGGCCGGGACCTACACGACGTACTGCCCCGGCGGCGACCGCCGCGACAAGGCCAAGCTCGTCGTGAAGGGCACCACGGCCACGAAGTCGGACCCTGCCGCCGACGCCGCGGTCGCGCAGTACCGGGCGTATCTGGTCGACCAGACCACCCAGCTGATCGCGCTCACCCAGACGTTCGTCGACGCCGTCACCCGCGGCGACGTCACCGCGGCGACGGCCGCGTACCGGCCCGCGCGGGTGCCCTACGAGCGGATCGAACCCGTCGCGGAGACCTTCGGTGACCTCGACCCTCGCATCGACGCCCGCGAAGGTGACGTTCCCACGGCAAAGTGGGGCGGGTTCCACAAGATCGAACAAGCACTCTTCGTCGACAACACCACCGCGGGCATGGCTCCCGTAGCCGCGCAGCTCCTCACCGACGTCACCCAGCTCGCGAGCCTCGTCCGCGACGGCGAGCTCGAACCCGCCACCATCGCCAACGGTGCCGTCGAGCTGCTCAACGAGGTGTCGAGCTCGAAGATCACCGGCGAGGAAGAGCGGTACTCACGCATCGACCTCCTCGACTTCCAAGGCAACGTCGACGGTGCCCAAGCCGCCTACCAGTCGGTGCGTTCCATCCTGCAGACCCGCGACGCGGCACTCGCCACCAAGATCGACCAAGGCTTCACCACAGTCGACACCGCACTCGGCCCCTACCGGCGCGGAACAACATTCGTGCTCTACACCGAACTCACCAACAGCGACACGAAAGGCCTCGCGCAGGTGATCGACGCGCTCGCCGAGCCGCTGTCCAAGGTCGCCAAGAAACTCGTGTCCGGCAAATGACGATGGCTCCCGGACCGCTCAGCCGACGCCACTTCCTCGGCGGTGCCGGCGCGCTCGCCGCCGGTGCTGCGCTCGGGCCCCAACTCCTCGCCGGCGCACCAGCCGCCGCCGCGGCCGTCGACGTCGCCGCCGAGAAGGTGCTCCCGTTCCATGGTGCGCATCAAGCCGGCATCGTCACCCCGGTCCAGGACCGGCTCCTCATGGCCGCGTTCGACGTCATCTCCGACGACCAGGCCGACCTCGTCGACCTGCTCCGACAATGGACCCGCGCCGCGCGGCGCCTCACCCAAGGCAACTTCGTCGGCAGCGACAACACCGACCAGGACGCGCCACCCGACGACACCGGAGAAGCCGCCGGGCTGCACCCCGCGGGCCTCACCGTCACCTTCGGGTTCGGCGCCACGCTCTTCGAACGCGACGGCCACGCGCGCTTCGATCTCGCGGGCAGACGCCCCGCACCGCTCGTCGACATGCCCGTCTTCGCCGGTGACACCATCGATCCCGCCCGCAGCAACGGCGACCTCGTCGTCCAAGCCTGCGCCGACGATCCCCAAGTGTGCTTCCACGCCATCCGCAACCTCGCCCGTATCGGCCGCGGCACCGTCGTCATGCGCTGGTCCCAAAGCGGCTTCGGCCGGACCTCCACCACCAGCACCGCCCAGGCCACGCCGCGCAACCTCATGGGCTTCAAGGACGGCACCAACAACCTCACAGCCGAAGACACCACCCTCGTCCGCGACCAAGTCTGGGTCGCCACCAACGACCAGCCGGCCTGGATGGCCGGCGGCACCTACATGGTCACCCGTCGCATCCGCATGCTCCTCGAAGTCTGGGACCGCTCCACCCTCAACGACCAAGAACAGACCATCGGCCGCGTCAAGACCAACGGCGCCCCCCTCGGCCGCCGTCGCGAACACGAGACCGTCGACCTCGACGCCCACGCCGACGGTGACCTCGTCATCCCCACCGACGCGCACATCCGCCTCGCCGCACCCGCCACCAACAACAACAAACACCTCCTGCGGCGCGGCTACTCGTTCACCGACGGGATCGACCCCGTCACCAACCAGCTCGATGCCGGCCTCTTCTTCATCGCGTTCCAACGCGACCCCCGCGAACAGTTCATCTCCATCCAACAGAACCTCGCGGGCGACGCCCTCAACGAATACATCCGCCACACCGCCAGCGGCATCTACGCCATCCCACCCGGCATCGAGACCGGCAGCTATATCGGCGAAGCGCTCCTCACATGAGCCACACCACCTGCGATACCACCCACCCGAGGTCGTCATTCTCGTGACTCCCGCACGGTGAACAGGAGGTCAGCGATGGGCCGCCGCGGAGACATCGGACTGCGTCGAGTCACCACGTCTGTTGGGGTGCGGGTTTGCCGCCGTCGGCTCGTCGACGACGTCGCGCCTGAGTCAGCTCCAATCTCGCCCGAGGCGCGCCTCGAGCTCACGGGCACTGGAACGCACCCGTCACGAGCACGCCGGCCGCGGTGCCGGTGAAAGCACCGCCCTTGCCGACCAGCTGGACCGTCACCGGACCGGAGTACGTCGTGCCCTGCGCCGTCCACACGAGCTGGTAGCTCCCGTTCGCCCAGGACAGCTCGAAGGATCCGTCCTGGGAACGGACCACGCCGTTGGACGCGCTGACGACGCACTGACCGACCTCAAGAGCGACATTACGGCCGTTGATCACACCTCCGAGCGTTCCGCCCCCGCCGTTCGAGGTCGACCCCGACGATCCCGTCGTCGGAGCACCCGGCGTGACCACCGACCCGAAACACTCCGAGGCGTAGTGCGTACCGAACCTCAGAACCGCCTTCGAGTACTTCTTCCCGTAGCGAGCCGAAACCGCCACCTTCTCAGCGGTGCTGTCGGCGCCGGCCAGACGACTGAAGAAGTCGCCGATCGTCGTGAGCGCCTTGCGCACCTTCTTCGGCGCCTGCGCCTGCTTCGCCGCCGTCTTGAAGCCCTTGCCAACCTTGCGTGCCTCGGTCGCGTTGGAGTCCTGCGGGTCGACGTCAATCGTGTCGGACAGCCCTACGACCGCGTCACAGAAAGGCTTCTTCGCCGCGAAGGCGGCGTCGTCCGTCAGAAGACCCACCACCACGCCGAAAGCGAGCACGATCGAACACGCCATCCCCAAAGACTTCCGCACGGCACCCCCCGACGACGTACATCCACGGAAGTGGGAACATGGCAACCCGGGAGACCTGAGGCCCGAGGGCTGAACTCCGCTGGATCGAGCTCATGTTCGCCACGGTCGCCTGCCGCAGAACGTGCTCATCATCCGCCGACGCTTCGTCTCGGCTCGGATTGGTCCCGAGGTTCGTGGCCGGCGGGACCCATCTTCTCGAGCTCGCCGTTGAGCTCTGCGCCCAGAAGGAGTGCGAGTGATGTCATGTAGAGCCACAACAGGAGCACGATCGGTGCCGCCAACGGGCCGTAGGTGCTGTCCGAAGTGATCGACCAGGAGACATACGCGCGCAGCACCACCGCGCCGATGATCCAGAGCCCGAGTGCCAGCAGCGCGCCCGGCAGGTCACGGCGCCACGGGGTCCAATGCGGCGGCGCGAGGTGGTAGAAGGTCGTCAGGAGCACGACGGCAATGCCGCCGATCACGGCCCAGTGGACGACGATCGCCAGTGGCGCAGCAGCCGCTCCGAACTCGAGGGCACGAAACCCCTGCTCGAGCAGTCCAGGACCGATTACCAAGAGCGGCAACACGATGACGGCCGACGTGACCGCTCCCGCGGTGAGACCGATCGCCAGCACGCGGCGCCGCCACATCGACCTCGATGGCGCGACGTCATACGCGAGAGTCGTCGCGACGACGGCCGCCTTGGTCGCCCGCGAGCTCGACCACAGCGCGAGGATCGCACCGAGCGACATGATGTCGGCTCGCCCCGTAGCGAGAAGGTTGTCGAGGGCCGGACGCACGGTCTCCCGCACGGTGGAGTCGTCGAACACGGTCCGGGCACCGTCGAGGATCGCGGCGCGCATGGAGCGCGTGGAAGCCGCACCGATGACGTCGGCCACGAACCCGAGCCCGCCGCCGAGCACGAGCAACAAGGGTGGAATCGAGATCAGGGCGAAGAAGGTGACCTCAGCGGCCAGCCCAGAGACACGGTCGTCACGAGCATCCACCATGACGCGACGGGCCACGATCCACACCGACCGGGCCCACCCGTGCTCGAGTCTCGAGCCCAAGCGTCGTCGAGCATCCCGAATCCACATTGCCCACGTCCCCGGGGAACAGACGGCTGGAGGTGACTGCCGGCACCTCAACTGAGCTGCGGGTGCTCAGAAGGGAACCAGTCTTCCTGATCCTGCCGTGAGGAACCGGCGCGAGGGATTCCCCGCCTGGCGACATCCACCGGTATACCTCACGATGGGCACAGCGGCGTTCCCCGTTGGGGGCTCGTTGTACCGGGCAAACGCCCAGCCCACGCTTCCCGCCAGTCGAGCCTGATGATCGTCGGAGAACTCCACAAGTCCATGGTGCGACAGGCCAAAGCGAAACCGACCTGACGTTCGGGGTGCCCGTGGTCGCCGATGACGAGGACACTCCAACCGGCGCGTGTAGCGGCGTCCGTGCGTGGATACGACCTCGTCGTCGAGCAGCGCGCAGCTCATGGGGAGCATCGACGGTGCCTCGCCGATGCCAACCGCGACCCGCGACCCGGGACCCGCTCGAGCGTGTGCGAGCGCAGCAGGTCGACGCACTCCCTGGGCCGAGGATCGAGACCTCGACTCCTCATCCGCACGGGCTCCCATCCGGTGGTCCGGTAACGTCGGTTCAGGCGCTTGGGTGTTCTTCGAGCGCGTCAGGGGGCCGACTGTTGCTCGAACAGGTCGACGTCGGAACGCAGTCCGTCGGGAGCTACGAGGCCAGCGCAGGCGCGGAGGCAGTCACGCTCCTGCGGGAGCTCGCCGAGCCGCTCCGGGGGGTCAGGGTGCTGCACGTCAGTGCCACCCCCTATGGGGGCGGCGTCGCGGAGATCTTGCGTTCGGAGATCCCCCTGTTGCGTGACCTGGGGCTGGTCGCAGATTGGAAGCTGATCAGCGGTGACAACAACTTCTTCGGGGTCACGAAGACGATCCACAACGGGCTTCAAGGGGCAGTGCAGGGTCTCAGCTCCGCGGATGAGCAGCGGTACCTGGCGCAGTCGGAACGGAACGCGGGACTGCTCGAAGAGCGCTACGACCTGATCGTCGTCCACGACCCGCAGCCCCTCGCGCTCTTGGAGCTGCACGGCCGCAGCACGAGTCGTTGGATTTGGCGCTGTCACATCGATACGTCTGAGCCCAATCCCGCGGTGTGGGCGTTTCTTCGACCGTTCCTGGCGAGCTACGACGCGGCGGTGTTCACCCTCGGCGGGTTCGTTCCGCCTGATTTCCCCGTGAGGCGAGTCGAGATCATCCCGCCGGCGATCGATCCGCAAAGCCCCAAGAACTTGGAGCTCGGCTCGGTGCTCGCGACCGCGTGCTGGAGTGGATCGGCGTCGAGACGAGCCGCCCGCTCATCACCCAGGTGTCGCGCTTCGATCCCTGGAAGGACCCTCTCGGCGTGATCGCCGCGTACCGGCTCGTCCGCGAGGAGATCCCGGACCTGCAGCTCGCCTTGGTCGGCTCCATGGCGACCGATGACCCCCAAGGCTGGGACGTCTACCACGAGATCCAGACCGCAACCCGTAGGGATCCGGGCATTCACGTGTTCACCAACCTCACGGGCGTCGGCAACATCGAGGTGAACGCGTTTCAGCGTCTGGCCCAAGTCGTGATCCAGAAGTCGATCCGGGAGGGTTTCGGGCTCGTCGTCTCCGAGGCCTTGTGGAAGGGCACCCCCGTGGTGGCGGGCCGTGCCGGGGGCATCCCGCTCCAGCTCCAAGATGGTCACGGGGGCCATCTCGTCGACTCGGTCGAGGAATGCGCCACACGCACCGTGGAGCTCCTCGCGGACCCCGCGCGGCGCCGAGAGCTCGGGGAGTCCGGGCGAGCGGTCGTGCGTGAACGGTTCCTGTTGACCCGTCTGATCGCAGACGAGCTCCGCCTCTATGCATCCGTGCTCGGCACCGAACCCGCGCCGGCAACGGGCGGGCTGGTCGGTCTCACGGGCGAGGAGCGCGACCCGGTCTGTGGCATGCGCGTGGATCGGGCCAGCGCCCGACATCTGGCTTACGACCACCACGACGTCTATTTCTGCTCACGCAGCTGCGAGGACGAATTCGCGCGCGATCCCGCTCGGTTCCTGCGGGCCGCCATGGTCTTGCCTCAGGTCAGGAGAGCCCGGCGCTGGCTCCGCCGGCGTCGACACGAGGCCCACTGACAACGAGCGCCCCCGGCGGCCAGTGTCATCCGAGCCGTCCGACGCGGAGCACTGCGCTTGTCTGGCGCGCGATCTCGAGGTCCTCGCGGATGACGAGGAGCAGGGGTGCGCACTGCCGCGCCGGAGGCGCTCAGATCAGGATCACCCGGTTCGTGCAGCTCGTTCAGTCGCTCGCGCCGTGACGGTCGCCAAGTCGTCAGCAGTCGCCAAGTCCGCGCAGTACTCGGCAGATCTCATCGAGCTCCTCGACGTGGAGCTCACCGACCCGTTGCCGCGAGAAACGAGCGCGCTATCGGCTGCAGAGTGTCGAACGATGCCACGCAGTCGTCGGGCAGCCCGTGACTCGTGCCGAGGCTGACCTCTGTCGGAATCTCGCGGATCGTGCGGGTCACCGGCGCCACGATGATCCATGTGAGCGCCGGGACGGCGTCGCTGCGCGTCACGACCAATACGGGTCGACGCTGGTCCTCGGCTTCGGCCCACCAAATCTCGCCTGCGTCGGCGTCGCGGTCACCAAGGTTCTTCGGCGATCATCCGCACCGACGACTCGTCGGCCCACGCGACTTCCCCATCGCTTTGCGGTCGCACACGATAGCCGTTGGCGATCCGCGCCCCGATCTCCTCGCGTCGGTAACGGTCGACAAGTCGTTCGAGACCAACGCGCCCCGCCTCAGATCGACTCGCGACAACCCCAGCCGCCACGAGATCATCGACCGCGGCAGCAAGGTCGTCAACCCGCGTGACCAGCTGTGCCATACGTTGAGCATGACGTTGCGCATTGCATCGAGCAATGCCGCTCCAGGGGCCCCCTCACCCAGAGGTGCGGTGGAATGTTCCGAGCTCGTTGGCGAGCACTACCGCCTGGACGCGGTCCCGGAGGTCGAGTTTCATGAGAATGCGGGCCACATGGGTCTTCACCGTGGTCTCGCTGATGACGAGGTCTCTCGCAATCTCCGCATTGGAGAGACCGCGCGCGATCCGTTCGAGCACGTCGAGTTCGCGCGGCGTGAGATCTCGCAGCCGGTGCTGGTCGGCGTTCGATCTCGGTGCGGCCCGAGCGAACCGGTCGATCAATCGCCGTGTGAGCGTTGGTGCGAGGAGGGCATCGATGCCGCGCGCGGCTTGCCGAACAGCGATCGTGATGTCCTCGGCAGGCATGTCTTTGAGCAGGAAGCCCCTGGCGCCGAGCCGCAGCGCTTCGTAGACGTATTCGTCGAGATCGAAGGTGGTCAACATGACCACCTTGCACTCCGGTGAATGCGAAAGGATCTCCTGTGTGGCAGCGAGCCCGTCCGTACCTGGCATCTGGATGTCGAGCAGGACCACATCGGGGTGCTCGGTGCGGACCAGATCGATGGCCGCTTGCCCGTCCCCCGCCTCGCCGACGACCGTCATGTCGGACTCGGCCTCGAGGAACGTCCGAAGGCCGCTGCGAACCAGCTCCTGGTCGTCGGCGATGACGATGGTGATCATACCGAGACCACCATCACGGGAAGACGGGCATGCACCGAGAAGCCGCCCTCAGCATCGGGGCCATAGGTCAGCGTCCCACCGCACTCGCGAACCCGACGTTCCATACCGCGAAGCCCGCGCCCCGACGACGGGGTCAACGGCGACGCGGCCGTCGTGCCCTGGGTGTTGGTGACGGACAGCTCGACGCCGTCATCGGCCCGATGCACACGGATGGCGACGCTCGCGCCGGGGCTGTGCTTGATCACGTTGGTCAGCGCCTCCTGTACCACGCGATACACGGTCTCGAGCTCACCCCCAGAGAGCTGATCCACGACGCCGTCGATCCTGCTGGCGACGGCGAGGCCGGTCTCGCGGGCGCCGATGAGCAAATCGTCGAGCGAGACCACCTGATGACCGTCCGTCGCCGAGAGCCCATCGCGCAACTCGTCGAGACCAATCGTCGCAGCCGACCGGGCGGCATCGAGCATGGCCTCTGCTCGCCTTCGGTCTGCGTCCCAGATTCGGCGGGCTGCGCTGGCCTGGAAGGCCACGATGGTGAGTGCGTGACCCACCGCATCGTGCAGCTCGCGCGCGATTCTCATCCGCTCCTCGGTCACGGCGTGAGCGGCCAACACGGCGCGCAGCTCGTCCAACCGCGTGTTGTTGGAACGGATCCCCGCAATGAGCCGCGTGCGCTCGCGGAACCCGGCTCCTGCGAGCCAACACGCGGTCACGATGACAGCGTCGGCGGGAAACCCATCGGCTCCGAACACGAGGACGATCCCGGTCCAGCACACCAGGAGCCCGACGCGCCCCCGCCATCGTGATTCGAGCGCGGCGACAACGAACGGCGGAACGTAGGACAACCCGATGGCCGACAACGTGTGGTCCAACGGCGCGACCAGATGGGTGAAGGCGATAGCGGCGATCCAGAGCGCGGAGATGGCGCACAGCGGCCTAGCCCACGCGAACGCAAGGGGAACGGCGAGGGCGACGACGGCGCAGACGACCACTCCACGAGGAACGTAGGGGTGTAGCTCGCGGGTCTCGACCAGCAGTCCGGCCGTCAACGCTGCCGCCGCAAGCACGATCCAAGGCTGTGCGGCCGTGCTTGCACCGGCGAGCGGATCGAGCATGTCTTCCGGTTCAGCCGGTGGCAACGGTGGCGACTCGGTGAGGCCCACGACGACGCCCCGTGTCGCGGACAACAACGCCCTCGCCTGCGACTCGATGCGCTGCACCTGCGACGTGTCCGCTGGTGCGACCGCAACGGGGAGCGCATCGACCAAGGTCGTCATGCCGTCGGCCAGCGCGACATCGAGGGTCCCCGCGACCCGCAGACGCTCCCTTGTGAGCGCTTCTTCCACGTAGGCCGACCGGTGTTCGGACAGCTCGCGACCCTGCTCGTCGAGGTGACGCACAAGGAGTGAGCGACCTCGTACGAGCCGTCCGCCGAGGACCGGAACCGTCACGAAGAAGATCGCGGAGACGATCACTGCGCCGGCCAGGGGATCGCTGTGCGGGAGGAGGAGGTCGGTCAGCGCCACGACAGCCACGGGCTGAGGTGCGGCGAGCACGACCTGGCGTCGCGAACCGTGTGCGCCCACCGAGTACATCGCCAGCAGGAGAGCGAAGATCGGGACGAACACTCCGCTCGACGTCTCGGGGATGAGCCAGCGCCTCCAAGAGCGAACCGACCACGAACGCAGCGCAGAGGATCGTGACCGTGAGCGCCGGCCTGGAGCGGCGCAGTGCGAGGGCGAACAGCCACGGCGCTCCGCTCACGTTGATGGCGAGAAAGACAGGGTTCCGCGTGCGGATGCAGGCCTCGGCGGCAGTTGCGACCACGAACGCCGCCGCGATCCACACGTCCGAAGAGCGCGAACGACGCAGCAGCTGGGCGGTCACCCCCTAAAGCATAGGAACCGAGCTCCCGTCCGGCGTCCTCCTCCAGAACGACATCCGTCGACCGACTGAAGATCGCTCTCATGGCCGACGGCGCCGCGGACGCACCTCGTTAGGTTCGCCAGGAGGCCGCGGCGACGATCGTCAACGTCGAAGGAGTCCCCCATGCACACAGTGACCGTAGACGTCGAGAGGAGCACCGGCACGCGGCCGTCGACCGAGTCAGCACGCCGATGGGCGCTCGGTGCTCTCGCGCTCGGTGCGGATTCCGCGATCGCCTTCGGTTCGATCATGCTGTTCGCGACCCTCTCCCGCCTTCCGGACTCCGATCTGGCATTCCACCACGCGGGCGACTACTGGCTCGCCGCGATCGGCCTGCCGACGGCCGCGTCAGCTTCGATGCTGCTGTTCGCGCTGAGAGCATTGCAGCCGCATGCACGCCGGCAGCTGACACGCGCCGGCGCGACAGTGTTGAACACGGTCGCACTCGCGGTGCTTTTCACGATCCTGCTCTGCAGCGTTGCCACGGGCACCGAGGTGCGCTGGGGTGGCGCCTACCCCATCGCGACGCTCGTAACCTTCGTGCGCGCACGCGCTGTTCGCGGCCGGTACGTGGCGCGGTGGTCTGTTTCCCACGACCCCTCCTCGCGGTGTGGCCAGTCATCTGGTTGCTGGGCGCCTTCGCCGCCCAGGGCGCCTCACCGCTGATCCTCGCCGCGCTCTACAGCGTCATGGCCGTGTACGTCGCACGTCGCACCTGACCGCCGAGCGGTTGCCCCAAACCCCACGATCATTGACTGCAGACAACGAAAGGAACGACGCCACGATGAGTGCCCCTCAGCCCCTTCATCACGAACCCGCCAACGACGCGTCTCGACAGTCCCCCCTGCGTCGCCTCACGAAGCTCTCCTTGGTACTCGCCACGATGTTCGCCATTTCTCTCGGCACCTCCGCAGCATCAGCCCAGACGACAACCCAGGAACCTACGACGAACGGCGCCGGAGGCATGGGTGGGTGGTGCCAGGCACGGGTCGACACGGAAGCAGCCTTCGGCTCAGGCGACCAGCAGACCATCCATGATGCTCTGGGCCGGCTGCAGTCACTCGCGCCGCAAGCGATCGCCACCCAGGCCACGACGGCGGCCGATCGACTCGAACAGGACGGCGAGAAGGCGTTCGAGGATCCGAACTTCGTGACCCTGCTTCGAGCGCTCGACGAGTACACGCTTTGCCCATTGCGGATTCCAGGAGGTCGACGTGGCCGGCATCGACTATGCCTTCCAGGGGATCCCTGCCACGATCCCGCCGGGTGTCGCGGCCTTCAAGTTCACGAACCAGGCGCCCAAGGAGCACCACGAGATGGTGGTGTTGAGGGAGCACGATCGGATCCATCTCAAGGCGAAGAAGCTGCTGCGCCTGCCGAACAGGAAGCTGAGCAAGAAGGTGGACTTCGTCGGTGCGGCATCGGCTGACCCCGGGCAGACCGACGTCACGATCGCCGCGCTCGAGCCGGGCCACTACATGGTCGTCTGCTCGCAAACCGTCGGTGGCAAGAAGCACGGCAAGGCCCATTGGATGAAAGGCATGCTCGCCGAGTTCGACGTGCCCTCCGCGTAACGCGCCCGGCGCGTCAGATCCGACAGTGGGAGTCGACCCATCCCGCGGATTCCGCGGCGGCGCGGCGGGTCGACTCCACTGTCCCTGTTCACTGACGGACCGCACCTCCACCGACCATGTGGATCTAGGTACCTGGTGGTGGCTCAGTGCTTAGGTCGACGTTCTCCTCAATCTCCGAGTATCCCTCGTGCGTGAAGTCGCTCTCGACGGTGTCGGTGATGACCACATGGCGAGGTACTCCAGCCACGCCGATGTCAGAAGCGACTTCTTCGATCGTCTCGACGACATCGATCAGACCGTCTCCGGTCACGTCGTAGCCCGCGACGCGGGTCGTGCGCACTGCGTCAACGACGCCATCGTGATCGAGGTCTAGGAACTCGGTCTCCACCGGCGCGACCGCATCCGGCTGGGCGGAGCCGTCCAGTGAAACATCGTCGGGTGGAGTGGGGTGCTCGGGCATGGGCGTCTCCCGCGTCAGCGCCTGGGTGCGCGATTGTGATCATGCCAGCATTCGTCAACACTCTGAACCGCAACACTGGTCGCGACGCGGTCGGCGTCAGATCGGTCGGGATCGGCGCGGGCCAATCCCTGCGCGGCTCAGGGTGGAGGAGGCCGAGGTTCACACATGCAGCGCCGCTCCCCTCTGTGGTGACCGCCAGCGACCACGTCGACCTGTACTGGATCCAACACGGTGACCGTGGCGTGGTGGCCGAAGGACCGGTCGGCGCACGGTTCCTTGGGCAATCACGCTTGTTCCGCTACGAAGTGCGGTGCTGGCGGGGCAGCTTGATCCCCGACGTAGCCGCCGCGGTGAACGGCCCCATCCGCGTCAGGAGCCGCACGGATGCTGCCAACCAGATCCTCGAACTTATCCCTGCGTTCCCGATCTGCACCTGGGGGCGCGACGAGTTGCACGCCCGAGAGATGTGGAACTCGAACTCGCTCGTGTCGTGGCTCCTGGCCCGCGCCGGTCTCTGGACGACCCCGATCGGACCACCACCCGGTGGGCGCGCCCCGGGTCGGGACGCCGGTCTGGTCGTCGCGTCTCGAGCCGAGGAACCCTCCGGCCCGTGAAGCGCTGGCCGTTACGGTTGAGGGTCAGCACGGCAATGAATCATGTGGTCGACCGAGGAGCGTGGTGCCGGTGTCTCGCGAGCAAGTCCTGCCTGACGAAGTCCCGAGTGTCGGGTTCCGGTACTCGCGCGACGGTGTGGGTCCGGTAGCTGTGCGACGGTCACGCAGCGTTGATTCGGTTGGCTCGGCCGGCGGGGTTGGCGAGAGCGCCGTGTTGGCGGGTGGGGGCGGCGTCGGCTTCAACCTTTGCCCTGGTGGGTAGCGATTGACCGGGCCCCGGTCAATCGGGCCACTCGTTATGCGAGTTGTAGCTGCTGTGGGTTGTAGCCCACGGCAACCCACAAACCGGGTGTCGGAGGGGGGACTTGAACCCCCACGCCTGTTGCCCCACTAGCCCCTCAAGCTAGCGCGTCTGCCTATTCCGCCACTCCGACGAGGCCCAGCAGTCTAGCGAGGGGACTCGCCGGCGGCCGTGTCCCCGAGGCGCAGCTCGGTCGAGGCGAAATGGCACGCGACCGGATGTCCGACGGCCGAGGTATCGAGTTGCGGATCGTCGACCTCGCATCGTTCCGCGGCCTTCCAGCACCGGTCGCGGAAGCGACATCCCTCGAGCACCATGCCCGCGCGTCCGAGGGGCAGGACGATTCGTTCCCGCGCACGCTCACGCACCGGGTCGGGATCCGGGCACGCCGAAAGCAGCGCCTGCGTGTACGGATGCGCGGCCGAGCCGTAGATCTGGTCGGCCGACCCGGACTCCACGATGCGGCCGCGGTGCATGACCGCGACGCGATCGGCAACCGCGCGCACGACGGCGAGGTCGTGCGCGATCAGCAGGTAGGCGACGCCGAGCTCGCGCTGGAGCTCGCCGAGCAGGTTGAGCACCTGCGCCTGCACGGACACGTCGAGCGCGGTGACCGGCTCGTCCAGCACGACGAGATCCGGCCCGAGCGCCAGAGCACGCGCGACCCCCACTCGCTGCCGCTGCCCTCCCGAGAGCTCGTGCGGGAACCGGTGGAGGTGCTCCTCGCCCAGGCCAACCACGCCGACGAGCGCGGCGAACGCGGTCATCGACGCCCTTGCGCCCCGCGATCTCGAGTGGCTCGGCAATCGCGGCCCGCACCCGCTGACGCGGGTCCAGCGCACCGAACGAGTCCTGGAACACGACCTGCAGGTGCCTCCGGACGTCGCGCAACGCCGCTCGAGACGCCGTCATGACGTCGACACCGCCGAAGCGGATCGATCCCGCATCCGCCTCGAGCAGGCGCACTAAGAGACGCGCGACCGTCGACTTCCCCGACCCCGACTCCCCCACCAGCGCGAACGTCTCACCGCGGCGTATCTCGAATATGACTCCGTCGACGGCTCGAACGTCGCCGAACGCCTTGACCAACCCGTCGACGTGGAGGAGCACCTCACCGTCCCCGCGGACACCGACCTCGCTCAGGGCCATTGCACCGGCGCCGGAAGACGGTCCACGTGCAAGCAGGCCGAGCTCTGGCTGGCCCCGACGGGACGCAGCTCCGGCGGCGCCGCGGCACAGACATCGTCGGCAAGCCAGCAGCGGGAACGGAACGCGCACCCGCTCGGAAGCTCGCCGAGCACAGGCGCCGAACCCGGGATCTGCGGGAGCGATCCCTTCGCGTTCGTGATGCGCGGCACCGCGCCGAGCAACCCGATCGTGTACGGGTGGCGCGGCATTCGCAACACCTCGTCGACCGAGCCTTCCTCGACGATCCGTCCGGCGTAGAGCACCAGCACACGGTCCGCGAGACCGGCTACCAGACCGAGATCATGGGTGACCAGCAGTATCGCGAGGTCGGTCCCCCGACGCGCGCGCCCGAGCACGTCGAGCACCTGGGCCTGCGTGGTCGCGTCGAGCGCGGTCGTCGGCTCGTCCGCAACCAGCAGCCGCGGACGGTTCGCGAGCGCCATGGCGAGCATGACACGTTGCTGCATCCCACCCGACAGCTCGTGCGGAAAGGCCCGTGCCGCCACCGCCGGTTGCGGCAGGCCGAGCTCAGTCAGCGCTTCGATCGCCTGCACACGCGCGGCTCGCAACGTCGCCCCTCCGCCGTGCACCAGGAGGGCCTCGGCGATCTGGTCGCCGACTCGCATCGACGGATTGAGCGAGCCGCTCGGATCCTGGAACACGATGGCGAGGTCGCGGCCTCGGAGGTCACGGTATTCGGCGTCACGCAGTCCCATCAGCTCCCGGCCGTCGAAGCGAACACTGCCGCGCACGACGGTCGGCGGAGAGAGCAGACCCATCACCGCGAGCGCTACGGCGCTCTTCCCCGCACCCGACTCCCCCACCAATGCCACCGTCTCGCCCGCGTGCACCGAGAACGCGACCCCGTACACCGCGCGAAGCAGGACGCCGTCCCGGCAGAAGTCGACGGTCAGGTCGTCGACCGCGAGCAACGCGGAGCCGTTCACGCGCGCGGCTTCGCCGTGGATCGAACACGTCCCGGAGCCCATCGCCGACGAGGCCGACCGCGAGCACGGTCAGGAAGATCGCCGCGCCGGGGAACACCGTGAGCCACCAGTGCTCCTCGGTGTTCGAGATCGCGTTCGACAGGAGGTTGCCCCAGCTCGGCGTCGGCGGTTGGATGCCGAGGCCGAGGAACGACAGGGTGCTCTCCACGAGGATGGCCTGCGCGACTACGAGCGTCCCCGACACGATGATCGTGCCGGCGACGTTGGGCACGATGTGGCGCCGCACGATCCACGATCGTGAGGCGTTCATCGCTTCGGCCGCGGCCACGAACTCGCGCTCGCGCACACTCAACGTCGCGCTCCGCACCACCCGCGCGACCGGTCCCCAGAGCAACAGCGACAGGATGACCGTGATCCCCCACGCGCCCGCGAGATCGAGTGATCCGAACGGACCCAGGTCGACCGTGCCGATCGACGCGGCGACGGCGAGGAACGGCAGGCCGGGAAGCGCGAGCCACAAGTCGGTGAGCCGCATGAGCGCCGCGTCGAGAAAGCCCCCGATGAGACCGGCCGCGGTTCCGATCGCGGTGCCGATCAGCGTCGACAGGACCGCCACGCCGAGGCCGACGCGCAGCGAGACGCGGCCGCCGTGCAGCACCCGGGAGAGGGTGTCGCGACTGAGCTCGTCGGTGCCGAACCAATGCGACCACGATGGACCCGAGATCGGTTCCAGCAGGTTCTGCTTCGTCGGACTCGGCGCCAGCATCGCTCCGAACACGCACGCCAGCGCGATCAGTACGAGGATCACGAGCCCGACCATTGCGGCCCGGTTGCGCCGGAACCGCGACCACACGCTGGTGGGCGACTCGACCGACGGCGGACTGATCGAGCGCGGTCACCGGCGAATCCGCGGGTCGAGCAGTTGCACTGCGATGTCGGCCACCAGGTTGCACACGATGACGAAGATCGTCCCAACGGCCATCCACGCGAGCAGCACTGGATAGTCCGAGCGACCGAGCGCGTCGATGAAGAGCATCCCGAGGCCCGGCCAGTTGAAGATCTTCTCGACGACCACGACGCCACCGAGCAACACCCCGGTGTCGAGGGCAATGGCAGTCACGAAAGGTCCCGATGCGTTGCGCAACGCATGCTTGCGCACCAGTCGACCCGGAGGAACTCCCTTCGCCGCGCGGTTCGCACGTAGTCGGACGACAGCACCTCGATCATGCCGGCGCGCTCGAATCGGCTCCATGCCGCGACGGCAGTGATCATCAGCGTGGCCACGGGAAGCACCATGTGCTGCGCGAGGTTCCCGACGTCGCCCTCGCGGCCGATCGTGTACTTGCCCTGCACGTAGAACAGGTGCAGGCCGAGATGGTCCCGCAGCGCGACGACCAGGACGAGCTGCAAGAGCAGCGCGAACCAGAAGTCGGGCATCGAGTAACCGAAGTACGAGAGACTCGTTGCCGTGTGATCGAACCAGCCGCCTTGCCGGAGCGCGCTGAGCACCCCGACGAGGAGCGCCAGCATGGCGGACAACACGATTGCCACCGACACCAGCAGGAACGAGTTCCACGCCGCGTCGCCCACCATCGAACGGACGGGGCGATCCGTGACGAAGGAGCGACCCCAGTCGCCCGTGACGAAACGGCCGAGCCAATGGACGTATTGCGCCGGCTTCGACTCGTCGAGGTGGTACTCGTGCTCGAGATTGTGGATCGTCTGCTGCGACGCGTTGCCGCGCGAGCGGAACTCGCGCAAGGGATCGCCTTGCGCAGAGACGAGGGCGAAGGCCGAGCGCGGTGGCGACGAGGACGACCGGCACCCGACCAGGAGTCGCCGGACGATCGCTCCGAGCACCGCCCGTTTCTAGCCGAGCGCCGCCGACGACGCCGCGGACCCGCCCGGCGTTCCGAAGCATGTGGACTAGACCGTGACGCGCCAGGCTTCGATGTTCCAGGTGAAACCGTCCTGCGTGGGGTTGTCCTTCACGCCGGTGATCGTCTTCTTGTAGCCGAGCTGGGTCGGCTTCTGGAACAGCGGGACCACCGTGACACCCTGCTCCGCCAACGCCTTGTCGGCGTCGTTGAACAGCGCCACGCGAGCGGCGACGTCGGTGGTCTCGTTGGAGGCCGCGAGGTCTGCATCCACTTGGGGCACGTTCGTCTTCACGAAGTTCTGGCCCGAGAAGTCGCAGTTGCCCGACTTGAGCTTCGCGCCCACGCACGGCTTGGGCACCGACGTGGACTGCCAGATGATGTTCCCGCCGAAGGGGTCGGGCGCGCCCGCCCAGGCGAAGATCGTCGTCTGGAACTGGTAGCTGAAGAGCTTGTCCGGCAGCATGTTGGGCGAGTTCTTGATCTTGAGCTCGACGCCGATCTGCTTGAGCTGCTCCTGGATGATCTGCTCGGCGAGCTCACGACCCTGGTTGCCCGACGTCACGCCGATCGTGAACGCCAGGCGCACGCCGCCCTTCGCGCGCACACCGTCGCTGCCCGGAGCCCAGCCGGCGGCGTCGAGGATCTTGCGGGCTGCAGCCACGTCACCGCTGGCCGGGTAGATCGACCAGTTCGGCACGTACGTGCCCTGGTTGACCATGAACTGCGTGTTGTTGAGCACCTTCGCCTCGTCGTTGGCGTCCTTCACGAGACGGTCGACAAGCTGCTGACGCGGCAACGCGGTGGCGATCGCTTTGCGCACGTCGAGGTCGTCGAGACCCGGAACGTCGGCACGCATGTCGAAGTGCTCCCATTGCGGCCCGAGGCTCGACTGGTAGGCAGCACCCGGAACCGACTCGATCTTCTTGCGCAGACCGATCTGGTTCTGCGGGTAGATCATGTCGACCTCACCGGCACGGAACGCGTTGGTCTCTGCGTCGCTGTCCGTCAGCGGGACGAACACCACCCTCGCCGTCGCCTTCGCGCCCCAGTACTGCGGGTTCGGGACCAGCGTGATCCGGCGATCGGGCCGGAACGACTTGACGAGCATCGGTCCGCTGCCGATCGGGGTCTTCGTCTTGGGGTCGCAGATGCAGCGGTTCCAGACCTTGTTGAAGTTCCGACCCTCGAGCACGTGCTGCGGAAGCACCGTCGTGCTCGTGCTCGCCCAGAGCTGGCGGAACGGTGCGAACACCTGACTGAACACCATCTGGAACTCTGTCGGACTGATCACGTTGAAGGCCGTGATCTTGTCATAGCCGTCGCGCGACACCACGTCGTTGTGCTCGTCCATGATGGTGTCGAACGTGAACTTGAAGTCGTTCGCCGTGAGCGCGACTCCGTCGGACCACCTCGCGTCGGGCCGGATCGTGCAATCGACCGTGAACGGCGACTGGGACGCAACCGTGCAGTCCTTGTCGAACAGCCAGGGCTGCAACGAGAAGTCGGGCATGAGCAGGTAGCCGCGTGCGAGCACCGGACCGACGATGTAGCCGTTCCACACACCGCTGCCCCGCGCGGTCATGTAGTTCAGGACCGGCGGGAACTCTTCGGCGCCGATCGTGATCTGACCGGTCGTCGTCGCCGTCTGCTTCGCCTTCTGCTTGGCGCCCGAGCTGGCGTGCGCCGATGCGCCGAGCCCGAAGAGCGCGATCGACCCGGCGACGACCGCGACTGCAACGCGCTTCATCCGATTCTGCAAAGTGTCCACGCGCATCGCGCTCCCCAACGTCAGCGCCGATTCTGGCGGCCGAGGACCAGGCGGACGCGGATGCGACCTGCTCCGCGCCTCTGCAGGGAAGAACGGCTCGCGCGAGCGGCTACTTGAGCCGCAGGGCCAGAAGGACGCTCGTGAAGGCGAAGACCAGCCCCGTGATGACGGTGAGGCGGTCGAGGTTGCGCTCGACGACCGTGGAACCGGCCATCGAACCCCCGAGCTGCCCACCACCGAACATGTCGGACAAACCGCCCCCACGACCGGAGTGCAGGAGCACCAGGAAGATGAGGACCAGCGACACGACGATGTGCACCGCAACGAGCAGGGTGTTGATCACGACCAGGGATGCTAGCGGCTGCCGTCCGGACGGCTCCCCACTCCGCTCCCGGCGCCGACGGCCCCGAGGCGCTGGGCCCCGAGCCAACCCGCCGCTCGGCGGGCGCTCTCAGGCCCGGTACCGGATGATCCGGGCGAATTCGTCGGGATCGAGCGACGCTCCGCCGACCAGCGCGCCGTCGATCTCCGGCATCGCCATCAGCTCCACGATGTTGCCCGGCTTCACGCTCCCGCCGTATTGGATCCTGACCGCCTGGGCCGTGGTTTCGCCGTGCAGCTCGCGGACCGTCGTACGGATGACGGCGATCGTCTCGCCGGCGTCCTCGGGCGACGCGTTGCGTCCGGTCCCGATGGCCCAGATCGGCTCGTAGGCCAGGATGCACTCCGCCGCGGCATCCGCGGCGACTCCTTCCAATGCCGCGCGTGTCTGGCCCGACACACGGGCCGAGGTGGCGCCGGCCTCGCGCTCCTCGAGCGTCTCGCCCACGCACACGATCGGGGTCATGCCGTGCGTGAGGACAGCGTGGAGCTTGCGGTTCACGTCCTCGTCGGTCTCGCCCATCAGCTGACGACGCTCCGAATGACCGACGATCACGAACCCGACGTTGAGCTTCGCCAGCATCGGTGCGCTGACCTCGCCCGTGAACGCACCCTTGTCCTCCCAGTGGACGTTCTGGGCGCCGAGCTGGAGGTCCAGGCGGTCGCTCTGGATCAGCGTCTGGAGCGTGCGCAGAGCAGTGAAGGGCGGGCAGATGACGACGTCGCAGTCCTCGTAGTCACGCGCCTCGAGGCGGTAACACAGCTTCTGGATCACCTGGATCGCGACCAGATGGTCGTGGTGCATCTTCCAGTTGCCCGCGATCACGGGACGCCGCGCCGTCATCAATCACTCCTTGCTTCGGCGCGCAGCGCCACGAGCCCCGGAAGATCTCCCCGTTCGACCAGCTCCAACGCGGCGCCACCTCCGGTGCTGACGTGGTCGACGCGATCAGCGAGGCCGAACTCACGGATCGCCGCGGCGCTGTCGCCGCCACCGACGACGGTGAAACCCGGGCAGCCGGCCACCGCGTCGGCGACGCCACGCGTGCCGGCAGCGAACGGCGCGACCTCGAACATTCCCATCGGGCCGTTCCACAGCACCGTCGACGCGCCGGCGATCTCCTCGGCATACGCACGCACCGTCGCCGGGCCCACGTCGAGTCCCATCCAACCGTCGGGGATGGCGTCCGTCGGAACTACCCGCGTCTCGGCATCGGCCGTCGGCTCGAGCGCGATCACGACGTCGACCGGGACGTCGACGCGGCCGGTCGCGAGCAGCCGTCGACACTCGTCCACCATCTCCGGCTCGACGAGCGAGCGCCCCACCGACGCGCCCGTCGCCAACGCGAACGTGAACGCCATTGCGCCGCCGACCAGCACACGGTCGCACCGCGCGAGCAGCGCGTCGATCACGCCGAGCTTGTCGCCCACCTTCGCGCCCCCGAGCACACCGACGAAGGGACGCGCGGGTGCTTCCAGCAACCCCGAGAGCACCTCGACCTCGCGTTCCAACAGCCGTCCCGCGGCATGCGGCAGGACACACGGAGGCCCGACGATGGACGCGTGCGCCCGATGCGACGCGCCGAACGCCTCGTTCACGTAGACATCGCCGAGCATCGACAGGCTCGTCGAGAACCCGGCGTCGTTGGCCGTCTCGCCCGGCTCGAAGCGCAGGTTCTCGAGCATCACGACGTCGCCCGCCCGGGCGGAGGCCACGATGCCCTCGACCTCACGCCCCACGACCCGCGGCGCGACCTCCACCTCGGTCTCGAGCAGCTCACCAAAGCGCCGCGCGACGGGTGCCACCGACCAGGTCGGGTCCACCACGCCCTTCGGTCGGCCGAGATGACCGCACAGCACCACGACGAAGCGCTGCTCGCGCAGCCAGCTGACCGTGGGGATCGCAGTGGTGATCCGCAGATCGTCGGCGACCTGGCCGTCACGGAGCGGCACGTTGCAGTCGACGCGGGTAAGGGCGCGGGCACCGGCACGGCGCGGCAGATCCTCGAGCCGGGGAAGTCGCATCAGGGTCAGTTGGGTCGGGTCAGCCGACGAACTCGACGAGGTCGATCAGACGGTTCGAGTAGCCCCACTCGTTGTCGTACCAGCCCAGCACCTTGACCATCGTGCCGCTCGCCATGGTGTCGAGCGCCGAGAAGATGCACGAGGCGGGGTTGCCGACGATGTCGGCGGACACGAGCTGCTCGTCGCTGTACTCGAGCACGCCGCGGTAGGACAGGTCGGCCGCGGCCGCGGCGAACGCGGCATTGACGTCCGCGACGGAGACCTCGTGGCTCAACACTGCAGAGAGATCAGTGATCGAACCGGTCGGAACGGGCACCCGCAACGCAACACCGTTCAGCTTGCCGTTGAGCTTCGGCAGCACCAGCCCGATCGCCTTGGCGGCGCCAGTGCTGTTCGGGATGATCGACAGCGCGGCGGCGCGCATCCTGCGCAGGTCGGGCTTTCCCGAGCGGCGCGGCCCTCGCCATGTCCTGGAGCGACTGGTCGCTCGTGTACGCGTGCACGGTCGTCATGAGACCCTGCTCGATACCGAACGCGTCGTCGAGCACCTTCGCCAGCGGGGCGAGGCAGTTCGTCGTGCACGAGGCGTTCGACACGACCGCATGCTGGTCGCGGTCGAACTGCGCGTCGTTCACGCCCATGCAGATCGTCGAGTCGGCATCGTTGCTGGGGGCGGAGATGACCACTCTCCGCACGCTTCCGCCGAGGTGACCGGCGGCCTTCTCGCGGGAGGTGAACAGGCCGGTCGACTCGATCACCACGTTGACGTCGAGGTCGGACCAAGGGATCTGCGCCGGGTCCATCACGTCGAGCTTGTGGACCTCGTGACCGTCGATCGAGAACCCCGCGCCGGTGGCCTTGATCTCGTTGGCGAGGCGACCCCCCACCGAGTCGTGCTTGAGGAGGAAAGCGAGCGTCTCGCTGTCGCCCATCGGGTCGTTGACCGCGACGAGCTCCACCCCCGCGCCGGTGCCGCGGTCCAGGAGGGCGCGGGTGAACGACCTGCCGATTCGCCCGAATCCGTTGATACCCACACGTACCCGCATCGCTTGACCTTCCTCTCCGCCAGTGCGGCGTGACTACAGCAGAGCCCCGAGCACCTTCGCCAGTCGGTCGGGATCGTGGGTGGCGGCGTTCGCCACGGCCACGTCGGCCGCCACCGGGACGACACCCCACCGCTCCACCACCGTGCGATCGACCGGCAAGGCCCCGTCGCGCTGGAACACGAAGACGTCGACCCGACCCCCATGGTCGCGCACGGCAGCGAGGTGGTCGGTCCCGTCGAGCCCAGCCGTCTCGGGGATCTGGCGCTCCAGGTTCGCGACGCACACGACCTGGGCCGTCGTCGCCGCGATCGCCGCGGCGAGATCCGGCACGCAGAGCACGGGGAGCAGGCTGGTGTACAGCGAACCCGGCGCGAGGATCACCTGGTCCGCCTCGGCGATGGCCTCGACGGCGTCGACCAACGCAGGGGGATCCGACGGCACCAACTCGACGCGGCGGATGTCGCGGCTGTTGGCCACGGCGACCTGGCCCTCGACCTCCTCCTCCCGTGACCCGCCCACCACGGCCTTGAGGACCACCGGCTCCGCGGTCGCAGGCAGCACACGGCCGACACAGCCGAGCACGCGTGCCGCTTCGTCGAGCGCCGGGACGAGGCCGCCGAGGATCTCCGTCAGCCCGACGAGCATGAGGTTGCCGAGTGCATGGCCCTCGAGCTCGACGCTCGTGAACCGGTATTCGAACGCATCGGGCCACGCGGAGTCCTCGGCTGCCAACGCGACCAGTGACTTGCGGAGGTCGCCCGGGGGCGCCACGCCCAGCTGGCGGCGGAGACGACCCGACGACCCGCCGTCGTCGGCGATGCTCACGATCGCGGTGATCGCGCCCGCGTACTGACACGTCGCGCGGAGCGCCACCGACAGCCCGTGGCCACCGCCCAGCGCCACGATCCGCGGTGCGTCGCGCTCAGCCACGGTCGAGGTCCCGATGGTTCACGACTGCGTCGAACCCGAGGTCTTCGAGGACCCGGGCGAGGCGCTGGGCGACGACGACGCTGCGGTGGCGCCCACCGGTGCATCCGACCGCGATCGACAGATAGGACTTCCCTTCCCGGACGTAGGCCGGAACGATGAGCCCGAGCAGGCTCGCCAGCTGGTCGAGGAACGCACGGGCGTCGGGCTGCGCCAGGACGTATTCCTCGACCGCGGGATCGGTGCCGGGCAGAGCTCGCAGCTCCTCGACCCAGTGCGGATTCGGGAGGAACCGGCAGTCGAAGACGAGGTCGACGTCGCGCGGGAGCCCGTGCTTGTACCCGAACGAGAGCACGTGGACCTGCATGGGCGCCGAGGACTGCTGGGCCGTCGCGAACATGTCGACGAGTCGGTCGCGCAGCTCGTGGACGTTCAACTCCGACGTGTCGACGATGAGATCGGCGCTTCCCTTGAGATCCTCGAGTTGCGCCCGCTCCCGGGCGATGCCCTCCGAGACTCGGTCGCCGGCGCTCAGCGGATGCTTTCGCCGGCTCTCCTCGTAGCGGCGGACCAGGACGTCGTCGGACGCGTCGAGGAACACCACTCGGGTGCGCGCGCCGGTGCGTCGCAACTCGGTGAGCGTCGCCTCGAGGTCCTCCATGAACGCACCGGAGCGGACGTCCACGACGAGGGCGTAGCTGTCGGGCGCGTCTTCGCCACGGCCAAGCTCGGCGACCTTCGCGATCAGGGCCGGCGGCAGGTTGTCGATGACGAAGAAGCCCAGATCCTCGAGCACGTCGGCCGCGGTCGACCGACCCGCACCGGACATCCCCGTGATGATCGTCACGTCGAGCTCGCTCAGGTTGCCTCGCTTCGCCGCACTCACGAGTGCAGCTTCTCGTACACCGCTTCGGCGACTCGATCCGGTAACCACGACAGGGCGCACAGGTCTTCGGCACTCACAGTCCGAATCCGTTTCAATGAACCGAACTCACGCAACAGCCTTGCGCGCCGCGTGGGTCCGAGTCCCGGCACGTCGTCGAGCACCGATCGAGTCATCGACTTGCCCCGCAGCTGACGGTGATACGTGATTGCGAAGCGGTGTGCTTCGTCGCGGACCTGCTGCAGCAGGTACAGCGCCTCGGAGTCCCGCGGGATCCGGACGGGATCGCTACGGCCCGGGAGATAGACCTCCTCGAACCGCTTCGCGAGGCTGGCGACGCAGATGTCCTCGAGCCCGAGCTCCTCGAGGACGCGCACCGCGACCGCGAGCTGGCCCTTGCCGCCGTCGATGAGCAACAGGTTCGGCGGGTACGCAAACCGCTTCCCCGACCGGGCCCCCGACTCGCGCTCCTCGAGATACCGGCGGAACCGCCTCGTGAGGACCTCCTCCATCGAGGCGAAGTCGTCCTGACCCGCAAGGTGGCGCAGCCGGAATCGTCGGTAGTCGGAGCGCTTGGGCAATCCGTCCTCCATGACGACCATCGACGCGACGATCTCGGTGCCCTGGAGGTTCGAGATGTCGAAGCACTCGATCCGCAACGGTGCTTCAGGCAGACCGAGCACGTCTTGGAGCGCGACGAGGGCTCGCGCCCGTGCGTTGTGGTCGGAAGCGCGACGCAGCCGATGCCGGACGAACGCCTCTTCTGCGTTGCGCGTCACCGTCCCCAGCAGCTCGCGCTTGGCACCCCGCCGCGGGACCCGGAGCTGGACGCGCGCGCCGCCGCGCGCCGCGCTGAGGAACTCCTCGTACAGCCGCGGGTCTTCGGGCGCGTCCGGCACGATGACCTGCCGCGGGATGTCGTTCGCGGGCACGTCGGCGTACAGGAGCTCGAGGAGCCGGCCCACAAGCTCGGGACCGCTGAGGTCCTCGACCTTGTCGACCACGACACCGCGTCGGCCCACGACACGCCCATGACGGACGAAGAACATCTGCACCGACGCTTCGAGCGGGTCGTCGGCGATCCCGATCGCGTCGTAGTCCTCTTCCCTGGCGTCGACCATCTGCTGGCGTTCGATCGCCTTGCGTACCGAGATCATCTGGTCGCGGAGGCGTGCCGCGCGCTCGAACTCCAGCGTGTCGCTCGCTCGATGCATGTCCTTGTCGAGCCGGTCGAGGATCGGCGCGGTCTCACCGTCGAGGAACTGGAGGAGCTCTTGGACCAGCGCGGCGTACTCCGTCTTGGTCACCGCTCCGACGCAGGGCGCGGCGCACTTCTCGATGTGCGCGTACAGGCACGGCCGCCCGAGACGGTGATGCCGGTCGAACTTGCCCTTCGTGCAGGTGCGGATCGGGAACGTGCGCAGCAGGAGGTCGAGCGTCTCACGGATCGCGTACGCGTGCGCGTACGGACCGAAGTAGCGCACGCCGCGCCGCTTCGCTCCGCGCACCACCATGGCGCGGGGCCATTCCTCGTCGAGCGTGACCGCAAGGTACGGGTAGGACTTGTCGTCCTTCAGCCGGATGTTGAAGCGCGGCCGGTGCTCCTTGATGAGGTTGCACTCCAAGAACAGCGCCTCGACCTCGTTGCGCACGCCGATCCACTCGACGTTGTCGGACGCGGCGACCATCTGGCGCGTCCGCTCCGACAACCCGGTGCCGAAGTACGACATGACGCGGCTGCGGAGGCTCTTGGCCTTGCCCACGTACAGCACCCGGCCCTGCGCGTCCTTGAACTGGTACGAGCCGGGCGCGTCGGGGATCGTCGACGGCGTGGGGCGCTCCACCCCGCCATTCTCGCGGATGAGAGACCCCCACAGAACGCTGTTCGGGCTACGATCAGTGGTGCCGGCCTGGCATCCGGCACCGATTGCAGCTCCGAGGCCGACAACCCCGCGGTGGGCGACCAGGCTGTCCCCGCCGGCCACGAGCGGAGCTCCAGAACCCTTCGGGGGCCATCGATGATTCGAATGCAGGGGCCGCTGCCGGACCGCTACACCCTCGCGTCGCCCGACGAGCTGCGAGCCTGGATCGCCGACGCCAAGCAGGCGCTGGGTTCCCGCCTCCTGATCCTCGGGCACCACTACCAGCGCGACGAAGTGATCGAGTGGGCAGACGCCCGGGGCGATTCCTTCAAGCTCGCGCGCTTCGCGGCGGACAACGAGCAGGCCACCGACATCGTCTTCTGTGGCGTGCACTTCATGGCGGAGTCCGCCGACGTGCTCACCGGGTCGCACCAGCGGGTGATCCTCCCCGACCTCAACGCCGGATGCTCGATGGCCGACATGGCCGACCTCGACCAGGTCGAGGAATGCTGGGAAGCATTGGCGCAGGTCACCGACGTCAGCAGCGTCGTCCCGGTCACCTACATGAACTCGTCGGCCGCGTTGAAGGCCTTCGTCGGCGAGCACGGGGGGGCGGTCTGCACGTCGTCGAACGCGCGTGCCGTCCTCGAGTGGGCGCTCGGCCGCGGGGCGCCCGGCACGATCAAGGTGCTCTTCTTCCCCGACCAGCACCTCGGTCGCAACACCGCGCTCGCGATGGGCCACACGCCCGAGGCCATGCACGTCTGGGATCCCCGGCTCGAATGCGGCGGCCTCGAGGAGGCGCAGATCAAGGAAGCCGCCTTCCTCCTCTGGAAGGGACACTGCTCGGTGCACCAGCGCTTCCGGCCCGAGCACATTGCGGCGTTCCGCGCCGAGCATCCCGTCGGCGAGGTCATCGTGCACCCCGAATGTGCGCGTGACGTCGTGGAGCTCGCCGATCGGGTCGGCTCGACCGAACGCATCCTCGAATGGGTCGAGGCGGCGCCGCGCGGCTCGGTCATCGCGGTGGGCACCGAGATCCACATGGTGCAGCGCATGGCCCGGGAGCATCCCGAGCTCCGCGTCGTGTCGCTCGACCCGCTGGTGTGTCCCTGCTCCACGATGTTCCGCATCGACGCGCCACATCTCGCGTGGTGCCTCGAATCGCTCGCGCGTGGCGAGGTCGTGAATCAGATCGTGGTCGATGCCGAGACGGCCCGGTGGGCACGGGTCGCGTTGGAGCGCATGCTCACGATCACCTGACCGCCGCGGCATCCGCATCGGCTCCCGCGTCGGTTGAGTCGCTCAACGCCCGCATCTCGTCGGCGAGCTGCGTGTTCGCGACGCCGTCCAATCGCGCCAGCAACGCGGGATCGAGGGGCGGCACGTGGACTTGCGCGATCAGCGGATGCACCGGACGGTGGTCCCGCTCTCCCGCGCCGAACAACACCTCTTCGAGCTTCTCGCCCGGGCGGAGGCCCGTGTACTCGATCTCGATGTCGACACCGGCACCGTGCAACGCAGCCAGCCGACGCGCCACGTCGGCGATGAGCACCGGCTCGCCCATGTCGAGCACGAGGACCTCACCCGGGCGCCCGATCGCGCCCGCCTGGAGCACGAGCTCGACGGCCTCCGCGATCGTCATGAAGAAGCGGGTGACGTCCGGATGCGTCACGGTCACCGGGCCACCCGCGGCAACCTGCGCCTGGAACGTGTCGAGCACCGACCCACGGCTTCCGAGCACGTTGCCGAACCGCACACTCAGGAACGCGCGGCCCGTCTCACGTGCGGTGAAAGCGGTGAGCCGCTCGGCGATCCGCTTGGTCGAGCCCAGCACGCTGATCGGATCGGCGGCCTTGTCGGTCGAGACGTTGACGAAGCGCTCGACCCCGAACTCGGCCGCGAGGTCGAGCAGGTTGAGCGAGCCGGCGACGTTGGTGCGGAGCGCCTCTCCCGGGTAGCGCTCGAGCATCGGCTGGTGCTTCAGTGCGGCGGCGTGGAACACGACCTCGGGCCGTCGCTCTTCGAACAGCGCACGGAGAGTGCGCACGTCACGGATGTCGAGCAGCACCAATGAAGGATCGTCCATGAGCGCGCGCTGCTCAATCGAGAGCTGCACGCCGTGGAGCGCCGACTCGTCGTGGTCGAGCATGATGAGCTCGGAGGGCGAGAACCGCTCGATCTGGCGGCACAGCTCGGAACCGATCGAACCGCCGGCGCCGGTGACGAGGACGCGCCGGCCCTTCAGATAGCTCGCGATCGAGCGCAACTGCGTGCGGATCTCCCGACGCCCGAGCAGGTCGCTGAGGTCGAGGTCTCGGATGTCGCCGATGCCGACCCGGCCGTCGAGGAGCTCACGCGTCGACGGCAACACCTTGACGCCGAGTCCGGCGGCGCGCGCACGGTCGCTCAAGTCGTTCACGAGCTCGCGGCTCGCACGCGGGATCGCGATGAGGAGCACTTCGGCGTCGTACTTCGTGGCCGCCGTCTCGACGTCCTCGCGCGAACCGACGACCGGGACGCCCGCGATGCGCAGGGCCTGCCGTGCGGGGTCGTCGTCGAGCACCGCGACGGGGCTGTAGATGCTGTTCGGGTCGCGGAGCATCGAGGTGGTGACCTGCGCCGCGGCATCGCCGGCCCCGAACACGAGCACCCGTACGAGGTGTTCTCCCGTCGGCCGGTGCCGCGCCTCGCGGAGCGTGCGCGCGGCGTATCGGACCGCGAACGTGCCGACGAGGGCGAAGAACCCGGCGCCGATCGTCGCCGTGAGCGGCACGACGCGCTGGTCGGAGGCGAGGACGTCCACGACGAACAGGACCACGGTCTCGATGACGGTCACCCGAACGAGCGCAGCCACCTCGTCGAAGCTGCCCGAACGCCAACGCCCTGCGTAGAGACCGGCCAGCCCACCGATGGTGACCTGCGCGGCAACCGCGACGAGCGCGAGCGCGACCAGACCCGACTCGTCGACTCGGCTGAGGTGGAGATCGAGACGGAGCAACACCGCGAGAACCAGCGCGGCGACCCACATCAGGGAGTCTCCGAGCAGGTGCACGCGCCGCTGCGGCGCGAAGAGGGCACTTCCATGCAGGAAGCGCCGCAGGCTGGAATGGATCACGGCCTCCCTCCGGTCGTCGCTTGATCTATCGGCGACCGGTCGGGGCGTCTTGATGGCGCTTCGGTCCGGACCCTGACGGGTTGATCGTGCGAGCGCCGACTGGCGCGCCTCAGGATTTGAGCGACTCAGGAGCGTTCGAGCTCTCGAAGCGCGAGCGATCTCGGGCCTCAGCAATGCCACGACTCGCGATCCAGAGCAGAGCGCCTGCAAGCCCGACCTGGCAACAGAGGTTCGTCACGGCAGCGCCGCTCGCTCCGTATGAAGGGATCGCCACGACGTTCGCTCCGATGTTGAGGAGGGTTGCGGCAACGAGCGCACGAACCACCGCGACCGGTTGGCGGAGCCCAAGCACGGGAAGCGCTGAAAGGACCGGGGCTCCCGGTATCGCAGCGAGAGCAAGCAGTCGCAGGACACCAGTGGCGGAGGCATACCGCTCGCCGAACGTGACCTCGATGATCGGGCGAGCGAACGCTGCAACGGGGAGCGCGATCAGAGCGGCAACAAGCGCCGTCATCAACATCATGCGCCGGAACTCTCGATCAGCCCGCGCGACCCGCATGTGGGAGACTGCCACTTCTCCTGCCACGCGTGGTATCAGCAGCAGACCGTCGAGGAGCCGGTAGGGGGCCCCGTACAGTGCTGCGACGCTGGGACCGCGGCAGCAGCGCGACGAGCCAGCTGTCAGCCCGGTTGTAGACGGCCGAAACGACGCGGCCCGCACCAAAGTGAAGATTGCGACGCACGAGCAGCGCCTTGTGGTCGATGCCGTCGTCGGTCCTGCACAGGCGCCGCCGCGCAGCGCTGGCGATGAACACGAAAGACAGTGAATCGGCGATCGCATAGACGGCGACCGCGGCCGCGAGCCCCCCACCGTTCGCCAGCCACGCACTCCCTACCAGCAGCACGAACACACGTGACAGGACGCTGTTGGAAGCCTCGACACGATATGAGTGCAGCCCTCGCATCGCCGCGGAGATCGAGGAATGGACAATCGTGAACGCCAGAGAGACGCCATACAACGCTGGAATCGCAAGTCGGGCGTCGTGCGCAACCGCGAGGTACAGCAACGCACCCCCAATCCCTACTCCGAATCCCACACCAAGGCGCTTGCGGACGACGGTGCGGAGTGTCGATGCACTGATCGCGCCGGAGCGCGCGACGGCTTCGGAGATCAGGAGCGGATAGCCCATGTCCCCCAGGGCGTCCGCGACCATCCCGATCCCGAGCAGTACCGACAGGTCGCCGAATGCGGCCACTGGGAGCGAATGTGCGGCGATGACCAGCCATGCGGCAGAGATGCCCCCCGCCGCGATGCGACCGCCGGAGAGGGCGGCAACCCCGCGGACGAAGGAGCGCCACCCGTGTCCACGCCCGGGTGGAGCACCCAACGATGCCGCGCCACGGTCGGCCTCAACGGCGCTGTTCATCCCGCCTCCGCGATCATGTTCCACCCGCGCCCTCGGTCAGGGTCTCGAGGCCCGGTCGATCGCTTGGCATCGCCGCCGCTGCGGCTCACCCGGGCGTTCACGACCGAGAGCCCTCGGCAAGGGCGAGGACACGCTCGCCACTCGAGGAGGCACGGAACGTCTGCGAGACGCGCCTGTGCCCGGCCGACGCCAAGCGCGCCCTGAGTCCGGGATCCTCGAGCTCGCCGAGCCGCGAGCGAGAGCGGCGACATCTCCCGGTGGCACCAAGATCCCGCAGTCCTCCACCAGCTCCGGGATTCCGCCGATGTTGGAACTCACGACCGGCGTCGCCATCGCCATCGCCTCCATGAGCGCCACGGGAATACCGTCCCGATCTCCGCTCGGCGCCTCTTTGCACGCCAAGGCGCAGACCGCCGCCCTCCGCACGAGGGACTCGACTTCGAGCTCGCCGAGGTGGCCCCGCAGCTGCACGCGGTCAGCGAGCCCGAGCCTGCGGACCTCGTGCTCGAGCGCGCGGCGCTCCGGTCCCTCACCCGCAATGACGAGCCTCCAGCGTGGGTCCGATCGAGCCAGGGCGGCCAGCAGCACGTCATGGCCCTTCTTGCGAACCAGGGACCCCACCGCGACGATCAGCCAGGGTTCCCGGTCGGGCATGGGCTGAGGCTTCTCGAGCAGCGCGTCCGGTACGCCCATCCGGAGAACCTCGGCGTGAATCCCCCAACGCTTCTCGACCAGCGCGGCATCGCTCGCCGAGATCGTGAACAGATGCGTGGCGCCGCGCAGTGGCACCGGCGTGAAGCGGTCCAGGTACCGAGTGTCGTGCAGCTCGAACGCGTGGAGCACGACCGTGTATCGCGTTCCGGTCATCCTCCCCAACGCCCACGCAGCAGTCGCGCTGACCCACCCGAAGTGCGCGTGGATCAGGTCGCAGCGATCTCCCCGCGACGCCCACGCGAGCCCGACCAAGCAAGCCCACAGTTGGCGGACCAGATTCCGCGGCGACGCCATCCCGACAATCTGGAGCACCAGTCCCGCAGCCGTCCGGGGACGCCGCCAGAGCGTCCGCGTCGCGCCGAACAGCACACGTGGAGCCGAGAGGTGGGTCACGGGGAGCGAGGATGCCTCGGTCAGTGGCGCCCGGAGGGACAAGACACTGACCTGTCCTCCGGCAGCGACGACCTCGGAGGCCTCTCGGCGCACGAACGTCTGGGTCGGGGCTCCCCAACGACTCACGACGTAGTGAAGCGACGCCTTGGTGGGCGTCGTGCTCTCCTGGGAGCGGCGCGGTTCGGGGTCGGCGACCATCACGGTCGGACGCGAGCGGGCGGGGCGACGACACGCGCCCGGTGCCACAACAGCTCGGACCATGCACCGGTGAGCCAACCCGCCGCGACCGCGCCTGACGCGAGGGCCGACCAGCCGTGGACCGTCGCACCGCCTCGAGGACCGCGGCTACCTGCCAGCTCGAAGAGCACACCCATCGCCGCGAGCGCAGTCGAGGCGATCAGACGGTCTGATCCGTGGAGTGCGACGAGTGTCGCTCCGGACGCGATCGCCGCTGCGGGTACGCCGACGAGAAACACGAGCTGCCGAGGACGTGGACGATCGTGCACCCGTCTCCAGTACCGCACCTTCCAGCTTCCGAAGCGCCGATACTGCGCGTAGAGCCTTCTCAGGCTCTGTCGCGGCACGTAGCTCACGGGGAGGTCTGCTTCGAACCACACCGTTCCCTCGCGTCCCAGACGCCGGTTCAGCTCGAAGTCCTGATTCGTCGCGAAGTCGGTGTTCCAACCGCCGACGCGTCGGAGATCCGCGGTCCGGAATGCGCCCAGGTAAACGGTGTCCGCAGCTCCGCTCGCGGCATCACGGCGGTACCGCGAGAGGCCCATGCCCCACCGGTTGTTCAGTGCTCGAGCGATTCCTCTGCCGATCGCGCTGTCGTCCGGTGGGATGGCTACCTGGGAGCCGCCGACCACCATGACGTCGGATCGCGCAAGGATCCCGACGCATCGCCGCACGTAGCTGGACGGGATCCGGCTCCGACGTCCACGCGGCAGACGATGTCTCCTCGCGCGAGTGCAATCCCATCGTTGAGATTGCACGGCGTCCCACCGCCACGCCCCCGAAGGACTCGGAGACGGGCGAAATCAGTCACGCGCGCACGAACGCGGCGCCTACCGCGGCCTCGGTGGCATCGCTGCTCGCAGGGTCGACTACCACGATGACCTCGATGAGCCGGTGCGGATAGTCCTGCGTGAAGACGGACCTCAGACAATCTTCGATCCAGCGCGCCTCGTCCACCGCGGGGATCACGACCGAGACGCGCGCGGGGCTCATCGACCCTGCCGACCGAGCACACTGCGGAGCGTGCGCGCGATGATCCGCAGGTCCAGGCCCATGCTCTGGCGCCGGAGGTAGAAGAACTCGTATTGCAGCTTCTCGATCGTCTCGGCTTCGCTCGCCGCATACTGGTACTTCACCTGCGCCCAACCCGTGAGGCCGGGCCGCACGAGGTGACGCACTCCGTAGAACGGGATCTTGTCGGTGAGCTCCTCGACCACCTGCGGCTGCTCCGGACGCGGCCCGACGATCGACAGGTCGCCGCGGAGCACGTTGAGCACCTGCGGGAGCTCGTCGAGGTGCGCCCGGCGCAACAGCCCGCCGAAGGGCGTGATGCGCACGTCGTCCTCGGAGGTCCAGTCGTGTGCGGCGTCGGGATCGCACGCTCGCATCGACCGGAACTTGAGCATCTGGAACGTCGACCCGTTGCGACCGGTGCGCGGCTGGCGAAAGAACAGCGGGCCGCGGTTCCCGAGCAGGTTCCCCACGATCACGACCGGAGTGACGAACGCGAGGACGACGACTCCGACGGCCACGAGCGCGACGTCGAGCAGACGCTTGACCCTCGCGTACACGCGCGAGTGCACCTCGCCGATGTCGAAGAGCAACGACATTCGTTCCAGCTCCACGACGGGCAACTTGCCGAGCCACTGCTCGTAGAACAGTGACAACGTCCGCACCCGGACACCTTCGGCGTGCAACAGCGCCGCTTGCTCGACGACATCGAGGTCGTCTTGTGCCTCGCGGTTCAAGACGATCACCGACGCGCACGCGCAGCGCGTGCCGTCTCGAGCAACGGGCGGTGATCACGTCCCGCGACGCTGCGTCCGCGGCATCGAGCGACGCCACGACGCCCGCGTTCCGCTCAGGTCCGACCGCGAGCTCCTCGGAGAGCGCGCGGGCCTCGTCGGCGGTCGCGACCATCACCACGCGGTCGCGCTGTCCTGCTCGTGCCGACGCATCGCGGGCGAATGCAGCGCAGAGCACGTACCAGGGCACGAGGACGACGACGCTCCCGAGCGCGACGGCGCGCGGGAGGAGGGAGGTTCCGACGATCAGGCCCGCGACCGAGACGACCACCCCGCTCACAGCCGCCGCGCCAAGCGAGGCGACGAACGCGGCCTTCGAGTCCTCGACCGCGTCGGGGAGCCCGAACCCGTACGCGCAGATCCACAAGGTCGCAATCAGGACCAGCGCCCATCCGAGGCGCGCCGAGGCCGTGAAGTCGTACCCGTGGAGCTCCGCGTGCACCTTGCTGAGCCCCAGCACGCAGGCGACCGGGCCGGCGAGAAGGCCGAGGCGGCCCAGCACACGCATGCCGCTACATCGGCACCACGAGGAGACGCCCTGAGACCGATGTCGCCGCCGAGACGCCCAAGGCCGTCGGTTCGGCTACGGAGCGCGGTATTCGGCCACGCAGAGCCACAGGGAGCTCACGAACTTCACCCGGCTGGTGCGTACCCGGACCCATCCGTCGAGTTGATGCGGCGCCGGTGACGTCTCCAGCCCCACCAGCCTGAACCGCCGCGCTCCGGCGTCCTCGATCACGCGGAGCGCGACTGGGACCTCGCGGTCGGTCTCGGCGTTGAGCCAGCGGCGGTCCGGGCCGTAGAACGCGCCCGCCTCGCGCAAGAGGTGCGGAACGCCGCGCACCAACACGACTTCGTCGGTCGCGACGATCCTGCCGACGCCCGCAGCGACCTCGTGGGAACGGACCTCCAGCCAGCCGACCCCCGCCGCGGTCACGAGCGCAGCCACGGCCACGAATGCGTGGGCGCGCCCCGGCGGGATGCGCTCGAGCGCCGTTGCCCCGACCGCGGCGAGCAGGAAGCCCGAGAGCAGCAGATAGCGCCCACCCCACTGCGGATCAGCACCGCCCAGGTACTGGACGGCCCACACGATGGGCAGGGCGCTCGACGCGATCGCGACGGGCATCCTGAAGCGCCGGTCACGATCCGTCGCGAACAGTCCGACGACCGCCAGGGGCGACGCAGTCAGCAGGCCGGGGATGAAGCCCAGCCCGTCCATGAAGCGCAACAGCAGGAGGACGCCAGCCCCGACACCGAAGCCGACGACAACCCGTCGCCGGCCTCCTGTGAGCGCACAGTACGCCGCGCCTCCGAGGAACACGACGATGCAGGCACCCACGATCCAGTCGATCGGCTCGCGGTAGGCGTTGAGGCCCACGAACGTGGTGAACGCCTCGCGCACGCGGACCCATGCACCACTGCTCGCCGCACGCGCCGCGGCAGCGGCGCGCCCACTGCGGAGCGGAGCGCCGAGCGCGATCTGCTCGAGCACCTGGTTCAGGAACAACGGAATCGCGGTGCCGACTGCCGCCGCGGGCACGAGCCCTACCAGGAGACGACGCTCCCGGCGGAACACGACGCACCCGACGACGATGCCCGCCACGAGCATGTAGACGAATGCCTCCGTCCGCATGGTCGCGGCCGCGCCGAAGAGCGCACCGGCCACCAGCGCGCCACGCCACCCGCGTCGCCCGTGCGCCACGTCGATCAGAACGACCACTCCCCACGCCATGGCCGCGAGTCCCAGCGTGTGCTCCCAGAAGTCCAGCGCATACACCGCGACCGGCGTCGCCAGACCAACCGCCCAGAACGCGAGGTTGCCGCGGCCACCCCACCGCCTCGAAAGCGCGCGGGCTCCGGCCGCGCATGCAACGGCGCCCAGCATCGGGAGCAGCACGATCGCGCGCGTACCACCGAGGTCGTAGAGCGGGATCGCGGCATATGGCATCGGCAGCGTCGTGAGGTAGACGAACCGATCACCGAACCGACGATTGGGGGTGATTGGATGCACGACGCCTCTCGGGTCGTAGTGCCTCGCCCAGTAGCCAAGGTCCGGATCGAGGTCGTGGCGTGCGTCCATCGCGCGCAAGGTGGCGACCTTGCCTCCCGTGTCCGTCCCGAGATACGCGTGCGGATCGTTGAAGGCACTCAGAGCGGCGTAGACGGCAAGGAGCAGCAGGCAGGCGACGAGAGGACGCCGGACCGCACGGCCGACCCGACCGTCGACCGGGCCGCGCCGCTCGATCACCGTCGTGCCCGCCTCGACCGGCGCCGGCAGGTCCTCGACGAGAATGCCGTGGCGTGTCACGTCCCAACCGCTCGGTACCTGGTGATCGTGAACTGCCAGCCCGGGACGATCGCTTCGTGCTCGACCGATCCGCGCTGGAAGGCTCCGAGGTGCGCCGGCGCCCGATCGTGAGCCGCTCGGACCAGCACGAAGCGTCGAAGCCCCGTCGCGGAGAGGATCCGCACGGCGCGGGCGAGCTCACTCCGGTCGGTCGCGGTGAGCCAACGGTCGTGTGGCTCGTAGAACGCTCCCATCTCCCGGAGGAAGTGCGCGTCGGTCGAGATCACGGCCGGCGTATTGAGCGCCGCGATGTGCGCGCCGACGCGTGCCACTCCGTGGGATCGCTGCCCGAGCCATGCCCAACCGGTAGCGGTCACCGCGACCGCGATCGCCAACACCACGATCCGACCTGCCCTCGACGAGCGCAGCGCCACCACCGCGGTGACCGCCAGGAGGACCGAGCTCGTCAGGGTGTAGCGCGCGCCCCACTGCGGATTGGCGCCACCGGTCCACCCGAACCTCCAGACCAACGGCAACGCGAGCAACGCGATCGCGAGGAACCGCCGGTCGTCCACCTTGGCCGCAAGCACGAGCCCCGCCAACGCAAAGGGCGACGCAGTGAGGAGTCCGGGAACGAAGCCCAGCGAGTTCGCAGCGAGCGCGGCGTACACGACCACCGCGGCGCCCGAGGCAGCGAGCCCCAGCCGTCGGCTCGCCGCGTCGGTACTGCTGCTCTTCCACACCGCAACCGCGACGAGCGTGACGACGAGCGCGCCGGCGACGACATCGCGCGACTGCGGAACGCGGTTGAGGCCGATCGTGGTGGTGATCGCCTCCGAGGCCCGCTGGCGCAGGCCACCACCCACTGCCGCGTTGTCCGAGATGCGTCCTGCCCGCAGCGTCGAGCCGAGCACCATGCGTTCCACCATGGAGTTCGCCGCCAGCGGGACCACCAATCCGCCCACCGACGCCAGGCCGAGCCGAATCACCGCTCCCGGACGGCGGTCCCGCGCCAGGATGACCGTGCAGGTGACGCCCACGCTCACGCACGCGTAGATCAGCGCCTCGGTGCGCATCGTCGCGGCAACACCGAACAGCAGACCTGCGACCGCAGCTGCACCGGCGTTGCCGCGGTCGTACACCCGGTCGAGCCAGACGAGCCCCCAGAGCATCAGTGCGACGCCGAGGCTGTGCTCCCAGAAGTCGAGCGCGTAGATCGCGATGGGCGACGCGAGCCCGATGACCCAGAACGCCCACCACTCCATCGGTGGGGCGCGTCGGCCGCGCGAGCGCACGCGCCGCAAGCGCGCACAGGACAGCACCGAGCATCGGGATCAGAAGGACGGCTCGCGCGCCGCCGGCCACGTACAAGGGGTACGCGAGCACGACCATCGGCAGCGTCGTGACGTTGACCCATCGGCCATCCAGGTACTTCGTGTAGAAGAGCGGGTGCAGGTCGCCACGCGGGTCGAGCCGCTCGGCCCAGTAGCCGATGTCGGGGTCGAGCGTGCTGCGCTCGGACATCACGTGCAGTGTCGCGAGCTTGCCCCCCGTGTCCGTGCCGAGCGTTCCGCGCGGGTCATTGCCCAACGACAACCCCGCGTAGAGCGCGAGCAGAGCGAGGCATGCGACCAGCGGTCGACGCAGGAGGGCGCGCCAAGGGCTCGGGGCCGTGGGTTCGGATGGTGGTGTGGTCTCGGTGTGCGGGTGGGCTGCGCGCGACGGAGCCGCCACACCCAGCGGGCTCACCCCAGACGACGGGCGCGAATGGCCATGAGGCGGGGAATCGAAGCCGCCTCGCCGTACTCCCACGCCTCGGCCAGGAACCCCGGCGGGGGCGCCGGCTCTTCCATGTCGTCGACCAGGAGCCCGTGCTCGCCCATCACGTGTACGTATCGGCTGAGAGGCCGATGGATGAAGGGCAAATTGACCCCCGGCGCCACCTCCTCGATCGAGACGTCGTCACGCAGGTACGGCCCGACCCGCCAGTACTGCTCCTCCAGGATGTGGTCGTCGATCCACCCGCTTCCGGGGGCCTGGAGCAGCGGATGGTTCACGAGGAGCAGGAAGACACCGCCCGGCTCGAGCACCCGGGCGATCTCCGCGATGGCAGGCTCGAAGGGATCAACATGCTCGATCACCAGGCACATGAGCACTGCCGAGAACATCGCATCCCTCACGGGCAGCCGATCGGCGGGCGCCCGTAGGTACCGCGGCCCCTGTCCGCGCCGAGCAGCCGCTTCGATCTGCGCGGCCGTGGGGTCGAGACCCACCACGTCGGTGCCGAGCGCGGCAAGCGCTCGCGCGGCCTGCCCTTCACCACACCCGATGTCGAGCACCCGGTGACGCCCAGCGAGCTGGCGTTCGACGAGCGGGAGGATCTGCTCGACGTACTCGGGATCGGCGCCGTCGGTGAACTCCCGCTGCCACCAACCGGCGTGCTGCTCCCACTCGGCGAAGGGCTCGGTCACCGGCCATCCAGCAGGGGCGCGAGGAACCGCCCGGTGTGACTCTCCGACACCTGCGCGACCTCTTCGGGCGTCCCGGTCGCGACGAGGTGTCCTCCCCCGTCGCCGCCTTCCGGGCCGAGGTCGATGATCCAGTCGGCCGACTTCACGACGTCGAGGTTGTGCTCGATCACGAGCACGGTGTTACCGGCATCGACGAGACGTTGCAGCACGCCGAGGAGTCGTCGGACGTCCTCGAAGTGGAGGCCGGTGGTCGGCTCGTCGAGGATGTAGAGCGTCCGTCCGGTGGACCGCTTGCCGAGCTCGGACGAGAGCTTCACGCGCTGCGCCTCGCCTCCCGAGAGCGTGGGCGCGGGCTGCCCGAGCCGGACGTAACCCAGGCCGACGTCGACCAACGTCTGGAGGTGCCGCGCAATGGTCGGCTGGTTCGCGAAGAATTCGAGGCCTTCCTCGATCGAGAGGTCGAGCACCTCGGCGATGTTCTTGCCCTTGAAGGTGACATCGAGCGTGTCGCGGTTGTACCGCGCGCCCTTGCACACCTCGCACGGGACGTAGACGTCCGGGAGGAAGTGCATCTCGATCTTGATGGTGCCATCGCCCGCGCACGCCTCGCAGCGCCCGCCCTTGACGTTGAACGAGAACCGGCCGGGCAGGTACCCGCGCACCTTCGCCTCTTGCGTCGCCGCGAACAGCGCGCGGACCTTGTCGAAGACGCCGGTGTAGGTCGCGGGGTTCGACCGGGGCGTCCGGCCGATCGGCGACTGGTCGATGTTGATCACCTTGTCGACCTGGTCCGCACCGACGATGCGCTTGTGCCGACCCGGGACCACACGCGACCGGTAGACAGCCTGCATGAGCGCCGGAGACAAGATATCGGTCACGAGCGTGGACTTGCCACTGCCGCTCACGCCGGTGACGGTGACGAAGCATCCAAGCGGGATGTCGACGTCGAGGTGCGCCAGGTTGTGCTCGTCCGCGTCGCGGATGCCGATCCACGCGTCGCCCGGCTTGCGCCGCTGCTCCGGCACGTCGACTCGCCGTGCCCCCGACAGGTACTGCCCGGTGATCGACTCCTTCGTCTTCAGCAGCATCTTGATCGGGCCGGACGCAACGATGGCGCCACCATGCTCGCCGGCCCCGGGACCGATATCGACCACGTAGTCCGCGACGCGGATCGTCTCCTCGTCGTGCTCCACCACGATGACCGTGTTGCCGAGGTCGCGAAGGCGAACGAGCGTCTCGATCAGTCGCCGGTTGTCGCGCTGGTGCAACCCGATCGACGGCTCGTCAAGCACGTACAGGACACCGACGAGGCCACTGCCGATCTGGCTCGCAAGGCGGATGCGCTGCGCCTCCCCGCCCGCGAGCGTCGCCGAGGACCGGTTGAGCGTGAGGTAGTCGAGGCCGACGTCGAGCAGGAACCGCAGGCGCTCGTTGACCTCCTTCTCGACCCGCTCCGCGATCATCCGGTCGCGCTCCGACAGCGCGAGCGTGCTCAGGAACTCGGACGCCCTGCGAATCGACAGCTCACCGACCTCGTAGATGCTCCGGCCGCCCACGGTGACCGCGAGCGACGCCGGACGGAGCCGGGCACCACCACACGCAGGACACGGGACCTCGCGCATGTAGCCCTCGACCTGCTCGCGCGCGCGGTCGCTCTCCGCCTCCTTGTGTCGGCGCTCGAGCCAGGGCACCACGCCCTCGAACCGGGTCGTGTACGAGCGCTGACGTCCGTGGCGGTTCCGGTAGGCGACGGTCAACGTCGCGCCGCTCATCCCGTAGAGCACCGCCTTCTTGTCGGCCTTGCGGAGCTTGCGCCACGGCGCGTCGATCGAGAAGCCAGCCTCCTGGCCGACGGACTCGAGCAGACGCTCGGCGTAGTTGCTCCGGAACCCGCCCCACGGCGCGATCGCGCCTTCCCGGATGCTCAGGTCGTCGTCGGGCACGACGAGCTCGGGGTCGACCTCGTACCGAGTGCCCAGACCGTCGCAGCGCTCGCACGCGCCGTACGGCGAGTTGAACGAGAAGTTGCGCGGCGCGAGCTCGTCGAACGACACACCGCAATGCGTGCACGCGAGATGCTCCGAGAACGTGAGCACCTCGGCATCCTGGTCGGTCGCTTTCGCTCCCTCGCCGCTCTGCGTCGGTGCGATCTCCACCTCGGCCACGCCCTCGGCGAGGCGCAACGCGGTCTCGAGCGAGTCGGTGAGCCGGCGCTCGATCCCGGCGCGACGCACGAGACGGTCGACGACCACCTCGATGGTGTGCTGCTCGTAGCGAGCAAGGCGAACCTGGCCACCCAACTCGAAGAGCTCGCCGTCGACCCGAGCCCGGGTGTAGCCCTGGGCGCCGAGCTCCTTCAGCAGTCCCTCGTACTCACCCTTGCGGCCGCGGACGACCGGCGCCAGCACCTGGAACCGGGTGCCCTCCTCCAGCTGGAGCACGCGGTCGACGATCTGCTGGGGCGTCTGCCGAGTGATGACCCGACCACAGGTCGGGCAGTGCGGCACGCCGATCCGTGCGTAGAGGAGCCGGAGGTAGTCGTAGATCTCGGTGATGGTCCCGACCGTCGAGCGGGGATTGCGCGATGCCGACTTCTGGTCGATCGAGATCGCCGGTGACAACCCTTCGATGAAATCGACGTCGGGTTTGTCCATCTGCCCGAGGAACTGCCGCGCGTAGGCCGACAGCGACTCCACATATCGGCGTTGGCCTTCGGCGTAGATGGTGTCGAACGCGAGTGAGGACTTCCCGGAGCCCGACAGCCCGGTGAAGACGATCAGCCGGTCACGCGGGAGCTCGAGATCGACGTTCCGGAGGTTGTGCTCGCGCGCGCCGCGGATCGTGATGGTGTCGGCCACAGATACCCCATGGTATCCGGCGAGTGGGCCGATCGAACTGATGTTCGCCCCAACGGATTCGGCACCGACACCCTCGATCGAGGTCGGTCAGCCGGCCGCGCGCATCTCCCGCCGCAACTCCTCGATCTCGTCGCGCAGCTGTGCCGCCTCCTCGAAGCGCAGGTCGGCCGCGGCCTCGTGCATCTCGTCCTGGAGCGACTGGATCAGCGTCCCGAGTTCGTCGGGACGTACGCCCGAGAGCTGGAACACCGCGGAGCGCTGCGTACGCCCACTCCCCCGCCGCCGGCCGCGTCCGGACGACGCCGGCACGCCGTCGCGCCCGCGCAACATCTCGAGGATGTCGGTGACCCGCTTGCGCACTGTCTGCGGATCGATGTCGTGCTCCTCGTTGTACGCGAGCTGCTTCTGGCGCCGGCGCATGGTCTCGGAGATCGCATGGCGCATCGAGTCCGTCATCTGGTCGGCGTACATGATCACCTGACCGTCGACGTTGCGCGCCGCCCGCCCGATCATCTGCACCAACGAGGTCGACGAGCGGAGGAAGCCCTCCTTGTCGGCGTCGAGGATCGCTACCAGCGACACCTCGGGAAGGTCGAGGCCCTCGCGGAGGAGATTGATCCCGACGAGCACGTCGAACTCGCCGAGCCGCAAGGCGCTCAGGATCTCGATGCGCTCGAGCGTGTCGACCTCGCTGTGCAGGTAGCGCACCCGGATGCCGAGCTCGAGCAGGTACGACGGTGAGGTCCTCCGCCATCTTCTTGGTGAGCGTGGTGACGAGGACGCGCTGGTCGGCTTCGGCACGCGGCCGGATCTCGGCGATGAGGTCGTCGATCTGGCCCTTGGTGGGCCGCACCATGACCTCCGGATCGATCAGGCCCGTCGGGCGCACGATCTGCTCGACCACCCGGGCGGAGACCGCCAGCTCGTAGGGGCTCGGCGTCGCCGAGAGGAACACGACCTGGTGGACCGTCTCGACGAACTCGTCGAAGCGCAACGGGCGGTTGTCGAGCGCCGACGGCAGGCGGAACCCATGCTCGACGAGGGTGTCCTTGCGCGAGCGGTCGCCCTCGTACTGGCCGTGGAGCTGCGGGACGGTGACGTGCGACTCGTCGAGGACGACGACGAAGTCGTCGGGGAAGTAGTCGAGCAGGGTGTAGGGGCGCTGACCCGGCGCGCGCCCGTCGAGATGGCGGGAGTAGTTCTCGATGCCCGAGCACACGCCGACCTCGCGGAGCATCTCGAGGTCGTAGGTGGTGCGCATCCGCAGCCGCTGCGCCTCGAGCAGCTTGCCGCGCTCCTCGAACCAGGCGAGACGTTCCTTCAGCTCGGCTTCGATGCCCTGAATCGCGCGTTGCAGGTGTTCGTCGGAGGTCACGTAGTGCGACGCGGGAAACAGCACGAGGCGCTCGAGCTCTTCGACGATCTCGCCGGTGAGCGGATCGACCGAGGCGATGCGTTCGACCTCGTCGCCGAAGAGCTGGATACGAACCGCTCGCTCCTCGTACGCGGGGAACACCTCGATGGTGTCGCCCCGCACCCGGAACTTGTTGCGCACGAACTGGAAGTCGTTGCGCTCGTACTGGAGCTCGACGAGGCGAGCGAGGATCGAGCGCTGGTCGCGCTGCTCCCCCCGATCGAGGATGAGGCACTGACGCGCGTACTCCTCCGGCGCGCCGAGACCGTAGATGGCGGAGACCGAGGCGACGATGATGACGTCGCGCCGCGACAGGAGCGCGCTGGTTGCAGAGTGGCGGAGCCGATCGATCTCGTCGTTGATCGACGAGTCCTTCTCGATGTAGGTGTCGCTCGACGGGACGTACGCCTCGGGCTGGTAGTAGTCGTAGTAGGAGACGAAGTACTCCACCCGGTTCTTCGGGAAGAGCTCCCGCAACTCCGCGGCGAGCTGTGCGGCGAGGCTCTTGTTGGGCGCGAGCACCAGCGTGGGGCGCTGCACGCGTGCGATCACCGACGCGGTCGTGAACGACTTGCCCGAGCCGGTGATCCCGAGCAGCGTCTGGAAGCGCTCCCCCGCCTCGATCCCCGTCACGAGCGCGTCGATCGCCGCCGGTTGATCACCGGCGGGGACGAGCTCCGAGACGATCTCGAGCGCGGGCACACACCGATGGTAAGCGGCGCCTACGACATCGATCCCCGGTCTTCGCGGTCCTCGGAGTCCTCGGACGAGGACACGGACAGGCGCTCGAGGGCGTCCCAGAGCGTGTCGACCTGGCGCGCCAGCTCCGCCACGCCGCCACGGTTGTCGAGGACGTGGGTGGCGAGACGCCTGCGCTCCTCGTCGCCACTCTGGCTCGCCATCCGGCGCATCGCGTCATCGCGGTCCATGCCGCGCTGCTCGAGACGGGCGAGCCGGACCTCGATCGGCGCTTCCACCACGACGACCGCGTCGAAGTTCGCCGGGGCGTGTGGCGAGGACTCCGCGAGCAACGGCACGTCGTAGACCACGATCTTCGCCTCCGGCACCGTCTCGAGACGACGACGGAACTCGTCGCCGATCGCCGGGTGGGTGATGGCCTCGAGATCGCGCCGGGCGTCCTCGTCGTCGAAGACGATCGCACTGAGCGCCGGCCGATCGAGCGCGCCGTCACGGAGCACGCCACCCCCGAACCGCTCGGCGATCGCGGCGAGCGCGGGGGATCCCGGCTCGACGACGAGCCGGGCCAGCTGGTCGGCGTCGATCACGACGGCGCCGTGCTCGGCGAGGAGACGGGAAACGGTCGACTTGCCCGCGCCGATCCCTCCGGTGAGTGCGACCAGCACCCTCACGGCAGGGGCAGGGTTAGCGGAAGGCAAAGGGTTCCCCAAGAGATGACTCAACTTTGCCGTGGAACCCGCCGATACCTGGCTCGCGGCCGGGCTCCGGTCGCTTCGAATGCGGGACGACCCGACGTAGAGGGGGCTTCGACGGCATGACGAGTACCTACAACGTACTGAGGCCGTGGCTCCAGGCTCGATTCGCTGCAGACGAGCGAGGGGCCAGCCTCGTCGAATACATCCTGCTCGTTGCCCTCATCGCTCTGGCGGTGATCGCAGCGGTCATCTTTCTCGGCGGCAACATCAACAGCAAGTTCGACGCCGCCGGGAGTGCCCTCAGCTAGACGCGGCGATCGGCCGAGGGATCGGTTCGATCCCTCCGTCCTCGCTCATCCCCGTCCTCGCGAATCCCCCACCTGGAGCCGATCATGCTGACAGCGGCCCACTTCCTCCAACCTCTCCTGCAGCTCCGCGCACGCGTCGCTGAGGACCGCGGCGCCAGCTTCATCGAGTACGTCCTCGTGGTCAGCCTCATCGCGGTCGCGGTCATCGCCGCGGTCGCCCTCTTCGGGGGGAACCTCAGCAACGCGTTCGGCGAAGCCGGCAGCGGCGTCGGCAACCTGCCGTAGCTTCGACAAGATCCCCACTCGGCCCTCTGCGCACCCACGGCCGCACTCAGCTGCGCCGCAGCCACACTCCCCAGGGGCCGGCATCGTGCGCGTGCTCCCACCCGGCGTCGCCGTCGAGCAGTGACGCGAGTGGACCCGAGCGTCGCCACACCACGACCTCCACATGTCGCCGGTCGAGCACCGCCACCCACTGCGCCCGACCATCGAGCACGACCAGGTAGTCGTCGAGGACCTGCATCGGATACATGTCATAGCGGTCGTCGACGAACACCCGCTGGCGCGGGAACTCGGCGGCGATCACGTACCCGCCGGCAACGTCGGTGGTCAGCATCCGGCGGCCGAGCAGCCCCTCACGATCGAGCCATCGCATCGCGTGCGTCGGGTACTGGTCGAGCGCGAAGTCGGGTTGCCCGGCGGCCGCGACCCCGAGGCCGAGCGCGACGAGCGCGACCAAGGCGACCGCGAACCTGCCCGCGCCGCGATCGACCGTCGCGAAGTGCTTCGGCAGCGCGCCCGCGCTCGCGCGCCCAGGATCGGCACCCCGACGATCGGCGCGATCGCGACGTTGCGTTGCGCCCACAACGCCAGCGCGATCATCGGGACGATCACCACCAGGTCGCGGCGTGACAGCCTTCCACTTCGTGCCGCGACGACGAGCAACACGAGGAGCCAGACGGCGAAGGCCTGGCCGATCGTCGTGCGGAAGCTCGGCGACTCCCACTCGACGACCCGCTGGAGGATGTCGCCACGGGAGAGCAGGTGCAGCGGGAAGAACACCAGCTTCGGGCCGTACGGGTTCGCGAAGACGAGCACGCTCGCGACCGCGCCACCCTGAAGGAGCCGCCGCTCCGAGGAGCGCCACGGTGTGGCACCCTCGATCCATCGGCCCAGCAGGTGGAGCGCGAGGTAGGCGAACCCGAGCACGAAGGTGCCGTGCACGTTGACCCATACGACCAGGATGACCGGGATCGCCACGGCTGCGTGACGGCCCAGCGGCGACGAGGGCGCCTCGACGCACCACACCAGCGCGAGGAGGAGCACCAGTCCGAACGACAGCGGCCGCTCCGACCAGACCAGGAACGGACCGGCGAGCGAGACCGCCGCCACGAGCGCGGCCACGAGCGGCGAGCTCGCGCAGCGCAGCGCGAGCCGGAACACGCCCACCGCGACGGCCACCGCCGCAACTCCGACCGCGAGACGGATCCCGAACGCACCCATGACGCGGTCCAGGGTCCCGTAGAGGAGCTCGGCGAGCCATGACTGCGCGACCCAGCTGGTTCCCCGCGCGGTGAACGAGAACGGGTCGTGATGCGGAATGCCGTGGTCGAGGATCCACTCCCCCGTGCGCAGATGCCAGAGAAAGGAGTTGTCGCCGAGTCGCGCGGTCCCAACCGCCCACCCCACGAGCCCGAACAACGCGGTGAAGAACGTCGCGGTCCCCGTACGGGGAGGTCCCGACGGTCTCTCGGTCGTCTCGCGACGCTCGACCTCGAGCACGGGCGGCAGCGTACGGCCGTCTGGTGCGACGATCGCGGTGTGGTTCGGGACGTCCTGCACGAGCAGGCCCGAGCTACTTGAGGTTCTGCGAGATGCCGATCATCGCCGGGCCGATGATGACCACGAAGATCGACGGGAAGATGCAGAACACCATCGGGAACAGCATCTTCACCGGCGCCTTCTGCGCGGCGGCCTGCACGCGGAGGCGACGCCGTACTCGCATCTCGTCGGCCTGGCTCCGCAGCATCCGGGAGATCGACACGCCGAAGGTGTCCGCCTGCAGCATCGCAAGGATGAAGGTGCGCAGCTCGGGCACCTCGGTGCGGTGCTCGAGGGCACGCAGCGCATCGGCGCGCGTTGCGCCGATGCGAACCTCGTGGAGCATCCGGCGGAACTCGTCCGAGAGCGGCCCGGGAACGGTGCTCGACGTCCGGTCGAGCGCCTGCTCGAAGCCCAAGCCCGCCTCGACCGAGATGACGAGCAGGTCGAGGATGTCGGGCAGCTTCCGGGCGATGGCCTTCTGGCGGTCCTCGATGCGCCGGTCGAGCGAGACGTCCGGGAGCATGAACGAGATCCCCCACAGTCCAGCGATGAAGAGCAGGGCAAGCAGGCCATGCAGCTTGAGCAGGAGCAGCACGACCGGGACCCACGCGAGGCCCGAGCACATGCCCACCGTCTTCATCAGCATCACGCGGTCGACGTCGAGGTTCGGCGGGCTCCCTGCGAGCACGATCTTGCGCGCGATCCGTTCACCGAACCCTGCGGGGGTGAACCTGCGCGTGAGACCCGACAGACTCGAGACCAGAGGCGTGAAGACGCGGTCGCCGATCGACGCCAGCATCTCCTGGTCGCGCACGTCCTGGATCTGGTAGCCGTCCAGACGGCGCAGCGAGTCGCGGACCTCGGCGCGCTCGACCGTGACCTGGCTCACGACCAGGCCGATCGTCGCGAGCGTGGCCGCGAGCACGAGGGAGATCAGCAACGGAGTCATGTCATACCTCGATCGCCATGATCTTCTTGAGCCAGAGGAACCCGATGCCGGCCATGACGACCGAGACCACGACGGCAATGATCCCAACGGCGTTGTGGAACAAGACGCCGATGTAGTCCGGCTGCATCAGATAGAGCACGCCGGCGAAGCCGACGGGGAAGACGCCGAGAATGATGGCCGACATCCGGCCCTCCGCCGTGAGCGCGAAGATCTCGTGTCGCAGCCGTTCGCGCTGCGTCATGGTGTAGGCAACCGTGTCGAGGAGCTCGGCGAGGTTTCCGCCGACCTCGCGCTGGATCCGGATTGCCATCACGGCCCACATGAGGTCGACGCTGTTCATGCGGTGCGCGGAGTCCTCGAGCGCGTCCTCGATCGGGCGGCCGAGACGCGACTCGGTGAACACCCGCTGCAGCTCACGCCGCGTCGGCTCGCTTGCTTCGGTCGCCACGGCCTCGAGGCCCTGCGAGAACGAGAAGCCGGCGCGCATGGAGCCTGCGAGCAGGTTCAGCGTGTCGGGGAGCTGGATCTGGAACTGCCGCAGCCGCTTCATCCGCCGCCGGTGCAGGACCAGCAACGGGATCAACGCGCTCAACAGCAGCAGGATGAACGCAGGCGCCGGCCCACCCAGCAGCGCGCCGATCACGGTCAGCACGAAGACGCCGGATGCATGGAAGAACAACGCCTCCGGCGGCCGCAACGGGAGATCGGCCTGCTCGAGCGCCGCCTCGATGCGGGTGAGCAAGCCTGCTCGCTCCGCCAGGGCGCCGGTGAGGCCGACCATGCGCTGCATGAGCGCGGTCTCCGCAAGGGCCTGGTCGCCCTTGGGAAGGTCCTCGTCCAACCCGGTCGCACCGAGGGCGTAGCTGCCGATCCGGTCCTCGAGCTGGACCGAGGAGTCCTTGGCCATGAACGCCAGCGCGACGCCGAGACCGAGCACTGCGACGCCGATGATGCCCGCGAGGACGATCGGGACCACGGTGATGGACGCCGTCAGCGGGCTCATCGCGCACCCGCCCGGCGGTGCGCCAGCGGCTGCGACGAGAAGAGCGACGGGTCGAGCGCGACCCCGTGGTCCGACAGCCGCTCGGAGAACGACGGACGAATGCCCGTGCTCTTGAGCTGGCCTCGGAACCGACCTTCTTCGTCGATGCCGGCGGAGTAGTCGAACTGGTACAGGTCCTGGGCGACCACGATCTCGCCTTCCATTCCCATCACCTCGGTGATCTGCACGACGCGGCGGGTGCCGTCGCGGCAGGCGGGCGACCTGCACGATCATGTCGACTGCGGAGGACATCTGCTCCCGGATGACCCGCACCGGAAGGTCCATGCCCGCCATCATCGACATGGTCTCGATTCGAGACAGCGCGTCTCGCGGCGTGTTCGTGTGCACCGTGGTCAGCGACCCGTCGTGACCGGTGTTCATGGCCTGGAGCATGTCGACGGCCTCGGCGCCACGGACCTCACCGACGACGATCCGGTCGGGACGCATACGCAGCGCGTTGCGGACGAGGTCTCGGATCTTGATCTCGCCCTTGCCTTCGATGTTCGGCGGCCGGGCTTCGAGCGGGAGGACGTGATCCTGGTTCAGCTGGAGCTCCTTGGCGTCCTCGGCGGTCACGACCCGCTCGTCGTGCGGGATGAAGCTGGAGAGAACGTTGAGGAGCGTGGTCTTTCCCGAACCGGTACCGCCGCTCACGACGATGTTCAGCCGGCCGCGGACGCAGCAGTCGAGGAAGTGGGCGGTCTGCTGAGTCAACGTGCCGAACCCGATGAGGTCCTCGACCTTGAACGGGTCCGCGGAGAACTTTCGGATGGTGAGGAACGGACCACCGATCGCCAGTGGGTGGACGATCACGTTGACACGTGAGCCGTCAGGCAGACGGGCGTCCACCATCGGGTTCGCCTCGTCGACACGCCGGCCGACCTGGCTCACGATCTTGTCGATGATGCGCCGGAGGTGCGTCTCGTCGACGAACTTGACCTCCGACTTGTGCAGCTTGCCGCTCCGCTCGATGTAGATGCTGAACGGGCCGTTGCACATGACTTCCGTGACCGTTGGGTCGCGCAACAAGCGGTCGATGGGGCCGTAGCCGAGCACGTCGTCGGCGACGGCCTGGACGAGCTGCTGGCGTTCGGCGGCCGTCAGCGCGAGGCGCTCCTGCGCCAGCGCGCGGTGAAGCTGCTCGTCGACCTGACGACGGAGGTCGGTCTCCGACACCCGCTGGTCGTAGATGACTGGTCCCAGCTCGTGGATCACGAACTGGTGCATCTTCTGGCGCAGCTCCTCGAGCGCCTGCGTGCGCTGCACGGCAGCCGCGCCGCCGCGCTGCTCCTGCCAACGCGTGGGCTGGGTTTGGGTCATCGGGAGCTCACCTCACCTTGGGCCGGACGGATCACTTGCGCCGCTTGGCGCCGACGGGGACACGCGCGCCGCCCGGCACGAGCAGCGCGTCGGCGATGTTCTCGATGGCCCGGCTGACCGGAGCCTTCGGCTCCGTCAGCACGACGGGCTGCCCGGCGTTCACCGACACCGGGACGGCGATGTCGTCGGGTACGGGGAAGTTGGCGTTGAGACCGAGCACCCGCTCGATCTCCCTGATGTCCAGCTTCACGCGCGCGTGCACGTGGTTGAGGACCAGGCGCAGCTTCGGGCCCGCGAGCGCGGCCAGGTCGAGCGCCTGCATCCCGACCTTGAGGTTCTTGATGCTCGGGATATCCATGCTGCCGACCAGCAACACCTCGTCGGCGGCTTCGATCACCGCGAGCACCTGGTCACTGAACGACGCCGGGAGATCCACCACGACATGACCGGAGCCCTGCTGCAACGCGGCACAGATGTTCACCATCTCGCCCGGAAGGATCGTGTCGGGCGGGGTCGGCTCCAACGGCGCGGGCAGGACACGCAACCCGCTGGGGCCGTGGACCCCGACCAGGCTCGAGACCATCTCGTGGTCGCCGTACTGCACCGCCGCAGCCGCGTCGAGAATCGTGTGCTCCGGCGCGAGGCCGAGCATCACGGCCACGTCGCCGAACTGGAGATCGGCATCGACGAGCGCGACCGGCGCGGGCGACCGCTTCGCCATCGAGACCGCGATGTTGGTGGCAATGACCGTCTTGCCGACGCCGCCCTTCGTCGAGAACACAGCCACGAGGCGACCGGGGTCCGCGGCGGTGTCGGGCGGAGCCGTCGTGCGCTGGAACGAGCCCGCGATCATCTCTCCGACGCGGTCGACTGCCTGGTGCAGGCTGGCCTCCGCGTCGATCACGACGGCGTCACGGGCGCCGGAACGCAGCGCCTGCTGGAGCACGTCGGTCGTCAGTTCCTCGACCGCGAACACCGCGCCGAGCTCGGGGCGAAGTCCGGTGAGCCGGTGGACCTGCTGGAAGCCGTACGAGCTCACGAAGCCGGGCCCGAACACCGCCACGACGGGACGACCGCCGCGGAGGCGCTGGGCCAGGTCTTCGATCGTCGCGTACTGCGTCGCGCCGGCGAGCTGGATCCCCAATCGGATCCGCAACCGCTCGTCGGGCTCGACGATTGCCACGTCGTATCGAGCCGGCTCGAGACCGTGCATCACGGTCGCGTACGACTCCACGGCTATCGCGTGGGTCGAGTCGTGGTCGTCGTGGCGCTCGTGCCCGCGCTACTGGAAGCCGGACCAGGGTCGACCGGCGGCAGGAGCACGAGGTACAGCGTGCTCTGCTTGTTGGCCGAGATGATCGTCAGCGCGTCGTCGGACGTCACTTCGAAGGTCAGGAGGTTGCCGTTCTGGATCGGCGCCGTCCCCGGGTCGGCACCCGATCCGACCTTCGCCGCACCCACGGCGAGGACCTTCACGTTGCGCAGGATGTACTGCGAGGTCGTGGTGCCTGCGGGCGCTGCGGTGCCGCCGTCCGCGACGACCGCGAGGTCGACGTGGTCACCGGGAGCAATCTGGCCGGCGACGCCCCGCTCGTTGTCGACTTGGACCGTGACCGCCACCAGGGCGTTCGTCGCGATCGAGTCGGCCAGGCTGCCCCCGCCGCTGATGTTCTTGTCGACGAAGGTCTGCTGCGTGATGAACTGCTTCGTGTCGATGCGGCCCGCGGCGACGCGGCCGACGAGCGCGTCGGAGCTCGTGATGATCGACGGCGGGACGGAGCTGCGGGCCACCTTCGCCTGGTGCACGAGCCCGGCCTGCAGTGCCTGTTCGCCGGTGGTGCCCTTGGCGATGTCGGCAGTGGCGACCAGCGCGGTCACCAGACCGGCGTTGTCCTCGGCGCGTTTGTCCGCGCCGGAGACGTAGAAGAAGACCCCGAAGCCGGCTACGGCTGCGAGGACGACGGCCGCGGCGGCCATCAGACTCCGGCGATTCGACACCGCAAACTCCCCTCACGCGATCTTTCAGGCCCCGGATCGACGGTGCGATCCCTATGTGACCTGGATCGTCGGCGGCTCAGTGGCCCGGCTTGAGGGGAGATCACCCACCCCCGACGGGGCGGGGATCCCGGTTTCAGGCGGTCGTGTCGTCCTCCGCGGAGGCGGCGTCGGCGACCGCGACCGCGACGCGGTCTGCCTCGGGTGCCGGCTCTCCCTCGGGTGCCGGCTCTGCCTCGGCTGCGGGCTCGGCGGAGGCCGCGGCGCCCTCCGCCTCCTCGTAGGCAGGACCGATGTAGTTGCCCTGCTCGTCATAGTTGTGCGCGCCGAACTGGTCCTGGTACTCGGCGGCGACGACGCCGCCCTCAGCCGCCTGCTTGATCGACAGCGAGATCCGCCGCCGGTCGAGATCGATGTCGATGATCTTCACCCACAGCTCCTCGCCTGGGGTGACGACCTGCTCGGGCGCTTCGACGTGGTGGACGGCCATCTCGGAGATGTGCACCAGACCCTCGATGCCCTCGCCGACCTGCACGAATGCGCCGAAGGGCACGAGCTTCGTGACCCGGCCGTACACGAGCTCACCGACTTCGTGGCTGCTCGCGAACTCCTGCCACGGATCCTGCTGCGTCGCCTTCAGCGACAGCGAGATCCGCTCGCGGGAGAGATCGACATCGAGCACCTGCACGGTGACTTCGTCACCGACCTGCACGACGGAGCTCGGGTGGTCGACGTGCTTCCAGCTCAGCTCGGACACGTGGACGAGTCCGTCCATACCGCCGAGGTCGACGAACGCACCGAAGTTCACCACCGAGGAGACGACGCCCTTGCGGACCTCGCCCGCCTTCAAATTGGTGAGGAACTCGTCGCGCTGCTCGCGCTGGGTCTCCTCGAGGTAGGCACGCCGGGACAACACGACGTTGTTGCGATTCTTGTCGAGCTCGATGATCTTGCAGTCGAGCTCACGGCCCACGAAGGGGTGCAGGTCCCGGACGCGGCGCAAATCGACGAGCGACGCGGGCAGGAAGCCGCGCAGACCGATGTCGAGGATCAGGCCGCCCTTGACCACCTCGATGACGGGACCGGTGACGACGCCGTCCTTCTCCTTGATCTGCTCGATCGTTCCCCAGGCGCGCTCGTACTGCGCCCGCTTCTTCGAAAGGATCAACCGGCCGTCCTTGTCCTCCTTCTGGAGGACCAGGGCCTCGAGCTCGTCGTCGAGCGAGACGATCTCGTGTGGGTCGACGTCGTTGCGAATCGAAAGTTCCCGCGAGGGAATCACACCTTCGGACTTGAACCCGATGTCGAGCAGCACCTCGTCGCTGTCGATCTTGACGACGCGGCCGGTGACGATGTCGCCGTCGTCGAACTCGACGATCGTCGCGTCGACGGCATCGGAGAACGACATGCCGCCGAGATCATCGAGCACGACCGATGCGTCGCCGCGATCCTCGTCGTCGGTCGGTGTAGGTGCGATGTCCTGCGCCGTCTCACCTGCGTCGGTTGCTGCCTCCGGGGCCGGCGACGTCGCCGCTTCCCCGCTGTCCTCGGGGACGATGGCGGTCGGGTCCGCCTCCGTCGCGTCCTGCTGTGACAACCTGTGACTCCTCGTCGGATGGGACCCGCTCGCGCCCACGGCGCTCTCGACGAGGACGGCGCGGACGCGAGTGACGCGGCCACGAATTGGCCGCGTCGCAAGGCTAGCGGCTCGCCGCCGATTCCGTGAAGCGCGCTTCAGCTCCGCCGACCGACGAGCAGCAGCTCCGGATCGTCGATGGTCGGCCGCGTCGCGGCGTAGCGCCCCGGCGCGACGCCGAAGACGCCATGCACCTCGACATGCTCCGCGCGTGCCAGCAGGCGCAGCTCGCGGCGGTGAAGCAGGTCGTCCAGAGGTCGAAGCCGCGCTCCGCGCCCGATGGATCGCGCACCGTTGCGAGCTCGTGGAGCACGCCGGTCGACGGGTCGTACTGCTCCCCCGCCTCGAGGTGTCGGAGCGCGAACGCAGCCGAGAACGCGGAGAGTGCCAGGCGCCCGCCGTGGCGGAGTGATCGCACGATCCGGCCGAAGACTGCGTCCTCGTCATGACCGCCGAGCAGGCCGAAGCCGCCCTGGCACAGGCAGATCGCCACGTCGAAGTGCTGGTCGTCGGTAAGCGTGCGCACATCGGTCTCGACGAATTCGACATCGAGGTGCTCCGCCTCGGCGGCGGCACGCGCGAGATCGAGGAACGCAGCCGAGCGGTCGATGCCAACCACATCAATCCCTCGCCGTGCAAGCGCCAGCGAGTGGCGCCCGGGCCCGCAGCCGACGTCGAGGACGCGGGCGCCCGGTTCGAGCTCCAACGCTCCGACGAGGAACTCGACCTCCTGGTCGGTGCCCTTCGTGAACGCGTTCCTCAGGTAAGCCGCGCCGAGGAACTCGGCGACCTCGTCGAACCAGTCGTCGGCGATCGAGCCTTCCGAGCTCGGATCACCGCTCCTTGGCATCTGCCTACTTGGCGTCGGCCCAGTTGGGGCCGAAGCCGATGTCGACGACGAGTGGCACGCGGAGCTCGCACACCGACTCCATGACGTCGCGCACGACGTGCTCGGTCGCGTCCCGTTCGTCGAGCGGCACCTCGAGCACCAGCTCGTCGTGGACGGTCAGCAACATGCGCGCCGACGCGCCCGACGCGTCGAGCGCGTCGTCGAGGCGAATCATCGCGAGCTTGAACACGTCGGCCGCGGAGCCTTGCACCGGAGCGTTCTGTGCCATCCGCTCCCCCATGAGGCGGATCTGGAAGTTGTCGGACGCGAGCTCGGTGATCTGGCGGCGCCGTCCGAACATCGTCGTCGTGTAGCCGCGGTCACGCGCTTCTTGCACCGTGCGAACCATGAACGCCTTCACGTTCGGGAAGCCCGCGAAGTATCGATCGAGGATCTCGCGCGCTTCGCCCGTCGCGATCCCGAGTCGTTGTCCGAGACCGAAGGCCTCCATGCCGTACGCGAGCCCGTAGTTCACGACCTTGGCGAAACGACGCTGCCCGGATTCGACGTCGGCTTCCTCGATCCCGAACACGGTGGCCGCGGTCGCGGTATGGATGTCGACACCACGCTCGAACGCCTCGATGAGCCCGGGGTCCTCGGCGAGATGCGCCAGGATGCGCAGCTCGATCTGTGAGTAGTCGGCGGTGAGAATGCCCCAGCCGTCGTCGGCGACGAACGCGCGCCGCAGCGCGCGGGCCGCCCTCGTTGCGGACGGGCACGTTCTGGAGGTTGGGCGCCTCGCTCGAGATCCGGCCGGTCGTCGTGTCGGTCTGTTTGAACGTCGCGTGCACGCGGCCGTCCGCGCCGATCAGTGGCGGCAACGCGTCGGCGTAGGTGCTGCGGAGCTTCTCCACCTCGCGGTAACGCAGCAAGTCCTCGACGATCGGGTGCTCCGCCGCGAGCTTCTGCAACGAGTCGGCATCCGTCGACGGCCCGGTCTTCGTCTTCTTCACCGGGACGAGACCGAGCTTGTCAAAGAGGATGGTACGGAGCTGGGGCGTGGAGTTGACGTTGAACTCCTCGCCTGCCGCGGCATGGATCTTGCGAACCAGCTCGGCGCACTGGGACGCGAGGTCGGCGCGGAGGTCGTCGAGGAATTCGCGGTCCACCTTGATCCCGGTGCGCTCCATGTGCGCGAGCACGCGCACGAGCGGCCGCTCGAAGCGCTCGTAGAGGTCGGTGAGCTCACGGGCGTCGAGCGCCTCGGCGAGCGCGCTCGCGAGCCGGAGCGCGACGACCGCGCGCCGCCCGGCGAGGTCGGTCTCCGCACCACCGTCGAAGTCGAGCCTCCCCGGCTCCGCATCGGCCGAGCGCACCTCGACACCGAGGTACCGCAGCGCCAGGTCTTCGAGGAGGTACTTGCCCTCGGCCGGGTCGAGCAGGTACGCCATCACGGCGGTGTCGTCGCGCAGCGATCGGATGTCGAGATCGAGCCCGCGCATCAGGTCCTTCGCGCGGTGGACGACGAGCGGCGCACCACCGGGCCCGAGAAGCGCGGTCGAGCGCGCCGCGCACCTCGGGTGCTGCCAGCAGTGCTTCGTCGATCACGGTCGCCACACCCGTGCCCGATGCGACGGCGATCGCCCGAATGCCGCTCGTCACCGGGGCGCCATGCCAGCGCGGCTCGATCGAGTACAGATCGTCGGCGACAACGACGCGTTCGAGCACGGCGCGCGCCGCTGCTGCGTCGCGCGCGAGGGTCACCTCCACGTCGAGGGCGTCGGGTCCCACCTCGGGCTCGGCCGACGTCTCGCCCACGGCGGCGAGGAGGCGCGGCAACAGCGTGCGGAATGCGAGCTGGTCGAAGAGCACGCGCACTTGCTCGCGGTCCCACGCGCCCTGTCGCAGGTCGGCGACCGCGAGTCCGACATCGACGTTGCGCTCGAGACGTGACATCTGCCGGTTCAGCAGCGCACGCTCGCGCGCTGCCGCGAGGTTCGCGCGCTGCTTCGGCGGGAGCTCCTCGAGATGCTCGAAGATCCCCTCGAGGGACCCATAGGTCGTCACGAGCTTCGCGGCGGTCTTCTCGCCGATGCCAGGAACTCCGGGAAGGTTGTCGCTCGGATCCCCCCGCAGTGCCGCGTACTCGGGATAGCGCGCGGCGGTCACGCCGGTTCGTTCGAGGATGCCGGTCTCGTCGTACAGCACGTAATCGGAGACACCACGGCGGTTGTAGAGCACCCGGATGTGCGGGTCGTGGACGAGTTGGTACGAGTCACGGTCGCCCGTGACGATGACGACGTCGATGCCCTCCGCGTCGGCGCGTGTGGCGAGCGTCGCGATGACGTCGTCGGCTTCCACCCCTTCCACCGTGAGCGACGGGATGCGCAACGCGTCGACCACTTCGTGGATCAACGGGATCTGCGACGCGAAGATGTCGGGCGTCTCCTTGCGGGTCGCCTTGTAGTCGACGTCGAGGTCGTCGCGGAAGGTGCGACCAGGCGCATCGAACGCGACCGCGATGTAGTCGGGCGCCTCGTCGGTGAGCACCTTGACGAGCATCGACGTAAAGCCGTAGACCGCGTTGGTGATGGTTCCGGCCGGCGTCGAGAGGTCGCTCGGCAGGGCATAGAAGGCTCGATAGGCCAGCGAGTACCCGTCGAGCAGGAGGAGCTTCGGCACCTTCCGGATGCTAGGTGCGACTCACGGGCGGAGCTCTCCGTCGAGGACGCGCCGAGCGATCTCCTCCACCTTCACGCGAGCCGACATCGCGTGCTGCTGGAGGAACTGCCACGCCCCCTGCTCGGTGAGCCCGTGCAAGTCCATGAGCCGGCCCTTGGCCCGATCGACATCGCGCCGCCCGGCCAGGCGGTCCTGGAGCTCGCCCGTGCGGTGCTCCAGCGAGCGGAGCTCCGTGAACCGAGCCCGGGCAATCTCGATCGCGGGCACCAGATCTCGCTGCTGGAACGGCTTCACCAGATACGCGAGCGCCCCCGCGTCCCGCGCCGCATGGACGAGCTCGCGCTGGGAGAACGCCGTGAGGATCAGCACCGCGGCGAGGCGTTCCGCGGCGATCTGCCGAGCCGCCGTCAGACCATCGACCCCCGGCATCTTCACGTCAAGGATGACAACGTCCGGAGCGAGGTCGCGGACGAGTTGCACGGCATGGTCGCCTCGAGCGGTCTCGCCGACGACCTCGTAGCCCTCGTCTTCGAGCATCTCGCGCAGGTCGAGGCGGATGATCGCCTCGTCCTCGGCGATGACCACGCGGACCGCGCCGGTGTCGGCTGCTGGAGTCAGGTGGCCGACAGCCCCGCGGCGATGCGGTCGAGCAGGGTGTCCTGCTCGCGCTCCAGCTCACCGATCGTACGGCGCAGCGAGTCGCGGTGCCGGGCCAGCGCGTCGGTGTGGCGGCGAGCATCCCGGGCCTCGACGTCGGCAAGGGGCGTCTCGGCAACCAACGACCGGAGGCGCGCGTCGTCGGCCTCCTCCTCGAGGTAGGCCAGCTGCTCGTCGGTGACGGCAAGCTCGGCACGGATCCGCTTCAGGCGCTCGCTGACGTCGATGAGACGCCGCTCGAGCATCGACCGCGACATGCACAAAGTGTACGACCGGGTGCACGGCACCCGCGGGTAGCGTACGGCCGCGCCCGGATGGCGCAACGGCTGACGCGGTCGGCTCAAAACCGACTGTCCGCAAGGACGTGTGGGTTCGAATCCCACTCCGGGCACATCGGAGCAGGTCACGGCAGTATCAGCACCACTGAGAGACCGCCGTGGTCACGACTTGGTCACATCGTCGACCGCGGCCTCTCGACGATGTGCGTCCAGCGATGGACTGAGATCCACCGTGCACGCCAACCTTTGAGGTGCCTCGGCGATGTGGACGTTGGCGGTGTCGTCGATCCCGAATTGGCCGGGAATGAATTCCTGGTCATCCGTCAAGTGGGCGCCCGAGCATTGGGCAGCGAAGTTCCTGGCACACGCCCGTTCCTCCGAGGCGTGGCGGATGCGGGAGATCCCGGGACCGTTGCCGTGGATGCCGGCAGAGGCGCTCGACGAGTAGCGGGCGCTGTTGTTGCCGTCGCAGTTCGATTGTCGTCACATGCACCGGTGGTGACCAGCGAGGATCGTCGCGTGGCATCATGGGCGGACCCTGGGGGTCCGGATGCCGACACGGAGCTCGCGGCACGAAGCTCCAGTCCTCGCTGCTCGCGGCGAGGCACACCGTCTGACGTGGCTGTGCCTGGTCACGATTGCTGCGTGCCTGGTGACGCTCGCGATCGTGCTGGTGGCGACGCGCGACGGGCCGGCGATCGACCCGGACTCCGTCACCTACTTCTCGGTCGCGGAGAATCTCGCCCACCATGGCGGCCTCGAGACGTACTGGGGCGCGTCCTTGACCGATTTCCCTCCGGGCTATCCGGCCCTTCTGTCGCTCGGCATCGACCTCGGCCTGAACGCGGCGGAGTCGTCGCGGTGGATCAACGCGTTCTGTGCGGCTGCGATCGTCGCGCTGTCGAGCGTGCTGCTGCGCCGATTCGTTCGGTCACCTCTCCTGCGCGGCGTCGGCGTCGCCATCGTGGCGTTGTCGTCCGCAATTGTGGCCGTGGCGGCCAGCGCGCTCTCGGAACCGGCGTTCATCGTCGCGTGCCTTGGCTTCTTGTGCGTGTTGTGCGCGGCCAGGACACCGACCTCGACTCGGCGCGTCCTCGCGCTCGCAGCCCTCGCGACCGCGGCCTTCATGGTCCGCTACCTGGGTTGGGTGCTGCTTGCGCTGGGCGCGCTCGAAGTCATCCGTCTCCGCTCGTCATCCTTCGAGATGCGAGTCCGGAGAGCGCTGCTGTTCGTCGTCACCGCGCTCGCGGTCCCCGCGCTGTGGATGGCGCACAACGTCTCGGAGGGCGATGGCCTTCTGGGGCCGCGCCCGCCCACGGACGCCACGCTGCCCGAGAACGTCAAGTTCACAGCAAGAACGGCAACGGAGTGGTTCCTGCCGGATCGGCTGCCCTTGGCGCTCCGCTCGCTCCTCGCAGTGCTCGCGATCCTCGCGCTCGTCGTCGTTGTGGTGAGGAGGATCCGATCACCGGACGTTGCTGAGCAGCTACGCGCGATCGAACCGCTGGTCGCCTTCGTGGTCCTCTTCCTGGGTGTTCTCATCGTCTCGGCGAGCATCACCTCCGTCGACCCCATCGACGAGCGTCTGCTCGCGCCGATCTTCGCGCCGCTCATCATCACTGCGATGTGGGGCGTCGAACGAATTCGCGAGCTGCACGACGGTCCGCTCGCTGCATCGATCGTCGCCGTCGCCATCGCCGTTTGCCTAGGAGTCAGTGCGTACGCTTCGGCAGAGCTCCTCGCGCATGATCGACTTCACGGGGAGTGGCTCGACAGCGGACGTCGCTGGCGCGATTCCCCACTCTTCGACACGATCGCGGCCCTTCCCGCCGGGAGCGACATCGTCAGCAACGATCCGGCCCGCGTCTTCCTCCGCTCCGGCCACCTGCCCGTGGGCGAGAGCCCCAACCACGGGTACCGGACGGCGACGACGAGCGCCGTCGACCTCTCGCGGTTCGCCGACGAGGTCGCGCGAGGACACCCCGACTGGCTCGTGTGGTTCTTCCACGACACCGACCAATCCGGGTACATCTCGCGCGCGCGGCTCGCGGAGTGCGTCACTCTCGAGGAGAAGCAGCGAGCGCCCGATGGCGTCCTCTATCGCCTTCGCCTTGCGGTCGACGACACGAGTTGCTGACGCGCTGAACCGCGGGATTCGAGTGCTCATGCCGGCAGCCGGTGCAAGTCGCTGGGTCCTGAGAAGAGGCGAGAAGATCGCCCATCGGGCACGGGAGGCCATCGCGGTGAAGGACTCGTCGAACGACGGCCCGTGCAACACCGACCACCTCGCATCATCACGACGAAGTGCCCCCCTCCGATACGCCGACCATTGCCTCGTAGAGATCTTCCACTGTCTTGAGGAAATGCGTTTGGCCGAGGATCACGTTGACCGGCGAGTCCCGACCACCCACCGGCCCGGGACCCTGACCGACCCGATGTCCCGACCAGGAGGCTGGCATGCGCGTGTTCCGTGACCGCCGAGACGCCGGGCGACGCCTCGCTGAGCGCCTCGCCGGGTTCCGCGACCAGGACCCGGTGGTGCTGGGGCTGCCCCGCGGCGGCGTGCCCGTCGCGGCCGAGGTCGCTTCCGCGCTCGACGCGCCGTTGGACGTGATCGTCGTCCGCAAGCTCGGTGTGCCGTTCCAACCCGAGCTCGGGATGGGCGCGGTCGGCGAAGACGGCGTGCGCGTCCTCAACCAAGACGTCGTGCGTCTGGCCGGTGTCGGAACTCAAGAACTGGCCCGCGTCGAGGCCCGCGAACGGGCCGAGGTCGAGACCCGGGCGGCGCGCTTCCGCGGCGCCCGCCCGCGCGTCGACCTCGCGGCACGCACCGTGATCATCGTCGACGATGGGATCGCCACCGGCGGCACCGCCCGCGCCGCACTGCAGGTCGCCCGCGCCCACGGCGCAGCCCGCGTCGTCCTCGCAGTCCCGGTCGCCCCACCCGACACCGTCCGCGAGCTCAGCACCGACGCGGATGAGATCATCTGTCTCGAGACCCCGGAGCCTCTTTTCGCGATCGGCCAGTGGTACCAGGACTTCTCCCAGGTCCCCGACGACCAGGTCATGGCGCTGCTCGCCGACGCCGCCCGAGCACGACATCCGCAGCCTGCACCCGTCGCCGCGTCCCCAGTCGATGATGACCCGCCGGACGGCGCAGCGGCGCCGGGTCGCGACGAGGACGTCGAGCTGCTCGTCGGATCGCTGCGCCTCTTCGGGCATCTCGCGGTCCCGGCGACAGCGATCGGCCTCGTGCTCTTCGCCCATGGCAGCGGCAGCAGTCGCCACAGCCCCCGCAACCGCTTCGTCGCCCGGGCTCTCAACCAGGACCGGATCGCGACGCTCCTCTTCGATCTCCTCTCGCCCGACGAGGAGACCGACCGTCGCAACGTCTTCCACGTCGAGCTGCTCGCCGACCGACTGATCGCTGCGACCGAGTGGGCCCGGGCCGAGCACCGCGCCCTGCCCATCGGTTACTTCGGCGCGAGCACCGGTGCCGCCGCCGCCCTGTGGGCCGCGGCCGACCAAGGAACCCAGGTCGGCGCGGTCGTCTCGCGTGGGGGACGCCCAGACCTCGCTGCTCCCCGGCTCGCCCACGTCAGCGCTCCCACCCTGCTCATCGTCGGCGGCGGCGACGACGTCGTCATCGCGCTCAACCGCGAAGCCGCCCAGCACCTGCGTTGCGAACATCACCTCGAGATCGTGCCCGGCGCCACGCATCTGTTCGAAGAGCCCGGCACGCTCGAGACCGTCGCCGCGCTCGCCGCCGGATGGTTCACCCGACACCTTGCCCCGCTCGCCCGACCCACAACCTGACCGTTGCCGCGAGAGACGACGAGCGAACCGAACCGTCCACACGAATCTCGCCAAGCCACGGAGGGCCACGACGGTGACTCGCCCTCGCGAACATGAGCGCTCGGAAAGGCCGGTCCCCGGGAACGTCCACCGACGGTCACACGCTCAGGGGTGCCCGGACGTTCCTCGCCACCGGACGCGCCCTAGGGTGCTCGATCGCCCGGTAACCCCACGAGCCGTCGATGCGAAAACCACGGCATCGCCGACAAGCCGTCCGGATGACCGGCTGCACAAACACCAGTAGATCGTCACCCCTGCGGCACAACCCCGAGCGGCCCCCTCTCCTAGAGCTTCCGGTCTACGGGTTGAGGTTGCAGGTCCACCAGTTGGTGGTCACGGCGATGGACCCTTTGGTTCCTCTCACAGAGCCGAAGGAGCCCATCACCGTGACCTCGAATGAGATCATCTATCAGCGTCGTGTGCGTGTCATGGAGCACGCGAAGAAGACGAGCGTGTCGGAGGCGTGCCGGACGTTCGGTGTGAGCCGGACGACGTTCTATCGGTGGCAACAGCGGATCGAGGCTGGTGGTCTCGACGCGTTGATGCCCAAAAGGCCGACGCCCGCCAGCGATGCCGAACCAGACCCCGGCATGGGTCGTCGACGAACTGTTGGCCGAAGCAGTTGTTCGTCCGACTCTCGGAGCTCGCCGCTACGCCGACGGGCTCCGAGAACGCGGGTTTGTGGTTTCGGCGAGTGGCGTGCAGAAGATCTTGAACCGTCACGGCCTCGGCCGGCGTCGTCAACGCGTCGGTGCCTCTCGCGCACCTGACCGCAGCGACCACTGGTCTGCTCACCGACGACACTCGAGACGGCCCGTTCGGGTTCTGCCATTTCGCGGCCCGGCCCGGTGACCTGGTCGCCTTGGACAGCTTCTACATCGGGAACCTCAAAGGAGTCGGGAAGGTCTGGCAGCTCACCGCGGTCGACACCGCGACCCGCTACGCGATCTGCCACGTGTTCCTCGGCCCTTCCAACACCGACATCGCAGCCCGCTTCGTTGACCTGGCGATCCGCAAACTGCGTCGCCTTGGTGTTCACGTCACCGGGGTGCTCTCCGACAACGGTCCCGAATTCGGGCCCCGATTCGACGCTCACCTCGCCAAGCTCGAGATCACGCACCACCGCACACCGCCGCGGTCTCCGAACCACAACGCAGTGTGCGAACGATTCCAGGGCACCGCGCTGCAGGAATGCTGGCGACCCGCGTTCCATCGGCGACGCTTCGATCGGCTCGCACAACTCCGCGCCGAGATCGACACCTGGCTCGTCGACTACAACACCCGCCGAGCCAATCACAGCGACTTCATGGCCGGACGCACACCCCGCCAAGTCCTCGACACCCACCACAAGAAGCGAGCATCATGACCCTCACCCACAGGGTCCATCTGTCACCTCGACCTGTGGCCCGGAAGCCCTAGAGGCCGACATCCCCCTCCATCGACACCTCCGCGGCAACGCGCTCAGGGACCTTCGCCTCTGACGAAGCGCAACGACGAAGACGAGGATGTACCGCAGCGGTCCCGACAGAGGAGAGAGGTGCCCCATGGGAATCGTCGAGCTTCACGAGGACGACCGCGGATACCTCATCTGTCCGCGCCGCGGCGAGATCGATGTGCAGTGGTGCCTCGGGTGCCCACGGCGACTCCGGGTCACCTATGAAGGCGACCGGACCGTGATCGTGTGTGATCCAGGATCGGATCCACCGCACGGCCGCGAGGCTGGTCCCCTGCGCGACGTTCCGGACACCTTCCGCATCTACTGAGTCGAGCTGTCCCACCCCCTCCAACCCGGGCGATGAGATCCCGCGAGGCCCGAGGAACTTCTCAGGGCGACGGGACGCTGGTTGTCCCGGCGCAATCAGCGCGCCGCCCAGCAGATTGGGGCAAGCTGGGCGGGATCGGCATCGCGCGTAGCCGATGATCAACGGGAGGTTGGGCGATGGGTGACCGCGAAGACGACCTCGGAGTCGATGCCGAGGAGGAGGGACGGCCCTCTCGAGCCGCGCACACTGCCCAGGACGACCTGAGCGAGCTGGTCGACCCCGAGGTGGTCGATGCGGACGAGCAGGAAGAGGACGACATGTTCGAGCTCGACCAAGAGGAGCTCGACGAGCTCGGTCTCACGCTCGACGATCCCCACCAGCCCGGCCGCGGTAGTCGGTCATCGCGGAGAGTGGATTCGGCTGCCCTCCGGGAGGCGTGGGTCCTGGTGAGCCGTGCGGGACCTTTGCCTCTGGTGGGTCGCCGCGGAGAGCTTCACCCTCCGTTGGAGGGAGAAGACACCGACGCTCGGGAGGCCACATCCGATGTTGATGAGATTTGACCCGTTCCGCGAATTCGAGCGCGTGACCGGCGAGCCGGCCCGGCCTTCGAGGATGCCGATGGACGCGTACCGAAGAGGTGACGCGTTCGTCGTGCATTTCGACCTTCCGGGCGTTCGTGCCGAGACGATCGACCTGACGGTCGAACAGAACACCCTGACGGTGACAACCGAGCGATCCTGGCCCTCTGTGGAGGGCGACGAGTTGGTGATTCGCGAGCGCCCGCAGGGCACGTTCAGCCGCCAGCTGATGTTGGGAGACAGCCTCGACACCGAACGGATCACGGCACGCTACGACCAAGGGGTGCTGACGATCACGATCCCAGTGGCGGAGCAGTCGAAGGCTCGCAAGGTGCAGGTCGCACCCGGTGGCGAGCCCGAAACCATCGAGGCCACCTCAACTTCAGCCTGAAGCGGCGTTCGAGGCGCTCGCGGCCGAAACGATTCCGCTCGCGCGCTCAGCACACGGCGCAGTGAAGATCGGAGCCACGTCATGGGAATTCCCGACGTCAGTGAGCGACCCCTGGCGGAACTGATCTCCCTGAAGGGACGCGCGGCTGTGGTGACCGGCGGCGCGATGGGTATCGGCTACGCGATCGCGCGCCGGCTCGCCGAGGCGGGAGCCGCCGTGCTCATCGGCGACATCGCCGACCTCGACGAGCCCGTCGCGCGCCTGGCCGGCGAGCTGGACGCCCACGTGGTCGGCACCCACCTCGACGTCGCCGACCCCGAATCGATCGCGGCCTGCGCGCAGCGCGCCCACGACGCTTTCGGCCACCTCGACATCTGGGTGAACAACGCGGGCATCTATCCCTCGGTGCCGGTGCTCGAGATGACCAGCGCGGACTGGGATCGCGTCCTCGACATCAACGTGCGCGGCTCGTTCCTCGGCGCACGCGAAGCCGCTGCCCGCATGGTGCAGGCGGGCCGCGGTGGCGTGGTCCTCAATCTGGCCTCCACGGCCGGCTTCCAGGCCGGTGGCCCCGGCGTCGCGCACTACGTGTCCTCGAAACACGCGGTCATCGGCCTCACGAAGAGTCTTGCCGTCGAGCTGGGCGCCTCCAACATCCGCGTGCTCGCGATCGCGCCGACGCTGATCGAGACCCACGGCATCGAGGCAGGCCGCGAGGCGTTTCGTCGCTCTGGGCTCGGCGACATGCTCGACACCTACGCCGAGCGGCTCCCGCTCGGGCGTATCGGCGTGGCCGACGACGTCGCTCGCGTCGCCGTGTTCTGCGCGAGTGACCTCGCCCTGTTCATGACCGGCAGCACGGTCCTCGTCGACGGGGGCGACGTCGCCGTCTGATGATCTTCGAACGGATCGAAACCCTCCCACGTCCCGATCCGCCGCCACAACGCGATCAGTGATCTCCGCCCCGTCGAGTTCGCAACCGAAACCCGTCACACCACCGCCGCACTCGCGGCAAGATCATCACCACCCACCGGTCCGGAACAGCGGCGTCAGGCTCCAACGTCCTCCTCTCGGTACATCAACTGGGCGGAGGAATCCCGTGCCGGAGTTCGAATCCCACTCCGGGCACACCAATCGGCGCTGGCGTCACCGCGGCCGACGACGACGTGACTCGACCTGAAGCGCGTCCGACTGCCACGACATCTTGAATGCGTCGAGATCCGTGCCGGGCGGGATCTCCGCGTCGACGGCATCGAGCACGTCGGCATCGAGCACGACGTCGACACCCGCCAGCGTCGCCTCGAGTTGCTCGCGCGTGCGGGGTCCGATGATGGACGCCGTCACCCCCGGATGCTCGAGTACCCAGGCCTGCGCGAGATGCGCCAGCGTGAGACCCGCGGTCCGCGCGATGTCTTCGAGCACTTCGACCAGGGCGAGTTTGTGGTCGTTCGCCGGTCCCGGCGCGAAGAACGGTGTCCAGTACGAGTAGCCCTCGTCGCCGGCCCGGGCCTGGAAGCGGTCCGCGCGCGAATCGGCTGGCGGCGGCGAGTCCCGTCGGTACTTGCCCGTGAGCCAACCGGCATTGAGCGGGCTGAAGCCGATGAACGCGAGCTCGTGACGGCGGCAGACCGGTAGGACGGACGCCTCCACGCCACGCGAGAAGAGCGAGTACGGCGCTTCTTCGCACACGACACGCGGGACGCGCCGGCGTGCAGCCGCCCATTGCGCCTCGACAATGCGCTCCGCGGGAAAGCTCGATGAGCCGAGGTAACGGACCTTGCCCGCGTGCACGAGGTCCGCGACCGCGGACAGCGTCTCCTCGATCGCACAGCCCGGATCCGGTCGATGGATCTGGTACACGTCGAGCCACTCGGTGCCGAGGCGTCGCAGGCTCCCTTCGACCGCCCGCATGATCCACCGGCGCGAGCTCCCACCGGAGTTGGGGTCGGAGCTCATCGGCGCGAAGAACTTGCTCATCAGGATCACGGAGTCGCGACGACTGCCCGCGAGCGCCTTCCCGACGATCGTCTCCGCCTCACCCATGCCGTAGATGTCGGCAGTGTCGACGAAGTTGATTCCCGCGTCGAGCGCGCGATGGATCATGCGCACGACGTCGTCGTGGTCGGGATTGCCGCGCGCGCCGAACATCGCGGTCCCGAGGCACAGCTCGCTCACCGTGATACCGGTCGCGCCAAACGGTCGAAAGTGCATGACACCCAGTCTGCCCGGTAGCAGGACACCGCGGATAGCCTCAGGCGTCATGGCAATCCGGCGAGAACGACGGGGACACGTCGAGGTCGTGACGCTCGACCGTCCCGAGGCACGGAACGCCTTCGACGCCGAGCAGTCCTTCGGCATGCAGGCGATTCTCGAGGAGCTGTCCGAAGACGACGCGGTGCGCGCCATGGTCCTCACGGGCACCGGCACCGTGTTCAGCGCCGGTGCCGACCTCAAGCAAGCCGCGCGACAGAGCGGTCCCAACTCGCCGACGAGCCTCACGCCCAAGGGCGGCTTCGGCGGCATCGTTCAGTTTCCCTTCCCGAAGACGCTGGTTGCCGCGGTCAACGGCGCGGCGCTCGGTGGCGGCTTCGAGATCGCGCTGGCCTGCGACATGGTGGTGGCGGCAGAGACGGCGAGGTTCGGCCTTCCCGAGGTGAAACGCGGGATCATCGCCGGAGCCGGCGGCAGCATCCGCCTTCCCAAGCGCGTCCCCCGTGCGATCGCGCTCGAGCTCGTCACGACTGGCGAGCCCATCAGCGCGGCGCGCGCCTACGAGCTCGGGTTGGTCAACCGCGTGGTGCCGGTGGAGCGCGTCGTCGACGAAGCAGTCGCGCTCGCCGAGCTCGTGGCAGAGAACGCGCCGCTCGCGGTGCAGGTGTCTCGTCAGATCGCGCGCGCCATGGGCGATCTCACCGAGGAGCAGGGCTGGGCGCTCCAAGACGACCTCCGCCCGATCGTGAGCGAATCCGCGGACCACGCGGAGGGGCTGCGCGCCTTCGCGGAGAAGCGGGTACCTGTGTGGACGGGGCGATGACGCTGGCGACCTTCGGCATCGGCGACACCCTGCTGGTCGCGATCGCGGCGGCGTCGGTGCTCACCCTCGTCGTGATCGTGATCGCGCCGTGGAAGGAGGTGCGCCAGGAGCCACCCATCGACCCGTACGCCGAGGCGAAGCTGCTGTTGCATCAGGACCCCGACGAGCCGACCGGTGAATTCCGGACCATCTCGTCGATCGATCAGCGTAAACCCGACGAGACGGACCCCACCACGGACTTCGGTGTCCTCGGCGAGCTCGACGGCGCCCCGCCGGACGGCGAGGACCGCCCTCCCGGCTGACGGCAGCTACGCGAGGGCGAAGAACAGCCGCGCCTCGCAGGTCACCGCGCCGCCCACAGAACCCGTCGCGCGGCCCCAGCCCCCGCGCGCGCTCAGGCGCTCCAGCACGACCGAGAGCGTGAGCTCGTCGCCGGGGGTCACCAGTCGACGGAAGCGCACCTTCTCCACCCCGCCGAAGAGAGGCAGTTTTCCCCGGTACCGCTCGTCGGCGAGCACCGCGACCGCCCCGGCCTGCGCGAGCGCCTCCAGCTGGATCACGCCCGGAAAGATTGGGTTGCCGGGAAAATGTCCGGCCAGGAAGGGCTCGTCGCCCGTGACCCGGTACCGGGCCCGGATCGACTCGCCGGCGACGATGTCGTCCACCGCCTCGACGAAGCGGAACGGAGGGCGGTGCGGGAGGAGCGCGATCAGGGCATCGGAGTCCGGATGCAACCCCTGGAAATCGGACGCCATGGCGAGGACGTTACCGGTCGGACACCTCGATGTAACCCGTCGAACCCCTTGCGGGTCGGAACCGAAACAGTCCCGAGCGGAGACCCTGTGAGCCTCGCGGTCATCTTCCCCGGCCAGGGGACCCAAGCTGTCGGAATGGGCGTCGCGTGGCGCGACCACGCATCGTGGCATGTGGTCGACGCGGCCGAAGCGGCGCTGGGCGAGCCCCTGGCGCACCTACTCGTCGACGCCCCGCCGGAGCTGCTGGCCCGCACGCGTGAGGCGCAGCTCGCCGTGCTCCTCACCTCGCTCGTCGTCTGGGACGCGCTCAGCCCACTTCCCGGGACGCCGGTGGCGTTCGCGGGCCACTCGCTGGGCCAGGTCACCGCGTTGATCGCCGCCGGGGTGCTGCCCCTCGAAGCGGGAGTGCGCTTCGCGGCCCGACGCGCCGAGCTCACCCAGGCTGCAGCCGATGCCCGGCCCGGCCGCATGACCGCACTGCTCGGTGCGACGCTCGAGCAGGCGGAGGGTGCGTGCGAGGTCGCACGGGACGGTTGCTGGGTCGCCAATGACAACGCGCCCGGCCAGATCGTCATCGCCGGGACGCCCGACGGCGTCGACGCCGGCTCGACCCGGGCGCACGAGCTCGGCGTCCGGCGCGTCACTGCGCTCAACGTCGGTGGTGCGTTCCACACGCCGCTGATGGCCGAGGCCACTGCGGGCCTCGAAGCCGAGCTCCACGACCTTGCGCTCACCGCGCCGACGGCTCCGATCGTCTCGAACCACGACGGCCGGGCCTACCTGGACGCCGACGGCTGGCGCCAACGCCTCGCCGCGCACGTGTCGGTCCCGGTGCGGTGGCGTACCACCATGGAGACCCTGATCGACCTCGGCGCCACGACGTTTCTCGAGGTCGGTCACGGGTCGATGCTCGCCGCCCTCGCGAAGCGAGGCGCCCCGGGCATCGTCGTCCGCGGTGTCGCTGAACCCAGTGATGTTCCCGTTGCGCTTCCCGATCCTCTGGAGGTTGGTTGACCATGGAAGCCCTGTTGACACACGGCGAAGGGCTCCTCGTTCCTGAACGCATGGTCATCGCGCCCTCGGTCGGTGTCTTCCGGCCGCTCGACTCGATCGGTGAAGGCGAGGAGATCGACGAGGGACAGCCCATCGGAATGCTCGAAGGCCCCGGCACCACGACGCCGGTGTGCAGTCCCTTCCGCGGTCGCTTGATCGGCATGCTCGTGCACGCCGGCGAGCGTCTGCGCGAGGGCCAGCCCGTCGCCTGGCTCCGCGTCAGCTGAGCATGCGGGCCTGCGTCGCAGGCTGGGGCACGGCCGTCCCAGAGCGCCGACTGACCAACGCCGACCTCGAACAGCGCGTCGACACCTCGGACCAGTGGATCGTCGAGCGCACGGGCATCCGCGAACGGCGCGTGGTGACCGACGGTGAGACCACGGCCAGCTTGGCGATCGAAGCGGGCGCCAACGCGGTGAAGAACGCCGGGCTGACACCCGACGCGATCGACCTCCTCATCGTCGCGACCGCCACGCCCGAGCAGCCCATCCCCCACACCGGCGCGTTCGTCGGTGACGGCATCGGCCTGCACTGCGGTTCGTTCGACATCAACGCGGGGTGCGCGGGATTTGTCTACGAGCTCGTCGTAGGGGCGTCGATGCTCACGGCCGGGAACCTCGAGCACGTGCTCATCATCGGCGCCGAGACGCTGTCGCGGGTGGTCGACCCCCTGGATCGCAGCACGTGCATCCTCTTCGGCGACGGGGCCGCCGCCCTGGTGCTCGAGCGCGCGCCGGACGACCACCGGGGCGTGCTGGGTTGGGACCTCGGGTGTGACGGCTCGGCGGCTGGGCTCCTGGGCATTCCCGCCGGCGGCAGCCGGCTGCCCGCATCGCCGCAAACGCTCGCCGGCGGCGACCATCACCTCAAGATGGAAGGCCAGGAGGTGTTCCGGCGCGCCGTCCGCGCGGTCGTCGAGTCCGCGCGGGTGGCACTCGAGCGCTCGGGGATCACCTCGGCCGACGTCGCGTGGTTCGCACCGCACCAGGCCAACATCCGGATCATCGAGGCTGCCGCGGCACGCTTGGGCATTCCCGTCGACCGCACCCTCGTGAACATCCAGCGGTTCGGGAACACGAGCGCTGCATCGATCCCGCTCGTGCTGGCCGAAGCTGCCGACGACGGCCGCCTGCGCGACGACGACATCATCCTCTTCTCCGGATTCGGTGCCGGGATGACGTGGGGGAGCGCGGTGCTGCAATGGGGTCACGGGTGACGTCGACGTCACCCGTGCGGACCGCGTTCATCACGGGAGGATCGCGAGGAATCGGACGCGCCGTCGCCGTGACGCTGGCACGCGCAGGCCATCGGGTCGCGTTCTGCTACGCCCAGGACCACGACGGCGCGAAGGAGACCGCGGCGCAGGTCGAGGAGCTCGGCGGCGACGTGCTCGCGATCCAAACCGACGTCGGCGACGCCGCATCCGTCGACGCCGCATTCGACGAGATCGAAGCCGCGTGGGATCCGGTGACGATCCTCGTGAACAACGCCGGCGTCACCGCCGACGGCCTGATCGCCCGGATGACCGACGATCAGTGGGACGTCGTCCTGCGCACGAACCTCAACGGGGCCTTCAACACCACCCGCCGTGCGTCGCCGAAGTTGATGCGCGCCCGCTGGGGGCGGATCGTGAACGTCTCGTCGGTCGTTGGGCAGAGCGGTCAAGCGGGTCAGGCCAACTACGCTGCCGCCAAGGCGGGCCTCGTCGGTCTCACTCGTGCGGTCGCGCGGGAGCTCGCCCCCCGGAACGTCACCTGCAACGTGGTGGCACCCGGTCCTATCGTGACTGCCATGACCGAAGGTCTCGCCGATGATTGGCGGGTCTCTGCGGAGGCGGCGGTCCCGCTGGGCCGTTTCGGGACGCCAGAGGAGGTCGCCGCCGTCGTCGGCTTCCTGTGCTCCGAGGACGCCGGCTATGTGACCGGGGCAGTCGTGCCGGTCGATGGCGGTATGGGCATGGGGCACTAGATACCAACCCGCAAGAGTCGGCAACAGGAAGGAACGCGCACAGCATGGAACGCGAGGAAGCAGTCGCCGCACTCCGCGAGGTCGCCGTCGAGGTCTTGAGCGTCGACCCCGACAGCGTCGTCGAGGAGGCCCGGTTCAAGGAGGACCTCGACGCGGACAGCCTCGATCTGGTCGAGCTCGTGATGGGTCTCGAGGAGCGCTTCGACATCTCGGTCCCCGAGGAGGACCTGCAGGACGTCACGACCGTCGGGCATGCCGTCGACCTCGTGCTCGCGAAGGTCGCCGCCAAGGCATGAGCGACTCGGCGTTCCTCGACCACCGCGGGCGACCGCGCGTCGTGGTCACCGGCATCGGGGTGAAGACCCCAGCCGGGACCGACGTGGCGACGTTCTGGGAGACGGTGCTCGCCGGACGCGGGACGGCCGCGCGCATCAAGCGTTGGGATCCGAGCGAAGTGCCGGTGCAGTTCGCCGGCCAGTGCCTCGACTTCGATCCCGAGCAGTACTTCGGGCCGAAGGAGGCGCGGCGTCAGGACCGCGTCACGCAACTCGGCTTCGGCGCCGCGGCTGACGCACTCGCCGACGCGGGTGATCTCGCCGCGGATCCGGGGCGCTGCGCCGTGGTCGCCGCGTCGGGCGTCGGTGGCCTCGAGACGATGGAGCTCAACGAGGCGACGTTCCTCGAGCGCGGCGCGTCGCGGGTCAGCCCGTTCTTCGTCACGATGATGATGCCGAACGCGACCGCCGGCACGATCTCGATCAACTTCGGGTGGACAGGACCCAACATCTGCATCTCGACCGCGTGCGCGGCCGGTGCGATGGCCATCGGCGAAGGCGTGCGCATGCTCCGCGACGGCAGTGCCGATGTTGCGATCGCGGGTGGCACCGAAGCCGGCGTCACGCCCCTCACGATTTCCGCATTCGCGCGGATGGGTGCCCTCAGCACGCGCAACGACGACCCGACGGCTGCATCGCGACCGTTCGACGCGGATCGGGACGGCTTCGTGATGGCCGAGGGCGCGGCCTTCGTGATTCTCGAGCCGCTCGAGCGCGCGGTCGGGCGCGGCGCGTGGATCTACGGCCAGGTCCTGGGGTATGGCCGCAACGCCGACGCCTATCACATCACCGCGCCCTCCCCCGGTGGCGCCGGTGCGGCGGCATGCATGCAGCTGGCGCTCGACGATGCCGGCCTGGGTCCCAGTGACATCGGGCACGTGAACGCGCACGGCACGTCCACGCCGCTCAACGACGCATCCGAGGCCGAGGCGATCCGCAAGGTCTTCGGCGACAACGCTCCCCCGGTGACGTCCACCAAGGGAGTGACGGGCCACATGATCGCCGGGGCCGGCGCGGCCGAGGCCGCGATCACGCTGCTGTCGCTGCGTGACGGGCTGGTACCGCCCACCGCGAACCTCGCGCACCTCGGTGACGACATCGGGCTCGATGTCGTTGCCGGTTCGCCCCGAACGCTCGCACCGCGAGCTGCGCTGTCGAACTCGTTCGGCTTCGGTGGCCACAACGCGACGCTGATTCTCGCTCCGGCGGGGTGACCGACCAGCCGCCTCGCTCGCTCGTCGTCGGGCATCGGAGCGAGACCGCGACCGCGTCGCTCCGCGAGATCGACGGCCGGCGCGTGAGCTGGTTCTCGATCGAGGGTGGCAAGCACCGCGGCGCGATCGGCGAGGCCGAAGGCGAGGCGATCGAGCGGGCAATCGAGCTGGGTATCGAGCTCGGGGTGCCCGTCGTCGGCCGCGTGTCGAGCTCCGGCGCCGACGTCACCGAGGGTGTGGCGGCACTCCACGCGTGGGGTCGCATCGCCCGGGCGCTGGTGCGCGCCTCGGGCGTCGTGCCCACAACCTTGCTCGCGGTCGGCCCCAGCGTCTCCGGGCCCGCCCTGCTGCTCGGCCTCGTCGACCACGTGATCATGACGCGCGACGCGTTCGCGTTCGTGAGCGGGCCCGACGTCGTCACTGCGTTCACCGGAGTGCCGGTCGACCGCGACGCGTTGGGCGGCTCCGCAGTGCACGAGCGCCAGAGCGGTGTGGCGACGCTCGTGGTGGCCGACGAAGAGGCCGCGATGGCGGCGCTGCGCGTGCTCCTCGACCTGATCCCGTCGAACCATCTCGAGAATCCGCCGGCGTACCCGTCCGATGATCCGATCGATCGCGACTGCGTGCGTGCGGGCAGCGTGGTGCCGGCCCGGGCGACCGCCTCCTACGACGTGCGCACGGTGGTCGAGGACGTGCTCGACCACGAGACCTTCTTCGAGCTGCGTCCCGCATACGCGCCCAACGTCGTGGTCGGCCTGGGCCGTCTCGCGGGTAGGCCGGTCGGTGTGATCGCGAACCAGCCGATGTTCCGTGCCGGCACGCTCGACATCGAGGCCTCGCGGAAGGCGGCGCGCTTCGTGCAGTGGTGCGACGCGTTCAACTTCCCCCTCCTCACCTTCGTCGACACGCCCGGCTTCGAGCCCGGCCGCGACCTCGAGTGGCGCGGCATGATCCGTCACGGCGCCGAGCTGGTACACGCATATGCGGAGGCGACCGTGCCGCGCGTGTGCGTGGTCCTCCGCAAGGCGTACGGCGGGGCGTACATCGTGATGGACTCCAAGCACCTCGGCAACGACCTCTGCGTCGCCTGGCCGACCGCGCAGATCGCCGTGATGGGTGCGCCGGGCGCAGTGCAGATCCTCTACGGCCGTGAGCTGCGCGGCATCGACGACGAGGAGCGGCGCCGGGCCGAGCAGGCGCTGCTCGAGTTGGAGTACGGGGAGCGCTTCGCGAACCCGTACGTCGCCGCGGAGCGGGGCTACGTGGACGATGTGATCGCCGCGACCGACACCCGTCGCGTGCTCGGCACCGCGCTCGAGCGCCTGGCGACCAAGGCCGAGCACCTCCCGAAGCGTCGCCATTCCAACACGCCCTTGTAACTTCCTCCTTGGTTCGGGCAGGCCCCGATCGACGGACGACGACCTGCTCCGCCGGATGGAGCACTCAGCACAGGAGCGGAGCAGACGTGCAGTTGCTGGCGGGCAAGCGGATCCTTGTCACGGGTGTGCTGAACGATGCGTCGATCGCGTTCTCGGTGGCGCGCATCGCCCAGGAGGAGGGCGCCGAGGTGATCCTCTCCTCGTTCGGGCGGGTGATGAGCCTCACGCAGCGCACCGCACGGCGGCTCCCCCACGAGCCGGACGTCGTCGAGCTCGATGTCGCCGACCAAGCGAGCCTCGATGCACTCGCCGAGCGCGTCGGCGGTCGTCTCGATGGCGTGCTCCACGCGATCGCCTTCGCGCCCGAATCGTGCCTCGGCGGCCACTTCCTCGAGGCCCCGTGGTCGGACGTGCAGATCGCGCTGCAGGTCTCGGCGTACTCGCTCAAGGCGCTCGCCGTCGCCGCGCTCCCCCTGCTCGGGCAGGGCAGCGCCATCGTCGGTCTCGACTTCGACAACAGCCAGGCGTGGCCCGTGTACGACTGGATGGGCGTCGCCAAGTCGGCGTTCGAGTCGACCGCCCGCTACCTCGCCCGCGATCTCGGCTCGCGCCAGATCCGCGTGAACCTCGTGTCCGCCGGGCCGGTGCGGACGATGGCCGCGAAGAGCATCCCCGGCTTCGACAACTTCGAGCGCGTCTGGTCGGAGCGTGCACCGCTCGGTTGGGATGTCAAAGATCCCGAACCCGCCGCGAAGGCCTGCGTCGCGCTGCTCTCCGACTGGTTCCCCGCCACCACCGGAGAGATGTTCCACGTCGACGGCGGCTTCCACGCCGTCGGCGCGTAGGCGCACACTCCGGGTTCACGGGCCGTCGCGAGCGCCGGCTCCTCTCTTCGGTGCTCGGCGACGCGGGCTGCCCCGCGTGCGCGTCGCCGCCTTCTCGGTGTGATGTGTGCGCCAGAGCGGCTGCAGGTTGGCGAACTCGGTGGAGCGCCGTTCGCCTCGCCGCCGGCGGCGCCGTACCTCGCCGCGATCAGCGGGTCACTTGCCGAGCTGGGGCGTCAGTCCGTCGACGTGCATCTCGTAGTACTCGTTGCTCGACCATGGGCCGACGGCGCCTTCGACCACCTCACGTACCGCGTCGACGGATTCGCCTTCCCAGATGCAGATGCCGAGTCCGTGATCGTTGGTGGCCGCGTGGATCGGCAACGCAACGTGGGAAGGAAGCCCAGCTTCGAGTGCCTTGGCCTCGGCCGCCTGAAAGCCTTCAGGGTCGTGAATTTGGTGGATGACCGTCACAAACATGATCGTCCCGTCTACACATCGGCGTGACTGCGCGGAAGCGCGGCCCCTATTGGTAGCACCCCCGGGGGTGGCGCGCTCCGGCGCGTTCGAGCCCCACCATCCGTCGATCACTTCCCGTGCAGCACCCCGGTCACCTTCGGCACCGTGTCCTTCGGTGAGACCTTGTAGAACGCCCCGGCGATCTTCCCCGCGGGGTCGATGACGAACGCCGAGCGGATGATGCCCATGTACTTCTTGCCGTAGTTCATCTTCTCGCCCCACACGCCGTACTTCTCGGCGACCTCGTGCGCTTCGTCGGCAAGGAGCGTGAACCCGAGCCCGTACTTCTCGTCGAACTTGCGCTGGCGCTCGGGTGAGTCGGGGCTCACACCGATCACGACGGCGTCGAGCCCCGAGAGGTCGGGCTCCGCGTCCCGCAGCGCGCACGACTGTGTCGTGCAGCCCGGCGTGTCGGCCTTCGGATAGAAGTACAGGACCACGTTGCGACCCTTGAAGTCGGAGAGCTTGACCTTCGCGCCGGACTGGTCGACCAGGGTGAACGCGGGGCGCGGTCACCTGCCGTGAGCGTCGTCATCGATGACCTCTTCTCGTTCGAGTGACGGTCGCTCGGGCCGAGCGACGACCGCCGTAGCATGCCGCACGTGCGGCGTCGGATGCGGATCACGCTCGACGCACCGCTTTCCCTCGTACGCGGCGTCGCGCAGGAGACGCTCCACGCCAACGACGACGGCCACGTGCTCATCGGCTCGCTCGCAGGCATGCCCGAGACGAGCGCGCTGCTCACAGTCGAGACCACGACCGACAGAGACGGCGGGACGCACCTGGAGCTCGCGGTCGTCAGCCGCTCCGCGGTGCCGTTCTTCCGTTGGTTCGTCGACGGGCAGTCGTGGCTGGCGGCCAAGCCCGCGCTCGAGCATGCGTCCGACGTCATCCGCGCTCGGCTCGACGAGCGGCCGGCGCCGCCGCCCCGGCGCATCCCGGCGATCGTCCCGCCGGTGCCCTTCACGCCGGAGCAGGCGGCGCGCCTCGCCTCGGTCGCCGCGGTCGGGGCCATCGCCAACTTCTGCGGCGCGCTGCTCACCCAGAACGGCGACGCCGTCATCGACGCATTCCACCGCTCCGACAGCGCGCTCGGCGTCGCCCTCGCGGTCGCGCGCATCGGCGTGCTCGTCTCGGTCGTGGCGATCGCACTGGCCGACCGGTTCGGCCGTCGACGGCTCCTCCTCTGGGGTGTCGGCGGCGCGTGCATCGCGAGCATCGCCACGGGCGTCTCGCCATCGTTCGACCTGTTCGTCGCCGCGCAGCTGGTGACCCGCGCGTTCGTGAACGCGACCCTCGTCGTCGCGGCGGTTGCCGCGGTCGAGGAAGCGCCCGAGGGGGCGCGTGCGTTCGCGGTCGCGATGTTCGGATTGGCCATCGGCGCGGGCTTCGGCGTCGCCGTGTTCTTCCTGCCACTCGCAGATCTCGGCTCCTACGGCTGGCGAATCTCGTTCCTCCTCAGCGGCGTCGCGCTCCTCGCGCTGCCGACCGCGGCGCGGCATCTGCGCGAGACGGTTCGCTACGGCGACGTCGCGGCGCGCGGCGTGCGACGGGGACAGGTGCGCGAGATCGTGGACCGCGCGGTACGGGCCGCGCTTCTTCGTGCTCGCGACCACTGCCTTCCTCGTGAACGTGTTCAGCGCGCCCTCCTCACAACTCACCAACCGCTACCTCACCCACCAGCACCACTTCTCACACTCCGACGTCGCGCTGTTCCGCACCGCGACGGCGGGCGTCCCCGGCATCATCGGCGTCGTGCTCGCCGGCCGTCTCGCCGAACGGCGCGGCCGTCGACCGGTGGCCCTGGTCGGCATCGTCGTCGGGACCGTCGCGCAGATGCTGTTCTTCACGTCGAGCGGGCTCGTGCTCTGGATCGGTCCGACGATCTCCATCGTCGCCGCGGCCTCGGCCGCGCTCGCGCTGGGCACCCTCGACGGCGAGCTCTTCCCCACCGAGGTGCGCAGCACCTCGAACGGGCTCATCCTCGGCTTCGGCGTCGCCGGATCAGCCGTCGGTCTCCTGCTCGCCACACAGCTCCGACACTCGCTCGACGGCCTGGGCACGGCGATCGCGTTGTGTGGCATCGCGCCGCTGCTCGCCGCGGCGTTCCTCGTACCCCGCCTCCCGGAAACCGCCGGCCGCGCGCTCGACGAGGTGAGCCCGACGAAACCCTGAAACGCCGTGTGGCCGCGGCCGCGCCGCTCAGGCGATGCGTGCGCGACAGACCATCACTCCGTCGGCGTCGACCAACCCCAACGTCGATCCCGAACGGAGACGCACGGGGCTCGAGCCCGTCCACGCGGTGGTCGCGCCGCCGACGACCGTGATGTCGGCCAGCGTGCTCGCATTCCCGGTCGGCGGGATCGCCTCGAGGCGGTAGTGACCAGGCGACACCGCGTAGTCGAGCGTCATCGCGATCGAACGCCCGGCCGTGATGTAGACCCAGCCGGCGGGCGCGTCGGACGCGGTCCCGAACATCTGCACGGCGACGGGTGTCGCGACCTGGGCGCTGCCAGCGCCGGGCTCGCTCGACGGCGAGCCACCCACGATGGCCTCGATCCCGACGACCAGCGTCGCGACCGCCGCCGCCACCGCCGCCATGCGGAGGATCCGGGCGCCACGACGAGGCGCGGGCACGATGCTCTGCAGCACCCGCCGTTCGAAACCGAACGGCGGTTCCCGCTCCGGGACGAGCAGCGGCATCAGGTCGACGGCCTCGGTGAGCTCGGCGACCAGCGCCTGGCAGCGCGCGCAGGACTCCACGTGCGCGAGCGTCTCGGCCCGCTCGACGCCGTCGAGCACACCGAGCGCGAGCTCGGGCGCCAGCGTCCGTACCGCGCCGCATTGGAGCGCGCTCATCGGGTCATCCCTCGGCGTCCTCGCTCACCAGGACCGCCCGGAGGCGCAGCAGCGCGGTCCGGATGCGCGTCTTCGCGGTCCCGAGCGGGACGCCCTCGAGCTCGCCCACTTCGCGGGCCGTGTAGCCCAACAGACCCGAGAGCACCACGGCACGGCGCTGCTCGATCGGGAGGGCGAGGAGGGCATCCTGGAGCCGCACGACGTCGTCCGAGAGGATCGCAGCTTCCTGGGGTTCCCGGACGTCGGACGCGGAGTCGAGACCGAGGAGCTCGTCGGGATCCAGCGCCACCGGCCGGCGCACCCGCACCGCGTCGATCGCGAGGTTGCGCGTGATCGTCAGCAGCCAGGTCGCCACGCTGCCGCGACGGGCGTCGAACGCGCCCGCATGACGCCAGGCGCGGAGGAAGGTCTCCTGCGCAACGTCCTGCGCGACCTGGTCGTCGCGGACCACGGCCCACGCAACACCGAACACCCGCCGCTGGAACCGGGCCACGAAGGCCGCGGCAGCGTCCGGATCGGACGCCGCCAGGCCGGCGAGCAGCGCATCGTCGGAGACAGCCCACATGCAGACCTACGGAGCTCAGGCCCGCGCGGATTGCGCGGGGTCGCGCACCCCGTACCCCCACATGTCTAGTCGCATTCGCTGCGGCCGGCTCTCTGATCGCATTCGCTGCGGGCCGGGATACCCGGCCCGCAGACGGTCATTGCTCGGGCGAGCTTCCTTCGCTCGCTGACGCTCGCTACGGTCGCCGCTGCGCCGGACTGGTGGTTGCACTCGCCGCGCCAGCCCCAGCCGCCCTTGCTGCCTCGGCGAGGCGGCGGACTTCCGCAGGCTCGCCGGCGATCAGGAGGTACTCCCGATTCCTCACGTGGGAGACCGAGCCGACCCGCTCGCCCCAGCGGTTGTGGATGCCGATCTGAGCACCGACGTAACGGCGCGAGTCGAAGGCGACCACCTCGACCGCGCCTCGCGCCTCGCACATCGCCCGGAGGTCGTCGAGCGTCACCCACGACTCGTCGTTGTAGGAGAGGACGAGGACCCGCGCCCGCACATCACGGACAACCTGGGCGAGCGCCTCCGGCATGGAGCGCTTGGCGTTGAACACGCTCTTCGTCGAGGGATCCCGGGCGTCGACGCGCTTGCACGCGACGCCGTAGTGCTCGGGCGCGTCCCAAGCGACGAGAGTCTCCCAGAGGTGGTAGTTCGTGAAGTACCGGTGCTGGTTGTAGGGAGGGTCGAGGTACGCCACGTCGACGTCATCGAGCGTGCCCGCCAGCCCGCACGCATCGCCGCGCAGCGCGCGTCCGGCTCCGGCAAGGAGCTCGGGAACGCGCAACTGCAGTGGCGCGTTCGACCGCGGCGCCCACTGCTTGACGTACGCCATCTGCACGCCGGTCGTGGAGTCCACACGGTCCGTCGCTTCGATCAGACTCGTGAGCAGGATGGGATGCAGCGGTGACGCCGAATGGTCGCGGGCGATCGCGTCGCGGATGGCGTCGACGCGCGCGCCGTTGTGTGGCTGCACGAAGCGCGATCGCACGCAGAACGTCTCGGTGAAATAGCCATGGACGCCAGGGAGCGCGGCGAGGTGGGCCAAGGCGTCGGCCAGCGCGTCCTTGTCGACCGTCGTCGCGTCCGCCGCGATATAGCAGCGTGCGAACATCTCCGAGTACCGCGCGCAGTCGACCGCGGTGACATAAGCGCCGGCCTGCTTGAACGCTTGCGCGACACGGGTCGTCCCGGTGAAGAGGTCGAGCGCCGTGCGCGCCTGCGCCGCAGTCGCAATCGCAGCGAGCGCAGGGACGAGCCGACGCTTCGAGCCCAGGTACTTGATCATCCGCCGCCGACGGTAACCGCGGCGCCGACGAAACCAGCGGAGCAACTGAAGGAGTTGGCCGAGCGTGCCGCACGCGGGCCGGAGTCAGCCGTCGAGTGCCGCGCGCAGCTCGGCGACGAACGCCTGCGCGTCGTCGACGCCGCCGCCGTGCAGCAACCGACTCATGAGCGCGCTACCCACGATCACGCCGTCGGCAGAGGTCGACGCCTCGTACGCCTGCTCGGGGGTCGAGATGCCCACGCCCAGCAGCACCGGTCGATCCGTGACCGCCTTGCACCGGTGGCCCATCTCCGCGGCCGCGGCCGCGAGTCGCCTGCGCTCACCCGTGACCCCCATCAGTGAAATGCCGTACACGAAGCCGCGCGACCGATCGCAGATCTGCTTCAAGCGAGCGTCCGGGGTCGTGGGCGCAGCGAGCAGCACCGTCTCGACTCCGACCGCGTCGGCCGCTGCGCTCCACTCGTCGATCTCGTCGAGCGGGAGGTCGGGGACGATCGCCCCGTCGATCCCGGAGTCGACGAGCGCGGCGGCGAACCGCGCGTAGCCCATGTGCACGACCGGGTTCGCGTACGTCATCGCCACAAGCGGAACGTCGACATCGAGCTTCGCCGCCTGGGCGATGATGCCCGTAGGTGTCGCGCCAAACTCGAGGGCGCGCTGCGACGCCTCCTGGATCGTGGGGCCGTCCATCACCGGATCGGAGAAGGGGATCCCGATCTCGATCGCGTCGGCTCCCGCAGCGGCGACCGCACGCACCACGTCGGCCCACGTCGCACCGAGACCTCCGGTGACGTAGGGCACGAGCAGCTTGCGACCCTCGCTGCGCCGGGCGCGCAGCGTCTGTTCGAGCTTCATGCGAGCCGGTCCCCGGTGAGCAACTCGGCGACGTGTGCCGCGTCCTTGTCGCCCCGGCCCGAGAGGGTCAGGAGCACCGTGGACCCCAGAGGCACCGAGTTCCCCGCCTCCCGCGCGAGCCAGCCGATCGCGTGGGCAGGCTCGAGCGCAGGAACGATCCCTTCGGTCACGGCGAGCAGCTCGAACCCCGCGACGGCCTCCTCGTCGGTCGCGCTCGAGTATTCCGCCGCGGCCGATCGCGGCGAGGTGCGCGTGCTCGGGACCGACGCCCGGGTAGTCGAGCCCCGCGCTGATCGAGTGCGCTTCGAGAATCTGGCCGTCCTCGTCCTGGAGGAACAACGAGCGCGCACCGTGCAGCACACCCGGCGACCCGTGGTGCACCGACGCGCCGTGCTCACCCGTCTCGATCCCGAGACCGGCGGCTTCGACGCCGATCAGGCGCGCCTGCGTGTCGACGAAGCCCGCGAAGGTTCCGATCGCGTTCGAACCACCTCCGACGCAGGCGACGACGCAGTCGGGGTCGCCGCCGAGGATCGCACGGCACTGCTCCCGCGCTTCGTCGCCCACGACGCGCTGGAACTCGCGGACCATCCACGGGTACGGGTGCGGTCCGACCACCGAGCCGATGCAGTAGTGCGTGCTCTGCACGGTCGCGACCCAGTCCCGCAGCGCCTCGTTGATCGCATCCTTGAGCGTCGCGCTCCCGCTGTCGACGGGAACGACCTCGGCGCCGAGGAGTCGCATGCGGAACACGTTCAGCGCTTGGCGCTCGATGTCGACCGAACCCATGAACACCACGCAGTCGAGCCCGAAGAGCGCAGCCGCGGTTGCGGTCGCGACGCCGTGCTGGCCGGCGCCCGTCTCGGCAATGATCCGTTGCTTGCCCATGCGCCGGGTGAGCAAGGCCTGCCCGAGCACGTTGTTGATCTTGTGCGATCCGGTGTGTGTGAGGTCCTCGCGCTTGAGGAGCACCCGCACGCCGAGACGCTCCGACAGGCGCGCGGCATTCGGTGACCGGGGTGGGGCGACCGGCGTAGTACGCCAGCAGGTCGGCATACTCGTTGCGAAACGGCTCCGACGACCAGGCGGTGACGAACTCGTCCTCGAGCTCGATCAAGGCGGGTACGAGCGTCTCGGGAACGAAACGCCCACCGAAGTCCCCGAAGCGGCCCAGCCCGGCAGGAGCCGGTCCGGGCGGATCGAGTCGAACGGGTCCCCCACGGGCGGGGAAGGTCATGCACACACTCCTCGGACGCTACGACGCAGTGTACGGGGACGCCTCGGAACGCCACCACGGACTTGCCGCGCTCGCGGGGAGCCCGCTGTCCCTGCGCGAGCGCTGTTTGCGCCGTACCCTAGGGACGATGAACGGCTCGGTGGACGCTCGACGAGGACTCGTGGTGGTCCTCCTCGCGGTCGTGCTCGGTATTGCGCTCATCGCGGTGATCGCCGACGACGAGGGCCCGCCCACCGCGAACGCGGACGTGACGACCACCACCTCGCTGACCTCCACGACGATCCGCAACAGCACGGCAACGTCGACCACCGCCGCGTCCGGCGCGACGACCACCACGACTGCGGCCGGGGTCACGACGACGACGAAGGCCGGGGCGACTCGTCCCGACGTGAAACTCGGCTCCAAGGGCGCTGACGTCACCTATCTGCAGCAACGACTGGCGGCGCTCGGTTACAACCCGGGATCCGCAGACGGCACGTTCGGGCCGTCGACCCAGACCGCGCTCGTCGCGTTCCAGACCGCCAAGGGCCTCACGGCGGACGGCGTCGCCGGGCCCGCCACCTGGGCCGCGCTGGGCTGAGCCGCGCGCACCCGCCGACCTCAGCTGCCGTCGACCATCCAGTCGTAGGGCGCATCGAAGGCAGAGTCCGGGTCGGGCGTCCATCCCGCGGAGCTCACCTCGTCGCCCGCGGCGCGCGCGGCGTCGATGAAGCGGCGCAGCTTGCGGGCGTCCTTGCGCCCCGAACCGGCGAAGGTCTCGACACCGCTGTCGACGTCGACCCCCCACGGACGCACGCGGTGAATGGCCGGCCCGACGTTCTCGGCGTTGAGGCCGCCGGCCAGCAGGAGGCGAACACCGGCTGGCACACCCTCGGCGAGGGCCCAGTCGAAGACGACACCCGAGCCCGGCTCGGGTGAATCGACGAGCACGATGTCGACCGGGCCGTTGCCGACGGCGGCGATCGCCGGGTCGCCGGCAGCGAACGCCTGGATCACGAACGGGATGCGGGTGCGGATCCACCGCACATCGGACATCGGCTCACGACCGTGAAGCTGTGCGCCACCCAGACCGATCTGGTTCACGGTCTCGACCACGCGCTCCTTGCGCTCGTCGCGGAACACGCCGACCGTCACGACACCCGCGGGCAGACGGCGCAACACATCGCCGACTGCCTCGGCGGTCACCTGGCGGGGGCTCCCCGGGGCGAAGATGAAGCCCAGCGCGTCGGCACCGAGCGCGATCGCCAGCAGCGCGTCCTCCTCGTTGGTGATCCCGCAGATCTTCACGAACATCGCGCTGGAGGGTACCGAACCCGTGACCCCGCGCGCGCCGATCACACGCCACGACGCCAGCGCCCCACGCAGCCCTGGGATCGCGGGACGCCGAGCGTACGATGACCGGCGTTCGGGCCCTCTCCGGCTCGATACCAGTCGAGACCTGCGGAAAGGGGACCGGGGGTTGTTGCAGCGGGCGCCCGAAGCGGCCCCACCGACCGCGACCGCGCCCGGTCGTGCATCACGGCGGACCGTGCTCGCGGTGGTCGCCTGGGCGCTGATCCTCGCGGTCACGTCGGTCGCTTCGGGCAGCCTGCCGACGGCACGCGAGCAGCGCCTCCTCTTCGTCACGCTCCTGCTGTTCGCTCTCACCGTCGGCAACGGACGGCCGTGGGCGCGCTTCATCCGGGACTGGCTGCCCCTCGTCGTCATCCTGGTCGGCTACGACCTCGTGCGCGCCCACGCCACGAGCCTCCTGGAACGGGCGCACGTCGACCCGCAACGCTGGTTCGACGAGAACGTCTTCGGAGGTACCGCGCCAACGGTTCGGCTCCAGCGAGCCCTGTGGACCCAGGGCGGACCGCACGTCTGGGACTACGCGGCCTGGGCCGTGTACCTCACGCACTTCACCGGCGCCCTGGCCGCGGCCATCGTGCTGTGGCGCAAGGCCCGCCCACGCTTCAAGCGGTTCGCCACCACCATCTTGGTGATGACCCTCGCCGGCTTCGCCACCTACGTCGTGTACCCCGCGGTCCCCCCGTGGCTGGCCGCCGAGCGCCACCAACTCCCGCACGTCACCCGGATCGTGCGCGAGGTGTGGTCCAGCCTCGGGCTCGGCGGCATCGCGAAGATCTTCGGCGACGACAGCAAGTACGCGAACCCGGTGGGCGCGCTGCCGTCGCTCCACGCGGCCAATCCGTTCCTGCTGATGCTGTTCTTCTGGGGCCGGAACCGTTGGCGACGCGCGCTGCTCATCGCCTACGTGTTGGGGATGGCCTTCACGCTGATCTACACCGCGGACCACTACCTCTTCGACATCCTCATGGGATGGACCTACGCGACGATCACGTTCGTGGTCGTCGGTCGGATCCTCGATCGGCGAGCGCTCCGAAAGGTCGCACTCGACGCTCCGGCCCCGCGCGTCGAACCGGGGCTCAGCGACTGCGGCGCGGCAACGTGACGATCATCGAGCCCGGGCCGACGGTCACTCCCTTGGCCGACTCGGACCACATCACGATCTCGACCATGCCGGTCTGACCGTCCTCCCAGAGCCGCTCGACCCGGCCCTTGACCGTCACCGTGTCGCCGACGGTGTTGAAGGTCCGCATGCGGAAGCCCCTCAGCGCCTTGATCGTGCCGTCGAGGCCGATGTACTCGCGCACCGTGCGCTCCCACATGCCTTGCAGGAACAGGTTGTTCGCGTACATCTCCGGCGCGCCCGTCGACTGCGCGTACTCCGTGTTGTGGTGGATCGCGTTGAAGTCGCGGTTGGCGCCGGCTTCGAAGACGAGCCGGTAGACGCTGATCGGAAACGACAGGGGCGGGAGCTCGTCACCCACGCTGACGTCCTCGAACGATCGCTGCGCGACCACGGCGTCGCTCATTGCCCTGCTTCTTTCGGCACGTAGTTGTACGTCGAGTTGCGGGTCCAGGCGACGACCTCGCCGTCCGCATCGACGATCGACGACTCCCAGGTGAGGAACGCACCCCACCCCACCGTCGTCTCCTTCGGCACGCAGCCGACGAGCCGGCGGCCGTGTCGCGCGAGTCGGTCCCCGAGCCGGATCGGCCGCAGCCACTCGATCTCGATGTCGGTGGCGAAGAACCCGGTCGCCGGAGGCTCCAAGCCCACGGGCCGGGGGCCAAGGGCTGCGGTCACCGGCTGGGCGTTGCGCTCAGCACTCTGGAACACGTGTGCCCCCGGTTCCCAGAGTGCGCCGATCGTGAAGGTCACGGCGCTCGTGTAGGGCGCAATCACGCCGTCGTAGCCGTGCGCACGCGCGACGTCGTCGTCGTAGTGGAGGGGACAGTCGAACTCGAGCGGTTCGAGGTAGCGGCGGACGGCGCCGCGCTCCACCGCGTCGGGGCCGTACGGGATCTCCGCTTCGCCGAACTCAGTGCCGACGGCGGCGATCATCGCCTGCCACCCCTGCTCCCACCCCTCCGGCGCGCTCGCCATGTGGTCCCCCTTCGACTCGTGCCACGGTCCGGCCGCTGGACGCTACCCGCGCCCGTCGGACGGGATCCGGGAGCGCGGACATAGCCTGCGGGACCTTCCAGGGCAAGGAGCACCGGCCGCGCCTCGGGCGCCACGCCAGGGACGAGCCCGCTCCGACGGAGGCACCGTGAGCGATCCGGCGACGCGCGGCGGGACACGACGCAGGGCCCGCCAGAGTCGGGCGCGGGTTCTTGCGCTCGCCGCATCAGTGCTGCTCACCCTCGGCGCGGTGGCCCTCGCACTCCAGGACTCCGGGACGGCCCGCTCTCGCTCGGCGGGCGACACGGCCGCGCCCCACCACACGGACGTCGATCCGGACCTCACGGCGACGGGCCGACCCGTCGCGCCTGCGCTTCCGGTGGGGCGGTTCGACCTCGAGATCCCTGATCCGTCGCCGAGCGGGCAGGGGACCGGTCGCACGGTGCGGACCGTCGTGTGGCACCCGACCGTGCGCCGTTCCGGCGGATACCCGCTCGTGCTGTTCGCGCACGGCTACGGCACGGAGCCGGAGACCTACGAGCAGCTCCTCATCGAAGTCGCCAGCGCGGGGTTCGTCGTCGCCGCGCCCGAATCCCGCCCCACCCGCAGCGCGATCCTGGTGCCGGACGTCGACGACGAGGGCGAAGTCATCGGCGAGCACGAGCAGGTCGCGACCGACTTCCAGGACCAGCGCGACGACCTCGAGCTCGTCGTCGACACCTTGCTCGACCGTACGCAACGGCCGGACGCCCTGCGCGGCCTCATCGCCTCATCGACGAAGATCGGGGTGGTGGGTCACTCCGACGGTGGCATCGCCGCCGCGGCACTCGGGTTCAACACCGATGCCGGCGACCCACGCGTCGGCGCCGACGTCGTGATCTCAGGCGCCTACGGATCGTTTCCGGGGGAGTGGTTCCCCGTGGGCTCGCCCACGCTCCTCGCCATCCACGGTGACGCCGACGCCGTGAACCCGTTCTCGAGCAGCGCGGGGATGTACGCGGCCGATGGCGGCGGACCGAAGTACCTGGTGACAATCCTCGGCGGCGGCCACCTCGAACCGCTGCTGGACGACGACGCGCGACCCGCCCTCTCCACCCTGATCGCGCGGTTCCTCGGCGCCTACCTGCGCGAGCAGCGCACCTCGTGGACTGCCTTGCTCGACCAGTCCGCCACCGGGGCGGAGTCGGTCTGGTCCCTCGTCGACGAGGATTCCTGAGCCTCAGCGCCGTGCTGCTCGCGTGATCGCCGCGAGGTCACGGACGGCGGCGGTCGGGTCGTCGGCACGCACCAGCATCTCGCCGACCAACACCGCGTCGAATCCCGCGGCGGCCATGCCGCGCCGCGTCGTCGTGCGAGCGGATGGCGCTCTCTGCAACCGCAACGACATCCGCGCCGATGCCGTCGGCAAGACGCTCACCCACGCCAAGGTCCTCGGCGAACGTCCCCAAGTCGCGCGCGTTGACACCGACGATCCGAGCGCCGATCCGCTGGGCACGTTCGAGCTCGGCCGAGTCGTGGGCTTCGACCAGCACGCCGAGACCGAGCTCATGGGCGAGATCCTGGAGATCGGCCAGCAGCGCGTCGTCGGGAACGGCCGCGACGATGAGCAGGATCGCGTCAGCGCCGAGCGCGCGCGTCTCGTACACCTGCACCTCGTCGATCGTGAAGTCCTTCCGGAGCACGGGAACGTCGACCGCACCGCGTGCTGCCTCGAGGTCCGCGACCGAGCCGCCGAAGAACGCCGCGTCGGTCAACACGGACAGCGCGGACACCCCGCCCGCGGCGTAGGCCTTGGCCGTGGCTTCGGGATCGAGGTCGGGCGCCAGGTCGCCCTTGGACGGCGACCGGCGCTTGATCTCTCCGATCACCGCGAGCCGGTCTCCACGCCGGAGCGCGGCCGTGAAGTCACGCGGCGCGGGAGCCTCGAGCGCCCGGGAGCGCAGCAGGTCGCGGACGGCGGGACGGTGCAACATCGTCACCTCGTCGCGTTTGGCGGCCAGGATCTCGGCGAGGACCGTCATGGCGCCGCCAGTGTACGGGTGCCGGTGGCACAGCTCCGGGGTCACGAGGTGCGACGATGTGCTCGGCGTCCGGCCGGCGGCGGCACGCCCCCATGACAGGAGCCCGATCACAGGAGCTGGTCCCATGGAGCGCGGCACGATCGTCGTCGTGGACGACGAGGCGAACATCGCAGATCTCGTCGACCTCTACCTCACCCGCGAGGGGTACCGCGTCCATCAAGCGTCGACCGGAAACGACGGCCTCGACGCAGTCGGCCGTCACCGCCCGAGGCTCGTGGTGCTCGACGTCGGGCTTCCCGACATCGACGGACTCGAGGTGTGCCGGCGCCTCCGTGCGACGTCCCACGTGCCGGTGATCTTCCTCACCGCACGCGACGGCGAGGTCGACCGCGTGTTGGGGCTGGAGCTCGGCGCGGACGACTACCTCACCAAGCCCTTTTCGCCCGCCGAGCTCGTCGCGCGCGTCAAAGCCGTGTTGCGGCGCGCCGACGGCGCCCCGCCGCCCGAGGTCGTCCAGGTCGGATCGATCGCCGTGGACCTCGGTCGACGAGAGGTCCGCGTGGGCGACGAGCCGGTCGAGCTCACGACGAAGGAGTTCGACCTGCTCCGCTACCTCGCGGAGCGACCCGGACTCGCGCTGTCACGTCAGCAGATCCTCGATGGCGTCTGGGGCTACGACTGGTTCGGCGATCCGCGCACGGTCGACGTGCACATCGCCCAGGTTCGGCGCAAGGTGGGCGACGCGTTGACGATCAAGACGGTGCGGGGCGTCGGTTACCGGCTCGAAGCCCGATCCGGCTGACACCGAGACCATGAGCGATCCGCGTCGACGACGGCTCAGGACGCGACTGCTGCTCACGATGGTCGCAATCGCGTCCGGAGTGCTCGTAGTCACTGCGGCGGTCACCGCCGGTCTCGCCCGGCGCACGTCGGCGGACGCGGCACGCGACAAGGTCAAGGCCGACGCGCCGATCGTCGCGGCCGAGTTCGACCAGCTGTTCACGCAGCTCCGCCGACGAGCGCGTCGTCGTCACGACACCGCTGGTCGGCGCGCACATCCACGCGCTGATCGCCACGCTGCTGAACGTCTCCGACGGCGGCGTCATCGGGCTCGACGCCAGCGGCAACGTGCAGGAGATCCTCGACCAGCTCTTCGGGACGGGGAGCGGATTCGCGTCACTCCCCCGCCCAGTGACGCAGCGCGACCTCGATACCAGAGCGCTCGCGGCGGGACGGACGCAGACGAGCCGCGTCCACGATTCCATCTTCACCGCGGTTCCCCTCGAGCCGGTGCAGAACCTCACACCCGTCGTCGTGCTCACCGAGAAGATCGAGACGCGTCCATTCGGCAACGCTGGCCGCGCGGTCCTGGCTGCGGCGCTCCTCGCGCTCGGGATTGCCGCGCTGGCCGCCGCGTACCTCGCGCGGCGACTCACCACGCCGATCGCCGCGATGCAGTCCGCGGCCGGCTCCATCGCCGCCGGCGATCTCACGGCGCGGGTCGACACGCGCGGGATCCCGCACGACGAGCTGGGCAGCCTCGCCGGAACGATCAATCAAATGGCCGAGGAGCTCGAGGTGGCGCGCCGTCACGAGCGCACCTTCCTGCTCAGCGTCTCGCACGACCTGCGGACACCGCTGACCTCGATCCGCGGGTACGCCGAGGCGCTCTCCGACGGCATGCTCGCCGACTCGGACGCGCAGCGACGCGCCGCGGGCGTCATCAGCTCCGAGGCACGGCGCTTGGAGCGCCTCGTCGCCGATCTCCTCGACCTCGCGCGCCTCGACGCGCACGAGTTCACTCTCACGCCCCGGCCGGTCGACGCCCGTCGCGTCGTCACCGACACTGCGGAGGCGTTCATGCCCGCGGCGGTCGACCTCGGGTTGACCCTCGAGGTGGCCCCGGGTGGCCCGATCGGACTCGACACGGATCCTGATCGCCTCGGTCAAGTGGTCGCGAACCTGGTGGAGAACACGCTGAAGTACGCGCGGACGCGCGTCGTGGTCGGGGTCGCGGCGGCGGGATCGCAGGTGGTGGTCCGGGTCGACGACGACGGCCCCGGCATCGACTCGTCGGACCTCCCCCACGTCTTCGAGCGCCTGTACACCTCACCGCGGTTCCGGGACGCAAGCTCGGCACCGGCATCGGGCTCGCCATCGTGCGCGAGCTCGCGGCTGCGATGGGCGGTGAGGCGACCGTCGAGTGCCTCGACGGCACGGGGACGCGGTTCCTCGTCGTGCTTCCGGCCGGACCCCCGGTCGTGCCGGCGACGACCGACCGCTAACGGGACGCTCAGCCCGCGAGCGTCAGCACCGTCGCATCGGTCAAGCCGGCGGCGCTGCGCACCACGACGCAGGCGCCGGGCTCGACCTCGCGCCGGACGTACCCGAGCGCAACGAGCGCGAGCTCCTCGGGCGCGACGCTCGTCACCCGGCCGACCGTCGAGCCGTCGCGCAGGATCTCGGCGCCGGCGGACGGCGACGGTCCCTCGAGGTCGACCAGACGCCGGAGGAAGCGGTTCACGTGGCCGCGGCTGTCGATGCGGCACACCAGCTCCTGGCCGACGAAGCAACCCTTCGTGAACGAGACCGCGTCGCGCTCGAGCTCGGCCTCTTGTGGGATCGTCGAGTCGTCGACGTCGGCCGGCTGGACCGGGATGCCGCGCTCGATACGAAATGCCTCCCAGGCCCGCGGACCGGCGACCGGCCAGCCCTCGCCCACGAGGGCGTCGCAGCATGCGCGGAGCGCGGCGTTCCCTCCGACGAGGTCGAGGCCGTATGCGGTGCGGACGACCCGCCCGCCGTCCCACGCGACGTGCCCGTGGAGCTCCGGAGGCAGTGGTCCCGGCCAGCGCACGTCGACCTCGGGCCCCACCAGGGAGAGGACCGACCACTCGTCGCTGCGATCGACGACATCCACCCGGACAGCGGATCCGATAGCGCGCGAGTCCGGCAGCGAGAGCCGCGCCCAGTCCCGAGTCGCAGTCGAGCCACGCGGCGTCACCCACACACAGCACGCGGAACGCGACCTCGAGCTTGCCCTGCGGCGAGAGCAGCAACCCGCGCGCACCCGCCCCGTCGTCGAGCGCAGCCACGTCCGCGGAGACGATCGCCTGCAGGAAGGTCCGGGTGTCGGCGCCCTCGACGGTCACGATCCCGTGTCCAGGGCGCTCCACGATGGCATGCCCGCTGCGCAGCGACTCCAGCTGCGACGCGGCCGCGGCGCTCGCGCTCACGAGCGTGGCCTCGGCCCGTCGAGTGGAGCGAGCGCGCGCGACGCCGCGGCCGCGGCGAGCAGGGCGCGCGCCTTGTTGTGGCATTCGAGGTCTTCTTGGGCCGGGTCGGAGTCGGCCACGATCCCGGCGCCAGCCTGCACGCTGGCCTGCTCGCCGCGCCAGACCATCGTGCGGATCGCGATCGCGGTGTCGAGGTTCCCCGAGAAGTCGACGTAGCCGACGACGCCCGCATACGGACCCCGCTTCGAAGGTTCGAGCGCGTCGATGATCTCCATCGCCCGCACCTTGGGCGCGCCGCTGACGGTCCCCGCCGGAAAGGTCGCTCGCAGCACGTCGACGGCGTTCGCGCCCTCGGCGAGCTCGCCGGCCACCTGGCTCGTGAGGTGCATCACATGCGAGTAACGCTCCAGCACCATGAGCTCTTCCATGCGCTCGGTGCCGAAGCGCACGACCCGCCCGACGTCGTTCCGCGCGAGGTCGACCAACATCACGTGCTCTGCGCGCTCCTTCGGGTGCTCGCTGAGCTCGGCGGCCATGCGGCGGTCGTCTGCTTCCGTCGCACCCCGGCGGCGCGTCCCCGCGATCGGTCGACTGATCACCCGGCCGTCGAGCAGCTGGACCATCGGCTCGGGCGACGACCCGACCAGGGTCGCCTCCGGGTGTCGAACGAGATACATGTACGGCGACGGGTTCACCTGGCGGAGGATGCGATACACGTCGAAGGGGTCGTAGCGGTCCTGGAGGTCGAAGCGCTGCGCGAGGACCACCTGAAAGACGTCGCCGGCGAGGATGTGCTCCTTTGCGATCTCGACCGCCGCCGCGAAGACCTCTGGCGGCATGGTCGAGCGGCTCGCCGCGACGGTCCCGAGGCCGTCGGCCGGCAGCGGCGCGGGAAGGTACGGCAGCGGCTGGGCGAGGTCCTGCACACGCGCGTCCAGTCGCTCGACGGCCGCCTCGTACGCCCCGCCCGGATCGTTGCGCTCTGCACCCGCGCCGACGAAGACGTTCTCCACCAGGTAGAGGCGCTGGCGATAGTGGTCGAAGGCCGTGACGTGGCCGGTGACGGTCAACACCGCGTCGGGCAGCCCGAGGTCGTCGGCCGGCACGTCGGGAAGCCGTTCAATCTCGCGGACCACGTCGTAGCCGAGGTAACCCACGACACCGCCGTGGAACGGCGGGAGGTCGGCCATACGGGGCACGCGGTATCTGGCGAGCAACGCTGCCAGCACGTCGAGCGCGCCGCAGTCGGTCGGCATCCCGGCGGCGCGGCGCCCTCGATCTCGACCGACCGCCCGCGTACGACGAGCGTCAGCGCCGGGTCACGGCCGACGAAGGAGAACCTTCCCCATCGTTCCGCGTGCTCGACCGATTCGAGGAGGAACCCCGCGGGGTCGTCGGCTCGTGGACCGACCAGCTTCGCGAACGCCGACACGGGCGTCTCGAGGTCGGCGAGCACCTCGCGCCAGACCGGTACGACCGTGTGGTCGCGCGCGAGGCGCAGGAACTCGTCGCGAGAAGGCCGGACTCCGTCCGGTGTCGTCATCTCAGACCGGCCCGGGCGTGGAGCCGTCGCCGAACGCCCGAAAGAAGCAGGTGCGCGCTCCCGTGTGACACGCGCCGCGGCCCTCCTGCTCCACGACGAAGAGCAGGACGTCGTCGTCGCAGTCGTAGCACGCGTCGCGCACCCACTGGCGATCGCCGGACGTCTCGCCCTTGCACCAGTACTCGCGGCGGCTGCGGCTCCAATACCACATCCGACCCGACTCGAGCGTGCGGCGGAGGGCTTCGCGGTCCATCCACGCGAGCATGAGCACCTCGCGCGACCCGTGGTCCTGCACGATCGCGGGCACGAGCCCGGTGGTGTCGAACTTCACCGCCGCGAGCTCCTCTGCAGTTGCCGCGATCGGCGACGCCACCGGCTCCATCGGCGCCCGAGCGTACTCCGAGCCCGACGTCTCGCTTCCGCCATTGCCGCCACCGGTGAACCGCCCCGAGGAGCGTCCCCCGGCGGACATGTGGAACTATTCGGGCGTGCCCGATCCGTTGACGCCTCCAGTCGCGCCACGCGCCCACCGCGTCCTGCGACACGGCGACGACGAGCGCACGGACCCCTGGTACTGGCTCAGCGAGCGCGACAACCCCGAGGTCGCAGCCCATCTCCAGGCCGAGAACGAGCACACCGAAGCGGTGCTTGCTCACACCTCGGCGTTGCGGTCGCGCCTGTTCGACGAGATCGTGTCGCACGTCCAGGAGACGGATGCCTCCGCTCCCGTTCCCCACGGCGCATGGGAGTACTTCACCCGCACCGTCGAGGGCCTCCAGTACCCGGTGTTCTGCCGGCGTCCGCGGGGCACGTCGGGTCTTCCCGACCCGACGGAGTTGCCGGGTACCGCTGCGGGCGAGATGGTCGTCCTCGACGAGAACACGTTGACGGAAGGCGGCGACTACCTCTCGGTCGGCGATCTCGTCATGAGCCCCGACCATGCCGTCGTCGCCTTCACCCTCGACCTCACGGGCGCCGAGCGCTACGAGCTGCGCTTCCGATCGCTCGCGAGCGGCGACGACCTCGCCGACGCGGTCCCCGACGTCTACTACGGCGTGGCCTGGGCGAACGACGGCGCCACGGTCCTTTACGTGCGGCCGGACGACGCGATGCGTCCGTGGCAGGTCTGGCGTCACGTGCTCGGGACTCCGGCGGACACCGACAGCCTGGTCTTCGAGGAGCCCGACGAGCGCTTCTACGTCACCATCGAGCGGTCGCGGACCGGCGCGGTCATTCTCATCACCTCGGCGTCGAAGGTCACGACCGAGGTGTGGCTCCTCGACGCGGACGCTCCGCTGGCGCGCCCGAGCGTCGTGGAGCCACGTCGACCGAACGTCGAGTACCACGTCGAGCACCATCGCCACGCAACCTCCGGCGACCGGCTGTTCGTGCTCACGAACGAAGGCGGCGCGGAGAACTTCCGCTTGATGGTCACGCCGATGGCGAACCCCGCGCGCCCTCACTGGACCGACGTGCTCGCACCGGATCCGTCGGTCCGGCGCGACGACGTCGAAGCCTTCGCGACGCACCTCGTGGTGTCCGAGCGGGCCGACGGGCTGGAGCGGCTCCGCGTGCTCAGGCTCGATCCCGAGACGGCCACGCCGGTCGGGTCGGGAGAGCTGCTGGTGATGCCCGACGAGGTCTACTCGGTCTGGACGGACGGCAACCCCGAGTTCGATGCGCCCGTGATCCGGTACCGCTACACGTCGCTCGTCCAACCCACGTCGGTGTTCGAGTACCACGTCGCGAGTCGCGACACGCGGCTCGTCCGTCGACTGCCCGTCCCCGGCTACGACCCCGACCGCTACGAGAGCCACCGCGTGTGGGCTCACGCCACCGACGGCACCTCGGTGCCGATGTCGGTCGTCCATCGCCGGGGCCTCGTGCTCGATGGGCAGGCGCCGCTCGTGCTCTACGGCTACGGCACGTACGAGGTCTCGATCGATCCGACCTTCTCGGCGTCGCGAGTGAGCCTCCTCGACCGCGGGGTGGTCTTCGCGATCGCCCACGTTCGTGGCGGTGGCGAGCTCGGCCGCGCGTGGTACGAATCGGGCAAGCTCGAGCGCAAGCCGAACACGTTCACGGACTTCATCGCCGCGGCCGAGCAACTGGTCGCCTCGGGATACACGCAGGCCGGTCGCATCGTCGCCCGCGGCGGCAGCGCCGGAGGCCTGCTCATGGGCGCGGTCTCGAACCTTCGGCCCGACCTGTTCCGCGCGGTCGTCGCGGAGGTGCCGTTCGTCGACACCTTGACCACGATGCTGGACGAGACGCTCCCGCTCACCGTCACGGAATGGGAGGAGTGGGGCGACCCCCTCCACGACCCCGAGATCTACGCGCTGATGCGCTCGTACTCCCCGGTCGACAACGTGCGGTCGCAGGCCTATCCGGCGATCCTCGCGACCGCGGGCCTGAACGATCCGCGGGTCTCGTACTGGGAGCCCGCGAAGTGGGTCGCGCGCCTGCGCAGCGTCAACACGGGGTCAGGTCCCATCCTGCTGCGCACCGAGATGGGCGCCGGTCACGGCGGACCGTCAGGCCGCTACGACGCCTGGCGCGACGAGGCGTTCGTGCTCGCCTTCGCCCTCGACCAGCTGGGCGTCACGGAGTAGCGGGCGCCACCGCGGGTTCGGAGACCGCGCCAGCGACCTCGACATCTTCGACTGGCTCCTCCACCGTGAAGTGCGCCCGGCGGGGCACGAATCGAGCACAGACCAAACCCGCCAGCACGAGCGACACCGCCGCCGCCAGATAGCTCGCGCTCGCTCCGTGGGCGAACGCATTCCGCGCGACCTCGCGCAACGCCTGGCGGAGCTCGGCACCGGATCGCCGCGCGATGTCGAGCGCCGCGCCCAGCGACGGGCGGGCGCGTTCCACCACCGATGCCGAGATCCCGCGGGCACGACCACCGCTGCTGAGGCGCACGTGATAGCCCGACGCGAGCACGCTGCCCATCATCGCGACACCCACCGCCTGGCCCACGAGGCGCGACGTGTTGCCGACCGCGGACGCCATGCCGGCCCGCTCATGGGACAGGGAGCTCATCAACAACGCCATCCCGGGCGCCACGATCAACCCGGTGGTCACGCCGAGGATTGCCCCGCCGATCACCGTGATCCACAGCCCACCATCCACGGAGTCGGAGGCAAGGAGCACCGAGGCCGCGGCGCTCCCGAAGACGCCGAGACACAACACCACACGAGGACCGAACCGCTCGACCAGGCGCGCGCTGCTGGGTGCGGCCACGACATACAGCGCGCCGAACGGAACCATCGCCAGCGCCGCATCCAGCGGTGAATAGCCGAGGAGCAGCTGGGCACGCTGGCTCACCAGGAAGACCACGCCGGTCATCGCGACAAAGCTGAAGAACAGCACCGAGGACGCGCCCATCGTCGTGCGGTTCTGCAACAGGCGGAGGTCGATCATCGGCGAGGATGCGGTCAGCTCGCGCACTGCGAAGCCACCGAGCAGCGCGGCGCCGACGAGGAACGCACCAATCGTCGTCGAGGACGCCCAACCCCGATCTGGCGCACCGATCGTCGCCCACAACAAGGTCGACAGCGACGCCATCGCGAGGAGTGCGCCCGCGACGTCGAGCTTGTGCACGGAGGGATCCCGCGAGTCGGGGACGACCCACGCCGCGAGCACGAGGACCACGAGCACGATCGGCACGTTGACGAGAAACACCGAGCCCCACCAGAAGTGCCGTAGCAGCACACCCGCGATGAGCGGTCCGACGACGAGCGCAAGACCCGAAGCTGCGGCCCAGCCGCCGATCGCCCGGGCACGATCACCCGGGTCACTGAACAAGCTGGGGATCATCGCGAGCGACGTCGGCATGACGAGCGCGGCACCCACGCCCATCAACGCGCGCCAGGCGATGAGCTGCTGTGGTGTCGTCGCGAACGCGCCGCCGGCCGACGAGAGCGCGAAACAGACAAGACCCACGAGCATCACCCGCTTGCGACCGAAGCGGTCACCCAGCCCCGCTCCCGGAACCGTGAGGCCCGCGAGCACCACGATGTAGGAGTCGACGATCCACTGCAACTGCGACGTCGACACGCCGAGGTCGCGCACGAGGCGCGCCAACGCGACATTCAAGATGTTGACGTCCATGCTGAAGATGAACATGCACAGGAACAGCGCCACGAACGCCAGCCAGGGACGTCTGGCACTCACGCCGATCCTCCCGCTCAGAAGACCGCGAGCGGGTTGACTGCCGTCCCGGTGGCATTGGCGAGCTGGAGCGGTCCGAGTGCGAAGGTGAACTCCCACCGCCCTTCGTCCGCACACCGGGCTGCAAGCGGCTCGAGCAGCATGTTGTCGATCAGGTGCAGACCGAGCCCCACCAGGCCGACCGTGTGCACGGGTGGAACACCATCGGTGCGGATCCCGGGCAGGAGCACCTCCTGCGCCACGTCGGCCGCGAGCATCGCGACGTCGTGCGCGTGCAACCAGGGGACGGTGTCGGCACCGACGCCTGCGTTGCCCTCGATCGCCGGGTCGTAGCTCGACGCGTCACGACCGGTCCGCACGATGACGACGTCGCCGGCGCGGAGCTGCACGCCCTGCGCTTCCGCACACGCGTCGAGCTCGGCCGCCGGGATCTCCTCGGTCGGCTCGAGGTAGGGAATCCCCCGATGGCGCGGAATGTCGAGGAGCACGCCCCGCGACACGACGCCGCTCCCCGCGACTTCGACGGAACCGAATGCGGCGCCCCCCGTCGTGGTGAACGACGTCGCCGGACGGTCGTTGTAGAGACGCCCGTTCCACACGATGTGACACAGCGCGTCGAGGTGCGTGACGTCGAAGCCGTGGCACACGATCCCGAACCAGTCGGCGGTGAAGCCTCTCCCCGCTTCGGGCGCATCAGCACCGCTCCGGAGGATGAAGCGCATCGTGTTGGGCGGGTGGTGCGCCGGCCGGAGGCGCTTCGGGGCCACCGGGGCGGCGGGTGCTCCGCTGGCACCCTTCGGAGGGAGGCCGCTCATCGGCCCCTCGGGCGCGACACGCCGTGCGAGCGACACGACGTCACCGTGTCGCGCGAGCTGCATCGCGGCGAGGCTGACGTCCGGGGTGACGAAGTTGAGCGTTCCTCGCTCGTCGTCAGGGCCCCACCGGCCCCAGTTGTTGTAGCGAGCGAGGAGCTGATCGATCTCTTCCGGCGCGCTCACATCGTGGTCGCGGCCACCGGGAACCCGTGGCGCTCGAGATAGGCGATGCGGCGCTCGACCGAGCCCCGCCACGTGCTCATGTCGCGGTCGAAGTGGCTGCGGTCGCCGTCTTCGTACGCGTGCTCCAAGTCGTCGAAGGCGGCATCCTCCGCGTCGAGCAGCTCGCGGTACCGCCGAAAGAAGCCTTCGTCGAGCAGCTCACCATTCGCCATGTGAACCTCCCCTATTCATCTGGCCGTCCTCTGGTGCAGCCGTGTCGTCGGCCGATCCGACCGTACCGCGCCCGCCGCGCCGGCGCTACGCCTCCCCGATCGCGGCGACCGCGGCGGCGACGTCGAAACATCCTTCGTAGAGCGCCCGGCCCACGATGGCGCCGGCTAGCCGGCGACCGTCGGCGCGGAGCCGTACGAGGGCCCGCAGGTCGTCAAGCCGGCCGACGCCGCCACTCGCCACGACCGGCAGCGACACCGCCGACAGGACGGCGACGAGCTGCTCGATTTCGGGTCCCTCCAGCGTCCCGTCACGTCCGATCTCGGTCACGACCAGGGCGGCGACGCCGTCGTGCTCCAGCCGCCGGGCAAGCTCGACGAGGTCCGACCCACTCCCCTCCACCCACCCGCGCGTGGCGACCTCGCGCCCACGTGCGTCCAGACCGACCGCGACTCGCCCCGGAAACGCGCCCGTGAGTGTGCGCACGAGTTCTGGTGTCTCCACCGCGGCCGTCCCGACGACGACGCGCGTGACGCCGGTATCCAGGAGCGCGCCCGCAGCATCGATGCTGCGAACGCCGCCACCGGCTTCGATGTGGCAGTCGACGGCGTGGGCGACGGCACGGATCTCGTCGAGGTGCGCGGGGACGCCGGTGCGCGCGGCGTCGAGGTCGACCATGTGGATCCACCGCGCGCCGCCGGCCGCGAACGCACACGCGACGCGAACGGGATCGTCGTCGTATACCGTTTCCGCCGCAAAGTCGCCCTGGCGCAAGCGCACACATCGACCGCCGCGGAGGTCGATGGCCGGGAACAGCTCGAACGCGGTGCTCAGAGCGTGCCCTTCGTCGAGGGAACGCCGGTGCCTTCGACACGGACCGCGTCGCGGAGGGCCCGTGCCACACCCTTGAACGATGCTTCGATCACGTGGTGCCCGTTGCGGCCGCTCACCGACCGGATGTGCAGCGTGATCCCCGCGGCGAACGCAAAGGCGCGCCAGAACTCCTCGACCAGCTGGGGGTCGAACGTCCCGATCCACTCGGCGACCGGGTCGACGCCGTAGACGAGGAACGGTCGACCGGAGAGGTCGAGGGCCACCTCGACCAGCGCTTCGTCGAGCGGCACCGCGACCGACGCGAATCTCCGCACGCCGGCCTTCTCGCCGAGCGCCTCCTTCATGGCAGCGCCCAGGACGATGCCGACGTCCTCCACGGTGTGGTGGAGGTCGATCTCGAGGTCGCCCGTCGCCTCGATGGTCAGGTCGAAGCCCGCGTGCTTCCCGAGCTGCTCGAGCATGTGGTCGAAGAACGGGATCCCCGTCGACGCGCTCGCGGCGCCTCCACCGTCGAGCTCGAGCACGACGTCGACCTTCGTTTCCTTCGTCTCGCGGTGCTGATGCGACGAGCGAGTCATCGGTGGAAGACCTCCTGCAGGGCATCGGCGACTGCGGCGAGAAAGGCGTCGTTCTCGGCCGGAGCCCCGATCGTGACGCGCAGGCACTCGTCGAGCCGAGGCCAGCGTGAGAAGTCTCGCACGAGCACCCCGCGCGCGACGAGCGCCGACCAGAGCGCGTGGCCGTCACCCGCGAGCCGGAAGAGCACGAAGTTGGCCCCCGATGGGAAGCACGTCAGCCGCTGGAAGGCACCGAGCGCCGCGGCCACGCGCTCGCGCTCTGCGACGATCTCCGCGACGCGCGCAGCCATCTCCTGCTGGAACTCCAGCGCGATCCGACCGGCCAGCTGGGTGGGCACCGACAGGTGGTACGGGAGCACCACCTTCTCGAGCTCCTCGACGACCCAGGGCGGCGCGACCGCGAAGCCGAGGCGAACCCCGGCCATCGCCCAGACCTTCGAATACGTCCGCACGACCGCCAACGGTCGGTCGTCGCGCACGAGCTCCAGCGCGTCCCAGTCGGAGAACTCGCCGTACGCGGCGTCGAGCACGACCAGGCCGGGCGCGTGCTCCAGCACCCGCTCGACGACCTCGCGCCGCTCGACCGTGCCCGTCGGGTTGTTCGGACTGCACACGAACACGACGTCGGGCCGCTGGACGCGGAGCAACTCCGTTGCGAGGTCGACGTCGACCGTGAAGTCCTCTCGGCGCTCTCCGACGACGATCTCGGTCCCGGTGATACGCGCGATGTGCGAATGCAGCGCATACGTCGGCTCGAACACCAGCGCACGTCGACCCGCACCGCCGTAGGTCAGGAGCAGTGTCTGGAGGACCTCGTTCGAGCCGTTGGCACAGAAGACCCGCTCCTCCGGCTGGTGCAGCTGCGCGGCGAGCCCGGCGCGCAGCTCGCTCGCACCGCGATCGGGATAGCGATGGAGCGGCGCGGCGCGCAACGCCGCGAGCCACACGTCGACAAACGCGCGGGGTGGCGCGTCTGCGCTTTCGTTGGTGTTGAGACGCACCGCGACGGCGAGCTGCGGGGAGTGGTAGCCCTCGAGCGATCGAAGGTCGTCGCGCGGCGTGATCCTGCTCATCCGCGCGGCTTCGCGACGTCGGCTGCCGGAAGGCGGCACAACACCGAGTCTGCGTGCGCGTCGAGACCCTCCGCGCGGCGAGCGTGACCAGATGTTGGGCGAGACCCGCGAGCCCCGATTCGGTCATGTGCACCACGTGCACGTGCTTACAGAAGGTGTCGACTCGCAGCGCACTCGAGAACCGCGAGGCACGGCCCGTCGGCAGCACGTGGTTGACCCCGACCACGTAGTCGCCAGCCGCGGCGGGCGCCCACGGACCACAGAACACGGCACCCGCGTTGCGCACCAGCGGCAGCAGCGCGTCCGGATCCGCCGTCATGAGCTGGAGGTGCTCGGGAGCCAAGAGGTTCACGACCTGCATCGCACCCTCGACTCCGTCGACGAGCACCGTGCGTCCGCCCGAGACGAGCGTCGCCTCGATGTCGGCGCGTCGCGGCGACGCGCCGAGATACGGCGCGAGCGCGGCATCGACGGCGTCGGCGAGCTCCTCGCTCCACGTGACCAGGGTCGCCATCCCGCCCGGGCCGTGCTCGGCTTGCGCCACGAGGTCGACCGCGACGTGCTCGGCCGACGCGTCCCCATCCGCAACGACGACGACCTCCGAGGGTCCGGCGATCGCGTCGATGCCGACGATCCCTTGGACCTCCCGCTTCGCGAGGGCGACATAGCGGTTGCCGGGACCGACCACGACGTCGACCGCGGGCACGGACTCGGTCCCGAACGTGAGGGCGGCGACAGCCTGCGCGCCGCCGACCCGGAACACCGCGTCGACACCGGCGAGCGCCGCAGCGGCGAGCACGACCGCAGGAACCGCGCCATCCGGACCGGGGGGAACGCACAGCACGACCTCGGGCACGCCGGCGACGCGCGCCGGGATCGCGGTCATGAGCACGGTCGAGGGGTAGGCCGCGCGGCCACCCGGGACGTAGCACCCGGCGCGGGCGACCGGGATCGTCAGCTCCCGCGCTTCGATGCCGTCGCCGCCGAGCACGACCTCGGGCTGCCGCTGCGCTTGGTGGTACGCACGGATGCGCGTCGCCGCCGCCTCGAGCGCGACGCGAACCTCCGGTGCGATCTGGCCCAGCGCCGCGTGCACCTCCGCGGCCGGGACGAGGATCGAGTCGAGCTCGACCCCGTCGAACTCCCGCGTCCGGGCGCGGAGGGCCTCATCGCCGTGCTCCCGCACCGAGCGGAGGATCGCCCGGACCGCTTCGACGGCACCGTCATCGACCACGGGTGGCGCGAGCAGTCCGTGCAACTCGGCATCGGCGAGGGACGCGCCGGCGCGGCGAAGATCGAGTCGGGTCAGCACGGCCCGCGCATCGTAACGTCGCCCTCTGTGACACCGCGTGACGAATTGCCCCCGCGGGCGACCGGCGAGAATGCTGTCACCGTGGTCTCAACGATCGGATCGCCGGCGTGAGGGCGGCATGAACGCGTCGTCCGACCTCGCCGAGCTGTCGTCGCTCCGAGCGCAGCTCCAGGAGCTGGTCGAGCGCATCACCCACATCGCCGACCAGTACCGGTCGTCACCTGACTCCGCGATCGTCAACGACCTCGACGCCGCCGAGCGGTCACTCATCGCGACTCGCCGCGCGTTGGAGCGCGCGTCGGGCGCGCTCAGCGATCTGGCGCACTGAGCGTCGGCGCGGCCGGGTCGGCCGACGGGCAGATGTCCGCCAGCACGCAGGACCCACAGGCGGGGCGTCGGGCGAAGCAGACGCGGCGACCGTGCAGGATCAGGCGGAGAGAGAACCGCCCTCGCTCGTCGGGCGGCACCACGCGATTGAGCTCGAGCTCCGCCTTCACGGGATCCGTCTCGTTGGTCAGCTTGAGCCGTCGACTCAGGCGGCCGACGTGCGTGTCCACCGGGAGGCCGGGCAACCCGAACGCCACCGAGCGCACCACGTTGCCCGTCTTGCGGCCCACTCCTGGAAGCGTGACGAGGTCGTCGAGGTCCGTCGGCACCTCCCCGCCGAACCGGTCGACGAGCGCGCGTGCCATCCCGAGCAGGTTGCGCGCCTTCGAGCGGAAGAACCCCGTCGAGTGGATCAACGTCTCGAGCTCGTCCGGATCAGCCTGTGCAAGGTCTTCGGCCGTCGGGAACTTCGCAAACAAGGCCGGAGTCACCTTGTTGACGTTCTCGTCGGTCGTCTGCGCGGAGAGGATCGTTGCCACGAGGAGCTGCAATGCGCCCTCGTGCACGAGCGCGCACTCGGCGTCGGGATATTCGAGCTCCAAGCGCACGCGTACCTCGTCGGCGCGTGACTTCGCACCGCGAGGAAGCGCCATGCGCTGGAAGCTACTCGGGAGACCCGCGGTACCCTGCGGGCATGGTCGCGGCTCGGGTGCTACGGGGCTTCGCGCCCGAGCTCGGGGAGGCGGTGCGCCATCTCGCCGACACCGCGCGTGGGCGCGGCGATGCGATCGGTGAGCTGACCGACCTCACCTGGCGTGGTTTGCGCGGCGCCGATCCACCGCGTGACGCAGGAATGCTCGTCACCGCGGACGACGGGCATCCGGTCGCCTACGCCCACCTCGCCCGTGACGCCTCGAACGGCTGGACGATCGAAGTGCTCGATGCCGAAGGCTCCCTCACGCGAGTCACAGATCTCGTCGCCCGAGCCGTCGCGCTCGTCGAGGCCGAGGGCGGCGGACATCTCACCATGTGGCTCGACCGCGCGGTCGCGCTCGAACACACGCTCCCGAGCCTCGGTTTTCGACCCGATCGCGAGCTGCTCCAGCTCCGCGTCTCTCTCCCACTCGCCGAGCGTCCGGTCTGGCCCGATGGGATCACCGTCCGTTCGTTCCGTCCCGGCGAGGACGACGACGCGTGGCTCCGGGTGAACAACCGCGCCTTCGCCGGCCACACGGAGCAGGGAAACTGGACCACAGCGGTCCTCCGCGAACGCGAGCGCGAGCCGTGGTTCGACGCTTCGGGGTTCCTCATGGCGTGGCAGGGCCGCGAGCTGGGCGGCTTCTGCTGGACCAAGGTGCACCCCGCCGCGCCTCCCGCCGCGCCCCACGCCCTCGGCGAGATCTACGTCATCGGCGTCGACCCGGCGCACCAGGGAACCGGCCTCGGCCGCGCGCTCGTCACCGGCGGGCTCGACTCGCTCGCCGCCGCGGCGTCACGCACGGGATGCTCTACGTCGACGCAGCCAACGAGCCCGCGGTGCGGCTGTACCGGGCCCTCGGATTCGAGCTCGCTCGTCGCCGGGTCGCGTACGTGACCGACATCGCAGCCCCATGAGCCTGCGATCTGGGAGCACGCGGTACGGCGCAACCCGCGGCGAGCTCGGAGCGCTGCTCGAAGGTTGGGGTGAGCCACGCTTTCGCAGCGACCAGCTCTGGCGCGCGCTCTACGCAGAACGGCGCCCGCTCGAGGGGGTCACCACGCTCTCGAAGGCGCTCCGCGCACGCCTCGAGGCCGAGCTTCCTCTCGCGCTCACGGAGCAGATCCGTCGGGACGCGGCCGACGGTCTCACGTCGAAGTGGCTCTGGGCCGCGAGCGACGACGGCGCCCAGGTCGAGACCGTGCTCATGCGCTCGCCAACGCGCGCGACCGTCTGCGTGTCCTCACAGGCCGGGTGCGCGATGGCGTGCACCTTCTGCGCCACCGGCCAGGCGGGCTTCGAGCGTCACCTCGATGCCGGTGAGATCGTCGAGCAGGCGGCGCGAGCGGCACACGCGTCGACCCAGCGCGTGAGCAACATCGTGTTCATGGGGATGGGCGAGCCCCTCGCCAACTACGAGGCGACCTGGACGGCCATCGAGCGGCTGCACGACGACATGGGGATCTCTGCCCGCCACATCACGGTGAGCACGGTGGGCGTGGTCCCCAGCATCCGGCGCCTCGCGGCCGAGCGCCTGCCCGTGACGCTCGCGGTGTCGCTGCACGCAGCCGACGACGAGCTGCGCAACGAGCTGGTACCGCTGAACCGCCGCTACGCGATCGCCGAGGTCCTCGACGCGGCCGCCGACTTCGCCGGCGCGCACGGCCGGCGCGTGACCTTCGAGTACGCGTGCATCGCCGGTGTGAACGACGCGCCGGCGCACGCGGCCGCGCTCGGGCGCTTGCTCGGCTCGTTCCCCGGCGTGGGCGGCGCGCATGTCAACCTGATCCCGCTGAATCCGACGAGCGGGTTCGGAGGCGTGCAACCGCCGGGCATGCATCTGCGGGCCTTCGCCGAGAGGCTCCGAAGTCATGGCGTCAGCGCGACCGTGCGCCGCAACCGCGGGACCGACATCGATGCCGCGTGCGGGCAGCTCCGCGCCCGCGCGCCAATGCCCCTGGCAACCCCGCCGTCGACCACAATGACGTCATGAACCGCGAGTGGAAGTGGGTCAACCAATTCCAGCCGCAGACGCTCGTCATCGCCACGATCCTCTGCTACATCCACGCCGTCTTCGGCTTGCTGGGCGCCCTGGGCGGCGGCAGCTGGCCCTTGTTGATCGCGCTCGGCCTCGGCGTCGGCGGCTTCGGCATCGCCAACGAGAAGAAGTGGGGGTACACGGTCGCGGTGACCGCCGCGATCCTTCAGGTGATGCTGTGGATCGTCCTCCTCGGCGCCGACGTCCTGAGCAGCGGCGCGATCATCAGCTTCCTGTTCGACGTCGCCTTGATGGCCCTGCTCATCCACCCCATGAGCCGCGACTACCAGCGCATCTGGTTCAAGTGAGCTTCTCGCTCCCGAGCGGAGAAGACGCAGACCGGTCAGGCAGGCCGGGCAAAGCTCGGCACCAGAATCTGGATCGCGTCTTGCTTGGCGTGGATCTGCTCGATCAGATCGTCTCGACGCCCAGGGTTGTCGAGGCACTCGCTGACACGACCGTACAGGCGAGTCAGTTCCCCGATGAGCTTGTGGGCAGCGGCCGAGCTCTCGAGCGACAAATCGGACGGGCCCACGTCGCGAACCTTCTGCGCAACTCTTCTCATCAGCCCACGCTACGCCCCCGTTGGCGCCTGGAGGAAATTCTGGATGCCCGGGCCGAGGCGATCGAGGTCATGACCCGGCCGCCCGGGAGCCGTCGCCGGGGTCGCCGGGAGTGATCGACGACGAGCACGTGATCGAGACTCGCCCCCGTCGGCGCGACTCAACCGATCAGTTGACGTCCTCGGCCGCCCGACACCCGCGACCTGCGCCCACGCATTCGCCCTCCAGGAGCGTCAGACGTCCCAGCGCACGGGGAGCGCCTCGGGCGCCCGGAAGAAGATGCCGCCGACGACCGGCGCCGGGAACTCTGGATCCTGGCGGAGCCCGGGCAACCGCTCCAGCATCGCGGCCAGCGCCTCGGTGACCTCCATGCGGCCGAGGTGCGCGCCGATGCAGTTGTGGATCCCGTTGCCGAACGAGAGGTGCGGATGCGGGGTCCGGAAGATGTCGAACTCGTCGGGCCGATCCCAACGCGCCGGGTCGCGGTTCGCCGCGCCCTGGCAGATGACGATCCCCGCACCTTTCGGGATGGGAACACCGGCGATCGACGTCTCCCGAGTCGAGATCCGGAAGATGAACTGGTTTGGCGCCTCCCACCGCAACGCCTCTTCGACCGCGACGGGCACGAGTGACGGGTCGGAGCGCACCCGCTCGAGCTGCTCGGGGTGGGCCAGGAGCGCGGCGATCAACGGTCCCAGGCTGGCGGTGGTGGTCTCGGAGCCCGCAGCGAGCATCACCCGCATGAACGACAGGACTTCGAGATCCGTGAACCACGGGTCGCCGTCGATCGTGACCCCGAGCACTTCGCTCACCAGGTCGTTCTGCGGCTCGGCGCGGCGGCGCTCCATGAGGTCGGTGAGCATCTCTTCCAGCGCGGCAGAGCACGCGAGCCCGAGCTCGGGCAGCACGTGCATCACGTTCAGGCCGAGGGCGAGGGTGCGGAACTCCTCGACACGCTCGGGTGGCAGTCCGAGGATCTGGTACACGACCGCGATCGGCAACGGGATCGCGAGCTCGCGCATCAGGTCGCCCCTGCCCTTCGGGGCCAGCGGGTCGAAGAAGTCGCGCTCGATGAGCGGCCGCACGAACGAATCGCGCCAGTGCTCGACACTGCGCTTGCTGAAGGCGCCCCGTACCGGGTCACGCAGACGCGTGTGCTCGGGCGGATCGACCAGCAACATGTTGATGCCCATCGTCGGACCGAGCACGTCGATCAGCAGCGTGTTCGAGAACGTCTCGTGGTCCCGAGCCACCTCGTTGCACTCCTCCCAGCGCGTGACCGAGTACACGGGACGCTCGCCGGACAACGGCTGGGCGAGCGAGGGCACGCGGAAGCAGTCGAGCAGGATGTCGCCCTCGTACACGGGCGCCTGTTCACGGAGCTCCGCGTACACGGGATACGGGTCGACGATGTCGGAGCGCAGGGCCCGCAGACGCTCGGCGTGGATGTCGACGCCGGCGAGGAGCTCCCGCCAATCAGCAGTCTGTGTCATGGCGGCGACGCTATCGCTCCCGTCGTGCCGCGGAATCGACGCCGGGATAGCGTCCCCCGGTGGGCTCGGAGCTGTCGCAGGTGGTCCTGGTGCGTCATGGCGAGACGGCGTGGAGCCGCAGCGGCCGCCACACGAGCCTCACCGACGTTGCGCTGACTCCTGCGGGTCGGGAGGCAGCCGCCCGCCTTGCGCGCCGACTCTCGGAGCACACCTTCGCAACCGTGCTGACCAGCCCTTTGCAGCGCGCCGCGGAGACGTGCACCCTCGCGGGCTTCGGCGGCCGGTGCGAACGCTGCGACGACCTCGTGGAGTGGGGCTACGGGAGCTACGAAGGACGCACCACGAGCGAGATTCGGATGGAGAATCCGGGCTGGTCGTTGTGGCGCGACGGAGCGCCGGGCGGTGAGACACCCGAGCAGGTGGGCGCTCGCGCCGATCGTGTCCTCGAACGGGTCCGGAACCTCGACGGGGATGCGCTCCTCTTCGCACACGGACACCTGCTCCGGGTGCTCGCCGCGCGCTGGCTCGGATTCCCACCGGCAGATGGGCGATGCCTGTTGCTGAGCTCGGCCGGCGTCAGCCGGCTCGGCTACGAGCGCGAGCAGCCCGTGCTCGCCAGCTGGAACCTCACGGGATGAGGTAGTCGACCGCGGCGCGAGCGGCCAGGATCGGGCATACCAGTGGTCCGAGGCCTTCGACGTGCGCGGGGTGCTTCTCGTAGATCCGGTAGTCGTCCTCGTTGTCGAAGTCGGCGACAACCGCGAGACTCGCGTTGGAGTCGCGAAGCCCGACGTCCTCGCCGAAGACATAGGCCCGGATCTCGGGGATAGCCGCGGGCAACTCGGCCAAGCACTCGAGCACGGCGGCGCGTTGCTCCGGCGTGACCTCGGGGATGAAGGTGAGACAGCTGACGTGACGGAACATGCGCGTCACGCTACGCCCACCCGTAGACTCCGCGCCGTGCCGAGCGTCGAGGACACGGTCAACGTCCTGGAGTCGCGGCTGCGCCCGCTCGAGATCGCACTCGCCGAGGCATGGTGGGAGTCCAGCACCCGATCGTCGCCGGAGGCGGACGCGCGCCGCATCGAGGTCGAGCTGGCGCGGCGCGAGGTACTCGCCAACCCCGACACTTTCGCCGCCCTCCAGACGGCTCGAGACGGGCGTACCCACGCGGGCCCCGCCGGCTCGCCGAACGACTTCCTGCCGCGGTGCGTCGACCTCCTCTACGACGCGTGTCTCCCCCACCAGGTCCCCGCCGAACTGCGACGGGAGATCGTCGAGCTCGAGACCCGCGTCGAGTCGACGTTCAACAACTTCCGCGGCACCATGCACGGACAGCTCGTCGACGACAACACGATCGCGGAGGTCCTGCGCACCAGCGACGACGGCCAGGAGCGCCACGCGGCGTGGGAGGCAGCGAAGCAGATCGGCGGGGAGGTCGCCTCCTCCATCCGCCAGCTCGCGGTCTTGCGCAACGACGCGGCGCGCGCGCTCGGTTTCCGCGACCACTTCGCATTGGCATTGGCCTGCGGCGAGCTCGACGAAGCCCGGTTGCTGCGCACGCTCGACGAGGTCGACGACGTGACCGCGGCGCCCTTTCGGACCTGGAAGGCGCACCTCGACGGGCAACTCGCGGCGCGCTTCGCGTGCGCCCTCGACGAGCTCCGGCCGTGGCACCTCGACGATCCGTTCTTCCAGTCTCCTCCGGCGACGGGCGGGGTGGCGCTCGACGACCGCTTCGCCGCCGCTGACCTCGAGGCACTCACGGTCCGCACCTACGACGGCATCGGGCTCGACGTCCGTCCGGTGCTCTCGCACAGCGACCTGTACGGCCGCCCGGGCAAGAGCCAGCACGCGTTCTGCATCGACATCGACCGTGACGGCGACGTCCGCGTCCTCTGCAACGTCGAGCCGAGCGAGCGCTGGATGGAGACGATGCTGCACGAGTTCGGGCACGCCATCTACGACCGCGAGGTCGATCGACACCTGCCGTGGCTCGTGCGTGGCGCCGCGCACGCGCTCACCACCGAAGGTGTCGCGATGCTGTTCGGTCGGCTGACCCACGATCCGCGATGGCTCGGCACGGTCGCGGGCGTACCGGCAGCCGACGTCGAATCGCTGACACCTCGGCTCGCCGCATCCCGGCGCGCCGCGTTCCTCGTCTTCGCACGGTGGGTTCTGGTCATGACACACTTCGAGCGCGCCCTGTACGCAGATCCGGGTCAGGACCTCGACGACGCGTGGTGGTCGCTCGTCGAGCGCTACCAGCTCGTGTCCCGACCGCCGGGTCGTCGCGCCGACGACTGGGCCTCGAAGATCCATCTCGCCGTGGCGCCCGTCTACTACCAGAACTACCTCTACGGCGAGCTCGTCGCATCGCAGCTGCACGCGGCGATCACCGCGAGGAGCGGAGAGCTCGTCGACAACGAGTCAGCCGGTCACTACCTCGCGGAGCAGTTCTTCGCTCCGGGCGCTGCGCTCCGCTGGGACCACCTCATCGAGCGCGCGACCGGCGAGCCGCTCACTGCACGTCACCTCGTCGCCCAGCTGGGCACCTCGTGAGCATCGACCTCGGACTGCGCGGCCGCGCGGCCGTCGTCGCGGGCGGCACCCGCGGGATCGGGCGCGCGACCGCGGAGCTGCTCGCCGGCGAAGGCTGCCGGGTCGCCGTCCTCGCCCGCACCGAAGCCGACCTGCACGAGACCGAGCAGGAGCTGCTCGAGCTCGGCGCGGAGGACGCGGTCGGCTTGCAGTGCGACCTCCTCGACACGGGAGAGGTCGAGGCTGCGTTCACCTTCCTCGACGAGCGCTGGGCGGAGTGCCACGCGCTCGTGAACACGGTCGGCCCGGTGCGCGTCGGCGGCCTCGACGACCTGACCGACAACGACTGGCTCGACGAGTTCGACCTGGGCGTGCTCACCATGATCCGTACCACCCGGGCTGCGCTGCCCTTGTTGCGCAAGGCCACCTTCGCCCGAGTCGTGAACGTGGCCGCCGCGTCGATCCGTCACCAGAGTCCTGGTCTGCTCGGCTTCACCGCCTCGAAGGCCGCAATGGCGAGCGCGTCGAAGAACCTCGCGCGGGCGCTTGCTCCCGAGGGGATCCTGGTGAACACGGTGGCCCCCGGAACTGTCATGTCCCCGACGCTCGCGTCGTACCTCGAGGGCGCGAACCTCGACGGTCTCTCGGAGGGTCCCCTCGAAGCCGCGTACGAGGCGATCGCGCGCGACTACGGCGCCGAGAACGACATCGCCCGGGTCGGGCTCCCCGAGGAGGTCGCCGCGGTCGTCCTCTTCCTCTGTTCCGAGCTCGCGAGCTTCGTCGTCGGCGCGACCATCCCGGTCGACGGCGGCACCGACTTCTTCTGAGGCCCGTTCGGTTCGAGAGCCCACGGGAGGGCTCGGTACCGTCCCGGGGTGGAGTTCAACCTCGCCGATCTCTGGGAACGGGTGGTCGACACCGTGCCCGAGCGCGAGGCCGTCGTCTGCACCGGACGGCGCCTGACGTTCGCGCAGCTCGACGAGCGCGCCGACCGCCTCGCCCACCACCTGCAGCGTTGCGGCGTCGAGATCGGCGATCACCTCGCGCTCAACCTCTCCAATGGCAGCGAGTACCTCGAGGCGATGCTGGCCGCGTTCAAGTTGCGCGCCGTGCCCGTCAACGTCAACTACCGGTACATGGGCGACGAGCTCGCGTTCGTGCTCGACGACTCCGATGCCGTGGTGGTCGTCACCCACCAGGGCTTCGCCCCGACGCTCGCCGCGGTCGCAGCCGACCGCGAGCAGCTCCGCGCGATCCTCGTCGTGGAGGACGGGACAGGAGCCCCCTGGGACGAGCTCGACGCGGCGGAGTACGAGGGCGCGCTCGCGGCCGCGGCTCCCGGCCGGGATTTCGGGGCCCGCTCGCCGGACGACCACTACATCCTCTACACGGGTGGCACGACGGGCATGCCCAAGGGCGTGGTGTGGCGCTCGGAGGACATCTTCTTCGGCGCGCTTGGTGGCGGCGACGAAGGCGACGGGCCGATCGCGCGGCCCGAGGAGATCTCGGAGCGCCTGGGGCGACCCTCCCGGTGCCTGCCGCTCGCGCCGTTCATGCACGGAACGGCGCACTGGATCGCGCTCCGGACGCTCCTGTCCGGCGGGACGGTCGTCATCGTCGCGGACCGAGGGCTCGACCCCGTACGCGCCTGGGAGGTCGTCGCTCGGGAACGGGTGACGTTCCTCGCCATCGTCGGCGACGCGTTCGCGCGCCCACTCGTCGAAGCGCTCGACGAGCTGCCGGCTGGTGTCGACGTCACCTGCTGCACCGCGGTGCTGTCGGGCGGTGCGGTCCTCTCCTCCGCGATCAAGCGTCGCTGGGTCGAACGCATGCCCGGCCTCATCGTGGTCGACGGGTACGGCACGTCCGAGACGGGTGCGCAGGGACGCTCCGTCACCATGGCCGGGCTCGACGACGACCGCTCCGCGCGCTTCCACGTCGACGACGTCACCACCGTCGTCGGCGAGCAATTCGAGCCCCTGCCTCCGGGCGTCGTCGGGCGCCTCGCGACCCGCGGTCACATCCCACTCGGGTACTACCGCGACCCCGTCCGCACCGCGGAGACGTTCCCCGTCATCGACGGCGTTCGCTGGTCGGTTCCGGGCGACGCGGCACGGATCGAGCCCGACGGGACCATCACCGTGCTCGGACGGGGATCCGGGTCGATCAACACCGGCGGCGAGAAGGTGTATCCCGAAGAGGTCGAGCTCGCACTGAAGGAGCAGCCTGCGATCGCGGACGCCGTCGTCGTCGGCGTTCCCGACGAGCTGTGGGGTGAACGAGTCGTCGCGGTCGTGCTCCTGTCACCAGGCTGCACGCAGCCGATCCATGTCGAGCTCGAGCGCGCGTTGCGTGAGCGACTCGCCGCGTTCAAGGTCCCGCGTGAGCTCGTCGTGGTCGACGAGCTCCGTCGTTCCGCCAGCGGCAAGCCCGACTACGAGTGGGCCCGCAGCGTCGCGGTCGCAGACCTACGCTCCGGCGTATGAAGCGGCGCTCCGGCGTATGAAGCGGCGCTCCGGCGTATGAACCGGCGCTCCGGCGTATGAACCGGCGCTCCGGCGTATGAACCGACTCGGGCGTTCGACCAGCCCGTACCTCCGTCAACACGCCGAGAACCCGGTCGACTGGTATCCGTGGGGCGAGGAGGCCTTCGCACGCGCGCGTGCCGAGGATCGCCCCGTGCTCCTCTCCGTCGGCTACTCCGCATGCCACTGGTGCCATGTGATGGCGCACGAGTCCTTCGAGGACGCGGACACCGCTGCGCTCATGAACGCGCACTTCGTCAACGTGAAAGTCGACCGCGAGGAACGGCCCGACGTCGACGCCGTCTACATGCAGGCCGTGCAGGCGATGACCGGCCGCGGCGGTTGGCCGATGACGGTGTTCCTCGCGCCCGACGGCCGGCCCTTCTACGGCGGGACCTACTTCCCGAAGCAGGAGGGCCACGGCCTCCCGAGCTTCCGCCGGCTGCTCGGCGCGATCCACGACGCGTGGCAGGAACGGCACGGCGAGCTGCTCGAGCACGCCGGTCGTCTGCACGCCGCGATCGGTACGGGCAGCGAGCTCCCCGAAGGCGACGGCGCCCTCCCACGCCGCGAGCTGTTGGGGCATGCGACCGCGAGGGCGCTCGGACAGCTGGATCGGGTCCACGGCGGGTTCGGCGGGGCACCGAAGTTCCCCCAAGCCATGACGTTGACGTTCCTGGTCGACCAGTGGGCCACGACCAGCGACCCCGAGACCCTCGGCGCCGTGATCCGCTCGCTCGACGGCATGGCCGGTGGCGGGATCTACGACCACGTCGGCGGCGGGTTCCACCGGTACTCCGTCGACGCGCAGTGGCTCGTCCCGCACTTCGAGAAGATGCTGTACGACCAGGCGCTGCTCGTCCGCGCGTACCTGCACGCCTGGCAGGCAACCGGTGAGGTTCGGTACCGCCGCGTCGTCGAGGAGACCATCTCCTACGTGCTCCGCGACCTTCGCCACTCGTCCGGCGGCCTCTTCGCCTCCGAGGACGCCGACTCCGAGGGGGTCGAAGGCAAGTTCTACGTCTGGTCGCTCGACGAGCTGCACTCCATCTGCGGCGACGATGCGTCGGCAGTCATCGCGTACTTCGGCGCGACGCTCGCCGGCAACTTCCTCGATCCGCACACGGGCCACCGCGGCAACATCCTCGCCACGGTGGAGCCCACGGCTCCGCGTCCCCTCGGCGTCGAACGCGGGCTCGTGTCGCTGCGTCGCGCCCGGGAGCGTCGCGTGCGCCCCGGCCTCGACGACAAGGTCATCCTCGGATGGAACGCGCTGTTTCTCCCGCGCTCGTCGAGGCCGCCTCGGTGCTCGGTCGTTCCGATTGGCTCGATGCCGCGCGTGCCAACGCGGCGTTCCTGGCGACAGAGCTCCGGCGCGACGACGGCCGATGGTTGCGGACGTGGCCCGTGGCCGACGGCGGGATCCCCGCGTACGGCGAGGACTACGCCGCGTTGTTGGAGGCGTACCTCACGATGGCAGAGCTGGACGATCCGTCGTGGCTCGCGCCGGCGCGCGAGCTCGCGGACTCGATGCTCTCCCTGTTCGGCGACGAACGCAACGGGGGCGTGTTCACGACCGGCATCGACGCCGAGGCGCTCATCGTCCGGCCGAAGGACGTCCAGGACAACGCGACACCCGCCGCGAGCTCGATGGCGGCCAATGGCCTCCTTCGCCTCGCGGCACTGAGTGGCGACATGCGCTACCGCGAAGAAGGCCGTCGTTGGATCGGCGCGGTCGGGCCGATCCTCGCCGAACATCCGACCGCCTTCGCGTACCTCGCCAGCGCGTTCCAGCGCGCCGTCACCCCCTCGATCGAGGTGGCGATCGTCGCCGAGCCCGACGACGCGCTGCGCGAGGCCCTCGTCGGCGAGCTGCACCGGGTGCTCGTCCCCGCCTCGGTCACGATGATCGCCGCGCCCTCGACGACCGCGACCTCGACACCGCTGCTCGAAGGGCGCCTCGGAGGTCGCGACGCCGTTGCGTACGTCTGCGAGGGCTTCGTGTGCCAGACACCGGCACGCGATCCAGCGACGCTTCGCGTGCAGCTGGACGCAGCGCTGGCCGCGCGACGGGAACGCGTCCGGAGCTAGATGGAGGTGCGGGCGAGGACGCCGTCGAGCGCCTCGGCCATCGCCCAGCCGTAGGCGATCACGGCCTCACCGCGCGCCGGATCGGCACCACCGACGATCTCGACGGCGGACTTCCCGCCGGCCTTCAGCACCCGCGCGTCCAGGACCAGCTCGGGACGATCATGTGCACTCAGGCGCGACGACCGGTCGTCGTAGCGCGCCTCGCACCCGAAGCGCCGCGCCAGGCGCCTGCCCCACGCCGCGCTCCTCGCCGTTCGGCGAGTACTTGGGGCGTGGGCACACGTCGGCCAGCGGTGAGAACAGTGCGTAGGCGGCCGGATCGGCGACACGGCCGGCAACGAGCACGTCCTCGTCAGGGAAGGAGATCGCGGCACGCCGGTACAGCTCAGCAACGAGGCCGTCGAGCGTCCCGCGTGCAATCTTGGCCCGCCGCACGGCACCAAGACCCCAGAGAATCGAAGGGGTCCCGCCGATGCGCTCGAGAGAGCCGAAGAGGAAGCCGTGGAGCTCGTTCTCGTCACCGGCGAGCGCGACCAGCGAGAACTGCTCGAGATGGCCGTCGAGCTGCTCATCGACGAGGGTGAGGCCCAGATCTGAGACCAGCTGCCCGAGCTCGTCGAGCTCGGCCGGCTTGAGTGAGACGGAATCGCGTGACTCGACACTCATTGACTCACCATTGTGGCCGATGACGGTGCGCTATGCCCAATTGTTGTGCGCGACAGGCAGGCGGCGGCTGCCCAACGGGTCGGGTGCCCTTACTCCACCACGACCCCGCGGAGCTCCGGATTGCGGGGCGGGATCTCGGGATCCATGTGCCCCAAGGTGTGGACGAGGACGGACGCGACGGCGATGTCACGCACCCACTTGTGGTCGGCCGGGACGACGTACCACGGAGCCCACGCCGTCGACGTCGCCTTGATCGTCTGTTCGTAGAGCTCCTGGTACCGGTCCCACCGCTGGCGCGTCTCGAGATCACCCGGCTTGAATTTCCAGTTCTTGCGGGGATCGTCGATCCGCTCTTGGAGCCGCGCACGCTGCTCGTCCTTCGAGATGTGGAGAAAGACCTTCGTGAGTTGCGTCCCTTCGTCGGTGAGGATGCGCTCGAAGTCTCGAAGGTGGTGATGACGTCGCTCGCGTTCATCGTCGTCGATGAGCTCCAGGACTCGCGCGGTCACGACGTCCTCGTAGTGCGAGCGGTTCCACACGCCGAGCAACCCGCGCGCGGGGCACGCCGCGTGCGCGCGCCAGAGGTAGTCGTGAGCGAGCTCGTTCGTCGTGGGCGCCTTGAAGCTCGTCACCGAACAGCCTTGCGGGTTGAGACCACTCAGCACCTTCCGGATGCTGCCGTCCTTGCCTGATGCGTCCATTCCTTGGAGCACGAGCAGGATGCTGCGCCGCGCCTCCGCCCACAGACGGTCGTGCAGATCGTCGAGCTCGGCGAGCAGGTCGGCCACGACGAGGCCGGCCGTCTCCTTCGTGAGACCGAAACGCGAGTCGGTCGCCCACGCGTGCAGCCGTACGTCCGCGTCGGGGTCGACCACCAGCTCGTGGACGAGGCCTGCGATGTCGAAATCGTGGGATCGTGCCATCTGCGTCGGGGACAGCGTCGCTCAGCCGTGATCCACGAACGCGATCTCGTAGATCGAGCCGTCGGGGACGTGGTACTCGCCGGTCGAGTAGCTGCGCCGGTGCGACGCGATGAGCATGCGATTCGCGTCGAAGATGATCTCGTTCCATCCCGCTTGGATGCCGTCGGCAAAGAGATGCCGCTCGCCATCGGCGTCGATGCGGAAGATCTTGCCCGTGAACGGCAGCGGGCCGGGGCCGGGCTTGGTCACGTGCATGAGGTTCACCGTGCCGTAATGGCTGTAGAACACCTGGCCTCCGAACGGCCCGAACTCGGGGGGCGCGGTCTCGGCCATGGAAAGGCCCATGTCCTCGAACGCGAGCGGCGTCGGATCGATGCCGTCGCCCTCCACCGCGTAGAAGTCGACGTCGTTGTTCGGGGGGGCCTCCTCCTCGAAGCTGGTCTTCGAGCGCCCCGCCACGATGAGGCGACCCTCGAGCTCACCCCAGTTCGGTCCGGCATAGAACACGCGGTACGGCGCGACAGGATACGGATCGGAGTCGCCGTCGAGGACGATCCACGGCTCCGCGTGTCCCTCCGCGTCGACGAGGTAGATCGCGCAATTCATGAGCGAGTTGCAGAGGTAGTACGCCCCGGTCGACGCCTCCCGGGGCCCGAAGCCACCGATGCACAACGCACCGGGGACGCCGCCTCCGACCTTCCCTGTATGGGGAAGCTTCGCGAACGTGACGGCGCGGTCGCCCTCGACGCGCCACACGTAGTGGTCAGACAACGCGCCGGCGCGGCCGGGCTTGCTCTGACCCGGAAAGAACAGCGCGCCGTCCCAGTCGCCGAACCACGCGGGCGCGCGTCGTGGTGACATGGGCATCCCCGAGCCGATCTCGTCTGGCGTCACGATCGTCTCGAGCGTGTCGTCGCGGTGCAGCCGAAGGATCGACCCGTGGCCACGCGTGGGGTCCCATTCGACGGTGGACTGGCCTCCGATGTCACAGAGGACGATGCTTCCGTCCGGGTCGGTCCAGCCGAGCATGGGGTCGAAGAGGGACTCGCCGGCGTCGATCACCGGGCGGGCGACGAAGCCCGGCTCGACGACTCGAAGCCGGAACGGGCAGTCGGCACGGACGTCCTCGAGGTTGATCGTCGTCATCGCGGGCCCCCATCGTGTGTGGTCGACCACCACCGATATCACGTGAGCGCTTCGACGCACCACCCACGCGCGTCAGCTCTCGAGGATCACCGTCGTGCCGACGGGCGCCTGCAGTCCGCCCTCGCGATGCTCGGCGAGCGAGCGTCCGAGGAGTCGATCCGCCGAGGTCGCGCCCACCGGCATCGAGACCAGGTACCCCTGCGCACGGTCGCAGCCCAAGCGGCGCAGCGCCGCCAGCTGGCTCGGCGTCTCGACACCCTCGGCGGTGGCGCGCAATCCGACCGCGTGCGCGAGGCCGATCACGCTGGCCACGATGGCCCGGTTCTCGGCGTCGGCGTCGAGGCCGGCGACGAACGAGCCGTCGATCTTGATCTCGTCGACGGGAAGGTCCTTCAGGTAGGCAAGGGACGAGTATCCGGTGCCGAAGTCGTCGATCGCGAGGCGCACCCCGAGCCGTTGGAGGTGTCGCAGGTCCTCGATGGCCGCCGCGACGTCACTCATGACCGCGGTCTCGGTGACCTCGAGCAGGAGCGACGACGGCGGCAGGTGCGCGGCATCGAGCGCCTGCTCGACCTGGGTCACGATCTCCGACGACGACAGCTGGCGCGCCGAGAGGTTCACCGAGATCGAGGGCGCCCGCTCGCCATAGCGTGCCTGCCACTGCGCCGCCTCGCGCGTCGCCTCCACGAGCACCCAATTCCCGACGCGGTCGATCATCCCCGCGTCCTCCGTGGCTTCGATGAAGGACGCGGGCTCGAGCATGCCTCGAATCGGGTGCTCCCACCGGAGCAGCGCCTCCATCGAAGCGACCTCGCCGGTCGCGATGTCGACCACCGGCTGGAACACGAGCCGGAACTCGCCACGATCGACCGCTTGGCGCAAGTCGGCGATCAAGCGGAGACGTTCGAGCGCCGCCTCGCGCAGCGCCTCGTCGAAGACCTCGTAGCGCGCCCGACCGCGCTCCTTCGCGCGGTACATCGCTGCGTCGGCGTTCTGCAGCAGCGTCTGCGCGTCGGCGGCCGGCGTCACCGCGATCCCGACGCTCGCGGTCACGAACACCTGGCTGCCGTCGAGCTCGAACGGAGGTGTCAGCGCGGCGCTGATGCGCCCCGCGACCTCCACTGCTTCCTGCGAGGACACCAACCCCTCGCACAACACGGCGAACTCGTCGCCGCCGAAGCGGGCCACCGTGTCACCGCCGCGTACCGCGCCACCGAGGCGCTCCCCGACCATGCGCAGCAGCCGGTCGCCCGCGCTGTGACCCAGCGAGTCGTTGACCGTCTTGAAGCCGTCGAGATCGAGGAACAGGACCGCGACCGCACGCGGCTGGCGGCGCTGACGTTGGAGCGCGACGGCGATGCGGTCGAGCATCAACGTGCGATTCGCGAGTCCCGTGACCGAGTCGTACAGCGCGAGTTGGTTCAACTCGGCTTCGGCGCGGCGGCGATCGGTGACGTCCTGCACGATCGCCGCGAGGTACTCGGGACATCCGTCGCGGTCGCGCACCAGCGACATCGACACCACGAGGTGGACGACATCGCCGCTGGGGAGCAGGTACCGCTGCTCCATCTCGGCGGAATCCGTCTCACCGCTCGCCAGGCGCGTGTGTACCGCGACTGCCGTGTCGACGTCGTCCGAATGCAGCAGCTCGTTGACGTCGATACCGATGAGCGCGTTGTGTGGGTACCCACAGAGGCGACTGAAGGCCGGGTTCATGGCAACAAAGCGGCCGTCGAGTGTCGCGATGAACTGGCCGACGCCCGCATGCTCGAAGAGCGCCCGGTAGCGCGCCTCGCCGGCTTCGATCGCTCGTTCGCTGTCGACGCGTGCCGTGATGTCGAGCGCGACGATCGTCAGCCCGACGACCCGACCGCGCGCGTCGCGGTTCGGATGGCGCGTCACCTCCCACCAGCATCCTCGCTGCTCGTAGCGCGAACGTGACGGTCTCGCCGCGCTGCGCGCGGAGCAGCAGCTCGACCACTTCGGGTTCGGTCCGGAAGTGCTCGAGCAGCGAAACGCCGACGAGCTCCTCGGGGCCGAGCCCCATCGGTCGTCCTTCCGCCCGGGTGACAACCAGATCGCCGTCGGTCATCACAATCACCAGCGGGACGTGCTCGACCACGACCCGCAGGATCTCCCCGTCGCTCAGGTCGGGGGCCGTTGCGGGCGCGTCGCGTGGTGGCTGCGCCGAGGCCGTCATCCTCCGTATATCGGGCGAAACGGCGCCCAGTTGAGAGCGCCACGATCCACCGCCGACCGAGCGCCCCATGGTGGGCGATTCCCGCATTGCCCTGGCAACATGGACCCATGGCGCATGCGATCTGGTCGGGCACCATCAGCTTCGGGCTCGTCGGCGTCCCGGTGAAGCTCGTCCCCGCGACGCGGTCCCAGGACGTCCGCTTCCACCAGCTCGAGGAAGAGACCGGCGCGCGGATCCGATATCGCAAGGTGTCGGAGGCCACGGGTGAGGAAGTTCCCAACGACAAGATCGTGAAGGGCTACGAACTCGCCCCCGGTCAGTACGTGACCGTGGGAACCGACGACCTCGAAGCGTTCGCACCGAAGTCCACCCGCCAGATCGAGATCGAGGACTTCGTCGACCTCGACGACATCGACCCGATCTACTTCGAGCAGGCCTACTACCTGGAGCCCGCGAAGGGGGGCGAGAAGCAGTACCGCCTCCTGCACGACACCATGCGCCAGCTCGGGAAGGTCGCGATCGGCCGTGTCGTGATCCGCTCGAAAGAGGCCTTGGTCGCCATCCGGCCGCTCGACGGCGTGTTGTGCCTCGAGACGATGCGCTTCGCCGACGAGATCCTCGACGTCGACCGCACGCTCACCCAAGGGGTCGACTCGCCGAGCGAACGCGAGATCGAGCTCGCGGGACAGCTCGTGGAGATGCTCGCCGGCAAGTTCGACCCCGAGAAGTACCGCGACGAGTACCGCGATGCGCTCCTCGATCACATCGAGCGCAAGGCCGCGGGCGAGGCGATCGTGGCGCCCCCGCCGCCCGACAGCGACGCGAAGGTGCTCGACCTGGTGAGCGCGCTCGAGGCAAGCCTGGCGCGCTCGGCGCCTGCGTCCACCGCGACGGAGGTCGAGGCGAAGGCGCCCAAGAAGCCCCCGGCGAAGCGGAGCCGGCGCAAGAGCGCCTGAGCTACGCGGCGCGGGGTCGACGCACGGCGACGGCGGCCACGGGCACCTGCTCGTGCTCGTGGCCCAGCCACCCGCACCGAGCGCACACCACAGGCTCGTCCATCTGGCTGTCGAAGCTGGAACAAGGCTCGAGTCGCAGGGTCGGAGCGAGCATCGCCGCCTCCCGGGTCCGGGCGAATCACACCGCTGTGATTCACGGTACTCCCACGATCGCGCCGGCCTACGACACTCATCTCCGGTGGCCGACGCGCGATGCCGTCCCCTCCTCCGGGGGCTACTCTCGAGATGTGGACGTCGGACCCGTCGAGCTGCTCATCGTGCTGGCCGTGGTTCTGCTGCTCTTCGGCTCGACCCGGCTCCCGTCCCTCGCCCGCGGCATGGGCCAGGCGGTGAGCGAGTTCAAGAAGGGCACCCGCGGAGAGGCAGCGGACGACCAGGCCAAGCCCGAAGCGTCCCCGGAGTCGCCGTCCGACGGCACCAAGCCGCCACCCGACTGATCCCGCCGACGCTCGCGACTGAGCTCCCGGGCCCCGCGGTGCGCGCCCGCTTGCAGCGCTGCACCATGGACCACACAATGTGGTCCACGCACCGGACCACCCCGGGGCTGGCCAGGCGAGGACGGTCCCCTGTGACGAAGACGAAGATCCGCCGGAACAGCCTCACCGAAGAGGTGTACCGCTACCTCCGCAGGGCGGTCATGAGCGGTGAGCTCCCCGACGGCAGCCCGCTCACCGAAGAGAAGATCTCGGCGGACCTGGGGATCAGCCGCACGCCCGTGCGCGAGGCGCTCCTCCGCCTGGCCGCCGAGGAGCTCGTCGACTCGGAGCGCGGACGAACTCCGGTCGTGCGCGCCATCTCGCGCCACAAGGCGATGGACCTGCTCGACGCCTACATCGCCATCGCGCGTCCGACCTATGCGCTCGGCGGGGCGCGTCTGAGCGCCGAGGACCTGGCCGCGATCGAGGAGAGCGTCGACCGTTTCGAGCACGAGACGATCGCCGGCGACGAGCAAGGCGCGATGTACTTCCTCGGCCAGGCCTTCAACCGGGTCTTCGAAGCGTCCGGCAATCCGGTGCTGATCGGGATGATCAAGTCGCTCCAGCCGCGCGATCTCGCGCTGCTCGTCAGCCTTCGCTACCCCCAGGGCCTGCATCACGACGCCGTCGATGTCCATCGCGAGGAGCTCGCCGCGCTGCGTGCCGGGGACATCGACGGCGCGCTCGCGGTGTTCGAACGGAGCTGGGCGGCGATGTCGTCGAGCATCGCGGCCGCGTTTGCGAGCGACCTCACGAGCGCAGCCTCCTCGGCCGCGTCATGAGCCGGACCTCGCGCGAGATCCACGACGCGCTCGACCATCCCGTCGTCGATGGCGACGCCCACTGGATCGAGCCGGTGCCAGTGTTCTGCGACTACCTCGCCACGGTCGCCGGACCGAAGGTCGTCGACCAGTACCTCGAGTACCGCACACGCTCGCCGTGGTACGACGCGACGCCGGAGGAACGGCTCCGCGATCGCATCAACCGGCCGTCGTTCTGGAACCTCCCCGCCGAGACATACGACTACGCGACCGTCAACCTCCCGAACCTGCTGCGTGAGCGCCTCGACGAGTTCGGCATCGACTACGCACTCGTCTACCCGTCGGTCGGCCTGATCCTCATGGCAATGAACGACGACGTGCCCGACCTCCGGCGCGCCACCTGCAGAGCGCAGAACGTCATGACCGCCGAGCTCTTCGCCCGTCATGCCGACCGCATGACCGCAGCGGCGACCATCCCGACGACGACACCCGAGGAGGCGATCGACGAGCTCGACTACGCGGTGGGTGAGCTCGGGCTCAAGGTGATCGTCGTGAACGGGCACACCATGCGCCCAGGGACTCCGAAGAACCCGATGCCCTACGTCGACTTCTACGCGATCGACAGTCCCTACGACTACGAGCCGTTCTGGCAGCGCTGCTCCGATCTCGGCGTCGCCGTCACTGCCCACGGTCACGCGTACGGATGGAGCGATCGGCGTTCACCGACGAACTTCGCGATCAACCACGTCGGCCTGTTCATCAACTCGAACTACGGGTTCTGCAAGGCCATCACGTTCGCGGGGCTTCCCACCCGGTACCCGAAGCTGCGCTTCGGGTTCCTCGAAGGCGGCACCGCGTATGCCGCGAGCCTCTACAGCGATCTCGTCGGGCACTACAAGCTGCGCAACCGCGAGGCACTGGCACGCACGTTGCGACCGACGAACCTCGACTTCGACACGATGCGCACGTTGTGGGACACGTACGCGAGCCCGCCGATGGTCGGCCGCTTCGAAGGCGTCGTCGAATCGCCGTACCCGTTCTTCCCGCTCCTCGACCGTGATCATCTGGCCGCACGCGACGACCTCTACGACGACTTCGCCGCGGTCCCCAGCCTCGACGAGCTCCGGCGATGGTTCAGCGAGGTGTACTTCTTCGGCGTCGAAGCGGAGGATCCCACCGTGACCTTCGGCTTCGACGGCCGCATCGGCGCTCGACTCCAACCGCTGATGGGATCCGACATCGGGCACTTCGACGTCGCGGTCATGGCCGAGGTGCTCGCGGAGGCGCACGAGCTCGTCGACCGGGGACTGCTCACCGACGACGACTTCCGGGACCTCACGTTCACCAACCCGGTACGGCTCCATGGAGGCGTCAATCCGTCGTTCTTCGACGGCACCGTGGTCGAGTCGGCGGCCCGCAAGGTGCTCGCGTGAGCCCGGTCATCGAGGTCGAGCCCCTGAGTCCCGCGATCGGGGCGCGCATCCGTGGCGTCGATCTCACGCACGACCTCGACGACGGGCTCGTCGGCGCGCTGCGCGCGGCCCTGTTGCAGCATCTCGTGCTCTTCGTTCCCGGACCGCACCTCGGAGCCCAACAGCTCCGCGAGCTCGCGTCACACTTCGGTGAGCTCGACGTGAATCCGGTCGCGCCGAAGGTGGACGGCTTCGACGACGTCGTGCGGCTCGACTACGCGCCGCGGTGGTGGGCCGGACATCTGGCACTTCGACGCGTCGTTCCTCGACGCACCGTCGAACTTCGGGATGCTGAGCATGGGTTCGAGCCCTCCGATCGGCGGCGACACGATCTGGGTGAGCACGTACGCGGCGTACGAGCTCCTGTCGCCACCCATGCAGGGGCTGCTCGACGGGCTGCACGTCTCCTACGACGCGGGCTGGCTCGGGCGCCCTGACCAGCGCGCGGAACATCCTGCGGTCCGGATCCACCCCGAGACGGGACGCAAGGCGCTCTTCGTCGACTTCTTCTACGCGACGCGCTTCGTCGAGCTCAGCAAGACCGAGAGCGACGCGCTGCTCGCGCACCTCAGCGGCTACGTGGGCGACCCACGCTTCGCGTACCGCCACCGCTGGACCAACGGCGACGTCGCCATCTGGGACAACCGCTGCACCCTGCACCGGGTCGTCATGGACTACGATGGCGCACGCCTCGCCGAGCGGGTCTCGCTGCGGGGCGAGCAACCCGTCGGACCGGGAGCACCCTGGCCCCGGTACTCCCCCGGGCGCACGGCATCGGGCTGGCGTGACGGCGTGAACCTCGATCCCAGCAGTCCCGTGGGGACGTACTGACGGGGCGCTCCGAGCGCCCACTCGCGCACGTTCAGGGCGCGGTCGCGCAACTCCCATCGGTTGCCCGCGGGGTCGAGGCACATCGCCACGCGTATGCCTCCCACGCCGTCGGTGACGTCCACCGCCTGACCCCGCGCCCCGAGCCGCCCGATGACCGCCTCGAGGTCGTCGCCGAACACCAGCGCCACGTGGGCCCGCGCCGCAGGTCGGTGCTCCGGATCCCCGCTCAGATGGATCTGCGACCCGTCGGTCGCCTGGAACCAGCGTGCGCCACGCGCGCGGAGCTCTTCGGTGGTCTCGACCCGCTCGTAGCCCAGCACCTCGACGAGGAAGTCGCCGAGCTCCTCGATGCCCTCCGGCTGCACGCCGATGTTCACGTGGTGGATGCGTGCCATGGGCCGATCGTACGCATCAGCTCGGAGATCCGCAGGCAAGACCGGGTCAAGGGGGCGTGCTGGCGCCCCGATACCTGAGCACGGGCATCGGTGCAGCTCACGGAAGGCGGCCCATGGGGCAGGCATTGGTCGGCGCGATCCCCAGGGAGCGGGTGCGCCGGCCCACCCTCGGCCCGGCCGCGGTCGCGGCGGCGACCGCGCTCATCGCGCTCTGCGTCGCCGCGGCGCCCACCGGCCGGCCCGGCGATCCGAATCTCAGCCCGGCCCTTCGTGGGGTCATCGTCGTGGCCGCCCTCGCGACAGCGGTCGTCGCGAAGACCGCCGCCTCCGCCCGTCAACGAGGCTGGCTCCTCACCCTGCTCGCGAGCGTCCTCCTCGGCGCCGGCGCGGCCATCCTCCTCAACGGTGCTCCCTATCCCCCCTTCGGGTGGGGAGGTGACCAGACGTTTCGCATGGCGATCGTCGAGCGCTTCAGCCACACGCTCACCCTCGGCGACGCGACGTACAAGGGGCTTGCCGGCTTCTACCCGCCGTTGTTCTTCGAGATGCTCGGTCGCGTGGCGGCATGGTTCGGTCTGTCGTCGGGCCAGGCACTGAAGATCGGCACGATCGGTGTCGCTGCGGTCGCACCACTGTGGACCTTCCGCGCGTGGTCGTCGCTGACGCGGGACTCCGTGCTCGCGCTCGCGGTCGCGCTCGCGGGCATCGCCTACTTCGAGTGGTACGAGCCCTACGCGTGGATCGCCGTCGTCGCGTTCGTGCCGTGGTGGCTGCACTACGTCCGCCCGGTGACGGACCGCGTGGTCGAGCGGCGCGACGTGGTCATCGGCGCGCTCATCGGTGGCGTCCTGCTCGCGACGTACTACACGTACTTCTTCGTGGGAGCCGTCGAGCTCGCGGGGTTCCTCACGTGCGCCGGTGTCCAACGCTTGCGCAAGCGACGCACGGGTCCGCTCCTTCCCTGCACGTCGTGGCTCGTGCTGGGCGGCTCGGCGATCGTGAGCTCGCCCTACTGGCTTCCGCTGGCGCTGAGCATGACGCAGACGGCCGGGAGCCGGCCCCTGCAGAACCGGTTCTTCGCGCCGTGGATGACCGACCTGCCGACACCGTTCCTCGGCGTGACGCCCGGCGCGCTCGTGATGCTCTGCGGTCTCGTGTTCCTCGTCGTGCATGCCCGCACGTCGCCGCTGTTCCGAGGGCTCGCGTGGTTGCTGGTCGCGACCTACGCGTGGTTGGCGATCGGCCTCGCCGCAGCAGTGGCCGACACTCCCCTGCTCGCGTGGAAGGCGCACGGCATGATCGACGTGATCCTCACCGCGTCGGCAGGGCTGGGCATCGTCGACTTGTGGCGCCGGCTTCGGGATCGGCCCTCGTGGACGCCACGGATCCAGCTCGCCGCGGGGATCGCAGTGATCGCCCTCGGCGTGCTCACGGGGGCGAGCACGCTCGCGGGGATGCCGTACCTCGATCAGCAGCGCACCGCAGGAGCGCCGACCGCGGTGCTCCACGGGTTCGACCGGATCGCCGAGCGTTTGCCGAGCGACCCGGTCGTGCTGAGCGACCGTCCAGGGCTCGAAGCCTTCCGCCCCGTGCACCTGTTCAACGCTTGGAACGCGCACTACAGCCATCCCGCAGGGCTCTTCGACGATCGGATCCGCTTCCTGCGCCGACTCACCACGGAAGACGACCCGGCCGTCGTCGCCGCCGCGCTGCACCGGAACCGCTTCGACCGCGTCGACGCGCTCCTCTTCCGCTCGCCGGGCGACGCCCTGCGTTACCGTTACGGCGCCGACGTCTTTCCACTGGGAACCGCGCACCGGGAGCTCTGGTTCAGCGCCGCGCAGTTCGCCGCGCCGTACTTCCACACGCAGCGCAATGGTGATGTCGTGTCGTTCGTGCCCTCCCGACGGTCCGTGTCATTGTCGCCGGAGCAGCACCGAGAGCTCGAGGAGCACTTCCCCGGAGACCTGCGCGGCGCCTGAGCTCCGCCGAGCGGGTTCGGTTGTTCGAAACGGGCAGCCCGTGCTTCAGTGTGCGGGATGCAGAGCGAAGCCCAGATGTTCTCCGTCATCTCCGTCGATGACCACGTGATCGAGCCCCCGACCTTGTGGGTCGATCGGCTCGCGCGGAAATGGCACGCGGCAGTGCCCTCGCGTCGAGCGCGACACGGTCGAGGTCGATCCGGGCGCCATGATCCAGACCCACAAGGGCGGTGATGGCCCCATGGCCGACTGGTGGGTCTACGAGGACCAGGTCTTCACGCACGCAGTGGTCGAGGCCACCGCCGGGTTCGACCGTTCTGAATTCTCGCAGCTGCCCGTCACCTACGAAGCGATGCATCCCGGGTGCTACGACCCGGCCGCCCGACTCGCCGCGCTCGACGTCGCCGGGATCGAAGCATCGCTGTGCTTCCCGTCGATGTTCCCGCGCTTCTGCGGTCAGCGGTTCCTCGACGCGCGCGACAAAGAGCTCGCGCGCTTGTGCGTGCAGGCGTACAACGACTGGATGATCGACGAGTGGGCCGGGGGCTCGCAGGGGCGGCTCATCCCGCTGACGATCATCCCGTTGTGGGACCCGCATGAGGCTGCCCGCGAAATTCGACGTTGCGCAGCCAAGGGTGGAGGCGCGATCACATTCTCCGAGAACCCGTTCGCCCTGGGACTCCCATCGATCCATGACGCGCGCCGGTATTGGGACCCGATGTTCGCGGCGTGCGAGGACACGGGCACCGTCGTCAACGTGCACACCGGTTCCAGCTCCGTCCTGCCCACGACCGGCGACGACTCGCCGATCGCCGTCGGGATCGCGGTCAGCTCCATCAACTCGATGTGCGCGTTCGCCGACGTCCTGCTCTCGGGGCTGCTCCTCCGGTTTCCCGGACTTCGGATCGCGTTCTCCGAAGGCCAGGCGGGCTGGATGCCCTTCATGATCGAGCGGATCGACAAGGTGTGGCAGAACAGTCGCGCGTTCAGCGGCGTCGACCAGATCCCTGATCCCCCGAGCACCTCGATCCCAGGCCGGATCTTCGGATGCATCTTCGACGACGACCACGCGGTCGAGAACCTTCACATCATCGGCGAGGACCAGCTCATGTTCGAGGTGGACTTCCCCCACCAGGACTCCACGTGGCCGAACACGCAGGACGTGGTTCGACGGATCGCTTCGAAGGTGACAGCCGAGCAGTTCGCGAAGATCGTGCGTGGCAACGCCATCCGCCTGTACAACTTGCCGTTGCCGACCCCATCGATGCCTGCAGTCGACGGCACGACGGGTGCCCACGGATGAGAAGGGTCGTCGTGGGATCGTCGCGCGACGGCAGGTCAGCGGTGCTCGCCGACGGTCCGTCCCCGATGATCCGTCGGGTCATCCAGGGCGACGATCCCGACCCGCGACACATCTCGAGCGAGCAGCTGGCCGACGTGCCCGTCGCGCTCGAGGTCGGTCAGTTCGTGTCCGTCGAGCTCTGGTCGACGACGACCGCGCCACCACAGCTCGGAGCCGCGGACCGCACCGCCGCGGAACCCGTGCTCCCGGGTCCGGGCATGGCGCGCTGGATGATCTCGGTGATGGGCCCGAACATGAACTGGCCGCTGCACCGCACCGACACGCTCGATCACGGGATCGTGTTGAGCGGTGAGGTGCACCTCCTGCTCGAGACGGGCGAGGTGCGGCTCGGCCCGGGCGACGCCGTCGTCATCGACGGCGCGGTGCACGGCTGGCGGACCGGGCCGAGCGGCTGCACCAAGGCGACCTGGATCATCGGGCTCGCGTCCGCTCGCGAGGGCGATCGGTAAACTCGTATACGAAATCGCGCCATCGGATCGGGGGGTTCGGATGAGCCAGGTCTCAGATGCCGAGCGCACGGCCACGCCCGAGTGGGCTCGTGGTTACAGCCCCTTCGACCCGAGCCTGCAGGACGATCCCCACGGCTTCATCGACCGGCTCCGCTCCGAGTGCCCCGTCGCCTACAGCGACGCGCTCGGCGGCGTGTGGGTGCTGTCGCGCTACGAGGACGTGCACTTCGCGCTCCGGCACCACGACCTGTTCACGGTGACGCAGGGCGTGGCGTTCTCGGCCGACGACAACTTCACCAGCCTGTTCCCCAACATCCCGTTGCACTTCGATCCGCCCGAGCACGGCAAGTACCGCTCGATTCTGAATCCGTTGCTCTCGGCGTCGACGGTCGGACGGTTGGAGCCCGTGATTCGACGATTCGCGAACGAGTTGCTCGATCCGATCGTCGAGCGCGGTCGCTGCGAGTTCCTCGAGGACTTCGCCATCCCGTTCCCGTCGCACGTCTTCGTCATGCTGATGGGACTGCCGACGGCGGACACCGACATGTTCCTCGGGTGGAAGAACGCGCTGCTCGAGTCGCACGGCCCTGACGTCGTCGCGGAGAACTTCGAGACGGTGAGACACGAGCTCGAGGACTACTTCGTCGCCGTCTACCACGAGCGCAGTGCGCAGGCCGATCCCGGAGACGACGTGATCGGCGGCCTGCTGAAGGCGCGCTACGACGGACAGCGGCCGCTCACGATCGGCGAGTTCGTGTCGACCGTGTGCCTCTCATGGGCGGCGGGCCTCGACACGACCACCAACCAGCTCTCGATGGCGATGCACTTCCTCGCGGCGCACCCCGCGCACCGCGCCCAGCTGGTCGAGGACCCAACCATCATCCCCGACGCGATGGAGGAGCTGATCCGCTACGACAGCCTCGTGAACGACACGCGCGTCGCCACGCAGGACGTCGTGATCGGCGATCGGCTCATCACGCAGGGCGAGCGCGTCATGCTCCTCTATGGAGCCGCGGGCCGCGACCCCGAGCAGTTCCCGAATCCGGACGAGGTCGACTTCACGCGTCCGTCGGTCCGCCACTTCGGCTTCGGCGCGGGAGCACACCGCTGCGTCGGGTCACACCTCGCCCGTCTCGACCTCCGTCTCGCGCTCGAGGAGATCCACCGCCGCATGCCCGAGTACTCGCTCGACGAGAGCCAACCCGTCGAACGGCACTTCGGGCTCGTGCGGGGGATCGCCAACCTGCACCTCATCGTGGGCGCGCCGACATAGCGAGCGCGCCGCGCACGCGCGTGCGATTCCTGCGTGGCGTCGATGCAGGTGCCAGGTCAGGGCCATCGAGCCGTCACCGTCGACTGAACGAGGCCAGTGGCTCGTCGTAGTCGAGCGGCCCGTCCGCCGGAACCGTCCACGTCGTGCCGCAGTGTCCGCAGACCCAGCTGTTGCCTCTCCCGATCGAGAGCGGCGACGGCAACAGGCAACGGTGGTCGGCATTGGCCATCAGGCAACCCTCCGAAAGCTCGACGAACACCAAGTCTTGCCCCCCGACGCCGCTTCGGACACGGAGTGAGAACAAGGTTCACGCGCTGGCAACGCAGCGTTCTCGCGGCGCGACGGCCCGCGCCACGCCGCGCGTCAGCGCAGGTGCATCACGTGCTCAGGCCGCGGACGGCGTCGACGGCGGGAGCGTCTCCGAGAGCGCGTCCCACGCACCCAGGTACTCCTGCTTGCGCACCTCGAACACCTGGCTCGCACGGCGCGCGTCCTCGACGCCCTCCGGCAGCCCACCCGGCCACGCGGCGAACGTCCCGAGCTGGCGCAGCGCGCTCCCGATGCGCTGCAGCTCGCGGACTTGCGCGGCCAGGCCGTCGCATTCCGTCTGCAGTCGCGCGACGTCGTTCTCACGGACACGACGCACCGTTGCCTGAGTCATCAGCATCCTCCCTGCACCGGACGGCAGAAGCCGGGCCCGAGACGATCGAGACGCGCCGTCGTCTCGCGGCTCTCCCAGGGTCCTGCCCCCGGCCTCTTCGCACAAGGGTCGACGCGGGAAGTTGACCGGGGATTGGAAGGCACGACACCTCTCGTTCACCGCAGCGGCCGAAAGTCACGTCCAGTGGTCGGGGCGCCCACCCGCCGCGTCGGCGACGGCCGGGTCCGGTCCTTACACTTCCGGCGTGCCTGGTTTCGCGCGCTTCCAGCTCCGCGCGCTGGCAGGGCGCTTCGTGATCGCGCTCCTGGTCGTCGCCACGCTCACGACCTCGGGGATCGCGGTGGCCAACCACACCATCAACAGCACGCTCGCGCGGATCGAGCGGGTCCAGCTCCAGGTCGCCGCGGCGCCGCCGGAGGGGGCGAACTACCTGATCCTCGGCTCCGACACGCGGGCCGGCGACGAGCTCTCACCCGAGGACAAGGCGGCGTTCTGCGACCCGGTCACGGGCTGCGACGCGGGTGGCCGCTCGGACACGTTGATGGTCGCGCACGTCGAGCCGAGCTCTCGTCGAACCGTGGTGGTGAGCTTCCCGCGTGATCTGTGGGTGACCTTGCCCGACGGCAGTCGCGGAAAGATCAACGGCGCGTACGCGGAGAACGGCGCGCAAGGCGTCATCGACACCCTGAAGAACAACTTCAACGTCGATATCCACCACTACCTGGAAGTCGACTTTCGCACCTTCCGCGAGATCGTCGACGCTATCGGCAACATCAAGGTGTCGTTCCCCTATCCGACGCGCGACGACCTGAGCGGTCTGTTCGTCGCCCAGCCGGGCTGCGTCGTCCTGAAGGGCGACGACGCCCTCGCGTACGTGCGTGCCCGCTACCTCGACTACCAGATCAACGGACGGTGGACTCCCGTCTTCCGGGACCAACCCGACCTGCACCGCATCGAGCGGCAACAGGCGTTCATCAAGCAGCTCGCGGGCATCGCGGTCGACAAGGGCCTGCACGACCCGCTGCTCGCCAAGAAGATGACCGACAACGTGCTGGAGTTCCTCAAGGCAGACCAGGTCTTGAGCCGCGGTGACATCAACGCGCTCCTGCAGGCCTTCCGGACCGTCAACGTGAACGACACGAGCGCCCTCGACTTCCGCACCGTTCCGACGGTCTCGTACCAGTCTCCGGACGGGCAGTCCGCGCTGAAGCTGGTCCAGCCCGACGCCGAGGGGATGCTCGCGCGCCTGCGCACGTTCGGCGGGGGGGACACAACACCGTCGAGTGTGCTGCCCTCATCGGTGCGGGTGCGCGTCGAGGGCAGTGGCACCGGCGACCTCGACCCGGTCGCGGTGCTGGGCGCGTTGGAGCGCCAGGGATTCGTCGGCGCCGGGACCACGTCGGCGTCGACGGTGAAGATCAGCGAGATCCGGTACCGGCCCAACGTGTTCGATGCGGCACGCCTCCTCGCCGACTACATCCAGGACGCGCTGGCTCGTCGCCGACGACACGCTGAAGACCGCAGCGATCGTCGTCATTCTCGGCACCAGCTTCACCGGGCTCACGGTGCCCTCCACGGCCACCACGACGACAGTGAAAGCGGGCACGACGTCGACAACGACCGAGACGACGCTGCCGCCGACCACGACGCGGCCACCGACCACGACCACGATTCCCGAACCGACCGCATGCTGAGGCCGCTTCAGGGCGGGCGCCGGGGCGCTCGGTATCCTCGAGATCTCCACCGTTGCTGTATATCCGACCCGAGGGACTGATGAGCGAGCTGCCGAAGATCATCTCCGTCGACGACCACGTGATCGAGCCGCCGCGGGTCTGGCAGGACCGCCTGCCGCGCAAGTACCTCGACATCGGCCCGCGGATCGTCCGCGCGCCCTTCACCGGCCTCGACGGTCGTGGCGGCGCCTTCACGGTGATCGACGACGGCACCGAGGGCCGCCCCACCGACTGGTGGTACTACGAAGACCTCCGGATGCCGCACGTGCGCTCGAACGTCGCCGTCGGCATGGACCGCGACGACGTGAACCATCTGGGCATCACCTACGAGGAGATGCGCCCCGGCTGCTATCAGCAGGCCGCGCGCCTCGCCGACATGGACGTCAACTGGACCGAGGCGTCGCTGTGCTTCCCGACGTTCCCGCGCTTTTGCGGTCAGACGTTCAACGAGGCGAAGGATCGCGAGCTCGCGCTGCTCTGCGTGCAGGCGTACAACGACTGGATGGTCGACGAATGGTGCGGCGGCACGGGCGGTCGACTGATCCCGCTGTGCCTGATCCCCCTCTGGGATCCCCACCTCGCGGCGGCCGAAGTACGACGCAACGCCACGCGTGGCGTGCACGCGGTCGCCTTCTCGGAGATGCCGCCGTTCCTCGGCATGCCGTCGGTGCACGACCCGGACCGTTACTGGGACCCGTTCTTCACGGCCTGCGACGAGACGTCGACCGTCGTCAACATGCACATCGGCTCGTCGTCGAAGATGCCCTCGACATCGACCGACGCGCCCGCGGCGGTCGGCTCCACCATCACCTTCGCCAACGCGATGATGTCGCTCAGCGACTACCTCTTCTCCGGTCTCTTCGTCCGCTACGAGAACCTGAAGGTCGCGTACTCGGAGAGCCAGGTGGGCTGGATCCCCTACGTGCTCGAGCGCGCCGACAAGGTCTGGCTCGACAACCGCGGGTGGAACGACGTCTGGGGCGACATCCCCGAGCCCCCGAGCCACTACTACCGCGACCACGTGTTCGGGTGTGTCTTCGACGACGAGTTCGGGCTCCTGCCGAGCACGCTCGAGCGAGTCGGCGTCGACAACGTGACGTTCGAGACCGACTACCCCCACTCCGATGGCACCTGGCCGCTCACCAAGATGACGGCAGAGAAGCTGTTCGACGGCCAGCCCGACGACGTCGTCGAGAAGATCCTGCGAGGCAACGCGATCCGGATGCTCTCGCTGGATCTCTGATCACGAGGAGCGTGCAGAGTGAAGTCGTTCGACGGTGACGGCCACTTCGTCGAGCCGGCGGAGTTGTGGGACGAGTACGTCCCCACCACCATGCGGGACCGGGTCTTCATGACGCGCGACGAGAACGGCTACGCGGATCGCCTGGTCATGGGCGACGTCGTGATCCGGCACCAGTCACCGGTCGACCTGCCGATCGGCATGGGCGACTGGTTGACGCCCGGCGGCATCAAGCCCGGCCGACCCAAGGGCCTGCGCTACGAGGAATCGGCGCCGGGTGGTTGGAACGCGGTCGAGCGTCTCGCGATCTACGACGCCGAGGACATCGTCGGCGGGGTCCTGTTCCCGACGCGGGGCCTACTCTGCGGCGCGATCACCGATCCAGAGATCGCGCTGACCGCGTGCCGCGCCATCAACGACTGGGCTGCGGACTACGTCAGCGCGGCGCCCGACGAGCTCTACGTGGCGGCGACGCTGTCCGACCACTTCCCCGACCTCGCCGCGCAGGAGTTGCGTCGTTGCGTCGAGCGCCACGGGTTCGTCACCGGCTTCGTGCTGCCGAACCCGACCGTCGACGGCCGCTGTCTCGACCATCCCGACTTCGAGCCGTTGTGGGCCACGGCCGTGGATCTCGGCGTACCGATCTGCGCGCACAGCACCCGCCAAGGCCGTCCCACGCTGGGCGAGGACCGCAACCTCAACTGGATGACCCAGCACGCAACGGCGTTCGTGCTCGAGGCGATGATGGCGTTCGTGAACCTGTACCAGGGCGGCGTCTTCGAGCGCCACCCCGCACTGCACATCGGTTTCATGGAGGCCACGTGCGGTTGGGTGCCGTTCTGGATCGAGCGTCTCCACGAGCACTTCGAGGTCGCGGGATGGCTGGTCGACGCGAAGTCCGACCCGCGTGACGTCTTCCGCGAGCACTGCGTCGTCGGTTGCGAAGGTGAAGAGGAGATGGTCCCGTACGTGCAAGAGCGCTTCGGGACGAACTCGGTGCTCTGGGCGAGCGACTACCCGCACTACGACGTCGACCCACCGTTCGCCGAGGACATGCTCAGCCGCACCGACATGTCGGCCGCCCAGCTCGATGGCGTCATGCACGAGGCCGCGGTCGCGTTCTACCACCTCGACTGGGACCGCATCCTCCGAGCGAACGCTCGTCGTCGGGGCCTGCCGCGCGTCGCCTGAACGCAGGAGCTGCTCGGCGTCACCTGCAGGTCACGGGGAGCCGAAGGAGGCCGCGCAGCTGCACGACGGGACGCCACTCCGGCGTGTCGGTCGCGAGCTCGAGATTCGGGAAGCGCGCGACCAGCGCGGCCAGCGCGACCTTGGCTTCGAGCCGCGCCAGTGACGCGCCGAGGCAGAAGTGGAGCCCGGCGGAGAACGCGAAGGTGGCGGTTCGGTGTGCGCTCCAGATCGAAGCGGTCCGGGTCGGTGAACGCCTCTGGGTCCCGGTTCGCGGCGCCCATCCACAGAGACACCCGCTCACCCGCGCGAATCGTCGTCCCCGCGACCTCCGTGTCCTCGACGGGCCACTGGGTGACGATCGCCCGGAACGGCGACTCGAAGCGCAAGGTCTCCTCCACCGCGCTCGGGACGAGGGTCGGGTCGGCGCACACCGCATCCCAGCGGTCCCGATCGGCGAGCAGCGTGTAGGCGAGGTTGCCGATCAGGTTCGTGGTGGTCTCGTGGCCGGCCGCGGTGAGGATGAAGCACGCCGAGACGAGCTCATCGGCCGTGAGGTGGTCGCCGGCATCCTCGGCCATCACCAGCGCAGTGAGGAGATCGTCGCCCGGATCGGCGCGGCGTTGCGCGGCGAGACCGGTGACCAGCTCCGTGAAGCGCAACGTCTCGTCGTCGGCGTGGGCGCGGGCCTCCTCGGTTGCCGACACCTCGAGAAACTGGACGATCGCGTGACCGATGGCCTCCAAGCTTCGGTGGTGCTCCGAGCCCATCCCGAACATGTCGGCGATGACGCCGACCGGAAGGGGTCCGGCGAGCTCGGCGACGAGATCCGCCGTGCCGCGCGCCTCGATCGGGTCGAGCAGCCGATCGACCCGCGCTGCCGATGCGTTCCTCCATGCGTGCGACCGCGCCCGGCGTGAACGCCTTGCTCACGAGCCCGCGGAGGCGCTCGTGGTCGGGAGGGTCGCGGAACGCCATCGTGCGGCTCATGAGCAACTCAGCGGGCCGCACCTGCCCCGACGACATCGCGTACGTGATGGCACGGCCGCCCGAGTCACGACTGAAGGTGGTGTCGCGTTCGCGCGCGATCCGATCGACATCCGCGTACCGCGACACGATCCACACGTCGCGCGGCCCGCGGTACACGGGCGCCTCGTCGCGCAGCATCCGGTACAACGGCACCGGGTCGTCCTCGGGATGGGCGACGAACCGCGCGAACGCATCATCGACCGCAGAGATGGCGGCTCCTTCTGACGCGTGGATCCTATCGAGGCCGCGGCGGCGTCACCCTGGGATCACGTTGTGGACCAACGCGCCGTGTGGCTGACCCGGGTCGACGCCCAGCTCGCCGAGGATCGGCAGCAACGTCGCGCCACACGCGTGGAAGGACTCCTCGGACTCCCAGACGTCGAAGACGTGAAGGTTGCCGTTCATCATCTCGAACGCCGCGTGATACAGGCGGCCCGGGGGCGCTCCGACACCGGCGGCCTCGAGTCGCTTGATCGCTTCGTCGTGCTTCTCCTTGGTGAACGAACTGGGGGCGAAGGAGAGCGCGACGCTCATCGTCGGTCCTTTCGGGTTGCGGCAGTGCAGCAGGCGTGAGCGCTTCGTGTCGTATACCCCCGGTGCGACATCGGTCAAGGCAGCGCGGATCGCGCCGCTGTGTTCAGGGAGCCCTCGTGCTCGTGGCGGGTCGTCGCCCTGAACGCTCGATTGCCCGTGCGGGCCATCGGCGGTACCGGCGAGCCGATCCTCCGGCGCTGAGGCTCGCGGCGGTCAGAGCACGAGGCGTGCGGCTGCCACGAGACCGATCGTGATGACGAAGCCGCGGAGCACGGGCGACGGCAGACGCCGACCCACCTGCGCGCCCACCTGACCGCCCACGATCGAACCGGCGCCGATGAGCGCGGCTGCCTCCCACACGACGTGTCCCGCCACGACGAACACCACGGCCGCCACGCCGTTCGCGATCAAGGCGAGCACGTTCTTGACCGCGTTCAGGCGTTGGAGATCGTCGCGGAGGAAGATCCCGAGGAGCGACAGCAAGATGACGCCTTGCGCAGCGCCGAAGTATCCGCCGTACACGCCGGTCGCCGCGATCCCGACGAGGAGCGCGGGTCCGCCGTGGGTCGAGTCGCGCGCACCGCCGGCCAGGCGTGCGCTCAGGCGCGGCTGCACCACGACGAGCGCGCAGGCCACGATGATGAGCCACGGCACCACCTGCCTGAACACGGAGCTCGGCAAGGTGAGGAGCAGCACGCTTCCCGTGATGCCGCCGATCAGCGACATCGATCCGAGCGCCAGCAGTCGTCCCCGCTGGTCTCGGAGCTCACGCCGGTAACCCACGGCGCCGCTGATGCTTCCGAACACGAGGCCGACCGTGTTGCTGACGTTCGCGATGACGGCCGGATACCCGATCGCCAGGAGTGTCGGGAAGGTGATGAGGGAGCCGGAGCCCACGATGGTGTTCACCGTCCCCGCGGCGAACCCCGCGAGAACGATGAGCACCACGTCGGTGAAGCCCAGGTGGGTGGTCGCGAGCACACCACATGCTGCCGCGTCCAACGTGTCGACGTAGGCTCCGACGCATGTCCAGCATCGAAGCGTCGATCCGGAGGCTCGAGAGCATCGAGCAGATCAAGGCGCTGAAGTCCCGATGCGTGCGTGCCGTCGACACAAAGGACTGGAACGCGTTCGCGGCGTCGTTCATCCCCGATGTCGTCGTCGAGTCACACGGCACGTTCGAGGAGATGCACAGCGAGCCCCAGCTCACGGGAGTCGACGCGGTCGTCGCGTTGACGCGCAAGTCGACAGAGGGCTTCGACCAGACCTTGCACGAGATCGCGATGCCCGAGATCGAGCTGACCGGCGACGACGAAGCGACCGGGCGATGGGTGCTCCAAACGTGGCGCTGGCCGAGCGACGGCAGTCCCGTGTACCACGCGTACGCGCGCTACTCCGACCGCTACGTGCGCATCGACGGGCAGTGGCGCATCGCGAGGATCGAGAACACGCGCCTGCTCACCGTCCGCACCTGAGCGCCGAGGCGCTCAGGTGCCGAGGATCATCGCGGCACCCTTCTCGGCGATCATCACCACGGGCGCGTTGGTGTTGCCGCACGGGTGCTGGCCGCGGAAGGCGTACGTCTCGTAGAGCGTCGCGAAGTCGGCGTGGCTCTGCACGGCATCTCCCGAGAAGAGCTCGCGCTTGACGTACTGCTTCATCGCGGGCGCGGCCATGATCTCGCGCACGACGCGGGTCACGGCGGCCAGCGCGGTCGCATCCTCGGGATGACGCATGAACTCGTAGTGGATCCGCGGCGGGTCGAGCGGATCGCCGGAGCGCAGCGTGATCGACCCTCGGGCCTGAGGATGCATCAGTGCCGGGTGGACGGTGACCGCGTTCCGCCCGGACCGCGCCCCGACCGTGCACGGCGACAGCCCGACTCCCGCGATGCGCGAGCACTTCGACCTGCGCTCGCTCTTCATCCACGATCAGGGCGGGCATTTCGCACTGGCCGAAGAGCCGGCGACGGTCGTGGAGAACATCCGCCGCGACCTTCCGCCCGCTCCGCAGCGCCGTCTAGGGTTCGGCCCATGCTCGTGGTGCGTTTCAAGGTCCAGTGTCAACCCGAACGGACGGAGGAGCTCGTCGCCGCGTTCGTCGCGATGATCGAGCCGACGCGTGCGTTGCCCGGAGCGCTCCACTTCGACGTGGCTCGAGACCTGAGCGACCCCAACGCGCTGATCGTCACCGAGGTCTTCGAGAACCGCGCCGCGCGCACTGCAGCAACGCAACAGCCCGAAGCCGCCGGTGTGACCCGGATCCTCCAGGACGGCGCGCTGGTAGCGCCACCGGAATGGACGCTCTACGAGATCGCGTCGGCCGAGTCACCCTCGGGGGCGGCGTGAACGGCGTGACCATGGAGCGGACCCAGCACTGGATCGACGGCGCCTGGGATCCAGGAGCTGGTGACGACGGCATCGTGGCGTCCAGCCCACGGACCCGCGAACCAGTCAGGTTCGTCGCGCCGCGGGACCGCGGCCGAGATCGATCGAGCCGTCAACGCGGCACGTCGGGCGCAGCCGGCCTGGGCCGATGCGGGACCGATCGTGCGCGGTCGGGCGTTGCAGCGCCTCGCCCAGCTGCTCCGGGACCACACGGCCGAGCTCGCCGCGCTCGAGGGTGCGGAGACGGGGTGGTCGCCGGCCCACGCAACGGGAACCATTGCCTCTTCGGCCGACTACTTCGAGATGTATGGCGGCTTCGCGCGTGCGCTGCGCGGCGAGACGCTCGACGTCGGCGGCGATCGTCACACGTTCACGCGTCGTGAGCCCTACGGCGTGATCGGTGTGATCACCCCGTGGAACGCGCCGTTGAACCAGGGCGCACGTGCCGCGGCACCGGCGCTCGCGGTCGGCAACGCCGTGGTGATCAAGCCGTCGGAGTTCACGTCGTCGACCACGCTGATGCTGGGCGAGCTCGCCGCGGAGGCGGGAATCCCGGCCGGAATCCTCAACGTGGTCACGGGAACGGGCGTCGAGGCCGGAGAGCCCCTCGTCTCGCATCCCGGCATCGGCAAGGTCACGTTCACGGGATCGGTCGCGACCGGCACACGCGTCGCGACGCTCGCCGCGGCACGGATCCTTCCGCTCACCCTCGAGCTGGGCGGCAAGTCGGCCAACGTCGTGTTCGCCGATGTCGACATCCCGACCGTCGCGGCGAGCATCCTGAGCAGCTCACTGATCCACGTGTCCGGGCAGGCCTGCTCCTGCCTCTCCCGCCTGCTCGTGCAGCGCGACATCCACGACTCGCTGGTCGACGCGATCGTCGAGGGCTTGGCGAGGTTCGTTCCTGGCGAGAACCTCCCGCCGTTGATCACCGAGGCGCAGTACGAGAAGGTGCTCCGCTACTTCGATGTTGCCCGGGAGGAGGGCGCCAAGTGCCTGGTCGGCGGTCACCCGCTCCGTGACGGCGAGGCGGCGCGCGGCCGCTTCGTCCCGGCGACCGTGTACACGGGCGTGACGAACGACATGCGCATCGCACGCGAGGAGATCTTCGGCCCGGTCCTCTGCGTCATCCCCTTCGACGACGAGGACGAGGCCATCGCGATCGCCAACGACAGTCCGTACGGACTCGTCGCTGCGCTGTGGACCAACGACACCGGCCGCGCCCTCCGCGTCGCCGGTCGCCTCGAGGCCGGGCAGGTCTCCGTGAACGGAGGTCGCGCCGGACAACGACACACCCTTCGGCGGCTACAAGCAGTCCGGCTACGGACGCGAGAAGGGCTTCGAGGCGCTCGAGCACTACACCCACACCAAGATGATCAGCGTCTCGACGGTCAGTGCCCGTCCTGGGAGCCCTTCGGGGTCATGACACGGGATGAGCTCGCGGTGGAGCGACCTCAGACGGGCGGGGTCTCCGGCTCGAGGTGGAGCATCCGGATCGCGTTGCCGCGCGCGACCTTCCACGTCTGGAGCGGGTCGAGACCGGCGAACATCTCCTCGGCCAGCGCCCGCGTGTTCGGCCACGACGTGTCGGTGTGCGGGTAGTCGGTCTCGAAGGTCACGTTGTCCTCGCCGACCTTGCCGAGCAGCTGGACCCCGAGCCGGTCGCGGAAGAAGCAGCCAAAGACCTGGCGGTAGTAATAGGTCGACGGCGGCTCGGGAATCTTCACGTTGCCCATGGCCCAGCCGCGATGCTCGTGCCACACGTCGTCGGATCGTTCCAACACGTACGGGATCCAGCCGATCTGGCCTTCGGAATACGCGAGATGCAGCTCCGGGAACCGCACGAGCACGCCCGAGAACAGGAAGTCGCACAACGACGACGCAACGTTCTCGAACTGGCTGACCACTTCGACGGCGCCCGGCGCGTCCGAGGACGTGAACGGCATCGTCGACGAGGAACCGATGTGCATGCACACGGTGGTGCCCGTTTGCGCACACGCGGCGAAGAGCGGGTCCCAGTAGCCCGAGTGGATCGAGGGCAACCCGAGCCGCGGTGGGATCTCACTGAACGACACCGCGTGGCAGCCGCGGGCCGCGTTCTGGCGCACCGTCGCCGCCGCGAGCTCCGCATCCCACAAGGGGACGAGGCACAAGGGCACCAGGTGGCCCGCGGACTCTCCGCACCACTCCTCGATCATGAAGTCGTTGTACGCGTGGATGCACGCGAGCCCGAGCTCCCGATCGGCTGCGTCGTATGACGTCTGCCCGCAGAACCGCGGGAACGTCGGGAAGCACAGCGATTTGTCGACGTGGTTCGCCAGCATGTCCTCCACCCGCGGCTTCACCTGCCAGCAGCCCGGCCGCATCTCGTCGTAGGTGATCGGCGACATGTTCATGTCTTCGCGGTCGAAGCCCACGGCGGCGACGGATCGGCGCTGCGGCGCGAGCTTGCCCTCGAACACCCACATGTCGCACCACGTACCGTCGGGATCGTCGAGTCCCTGGATGCCGCTGATGCTCCCGTCGGCGAGCCCGAAGCCGCGCACTCGCCGTCGCTCCACGCGTGGGCCGACGTCCCGCCACTTCGCGGGGAGCCACCGCTCGTAGAGATGCGGCGGCTCCACCACGTGATCGTCGGTACTGACGAGGAGTGGTAGCGCTGATGTCGTCACGTCGCCCATCTTGTCAGGCAAGTCCGCGCGGCGTGTTCGCGTTGGGTCGACTGCGGGCGCGTGCGAATGCAGCGCCGGGCGCGTACTCGGGGCCCTCTTCAGCGAATCCGTAGTGCACATCGCGACCGATGAGACGCGCGAATCGCTCGTCGTGGCGATCGAGCACCGCTTGGGGCAGCTGCTCGCGGTAACCCTCTTCCGGCCGGAGCCACGGGTTGCAGAAGTAGAGGATGAGGCTGATGCGAATGCCCGGCACGGTGCGCGGGAACGCGCCATGCCATGTGTTGCCGTGCCAGACGATGATCGAGCCGGCCTCGGCCTCTACCGGCACCACGTTCGGCGGGACGCTGAACTCTCCCCCGCCGTGCTCGATCGCTTGGCGACGGAGCACCTCGATGCGGTGGTGGTGATCGTCGGCGAGCTGCTCGTGTCCCGAAGCGCCCGGCGTGTCGAAGTTCTCGGCCTGCGCCGGCTGTCGCATCAGGCGGTGACTGCCGGGCACGAAGCACAGCGCACCGCCCTCGAGCGTGTAGTCACTGAGCGCGTACGTGACGTTGCAGACCAGCGCCCGCGGCACGCCGGGGATCGTCTGGTCGCAGTGCAACGTGAGTGGGGGGCCACCGGGGCCCTTCAGGCTCCCGGCCGCGGCCGAGAGCAGCACGTCAGAGCCGATGAGGTGCTCGACGAGCGCGAGCACGACGGGGTTGAGCATCGCGTCGGCGAACACTTCGGACTCGTCGGCCATGAGAAAGTACATCCACTGGCCCGTCGCGTTGCTGACCTGCGCGAGGTCGGCACCGAATGCGTGCGTCGCGCCGGTCACGAGATCGGGCACGACGCCCCGGTTCCGGTCTGCCGCGAGCTCGAGCAGGCGGTCGACGAGCCGCTGCGCAAGGGCGGTGGGGGCCGCGAGCGCGGGTGGGATCACGGTGAGGCCGACATCCTCCAGCTCCGCGAGGTGGGCTTCGAGCCCGAGGCGCGGCACATCGGTGCGTGGATCGAGCTCGGCGGTCATGGCAGCGGGAACTCGAAGGTGATCCGGAGCACGCCGTCGGGTTGACGCTGATAGACGGCGAAGTATCGGCCCGTGCCCTCGAACGGCTCGGGTCAGCGTGACCTTCATCGCCCATTCGCCGATCTCCGAGACGAGATCGCCCGCCGACATCTCGGCCAGCTCCAGCGTCTTCATCTCGAGCGTGCCTTCGAGGGCCCCAAATCGCGCATCCCACTGGGCGATGATCGGAGCGCGGCCCGAGGTGAATCCGCCCTTGTCGTCGAACTTCTTCACGTCGTCGGCGTAGATCCGCGTGATCGTCTCGGGGTCCTGGTCGCGAAATGCCGCGCAGTGCTCATCGGCCAGCGCCCTGATCTCGTCGGCGATCATCGCTCCCCCATGTCGATCGACGCATCGCAGCAGCCCGATCGTATCGGGCAGGATGGAGAGCGGTCCGGCCTGCAGGAAACGGCAGCTCGACGTCAGGAGTTCCGGATGACTCGTGTCTTGGTGGTCTCGTCGGATGGGCATGGAGGGATCCCGCGGGAGCAGTACCGCCCCTATCTCGAGGCCCGCTACCTCGACGACTTCGACGACTACGACCGCACGCTCGAGGCATGGGACGCCGAGGCACAACCGTTCCCGGCCGAGGTGATGCAGTCGCGGGAGGCGATGGCCGCGCGCACCGACTTCAGCGACTCGCAAGGCCGTCTGCCGCGACCTCGAAGCCATCGGCGTTGCCTGTGAGGTGATCTTCCCCGGCGCGTCGCCGGGAACGAATCCACCGTGGTCGGACTTCCTCTCGTCGATCGCGTTCCGCGCGTGCACACCGCGCACCCGTGAGCTGCAGTGGGCCGGCGAGCGCGCCTACAACCGTTGGCTCTCCGAGTTCTGCCTCGATACCCCGGGCCGGCGCATCGGGCTCGCGCTGCTCCCCCTCCACGACATGGACGCGACCATCGCGGAGATCCACTGGGCGAAGGAGCACGGCCTCAACGGCGTTGTCCTGCCCGACTTCAACTACGACCTGCCCGAGTACGTGCGCGGGAAGTACTGGGATCCGATGTTCGCCGCGTGCCAGGAGGTCGGGTTCGCGCTGAACTTCCACGGTGGAAACGGTCTGCCGGTCCTGGGCGGCCACATGGCGCTGCTCCGAGTGGAGTACCCCTTCTTCATGCGCCGCCCGCTCTGGCAGCTCATCTTCGGCGGGGTGTTCGACCGCTTCCCCGGGATCCACATGGCGTTCACCGAGGCGGAGGCGCTGTGGATCCCCAAGACGCTCGCGGAGCTGGATCTCGTCTGGAAGGACTTCTCGGCCGCGCAAGGCAAAGAGGCGCTCTCGATGCAGGACAACGAGCTCCCCGAGCGCCCGCCGAGCGACTACTGGCCGACGAACGGCTTCGTGGGCGTGTCGCTCGTGAAGCTCGCCGAGATGGAGCAGCGCCACTCGATCGGCGTCGAGACCATGATGTACGGCGTCGACTACCCGCACCCCGAGGGGACGTGGGGTCGGGGCATCACCTGGATGCAGGCGGCGCTCGGCAAGGCCGGTGTTCCCGAGGACGAGGCCCGCGGGATGCTGGGCCTCAACGCCACGCGTTGCTACGGCCTCGACGTGGACGCGCTGATGCCGGTCGTGGAGCGCATCGGCCCGACGATCGACGAGGTGCTCCCCAGGCCCTCGGACGACGAGGTCGCGGCGCTGTTGGCAACGGCAGACGAGGAAGGCTTCGCCAAAGCCGCCCGCCACTATGAGAGCAAGTTCCAGCCCTGACCCGAATCATCAGCCAACACGCTTCACGGCACCGCACTCCTGCTACGACGACACCGCACCCGCGGGCGTGACCGAGCCGTCGAGCGACCGGAAGCGACCAGCGCGTCGCCGCAGCCACGAGCAACGTCACCGCCCACGCGCCCGCGTAACCGAGGAGCGTTCGCGCAGGCCGATGAGCTCCCCGAGGATGCCGCCGACGAGACCCCCGATGGGGACGCCGCCGTTGAAGGCGACGTTGAGCAGGGCGATGGTGCGGCCACGGTAGGCATTGGTCGTGTTGGCCTGCGCGGACGTGACGATGGCCATCATGGCGCAGGTCCCACCGACGCCGAGCAGGCCCATGGCCGCGATTCCGACGGTCAGGTCGGGAGCGGCCCCGAGCAGGGCGACCGCGCCGATGGAACCAGCGAGCGCGCCAGCAGCCACGCTCGCTCGTGAGAACCGATCGCCGAGCGTGATCGTCGCGATCGACGCCACCACGCCCCCGACGCCGAACGCGCCAACGAGCAGGCCATACGCCTCGGGCCCCACGTGCAACACGTGACGGGCGACCGGCTCGGCGAGCTGTAGGACGCACAGGCCGAACAAGCCGAGCGCGGTCATGAGCAGCGCCGCCGTCCACAGCGCATGCCGTTCACGCAGATGGCGCACACCGTCGCGAAACTCGCTCCACACGTTACCGGCCTTCCCGGTTCCCGGGTGACGCGGGCTCACCGCGACCGCCACCATCAACGGCACGAACGAGAGCGCGTTGAGACCGAACGCAGCCGACGGACCCCACGCCCCGAGCACGAGCCCCGCGAGCGCCGGGCCGACGGCGCGGGCTGCGGCTTGGAGCGAGATGGTGAGGCGAACGGCGGCGACGAGGTTCTGAGGCGGCACGAGCTCGGGAACGAACGAAGCCATCGACGCGTTCTGGATGCCGTTTCCGACGGCCGCAAAGATCACGACCGCGAGGATGGCGCCACGAGACGCGCTGCCCGTCGACCAGAGCACCCAGAGCCCCGCCGCAGCCGCAAGCTGGATTGCCTGCGACCACAGCACGACGTCGTAACGCGAGCAGCGATCGGACCACGAGCCGGCGAACGGCGCGACGAACATGATCGGGACGAGCATGCAGAACGCGGAGACGCCGACCCACGCGCTCGAGTGCGTGATCTGGTCGATCACGTAGGGAACGGTGACGAGCTGCATCCAGGTGCCGGCGAACGAGATCATGCTGGCCGACCAGACGCGTCGGAAGGCACGCACACGGAGCGGCCGTAGTGGCGCAGAGCGCGGGTACGACTGATCCACCTCCAGGCTCGCGCGCATCCGTCGATCATTCCTCAGGGGGTTGCTGTCTGCGCTACCCGGCAGCTATGGGGCGGCCGCTCTCCGGCGACCCAGAGCGAGTTCGGCGTTCAGGTCGCCGACGAGGATGCCGATCGGTGGAGGACGGGTGATGGGTGGCGTGACGCAAGACGTTGGGACGAATCATGGGCACGAAAGCGGGGGACGCCTCTGGGCTCACGCCCTCGCGCGCGCCGCGCCCGGACCACACCGGGACCGGCGGTCCCGGATCTTGCCCGTCGTGGCGGCGGCGGTGTTGGTTGCGGGTCTGGTGGGCTCGGTCTTGGCCTCCAGCTTGGTGGCGAGCAATGCGGCGAACGACGCCCGTCGCGCCTTCGAGGAATCGGCACACGGCGTGGCGTCGACCCTTCAGCTCGCGATCAGTCACGAGCAAGATCTCATCGTCGCATCGAGTGGGTTCGTCGCGAGCAACCCGGATGCTTCGAATGCGGAGTTCGTCCAGTGGGCGAACTCGATCCAGGCGTTCGAGCGCTATCCCGAGCTGCTGGCGTTCGGCTATGCCGTCGTGGTTCCGGCTGCAGACGTCGCGGAGCACGCGGCGCGTGTTGCCGCCGACGCTCCCGCTTCCTTGGGTCCGGGCGGGTCGCTCCAGATCCTGCCACCAGGCGACCGACCGTTCTATTGCCTGGCGACCGTTGGACAGGTACGCAGCGGCGACATCGTGCGCCCCGCCGGCTTGGACTATTGCGCGGTGTTTCCGGGTCTGTTGGCAACCCGTGATTCGGGGCAGGCTGCGTATGCCCCGTTCGCGTCCGGCGCGCAGTCCGCACTGGCGCTGGAGATTCCCGTCTACCGCGGTGGCGTCGCGCCGGCAGCGGCCGAGGCCCGCACAGAGGCGTTCCTGGGGTGGGTCGGCATGTCGGTGGTCCCGGGCGTCCTGTTGGATCGTGCCCTGCAGCATCATCCCGAGACGGAGGTGATCTTCCGCTTTCAGAGCGACGCGTCGGACGCGACGTTCCAGAGTGGTACGGCGCCGCGAGACGCCCGGACCCTGACGATCAGCCTGCACAACGGGTGGACGGTCGAAGTGCTCGGCGCCGTCGCGGCAGGCGGGATCTTCAGAACGGGCACTGCGCTCGCCGTCTTGGTCGTCGGGATCGTCGTGAGCGTGTTGCTCGGTGGGTGGGTGTTCTTGCTGGCGACAACCCGTGCCCGGGCGATACGACTCGTCGAGGAGAAGACCCGGGAGCTCCAGCACCAGGCGTTGCACGACGCGTTGACCGGCCTACCGAACCGAGCGCTCATCTTGGATCGAATCGAGCAGCTGCTGGCTCGCAACCGCCGCGGCGCGTGCGACGGGGCGGCCTTGTACATCGACCTCGACGAGTTCAAGGACGTGAACGACACCCTCGGTCACGCGGTCGGCGACCGTCTGCTGCAGGCAGTCGCCGCTCGGCTCACGGCCAGTCTTCGCGAGGCGGACACGATCGGACGCATTGGAGGCGACGAGTTCGTCGTGCTGCTCGACGGCGCCTCGCTGGAGGCAGCGCCTGAGCTCGTCGCGGAACGCCTGCTCGACGTCATGCGTCAGCCCTTCGAGATCGCGGGCACGGCCGCGCCGATGGTGATCACCACTTCGGTCGGCATCGCGATCGGCGCGCGCGACGAACCGGGGGACCTGCTGCGCGACGCCGACGTCGCGCTGTATCAAGCGAAGGCCGCCGGTAAGAACTGTTATGAGGTCTTCCATGCTCAGATGGAAGCGATGATCCAACATCGTTACGAGCTCGAGTTCGACCTGCGTTCAGCGTTGCAGGCCGACGAATTCCGGCTTGTCTACCAACCGATCTACAACCTCGAAGATCTGAGTCTCGTCGGCGTCGAGGCACTCATTCGTTGGGATCACCCCACACGTGGCGAGATCCAGCCCGATGACTTCGTCCCGCTCCTCGAATCCTCGGGAAAGATCGTCGCGGTCGGCCGATGGGTGCTCCTCGAAGCGTGCCGGCAGATGGCATCGTGGCGCGCGCAGGGCAGCGACCTGACCGTCTCGGTGAACGTCTCTGGGCGCCAACTCGATCGCGACGAGATCATCGACGACGTCCGCGATGCGCTGCAAGCGAGTGGGCTCGATCCGGCATCCTTGACCCTCGAAGTCACGGAGACCGCGCTCATGCGCAACGTCGAGGCGACCGCGCGCCGCCTGCGCGAGCTCAAGGGCCTCGGTCTGCAGATCGCCGTCGACGACTTCGGGACCGGGTACTCGTCCCTCGAGTACGTCCAGAAGTTCCCGGTGGACTGCCTCAAGATCGACCGCACCTTCACTGCTTCGATCGAGCGGTCGTCCGAATCCGATGCGCTGATTCGCACGCTCGTCCAACTCGGGAAGGACCTCGGTTTGACGACTCTCGCCGAGGGGGTCGAGACCACCACGCAGATCGACCACCTGCGTGGACAACACGTCGACCACGCCCAGGGCTTCCTGTTCGCCAAACCCCTGAAGCCTGAGAGTCTCGAAACGAGGCTCCTTGATCCCGTACGGCCCGACAAGGCCACGAGCGCGCCGGATCCGGGAGCCGGCTAGAGGCGATGCCATGCAACGCTCTCGATGGTTGTCCCGACTTTCCCGGGGCAGCCGAGTCAGCCGCTACGAAGCCGGCCGCATCACCCCAAGCGCCGAGGCCCTCGTCCGACTCGCCGAGACCTCCAACGCGAGCATCGACCACTTGCTCAGAGACGACATCCCCCAACCGCCCCTCCGCGCGCCCAAGACCGCTCTCGGCGACCGCCCCGCCGCCATCGCGGAGCTCGACGACGACGCCCTCGCTGTGCTCAACGGCGTCATCGACGGCCTTCCCCGAGCTCGCGCGCAACAGCGGTGACGGGACCCCGGTTGGTGGTCCAGCTGTCATGAGAGTGCTGGTTGGTGTTCGGTGATCCACGTGGCGCGTACCTGGGCAGGGGTGAGGCCGCCGAGCGCGCCGTCGGGTCGGTAGGTCTCGTACTCGATTCGCCACGCCTCGACAACGACTCGCGCTTCGAGCAGCGCGCCGATCCACGATCTGCGCCACTCGGCCGTGGCCCTGTCGACCGCGGCAGGTGCATCCGGGAAGGAAGTCGCGACGCGAGCCGGACACACGAGCGTGTCCGTCGTCCTTGACCGCTACGGGCACCTGCTCCCGGGCACCGAGGAACGGGTCACGGATGCGCTGGACGCGATGGCGAAGGCGGCCCTTGCGGCACCGCGCGAAGCGACGGTGACGGCGCTGCGCTAGTCCGTCAGTTCGCCGCGAGGGATTCCTTCTCTTCAGCCGCCCACGAGCGGTGGCCATACGGGAAGACCCACCTGAACACGCTCAGAAGCGGTTTCTTGCACCAGCAGTCGGGTCGGCGGCCGCAGCGTCTTGCACCCATCGCCTCTGCCACGCGGCCCGCGATCGCGAGAACGAGGTAGAGCCCCAACGCCCGGAAGACGAAGCGTTTCACGGGGCGAGCCTAAAGCCCGCGATGCGCTCCTGCAGAGGTCCCCGGCAGCACCGCGCAAAGCGACGGTGATGGCGCTGCGCTGAACGATCCCGCGGAATCCCACGGACTTTCCCGGACTTCAGGCCCGTCGCGAGCACTGGCGGACGCGCCGAGCACGCCGCATCCCTTGCGCTGCAACGCCTTCCCGGGTGGGCGATACGGGACTCGAACCCATGACCTCTGCCGTGTGAAGGCAGCGCTCTAACCAACTGAGCCAATCGCCCGGAGGCGGGCACTGTACCAACCCTGTCCCCGAGATCGTCGGGGAAGCGGTAGCCTGGGAGCCGCAACGCACGCCGGATTCGTGCAGGTCACGGGGGCCCGGCTGCGCCATCATGCTGGGGAAGACTCCGGCGCTGAGCGCCCCCCGAGGGTGCGCGCGCCACGGAAAGTCCTGAAAGTAGGTGCCACGTGGCGAGAAAGGGACGAGCTCGCCGGTTTCGCGAAGCCCGCGAGCTCAAGCAGGGCTTCGACGACGGCCTCTTCCACGAAGGAAACAAGACCCTGGCCGACGTCGCCGAGGGCGAGGCGGGGCCCGATGAATGGGACGACGAGGACGACGGCTCGTCCTGGGATCCCGACGATCCGCTGAACGACGACCCGCTGCGCGACGAGCCGAGCGACCGCCAGGCCTCGTAGCCCGCAGCATCACCGAGCCGGCGCAGGCCCGGAGGGCCTGACCGTCAGGTCACCGCGGGTCCGGACGCTCCGGATCGATCTCGAACTGCGCGATCGCCTTGGCGACGACCTCGGCCGCGACGTCGCCCTGCCCCGCGAGTGCGTGCAGCACGCCCACCACGATGCTCGGCGCGTCGACTTCGAAGTGGCGGCGCAGCGCGGCCCGGGTGTCGGAGAAGCCGTAGCCGTCGGTGCCGAGCGCCACGAACGGTGCCCGCACGAAGCGCGCGATCTGGTCGGGCACCGCCTTCATGAAATCGGTCACCGCCACGATCGGTCCGGCCGCGTCGCGCAGCTGCTCGCTCACGTACGGCATCCGCGGACGATCGCTCGGGTGCAGCCGGTTCCAGCGCTCCACGCTCAGCGCGTCCTCGCGCAAGAGCTTGTAGCTCGTCGCGCTCCACACGTCGGCCGCGACGTCGAAATCCTCGGCGAGGATCCGCTGCGCGTCGAGCGCAGCGAGCATCGCAGTGCCGCTGCCGAGGATCTGCGCTCGGTGCGCACGCGGCTCCGGTGCGGCGCGGAACGGGTACAGCCCGCGCACGATGCCCTCCTCCACACCCTCGGGCATGGCCGGCATCGGGTAGGTCTCGTTGTAGAGCGTCAGGTAATAGAAGACGTCTTCGGCGTCGGGCCCGTACATGCGCCGGATGCCGTCCTGGATGATGACGGCCATCTCGTACGCGAACGCCGGGTCGTACGCACGGCAGTTCGGCACCGTCGACGCGAGCACGTGACTGTGACCGTCGGCGTGCTGCAGCCCCTCGCCCGTCAGCGTCGTGCGACCTGCGGTCGCGCCGAGAAGGAATCCTCGACCACGCTGATCGCCGAAGCTCCAGATCAGATCACCGACCCGCTGGAACCCGAACATCGAATAGAAGATGAAGAACGGGATCATCGGCTGCGCCCAAGTGGCGTACGCCGTGCCCGCCGCGGTCATCGATGCCATGCCGCCGGCTTCGTTGATGCCCTCTTCGAGGATCTGGCCGTCGTCGGCCTCGCGGTACGAGAGCAGCAGCTCCGCGTCGACCGGCTCGTACACCTGCCCGAACGGCGCGTAGATCTTGTAGTCACGGAACAAGGCGTCGAGCCCGAAGGTGCGCGCCTCGTCGGGGATGATCGGGACGATACGCGTGCCGATGTCCTGATCGCGCAGCAGGTTGCGCAGCAGTCGCGCGAACGCGCTCGTCGTGCTCGCCGCGACCTTCTCCCCCGTTCCCGCGAACATGTCCTTGAACGGACCCTCGCCCGGCATCAAGAACGTCGATCGACGCACCACGCGCTGCGGCAACGGGCCGCCCAGGATCTGACGGCGCGCGGTGAGGTACTCGTACTCGGGTGAGTCCTCAGCCGGCCGCCAGTACGGCGGGTCACCGTCCTCGAGCTCCGAGTCGGGGATCTCGAGCTGCAACCGGTCGCGGAACGCCTTCAACGCCGACATGTCCAGCTTCTTGATCTGGTGGGTGGCATTGCGACCCTCGACCCCCGTGCCGAGCGTCCACCCCTTGATCGTCTTCGCGAGGATCACCGTCGGGCTGCCCTCGTGTTCGACCGCGAGCTTGTAGGCCGCGTAGAGCTTGCGGTAGTCGTGGCCGCCGCGCGGCAGGGAACGCAGGTCGTCGTCGGAGAGGTGCTCGACCATCCTGCGCAGCCGCGGGTCGGGGCCGAAGAAGTGCTCCCGGATGTAGGCGCCCGACTCCACCGCGTACTTCTGGAACTCGCCGTCGACGGTGCTGTTCATCTTGTTCACGAGCACGCCGTCGACATCACGCGCCAGCAGGTCGTCCCACGCCGCGACCCCAGATCACCTTGATGACGTTCCAGCCCGCGCCGCGGAACGTGGCCTCCAGCTCCTGGATGACCTTGCCGTTGCCCCGTACCGGGCCGTCGAGACGCTGGAGGTTGCAGTTCACGACGAAGATCAGGTTGTCGAGCTGCTCGCGCGCCGCGATCGACAAGCCTGCGGTCGCCTCCGGCTCGTCCATCTCGCCGTCGCCGACAAAGCACCACACGGACGACTCCGACGTGTCGACCAAGCGGCGATGGTGCAAGTACCGGTTGAACCGTGCCTGCGCGACCGCGTTCAGCGGACCGAGGCCCATGGACACCGTCGGGAATTCCCAGAAGTCGGGCATCCGGCGCGGGTGCGGGTACGAAGGCAGCCCCCCACCGTCGACCTCGCGGCGGAACCGCTCCAGCTGGTCCTCCGAGATGCGCCCCTCGAGGAATGCCCGCGCGTAGATCCCCGGCGCGGCGTGACCCTGGAAGAACACCTGGTCGCCGAAGGTGCCGGCGGTCTTTCCCCGGAAGAAGTGGTTCAGCCCGACGTCGTAGAGACCGGCCGCGGAAGCGAACGTCGACAGATGCCCGCCGAGGCCCTCGAAACGGTGATTCGACCGGTCGACCATCGCCATCGCGTTCCAGCGGATGAACGCCCGGATGCGTCGCTCGAGCACTTCGTCACCCGGGAACCAAGGCTCCTCTTCGGGTGGGATCGTGTTGATGTAGTCGGTCGAGACCATCGCGGGCACGCCGACCGCCTGTTCGCGGGCCCGCTCCATGAGCCGGGCAAGGAGGTAACGCGCGCGGGACCGACCGCTGATCTCGACGACGGCATCGAGCGAGTCCAACCACTCACGGGTCTCTTGCGGATCGGTGTCGGGTAGCTGATGGACGAACCCGTCGATGAACACTGCTCGCGACGCTCCTCGGCTGACCGTGCCGCCGCCATCCAGGCTAGCGACCGCGCCGGCGGCCCTCGCGTGAACGGCAAGGGAACCGGTTGTAATCAGCGTGTGAACAGTGCCCGCAGAAGCTCGTGTTTTCAGGCGTCATGCCGTACACAGGTACTGACACCGAGCTCGACCTTCCGGTACCCCCCCGACCGGGAGCTCGGTGCACTCAGGAGGAAGCATTGTGACTGGTGAACTCGTCGGCATCCTGTGCGACTACTGGACCGGACAGGCGCTCCGTCAGGCCACGCCCGAAGAGCTCGAGCTCGCCGAGCGCGTCGGCGGCCGTGGCGTGATCACGGTCGACGGCCAGGCCTGCTACGCGTACTTCGCCACGAGCCTCGTCGTACCGGTGCCTCGCCGCGCGAGCACCGAGTCGCCGGAGCGTCACCAGCAGGCCGAGCGAGCCGAGCGGATGCTGGAGCTCAGCGCCGCCTGACCGGCCCCGCGCACGGGCCAACGGCCCGCCCGCAACGGTTCACGTCGAGCGGTCGAGCGTCTTGGTGACGGCCGCGGCGATCCCCGCGCCATCGAGGCCGAGGTTCGCGAGCAGATCCGCGGGCTTGCCCTGGGGCAGATACGCGGCTGGTGTGCCGAGCGTCACCACCGGAGGTATGACGCCAGCCTGACGGTCGGACAGGGCCGCCAGCACCGCACCACCGACTCCGCCGTTGACCATGCCGTCTTCGGCGGTGACCACGAGCGGATGCATGCACGCGTCCTCGAGCATCCGTGGATCGAGCGGCACGATGCGGACGTCCCACACGCTCGCGTGGACGCCCCGCGCCTCGAGGAGCACTGCGGCGTCCTCGGCGGCCTCCACCAGCTTCCCCGCCGCGAGGATGCACACGTCGCCGCCGCTGCGGACCTTGCGCGCCACCCGGCCGCGCGTCACCACTTCGGGCGCGAGGTGCCGGGCCGCCGTCTTCGGCCACCGGATCGCCACCGGCCCGGCTTTCCAGGCGAGCGCCTCCTCCAGCATCACGCCGACGTCCTCGAACGACGACGGCAGGAGAACGGTCATCCCGGGCACCTTGGTGAGCAGGGCGATGTCGAACACGCCATGGTGGCTTGGTCCGTCGTCACCCGTGATTCCCGCACGATCGATGCAGAACACGACTGGAAGCGCGTGCAGGCCGACGTCGTAGACGATCTGGTCCCACGCGCGGCTCAAGAACGTGGAGTAGATCGCGACCACCGGACGGAGGCCAGCCATCGCCATGCCGGCCGCCGCGGTCACCGCGTGCTGCTCGGCGATCCCGACGTCGAACACGCGGTCGGGGAAGCGCTCGGCCATCGGGAGCAGCCCGGTGGACCCGGGCATCGCGGCGGTGATCGCCACCACGTCGGGATTGCGCTCCGCCAACGTAACCAGCGCGTCGCAGAAGGCCTGCGTGTAGGAGATGCTCCCGGGCTTCGCGGGGCGACCCGTCGCCGGATCGAAGGTCCCGACGTCGTGGAGGCATTTCTCCTCGTCGTCCTCCGCCGGCCCGTAGCCCGCGCCCTTCCGCGTGACTGTGTGCACCACCACCGGGCCGGTGCTGGCCGCCGCGGCGCGGAGGGCGGGCTCGAGCTGGTCGAGGTCGTGCCCGTCGATCGGGCCGACGTAGTCGAGACCCAACGAGCGAAAGAACGCACCCGTGTCGCCCACGCCGTCCGCAGAGAGGCGTGACACGGTCGGCGCGTACGAACGGCCGTTGTCGTTCAGCACGACGACGACACGGCGGCCGCTCGCACCGATGTTGTTGAGCGCCTCGTACGCGAGGCCACCGGTCGAGCGCGCCGTCGCCGATGACGGCAACGACCGCGCCGTCGCGTCCGGCTGCGTCACGGGCGACGGCGAGCCCGAACGCGTAGCTCACCGCGGTCGACGCGTGACTGTTCTCGACGAGGTCGTGCTCCGACTCACCGCGCGACGGATACCCCGACAGCCCGCCGGCCTGGCGGAGACGGTCAAACGCGAGCCGCCGACCGGTGACGAGCTTGTGCACGTACGACTGGTGCCCGGTATCCCAGACGATCGCGTCGCGGGGCGAGTCGAACACGCGGTGCAGGGCGAGGGTGAGCTCGACGACACCCAGGTTGGAGCCGAGGTGGCCGCCGGTGAGCGCGACCGCGTCGACCAGGAAGGCACGGATCTCGATGGCGAGCCGGTCGAGCTGCGAGCGGTCGAGGCGCCGCAGGTCGGCCGGGCTGTTCACATCGTCGAGGAGCACGCGTGCAGGTTCCCTCGTCTCGGACGCGGTCTCCGGACGCGACCGCGACGCAGCCCCGACCTACGGGGCTGAAGCTGGCCTGGACCTTACCAACGGGGCTGGCGCGGCGCCGGAGCCGCGCCCGTGCGCATCAGTAGTGCTCGTAGACGAGACGGGCGACCTGCGCGGTGCGCAACGCCCGGGCTCGGATCTTCTCCCGGCCCTCTTCGGTGGTGGCGACGTGCTGGAACGCCTTCATCAGCGTCTCGCCGTGGTCCTTGTCGGCCTCGGCGTGGATCTCGAAGAAGTTGACCTCGTCGTGCGTGAAGCCGTACTTCTCCTTCAGCACCTCGTACATGACCTCGGACACGTCGCCGAAGCTGCCTTCGAAGAGCAGGCCGTCGAGGCAGATCTTGATCCACCACTCCTCTGGCTCATACCGCTTCGGCACCTCGAGGTCGAAGACGGGGCGGAACTCCTCGATCACCTTCAGGTTGGCGATGTCGTCGTCGCTGAGCCCGAGCGCGCGGAGAAAGTCCTTGAAGAGCTCCGTGTGCTTCTTCGAGTGGCTGAGCTTGCCGGTCATCTCCTCGTAGATGTTCTCGGCGAACTCACGCGCCAGCTCCGGATCGGGGCAGTTCACGAAGTCGTTCGCGAGCCACTTCGGCGCGTTGAGGGTGCCGAAGTAGAACTGCTCGGCCCACGTGCGGATCTGGTCGCGGGTGAGCTCGCCGGCCATGAGCTTCTTCACGAACGGCGCCTGCATCGGCAACAGCCCTGCCGCCTCGATCTCCGAGCGAAGCTCTTCGACGAACTCCTCGATGGTCGGAGAGGTGGTTCCTGCGGTCATCGTGCTCCCCCTTCGGCGCGCAGCCCTGCGCGTCAGATGTTGCCCAGAAGTGTAGTGAGCGGCGCGCGGCGTCGCTCCGCCGGCCCTCGTGGTGCCAGGGGCTCCGGCCAAATAGGATCCTCTTCCGGGCACGACCCAGGACCAGGGGGGCGACGTGAGCGACGCCGAGCTCAGCGACGACGTCCGGAACTTCCATCCCGTCGATCCGGCCGCGGCCGTCGAGCCGTTCGCCGCGCTGGCCGCGCTGCGTCGCGAGTGCCCGGTCACGAGACCGACGTTCGGCCAGTACCCGCCGACCACGCTGTTCACCCAGTACGCCGACGCGAGCGCGATCCTGCGCGACTACAAGACCTTCGCGAGCATGGGCGTCGCGTGGAGCGTCGAGCAGGCGCAAGCCGTCGCTCCTGAAGCGCGCGTGCACATCGAGCTGAACCCGCCCGAGCACACCGACGTCCGACGCCTGCTGCTCGCGGCGGTCGCGCCGCCCGTCATCAAGCGCGCACTCCCGCAGCTCGAGGCGTTCGCGACCCGCATCGTCGCCGAGTTCGCGGATCGCGGGCGTGCCGACCTCATCGTCGACTGGGCCGCGCGCATCCCCGCGATCAGCATCGCATTCGTGCTCGGAATTCCCGAAGCGGACGCCGACATGATCCACCGCTGGGTCGACAAGCGGATCGACGAGGGGGTGCGCGCCGCGGAGAAGACCGGCGCCGCGCCGCGCAGCGCGAGCAACCTCGACGACTGGGCGCGCACGTATCTCGGCGAACAGCTGCGACTCCGCCGAGATGCGGCGGAGCCCGTCGACGACGGCATCACCCGCATGGCCACCTTCGAGCCACCCAGCGGACGCGCCTTCAGCGACGAAGCGCTGGCCCTCCACATCCACAGCCTCCTCGTCGCGGGTAACGAGACGACGACGAGCTTGATGAGCAACCTCATGTACCGCGTGCTCACGACGCCAGGTCTCTTCGCGCGCATCCGCGCGGACCGCACGCTCATCGAGCCGCTCATCGAGGAGTCGCTGCGCTTCGAACCTCCGTTGCAGGTGCTCAACCGTACGGTGCGCAGCGTTGCGTGCGTGCACGACCAACCGCTCCACCCCGGCGAGACCGTCTCGGTCTCGATCACGTCCGGCAACCGCGACGAAGCGATCTGGGGCGACGACGCCGACGAGTTCCGGCCGGACCGTTTCGCGCGCGCGCCGGAGCACGACCATCTCGCGTTCGGCATCGGCATCCACTACTGCCCCGGCGCGTACCTCGCGCGACTCACGACGCGTCTCTCCGTGGAGGCGTTGCTCGATGCGACGACCGACATGCGCCTCGAGCCCGACTACCAATGGGAGAAGGTCTACTACTACATCCTTCGCCGACCGCAGACGCTTCCGGTGCAATTCCTGGCTGCGACCTCATCGTCTGCTCACAAATGAGGACGACCCTCACGGTGGCACTACTCACCACGGAGGGATCTCATGAACATCAAGCGATGGACCGCAGCGGGGCTCATGGTGGCGACGGCATCGCTGGGACTCGGTGGCGTCGCGGTGGCGCAGACCACCCGTCCCAGCAAGCCTGCAACCAACGGCCAGGAGAAGGTCAACCGGTGTGCGGTCGCCGTTGCCCGGCTTCCCGTGCTCCAGGCCCGGCTCACCGTCATCGCGACTCGCGAGGACTTCTTGAACCAGGCCATCGCATGGGCCCAGGCTCGTGACCGCGACGACTTGGTCCAGAAGCTCCAGGGTCGCCTCGCAGACGTGAAGGCGAACCACGACAAGGTCACCGCGCTCATCGCCCGGATCCACGAGCGCTGCGACAACGCCGCCAGCAGCTGACACCACCGGCCGCGAACTCCCCCCAAGAGACGGCCACGTTCAACCTGAACGGCATCAAGCTGTTCGTTCCTGTGGACGGCCGATATTCGCCAATACCTGTCGAGACATAACGGCTGGTCAGAGCGGTGCGCGACACTCGGCGAAACTCCCCGAGAACGTGCGCTCGCGGGATCTTCTCGGGATGGAACGCAACCCGAGGGCACTCGGAACCAACCCTCGTGGACCGAAACCGCGCTCGCCGGAGGACTCGGACGCCGCGGTGAGGCGCGAGGCGGTCGAACGAGCCGACGTCGAGCGATGAGCACGCGACGCCCAAGCCGCCGCTATCGCTCCCCACTCCCGGCGGGGCCATTCAGCACTTGATCTCGAACGAGACGTTCGTTGTCGTACCCGAGTAGTCATCGGACATCTCGGTGGCAGACAAGCTCAGCGTCGATCCAGAACGGTGCACCGCGCCATAGTCGAGTCGATCGTTGAAGGCCTGGCCACCAGTGCTGCCCGGTTGCCCGATCATGACCGAGACGTCGTCCCCTTCGAAGGAACCGCCTTTCGCGTACCGGGTGAAGTCGAGGTTGACGCTCTTGCCGGCAGCGTTGGTGCCGGTGGCTTGGGCCGTCCACTCGATCTCCTGGCCGGCAGCGGTCTGGTTCTGCAGGTAGCACTGGGGGTTGCCGAGTTGGATGGTCTCGCCACCGAGCGTCAGCGTGCCGCCGCTCCCACCGCCGCCGCTCCCACCTGTCGTACCGCCGGTGTCGCCCGAGCACTCGGTCGCGTAGAACGTGGCGAACTTCGCCGCGTCGTTGCTGTATTTCGCCGACTTCTCTTGGATCTGCACCCGGACGTCCGCGGCGTTGTCGGCCTTGCCCACCGACTTGAAGAACTTCGACAGCCGCTTGAGCGACTTCTTCACCGTCTTTGGCGCGGTCTTCGACGCCTTGGTGAACGCTTTGCCGATTCGGGTGTATGTGGCCGCGCCGACATTCGTGCTGTTGTCGAGGTCGCTCCCGACCTGCGAGATGTCCTCTTGAAGCCCGTCCAGGCGGTCGCAGGTCTTCGCCAGGCTTGAGGATGCGGCGAGACCCTCGTTGGATCCCAACGTGAGCAACATCGCTGCGCACAACGACACGAAGGCGACGAGACGGGCGGTGCGCATGAGCGCCTCCTCTCTCCTCAGCGACTGCGGAAACACACGCGGCAGAGGATTGCGGTTCCGCTCGCCAGACTGCCACCTTCGCCGCGCGCATGTCCAGCGTCACAATCCTCGCAACCTCCTCACAGTCGCCTCCACGCCCCGGCCCCCCCGCGCGGCTGCGGAGGCCCACGCACGAACGGCTCCCGTCGCCTACGAATAGTGAGGACGTTGCGAGCACGGCGCTCACGCTCCGGGGGGGCCACTCCCAAGAGTTCTCTCCGGGGTCGTCACCGACACCCGCCCAAATCGTCACCCGCGCGCGTGGACGGTTTTCGGAATTGCTCGGACGATATGGTGAAGCACCTGATGCTTGATCGGCGCTGCCGATGCGGTGCGGTGCTCGATGCCAACCTTTGGCGCCGTCGCTGTTCCCTGGCCTGCCGTCGTGCCGCGGAATTCGCGGCTCTCCTCGGCGTGGGGGTGGGCGATGAGTAGCGCCCTGGTCGATCTCGACGACCATGACCTCGCCGAACGGCTGGACAGGCTGCTCGCGACGCAACGCGCCACCTGGCGCACGTTCGGGATGCGAGGGGCGCGTGTCAGAGCCACTGGCCGCCGAGTTCGGAGAGGTCGAACGACTTCCCGGCGCCGGCGTGGAACACCCCATTCATCTGCGCTGGTATCCAGAAGCTGGTCACGCCGCGGGCGTTCGCACCGAAGCCGCCATCGCGCGCGTCGCGCATCCCGGCTCCGTGGGCGCCACCTCGCAACGCGGCCTTCGCCGATGCCACGTCGGTCCACGCGGTGAACGTGTACTTGCTCCGCCCCACGCTGGCGAGGAAGGAACCGAGGTAGCCGGCCTCCCGCCCGAGCTGCTCGAACACGATCGCCATCGTCGAGTCGCGGAGCTGCGCGTGATGCTCGGCGTCGATCTCGATCCACGTGACGGTGAAGGCTCCCGGCACCGCTCCACGACGCGAATCGATCCGCAGCCCGTAGCCGAAGGTGATGCCGTCCATGTTGTTCGGTGTGACGTGGGCCTGCAAGCCGAGCTGGCGCAGCATCGTCGCGCTGTCGAAGTAGCCCACGACCTTCGCGATCCGGTCGGCGCCGGAGTCGTAGTCGATGACGTCGACGCCCGGAAGCGCGGTCGTGCCTCCGGTAGCCCGCCCGCCGGGCATCGGCCCGGTGTTGGTGCCGTGCATCACCCACTGCACGACGACCGAGGTGTCCGAGGTGCTGGCGACGCTGACAACCTCGAACGACAGGTCGGTGAACCCGGTGGCCAACGACGAAACGCTTGCCGCGAGGGCGTCACCGGTGAGCCGTCCCCCCGTGGTCGGGTCCTCGTACGTACCGCCAGGGGTCAGCGACGCGACGACCGCCGCGCCGTCACCGTTGTTCCATCCGTCGAAGTACCGGTCGAGTGCATCCTGGATCGCCATCCCCGGATCGTAGGAGCGATCAGGCGACGACGATTCGTGATCAGAGCTTCCCGAGACCCGCGGAGCACTCGACCGGCCGCTGAGCGAGAACGCACGAAACGGTGTCCCAGATGCCGGCTCCGAACGACACGTCGGGAACGGGCTCGGGCCGCCCGTCAGCCGCCCGGAGCTCGATAGGACGGTGACTTGGCCGCAGCGGCGTCGAGATCCTCGGGCGTCATGAGGGGCACGAGATGGAGGCTCACGGCGCCGCTGGCGTTGACCATCAGCGACCAAGCCGCTGCGCTGGCGTCGTCAGGAATGTCGGCGATCCCGAACACATCCGTATCGCCGAATGCGTAGTAGAAGCACTCGAGTGTTCCACCCACCGATTCGAGTGATGCTCGAACCGTGTCGCGTCGCTTGGTGCCCCCCTCGGCCATCAAGCCCTTGATTCCCTCACCCACATAGTTGGCACGAGCCAGGTACTTGGGCATACGGCCCCCTTCTGCCCGCAACTCGACTGGCAGCGAGCTACCCGGTTCCTAGCACGGGAGCGGACAAGGGACCATCCCCAATCGCCGGCTCAGCAGCGTGTCCGCTCGACGAAGGCGTTGATCTCCGACTGGTGGTCGAGGCGAACATATCGGAGGTGCGCGTTTGCGGGATCACGAGCGGCTCGGCCGTATCGCTCGACGTACTCGGGGTACTTGACCCAGGTCCAACGGATGATGTTCTGCTCGGGGTCGAGCCGATAGAAGTTTGTGCGTGGTTCGCGGTTGCCGTTCCAGAGACGCTCGCGTGTGAACGCCCGCTGGTTCGCGCGGCGTGCACCACGAGCTAGTGGTCCGTCGCTGAAATAGCAAGTGTGGTTAGGGTGGCAGCATGCCGGTGATGGTTGCTGCCCCGTTGAAGGTCACTCGCAAGCAGCGTGGCGAGCTCGAGAGCATCGCTCGCTCGCACACGTTGCCGCATCGGATGGTGGTGCAAGCGCGTGGTCTGTTGCTCGCGGCGCGCGGTGTCGCGAACAATCAGATCGCTCGGGAGTGCGACACGACCGCGGACGCGGTGCGACGGTGGCGGGCGAAGTTCGAAGCGGGTGGGATCGACGCGGTCGGGTCGATCGCGCCGGGACGGGGTCGCAAGCCCGAGATTCCACAGCCGGTGATAGACGCGATCGTGGAGGACACGTTGCACACGATTCCGGACGACGAATCGACCGCATGGTCGACGCGCACGATGGGTGAGCGTCACGGTGTGGGCAAGGACACCGTGGCTCGGATCTGGCGGGCCAGGAACCTGCGGCCGTGGCGGGTCGAGACGTTCAAGTTGTCGAACGATCCGCGCTTTGAGGAGAAACTCGTTGATGTCGTCGGCCTGTATCTCGATCCGCCGGAACGAGCGGCGGTGTTCAGCTTCGACGAGAAGACCCAATGCCAGGCGTTGGATCGCACCCAGCCGTCGCTGCCGTTGAAACCCGGGCGGGCCAAGACCATGACCCATGACTACAAACGCAACGGCACCGTCGATCTGTTCGCCGCGTTGAACATCGGGACCGGTGAGGTCCTGCACCAGACCCGCAAGAAGCACACGGCCAACGATGTGTTGGCGTTCTTCAAATGGATCGACCTGCACGTGCCGGCCGACCTCGACGTGCACGTCGTGTTGGACAACCTCTCGGCGCACAGCGCCCCGCCCGTCGTCGAGTGGCTCGCGCACCCGCGACGCGACCGATGGCACCTGCACTTCACCCCGACGTCCGCGTCGTGGCTGAACCTCGTCGAAGGCTGGTTCGCGCAGCTCACGAACCGGCGCCTCAAGCAGGCAACGTTCGATAGCGTCGCCGCCCTCGAAGAGGCCATCGACCTGTGGGCATCGCACTGGAACGACAGCCCCAAACCCTTCGTCTGGCACACCCCGGCGAAGAAGATCATCGCCAAGGTCCGTCGAGGTCGCGCCGCCCTGACCCACCAGATCAAATCCGCGACGCACCACTAGGCGGCCGAGAGCTCCTCGGCGCGGCGTTTCAGACACGCGTCGAACCCATCGTGATGCGTCGCCATGCCCTTCTTCTTGACCGCGTGGAAGACGGGTGCGATCAGCCCGGTGATGGTCTCCACGTGTCGCACCTGCGTTCTGTCCGGTCCGAGCGGCTCGAGGGAGAACTCCCGGAACCCCTTGAACAGGAACTGGGCGCCGAGGTGACCTTGCCAGGTGAAGCGTCGGTCCGGATCGAACTCCAGCACCTCGGCGGAGACGTTCATCGGCTTGGTTCCCTCGCCAAGCACGAGCGCGATCGCCAGCGTGCCGCCAACGCGTGCGTCGCCCTGCAGTGACGGCAGAACGGTGTTCCACTCGCCGTATCGCGCGAAGTCGGTAAGTGCTGACCACACCGGCGCGGTCGGCGCGTCGATTTCGAAGGTGGTGTCGTACGTTGCCATCGGACGTTTGCTCCTGTTCGAAGTGGCCCCTCGATGCTACGCACCCGGTCGCGACATCGCAGGTTCGGTGAAGGGACCACCTGGTCGGACACCGACCCGCCCGACCGTCCCCGAACGCCGGACGTGGGGCGAGGTTGCACGGCTGGTGACTGTCGATGCGATGGCGGATGTGGTCGAGGCAGCGGTCTTTGATCTTCATGGAACGCTTGTCGACACCATCGACTGCGCCCCGACCGCGTGCATCGAGACGATCCGATCGCTCGGTGGGCCAGCCTGTGTCGGTCGCCGACATCGTCGCCGTGTGGCACACGGGACCAACTCCAGTTGTGCTCCAACGCTTCTTGCGGAGATCCGGCGGTTGATGGTCGATCGGCCACACGCGGCGCACATCGGTGACTCGACCGTCGACATCGATTGCCCACGGCGCGCTGGTTGCTCTCGCAGTCCACGCGTCGTGGGTTCCGGTCCGGTCCACGGTGATCACCTCGTAGCGCGCGCGCCATACGAAGTCGTGCGCCTCCTTGGTCCACCAGCGCCACCAAGCATCAAAACCGGTTGAGATCGAGTGCCCCGAAACGCCGGTGCGCTTCAGCCCGCAGGGCCACGACATGATGCGACGAACGCTTCGTGGGTCGAGTCCAGTGGGAAGCTCCTCGAGAACCCGCCCAAGACGGGCACACGGGCGCCGCCTATTCTGCGCTCGCGCGAGCGGCGACTGGCGCCAGCGGCGCCGACCTTCGCCGGGTGCTTCCTTGGCAAGCAGCGTGGGACCAGCTCGGTGAGACCTGGATCGCATACGCGACTGCAGCAATGCCGCGCGCGCCGTAGCGAACATCAGCTCGCGATCGACCGGCACCTGGCAGCCTTCCAGCGCGACTGGGAGCGCCTCGACGCCATCTTGCGCAGCTACGACGGCTGGCTCGCGCGGAAGCTCGCGGGTGGGCGTCTCCGTGTGGCCGCCAGAGCGCTCGCGGGATGCACGCCGGATCGAATCCGCCGGACGCGAGTCAGCGGGGGCACGAACCCCCGCTGACCTGCGCATTCACCGTGGGCGGTAGAGGACTTGAACCTCTGACCCCTTCCGTGTCAAGGAAGTGCTCTACCCCTGAGCCAACCGCCCGGTGAGCGAGTGATCGTAGCAACGCGGCCTGGATCACGACCGAGCCACACGCCCGAGCGGTGTCAATTCCGCCTCGTTGACGCGCCGTTGACTCAAGGAACCAAGCCAGCGGCCCGATGACGCCTTTGACCACGGAGAGCGTTCAAGGGAGCGGGCAATGCGGGGCAAATGGCTCATGCACTGGCGTGCCGCCGGCGTCGCGCTCACGGTCGGCGCCGCGTCGATCGGCGTCGGCGCCGCCGTCGGGCTGACCAACAGCGGTCCGGTCACCGCCCTCAAGTCCGCTGGTGCCGCGTCGCCGTCAGGCACCACTGCCCACGCGACCGACACCTTCAACGAGCCCAACCCCACCGCGCCCGACACCACGACCACCACCTCGGCGCCGGCGCCCGAACCCGACCCCACGCCCGCACCCGCCGCGCCACGTCCGCAATCGGCCACGCCGGCAACGACCGCCGCGCCCGCGCCGGCACCTGCTCCCGCCCCCGACCCCGCGCCCGCTCCGGCCGGCCCGCCGACCTCGCCGGCACCGGGGGGAACGCTCGGCGCCATCCTCTCCGCGATGAACGCGGATCGCGCCGCCAACGGCCTGCCCGCCCTCGGGTGGAACGACCAGTGCGCGGGCTTCTCGCAGAGCTGGTCGAACTGGATGGCCGCGAACCAGTCCCTGACGCACTCGAACCTGCAGGGTTCGCTCGCCCAGACGAACTTCTCCACGATGGGCGAGAACATCCTCGTGGCGCCGACGGGAACGTCTGTCGCCGCGATGGAGCAGGCGTGGATGAACTCACCCGCGCACCGTGCCAACATCCTGTCGGGCGCGTTCACGGTGGCCGGCGTCGGCCTGGCGACCAGCAGCGACGGACGGGTGTGGGTCACCGTCGACTTCGGCGGCTGACCGCACGCACGACCGCGGCCCGGTGTGACCGTCCGCTACCGAACTGACTCGATCGCCCGCCAGACCCGCTGCGCGCTCAGCGGCATGTCGACATCGCGCACGCCGAGATACGAGAGACCGTCGACCACCGCGTTGTGCACCGCCGGCGTCGCGCCGAGCGTGCCCGACTCCCCGACGCCCTTGGCACCGAGGGGGTTCATCGGCGTCGGAGTGACGGTGCTCGCGACCTCGAAGCTCGGGAACTCCGCCGCGCTCGGCATCGCGTAATCCATCAGGTTGGCGGTCAACGGGTTGCCGTCGACGTCGTACTCGATGCCTTCGAACAACGCGAGCCCGGCACCGTTCGCGATGCCGCCGTGCAACTGACCGTGCACGAGCAGCGGGTTGATGATGTTGCCGCAGTCGTCGACCGCGACGAGCCGCTGGAGCACCACGTTGCCCGTCTCGGTGTCGATCTCGACCACGGCAACGTGCGCGCCGAACGGGAACGTGCCTCCCGCCTGGTCGAAGTCGAGCGCGCAGGACAGGCCGAACTCCCAGTTCGTCGGCCGCCGTTGCACGTCGTTCGCCGCGACGGCGAGCTCGGCCCACGACAGCGCCGTTGCCGGTGCACCCGCCACACCGATGCGCTCGCCCGAATGTACGACGATGTCGTCGGGACTCGCCTCGAGGAGCTGCGCGGCGAGCTCTCTCGCTCGACCCAGCACCTCGAGACTCGCGTTGCGCACCGCGCTGCCGCCGACCTGGAGACTGCGCGAGCCGCCCGTGCCCGCGCCGTGGTCGATGATGCGGGTGTCGGACTGCACGTAGATGATCCGCTCGATCGGGATGCCGAGGACGTCGTGCACGATCTGACCGAAGGTCGTCTGGTGGCCCTGACCGTGCGCGGTCGTGCCCACCTTCAACAGCGCGCGACCGTCGTCTTGGATCTCGAGGCTCGCGAACTCCGACAGCATCTGCGGCGCGCTGATCTCGACATAGGTCGACACGCCGATGCCGAGCTGCACGACGTCGCCGCGCTCGCGGCGCGCACGCTGGTCGGCGCGGAGCTCGTCGTAGCCGCTGAGTCGCACGACCTCGTCGAGCGCGCGGGGGTAGTCACCGGTGTCGTACTCGGCGCCGGTGGCGGTGGTGAGCGGGAACTCCTCCTTCGTCAGGAGGTTCTTGCGCCGCAGCTCCACCGGATCCATGCCCAGCTCGTCGGCCGCGATGTCGACCATGCGCTCCAGCAGCTCCGAAGCCTCGGGACGGCCCGCGCCGCGAAAGCCGCCAACCGGCGTGGTGTTGGTCGCCACCGCGCGGACGTTCCAGTCGATCTTGGGGATGCGGTACACGCCCTGACCCATGAGGCGCGTCACCGTCGGGAGGAATGCGCCGACACCCGGGTACGCGCCCGCGTCCTGGAGCAGATCCACTTGCAAGCCGACGATCGTGCCGTCGCGACGCAGTCCCAGCCCGCGCGTGGTGCCACTGCGCGCGGGCATGGCCCATCACCACGAGGTTCTCCGAGCGCGTCTCGGTCCACTTCACGGGACGGCCGAGCTGCTGGACGATCCGTGCGACGACGACGTGCTCCGGGATCATCAGCGCCTTCGCACCGAACCCACCGCCCATGTGCGGGACGATGACGCGGACCTCCTGGTCGCTCAGACCGACCAAGGGTGCGAGGTGCCCGCGGAAGCCGAACGGGATCTGCACGGGTGTCGTCACCCGGATCCCGGTCCCGTCGGGTTCGACGATGATGCCGTTGCCCTCCATCGGGAGCGGCGCCATCTTCGGATTGACGAGTTGCGCCTCGACGACGACCTCCGCGCCGGCGAGCGGGTCGCCGTCGCTCGAGAACGGCGAGTCGGTGCAGACGTTGCTGCCCGTCTCCGGGAACAACAGGGGCGCACCTTCTGCCGCGGCCGCGTAGGGGTCGACGACCGCCGGGAGCGGGTCGTAATCGACGACGACCATCTCGGCCGCGTCGACCGCCTCTGCTCTCGTCGAGGCGACGACCGCGGCGATCGGCTCGCCGACGAAGCGCACGATGTCCCTCGCGAGCCGCGGGCCGGAAGTACGTGTCGGGCGCGCCCTCCATCCCGGGGAACGCGGGGATCTTCTGCAGTCCGAGGTCGTCGTGGCGGTAGACCGCGACCATGCCGGGCATGGCGGCGGCTTCGGAGACGTCGACGCCTTCGATGCGCGCGTGCGCCATCGTCGAGCGGACGAACACGACATGGAGCAGGCCCGGGATCGCCAGGTCGTCGAAGTAGCGGGCCTCGCCACGCAGGATCGTGGGGTCCTCGACGCGGCGTACGGCCTTGCCGACGAGTGGGGTCTCGGTGGCGGTCATTGCCGGATCATATGGTGACGTGCGTCACCCTGCCTGGTGGATCGCCTCCCAGACTCGCTGAGCGGTGAGCGGCATCGGGATGTCTCGCACGCCCAGGTGGGAGAGGGCGTCCACCACCGCGTTGTGCACTGCGGGCGTCGCCCCGAGCGTGCCCGACTCCCCCACGCCCTTCGCACCGAGCGGGTTCAGCGGCGTCGGAGTGACGGTGCTGGCGACCTCGAAGCTCGGGAACTCCGCGGCGCTCGGCATCGCGTAGTCCATCAGGTTCGCAGTCAGCGGGTTGCCGTCGTCGTCGTAGACGACGCTCTCGAAGAGCGCGAGCCCGGCGCCGTTGGCGATGCCGCCGTGCAACTGACCGTGGACCAGGAGCGGATTCACCATGTTGCCGCAGTCGTCGACCGCGATGTGACGCTGGAGGACGACCTTGCCCGTCTCGGTGTCGACCTCGACGACGGCAATGTGCGCGCCGAAGGGAAAGGTGCCTGCGCCCTGGTCGAAGTCGAGCGCGGCTGCGAGCCCGAACTCCCAGTTCATCGGCCTGCGCTCCGGATCGTCGGCCACCGCCGCGAGCTCGGCCCACGAGAGAGCAGAGGTCGGCGCACCGGCGACACCCACACCGGCGCCGTCGAACACGACGATGTCGTCCGCGCTCGCCTCGAGGAGCTGCGCGGCGAGCTCCTTGGCCCGCCGCGAGCACCTCCTCGCTGGCCCTGCGGATCGCGGAGCCGCCGAGCTGCAAGCTGCGCGACCCGCCCGTCCCGCCGCCCTTCGCCACCAGGTCGGTGTCGGAGTGCACGATCCGGATCTGCTCGAGCGGAACACCCAGGACGTCGTGGACGATCTGCGAGAAGGTCGTCTCGTGGCCTTGACCGTGCGCGGATGTCCCGACCTTGGCGACGACGGAACCGTCGCGTTGGACCGTCACCTCGGAGAACTCCGACGCGCCGGCCGGCGCGCTCACTTCGACATAGGTGGAGACCCCGATCCCGAGCAGCTTCACGTCGCCGCGCTCGCGGCGTGCGCGCTGCCCGGCGCGCAGCGACTCGTAGTCGGCGATGCGCACGGCTTCGTCGAGCGCGTACCCATAGTCGCCGGTGTCGTAGGCGGCACCGGTGAGCGTGGTGAGCGGGAACTCGTCCTTCGTCAGGAGGTTCCTGCGCCGCAGCTCCACGGGGTCGATCCCCAGTTCGTCAGCTGCGATGTCGACGATGCGCTCCAGCAGCTCCGTCGCCTCGGGACGGCCCGCGCCGCGGAACGCGCCGACGGGCGTGGCATTCGTCGCGACCACGCGCACGTTGAACTCGATCTTGGGGATGCGATACGCGCCCTGACCCATCAATCGGGTGAGCATCGGGAGGAACATGCCGATGCCGGGATACGCGCCCGCGTCCTGGATGAGCTGCACTCGCAAGCCGGTGATCACGCCTTCGCGCGTGAGGCCCAGCTCGACGTCTTGCACCTGGCCCCGCGAGTGACCCATCGTCACGAGGTTCTCCGAGCGGGTCTCGGTCCACTTCACCGGCCGCCCGAGCAGTTGGACGATGCGGCCCACGATCGGGTACTCGGCGTGCATCCCGACCTTCGCGCCGAACCCGCCTCCCATGGCCGGGACGACCACGTGGACTGCGGACGGCTCCACTCCGAGCAGGGGGGCAAGTCCGTCGCGCAGCGAGTGGGGTCCTTGGGTCGGCGCCCAGAACTTCAGTCGACCATCGCCCTCGGCCTCGACGACGACGCCGTTCGCCTCCATCGGGATCGGCGCCATCCGGGGATTCGTGAGCCGCCCACGCACCACGACCTCTGCATCGGCCAGCGGGGCGCTGTCGCCTCCGAAGGGCACGTCCATGGCGACGTTGCTGCCGTGCTCAGGGAACAGCAGCGGCGAGTCGGGCGAGGCTGCGAAAACCGGGTCGTTCACCGTCGGCAGCGGGTCGTAGTCGACGACGACCATCTCGGCCGCGTCCACCGCTTGGGCGCGGGTCCCGGCGACCACCACCGCGACCGGCTCACCGACGTAACGCACGGTGTCCTTCGCGGGCAGCTCGCGTGCGAAGACGTGCGGGACGGACACGATGGTCGTGAACGCAGGAAGGCCGAGATCGGCGTTCGTGTAGACGCCCACGACGCCCGGCATGTCCTTCGCCTCGGATGTGTCGATACCCTCGATGCGGGCGTGCGCGATCGGAGAGCGGACGAAGACGGCGTGCAACAGACCGGTGATCGCCAGGTCGTCGAAGTAGCGGGCCTGCCCGGCAAGGATCCGCGGATCCTCGATCCGGCGGACGGGGGTCCCGACGAGCGGATGCGTAGTGGTCGTCATGGCGCCGGATCCTAGGTGGACAGGCACCCACCCGAGTCCGCCCGGGCCGTCACGCTGCTTGGTCGGCTCGGCCATCAGGTCGTGGCGACCTCGACGCCCAGCGCGCACGTGCCGCGTTGCGAGCCGACCTCGAGCGTGCCTTCCGCGAATCCGCGATGCTCGCCACACCCACCGTCGTGGTCGTCGCGCCGCCCGTCGAGGAGTCCGCCGACTACCTGATCGTGCTCGCGCGCAACGCGATCCCGTGGAGCTTCGTCGGATTCCCTGCGATCTCAGCGGCGCTCCAACGCCGACCGGTCCCAGTGCGCCAAGTCGGCCGCAGCCGTGTACGTCGACGTGAAGAACTCGAGCACTGCGGCGTCAGGGTCACTCGCGCGCCGAAGCTGCTCGTACGCCAGGACGTATTCGCCCAACGCGTCGTCGTAGACCACGCCGGCGTCGACGAACGCCTCCGCGTACCCCGCGGGCTCCGGGTACGCGTACGCGTAGAAGCACCCTTCACCGGCGCTGCTCGGCCAGTACCCGCAGCTGCTCACCTCGTGCGAGCACGCCTCGCGCATGACGTGCGGCCCGCAGTGCGGCACGGGCCGCTCGTAGTCGGGCGCTCGCCGCCCCGAGAACCGCGTCGTCGCGAGGTCGAAACCGCCCCAGAAGAAGTGAACCGGGCTCGCCTTCCCCACGAAGCCGCCCTGGAAGGCACGCATCACGCGGTCGCTGCTCACGAGGATGCGAAAGAACCGTTCGACTTGCTCCGCGTCGTACGACGCATGATCGTGGTCGTCGGGGAACGGGATGGCGCCTTCGATCTCGACCGGCATCGGCCAGATCTCCGTCGTGAGACCCAACTCCTCCAGCCGGGTCATCACCTCGGCGTGGAAATCCGCGACCGAACGTGGCGCGAGGGCGATCGCACGTCGCCCACCATCCGCACTGCGGATCTCGAGCGTGTGCGCGACGAAATCGAACTCCATCTCGAACCCGCGACCGACTCCCGCGGGAATGAGCGAGGTGGTGAGGCCACGCGCGCTCACGTACAGCACGACGTTCCACCAGTGATTCGACAACGGAGTGCGCGCCATCCGGATCTTGCCGACGATCTGGGTCCAGAGATGCAGCGTCTCGCGTGTGGGAGCCCACTCCGCGGCAGACAGCTGCGGCCACGCATCGAGCATGCTCACGCGGGCATCACTCCCGGAGTGGTCACGGGTTCGAGTCTCGGGACGAGGTTCTCTCCGCACACGTCGATGCGACCGATCAGCTCGGCGCGGGTCTTCGCGGGCAGCGCGGTCAACAGGTACGTCACGCCCTGTCCGGCAAGCATCTCGGCCGAGCCAACCAGGTCGTCATACGCGCCGTCAACCAGCAACCGTCGCCACGCGGGCATGAACGCGACCTCCAACGGCGCGGTTCGACGGACCTGGCCCGAGTGCTCGTGCGCGTACGCGATCATCGACGCGAGCGCAGCAAGGTCGTCGAGCGAGCTCGTGCCTTCGAGCGCAGTGGTCGCCGGGTTGAGGAACGGGATCCAGCCGTCTCCCAGCTCGACCGCGCGGCGCACGGCGCGTCGGCTGTTGCCGCCGACCCAGATCGGCAGCTGTGCACCCTGGATCGGCGTCGGGAGAGAGACGTTGCCGATCGCGGTGAAGTCGGCGCCTTCGTGCACGACGACGTCGCCGGTCCAGGTCGCGCGCAGCACCCGGATCGCCTCGTCGGTCGCGTCGTTGCGGCGCGTCATGTCGACGCCGAGAGCCCGGAACTCACCGTCGAGGTAGCCGGCGCCCAACCCGAGCACCACACGTCCGCCGGACATCACGTCGAGCGACGACGCCGCCTTGGCCAGGAGGAACGGATTGCGATAGGGCGCGACGCAGATGTTGGTCATCAACCGCAGCCGGCTCGTCGCCGCCCCCGCCGCGGCCAGCGCGACGAACGGGTCGAGCGAATGATGACCGCCTCCTTCGATCCAGGGCACGTCGGGGATCGGATGGTCGGTCACGAAGACGGCGTCGAAGCCGGCGGCCTCCGCGGCGCGGGCGAGCTCCGACACCGCCGGTCCACTCACGAACTCCGCGCCCTGCCGCACCCGATGCGTCGGCAGCTGGAGTGCGATGCGCATCGTGCTCCGTTCCTCCGGTGACTCCAAATCAGTTAGCTGCAGTAAACTAACCGATTGTGCCCTCCGCGACGAGCGCCCTCGCCGACATCGGCCGCCTGGCATCCGGCTTGCGGCTCGTCGTCGCACGGCTCTCTCGCCGAATGCGCCAACACGGGATCGGGAACCGCGAGGAGATGACCGCAGCGCGCTTCGCGGCGCTCGCCGCGATCGAGCGCCTCCGCCCTGTGACGCTCGGCGACCTCGCCGCCGCAGAGCACGTCCAGCCGCCAAGCATGACCCGCATCGTCGACCGCCTCGTTGAGTCCGGCTTGGCGACGCGCACCGTCGACGCCGACGACCGGCGCGTGGTGCGGATCGACATCACCCCGAAGGGGATCCGGATGCTCGGCGAGGTCCGGACGACCGGGGACGCGTTCCTGGCCCAACGGGTGGCGCGCCTCACCGAGAGCGAGCGCGCCATCCTCGCCCAAGCGCTGCCGCTGCTCGAACGCATCGTCGCCGACACCTGATGCTGCTCTCGCGTCTCGCCCGCTCCGGCACGTTTCGCTCGCTCCAGGTCCGGAACTTTCGCCTGTACTTCGTCGCGCAGTTGATCTCGCAGTGCGGCACCTGGATGCAGTCCATCGCGCTGGGCTGGCTCGTCCTCGAGCTCTCGCACAACCGCGGCGTCGCGGTCGGTGTGATCGTCGCGGTCCAGTACCTGCCGACGACCGTCCTCGGCGCGTGGAGCGGCCTCGTCGCCGATCGCGTCGACAAGCGCCTGCTGTTGCTCACGACGCAGGTCTCGCTCGGGATCACATCCGTGCTGCTCGGCATCGTCACGATCACCGGCGTCGCGCAGCTCTGGATGGTCGCGCTGATCGCCGCGCTCTTCGGCGTCGCGTTCGCGTTCGACAACCCGGTGCGCCAGACCTTCGTCGTCGAGATGGTCGGGGAGGCCGAGCTGTCGAACGCGGTGAGCTTGAACTCGTCGGCGTTCCAGCTCGCGCGCCTCGTTGGTCCTGCGCTCGCGGGCGTGGTGATCGCGACCCTCGGAACGGGTCCGTGCTTCATCGCCAACGGGGCGTCGTACCTCGCGCTGGTCGTCGCCATCCGAATGATGCGACCCGAAGAACTGTTCCGCTCGGCCCCGGTGGAACGCGAGCCTCGACAGCTCCGCGACGGATTCCGCTACGTGTGGTCGCGGCCGGTGCTCCGATCGACGATCCTCCTCATGGCCGTGTTCGGCACCTTCGCGCTGAACCAGACGACACTGCTGCCGCTGCTCGCCAAGCTCGCATTTCACGGAGGTCCGGCCACGCTCGCATTCATGGCCTTCGTGTACGCCCTCGGCTCACTCGCCGGCGCGCTGACGATCGCTCACCGCGAGACGGCACCCACCGACCGAGCCGTCGGCAGCTCGGCCGTGGTGTTCGCAGCCACGCTCGGGCTCGTCGCCGTCGCTCCCAGCCTGCTGACCGTCCTGCCGGGACTGTTCCTCTGCGGGCTGTTCACGATGCGCTTCGCCGCGCTGGCGAACTCGCTGCTGCAACTGGCCGCGGACCCGACGATGCGCGGGCGCGTGATGGGCCTCTGGGCGCTCACCGTCGTCGGGAGCACGCCGATCGGCGGGCCGATCATCGGCGCGATCAGCCAGCTGTCCGACCCCCGGGTCGCGGCGGCCGTGTGCGGTGTGCTCAGCTTCCTCGCCGCCGGCGCCTATGTCCGCTCCATCCGCCGCGGAGAGGCAGCGACCACCGCTCGACCCCCGGTGCGGCGCGCGCCCACGATGGGGACCCGGGACCTGCTTCGGACAGACTGACCGGGTGCGCTTCGTCCTGGTCCACGGCGGGTTCCACGGCGGCTGGTGCTTCGAGCGGCTCCAACGCGCGCTCGGCGACCTGGGCCATGCATCCGTCGCACCCGACCTCCCCGGCCACGGGCTCCGCCGGGACGAGCACGCCACGCTCGGCGGCTACCGCGACGCCGTCCTCGACGTCCTCACGCCGGGTGACGTCGTCGTGGGTCACTCGATGGGCGGCCACGTCGTCACCGTCGTCGCCGACGCGGAGGGCGATCGGATCCGTCATCTGGTCTACCTCGCGGCGGTCCTCCCGACGGAGGGTGCCAGCGTGCTCGAGGCCGGGAACCTGATGGGACTGCACGGCAGGCCGGGCTTCGACTTCGCGGCCGACGGCAGTGCCGTGACCATCACCGCGCCCGAGACCGCCGTGGCCATGTTCTACGACGACTGCGATCCCGCCGACGCGGCCTGGGCGTTCTCGCGGCTCTCCCCGCAGCCGCTCGCGCCGTTGCGAGAGAAGATCAGCGTGCCGAGCTTCTGGAGCAGCGCGATCCCCCGCACGTTCCTGCGTTGCGCGAACAACCGCGCGCAGTCCGCGTCGCTGGCCGATGACGTTGCGACGCGACTCGGCGTGGAACCACTCGTGATCGACACGGCGCACTCGCCGTTCCTGAACCAGCCGCAGTTGCTCGCTCGCATGCTGGTCGATGCCGTCGGGCGCACCGGGTGACTTCTCCCGTGGACGACTCCGGGGCGCGACCGAGCCGGCGTTCCATCCTCGCGGCCGGTGCGCTCGCGCTGGCCGCGGCGTGCGGCAAGGGGAGATCACGCGGGCAGGCCGCGTCGACCGTCCCGACCACCACCGGATCGTCGAGCACCACCACGACGACCGCCGCGCCGACCGGTCCCGCGCGCTTCATCGTCAGCGGCCCGACGACGAAGCCGCGCGTCGCGCTCACCTTCCACACCGACGGCGACCTCACGCTCGCCGCGCAGCTGCTCGACGTGCTCGCGTCGCGCAAGACCGTCATCACGTCGTTCGTCGTGGGCCAGTGGCTCGACGCGAACCCGACCTGGGCCAAGCGGCTCCTCGACGCGGGTCACGAGCTCGCGAACCACACGTACACGCATCCCACGTTCAGCTCCTTGACACCGGCAGCGATGAGCACCGAGATCGTGCGCTGCCGGGACGTCCTCATCCGCCTCACCGGGTCGGGCGGCCGATACTTCCGCCCCTCGGGCACGGACGACGGCTTCACCAGCCCGTCCGCGGCCGGGTTGGACGCCGCCGGCGCGGCGGGATATCCCGTCGTGCTCGGCTACGACGTCGACCCGCTCGACTACCAGGACCCCGGCGGCACCGCAGTCGCACAGCGCACGCTCGCGACCGTGCGTGCCGGCTCCGTCGTCAGCCTCCACTTCGGCCATGCGGGCACCATCGCCGCGCTTCCGACGATTCTCGACGGGCTCGCGCAACGCGGGCTCACGCCCGTCACGGTCTCGCAGCTGCTCGGAGCCTGAGCGCGCGCACGGTCGCCGTCACGACACGGTGATGAGCGATTCCGCGGGTCGCGCCGTCGGCGCCGCGGAGCGACACGCGCAGCTGCGACCCGCTCGGGCGGCTGCCGTCGACGTAGCCGACGTGCACCTGGAACGAATTCGTCGCAACCCCGGAGCTCGGGATCGGGCCACAGCTCGCCGCACCGTCGACGAGATGGCACGACGCCACCGGTCCTCGCTCGATGACGAGGTCGCCGGTGGAGCCGAGCCAAGCGGTCGGCGGGACGGGATCGACGCGCAGCTCCTGGGCTCCCGCGGCACAGGTCCCGATGGCGATGACGGTCGTGCCGTCGATGCCGGGGCGCGTCGAAACCGGACACCCGATGGGAGCGACGGACAAGCGAGGGGTCGTGGGCCCGCCGCGCGCCGACACCGCAATCGTTGCCGGCGAGCGCGTGGGCGTCGCGCCGGCCGCGGTGCTCGCATGGTCGGTGCCGGAGTGACCCACGAGCGCGACGATGACCGTCCCGACGACGAGCGCGCCCGCGACGAGGACGGCACCCAGCCGCGGTCGCGTGGACACGCGGACCTGCGGCGACCGCGTCACTCCGCCGGGGCGGGTCCTCCCCTTCCGGCCGCAGGTACTCCTCGAAGCCCGACAGCGGAAGGAGGTCGCGCAGGTGCTCCCCGTCCTGTGGCACGCGGTCCGCTCCGTCGGGTTCGGGATCCGCCCCGCCGGAGTGACGCGACATGCCCCCAGATTGGCGGGCACCTGCTGACCACGAGCCACCCCATGCTGCCGAGTCCCAGCAGGGTGACCCCGTAACCTGGTCCGTCACCGACGGCCGGTCTCCCGGCGCGAAAGGACACGATGTGCGGGGTTGACGGATTCTGGGGGCCTCGCGACCTCGAGCTGCTCGAGGCGATGACCTCGTCGCTCGTCCACCGTGGCCCCGACGACGCCGGATTGCTCGAGACCGACGCCGCCAGCCTCGGCTTCCGAAGGCTGAGCATCATCGACCTCGCCCAAGGGCACCAGCCGATGAGCACCCCCGACGGTTTGGTGCACCTCGCGTACAACGGCGAGGTCTACAACTTCCGGGAGCTCCGTGCCGACCTCGAAGGACTGGGGCACACCTTCCGCACCAGCTGCGACACCGAAGTCGTCCTGCACGCCTTCCACGAGTGGGGCGCGGAGTGCTTCGCCCGCTTCAACGGTATGTGGGGCCTTGCCATCCTCGACGAGCGAGGCGAGCGACCCAAGGTCGTGCTCGCACGCGACCACTTCGGGATCAAGCCGATGTACTACGCGCGCTCGGGACCACGCGTGCTCTTCGCGTCGGAGATCAAGGCGATCCTCCAAGACCCGGTGTTCCCCCGACGCGTCGATGACCAACAGATGTACGAGTACCTCGCGTTCGGGCTCTTCGACCACACGGAAGCCACCTTCTTCCATGGAGTCCGGCAGGTGCCTGCGGCCGGCTACGCCGTCATCGACGACGACGGCATCCGCGTCGAGCGCTACTGGACGCCGGTGATCGACGAGAGCGGGTCGGGAGACCCGAACGAGTTCCGGGCCGTGTTCGAGCGTTCGGTCGAGCGACGCCTCGTCGCCGACGTCCCCGTCGGAATCTGTCTGAGCGGCGGGCTCGACTCGTCGTCGATCTGCACCGTCATGGCGCGACAGCTCGAGCAGCACGTGCCCGACGCCACCTCGCTCGGCGACCGGCTCCGCACCTTCTCGGCCGTCTTCCCCGGCGACCCGATCGACGAGAGCGACTACATCGACAGCGTGCTCGCGGTGACCGGCGCGGACTCCAGCCGCGTCGAGCCCACGGCCAAGGACTTCGTGCGCGAGATGGAGCCGTGGGTCTGGCACGTCGAAGAGCCCATGGTCAGCAGCGCGCCGTTCGCGATGTGGATGGTGATGCGCCTGGCGCGTCAGCAGGTGACCGTGGTGCTCGACGGACAGGGCGGTGACGAGCTCCTGGGCGGCTACGACCACTACCCGTACGTGTACTTCCGCGAGCTGCTCACGAAGCGCCGGTACCCCACGTTCCTGCGCGAAGGCTGGCGCCTCCGCGACGTCGTCATCCCCCTCGCGCGCCGCCGACTCCGGCAGCGGCGCCAACGCGTCGAGCTCGACGGCCTGCTCGATCCCAACTTCGCCCGCGGGTGCACACGGCCGCGCGACGACCGCGTCCAGAACGACCTCAAGCTCCGGCTCCTCCAGGACTTCACGACCTACAGCCTGCCGCCGCTGCTCCGCTACGAAGACCGCACCTCGATGGCCCACTCACTCGAAGCGCGGCTGCCGTTCCTCGACCAGGAGCTCGTCGAGCACGTCCTGCGGCTGCCGGCCCGCGCCATCATCGACCAGGGCTGGACTCGGCGCGTCCTGCGGGAAGGCCTACGCGGCATCCTGCCCGACAAGGTCTACCGGCGCCGCAAGAAGATCGGCTTCACCACCCCCGAGTTCCGCTGGTACCGGCACGAGCGCGCGGTGCTCCAAGGTCTGCTGCGCTCCCCCAGCTTCACCGGCCGCAAGTACTGGAACGGTCCCGCGGTCGCCGACGCCTTTCGCCAGGCGTGTGACGGCGAGCGCGAGGAGTCAATGTTCTTCTGGCGCGCGATCAACGCCGAGGTGTGGATGCGCGTCTTCTTCGACGACGCCGCGACCGCCCTCGACGACGACAGCGCGCGCGCCGGGTTCGTGCAACGTGGTGACCGCGCCGTCGCACGCGCCGATCCAGGGGCCGAGGAGCTCGTTCGCACGACCCGCGCGAACGCCGGGAATCACCTCTTCCTCCAGCACGGCGACGACACCTACGCGCGGATCCCGCTGCGATCGCGCCTGATCACCCCGCAGGACGACCTCGGTGACGCCCTCGGCGACGCGCTCGACGCGGTCGGCGCGGAAGGCGTGACGCTCGAGGACCACGATCTGCTGCTCGTCAGCGAGAAGGCCCTTTCGATCAGTCAGGGGAACGCGTTGCCCGTCGACCAGATCCGTACGACGCCGGCGGCGCGGCTGCTTTCGCGGTTCGTGAGCCGCTCCGCGATCGGCGTCGGCCTCGGGCACCCGGCGACCATGCAACTCGCGATCGACGAGGTCGGGCTCCCTCGCATCCTGCTTGCGGCCGGGGCCTCGGTGGTCGCGCGACTGTTCGGTCGGCGCGGCACCTTCTACCGCGTGGCCGGCGGTCGCGTGAACGCGATCGACGGACCCTCGCGCGCCAATCTCCCGCCGTACGACACGTGGGCCTGCAAGGCGCCGAGCGACTGCGAAGGCGAGGTCGAGCGGATCGCGACCGCGATGCGCACACGCTTCGGTCGATCGGTCGACGTCGCGATCATCGACGCCAACGACATCGGCGCCGAGATCTTCGCCACCACACCTGGAACCGACACGGCGACGGTCAAGGCACTCGTCGTCGACAACCCACTCGGGCAGTCGGCGGAGCAGACGCCGTTCGGGCTGGTGCGCAGGATACGTACACCGGCCCTCACGCCGTGACCGAGTCGCCGCGCACCGGCAAGCGCGTCGAGATCGACGTTCGCGCGCTCCGCGAGAACGCGGCGGCAGTGGCCGCGTCCGTCGGCTCCGACGTAGCGGTGATGGCGATGGTCAAGGCGAACGGGTATGGCCATGGGCTGCGCATCGCAGCCGCGGCCGCGGTGGACGGCGGCGCCCGATGGCTCGGCGTCGTCTCCGGTGCGGAAGCCCTCGAACTGCTCCACCTCGAGGTCCCGATCCTCGTGGTCGATCGCGCCGAGCCCCCTGCTCGAGCACCTCGTCCGCGCCGGCGTCCACGTGTCGGTGTTCGACACCCAGGCACTGGACGACGTCGCCGCCGCGGCAGGGCGCGCGGGGACACCGGCCCAGGTGCACGTGAAGCTCGACACCGGCATGGGGCGTCTCGGCGTGCGGCCCGAGGACCGCGCTGCACTGTTCGCGCGGCTCGACGAGCTCGCACCCACGATCGAGCTGCGCGGCGTGTTCACGCACTTTGCCGACTCCGAGGCCCCCGACCTCACGTTCACGCACGAGCAACACGCACGCTTCCTGCAGGCACTCGCGGACATCGGCCCGCGTGGCGAGGGCGCGCTGGTGCACTGCTCGAACAGCGGCGCCATCCTCCGTGCGCCCGAGATGCACCACGATCTCGTGCGGCTCGGAATCGGCCTCTACGGCTATCCGCCGGAGACCACAGGCAACACGTTGGGCCTCCGACCGGCGATGACGATGTTCGCTCCGGTCACGCAGGTCAAGACCGTCCGCGCCGGCGACACCGTCGGCTACGGACGCACCTGGACCGCGCCCGTCGACACAGTGATCGCGACCGTGGGGGCGGGCTACGCCGACGGCGTGTTCCGCGCCCAGTCGAACACGGGCACGGTCCTCGTGCACGGCCGGCGCTGTGCGGTCGTCGGTCGTGTGAGCATGGACCAGATCACCGTCGACGTGAGCGGGATTGCGCACCTGCAACCCGGTGACGACGTCGTGCTCTTCGGTACCGCCGACGGCGTCACGCTCGGCGCCGACGAGGTCGGGGCCGTCGTCGGCACGATCCCGCACGAGGTGATGTGCGCAGTCCCCGATCGGGTCCCGAGGATCGAGGTCGAAGGCTGATCGTCGGCTCCGCTAGGAGATTGCTGAGCAAAGGGGCTTCTGGGCTCGCGGGTGGGTCCGGGGAAGTGGCCGAACCGAAGAGCGGGCGTGTTGTGGGTGCGAGCCGGTCACCCTGGTTGGGTTTGGGCCCGTAGGTGAGGTCCCTTCGTTGCCCTCCCCGGCGCTCCGTTCAGGTGACTGCCCACCCGGTGGGGTTGTGGTGGAGGCCGAGGTTGAGCAGTCGTCGCAGGTTGATCGCCGCGGCTCGGTGGCTGATGCCGATGCGGTTGCGTTCGACGCCACGGAACCGGACCCGGCGGTTTCCGTTGGCGACGAGCCAGGCGATGGTGCGTTCGACCATGGGCCGGTGTTGGCGGTAGTCGTCGAGGTGGGTGCCGGCGCGCCAGTCGGCTCGAGCCGCGGCGAGCAGGTGATCGTGTTCTGTGACGCTGATGGTCTTGCCTTCGGCGGCGCTGGTGCAACGCGGCCGTGCCGGGCAACCCCGGCAGCGGACGCCGAAGGTCGCGTGACCCGAGGTGTGGATCGCCACGGTCACACCCTCTGGGCATGTCACGGTCCGAGCGTCGTGGTCGATGACGAAGTCCTCACGGCTGAACTGGTCCGATCCCAGGTTCGGGTTCCGTGCGAGGGGCCACGGTTTGATGATGGCGCTGTCACCGCGCTCAGCGAGTTGTGCGCGGACCGGACCTGACCCGTAGGCCGAATCGGCGAGCACGTCGAGACCCGGTTCTTCGCCGGCGAGCAGCCGAGCCCCGATGGGGCCGTCGCCGGTGTTGGCCGGGGTGAGATCGCAGCCGGTGATGATCCCGGTGTCGGGTTCGACCGCGACGTGGGCCTTGTAGCCGTCGCGATAGCTCGAACGCGACTTGTGCATGTGCCGTGACTCGGGATCGACGGTGGAGATCACCCGTTCGGACGCGACCCCTCGCACGATTCGCCACGTGCCCTGACCTCGGTCGGGATCCGGTTCCACGTCTTGACCGGCGATCAGCGCCAACAACGCGACCAGCTGTTTGTCGTGCTCGTCGAGTTCGACCCCGTCGAGGACCTCGAGCACGGCCCGGGCATCGTTGACCAACCCGGTGATCAGCTCGTTGCGAGCATCGGGATCGTCCCACGCACATGCCGGCTTGCCGCCCGCGTCGTAATCATGGGCGCTCACCTCCACCGCGGCCGCGGCGGGGATGGCCTTGCGGACCCGGCGGATCATCGACACCAGTTGCGTCACCGTGTCCTGGGTGGCCACCGCGTCATCGAGCAACGTCGAATCGAGTGCCCGACGGGTCTTGCCGCGCAACACACCGGTCTCGGCCACCACCTGGCGGACCGCGTCGAAGATCCGCTCAGGAGCCTTCGACACCCGCAGCTTGTTGCGCCACAACGTCAACACCGTGGGATGGAAGCCCTCGTCATCGAGCGAGAGGCCCGCGGCGACCTTCCAACGCAGATCGGTGCGCAGCGCCTCGATGGCATCGCGATCCGAGCGGCCTTCCAACGCTTGCAAGACCATCACCGTGGCGATCACATCGGCCGGCACCGACGGCCGACCACGACCCGAGGGGAACAGGTCCTCGAACATCGTCGCCGGGAACACCCGGTGACGATGCTCTGCCAGGAACCGGTGCACCGAACCCTCCGGCACCAGATGCCCAACCAGCGCACCCGCGTCAAGCAGTTCAGCATTGGGATCGCTATTGCCCTGCATCCACCGAGTGTCCCCCGCGCCGAACACAAACGCGAGCACCACAAGCCGAATTGCTCAGCAGTCTCCTAGCTGGCGGCGAGGTGCGCGCGACGGCTGCCCCTCGAACGGCCTCGCTCCGGGACGATCTCGTCGAGCAGCTGCGCCGCCGTGCTGTCGGACCCACCGAGCGTCCCGACGACCGGCACCGACACCGCCGATCCGTCGGGGTCGGCCAATCGCTCCACCGCCTGGCGCAGGCAGCGAGCGATGAACGGCAGATCGTCGGCGACCATGATGTCGTTGCACACGACGATGAAGCGATCGACGCCGGTGCGCGCCACCGTGTCGTCGGCGCGGATGGATTCACACAGACGTTCCGTGATTCGTTGCACCATGACGTCGCGCGCCGAGTCGTCGGCGAGCACGAGCACCGCGTGGACGTCGACAGCAAGCACCGCCACCGATCGCCGAACTCGCCGGGCATGGGCCAGCGCGACCTCCAGCCGGTCGTGGAGGAGCACGGCGCCCGGGAGCCGCGTCACCGGGTCGAGCAGCGCCTCGTAGCGGTCCTGGTGCTGGGGGTCGGAGGTGATGTCCACGCTGGACTCCCTGGTCTCGACTGCAATGACGCATCTGTGTCGGCCACCCCGCGCGAGCGCTTGATCCAGCGTTCGGCAAAGCTTCGGCAAAGGCCCGATGACACCGCCGGTTGCCGTTCGATCCGTACGGGTTTACGGTCGAGAGCGAAGTGCCCGCCGACAGAGATGCCAACCGACGGAGATGCCAACCGACGGAGATGGGGGTGCGATGCCGAAGTTCGTGACCTTCTTCAGTTACACCTCGGAGTACTGGAATCGGATGATCGAGCACCCGGGCGACCGGACCTCGGCGATCAAGGACCTCGCGAGCAGCGTGGGCGGGACGTTGGAGGCGGTGTACTGGATGTTCGGCGACCACGACGGTTTCCTCGTCGTCGACGCGCCCAGCTCGATCAACGCCGCGGCGCTGAGCGTGGCCGTCGGGAGCACCGGCGTGCTGCGCGAGATCGAGACGCACGAGCTGCTCGACCAGGACCAGCTGCACTCGGTGCTCGAAACCGCACGCCAGGGCCGCGACGCGTACCGTCGTCCCGGCGACTGACCGACGGGAGCCGGGCTCGATCCTCCCGGTCGGGCGCGCCGATCGAGGAGGGACGGGTGGCCAGCGCAGACGGGCGCGAGGGGATGCTGGAGCTGCTCCACGCCGTCGAGGCGCAACGCGCGCGCTCACGCGCGACGACGAGCGTCCCGAGTCAGTCGCGCGCCAGCACGGTCTCGGCAAGCTCACCGCGCGCGAGCGAATGACGCGCTTCTTCGACGCGGGAACCTTTCGCGAGGTCGGAGCGCTCGCGGCATCGGAGATCCCGGAGCTGGCCGACCGTCGTCGCAACCCGAGCGAAGGTCTCGTCACGGGTGACGGCTCCGTCGACGGCCGGTTCGTCGGCGCGGCCGCGTACGACTTCTCGGCCGTCGGCGGCACCGGCGGCGCGGTGGGAACCCTGAAGATGGGCCGGCGCGCGGAGCTGTGCCTCCAGCGCGGGCATCCGCTCGTCGTCTTCCACGACGGCGGCGGGCACCGCATCCAAGAGGGGCTCGACTCGCGTGAGTTCGCCGCGGCGGACCCGCGCGGCAACATGCGACAGCTGGCGAGCATGTCGGGATGGGTGCCGATCGTCTCCGCGATGCACGGACCCGGGTTCGCCGGTCCCGCCAACCTCTCGGCCCTCTCCGACTTCGTGGTGGTGGTCCGAGGCATCGGCACGATCGGCATGGCCGGCCCGCCCCTCGTGAAGGCGTCGATGGGCACCGACCTCACCAAGGAGAAGCTCGGCGGAGCCGACGAGCAGGCCGAGCGCGGGATCGTCGACCTCGTCGTCGACACCGAGGACGAATCGTTCACCGCGATCCGGCGGTTCCTTTCCTACTTCCCGTCGAACGCGTCGCTGCCGGTGCCCCGCCAGGAGGCGTCCGACCCGGCGGACCGCCAGGCGGAAGACCTGCTCTCGATCGTGCCGCCCAACCCGCGCCAGCGCGTACGACATGCGCAGGGTGGTCGAGGCCGTGGTCGACGTCGGCTCGGTGTTCGAGCTGCGCCCGACGCACGCCAAGTCGATCATCACCAGCCTGGCTCGCCTCGACGGCCGCCCGGTGGGGGTGGTCGCCAGCCAGCCGCTCCACATGGCCGGTTCGATCACCGCCGGCGTCTGCGAGAAGGCCGGCCACTTCATCTCGTTGTGCGACGCGTTCGGGCTCCCCCTGCTGTTCCTGATCGACACGCCGGGCTTTCTCATCGGGCCCGAAGCCGAGCGCAGCGGCCTCGTGCGGAAATCAGGAAAGCTCCTCTTCGAGATCGCGGCGCGCGACCGTTCCGATCTTCAGCGTCACGTTGCGCAAGGGGTATGGCTTCGGCTACGTGGTGATGGGTGGCGGTCGGGGCGTGGGTGCCGAGGTCTCGGTTGCGTGGCCGACCGCCGACATCGCCGCCATGTCGATCCCCGGTGCCGTCGACGTCGCGTTCCGGCGCGCGGTCGACCAGGCGGACGACCCGACCGCCGCGCGTGCTGCGATCATCGCCGACTTCATGTCGCGGACCGGGGCGGTGCGCGCCGCCGGCGGCTTCGGGATCGACGACGTGATCGATCCACGCGACACCCGGCCGGTCCTGATCGACGCGCTCCGGCGTTCCGCGCCGCGGCGCACGAACCCCCAGCCGTTCAAGCACCACCCGATCACCCCGGTGTGACAGCCTGCATCCGGAGACCATCGAGCGATTGTCGAGACGAGGAGCGGTCATGAGTGGTCGGTCGTCCGCCGAGATCCACGCCCAGCTCGGTCATCCCGTCATCGACGCCGACGCGCACTGGATCGAGCCAGTCCCGGTCTTGGTCGACTATGTGGAGCGCATGGGCGGATCCGGGTTCGGCGCCCGCGCCGAGCAGTTCCTGCGCGACCGATTCTGGTCCTGGTACGACGCATCACCCGCGGAGCGGACCGACCGTCGCTCGACCCGCGCGGTGTGGTGGACGATGCCCGCCGGCACGCTCGACTGGGCGACGGCCGCGCTCCCCGGCCTGTTCCGCGAACGCCGCGCGGAGCTCGGGATCGACTTCGCGGTCTTGTACCCGACCGTGGGCATGTCGTTCGTGACCGCGCCGGATCCCGCACTGCGCCGCGCGGGCACCCGCGCCTACAACACGATGGCTCGCGACCTCACGGCCGAGCACGCGGAATGGCTGTGCCCGGTGGCGGCGATCTCGATGCTCACGCCCGACGAGGCGATCGAAGAGCTCGAGTACGCGGTCGAGGAGCTCGGCCACCGCGCGATCGTCATCCACGGCAACCAACGGCGCACCGTGCCGGCGGCGGAGCGCGTGGCGACGGATCCGACGGTGGAGCTCCCCCACTACATCGACTTCCTCTGCCACGACAGCCCGTACGATTACGACCCGTTCTGGCAGCGCTGCGTCGATCTCGGCATCTCCGTTGCCTCCCATGGCGCGGGGATCGGATGGTCGGATCGGCGCTCGACCACCAGCTATGTCGCCAACCATCTCGGCATGTTCGCCGCCGCGGGCTACGGGTTCTGCCGTTCGCTCGTGCTGGGCGGTGTGCCCGAGCGCTTCCCCACGTTGCGCTTCGCGTTCCTCGAAGGCGGGGTGGGATGGGGCCGCGACCTGCACGCGTCGCTCGTCGGCCACTGGAAGTTGCGCAACCGCGAGTCGCTCGAGACGACGCTGCGGCCCACGCACCTCGACCTCGTCGAGCTCGACGAGCTGTGGCAGAAGTACGCCGACGAGGGAATCCGCGACCGGTTCCCCGAAGTCGCGCACTCGCTCACACCGCTGCAACCGTTCAAGACCGTCGAAGAGCTCACTGCGCAGGAAGAAGTGAACGCGGGATTCGACGAGTTCGCCGCGGTTCCCGACGTCGGCGCGATCGACACGTGGTTCGCCCAACGGTTCTTCTTCGGATGCGAGGCCGAGGATCCGAGCACTGCGTGGGGCGTCGACCCGCGCGTCCCGCCACGGTTCCGCGCCATGCTCGGCTCCGACATCGGCCACTGGGACGTGTCGGATGCGGCCGGGGTGATCAGCGAGTCGTGGGAGCTGGTGGAGGAAGGACTGCTCACCGAGGCCGACTACCGCGACTTCACCTTCGCGAACGCCGCGGCCTTCTACACGGGCACCAACCCCGGCTTCTTCGACGGGACGGTCGTCGCCGATGCAGTAGGCGACCTCCCGACCACGCGATGAGCGTGCAGCGCCAGCTGTGGACGTCTGCGTTCGTCCGGCTCGAAGACGTGGAGGAGCGCGCGCGAGTGGTGCGAGTCGCGCGGCTTCGACGGTTTCACGGTGGTGGACAGCCAGTGCCTCGCGTGTGATCCCTACGTCGCACTGACCCTGGCCGCCGGGGCCACGACCCGTCTCGGCCTGGGCACCGGCGTCACGAATCCCTACACGCGTCACGCATCCGTGACCGCGACGGCGATCGCCAGCGTGCAGCGGCTCTCGAAGGGGCGCACGGTGCTCGGCATCGGCCGGGGCGATTCCGCGCTCGCATACCTCGGCCTCGCCCCGGCACCGCCGGAGGTCTTCGAGCGCTACGTCGCCTTGCTCCAGCGATACCTGCGCGGCGAGGTCGTCGAGCGCGACCACGATGTGCCCGAGGGGATGCGCGGCGTCGACACCCTCCGCCTCGCGCGCGAACCCGAGGGCTCGTCGCTCAAGTGGCTGCGACCGACCGACGTGAAGGTGCCGGTCGACGTCTCGGCCGCCGGCCCGCGGGTCATCGCGATCGCCGCTCGTCTCGCCGACCGGATCACCTTCGCCGTGAATGCCGACCCCGCACGCCTGTCGTGGGCCATCGGCGTGGCGCGCGACGCGGCCCGGGCGGCCGGGCGCGACCCCGACGAGCTCTCGCTCGGAGCACACATCAGCGTCATCCCGCACGAAGACCGCGCCCGGCGCGCGCGCTCGTCGCCGGACCGCTGGCCAGCAAGTCGCGGTTCGCCGTGATGCACGGCACACCGCAGGGCCCGGCATCACCGGAGACGCAGGACGTGCTGCGGCACGTCCACGCGAGCTACGACATGACCGGCCACGCGGGCGACGTGAACGCACGCTCCGCGTTGCTCCCTCCGGAGTACGTCGACGCGTCAGCCGTCCTCGGCTCGAGCGACGAATGCGTCGATCGGCTGCGGTCGATCTTCGACCTCGGCTTCGAGCGCATTCAGATCGGCGGCCCCTCCCCCGACGCGGACCCGTCGGAAGCGGGCGACGTCTGGGAGCGGATCGCGACCGAGGTGGTGCCGGCCGCGCGCGTCTGAGACCGCGCTACGGGGCCGCGCCGTGGACGCGGGAGATCACGACCCAGGCCGTCGCACCTTGCACGACGACCGACGCAGCGAGCACCACAGCAACCGCCTGCGTCTTCCAACGGTCGAGGAGCCGGCCCGCGGCGACGAACGACGGGAAGCACTCGTTGCTGTAGCGGCCGAGCCCGTGGATCCCGAGCAGCATCGACGGGAGCAGGTACACGGCAGCGAGCGCGATCCACGAGCGCGGCATCCAACGGACGGCCGCGACGACGAGGCCCAGCGCGACGAGCGCGAGCACGAAGTGCGCGGTCACGAACGGGCGGAAGTCGTTGGGGAGCTCGAAGATCGTGATCTCCTCCCATCCCGCCTTCGCCTTGTAGAACGCGAGCGCGTCGCCGGCCCGCTCGGCGTTGTAGACCATCCACGCACTGAGGAACACGACCGAAGGCGCGCAGATCGCCACGAGTCTCCGCAGCTGATGACGGAGCCCGACCGCGATCGCGATCGCAACCACGAAGCCGTTGGGTCGCACCATCGTCGCCACCAGTACCGCGAGGCCCGCTGACCAGTCGAGACGGTTCTCCACGAGCAGCAAGGCCCACACCACCGCGGCCAGCAGGATCGACGACGGGTACACCATCGAGAACACGAACGCGAACGGGAACAACGCAAGGCTCCACAACGCGAGACGCGCCACGCGCGGACTCACGTGCCGGCTCGCCAGGCGATACAGACCAACCAGCGCCACGTAGAACGCGAGGTGGTTCACCACGACACCGGTCTCCGCCATCGGGAGCGACACCCAGCCCGCGGCGCGCAGGATCGACGGCAGCAGCGGGAAGAACGGCCAGGCGGTGTACTCGCCGAAGTGGAACGGCAACACCGGATGTGCGGGATACCAGTCCGACGCGATGCGGAGGTACCACCCGCCGTCCCACTTCGCGAAGCCCTCCGTCATCATGGGTCGGCCGGCGATCAGGACGAATCCCGCAATCAACGCGTCGCTGATCACACGGGACACCACGAAGGGCACCAGGGCGACACGCCAGGGCGATGCCGCAGCCGCTGGCGACGGTGCCGGGGCGGCCACGTCCTCGGTCGCCAACGACGACGCCGGGCCGCTCGGGCGCATCGCACGATGCTAGACGTGAGGGCACGTTGCCCATCGTCCCATCGTGCGGTGCGAGACTGGCCGCTGATGATCCTCATCGTGGACGACGACGTCGACGTCCGGGCGCTCGTCGCGCGATGCGCTCGAGCGCGACGGCTTCTCCGTCGAGGAGGCCGGGGACGGCGAGCTCGCCCTGGCCAAGATCGAGCACCTCGGGCCCGAGCTGGTCGTCCTCGATCTCGGCCTGCCGAAGCGCCGCGGTCTCGACGTACTCCAGACGATCCGGTCGTCGAGCAACACCCCCGTGATCATCTTGAGCGGCCAGGGCGACACCGCAGACCGCATCGTCGGCTTGGAGCTCGGCGCCGATGACTACATGGTGAAGTCGCCGTTCTCGCCTCGGGAGCTCGTGGCGCGCGTGCGCACCGTGCTGCGCCGTTCGAGCACCCGCCCCGCGACGCCCGCACTGGAGTTCGACGACCTCCGGATCGAGCTCTCGACCCGCGAGGTGACAGTGCGGGGCGAGGTCGTGGAGCTTCGGCGACTCGAGTTCGATCTCCTGGCGTTCCTGTGCTCGGCGCCGCGACAGGTCTTCACCCGCGATCAGCTGTTGGTGAACGTGTGGCACTCGGCGCCGGAATGGCAGGGTGACTCGACGGTCGCCGAGCACATCCACCGGCTCCGTTCGAAGATCGAGGCGAACCCGCGCCGGCCGCGGCGCATCCTGACCGTTCGGGGAGTCGGCTACCGCTTCGAGCCGTGAGTCGCGTGCCGCGCCGACATGGCGGCGGCGACCTCACCGAGGAGGTCCGCGCGCGGGATCGGCTTGCGCAACAGCGGGACGTCGTCGAAGCCGGGCGCGTGCGGATCGACCTCGGCGTAGCCGGACATGAAGCGACCCTCGACGCCGGGAACGAGCTCCCGGAGGCGCGCGAGCAGCTCGGGACCGCCCATCGCCGGCATCACCACATCGACGAGGACGACGTCGATCGGCGGGTCGGCGGCCTCGGCCATGCGGAGCGCCGTCGGGCCTTCGGCGGCGTGCAGCACGTGGTAGCCCGCGTCGCGCAGGATCTTGGCTGCCAGGGCGCCGAGCTCGTCCTCGTCGTCAACGACGAGGACGGTGCCGTTCACGACGTCGTCGGGAACGACCATGGGCGGCGCGAGTACCGGCTCGGCCAGCCGCGGCACCGGCGGCGCCGCGGCGCCGGGCAGCGTGATCGTGAACGTGGTGCCCACGCGGGGGATGCTCTCGACGGTGATCGTGCCGCCGTATCCCTCGACGATCCCCGAGGTGATCGCGAGCCCGAGGCCGGTGCCGGAACCCCGGGGCTTCGTGGTGAAGAACGCCTCGAAGATGCGCGCCTGCACCTCCGGAGCCATGCCGACACCGGTGTCGCTCACGCGGATCACGACCTGGGGCCGGCCTGACTCGTCGGTCGTGTTCGCCGTCAAGATGGTGACGCGCCCGCCGGCGGGCATGGCATCACGTGCGTTGATCACCAAGTTGACGAGTGCCTGCTCGACCCGGCTGGGGTCGGCGCGCACCCAGGGCTCGGAGGCCCGGGGCTGCACGGCGATGGCGACTGCGTCACCGAGCACCTGACCCAGCATGTCCTGGAGTCCGGTGAGGATCTCGTGGACGTCGACCACCACGACCTCGTCGGCGCCGCGGCGGCTGAACGCGACCAGGTCGTCGGTGATCGCCGCGGCGCGGTCCGTCGCTCGCTGCACGGAGGCGAGACGCGCGCGCACCCCCTCGAGCACGGCGAGGTCCTCCTCGATGATCTCGACGTGTCCCCGCATGACCGCGAGGAGGTTGTTGAAGTCGTGCGCGACGCCGCCCGTCAGCCGCCCGACCGCCTCCATCTTCTGCGCGTGGATGAGGTGGTCTTCGAGCGTCTTGGCGCGTGTGACGTCGAGCATCGAGACGACACGGAAGGCAGGCTCACCATGGAGTGACCGGACGGCCGTCTCCGAGACCTCGACCCACACGAGCGAACCGTCGGCCGCACGCAACCGCTGCTCCCCCGTCGCGACCGCTTCGGTCGGCTCGCCGTCGCTGTCGTCCGCGTTCCGGAAGTCGTCCAACACGCGGCCGACGAGCTGGGTGCGGGGATAGCCCAACATCGTCGCCAACGCGGGATTCGCCTCGAGCACGGTGCCGTCGAGTGTCGTCAGCGCGATCCCGATCGGCGCGCTGCTGACGGTGCGCCGGTACCGTTCGACGGCCATCTGCCGGTGGTCGTGCGCGCGGTCACGCTCTTCGAGTGCCGCGCCGAGGATGAGCGCAGTCAACGCGATGACTCCGACACCGAGCTGCACGCCGAACAGATGTCCGGTGGTGAGGCGGCGCGGGTCGACGGCGTCCGTTCCCTGGACCACGACCCAGTCGGTCACCGCCGCTCCCACCAGGACCACGGTCGATGCGCCCCACACTCGCAGGCGCAGCGCGGACCAGATGAGCACCGCGCCCGCCGCGCCGACGAGGACGTCGTTCCACGACCAGAGCGCGAGCACGCCGAGGCCGCCGACCGCGCCGCTCAATGCGACGAGAGTGAACTCGAGGTCACCGCGTCCGCGCCGCGGGCTGTCACCGTCGAGCCAGGCGCGGACGAGCGGCACGATGATCACGACACCGAGGGCTTCGGCGCCGAGCGCGCAGCCCGACAGTCTCCCAGAGGTGGTGCGGGGTCTCGCCGAGCGCCAGGACGAGCGTCCCGATCGCTGCCCCCGCGAGCACGCCGAGACCGCCACCGATCACCACGAGCGCGCCGAGGTCGCGAACGCTCTCGAGTGTCGTCGCCCCCCGGCCGAAGGCCCGGAGCAGCGCCGCACCGACGACCGCGCCGACTCCCACCGCCGCGGCGGCGGCCGCGCACGTGGTGACACTGGCGTCCTGGGCGAGGAAGACGGCGAAGACCAGGCCGGCGGCGACGGCGACGACCGGCACCCACCGGCGCGTGGGTGCTGCGAGCAGGCAGACGAGCACGATGCCGCTGGCCGGTGAGACGACGGTGTTCGGCGACGGGACGAGCCACGCGGCCCAGACGACGACGAAGGCCACCAGGAGCATCCCGAGCAGGGCCAGCCGGGACGTGATGACCTCGAGCGCGTTCGACGGCCCCGTCACGCGATCCCCTGTTCCGGCGCGGGGACGAACAAGCCGCGCCGAGCCGCGGACGTTAGCCGCCCACGATCAGGCTCCGCGCGGCGAGTGGTGGTGCGGTCGCCCGCCTACGCCCCGAAGTCCTGCACCGCCCAGGCTCGGCCCGCGCCGTCCACCACCACCGCGATCCCGACGAGGGTGAGCGAGCCGTTGAGGATGTTGGCCCGGTGTGGCGCCGAGTTCATGAACGCCGATTCGATCGAGCTCGCGTCGGCCGGTCCCATGTAGATGTTCTCCGCGACCATCCGCAGGCCCTGGCTCGCGAGGAGGGCGTTCATGTCCTGGTGTGTCAGCGAGCCTTGGGCCGCGAGCTGGGCCGCCCACCTCGCCGCGGCCCCGGCAAGACCGTCGTGCCACGCGAGCGCCGGCAGGCCGTTCGCGGCGCGGTCAGCGTTGACCCGCGCGTACACCGCGCTCGCGAGCGATGCCTGCGGCGCGGCCGCGGGCGGCGCGGGGGCGGGTGCCGGAGCGGCCGCGGCAGCGGGGGCGGGGGCGGGCGTCTGCGCCAGCTTCGCGGTCGACGGTGGCGTCGTCGTCGGCGCCTCGGTCGCGGGCGGCGCGGTCTCGGGCGGCGCGGTCGTCGTGGGTGCTTCCGTGGGCGTCGTCACGTCGGAGGGCTCGTCGGTCCAGCGCGGCAGAGCTCTCGTGGTCCCGGTGCTCAGGGTCACGTCGCCATCGGACGCCGCGCTCACCATCAACGCGCCGGCCGCGGCGGCCGAGCAGGCGACGACGAAGGCGACGACAGGAACGAGGAGCTTGGGGCGAAGCGGCACGCGTGTCCTCCTGGGGGTGTCCGACGGCTCCCCGCACTCTCGCGAGCTGGCTTTGGCGGGACCTCGCCCGAAGGTCAACTCCCGGTCAACCGTCGGGACCCGGTCTCGACCTCGCTGCTACCTTGCGCAAGCACTCGGGACCGCCAGTACGGGGGACGTCATGGGTCGACTCGACGGCAAGGTCGCGATCGTGACGGGCGCGGCGCGCGGCCAGGGCGCGGCGATCGCGCGGCGTTTCGTCGAAGAAGGAGCCCGCGTGCTCCTCACCGACGTCCTGAGCGAAGAGGGCGAGCTGACCGCGAAGTCGCTGGGCGAGGCGGCCCGTTTCGTCGGGCACGACGTCACGAACGCGTCGGAGTGGGGGCAGGCGGTCACCGCCGCCGGAGAGCTCGGGCCCCTCTCGGTGCTGGTGAACAACGCGGGGATCTTCGCGTTCACACCGCTCGCGAGCGTCACGACCGCGGAGTACCTGCGGATCGTGCAGGTGAACCAGCTCGGCGTGTTTCTCGGCATGCAGGCAGTCGCGCCCGCGATGACCGCCGGCGGTGGTGGCTCGATCATCAACACGTCGTCGACTGCGGGCCTCAAGGGCACCGCGGGCACCATCGCCTACAGCGCGTCGAAGTGGGCGGTGCGCGGGATGACCAAGGTCGCAGCGCTCGAGCTCGCGCCCCATGGGATCCGAGTGAACTCCGTCCACCCTGGTGTCGTGGACACACCGATGTTGCCCGCAGGGTCGGCGGAACGCGCGAATGCAGCGATCCCACTGGGCCGCGCGAGGACAACCGGACGACATCGCGCAGCTGGCGCTGTTCCTCGCATCCGACGAGAGCTCGCATTGCACCGGCGCGGAGTTCGTGATCGACGGCGGTGAGACCGCCGGTCCTAGGGCCTGACGCGCGCGGCGTCGCCGGTCACCGCGCGTCGAGCGCGGTCTCCAGTCGATCGAGCAGCTCGACCTGGGCCGCCAGCAGCTTGCGCCGCGCGGTGGCGAGGTCGAACCACTCCGCCCGGTCGACCTCGGGGAACTCCTGCGTCACGCCCGACCGCGGGGGCCACTCCATCACGAACGAGCCGCCGGTGGTGGTCGCCGGGTCGAGGTCGCCCGCCAGGGCCCAGGCGACCACGCGCTTCGCACCGCGCTGGCGGATCTCGCCCAGCGCGAGCGGCTCGCCGCCGGGAACCTCTGCTCCGGTCTCCTCGACGAACTCCCGGCAGGCGGCGACGAACGCGTCCTCGCCGTCGTCGTACTCACCCTTGGGGAGCGACCACGCGCCCTCGTCGCGACGGGCCCAGATGGGTCCACCGGGATGGACGAGCAGCACTTCCCACCCGCCGGCGCTCGGCGCCGGGCGATACAGCAACAATCCCGCGCTGCGTGGCATCGCGGCTCTCAGTACGCGTCGAGGATGTCCACCACGAAGACAAGCGTGTCGGTGCCCGAGATGCCCGCCTGGCTGTTCCCACTGGCCCCGTAGCCCTCGTCGGGCGGGATGATCAGCAGGACCTGCGAACCGACCGGAACCCCGACGAGCCCCTCGTCCCACCCCTTGATCACCGTGCCGACACCGATCGAGAAGTCGACCGGTCGCCCGCGGTCCCACGACGAGTCGAACTGCTTGCCACTCGACCAGATCCATCCCGAGTAGTGCGCGGTGATCTGCTGGCCGGCCTGCACAACGGCGCCCATCCCCGCGATCAGCGACTGGGCGACGAGCTGGGTCGGCGCGGCAGCCGTCTGCGCGGTCACGGAGGGCTTGCCGTCCGCTGCCAACGTCACGGCCGGGAGATCGGGGCGTGGCGCAACCGGCGAGCCCGTGGCGCGCGCGAGCGCCGTGCGCGTCTCGTCGACCTTCACGAGGAACAGCAGGGTGTCGCCCACCCGCACGGACACCTTGGCCTGGAGCAGCGCCGGGTAGATCGCCTTCGCGTCGTGCGGCGACATCGCGATCAGCACCTCGGCGCCGACCTTGGTGCCCAACAGGCTCTTCACCAAGGCGGCGTTGGTCTGCTGCTTGTCGAGCACCGCCGATTGCGAGATGGTCCCGAACGACGAGACCAGCTCCTTGCCCGTGCGACCGTTCTCGATCGCGTGGTGGAACACGACGCGCGTTCCCCTCGTGAGCGTCTCACCCGCGCCCGCCGTCACGACGCGACTCTTCGTCTTCTTGACCGAGATCGGCGCGTGGAACGTGATGGTGGGCTTGACGGTAGCGTCGGCCGGCGTCGACACCCTGACCTTGGCCAACGGGTCCTTGGCCGCGCTGGCCGGCGCTGCCGTGAGCCCGATCGTCGCGCCCGCAACGACACACACACCGGCAAGGATCGATCGACGCACGGGGCCCTCCTGGACCCATCCACCTTAGGAGCCGACCAGGCCGCGAGGGCGACGGCCGTCGCTACGCGCCGCCGACCTCGAGCGTCGGACGATCGCTCCGTCGCGCGCAGGCCCCGCCCACCGCCGCCGGACGCGTCGAGCCCGGAGAGGTCCCGTGGCGCGCTCGCCGGGTCGCGACAAGGCCGCTCGCCTGCAGCGATGCGAGCACCCCTGCGACGCGGTCCTCGTCGATCTCTCCGATGCCTTCGTTGGTGCACACTGCGTGAAGGAAGGCCGCGATCTGGTCCGACGGGAGATGGATCTCCGGAACCGACGCGGGCTCACCCGACAAGTCGATCCCGAAGTTCGCCTCGTCGGCAGCGAACAACTCGTGCAAGGCGGTGAGGCCGAGCGGCGGGCTGAAGAGGTTCCCCTGCATCTGCTCGCAACCCCGCGATTGGAGGAACCGCGCCTGGATGTCGGTCTCGACGCCCTCCGCGATCACGTTCATGCGCAGGCTGCGCGCCAGCGTGATGACCGCGTTGACGATGTAGTCGCCGGTCATCGACGTGCCGATCTGGCGAATGAACGACTGGTCGATCTTGAGGCTGTAGATCGGCAGCTGGCTCAGGTAGGTCAGGCCGCTGTAGCCGGTGCCGAAGTCGTCGATCGAGCAACGCACGCCCATGTCACGCAGGTTGAACAACGCAGCGCTCGCGGCGTCGAGATCCTGCATGAAGATGCTTTCGGTGATCTCCAGCTCGAGGGTGTCGGGAGCGAGCGAGTACCGCTCGAGCGCGTCGGCGACGCGCGTGTCGATGCGCCGCTGGGTGAACTCGCGCGCCGACAGGTTCACGGCGACAGGGATCCGAAGCCCGTGGTCGGTCGACCACCGTTGGATCTGGCCGCACGCCGCGTCGAGGACCCACTCCCCCAGCGGCACGATGAGACCCGTCTCCTCGGCGAGCGGGATGAACGCGGTCGGCGACACATATCCGAGCTCGGCATGCGGCCAGCGCGCAAGAGCCTCCAGCCCCACGATCTCGTTCGTGCGGGCATCGATCTTCGGCTGGTAGTGCAGCTCGAGCGCATCGTTCTCGAGCGCGCGGCGCAAGCTGCTCTCGAGCGAGTGCTTGACCCGCGCCCGCGCGCTCATGTCGTGGGTGTAGGTCTGGTAGGTGTTGCGACCGTTCGCCTTGGCGCGGTACATCGCGATGTCGGCGTTCTTGACGAGCGCGTCGGCGTCAGGCCCGCTGTCCGGGAACACCGCGATGCCGATGCTGGTGCTCGTGACGAGCTCACGTGCGCTGATCCGGAACGGTTCGGCGAACGCCTGGATGATCTTCTCCGCGACCGCAACGCAGTCGGCTTCGCCGTTCACGGTGGGCAGGAGGACCGTGAACTCGTCGCCTCCCATGCGTGCCACCGTGTCGGTCTCCCGCACGCACAGCCGGAGCCGGTCGGCGACGCGCTGCAGGAGGTTGTTCCCGACCGAGTGTCCCAGGCTGTCGTTGATGGTCTTGAAGCGGTCGAGGTCGAGGAACATGACCCCGACGTGGCTGCCCGACCGCCGCGCGTTCGCGAGCGCCACGTCGAGACGGTCGTGGAAGAGCGCCCGGTGTGGCAGGCCCGTCAACGGGTCGTGGTGCGCCGCGGTACTCGGCACTCGCACCTTCCTGCACCTGCCGGACGAGGAAGACCGCGACGAGGAACGCCAGCACGCTGGAGCCGCCGAGCACGACGGACAGCCCCGGCGCGTGGCCGCCGATCGTCTGCAGTCCGAAGACCACGGGCGCGAGCAGCGTCAGCCCGAGCGGCGCCGCCACGGTGCCGGGACCCAACCGGCTCGGCAGCGTCACGACCGGCGTGACGGGTTGGCGCAACGAGCCGTCGAGCGCCGCCGCCGCGATCGCGCACGCCGCGCAGATCCGCAAGGCCTCCAACACCGCGTGCGCGGCATCGCCCGTCACGACGATGCCAGCCGCCACGGTGACATCGACCGCGAGCATCCAGGTCGACGCGCTGAGCACGAGGGCCGCCGCAACTCGTCGAACCTTGTCCCGCAGCATCAGGCGCGTCGCGAGCCAGAGCACGAGCGCGTCGGCGACCGGTGGGAGGCACTGGACCGCGGTTCGCAACGGCGACGCGGAGATCGATGCCAGGGCCCACGGGATGAAGCCGATGGCGCTCACGCAGAGCAGACCCTCGAAGAGGACGCCGAGCGCCGCGCTCGGGCGTACGGGCCTGCAGGAGCCGGAAGAGGCCGAGACCCATGACGCCGACACCGGCCACACCCAGCGCGAGGTCGACATCGCCGCCCACCGCGTGCGCGTCTGCTGCGAGCCCGGCGACTGCGCCGCCCGACACGATGACGGCGCCCACGACGAGCAGCACGGCCGCGTGCTGCGACGGCAGCGCCCGGTCGGTCGAGCGGATCGCCCGTGCGAGCATCGTGATCCCGAGCACGCCGACTGCGGCGACCAACGCGGCGGTGACGACGCGCGCGTCGAACACCATCGCGGCGCCGACAACCGCACCCGCCGCGACCCACGCGGCGACGGCGGGACGGGAGCTCACGCGGGCACCTTCACCGACCAGACGCCCGCCCTCGACGCGTCGGCACGACGCCGACCGTGCACACCTTCGACGGCTTCACGCACCTCGCGAAGCGCCTTGGTGCGGATCTGCGACACGCGGCTCTCGGTCACCCCGAGCGCCTCGCCGATCTCCGCCATCGTCCGCTGCTCGATGATCGACATGATCAGGATGTCGCGGGCGCGCCGTTGCGTACGCCCAATCGCCTCGAACACCGACTGCAGCAGGTCGGTCGACTCGAAGGCAGTGGCCGGGTCGCTGGTCGGATCGGCGAGCCGGTCGCCCAGGGTGGTCGTGGAGCCGTCGGGACCGGAGATCACATGGTCCAACGCAGCCAGCGAGGCCGAGGAGATCTGCGCCTGAGCCCGGTCGAGATCGTGCTCGCTCACCCCGAGCTCCGACGCGAGCTCGACGCGGTCCGGGGCGCGACGGAGCTCCCCGGTGAGCTTCCCCTGGGCGCGCTCCACCTCGTTCGCCATCGACCGTACCGACCGTGGGACCCAGTCGACGGCCCGCAGCTCGTCGATGATCGCCCCTCGGATCCGGGGTGACGCGTACGTCGCGAACTTCACCCCGCGCCCGGGGTCGAACTTCTCGATCGAGTCGATCAAGCCGAACACGCCGTAGCTCGCGAGGTCACAGTGCTCGAGGTGGCGCGGCAGGCTCACGCGGGCTCGAGTGGCCACGTCCTTCACCAGCGGTGCGTAGTGGAGGATGAGCCCGTCGCGAGCGGCCCGGGAGCCGTGCGCCTTGTACTCGGCCCAGAGGGCGTCGACGGCGGCTTGGGCGAGCTCGCACTCGGTCGGACCGGTGAGGTTGTCGATGGCGCGCCGACCCGGCAAGCCCGGACGGCGGCGGTCTCCACCAGAGGCGGGAGGCCGACCGGCGGGCGTCGAGCCGGCGGCGGCGGACGCGGAGCGTGGGCGACGGGTCGCGAGAGCATTCGGCACGGGGGCGCCTTTCCTGCTGTTGAGACCGGTCCCCAAAAGGTGCAGGGGCCGGTTTCGCTCTGGCTCCCCACAGGCTCAAGCGACCAATGTCAACGCCTGTGGATCACAGCCTCCCCAGAGGTGGCTTCCCGTGTCTCAGCCTGTTCGGACTCCTTCGGTCACTTCGCCCCAGACCCGTCTCACTACCAAGCGTGGTTAAGTAACCACAAAGAGTGGGCAAAGTCAAGCCCAGAACCACTCCGCGTGGTTCAAGTTGAGGACGAGCGGGCGCGCCGGAGTCGCCGAAGCGGGCGGGCACCCGTGCCGATAGCATCCACACCCTGGTGTCCCCGCCAGGCTCGGTGGCGGGCACCATGGCAGTGACGCAGCGCGATCTGCGCGATGTGGGGGAGGAACGCGATGCCAGGAGCCACCCTGGAGCACGATGCCGCGGGCGCGGCAGGCAAGGACGACACGGAGTTCGACGTCGTCGTCATCGGAGCCGGGTTTGCCGGGATGTACATGCTCCACCGCCTACGGAGCATGGGGCTGCGGGTGCGGGCCTTCGAAGCCGGCGACGGCGTGGGAGGGACCTGGTACTGGAACCGCTACCCCGGCGCGCAATGCGACGTCGAGAGCCTCGACTACTCGTACGGCTTCGACGACTCCCTCCAGCAGGACTGGACGTGGAGCCTCCGGAACGCCAAGCAACCGGAGATCCTGCAGTACGCGAACCACGTGGCCGACCGCTTCGATCTCCGCAAGGACATCCGGTTCGAGACGCGCGTCCGCTCCGCGACGTTCGACGAGCCGGCGCAACAGTGGACGATCCGCACCGACCGCGACGACGAGGTCACCGCGCAGTTCGTGGTCATGGCGACCGGATGCCTCTCGAACGCGAACGTCCCGAAGTTCCCGGGTCTCGATTCGTTCACGGGCGCCACGTACCACACCGGGCAATGGCCCAAGGAGGGCCTGGACCTCACCGGCAAGCGCGGTCGCGGTCATCGGCACCGGTTCGTCGGGCATCCAGGCGATCCCCGAGATCGCGAAGCAGGCCGCGGAGCTCTTCGTCTTCCAGCGCACCCCGAACTACTCACTCCCGGCGCGGAACCGCCCGCTCGATCCCAGCGAGATCGAAGCCTGCAAGTCCGACTACATGGGCGTTCGTGAGCGCAACCGCCTGGGCTGGTCGGCACAGGGCGCCCGGTTCAACTTCGGCGACGGCGGATCCGTCTTCGACGCGACCCCCGAGGAACGGCGCGCCAAGTGGGACGCCGCGTGGGAGATGGGCGGGCCTGCCCTCCTCTACTCCTACAACGACCTCAGCGTGAACAAGCAAGCGAACGAGCTCGTTGCCGAATACGTGCGCGACAAGATTCGAGAGATCGTGCACGACCCGGAGACGGCAGAGCTCCTCTGCCCGCACAACGTCCTTGGCTGCAAGCGGATCTGCTTCGACAACGGCTACTTCGAGACCTACAACCGCCCGAGCGTCCACCTCGTCGATGTGAGCAGCACGCCGATCGAGATCACCGCCGCCGGCCCGCGCGTCGGCGAGCAGGACTACCCGGTCGACGCCATCGTCTTCGCCACCGGCTACGACGCGATGACCGGCTCGCTGCTCGCGATCGACATTCGCGGGCGCGGGGGCCTGACGCTCCGAGAGCAGTGGCATGCGGGGCCGATCACCTATCTCGGTCTCGGTGTCCCCGGGTTCCCGAACCTGTTCACGGTGTCCGGCCCTGGCAGCCCGTCGGTGCTCACCAACATGGTCACTTCGATCGAACAGCACGTGGAGTGGATCTCCGACTGCATCGACTACGTCGGCACCAACGGGTTCCGCACCATCGAGGCGACCGAGCAGGCCGCGCGCGACTGGGTGCTGCACGTCAACCAGGTGGCCGGGCAGACCCTCTACTACGAGTGCAACTCCTGGTACCTCGGCGCGAACATTCCCGGGAAGACGCGGATGTTCATGCCCCTGTTCGGATTCCCGCCCTACGTCGAAAGGTGCAACGAAGTGGTCGCGAAGGGGTACGAAGGCTTCGAGCTCACCCGGGCCGCGTCGTGAAGGCCGCCGTGTTCCGCGAGCTGGGCACACCCCCGGTCGTGGAGGACGTCCAGATCGACCAGCCTGCCGCACACGAGGTGCTCATCCGCACTTCGGCTGCGGGCGTCTGCCACAGCGATCTGAGCCTCGTCAACGGCGACGCACCTTGGCCCTTCCTGCCGTGCATCGCGGGTCACGAGTCGGCGGGAGTGGTCGAGGCCGTGGGTTCCGAGGTCACCTACGTCGAGCCCGGTGACCACGTCATCACGTCCTGCGTCGTGTTCTGCGGCGAGTGCGAGTTCTGCCTCAGCGGACGTCCCGCGCTGTCCGCGCAGGACGCGTTCCTGCGGGACAGCAGCCACAGTCCGCGTTTCACCCAGAGCGGTGGTGAGGTACACCAGTTCGCGGGCATTGGCTCCTTCTCGGAGCAGCTGCTGATCCACGAGCACGCGATGGTGAAGATCGACAAGTCCGTGCCGCTCGACATCGCGGCGCTCATCGGCTGCGGTGTCACCACCGGGCTCGGTGCAGTGTTCAACACCGCGAAGGTTGCTCCCGGCACGACCGTGGTCGTCATCGGCTGCGGGGGCGTCGGACTCTCCGCGATCCAGGGTGCGCGCATCGCGGGCGCGTTGCGAATCATCGCCGTCGACATGGTGGCCTCGCGGCGTGAGCGTGCGCTCCAGCTCGGCGCGACCGATGTGGTGGACCCGGCGGCGGGCGACCCGGTCGCGCAGGTGCACGAGCTGACGCGCGGCGGCGCCGACTACGCCTTCGAGGTGGTCGGGAAGCAGGCAACGGTGGCGCAGGCGTTCGAGATGCTGCGCCTCGGTGGCACGCTCACGATCGTCGGAGTGGTCATGGGCACGACCGTCCAGCTCGCCGGCCTCGGCTTCATCTACGAGAAGATCGTCAAGGGCTGCATGTACGGCTCCTCGCGGATCCGCATCGACATGCCTCGGTACGTCGAGATGTACGAGCGCGGGATGCTGAAGCTCGACGAGATGATCACGGCGCGGATCTCGCTCGACGAGGTGGGCAACGCGCTCGGGGCGCTCGAGCGGGTCGAAGGCGCGCGGAGCGTCATCGTCTTCAACTGATCTGCCAAGATCCGACGATGGGACATGCTCCGTCGCTGCTCCTGGAGCCGATCCACGTCGGTCGTGCACGCCTCGCGAACCGGGTCGTGTCGACCGCGCACTTCGGCTTCTTCGGGTTCCACGATCCTCGGGACGACGGTGCGCGCTACGTGGCGTACGCCGAGCGGCGCGCCGTCGGAGGTGTCGGGCTCTGGATCACCGAGGGGCTCCGCGTCCTGCCGGTGGCCTCGGTCGACGGCCCCGGGCCCCTCGACTTCATGCGGGCACGCCACGCCCTCCTCGCGCACACCCTCCAGGGGCACGGCACGCGCAGCGTCGTGCAACTCGTCCACGTCGGCGCGCAGCTGCGCTCCGACGGTGACCCCGAGCTCGCGCCGATCTGGTCGTTCGGCGGCACGACCACCACCGACGGCGAGGCGACCCACCAGATGACCGGGGCCGAGATCGAGCGCGTGATCGACGGCTTCGTGCACGCGGCGCGCGTCGCCGTCGAGTCGGGGCACGACGGCGTCGAGCTGCACGGCGCGCACGGTTACCTCATCCAGCAGTCCTTCAGCCCGTGGGCGAACACACGCGACGACGCATGGGGCGCGACCGACTCCTCTTCGCGCGGACGTTGATCGGCCGTGTGCGCGGACGCGATCGGCGACGCGGTGCTCGGCTTGCGTCTCTGCATCGACGACTTCCGGCCGCCGTCCGGGGGCGGTCTCGGGCCCGATGGGCTGCTCGAGGTGGCGGCTGCACTCGCGGGCGACGGGCTCCTCGACTACGTGAACCACTCCGAGGGATCGACCAAGGAGCACTACGCGAAGGCGGTCGGCACCTGGCGTCGTCCACACGGGGAGTGGCTCCCCCTCACCACGCGACTCAAGCAGCACGTCGGGTCGCTGCCCGTGATCGGCGTCGGGCGGATCGTCTCTCCCGACGAGGCAGCACGGGCGCTCGCATCCGGCGCGTGCGACCTCGTCGCCATGACACGCCGCGCTGATCGCCGACCCCGACCTCCTCGCCAAGCACCGCCGCGGCGATGCCGCGCGCATCCGACCGTGCGTGGGAGCGAACCAGGGATGCCAGGACCGCGCGAGCGAGGGGCTCCCGATCACGTGCTTCCACAACCCTGAGGTCGGCAAGGAGCGGACGCACGCAAGCCTGGTCCCCGCCCAGGTGCCGAAGCGTGTCCTCGTGGTCGGTGGCGGTCCCGCGGGTCTGAAGGCGGCGGAGCTCGCGGCGCGGCGCGGCCACCGCGTGATGCTCGTCGAGCGCGAGGCGGAGTTGGGCGGACGCCTTCGGCTCGCCGCACTCCTGCCCGCGGCGCGCGAGCTCTCCCGCTCGATCGCCTGGGTCGTGCAGGAGCTCGAGGTGCTCCGAGTCGACGTGCGCACGGGCTTCCCCGCGGATCGAGCCCTGCTCGAGCACGAGTCGCCCGACCTCGTGGTCCTGGCGTCGGGCGCCACGCCCGAGCTCTCGGGCATGTTCGCACGCGGCGACGGGACCGTGCGGATCATGTCGACCGACGACGCCATGACCGCGACCTTCACCGGGCGCCGGGTCGCGATCGTGGATCGACCCGGGAGCTTCGACGCGGTCATCGCCGCCGAACAGGCGCTCCTCGGCGGTGCCGCAGCTGCGACGTTCGTGACTCCGTGGCCCGAGATCGGGATGTGGACCGGTCACACGCACGAGATCGCCGCGCGCGACCGGCTGGTCGAGCTCGGATGCACGCTCGAACCGAACTGGGACGCGCACGCGATCGTCGCCGGCGCCGTGACGCTCCGGCACCACTACCTCCCGGACGCGCGCTCGGTCTCGGTCGACGACGTGGTGGTGAGCACGCCGGGCCAGCCCAACCTCGCGCTGCGTGCGACGCTCGAGGAGCTGTCGATCCCGCACGTGCTGGCCGGCGATGTGGTCGCGCCCCGCACCGCGATGCACGCGTACCGGGAGGGCGACGCCGTCGGTCGATCCCTGTAGCGTCGCGGCCCGTGGACGACGCCTTCCCCTCCCTTCCGTCGAACTGGGGCGTCTTCGGCGACGACGACGAGCTCGGCACGCTGAATTACCTCACGCCCGAGGTCGTGACCGCCGCGGCCCGCGAGGTCGTCACCGGCGAGCGGTACGGGCTGAACCTCCCACTGGACCAGCCGCATTACTTCATGCGGCCGACGCTCGAGAAGCGGTCGCTGCTGCACAACTTCGCGTACGGATCCGTGGTGTGGAACGACGACCTGGTGACCTTCGCGACCCAGGGTTCGACCCAATGGGATGCGCTCACCCACGTCGGCCTCGTCGAAGAAGGCTCCGACGGCGTGTTCTACAACGGCGCGCCGCTCGAGAGCGTCGACGAAGACGGCTACGCCCATCGCAGCGGCATCGACGTCGTGGCGCGTCGCGGGATCACGGCGCGAGGCGTCCTCGTCGACGTCGCCCGTTTCGTCGCCGATGGTGCCGACGACCCCCTCCCCTTCGATCACCGGATCACCGTCGACGAAGCCACCCGCTGCCTCGCGGCCCAAGGAACCGAGGTGCGCCCGGGCGACGTCGTGTGCTTCCGAACCGGCTTCGTCGAGCGGCTCCTCGCGCTGGATCCCGATGCGGGCGCCGCGCTGATGACCCGGGAGTTCCTCTACGACCACGGCAACCCCGGCATCGAGCCGGCGTTCGCACACCTCGCCCACGAGCAGCGCTGGACGGCGATCGCGGCCGACAATTTCGGCGTCGAAGTCAGCCCGATGGCCGACATGGCGCGCTCCCTCCACGTCGCCGCGCTCCGGAACCTCGGGATGCCACTCGGCGAGTTCTTCGTGTTCGACGAGCTGTCCACCGCGTGTGCGCGTGACGGCCGCTACAGCTTCCTGTTCGTCTCGGTGCCGCTGCGCATCCCCGGCGGCGCCGGGTCACCCGCCGACGCGATGGCGGTCCGCTGACCGTCAGCCGTCGGTGGCCAGGAATTCGTCGAGGTTCTCCTCGAAGTTCCGCAGCAGGCTCTCGTAATAGAGGCCGAAGCGAGTCCCCGGGTAGTACGCGGAACGCATGCCGCGCTGCACCGAAGGCAGGTTCCCGAGGTCCTGGTCGAACGCGCGCCCGATGGGAGTTTCGCCGAAGATGTCGCGGAACGTGGTCCCGAGTGGGAACTGCTCGACCGGCGGGTCGCCGTCCTCGGGTGGCAGTCCCGCCCGGTGGAGCGACAGCTCGGCGATACAGGTGTCCGGGTCATCGCCGTTCGGCCGGAACCGCCACATGATCCCCGACGTACCACCATGGCTCGGGTACACGACGAGGTTCGGGAACAGCAAGAACCCGGGCGTGTCGAGCATGTCGATGTCGGGAACGTCGCTCAGGTCGAAGCCGTTCTCGGCCGCCTGGTCACGCCAGCATTGGGCGATTGCGCCTGAGCCGGTCCGGCCCTCAGCCACGTAGCGGCGCGCCGCATCGATGTCGATCGGAGTGGCGGCCGCGACGTAGCGCTCGACGAATTCGATGTCGGAGCTCGGCATGCGGTGCGCGTCAGCAGCGCGCGGTCGCCATGGCATGCGCAGCTCGCCGTGACGACCGTGCAGCCACGTGTCGCTCGAGACCTCGTCCCAGAAGAGGTTCCACTGCGAATGCGTCCAGGGTGCGTGGTAGATCTCGGGGAACGCTTCCAACGCGACTTTCCAGTTGGTCGGGAAGATCATGCTGATCGCGCGAACCCGTCGGTGCGGCATCCGCCAATGCGGAAGGAAGCGCTCCGGCATCGGGCCGAGGAACTGCTCGAAGGACTCGGGGTCCGGCGCGAGGCTGACGAACACCAGGCCCGCCCAACGCTCGAGCCGGAACTCCGGGAGCGAGCAGGTGCGTTGGTCGACGTACTGGAAGTCCCACTCGTCGGGCATCTCGACGAGGGTGCCGTCGAGCCCGTAGCACCAACCGTGGAACCGGCAGCGGAGCTGCTTCGCCGTCCCGCGCCCCTGGCGCAGTTGCGTGCCGCGATGGCGACACACGTTCGACAGCGCGCGGATCGTGCCGTCCTCACCGCGGACGATCAGGAGGGACTCCCCCGCGATCTCGTACTCGACGAAGTCACCGGGCCGCGGGATCTCGGATTCCCAGCAGGCGAGCTGCCAGGTGCGCCGCCAGAGACGCTCCACCTCGAGGTCGTGGAACGCCCGGGACGTGTAACGCGTGCGGTCGAAGACGCGCCCCTCGGCGTAGTGCGTGCGTGAACGCTCCTCGAGCTCGTCGCGCGGGGCAATCCCAGTGCTTCGGACCAGCTCGACCATCCCCCCACCTCCCCCGGCCCCTGGCAGGACCAGCTTCTGGATCGTAGGCGGGAGCCACGCCGTGGGTGGACCGACAAGCCGCGGGCCGATACGTTCCGCGGTCATGCCGACAGCGCCGACGCACGACGAAGTCCGAAGGTGGTTCGACACCCTCTCGAATTGGGGGCGCTGGGGCCCCGATGACACCCTCGGGACCTTGAACCACATCACGCCCGAGAAGCGCGTCGCCGCCACGCGCGAGATCCGCGAGGGCATCACCGTCTCGTGCGCGCGTGACTTCGAGACGGCGGTGCGGCCCGAGCACGGCCAGTTCGGCGCACCTCACCGTCACATGCTGGGCGTCGGCGAGAGCGTGGGGCCGGAGGCGCTCGGGATGTCCGGCGCGTACGAATATCTGGGCTTCGTCACCCACGGATACCACCTCACGCACCTCGACGGGCTCTCGCACATCTTCTTCAACGGCCGGATGTACAACGACCGTGACCCGCGCGCGGTCACGGCGCGCGAGGGGGCGACCCAGCTCGGCATCACCGACGTGAGCGACGGGATCGTGACGCGCGGGGTGTTGCTCGATGTCGCGCGCGCCCGCGGCGTCGACTGGCTCGGTGCCGGCGACGGTGTCTATCCGGAAGACCTGGAGGCGACCGAAGCGGCCCAGGGCGTGCGCGTCGAGCCCGGGGACGCGGTGCTGCTGCGCACCGGCTACGGCCGGGCACGCCGTCTGGACCGGACCACTGCCCCGCCGATCGACGGCCATGCCGGGTGGCACGCGGCGGCGCTGCCGTGGATCCACGAGCGCGGCGTCGCCCTGATCTCCTGCGACACCGCGCAAGAAGCCGTGCCCTCGGGCTACGCGCCGGAGTTCATCCAACCCGTCCACGCGGTGGGCATCGTCGCGATGGGGCTGTGGCTGCTCGACAACGCCGACTTCGAAGAGCTCGCCGCGACGGCGGAGCGGCTGGGCCGCTGGTCGTTCCACTTGTCCGTGGGTCCGCTGCGGCTGCGGGGCGCGACAGGCGCGCCGGTGAACCCGATCGCGACGTTCTGAGCAGGCCTCCTCAGGAGCTCTTGGGTCGCGCGTCCCGGCGCGAGCCGTCGAGCTGACGCCGCGCGCGACGCCGCGCGCTCGCGGGCGTTTGCGGGTGCTGGACGACGGCCTTGAGCACTCCGAAGTCCTCGTCCTTGGCGAGCTTGCGCAGCTGCTTCGCGGGAGTGGCAGGGTTGGCGGCCACCTGCTCACGCAGCCGCGGGGCATCGACCAGGCTGCCCGCGACCAGGAGCCACGGCGAGACGTGTGGGTTGCCCAGCACGGCTTCGGGCACGACGCCGGCGAGGTCGTTCAGGGTCTCGGCCGGGCATGACGGGTTGGCGGCAACCGCGCTGCAGACCCTCTCATCCGGGTCGCGTGCGAGCTCGAGCAGCGTCTCGGGGTTCAGCCGCTCGTGGCGTGCCGCCGCGGCTCGCACCAGCGGCTCCGGGTCAGCGGCGAGCTGGTCGAGCAGCTCGGTCGTCACCGTCGGATTCGTTGCGACCCGCTCCCGGACAACCGGCGAGTCGTCGTCGGCCAGTGCCGCGAGCGCATCGCCCGTCAGCGTGGGGTTCGAGGCGATCGTGGCACGGACCGTCTCGGAGCTGTCGGTCACGGCGAGCTCGGCCGCTCCGTCGGAGATACTTGGGTTGGCGGCGGCCGCGGCGCGCATCGCCTCGGTGCCCTCGCGGAGGAGGTCCTCGATCACCGTCGGCGGGAGCGCGGGGTGGGCAGCGGCCTTGCGGCGCACGTAGCCCACGCCGACCTTGAGGATTCGCTCGAGCTCCTCGGCGGTCGTGGCCGCGGACAGCGCGCTCACGAGGTGCGCGACCGCCTCGCCCCGGGTGTTGCGGCGCTCGGGGACCTCGGGAACGTCGTGCTCACCGAGCTCCTGGAGCTGGCCCACGAGAGTCGCACTCGAGGTGTCCGACGCCGCGTGCACCGGCGCGACGAGGCACGGCATGCCGTCGATCGTCACCAGCTCGGCCGTCGTCGTCTGACGACGCTTCAGCTGCGTCATCAGCGCGGGCGGCACGAACAACCGACCGGCCTGCGTCTCGAGCGCCAACCCGGCACGATCGGCGTCGTTCAGGTCGATGGACTCGACACGCACACGTTCGTCGGACAGCACGGGGATGGTCGCGGGGTCGTGCGCGATCAGCAGGTTGTTCCCGATCGTGACGTCACCGTCGAACACCATGTATGCCTCGGACTCACTTCCGAAGCGGCTGAGCACTCCCAGGGCCTCGCGGAGCTCGCCCATGTCGACCACTGCCGACGCCGACACGTGAGGATCCGTCGTCGCGGCGAGCTCGTGACACTCCCACCAGCCGCTCGGGTCGTAGGTTGTGAGGCGCAGATGCGCAGACCCGTGCTTCTTGGACGCCAGCGGCGACAGCTCGATGCGAACCGGGCGGTCGGCGTTCCCGCTGCCGAGTTGCTGCACACACGCGATGAGCGGCGCGATCGACACGATCAGCGTGGCCGGCCGGTCGACCTCCGGTTCCTCGACCGGGGCAGGCAACGGGGACTCGGCCGTAATGGTTCCGAGCAGGATGCTGGGCTCGACGGCCGGCGACTGCGGGGGCGCGACGCCGTCGGTCGCGGGCGCAACGCTGGGCGCCGGGAGCCCGTAGCCGTCATCGGGGCGAGGCAGCTCGCGCCAGGCGGGGTCTTCTCGCAGCTCGGCCGCGATCTGGCGGAAGAAGTTGTCGTCGTGCGGCACCGGTGGTGGCTGGAGGAACGCGTCGTCGGCGGGCTGGTCGCGGGAAGGGGCGTCGTCGACCGGCACCTCGGGAGCCACGGGAGACGCGGGCTCGTCAGTCACGGCCTGCCACTCGACCACGGGGAGGTCGGGCGTGGGCGCGACTTCCCAGGGCGCGTCGGCGTGCTCGAACTCGGGCTCGGGCTGGGACTCGGGCACCAGCGCCTCTTCGGTCGGCGCCAGAGCCGATGCCCACGCTTGGCGCGCCACCTCGGCGTCGGCGATGAGCTCTTCGACCAGACGGCCTGCCGTCGCCGAGTGCAGTCGAATCGTCTCCAACGCGGCGTCGGCGCCCTGTGCGGCGGTCGCCGCGTGCTCGGCGCGGTCGGTGATCGACGCCACGAGACGGTGCGCCTCGTCGCGCTGGGCGTGGACGGCGTCGCGGTCTACCTCCGTGCTCGCGACCAGGTCGCGGGATCGCCCGACGGTTGCTTCCATCACAGCGCGGAGCTGCTCGTCGACCGCCCCAAGCGCCTCGTCCATCCGCGTACGAGCAAGCTCCTGGAGGGCCTTGGTGTCGGCGTCGACGCCGACCAGCAGCTCGGCCACGTGCTGGGAGGCCTGCGCTCCGAGCTCGCGCGTCTGGTCTTCGACTGCGCGTGCCGACGCAACGATGCGCTCGGTCGACTCGGCTGCAGACTGCTCGAGCATCGCCTGGCGGTGGACCGACTCGTCCTCGACCCGCTGGGCCGCGGCGGCGCTGCGTGCAACCGCGGCGTCACGGAAGTCGACCACCGCGGCTTCGAGCTCGGAGTGCTTCTGCTCGCCGCGGCGGCGCAGCTCGGCGAGCTCCTCGTCGGCCCGAGAGGTGACGTCGTGCACGGCGCGCTCGATCGTCGCCCGAGCTTCGTCGACCGCCGCCCGCTGTCCCGCGATCTCGGCGAGGATCGCCTCGATTTGCGCAACCTGGTCGCCGACCGCGCGTTGCGACGCCTCGAGCCGCTCCGCAGCGTCGGCCGAGAGCCGCGCCACCGCGTCTTCACGGCGTCGGGCATCCTCGGCGAACCGTTGCTCGATCTCGGCGAGCGCCGTTTCGACCTGGGTGAGCGACTGCTCGCCGCGGCGACCCAGCTCGGCGACGTTCGCGTCGATCCGTCCGAGTGCCTCCTCGCGACGCCACGAGAGCTCGGCGACGTTCGCGTCGAGCTGGGCGAGTGCTTCTTCGCTCCGACGGTCGAGCTCGGTGAGCTGCTCGTCGGCGCGGGACTCGATCTCGCGCGCCGCGGTCTCCACCGCGGCGCGGGCGTCCTCGACCGCGACCCCGTGGGTCGCCGCCTCGGCGAGCAGCGACTCGAACTGCTGTGCCTGCTCCTCCACCACGCGCCGAGAGGTCTTGATCCGCTCCCTCGACTCGGCGGAGACACGCGTGGACGACTGCTTCGCGGCGCGCCGCGTTCGTCCTCGACGCGTCCGCAGCGCGGTCTGCAGCGCGGTCTCGACCCGAGCAAGCGTGGCTTCGCCACGCTGCTCGATGCCGTTGAGCTGCTCCTCAGCGCGCACCTCGACGTCGGTGGCGGCCGTCTCGACGGTGACCCGCGCGCGCTCGATCGCGGCGCGGTGCTGCTCGGCCTCGCCGAGTGCGCGCTCGAATCGATCCGCGTGGTCCTGGACCGCGCGCCGCGAGGCCTTGATCCGGTCGGTCGCCTCAGCAGCGACGCTTGCGATCGCTGCTTCGCGTTGCGCGGCGTTCTCTTCGATCTGTTGCGCGGCAGCGGCGCATTGCGCGACGGCGCGGTCACGCAGCCCGAGCAATGCCTCGTGCGACTCGGCGAGCACCTTGCGGAGCGCCTTCGTGACGCTCGTCGCCTCGTCCTGGGTGTTGCCGACAATCTTCTCGAGGCGGCCAGAAGCCTTGTGCTCGAGACGCTCGAAGGCGCTCGTGAACGCGGCGCGGGCTTCATCCTGAGCCGACTCGAGGCTGACGAGCGCTGCTACGGACGCTGTCGTCGTAGGCCGATCCCTTGTGCTTCTTTCCCACGGAGTCCTCCAACCCCTGACCGCCCGGTTCCGGAGCACCGGGCCCGAGGCCGCCATCCCAAGCTGTCCACCTCCCATCGGCGCGTCCTGGAGGGGAGTTGATACCGAGCCTTGCGTGGAGGAATCCACCTACAGGCCGTTGCCGGCCAGGCCGATATCTCCGCCATGGGAGTGATCGGGCGACGGGGCGCACAGGGGCCGGCAGCTGACAACTTCGGCGCACGCTTGCGGCTGCTGCGCCGCACGAACGGGATGTCGAGGTCTCGCCTCGCCCGCTCGTCCGGCTTGAGCCGTCGCACGATCGCGTCGGTCGAGCGGAACCGGACGATCCTCACCGAGGAGGACCGGGTCGCGCTCGCAGGTGCATGTGGGGTCGACCTCGAGGTGCTCACGTCGACCACGCCGGACCTCTCGCTCGCGCTCGCCGCCTCACCCGGCGACGACACCGAGCCACTCGAGGCGCTGCTGCGCGAGTACGTGATGATGGTGCTCGAGCTCCGTGAAGCGGGTGAAGCCGCGCCCTCGTCGATCCGTCAGGAAGACCTGACCGAGCTCGCCCGCGGCTCGGCGGCACTCCCGAGGTCATCGAGGCGCGAACTGATGGAGCTGCTGCACACCGACGAGGAGCACGCGTGGCAGGCGCGCACCGCGATCCTCCCCTCCTACGGCGTTCCGCACTCCAGCAGCACGTAGTCATCGCCCAGCGTTCCGCGCGAGGCGGGTGCGAGCGAGCCGCGTTCGGGCTCTCTCTGCTGCGTCGTCGTTTCGTCCGTCAGGGCTGCGCGATGGAGTTGGCTTGCCCGTCGATCGGCTTGGCCTCGGGGAGTCGCGCGGCCGCGCTGCGCGAGCCGAGCGCCTCTGCGCGTGTGACCTCGAAGGTGGGCCAGGGAGCTCCCGGACCGACCGGCGCGTCACCGAGCACGGTGACCCGCTGGATCGTGCGCCGATCGACATAGTCCCGGACCGCGTTGTGCTGCGTGCACCGGTTGTCCCAGATCCCGACGTCGCCGGGCGCCCAGCGGTACCGGCACTGGAAGCGTGGGAGCTCCGACCACGCGGCAGAGGTGCTCGAGCAGGGAGTCGCTCTCGGCCGGGCGCAGCTGGGGGAAATAGGAGGTGAAGCCTCGGTTGACGAACAAGGACCGGCGCCCGGTCTCGGGGTGCACCCGCACCGTGGGATGCTGAGCCTGGATCTCGGGATGCCCGAACACCGCGGCCGTGTGGACCGCGGTCAGACCTTCGAGCAGGCGCTGGAACGGCGGCGAGAGCGTCTCGAAGGCGAGGTACTGATTCGTGAACATGGTGTCGCCCCCAAAGGCCGATTGGCGGTCCATGCGCAGGATCGACGCGGTGGGCGGAGTGGGGCTGAAGGTCACATCGGTGTGCCAGAAGTCGATACCGGGACCCTCGGTGTCGAGGACGATGACCTCCGGGTGCTCAGGCGAGAGCTTGGGGAGGAACGGGTGGATCTCCAACGCACCCAAACGCCGCCCGAGCGCGATGTGATCCTCAGCATCGAGGTGCTGTTCCGGGAAGAACAGCACGAGATGCTCGAGCCATTGCGCATGCAGCGCGGACCACGTCGCGTCGTCGAGCGCGCGGAGGTCGACACCGCGCACCTCCGCGCCCAGCGCGCCACTGATCGGTCTCACGTCGAGTTGCGCCATGGGTCGGACCGTAGGTCTGCCACCCGAGGGAAGCAACCGCAGGACTTGCTCGGCACCGCCGGTCCAGGTGGCCCGACGGAAGTAGGGTGCCGCCGCCGAGGAGGACCGTGTGGGCGGGTTGCCCAGGGAGGGGAAGCAGCGATGCAGAAGGTACGCCGGGTGGTAGCCGGTCAGGCCGGCAAGGACGGGACGACGGTGGTCGTCGACGATCGCGAGATCGACTCGTTCGCCCTCGACCCCCTACCCGGCCATTGGCACGCGCCGCTGTGGGCCGGCGAGGGCATCCCCGAGCTTCCCTACACGTCGAACACGGTCCCGGAGTCCTTCCCGATGGTCGTCGGTCCGGGTTCCTGGATGTTCGGCGTGCTCACCATCGAGCCGGAGTCGAGCGCGGAGTTGCATTCGGAACAGACGATCTCCGAGTCGTTCATGCACTACCCCGACGCGGTGCACCCGCGGATGCACGGGGGTGACGGCTTCACGTTCATGGCGGTGATCGAGGGCGAGATCTGGATCGAGCTCGACAGCGGCGAGGAGTTCCACTTGCGCCAGGGCGACACGTACCTGCAGCTGGGCGTGCGCAAGGCGTACTGGAATCGTTCCGACCAGCGCTGCCGCCTCTCGGTCTCGTCGATCGCCGCTCGCCGCGTGAGCTGACGAACAGCGCCATCTCGCGACGGGTGACCGCGCGACGGCTGCCCGGGACGTCACGCCGAGAGCGCAGCGGCGCAGCTACTACGACACGGTGTCGTCGGCACCCATGCACAACGCCGGCGATCCCCAGAGGTTCTCGCGGATCACCATGCAGTCCTTGAACAGCGGCGTCTCGGCGCGGACGAAACCGGTCGCGAGGTGGGTGCGACAGCTCTCGAGGTTCGCCCACTGCTCGTAACACCAGAAGATGTCGGGGTTCTCCGACGAACGGTGGAGCGTGTAGATCTCGGGACCGTCGGGGTGGTCGAATCCGGGCCAGGCCTTCTCGTACAGCTCGGCCATGTCGTCGCTCCGGCCGGTCTTTGCAACCGAGCGCATGAAGATCGTGGACTTCTCGTGCACGGTGTTGGGAGCGCGGTCGAGACCGTCCACGCGCGCTCGGGCGGAGAGCCAGATCTTGGTCAGGGTGCCGGTCACGAACTCTCGCACCGCGAGCGCCGAGGTGAACCGTTCCAGCTCGACGGAGAGGGGTCCGTCGTCCTGGACATCGTTGGCATACCGGAGTCGGTTCGACAGGATCGCGTCCGCACATCGCCGTCGTGATGTGCGCCTCGCGACTCGCGTCGTCGGCGAAGAGGCCGTACCCCCACAGCACGTCGGGGCTCTCGTAGGTGCGACACACGACGTAGAGGAGAGGAGCGGGTTCGGGTACGGCCTCGAGGAGGGATCGCCACGCTTCGAGGAGCGCGTCGCCTCGGCCGGGTCTTGCCGCGGCCAGGAGATGGATCGCGGATCGCGCCTCGTCCGAGCTTGCCGTCTCAAGTCCCACGTGAATGCCCACGCTCGCTCCTCTCCCGCGCGCCGATGCGTCGCGGTGTAACCAAAGGGTAAGCGTCAAGCAGCCGAAGTCGCTTGCCCACGACTTCTCGGGAGTGCGGGAGGGCGCCGTGCGTGATCTCGATCTCGTCCTGAGAGGCGGCGCGCTGATCGACAGCACCGGCGCGACACGACGCCGAGCGGACGTGGGCATCCGGGGCGGTCGCGTCGTGGCGATCGGCGAGGCGGGTCGGCGCGATGGCACTGGCCGCGTCGCTTGTCTCTTCCCTATCGGAGCGCACGCCAAGATTGCGGCCCGGTACGGCAGCGCGCGTCGGGCCGAAGGCCAGGACGATGCGATCCCTGTCGTAGGATTCGACTATGTAGGCGGGCCGGCTGTGCTTGTGGACGTCTCGATCGGGCTCGTCCATCGCTCAAGCGGCAAGCCAACCCCTTCACTGACCGTTGCGCGGTGCGACACCGCGGCACCTCCAACCGCGACGTGGCTCTGACGCACCCAGCACCTGCCTGTCGCATCCCACTGTCGTGCCCAGCGATGACAGGGGAACCCTCGCATACGTACCTCCACGACGAGGCCGGCTCTTTCGTGTGGTCGGCTGGTCACCGGACGGTGAAGGTCGTGTGCATGCCGTGGGCATAGTGCGAGCCGCTCGCATCGACGATGTTGCAGAACAAGGTGTAGGTCCCCGGCGCGAGACCCTTGGCCCTGAGCTCTCCGGAGTCCTTGGCCGAGAGGTCTTCGACCTCGCCGAACTTCGCGGTCTCGGCGATCTTGTCCTCGTCGACCGAACCATCAGCTGCGGTCGGCAGCGCAGTACCGTCCGTTTTCACGACGACGAACTCATGCTCCACGGTGCCGGTATTCCTCACGTCGAAGTTCACATTCCCGCGCTTCGCCGACTTCTTCGCCGGCAGAACCTTGTACTCGCGGAGTTTCACATCGACCGTGGTGGCACCGCTCTGGTTGTCGGAACCCCCGCCGCAGGCGGTCAGGGCGACTGGCCCCAAAGCCAGCGTGGCAACCGCAAATGCAGCGGCCGAGATGTGACGAGTCGACATTCGGACTCCTCTCCCAGCTCGGACCCGCGCCCTGCGGTTCCTTCCCCGCCTCGGGCTCCCCCAACCCCACCTGCGAAACGTTGGCCTAGGGCTTCCGGTTTACGGGTTGAGGTTGCAGGTCCACCAGTTGGTGGTCACGGCGATGGACCCTTTGGTTCCTCCCACAGAGCCGAAGGAGCCCATCACCGTGACCCCGAATGAGATCATCTATCACCGGCGTGTGCGTGTCATGGAGCACGCGCAGCAAGACGAGCGTGTCGGAGGCGTGCCGGACGTTCGGTGTGAGCCGCACGACGTTCTATCGCTGGCAACAGCCGGATCGAGGCCGGCGGGCTCGACGCGTTGATGCCCAAAGGCCGACGCCCGCCAGCGATGCCGAACCAGACCCCGGCATGGGTCGTCGACGAATTGTTGGCCGAAGCAGTGGTGCGTCCGACTCTCGGGAGCTCGTCGTTACGCCGACGGGTTTGTGAACGCGGGTTTGTGGTCTCGGCGAGTGGCGTGCAGAAGATCTTGAGCCGTCACGGCCTCGGCCGGCGTCGTCAACGCGTCGGTGCGCTCGCGCAGCTGACCGCAGCGACCACTGGTCTGGTCACCGACGACACTCGAGAGGGCCCGTTCGGGTTCTGCCATTTCGCGGCCCGGCCCGGTGACCTGGTCGCCTTGGACAGCTTCTACATCGGGAACCTCAAAGGAGTCGGGAAGGTCTGGCAGCTCACCGCGGTCGACACCGCGACCCGCTACGCGATCTGCCACGTGTTCCTCGGCCCTTCCAACACCGACATCGCAGCCCGCTTCGTCGACCTGGCGATCCGCAAACTGCGTCGCCTTGGCGTTCACGTCACCGGGGTGCTCTCCGACAACGGTCCCGAATTCGGGCCCCGATTCGACGCTCATCTCGCCAAGCTCGAGATCACGCACCACCGCACACCGCCGCGGTCTCCGAACCACAACGCAGTGTGCGAACGATTCCAGGGCACCGCGCTGCAGGAATGCTGGCGACCCGCGTTCCATCGGCGACGCTTCGATCGGCTCGCGACAACTCCGCGCCGAGATCGACACCTGGCTCGTCGACTACAACACCCGCCGGCCAATCACAGCGACTTCATGGCCGGACGAACACCCCGCCAAGTCCTCGACACCCACCACAAGAAGCGAGCATCATGACCCTCACCCACAGGGTCCATCTGTCACCTCGACCCGTGGCCCGGAAGCACTAGGGTCGGCCGGCGTCTTCGCCGCTTCGAACCGATGGGCATTGCCAAAGGCGCGCCTACGGACGAGGATGAGGCGGACGGTACGCCAGCGAGTCCTTGCCGCAGTGCCGTCGTGCTTCTGCCCTGGTTCCCCCTCGGGCAGAGGCACGCCCTTGCTCAGATCGGGTGACACGCGGACTGCGCCAGCGGATCGAGCACCCCCGTGCTTTCGAGCCACGACCAGTCGGCGATCTGACTCTCAGCCTGGACTGACATCTCGCACCGAGCGCAGGTCGCGAACGGTCATCACCACGCTTCCCTCGATCACCGTGCGCAGCGAGACCAGCGGGTGGTCACCAACGGTGCGGGCAACATCGTCCACTACCCCGAACCTAGGTGACTCTGCGCAGCCCGACTAGCTGTCCCGTCGTTGTCCGCCCTCGCCGCTGGACCCGGGTCGGGCAAGCCGCTTCGGCTCGGGCCCTGTGAACGCTGCGTACCAGGTCCACGCGAGCAACTTCACCACGACGCGCCGATCGACTTCCCAATCATGGACAAACCACAGGTTGCAGAACCGCTCGATCTGAGCGGTGAACAAGAGGGCTTCCACCTCGATCTCACCGGGGCGAATCCGCATCCCAGCACGACTGGAGTTGCCACGACACGAACGCCATCAGCGAAGAAGGCTCAGCACCACCACGCAAGGACCCCCGCGTCACACGACAACCGGAGCCACCGTCACCCAGGAACCGGAACCGCGTCCCCGAAGTGTCACCCACCTACCGGAGCCAACACGTCAAGCATCTACCGGGACCGCACACTCGTAGTAGAGCGGGTGAGTAGAGCGGCGGTCCCCGGAGTAGGAGAGAGGCCCTCAGAAAAGGGCCCTTGACCAGCAGTTACATTGGAGCGGACGACGGGATTCGAACCCGCGACCCTCACCTTGGCAAGGTGATGCTCTACCAGCTGAGCCACGTCCGCGTGGGTGGAGCAGGATAGCGCGGGAGCCAACGGGCCAAGGCTCCGGCGCGTGACCTCCCAGTCGGTGCTCGTGGGCCAGCTGGTACGGCTCGAGTCGATGCAAGTGGACCATGTTGACGCGCAACGCGCGTCCGTCGCCGGGCCCGAGGATTGCGCGTGGAAGCCGGTCCCTCGGCCGACGTCGAGCGCCAAGATGTGAACGACCCTCTCCGATCTCGATGCCACGCACCGGCGCATCCAGACGGGCCGTCGAGAACGGGGACGGGTGGGCGCCCTGATCGGATATTTCCCAGCATGATGGCCAAGAACGGGCGATCGGTATCACACCCCCGCGATTGGATGGGGGCATGTTCGAGTTGACGGCTCACCTGGACGAGTTGCGGTGCCGGGAGACCGGGTGGCTGCAGGTGCGGGACCGCGAGTCGGAGGCGCTGGAGCGCCATGCGCACGTGGAGCACCCGATGGTGGTCCGGATCCTCGACGAGCGGAACGCGATCGGTGAGGACACCGCGGCACGGTCGGGGGTGTCGGTACGCACCGTCCGGGAGACGGTGCAGTGCGCGCGGGCGTTGGAGTCGTTGCCGGAGATCGCGGCGGTCGCGCCCGCGGGCCGGTTGAGTCACGAGCAGCTCCAGGCGGTGACACAGCTCGCGGAGCCGTCCACGGATGCGCAGTGGGCGTCGCGGGCACCGAACGTGGCGGCCACAGATCTCGCGCGTTTGGCTCGGTCGCAGCGGACGCCGAGGGTGGAGGACGCGCTGCAGCGGCGGGAAGCACGGTCGTTGCGGTGCTGGTGGCAGCCGGATCGCGGGGATGCTCGCGATCCGACGTGAGCTCCCCGATCTGGATGGTGCCTTGGTCGAAGCGACGTTCAATCGGATGATCGACCGGATGCGTCCACCGAAAGGCCAACCCTGGGGTGATGGTCGAAGTCCCGTTGCACGGCCCCGCCGAAGTCGCGGGGATCCCGTGACCGGACGCGATCGTCGAGACGCTCCGCACCAACGCAGCCATCGAACCCGTCCTCGTCGCCGATGGTGTACCGATCGCGCACGGCACCAAAAGCAGCGCCCTCTCCCCGAAGATCACTCGGGCGGTGCTGCTACGCGACGGGCATTGCCGCTTCCCCGGCTGCGATCGACGCACCGGCCGGCAGGTCCATCACCTCATCCCACGCAGCTAGGGTGGAGGCGACGACCTCGCCCACCTCACCGCGGTCTGCACCGGTGGCGGCCCCGACCACCACACCCGCTTGATACCCCACGGACCCTGGACCGTCACCGGCAACCCCAACCAACCCGACGGACTCCACCTCGAACAACTCGACCGACACGACGCCCGCGCCGGACCCAACGCGGCGTGATCGACCACCGGTCCGGATTACGGTCCGGCGCGGAAGCCGCCCGTCGAGCCGAAGCCGAACGTGTCGCGGGCGGTCGCGTCGAGCTCGGGGACCTCGCGCCAGTCGACGGTTGCGACCGCCTGAACGACGAGCTGCGCGATGCGATCGCCGCGTTGCACCTCGTAATCCTCTTTCGGATCGGTGTTCACGAGGAGGACCTTGAGCTCGCCCCGATACTGCGGGTCGATCAGGCCCGGCGCGTTGAGGCAGGTGACGCCGTGACGCAACGCGAGGCCCGACCGCGGGAGCACGAAGCCGCCATACCCGGGTGGGATGGCTACCGCGAGGCCGGTCGGCACGAGGACGCGACCGCCGCCAGCGGCGATGACGGCTGACTCGCCGCGCGTGGAGGTCGTAGCCGGCGTCGTCGCGCGTGCGCCTGATGTGGCAGCGGCAGCTCGACATCGAGGCGCGTGATCGGGATCGGGACGTTCACGCGCCACCGTCGTCGTCGCCAAAGTCGCCGACGAGCTCGCGGCGCTGAGCATCGTCCAGCTCCGTCGACGCCTGGTAGTTCGGATGCTCCACGACCAACCAGACGGGTCCGGCCGCAAAGCCGCGCTGCTGGTCGGGCGTGAACGCGAACTTGAGGTAGTGGACCGTCGTGGTGATGTCGTCGCGGGTGAGCCGTTCGGGATCGTCGATCCGTGACGAGGCACGCGAGCCGTCGGCGAGCTCGAAGTGCACGGCTTCCTCGATGCCGACGAGCTTGGGCAGCCACTCGCGCAGCTTCGCGGTGTCGTTGATCTCGACGAACAGCGTTCCCGAGAGCTCACCGGAATCCGGGATGAGCTCGTTGTAGGTGTCGACCTCGTCCGCGATCAGCTCGTCGGTGAGGATGCGCTCGGCCCGCGCCATCTCCTGCACCTGGAAGCGCATCGTGTCGGTGTTCTCGAAGACGACGGTCACGAGATCGCCGATGGGCACCCGTCGCCGCCGCTTGGTCTCGATGATGCGCTTCCGGAACTCCTCGCGCTCGCGCTCGTAGGCACGATGATCGACGATGTCGCTGACGGTGAGCTTGCGCATCAGTCGGGCTCGATCCCGCCGGACTCGAGCCCATACGCCTGCGCGAGCACCTCCATGGGGTGTGACGGCACCTTGTCGGTCGCTTCGGCGATCGCGGTGTTCGCGAGGTGGCAGTCCCCCACGACGAGGTCGTCGGTCGACTCGCGCACGCGGTCCATCAGCGGCTTCGCGACCCGGTGCGCCATCTCGAGGTTCTCGGCGCGTAGGCCCCACGTGCCGTCGATCGCGCTGCACCGCTCCACGATGTTCACCTTCGCACCCGTCAGCTCCATGAGCTGCTTGCTCTTCGGGCCGATCTGCTGGGCTCGATAGTGGCAGGCCGCGTGCCACGTGATGGTCTCGTAAGTGCGGCCGCGGAAGTCGCGGTCGAGCGGCTCCTCACGGTGACGTGCCATCAGGTATTCCGAGCTGTCGAAGGTGTGCTCCGCGACGAGGCGGGCGTCGTCGGTGCCGAGGAAGTCGGGGTACTCCTTCTTCAACACGTACGCGCACGTGGGCTGCGGCACCACGACGTCCTGCCCGGCACGCACCGACTGCGCCAACCGCGCCACGTTGTGCTCAGCGTGCTCCCGGAACTTGCCGCGTGTCGCCCGCGTCGAGCCACGGCATGCCACAGCAGATCTGGCCGTCGGGCAGATCGCAGGTGAACCCGTTGTGCTCGTACACACCGACGAGCGCCTTGCCGATCTCGGGGTCCTGGTACTCGACGAGACACGTCGGGAACACCGCCACCGTGCCACGCGCCGCCGCGCCGGCCGCACGCCCACTCCGACGGCGCGCAAACCACTTCGAGAACCGCACCCGGGCATACGTCGGGAGCCGCCGATCCTTCGCGATGCCCGTGGTCTTCTCCATGAGGAAGCGGACGGGCTTCGCGTGGTTGACCGCGTTCACGAGCGGAGCGAACGCGGTCGCGGTCTTCCCTTGGAGGTCGGTCCGCGAGGAGCTTGGCGTTGAACCCGACCTTGCCTTCGTCGTGTTGGATCGCCAGCGAGCGCAGCATGAGGCGCGGGAAGTCGATCACCCACTCCTGCTGCTGCTCCGGGGTGTACGGGCAGATCACGTAGCAAAGCTTGCACTGGTAGCACTCGTCGACGACCCGCTGGTGCTGACGAGTGGTGAGGACCCGCACATCGTGCGCGCCGTCATCGTCCGCGTCGATCATCTCGAACATGGAGCGGAAGCTCGGGCAGAGCTTCACGCAGATACGGCAGTCGCTGCAGATCTGGAAGGTGCGATCACGCTCGGCACGCGCCGCGGCCGGATCGAGGTAGCTGGATGCGAGCGGGTCGTACAGGGACACGGTGCCTCCTCTCCAGTGCGCACCGGCGTGATGCTCGACGGCCCCGGAGCCGAACCCCGGGGCCGTCGGACAGTCAGAGCAAGGTGCGGTTCAGGCGACCGACTCGAGCCCCTGGGTGAAACGACCCGCGTGGCTCTTTTCGGCGCGGGCGAGCACCTCGAGCCACTCCGCGACCTCGTCGAGGTCCTCCTCACGCGCGGTGCGCGCAAAGCCCGGGTACATCTCGGTGTACTCGTAGGTCTCGCCCGCAACCGCCGAGCGGAGGTTGTCGGCCGTCGCGCCCACCGGCACGCCCGTGACCGGGTCGCCGACCTCCGAGAGGAAGTCGAAGTGACCGAACGCGTGGCCCGTCTCACCCTCGGCGACCGAGCGGAACAGCGCGGCAACATCGGGGTAGCCCTCGACGTCTGCCTTCTGGGCGAAGTACAGGTAGCGACGGTTGGCCTGGCTCTCGCCGGCGAACGCTTCCTTCAGGTTGTCGTGGGTCTTGGTTCCGCTGAGGCTCGGCATGGAATCTCCTCGTTGCTGATCGATGGGGTGGTTGAACGTTGCGGGACTGACAGGTTGGAGCAGCTCAGGCGCGACCCGATCCGGCGCAGTGGCTGCACGATCCCCGGACGATGACCTCCAGGGAGTCGACGGCGAAGTCGCGCCGCAAGCGTGCCGGCACCGTGAGGGGGCTGACGTCGAGGTTGATGTCGCGTACCTCGCCGCAGGTGGTGCACACCAGGTGGTGATGCGCGTGCTCGACGTTGGGGTCGACGCGGAAGCTGCCGGTGCCGACATCGAGCAGGTCGACCTCGCCCATCTCGGCCAGGTCGTGGACGGTCTGGTACACGGTCTTCAGCGAGATCGTCGGCATCTCGTCGCGAGCGGCCTCGTAGAGCGCCTCGACCGTCGGGTGCGACGTGTTCTTGTGCAGGAGCCGGAAGATGGCCTGGCGCTGCGGCGTGACGCGCAGACCCTCTGCTCGGAAGTGCTCGGTGAGCTCCTCGGCCGTCTTCACACCAGCAGCTTATCAACAATCATTGTCAGCTGACAGGTCCGAACGGCTTTTCCTGAACGTGACCAAGGACACGCACCTTTCCCCTTCCTCTCCTCAGGGAAAACCGGTACGGTGACGACACAACAGATCCGGTGGTGCGCCGCCAAAGGTGCGCAGCCGATGTCGAAGGTCCCCGGGAATCCCCCCCTCCCGGGGATCTTCGCTGTTCCGGACCAGTTCGCTGCGGGACGGTTATCGCGGGCGTTGCTGCTCAACGCTTGCGCAGCAGCGTGAGCCCGTCGCTGATCGGCAGCATCACGCAGTCGACGCGTGGGTCATCGGCAACTGCGTCGTTGAACGCCCGGATCGCCAACGTGTCCTCGTCCTCCACAGCGGGATCCACGACCTTGCCGCTCCACAGCGTGTTGTCGACGAGGATCACGCCGTTGCGGCGCAGCCGCGACAGGAGCTCGTCGTAGTAGGCCGCGTAGTTGGCCTTGTCGGCGTCGATGAACGCCAGGTCGAGATGATCGGTCGCCGGCATCGCGCGGAGCGTGTCGAGCGCGGGTCCGATGCGCAGCTCGATCTTGTGCCCCACCCCGTCGCGGTCCCAGAAGCGACGACCGACGGACGTCCACTCCTCGCTGACGTCGCAGCAGACGAGTGTGCCGTCGTCGGGCAGTCCGCGCGCGATCGCCAGCGCCGAGTAGCCGGTGAACGTCCCCACCTCGACTGCCGTCTTCACGCCGAGAAGACGGGTCAGGACCGTCATCAGCGCGCCCTGCTCGGGTGCGATCTGCATGCGCGCCATCGGCAGCGCGCTCGTCTCGTCGATGAGCGCCTGCTGGATCTCGTCCGGCGGCGTGCCGTGCGCGACGAGGTAGTCGGCCAGCTCGGGTGACAACCAGAACGACTTGGGGGTCATGGCGCGCAGCCTAGGGCTGCGCGCGTTCAGGCCCTCGAGCCACCCCGTTCTCGAATGATCGGGCGCAAGAGAGACCGCACTTCCGCGACTCGGTACGGGATCGTCGTGGGAATCGTGACGTTGCCGAGGTCCTCGTCGATCACCAGCCCGAGGCTCGGGTACGTCGCGTGCGATGTCGCGTGCCACACGACGTGGAGGGTGAGGTCGTAGGTCCCCTTCCGCACCCAGCGCGCGACGATCGGCGCGTCGGCCGCGCCCAGCGTGCCCACCAGCGTTCTGCCGTCGCCAAGGCTCCAGGCATACGCGACTGGCTGCGCGGTCACCGTCACCTCGAACCCTCGGATTGCCGCGGTCGCGACCGCGTTCGGGGGTGTGTCGGCCCAGAAGTGCGCGCCGAGACCCGTCACGCCGGGCCATTGGCTCGTTCCCGGTGGACTCACGTGGATGACGGGCAGTGGCAACGGCGTCTCCTGCCAGACCTCGGCCGCCGAGGGCGGCTCCGGCGGATCCTCCGCCGGCGAGCCGACGCAGATGGGGATGATCATGGCGCGCGGATCCGCTTGGTCCTCCGGGACGCGAGGCGTCCCGACGTCGATCATCAGTTCTCCGTACACCGCCGCGTCGGGCGGCAGCATCTCGCGCACGGCGTCGACCAGGACTGCGTTCGCCGGCGCGCCGAGGGTGAGCGGCGACGTCGGCTCGTCGCCCTCGTGGTGCGGGCCACCCGGCAGCGGACCCACGCGACCCGCGAGCTCCGCGGGAACGCCACCGGCGAACACGACACAGAGGCCGCCGTCGATCGTCCGCGTCCAGAGGACGGGCGATCCGGGCGGCGGAGGCTCGACCGGGAGCCCATGACCAGGAAAGGTTCCGGACCCCTGGTCACGGGCACGAGCACGCACGCGGTCGGGACCGAGCTCCCCGCCGCCGCTCGGCTCAGCCGCGGCGGACGTCGCAGCCGCCACGAGCACGGCCACGATTCCGGCACCCACCCACTGGCGCACAACGCTGCTCCGCTTCATGGCGACGATCTCCTCGGACTGGCCGTGGCCGTCACGCGCACCGCAAAGTGACCCGGCTCGATCAGCTGCAGCAAGGTGAACTCGACGCGACCGCGCACGACGACGACCACGTCCTCGCTCGTTGCCACGACGTCCGCGCCCTGCAACGAAGCGCGGTCGGACTGACTCTCGATGCTGCGGTGCGCGCGCCGTTCGGCCTCGTCAGGGACGAGCACCAGCGCCCCGGTGGCGCGGTACTGCTCCTCGTCGATCGCCGAGGCGCCGGCGAGCGCGGCTGCATCGGCCGTCGCAGCAAGGGAACGACGGACGGAGAACGCGCGCCACGCATCGAGGCTGATGCCCCCGAGCGCGAGGACCATCAGGCCGAGGCCCAGCATCCAGAGCGTGATGCTCCCCCGCTCGCCCGGACGCATTGACCTCACGGCAGGCTCGCGTAGGGATCCACCGGAACCCGGCAATGCGTCGTCCATGCCCATGCCGAGACCGCGCCCAACCCCGGCAGCTCGAGCACCGGCATCGTGATGGTCACCGCAACCTCGAGATCCTCCCCGGGCACCAGCGCTTCGCCGGGTGGACAATCCATCGCGACGACGACGTCGCGCGGCTCCACGCCCAGATTCGAAGCCATCTCCGACGCGAGCGCATGCGCCTCGTTCGGCGCGCAGAACAGGTCGATCGTCGCCTGGCGGGTGACCTCGCGGGCAATGCTGCGCGCCGTCATCTGGCGCTCCGACCATCGCGGCATCGTCGCGACGACGGCCCCGATGGGGACGAGGAGCAGGCCCACGCCGAGGACCAGCTCCAGCGCGGCAAATCCACCGTGGCGACCTCCGCACCGTTGGGTGACGCGCCGGGTCACGGTTCTCGCTCGCGCGTCGCCCGCGCGTGGAGGTCGAACGACCAGTCGGGGACGAGAGCGAGCCACCCGGCGAACCGCACCTCGGCCGACGCGGTCGTCGCGGTCGAACCCTGCGAGCAACCGATCGCAACGCCCTCGCGCATGCCGCCACCGAGGAGTTGTGCGAGCACCCCCCGGGCGCGTGCCTCGCAGTCCTGCGTGGTCGCCTGCCAGCGGCTCCCGGCACGGGCGCCTTCGTCGAGCGCCGCCCGGACCGCGCCGCGGCCGTAGACGAAGACCAGCAGGTTGGCGAGCATCACGAACACGACAAGGACGAGCCCCGCTGCCGCGACCAGCTGGACGGAGGCCATGCCGTCTTCGCGGTTCGTGGTCAGGCCATCAGCTCGCCGCGGATCCAGTTCACGATGTCGACCCCGAGTGCCTGCATCACGGCCCAGATTGCCACCAAGGCCGCGATGCCCAAGGCCGCGTTGCCGAGGAGCTCGGCGGTCGTGAATCCGCCTTCGGGCTGTTGGCGCCGCGCTCGACGGAGCACGGTCAACGCACGAGCAATCCAACGAGTCGCAATCATGAGGTGCTCCTTGCTCGTGGGCGCCGCACGGCGCGGCCTCCCGAACCACTGCGCCGTCCACTACCGGCTCCCGAGGACAATCGAAGGGAGGGGCGCGGCAACGAACAGCAACATCACGGGTGCGAGCACGGCGACGGTGGGGACGAGCATCGCCGCACGCCGTCGCGTGGCAGTCGCCCGCACCTCTTGACGCCGAGCGTCCCTCACATCCTCGGAGAGCGCGCGGAGTGCGCCGGCGAGGTCGACCCCACGCTCCGCGCCGAGCGCAAGCAAGTGGTAGGTGCGCGCCGCACTGGGTTCGGGTGTGAGCCGTGCGGAGCGGCGGAGCGACACCGGCTCCGAGGTGCCGGCCCGAATCCGGCTCAGCGTGCCCTCGAGCTCCTCGACCACGAGGCCGGAACCACGCGTCACGACACGCTGCATCGCCTGCATCGGTCCTGCGCCCGTCCGCACGTGGACCGCGAGCAGCAGGTCGATCGTCGCCAGCTCGAGCCGAATGCGCTCCCGGCGGCGTGCGATCTCGCGGTCGACGCGCGCTCGCAGCCGGCTCGCGCCGGCGACGAACCCGCACAGCGCCAGGCCGAGACCAAGCGGCGCGGAGCCCACCGCCGCCCCCAAGGCGCCACCGGCGACGCAGCCCGTCACTCCCCGCGTGAACGTTCCGGCTCGGTAGGCGTCGAGATCGAGATCCGCCATGCCCGCGTGCAAGAGACGAAGGCGCAACTCGTCGTCGTTTCGCTGTTCGATCCAGCGACCCGCACATCTCGACGCACCGCGGAGCCATGCGACGGCGCCGCGCGATCGACGACCCGTGCCCGTCAGGTGCATCCCGCGTACGTCAGGCGCCAGCCGCAACGACGCCCGCACCGCAACCAGGTAGGGACGCACGCGCGGGGCGAGGCGCGGTACGGGTGGAACGACGAGGGCCGTGACGCCTGCGAACACCACACCGGCCGAGGCGGCACCGGTGACAGCCCACGGACTCATGACCGCGGCCCTGGCGAGCGTCGAACGTCGAGGACGCGCGGCTCGAGTGGGACGCGGCCGAGATGGCGAATCCACAGCCATCCCGCGACGCTCATCGCGGCCGCAACGGACAGCACCAGAGCACCCGGCCTCGAGCTGTAGAAGGCCCGGAACGCACCCGGCCGGATCGTCAGCGCGACGAGGACGAGCCACGGCAGCACGAGCACAGCGTTGGCATTGATACGCATCTCGAGGCACTCGCCGTCGATCTCCTCGAGCGTCTTGATGTCCTTGGTCGTGGCTTGGACGAGATCAGCCAAGATCTCCCGCACAACGGAACCGCCGCGCTCGTGGGCCACGGCGAGCACCTCGAACACGCGGTCGGTTGTGGGATCTGCGAGGTCGGTTCTGATGACGTCGAGGGTTGCGACGGTCCCGAGCATCGGCGCGAGGGAGGGATAGCTGCGGAGCGCGTGCCGGATCGGCGGCGGGCCTGACGCGGCAAGCGCCTCGATCGCCTGGTGGAGCGACAACCCGGCCGTAATGGATGCGAGGACGTCACGGAGCGCGTCGGGCCACGCCGATTGGATGGTCCGCATCCGGGCCTCCCGACGGCGCCCGAGGTACACCGTCGGCGTGGCCGCGAGCGCGAGCCCCGGAACGATGCCGACCAGGGGCGCCCGCGTCAGCGCGCAACAACCCGCCCATCCGGCCACACCCGACACGAACGACAGCGCGAGGAACCGAGCCGGGGTCGCCTCCGTGCCCGCCTGCTGGAGCCAATCACCGACCTCCCATCGCGATGCACCGCGGTGATGGCCCGCGCTGCCGTCGCGCCGGCGCGGCAGCCGTCCGAGGCATGCACCCACCGCCAGATAGGCGAACATGCCCGTGCAGAGCGCGGCCGCGACCATCATCGTGGTTCGTCACCTCCATGCGCTGCGGACCGGAGATCGCCCAGGATCCGTTCGAGGCGGGGCGGGGCCGCTCCCGTCCACTGCAACGCCGCGCCAAGCCGCTCGCGCGCGAACAGGGGCTCGAGGGTGAAGTCGTCGGTCAAGGAGGGGACGACAGCTGCGATCTCCATGACCTGACGCCGGACGGCCGTTCGTCCGTCACGGACGAAGTCGTCTCGGTCGACGTGCACGACCGCGTCGATCGATTCCGCGAGCACCTTGCGCACGACATGCTCGGTGACGTTCTCACCCGCCATCAGCGCCGCGTTGACCAGCGCGACGAGCGCGTCGCTGGCACTGTTGGCGTGCACCGTGCACAGGAAGCCGCAACCCGCATTGACCGCGCGGCAGAGCTCGAACGCCTCCGCACCTCGGACTTCTCCGACGACGATCCGGTCGGGTCGCATCGCGAGCACGAACTTCACGAGGTCTCGTAGACCGATCTCGCCGGAGCCGTCGAGCGCAGCCGGGCGCACCTCGTAGTAGGCCCCGTGCTGCAGCGGAACGGCAAGCTCTCGGATCTCCTCGCATACCCGCACGCAGTGCGTGGACGGCGCCGAGGCGAGCAGCGCTGCCGCGAGTGTCGTCTTTCCGGCACCGGGCTCGCCTGACACCACGATGCGGCTCCGCCGCTGCATCAACTGACGAAGGACCGTCGCGGCGGGTTGGGGCAACGAGTCGCGTCGCACCAGGTCGTCGAGTGACGCACTTCGGACGACGTAGCGCCTGACCGTCGCGGAGAGCTGGTCGCCGACGGGCGGGATCGCCGCCGTGAGCCGTGCGGTGCCGTCGAGGACGCGCGCCTGCACGATGGGGTGCTTGGTGTTGAGCTGTCGGTCGGTGGGCGCGAGGAGTCGCTCGACCACTTGTCGGTTCTCCTGCTCTCCGGTCGGGACCAGCAGGCCGCGGAGCCGGCCGGCCGCGTCGAGGTAGGAGACGCGAGCACCCTCGATGAAGACCTCTTCCACGTCCGCCCGGGCAAGGAGCTCGGTCAGGGGCCCAAGCTCAACGACCGACTGCATGATGCGTTCGACCATCGCCGCCGGATCACCGAGCGGCACCGTCTCTCCGAGGCGCGCCCGGCGCTCGTGCTCTGCGACGGCGCACTCGACATGCCGGCGAACGACGGCGGGCTCGGAGTCGGGCGCGAGACGGCCGTCCTCCAGCGCCGCGAGCACGTCGCCGCGAATCGTCTCGTAGGCAACGCTTGTCACACGGTTCTCCGTTGGTCGCCGGCCGCGGGCAGCTTCTCGCCCGGCGCGACGTTCGCGGCGCGGGCAGGGCCGACGTGATGACACAGCGCCGTCATCGCCTTGACGAAGTCACCCCGCGGCACCGGAGTGCCTTGCCACGCCGCTGCGCACACCGCGCGATCGAACGGCACGTGCGTCACCGTGTCGGACCGGATCGTCCTCGAGATCTCGGATTCGATCTCACCGCGGCGGAAGCGATCGCGGGGTGCCTGATTGAGGGCGAGATGAACCCGACACGTGGCGAGCGCGCTCTCCTGCGCGCACCACGCGAGCACGCGGGTCACGCCCACGGGTGTTGCCGCGCCGACCACGACCACCGCATCGGCACCACGGACCAACGCCGAGCGCAATGCACCGGAGTTGCTTTCGCCCTCGCCGCTGAGTCCTGACCCGTCAACCACGACCCACCTGCCTCGGCGGGTGAGCCCTTCGACCAGCTCGACAACGTCGCGACTCGACGCGTGCCCGACCGCACCGCGCGTCGGGAATCCCGCCACGAGCCCACACGCAACCCCGGGGCTTGTCTGCACCGCCTCGAGCGGGTCGAATCGGCCGTGCTGGACCGCATCGATCCCCGTGCGCAGGTTCGGTTCCAGAGCGATACCGAGTCGCACGGCCACGGCGGCGGACTCGACATCCCCGTCGACGAGGATGACTCGGTCGCGGGTCCCCATGAGGTGCGCGAGCGCGACGGCGATCTCGGTGACGCCGCTCCCCCTCGGGCCGCTGACGAGGACGGTCCGACCCGCGGGTACCGTCGGCCCCGGGCGCCACGCGGCATTGGTGCTGCCATGCGATGCAGTCCCCTGACGCGGCTGGTGTGCGCACACCCGGATCGCCTCGAGCAACACCGCAGGCTTCGAGCTCGAGTCGCCGATCGCGTCGGCTCCCAGCGCCAGGGCGTGCTCGCGCCCGTCGGGCTCATCGGGATCGACGACAACGAGCACGCGGCGATGCACCGCGTGCAGCGCCGCAACGAAGCCGCGCGTCAGGTCGGGCCAACGGTGACTGACGACCAGGACGTCGTGCTCGTCCTCCAACGCGAGGGCGGGTTCGAGCACGATCTGGCGCACGCGGGCCCCGCCATGGTCGGCGATGTGACGATGCAGCGCGACGACCCATTCGTCCGCCGTGAAGACGAGTGCGATCGAAGGCTCGGTCACGCCCGTCACCTCTCCACCGAACCGGCCAGGGAGGAGCCGGGAGCGACGGCCGCGGGCGACGCACCGGTGGCACGGGTGACGATGACGTCGCCATCCGCGATCGCGCCCGCGAGCACCTCGGACTCGTCGGCGTCCACCGCAACGGTGATGGTGAAGGATCGGGTCGCGCCACCGAGCCCGCCGAGCGCCCGCGCATCCACCGCGAGCACCTCCAGGTCCGCGACCACGATGCCGGCCTCCCGGTTGTTTGCCGCCAACACGTCGACGCGATCACCCGCGGCCAGGCGACCCGCGACCGCGAGAGCGGGATCGACCGGCAGGCTCATGGCGCGCCGCCCGGCCGGCGCGGCGGCTGGGCGCATCATCGACCGCCCCAGGACCTCGCCGGGAGCCAAGCTGGTCGTCGCGATCTTGCCGGTCACGCGACGCATCTCGTCCGCCGGGACGAGCGCGGAGACGACGCTGGAGCGCGCGTCGATCCTCTCGATCCGCATGTCGGCACGGCGCATCACCTCACCAGCAACGACCGGCCTCGCCGCGACGAGGACATCGACGCCACCGCGCTGGTGCGTCATCGCCGCCATGCTCAGAACCGCGCCAGCGACGCCGGCGACGATCATGGCGGCATGGCCGCCGGAGATCCGTGGCAGTGACCGACGCGCCCTCACGCTGGGCTCGCTCCGTGCATCCTGGCGCTCATCGATCGGCCCCCGGCTCGCGGTTGCGGGATTCGGCAGCGGCGTCATCCTGTCCGAATCACCCGATTCATTCTGAAGCAGGTTATTGCACATTTCGGGCGAATCGGTCAAGCTCGGCGACCATGACCGGCATGAATCGCTCGCCCTCCCCGCCCGTGCTGACCGCCGCGATGGCAGCCGCGCTCCTTCCGGTCCACGTCGAGCATCTCCGGCGCATGGTCCGAGCCGGGCGGGTCCCGTCGCATCGTCTTCCCGGTGGGCGCGAGCTGCGCTTCTTCCGTGACGAGCTGGTCGCCTGGCTCCAAGCGCAACCCGCGGCGGAGACGGCCAGGGTTCAGTCGGGCGAGGCCGTCACCCAGACCAACGTGTCGAGCGCGACGTAGCTCGTGAGTCCGTCCTCCGCGAGCATCTGCACGTGGTCGGCGCCGACGACGATCGCGCCACGCAGCTGCTCACCCGTCGACGTCCCGACCACGACCGAGTGGCGTTCGAGCTCGTGACGCAGGAGCGCGGCGCGCAGGTTCACCAGGTTCTCGTCCCCGCGCGTGCCGCCGGCCCGCGCGGCCTCGGTTGTGCGCAACACGGCGCCACCCGATGCGAGGTTCACGACGACGCTCCCGTGTCGTCCGTCGATGCGGATCACGTCGGCACCAACCGCGGTGATGGTTCCAGCGAACCGCGCACCGGCTACGTCGACGGCCACCTCGTCACCACGGTGCATGGTGTCGCGCGCAACGTCCGCGAGCGACCGACCGTGCTGCCATTGCTCGAAGGCACGCTGCGCCCAGGCCCGCTCCTCTGCGCTCCATTCGGCACGCGCGGACGCGCCGATTCCGGAGAGCTCGGCGTCGGATGCGAAGAGGTCCGCCACGCTCGGATTTCACCAGGCCCGTCAAGCGGCGGACGCGCCTCGAGGCACCGAGCGGGTCAGTCGATGCGCAGCTGCAGGCGATCAATGCCGCGCACGGAGCCGAGGTGCATCGTCACCGGGACCGTCTCGTCGATGCGGTAGCTCGGGATCCGCTTGTGGATCTCCTCGAGCGCGACCCGCATCTCCATACGGGCGAGGTGCGACCCGAGGCAGCGGTGCGGACCGACGCCGAAGCCCAGCTGCAGGTTCGCCGCGAGACGATCGAGATCGATCTCGTCGGGCGACTCGAAGATCGTGTCGTCGCGATTCGCGGAGTTGAGGAGGCTCAGCACCATGTCGCCGGGGCGGAGCTGGATCCCGTGCAGCTCGACATCGGCGACCACTTCGCGCGCGACGCCCACGAGCGTGTCGAAGCGCATGAGCTCCTCGATCGCCGCAGGAATCCGCGACGGCTCCGCGGTGATGCGGTCACGAAGCTCGGGGTGCTGCGCGAGGTGGTAGACGAACAACGAGAGCTGCGCGGTGGTCGTGTCGAGGCCGGCGAAGAAGATGAACCGGGCGGCGCGCAGGAACTCGTTGCGGGTGATCGTCCGCTCGTCGCCGTAGGGCATGGCGAAGAGCTTGCCGATGATGTCGTCCCCAGGATCCTTGCGGTGGAGCCGCTCCTCGTAGATCTCGTCGAACAGAGAGATGGCGCCCGCCATCATCTCGTTGATGCGCTCCGAGCGTTCCTTCCAGTCGGCGCGCAGGTATTCGTCCTTCCACTGGAGGAACTTGTCGAGGTGCTCGACCGGCAGGCCCATGAGCTCGCAGAAGGTGATACACGGCAGCGGCACCGCGAAATCGGCGAGAAAGTCGAACGACGGCTTGTTCACCACCGGCTCGAGCAACCGAACCGCGACGTCGCGGACGAGCTGCTGCGCCTCGTTGGCCTCGGCGGGCGAGAACATTGCCAGCATCGGCTTGCGGTACTTCATGTGCTCGGGCGGGTCGATGTGCAGCGGGATCTCGGGGCCGAGCGGGAACTCGATGTGCGGCACCGCGATGTGGCGCGTGGAGAAGTACTCCGGGTGCTGATGGATGAACTTGACATCCTTGTAGGTCGAGAACACCCAGAAGCCGCCGAACATCTCGCTGCGGAACACCGGGCACTCCGACCGCATCCGGGCATAGACGGGGTACGGGTCCTGCTGGATGTCGGGGTGCCGCAGATGGAACCCCTTCAGCCATTCCCGGAACTCGCCGTCCGAAGCCTCGGCGACCGCCACCGCCGGCGTCTCGACCGACTCCATCGTCATGGGTTCCCCCTTCGCCATGTCCTGCGCCCTCCCCAACCCACTTCTGCGCCGAGCACCGACAGCTTACGGAGCGCTCCGGCACACTGAACGCGACCGGTATGCACCCGGTAGCCCGACTCACCTTACAGTCGTAAGCTCCGCCGGTGGTCTTCGATCTCGACGACGTGTCGCTCACGACCGGTGCGCATCCCTGGGGCGGAGACGCCTCCACGCAGCAAGGGTGCGCGATGGAGTGGGCCAGCTTCCTCGGCGGCGAGCCCTGGTCGGATCGCCCCGCGTGTGTGAGCTCGCTGCTGGCGTCGTTCGTCCGGCGCTGGAACGACGACCTGGGCGACGAACAGCGCCAGCGGCTGCGCCCGCTCGTGGCTCGGCTCCCCGGCACCGCCGGCTCTGTCGAGCAAGAGGAGCAACGCAGCTGGATGCTCGTCGACTGGATCGTCCGCGTGCACTGCCCGGCATGGATCCGTCTCGCGGACCTCGATAATGAGGCCGACGAACTCGCGAACCTCCCCGAGTTCGACGGGCCCGGTCGCTGGACGCACGCCGACCCGGTCATCGCGCAGGTCGCCGTCACGACGCTGGGGTTGAAGCAGCGTCAACGCGTCGAGGCGCGCGCCCAGCTGAAGGACCTGGCCGCGCAGGACTCCGCACCCGTACACGTCCGTGAGATCGACCTCGGGCTCGCGTGGATGTCGGCATGGGACAACGCACGCGAGGTCACGTGGGAGCCCGCGGTCGAGTCGGCGCGACCCGCGGCACGCGGTGCAGTGCAGGCCAGCTCGTGGGGTGCCGGCGTCGACACAGCGTTGAACGCGGCGTGGGACTGCATGCGCGACGTTGCGTGGAGAGCGGCGCGCGGCGCGGCCGCGCCTCAGGCTCAGGCTGGTCACACCGCTGAAGCCGGGGCGATCGGCCGGAAGGCTGCGAGTGCTGCGCTGTGGCCGACCGCCGAGCCCATCCGTGATTCGGCATTCGCGTTGCTCGATCGTCTCGCCTCGGTCTAGCCACACTCGCCGATCCCCCGCCGTCAGGTGACGGCAGGCCCGCTGAGCTCGGGCACAGCCGGACGAGACCGCTGAGCCGACGGCTGCATCGGTCGACGGCCACGCCGGCGTAGAGCCCGAACAACAGCATCGGCACGAACTGGAGCGCGGAGGCGAGGCCCACGGCAAACCGCTGTTGTGTGACAGGTGAAGGACGAGTCACCCTTGGGCGAACGTCTGCATCCACGTGCCCTGCGCCGAGGTGAGCTGCCCGGCGAAGTGCAGGCGGAAGTTCCGGGTGCGCAGCGACCGCAGCGTGCCGCGCCGCTTGCGCTCGCCCTCCTCCATCCCCCTGAGTCTCTCAGAAGCAGGAGCTGGTCACCCCGCCTGCGACCACGTGACAAGGCGTGCCGTCTCCTCGTCCCAGAGCTTGAGTCGGACTGCCCGCATGCCGTCGCGGAGCGAGACCCTCGGCACGGTGTGAAAGATCGGATCGTGGTTGTGCGACGCGTTGCAGGTTGTAGTTCGGGATCTTCGGGTTGAGATGGTGCACGTGGTGGAAGCCGATGTTGCCCGTGAAGAACTGCAGAATCCGCGGAAGGTCGAGGTACGAGCTCCCGCGGAGCGCCGCGTCCGTGTAGCTCCACTCCTCGGATCGTCGCCAGTACGTCTCCTCGAACTGGTGCTGCACGTAGAACAGCCACAGGCCGGTTGCCCCCGCGAGGGCGATGAGTGGCGCTTCCACGAGCAGGACCTCGCGCCAACCAAGGAGCAAGCAGAGCGTGCCGACGCTCAACACGAGCGCAGCGTTGGTGCGTCCCACGCTGCGGCGGATCCGCATCGGGGCGGAACGGTGCACCCAACGCGCCATGACCAGCATCGAGTACGCGGGGCCGAACCCGAACATCACCAGAGGATTGCGAACCAGTCGGTAGGCGGCTCGGCCTCGCCGCGACTGGGCAACGTATTCGGCAACCGTCAGCGTCGGATGATCCCCGACGCCACGACGATCGAGGTCACCGGCGGTTGCGTGATGCACGACGTGATCGTGACGCCAGCGCCGCGAACGGTGTGAACATGATCGAGCGCGAGGCCCGCGCCGACCCACGAGTTGGCACGCCGACCCGGGAAGAACGAGCCGTGCGCGCAGTCGTGAAAGACGATGTAGGTGCGCACGAGGAACCCGGTGGTCGGAACCGCGAGCACCAACACCAGCAGGTAGGAGATTCGCAGCGAGATGTACATCACCGCCCACAGTCCCAGAAAGGGGACCACCGAGGTCGCGAGCGTGAGCATGCTCCGAGCGACGTCTGGTCGAGCGAAGCACTCCACGCTCGGGACCGGTCCTCCGCCGTCTCCAGGAGCAGACGCGCGAGGCGAAGGCAGCCGGCGGTCTGAGATTTGCGAGATCACGGTGGCACTCCTGACGAGCGGGCAGACAGGGCAGCCTACGGCTCGGCTCGAGGCGGGCCGGCGCATCGGCCATTCAGGGCCCACCATGACACCCGGACCAGCGGAGCCCTCGCGCGGCCACGATCGCTCCTCAGGTCGAGGCCGCCTCATTGCTGCACTTGCGGGAACTCCACACCCGCGAGCGGCGACTAGCTCGCGGTGCGCCGGTCCCCGATGTCTCGATGCCTCCGCGACAAGTTGCTGCTGTACGGCTCGATCGCAACGGTTGCCGTGCTTGCCGCCTGCGGTGGACACACGGTGGAGACCCCGCCAACCTCACCACGACCCCCCGGGACCCTGGCACACGATCGCGAGCTTCAGCTCGGGCGCCGAGTGTTCGCCGCCAACTGCGCGGAGTGCCATGGCTTCACCGGCGGCGGTGGGCTCGGACCAACCTTCAACGACGGTCGGCTGCTTCAGGACTTTTCCGACACGGCGAGCCAAGTCGCCTTCGTCAAACAGGGACGTGGAGTCATGCCGGCCTTTGCAAGTCGCCTGAGCGATGCCGAGCTCGAAGCAGTCGTGCGCTACGAACGCGAGGTGCTCTCACGCCAGAACCCTTGAGACCGCACGGAATCCGGCCCTCCGCGAGGTTGTCCGGGCCGTCCTAGCGAAGCGTGATGTTCCCCGTCAGGACCGTTTCGTCCGTCTCGGACAGCAGGATGCGCACCGTGATCCTCCACTGGCCCGCGATCGGGAGATTGACGGACGGCGCGTACGCGTGGTCGGGCCCGAGGCGTCTGAGCGGAATGGGGATTGGTGCGATCCTGCGGCTCGGCAGTGCAATCTCCGCGCTGAACGTGCGGTCGGTGGCGAGGGGCCCGGTCGGAAGTGCAAGCGGTCCCCCGTTGGGGTTGAGCGCGTAGAGATGCACGTCGTTGCGGCCCGCTTGACCAGGTGAGACGACCACATCGATCCAGAGTTTCGAGGATTGAAGCGTGACGGATGCCGGCCCACTCGTGATGGAAACGGCTGGCGGTGCAGCGACAAGGATGGAGGTGACGATGAGCACGGCGATCGCCAGGACGAGCTCCAGTGCCACACGAGCACGGAGCACAGCGAGCCAGGTTCGGCGTGCGTCGTCACCTGCCGATTCGTCGCCCTCGTCCGGGACCCAAGGAGCTCCGGAACTCCGGGGCGGGGAGCCCGACCCGATGGCGACCAGTGCCGACTCAGGGACCGGAGCCGCGCCCCGTTCGAGGACGTCCTCGCCCTCGGTGCCGACCGCGGAGAGCTCGTCACGGACGATGTTCCGGCTCGTCGCTGCCGCTACCAGAACCACGACGACGATCCCCACCTTGACGAGGAGGAGATGCCCGTAGTCCGTGTTGCGGAGTGCGTCGACACTCCGGATCTCGCGCCAGGCCTGAAACACGCCGGTGACGACGATCGCGGCGACACTGGCGAGCGCGAGTCGTGAGGTTCGCTCGGCCAAATCACTGGCCTCGGACGGTGCCAGTGTCGGACGAACGAGCACCACGCCGGCGAGGATCGCGAGCGAACCGAGCCAGAGCGACATCGCGGCGACATGCACGACATCGGCGACGAGGCCGAACCCCGCGTAGCTCCCGGAGCTCGCATGGCCCGCAAGCCCCGGAGACGCAACCAGCACGACGGCGAGCACTGCACCGAGGGGCACTGCCCGAACGCGAGCGCGAGTTGCGATCGGACGCGGGTCTGAGGACCGAGCGCACGACTGGCCATGCCCCCGCCAGCACAGCGATGCGCAGGAGCTGCACACGGCCGAAGCGGCTGTGGAACACCGCACTCAGCGCGTTGGAGTGGAACGTGTCACCCAGCGGGAGCGCGGCGCCGTAGGGACCCTGAAGCAGGAACGCTGCGATCGACGCCACGAGTGCCCCGCACCAACCGGCCCACACGATTTGGCGCACCCGCCGATCGCGCCGGCCATCGGGCCACAGCACCGAGACGAAGAACGCGGACCCGACGATCAGCGGGAGCGACGCGAACAACAGCAGGCGGCTCGCACCCAACAGGACACCGACGAGGGCGCTCCCGCCCTCTTTCGCCAGGAGCCGTGCCACGAGTCCATTCGTCGTGTTCGCGGTGGCGTCCGGACCTACTTGAAACGAAAACGCTCCGCGTACCGGATGTGAATCGGCCGAGATGACCCGCCACGTGACCACGTAGGAGCCGTCCGCCAACTTGGGAAGCTCGACGGACGCTCTGCTGCCGTCCCCACCTGGATGTGAAGGGGCCGCCGTCTCGACGCGGCGCCCATGACCGTCGAAGACCAGGATTGACGTCGCGGAGACTCCGACGTTCTCGCCGAAGTGAAGCCGCACGGTCCTCGGCGCGTGTGAGAACACTTGACCAGAGGCCGGGCTCGTGTCGAGCAGCTCCGCGTGGGCTGCAGCGGCGGTCGCGCTGAGACCGACGAGCGTGGCCGCCATCGCGACCAGCGCGACTCCTTGCGCCACGCGGCGTGCCACACGTCCACGCGCCACCCCGTGAGTCAGGCCAGCCGCCCGGGCGCGGGGAGTGCCCATGTCAGTCACCGGTCCAGCAATGGAGGACGGTGGTCGCAACGTCAGCCGCGACATCGGCCCTCGACCGCGCCCGCACGCCGAAGGTCGGCGGCAGGCCAGAGGTATCCACCAGCAGCACCTTGAAGTCCTTGCGGACCACGACCGAGCCACCACGCGTCGTCACAAAATTGTCCGTCGTTGTGCCCGCTGCATCCGAAGATCCGAGCTCGTCGCGCAGCGCGACGAAGTAGGCATCGGTCGCCGCCTGGTCGGCCAACTGCTTGACCGACACCACGATCACGCCGGTCCGAAACGTGTACCGACACGAGTACCGATGCCCGATCCAGGTTGGTCGCAGCGCCTCGATGGTCTTCACTGCGAGGACACCCTCGATCTCGTGCCGCGCCGCCCGCGTGCAGACCATCCTCGTCGACTTCGACGGACGCCGTCTCTCCGCTGGTCTGGCAGCCTGATGAGCCGTCGCATGGCGTGGAGAAACGGCGTCGGCTGTTGGGCCGGCGCTCGACAGGCCGATCAGCCCGACGACCGCGACCATCCCGATCGCAGCGCCGAACCGCCACCAGCCTCGGTGTCGCGTAGTCAGCCCTTCTTCGCTTTCGTGAGCTTGAGGATCGGTGTGGGGTGCTCGGGTTCGGCAGCACCCTTGACGATCGGCTCGATCCAGCGGATCACGGTTCCGTCGCTAGAGGTCTGCAGAGCCTTGAACGTCAGCGATCGCGTGTGCCTGGGCAGCGTCCCGACCAGAAGCGTGAACAAGCCGAACTGGTCGGGGCCGAAGCCAGAGCCAGTGGCAGTCCACACGACCCGCGAGACCGCGCTCGTGATCGTTCCGTCGTCGGTCTCGACCGGCTTCGCCAGGGTTGTGTGCTGCACCGTCACGTTCCAACCCGGTTGTGCGAGCGCATGGACCCCCAGCAGAGGGTGGTCGACGGGCAGGTCGACCTCGAGCGCGATCGTCGCCGCACCCGTTGTGCTTTCGTTCGGCGCCGCGAAGCTGACCAGCACATCGTTCGCGCCTTTCGGGAGGGAGCCCGGCTGCAGCGTGACGTGCGCGACCGCAGCCGGGGCGGTCATGACGGTGACCCCAGCGACCACCGCGCCGATACCGATGAGGCGACGCGCCATGAGCCAAGGACCTCCTCGTGACGACTTCCCGACCGCGTTGGCGGACCTTCATGAGTCGCTCCGACGGGTCCGAGAGTTCCCGCCCGGCCCGCTGTCCTTGGTGTGGTCCACAGGTCCAGGGTTCTTGCATCTCGGCCCGCCTGGCCGACGGAGCGCGCCATTGCTCTCCACGACCCGATCGTCTACGGGCGGGGGCGCCCGAGCAGCTGCTCGATGTCCTCCCGCCGCACCAAGCCGACGACCTGGCCCTCGTCGGTCACGGCGAGTGCCGGGATCGATGCGTCGTCGAGGAGAGTCAGGGCGTCAGCTTCCACGCTGCTGTTCGGTGAGAGCGCCGGCGTGTCTCGCGCCAGGTCCCCGACCAACGCGTCGTCCGGCCGGGCGCGGATCGTCGCGCCAGCGATCATCCCCTCGTATCCATGCGGGCCGACGACCGGAAACGCCCCCTGCCGCGCTCCGGCGGACGAGCCCTCGGAGGCCGGCCACGCCGGTACTCGGATCCAGAACCACCGGGTCGAGGAGCATGATGTCGCGGACGCGGGCGCCCCGCAGTCGTAGGTGCACGGCGGTGGCCAACTCCTCGGCGTTGGCGCCGAAGTACACGAAGACGCCGATGATCGAGAACCAGAGGTTCACCCACAGACCGACGGCCATGAGCGCCGCGGCCAAGCTCCGCCCGACACGAGCCGCGAGGTGTGTCGCGCGCTCGAGGTCGTAGCGTCGTTCCAGGAGCGCCCTGAAGACGCGCCCACCGTCGAGCGGGAATGCGGGAAGGAGGTTGAATCCCGCGACGAGCACGTTGAACCACGCCAACCGGGCGAGGAACGGCCCCGTAGCCAGGTCCAGCGGGAGCAGCGATGTGCCCACCACGACGGTCACGAGCCCTGCCGCCAGGGCCAGTGCGGCGCTCGCGAGTGGCCCAACGATGGCGATGATGAGCTCGTCCTTCGGCGATTCGGGAAGGTTTTCGAGCCTTGAGATGCCGCCGATGGGGAGCAGCACGATGTCCTGCACGGTGGCGCCCCGACGTCGCGCGACCAGGCTGTGCGCGAGCTCGTGCACCACAACACAGGCGAAGATCGTTGCCAACCACAGAAGACCGAGCACGAGCCCAGGGCCATCGGGGCCGCTCGACGCCACGGCGAAGAGCGCGACCAACAACAAGAAGGTGAAATGGAGCCGGATGTCGATCCCCGCCAAGCGACCGATCCGCAGTGATGACGACCGACCTCGGGATCGCTCTCGTGCGTCACCTCGGGCGGGGCTGCCCGTCATCGAATCAATGCGTCTGACGGCGGTGCGGGAAGTGTTCGATCTCGGCATCAGAACCGGGGAAGAACAGTCCTTCATGGCCGTCGTCGCTCCAACGGACCTGGTACGGGGGGGCACCGTCCTCGCCGTGGATCTCCAGGATCTCGGCGTCGCGGTCGGGTTCGCCGACCTCGTGTCCTTTGATGATCAGACGGTCGCCAACTGCTGCGCGCATGGCGTCTCCCTTCGTGCTCGACATCTCGCGGACTTCAAGTCTCCGCGGAGATTCGATCGAGCGACAGGGTCGAACGTCCCATGGCCAACCGACGGTCGCGAGCACGGACCCAGGCCTGGCGGTGGCTGAGCTCCAGGGTTCACTCCCGGCTGCGGTACGCGAGACCCACATCTCATGTCTCTTCTTCGTGGCCGATCGGGTGTACAAGTTGAAGAAGCCGGTCAAGCTGGACTTCATCGACCTCTCGACTCGCGCCGAGCGCGAACGCCTGTGTCACCGAGAGGTGGCATTCAACCGGCGCCTGGCTCCCGACGTGTATCTCGGTGTGGCCGACGTGGTGCGCTCCGACGGCCGCCCGTGCGACCACCTGGTCGTGATGCGACGAATGCCGGAGGACCGGCGTCTCTCGACGCTCGTCGGTCGGACACGTCGCTGACGACTGCATCCGCGAGATCGCGCAGCTCATCGCGGCGTTCCATGCACGCGCCCAGACATCGACCACGATCGCTGCAGAGGGATCGTCGAAGCTGTCCGCGCCCGATGGGAGGCGAGCTTCGCCACGTTGAGACCATTCGTCGGCACCTCCTGGATCCAGAGCTGTCGGCCGCGTGCGAGAGCGCTCGCTGAACGCTACCTCGACGGGCGAGCCAGCTTTTCGCAGCAGCGGATCGGGAGGGCTACGATCCGCGACGGTCACGGGGACCTGCTCGCCGACGACATCTACTGCCTCGACGACGGCCCACGCATCCTCGACTGCCTCGAGTTCGACGATTCGCCTCCGATACGGCGACGTCCTCTCCGATGTCGCGTTCCTTGCGATGGACCTCGAGCGGGTCGGCTCACCGGAGCTCGGCGCCCAATTCTTGCACTGGTACCGCGGGTTCTCGGCCGTCAGCTACCCCGACGCGCTCGCGCACCACTACATCGCCTACCGCGCGCACGTGCGAGCGAAGGTTGCGTGCCTGCGGTTCGCCCAGGGTCCGGGCGGAGCCGTCGACACCGCGCCGCAACTCCTCGCCATGACCGAAGCGCACCTGCGCCGCGGTCGAGTCGTCCTGGTTCTCGTCGGCGGGTTGCCGGGGACCGGCAAGTCCACGCTCGCCGGCGATCTCGCCGAGAGCTTCTCGTGGGCCATGTTGCGTTCGGATGAGATCCGCAAGGACCTTGCCGGCATCGGCCACCTGCCTGGGCAGGCTGATCCGTATCGCCAAGGCCTCTACGACGAACGATCGACCTCTGCGACCTACGAGACGATGCTCCAGCATGCCCGGTCGCTGCTCGAGTCGGGCCGATCAGTGGTCCTCGACGCATCGTGGAGCGACAGGCGGTGGCGAGATGCCGCCGAGACGCTTGCTCGAGCCACGAGCAGCGAGCTCGTCGGCTTGCGCTGCGAAGCGCCGCCCGACGTGGCGAGGACACGCATGGCGCGCCGCCGTGCCCTCGGCTCGGACCCATCCGATGCGACGAGCGATGTGTCGGCGCGGATGGCGGGAACCGCGGACCCATGGCCGACGGCCACATCGGTCGATACGACGTTGACCAGGGACCGAACGTTGGCGGTGGCCCGGGCACGCATCGAGGAGGGGCCGAACGAGGGTTGAGGCTTGCATTCGGCTCCGTCACCTCACGGCGAAGCCGACCCTGATCACGCTGGCCTCGGCAATCTCGCCATCTTCGGCGGACCTCGTGAAGAGGACGAGCGCACCGGCGCTGGCTCGGGGCGTCGCGAACGAGAGGCTGCCAACGAAGGGTCCCAGCTCCCCGTTCGCCCCCATCACGAACGTCTGGACCAGCGGCTGCGTCGTGTCGTCCTCCCGGAGCTCCACCGCGACCTGCGCTTCGAACGCCGTGCTCATGCCTCGCAGGGTCACGGGTGACGCGATTCGTCCGAGGGCCGGAGGAGACGCAATCTGGATGTTGTTCGTGTACGAACCGAGCACCCACCACGTTCCGTCCGAGCCGAGCTGGCGCACCATCACCGTGGTGACCGGCCCGCGCGCGTTGCGTTGGATCATCACCTCACCGGAACGGGAATCTCCCGCACGGAAGTCGCCGACCACCGGATCCACAAAGCCCACATACTCGACCGCGAACCCGCGGGCCGCCGAGACCGGGTCCCGCGGACGCACGGCACTCGCTGCGGTCGGCCACACCGCGATCGACACATCGGGCGGGGTCGTCGTCGTGCCCCTCGGGTTCGCGGACCTCGGCGCCGTGTCGCTGGCGCTCGAGGCGATCAGAGCACCGACGATTCCACCAAGAACGCCCACGAGAACGAGGAGCACGCCGATCCGCGCCGTTGCGCGGCTCGAGGGCTTCATCGGGGTCGCAGATGAGCGGTGACCTCCAGAACGACCGAGCTCACGGTGACCTCCTCGTGGCCGCGCCGCATTCGCGTGCCGCCATCCGAGCATCATGGCTACGACACACCTGTTCCAGGGCCGAAGGTCACGCCTGGAGGCGCCGTGGCGCACGTCGGAACTCCGGGTCCTTCGACCCTGCCCGAGGCCCGTTTGGTGCGACGAGCATCGACATGATGCCTTCCCCACCAGCCCCCGAATCGGCCGCCGCGGAGGCGGCCCGAGGCAGCCAACCCCCTGGGCTCAGCTCCGAGCAGGCGGCGTCGCTCCTGGAGCAACACGGCCCCAATGTGCTCCCGACCCCATGTCCGCCCTCCAGCGCGCGGCGACTGGCACGACAGATGTGGCACTTCTTCGCCCTCATGTTGTGGATAGCGGGCGGACTTGCCTTCATTGCCGGCTTGGCGCAGCTCGCGGTTGCGATCTTCTGCGTCGTGGTGATCAACGGCGTGTTCGCCTTCGTGCAGGAGAGCCGCGCCGAGCACGCAGCCGAGCGGTTGCGCGACCTCCTTCCCCGTCGCGCCGAGGTGCTTCGTGATGGCATGCGGCGCGATGTCGATGCCGCCGACCTCGTCGTCGGCGACGTCGTCATGCTCGCCGCCGGGGACCGTGTATGCGCCGATCTGTGCGTCATGGAGGCATATGCCGTCTCGGTGGACATGTCGATGCTCTCCGGCGAGAGCATCCCCCTGCCCGCCAGCGTCGGAGACACGCTCAACGCAGGGACCTTCATCGTCGAAGGAGAAGGAACGGCCGTCGTTCGGGCAACGGGGACGAACACGCGCCTGGCCGCGATCACGCAGCTGACGCGATCGGGTCACCGTCCGCGCACGCCACTCGCGCACGAGCTCGACCGCGTCGTGCGCACCGTTGCCATGATTGCGGTGGGCGTCGGGATCGCATTCTTCTTGGTGAACATCGCCGTCGGGAACTCGACTGCGGATGGTGTCCTCTTCGCGATCGGTGTCACGGTGGCGCTCGTCCCAGAAGGGTTGCTTCCGACGGTGACCTTGTCCCTGGCGACAGGCGCGCAGCGAATGGCCAAGCACCACGCGCTGGTTCGTCGCCTCGAATCGGTCGAGACCTTGGGCTCGACCACGTTCATCTGCACCGACAAGACCGGAACTCTCACGCGTCACGAGATGAGCGTTGTCGAAGTATGGACACCAGCAGGCACGGCACACGTCGCGGGCAACGGCTACGAACCCTCGGGGGCGGTGATCGCAGCGGACGCGGTGATGGCTCCGCTCCGCCGGCTCGCGTGCGCGGCATCGAGGTGCTCCACGGGGCGGGCCGTCTGTCAGGACGACCGTTGGGTCGCGCAGGGTGACCCGATGGAGGCCGCAATCGACGCGCTCGGGCGTCGTCTGGATCTCGACATGGTCGCGGAGGAGCGTGCCGCGCCGGTCGTGGTCCGCTTTCCGTTCGACGCGAGGCGACGACGGATGTCTGTGGTCGCGGCCGCGACGCTCTTCGTGAAGGGCGCGCCCGATGCGATGCTCGCTCGCTGCGCACCGGCCTTCGGCGTCGACGACGCCTGGCACGACATGACGGCACGAGGGTTGCGGGTCCTTGCGGTCGCGAGTCGTCCCTCGCCTGACGTGGGTTCCGACACCGAAGCCGACGCGGCTGAGCAGAACCTGGAGTTGCTCGGCATCCTCGGCTTCGAGGATCCACCGCGGCCGAGCGCTGCCGATGCCATCCGGTCGTGCCGTGACGCGGGCATACGCGTTGCCATGGTCACCGGCGATCATCCGGGGACTGCCAGGGCAATTGCCATCGAAGTCGGACTGCTCGATCGGGGCGGTTCGGTCCTGGAAGGCAAGGACCTGCCGCAAGACCAAGCGGATCTCGGCGCACTTCTGGATCGAGACGGCGTCGTCATCGCACGCGTCGACCCCGAAGCAAAGCTCCGGATCACTCGCGCGCTGCAGGCCCGGGGCCACGTTGTCGCAATGACCGGAGATGGCGTCAACGACGGCCCCGCCCTCCAGGAGGCCGACATCGGCATCGCGATGGGACGCTCAGGAACCGACGTCGCGCGTGAAGCTGCCGATCTCGTCCTGCTCGACGACGACTTCGGCACCATCGTGGCCGCAGTCGCGCAGGGTCGCGCCACCTTTTCCAACGTGCATCGCTTCCTGACCTACCACCTCACGGACAACGTCGCCGAGCTCACACCCTTCATCATCTGGGCGTTGTCAGGCGGGGCCTTCCCACTCGCGCTCGGAGTCCTGCAGATCCTCTGCCTCGACATCGGTACCGACCTGCTCCCGGCGCTCGCGCTCGGGGCCGAGCCGCCGACAGCCCGTGTTCTCGAGCGACCGCCCTTGCGACGGCACCTCATCGACGGACGGCTCTTGCGTCGAGTGTTCGGCATTCTGGGACCTGCGGAAGCTGCGGTGGAAATGGCCGCGTTCCTCGCGGCGCTCCTCGCTGCCGGGTGGTGGCCGGGCGATCCGTTCCCTGGTGGTCATGCCCTGGCGGCAGCGTCAGGCGCGGCCTTCGCAGCAGTCGTGATCGGACAGGCTGCCAATGCATTCGCGTGTCGGAGCGACGCACGCTGGCCCGGTTCGTTGGGCTGGTTCTCCAACCCCTTGCTGCTGGCGGCGGTCACGTTCGAGCTCCTCGCGCTCGGCGGGTTCCTGCTCATCGAGCCTGTGGCATCTCTGCTGCACCAGTCACCTCCGCCGGTTGCGGGCCTTGGGGTGGCGATCCTGGCCGCGCCCGCGGTCCTCGGTGTCGATGCCGCCTCCAAGCTGATTCGGCGACGGCACGGCGCATGACCGTCAGCCCGTTGCTTTGGCACGTACCCTGCGGTGCCGCCTTCACCCTCACGGAATGAGCACGGCTGCGCCCACGAGTCCATCGCGAGCGAGATCCGCGAGGGCGCGGTCTGCCCGGTCGAGGGAGTACGGGGTCGTGGTGACGACAAGACCGAGGCGTCCTGCGAGGGCCAGAAATTCTTCGCCGTCGGCCCGTGTGTTCGCGGTGACGCTGCGCACTTGACGTTCGAGGAACAAGTGTCGCTGGTAGTCCAGACGCGGGATGTCGCTCAGATGGATGCCGGCGATGGCGAGCGTCCCGCCACGGTCGAGGGCCGCGAGGGCCGATGGTACGAGCTCGCCTACAGGCGCAAAGAGGATCGCCGCGTCGAGCGGCTCATCGGGACGATCATCGGCTCCGCCGGCGGACGCACATCCGAGCTCGAGCGCGTGGCGTCGAGCCGCCTCCGAGCGGGTCAGCACGTGGACCGTCGCGCCCTGGGACAACGCGACCTGAGCCGCGAGATGGGCAGAGGCACCGAACCCATAGATTCCCAAGCGGCCACCTGGCGGCAATGCCGCCCGCTTCAAGGCGCGGTAGCCGATGATGCCCGCGCACAGCAGCGGCGCCGCATGCTCGTCGTCGAACCCTTCGGGCAGCGCGTAGGCATAGGCCTCGTCCACCACTGCGTACTCCGCATAGCCGCCATCCGCGTCCCAGCCGGTGAACCGGGGCTCGAGACAGAGGTTCTCCGCACCGCGGCGGCACCACTTGCAGCGCTGGCAGGTTCCGCGCAGCCACGCCATCCCTGCGCGCTCGCCGATGCGAAACCGCGAGGCGCCCTCCCCCAGCGCCTCGACGACCCCCACGATCTCGTGGCCGGGAGTGACGCCGAGTCGGCGGGGCGCGAGATCGCCCTCCGCGAGATGGAGGTCCGTTCGACAGACTCCGCAGGCCGAGATCCGAACCCGAATCTCACCGGCTGCAGGTTCGGGCACCGGGCGATCGACGGCGGCGAGTGGACCGGTCGTGATCGGTCCCGGAGCAGCGACGATCCAAGCTCTCACGAAATGCCCCCCATTGGCTCGACCAAACCGCGAAGCCCCGTGGGGCCTCGTCAGCGAACACGTTTGCATGGCGTCCATCGCGTCATGACTAGCGGGAAGACCCCCAGGCGTCCAGCGCCTTGTGCCCCGAACCGGGTCACGACCGCCGCCGTGCACTGATGTCAGACCAATGGCGCGAGTCGCACCTTCACGTCGACCGCGAGGCAACCCTGCACCGACGCGATCACAGGATTGCAGTCGAGCTCCGCGATCTCGGGGATGCTCTCGGCCAGCCGGCCGATCCGAAGGATCGTTTGTTCCAGAGCCTCCACGTCGATCGCGGCCGCGCCCCGGTACCCGAACAGGAGCGGTGAGCCACGAACAGATCGCACCAGATCGTGGACGTCGACATCGGTGAGCGGCACGATCCGCAGCGCGGTGTCCCGCAAGAGCTCAGCCGTGGAGCCCCCCATCCCGAACAGCACCAGCGGTCCGAACAGCGGGTCCCGCGTCATCCCGACGATGACCTCCACGCCACGGGGCGCCATGGGTTGCACCAGGGCACCCCCCATCGCTTCGCCGAGGAGGGCGTGCATGCCGTCGAACGCGTCGCGGACTGCCCGCTTCGAATCGAGATCGAGTCGCACACCGCCAGCGTCGACCTTGTGGACCAACTCCGGTGATCCCGCCTTGAGGCAGACCGGGTAACCGAATGCCTCTGCTGCACTGATCGCCTCCTCGACGTCACGGGCAAGAGCCGTGGCCGCGGTCGGCACGCCGATGCAGTCCATGAGCTCGAAGGCGGCCTGGCCGTCGAGCCACCCACCGCCCACGGGGCAGAATTCGCGAGCGCCCTCGACGAGCCGACGCGCCGTGTTCAGGTCGATGTTCTCGAGCTCTGGAATCGTTCCGGGGTCATGGCGTCGCCACTCCGCGAGGCGGGCCGCTCGGCCCAGAGCGCCCGCTGCCCCTTCGGGAAATGCGAACGTTGGAACAACCGGAGCCGCGTTCGACTCGCCGCGGAGAACACCCAACGGGTCGCGGCGTTCCGAGAAGCAGGCGATGAGCGGCTTGGTGGTGAGACGCACCGCGTCGAGGACGGCACGCTCGATATCTTCGGTTCGACTGACCAGTGGAGAGACGTACAGCACGAGTACCGCGTCGATCTCGTCGCTCTCGAGGAGCGCCTTCAGCGCCTTCGCGTATGTCTCTGCACTCGCAGAAGCGATCAGATCGACAGGATTGCGCAGGCCTGCATCAGGGGGCGTGAACGTCCGCAACGTCGACTGCATCGACGTGGAGAGCTCGGGCACGTCGAGGCCGGCACCCATGCACGCATCGGCGGCAAGGATGCCTGGCCCGCCGCCGTTGCTGACGATCGCGACGCGGCGGCCCGCGGGAAGCGGCTGGTGCGCGAACAGCACGGCGGTCTCGAAGAGCGCTTCGAGTGTGTCGACACGAACGACGCCCGCTTGGCGAAACAGCTCATCGACCACCACGTCCGGTTGCGCCAGAGCGGCAGTGTGCGACTGCGCGCCCCGTGCTCCCGCAGGAGATCGGCCGCTCTTCAGCGCCACCACCGGCTTGTGCGCACTGATGCGACGAGCGAGCCGGGCGAACTTGCTCGGGTTCCCGAACGATTCCAAGTACAGGAGAATGACGTCGGTGTCCGGATCCTCATCCCAGTACTGCAACAAGTCATTGCTGCTCACATCGGCCTTGTTCCCTGTCGAGACGAAGGTCGAGAGCCCGAGGCCGATCTGTTCGAGGCGCGCGAGGAGCGCGATGCCGAGGCCACCGGATTGGGATGCAAAGCCGACACGTCCGGGCAGAGGACGCGTCGGGGCGAAGGTGGCGTTCATGCGTATCGACGGATTCGTGTTCACGACACCGATGCAGTTCGGTCCGATGAGGCGCATGCCGTGGTGACGCACGAATCGCGCGAGCTCCTGTTCGCCCGCTGCGTCCTTCGTGGCCGGTCTCGGCGAAGCCCGAAGACACGACGACGAGTCCACGCACACCCCGCTGAGCGCAATCTCTGGCGACGTCCATCACGGCCGAAGCGGGCACGGCGACAACCGCGAGATCCACCAGATCAGGGATGTCGAGGAGGCTGGGATAGGCCTTGACGCCTCGTACCGAGGTCGCCGCCCGATTGACCGGATAGATCGCACCCGTGAACTCACCGTCGAGCAGGCTGCCGAGGAGGGCATTGCCGATGGCATCGGGGCGACGGCTCGCGCCCACGACCGCGATGGATCGCGGGGTCATGAGACGAGCAATGGAAATTGCCTCCGTGGCGCGCTCGCGCTGCGCGTGCGCCTGGATCCGCACTGGCGTGGACACGAGCTCCAGGCTGACATCGAGGACCTCATCGCCGACCCCCCCTCGAGGTCCTGACCAGTCCAGCGAAAACCCCGCGTCCGCGAACACGCGCCGCATCGCGGAGTTCTCGGACAAGAGTGACGCCACGAACCGTCGGATCCCTCGACTCCGCGCGACGATCGCCAGCTGCTCCAACAGCAAGGTTCCGACGCCTCGGCCCTGCTGGTCATCCCGCACGACGAAGGCGACCTCGGCGACGCCTTCGCGCACCGGGTAGCAGTCACCGACCGCCACGATCTCGTCGGCGATCTCGGCAACCAGTGCGAAATGGCCCGGGTCGGCATCGACCTTCCGTACATCTCGGTACGGCGCAGACGCCCCGAAGAAGCGGAAGTGTCGAGACCGGTCTGAAAGCTCCGAGACCAGCACCGAGAGCGCATCGAGGTCGCTCTCCTCCGCGGCGCGCACGCATGCGGAGCCCCCATCGGCGAGCAGGACTTCGGCGGTGAAGGCCGAAGAGCTCGGGTCACCCGCCACGAGCGCAGCGTACGTGACGCCGCCGACGCGACCAGTCAGTTGAGACTGAACGGCGGGCACTGATCGGTCACGAGCCAGAAGCCGTATCCCACCACGCGGGAGCAGAGCCGCACATGCGCCGATGCGTCCACGTCCACCACTCACACCCTGCCGGTGGGGCCGAACGACCCCCGATCGACGAGACACGCTCCTCAACGTGGCCGGGTTGTTGTTGTCCTTCATCCGATTCGAGCTCCAAGGACCTCCGGCCCTGGTCGGCGGACGAGGCCGTCTCACCGTCGTGGCGACAACGACGCGTGCGAGCGTCGCGTGCGATCGAGGAGGCAACCGATGCGAGCACTCGTCTACCACGGACCCGGCCAGATGGCTTGGGAGGACGTGGCGAAGCCGTCGGTGATCGACGACACCGACGCGATCGTGCGCGTCGATGCGGTGACGATCTGCGGAACTGATCTCCACATCCTCAAGGGTGATGTCCCCGCGGTCACCGACGGACGCATCCTCGGCCACGAAGCGGTCGGCACCGTCGAGTCAGTCGGCGTCGGGGTGAACGTGCGTGTCGGTGATCGGGTGCTCGTTTCGTGCATCACCGCGTGTGGCGCCTGCCGCTACTGCCGGGACGCTCGTTACGGCCAGTGCCTCGGCGGTGGCGGTTGGATCCTCGGTCACAAGATCGACGGCACCCAAGCCGAGTACGTCCGTGTCCCCTTCGCCGACACCTCCACGTATCCGGTCCCCGACGGCGTCGACGACGAGCAGATCCTGATGCTCGCCGACATCCTTCCCACCGGCTACGAAGTCGGCGTCCTCAACGGCCACGTGCAACCCGGCGACGTCGTCGCCGTGGTCGGTGCCGGCCCGATCGGCCTCTCGGCGATCATGGGGGCCCGGCTGTTCAGCCCCTGTCACATCGTCGCGATCGACCTCGCCGACAGCCGCCTCGAAGCCGCCAAGCGATTCGGCGCGGACATCACCATCAACAACGGGGCGAGAAGATGCCCTCGCGATCGTGCGGGCCCTGACCGACGACCTGGGCGCCGACGTCACGATCGAAGCGGTCGGTGTCGCCCCGACCTTCGAGCTTGCGGCTTCGCTCGCTCGCCCGGGTGGCCATATCGCCAACATCGGTGTCCACGGAGGGCCCGCGACGCTGCACCTCGAAGAGCTCTGGACCCGCGACGTCACCATCACCACCGGACTCGTCGACACCTCCACCACCCCGACGCTTCTTCGCCTCACCGCCAGCCACCAGCTGGATGCCGGCCGACTCGTCACCCACCATTTCCCCCTCGACGAGTTCGAACACGCGTACGACGTCTTCGCCCGGGCAGGAGACACCGGAGCACTCAAGGTGGTCCTTCGCCCAACGACGTGAGCACGTCGGCGTCAACCGCCGCACCGGACGACCGCGACGCGCCGTTCAGGATCTCTCGTCGAAGTGACCCGTCCTGTCGTGGATCTCCGCCACCGCGTGGCGCGCGAGATCGCTACACCTGATAATGACAGGGTCGAGAGAAGGGAATCGGATGCGGGTCCTCGTGGGTACGGACGGATCGATCGGGGGTCAGGCCGCCGTACGTTGGGCGGTCGGCTTCACCGCGGCGCTCGATGGGGAACTCCTGGTGGGATCAGCGTGGCAACCGACGTTCGCAGAGGTCTCGAACGATGAGTTCGAGGTCCTCCGTGCCGAAGCGGCTGACCGCCTCGAGGCGTGGTGCAGCCCGGCCCGAGCGGCTGACGTCTCATTCCGCGCCGTTCTTCTCGATGGTGACCCGCGAGGGCAGCTGCTGACCGCGAGCGGGGACGAGGAGGCTGATCTCCTTGTCGTCGGGGCTCGCGGGACGGGTGGCCACACGCATGCGTTACATCTCGGGAGCGTGGCCCACCACCTGGTGCACCACACGACCCGCCCCATCGCGGCCATCCCGGCCCCGGCACGCCCCGCATGGCCGGCACCGGTAGTGGTGGGCGTCGACGGATCGCAAGCAGGTCTTCACGCGCTGGCATGGTGCCGTGAGATCGCGGCCGCGGTCGCCACGGAGGTGATCGTGGTGCATGCCGAGGAGCCTCTGGCGGAGTGGGTACGCCACTCGGATCCGCACAGTTGGTACCAGGTGGCTCGCGAGCAGTGCGAGGAGTGGGTCGCGCCGTTGCGTGATGCCGGGATCACTGTGAGCATCCGGGTTGCGGCTGGGAGTCCGGTCGACGCGTTGACAGATGCTGCGATCCAAGAAGAGGCCGGGTTGCTGGTCGTCGGATCGCGCGGATTGGGAGGGATCACCGGGCTTCGTCTCGGTTCGACTGCGCTCAAGGTGTTGCACCATGGCCACGTACCCGTCGTCATGGTCCCAGCCAACGAGTGAGCCGGCACGAAGAGCGCGCGAGGTGTCGAACACCGCTCCCGACCCAGTTGTGATGCGGTCGCTGTCAACCGAAGAGGTCGCGGCGCTCGGCGTGGAAACGACGCTTCAGCGGCTCCGTTGTTCGCGGGACGGCTTATCAGGCAGCGAGGCAACGTCTCGTCTCGAGCGGTGGGGTCCGAACGAGGTCAGCGACCGGCGTCGCAGCGCGTTGGTCGAGTTCTTGGCGCGTTTTTGGGGTCCGATCGCGTGGATGATCGAGGCTGCGTTTGTCCTGTCGCTCGTTGTCGGGCGGTGGGAGGACGCGTCGATCATCGGGGTGTTGTTGGTGATGAACGGCGTTGTCGGGTTCTGGGAGGAGCACCAGGCCGGCAACGCGATCTCGGCACTGAAGGAGCGCCTGGCGTCGACGGCACGGGTTCGACGCGACGGCACCTGGGTGGTGCTTCCCGCGCGCGCCCTGGTGCCCGGTGATGTGATCCGGGTACGTCTCGGCGACATCGTCCCGGCGGACGCGTGTCTCCTGAACGACGTCGAGGTCGAGGTCGACCAATCCGCGCTCACGGGCGAATCCTTGCCGGTGAGCCGCGCTGGCGGGGATTCGTTGTTCGCAGGCTCGACCGTGAGCCGCGGTGAGACCGACGCCCTCGTCACCGCGACTGGCCGCGACACCTATTTCGGGCGCACGACCCGTCTCGTCGCCGAAGCGTCGACGGTGAGCCATTTCCAGCGCGCGGTCTTGCGGATCGGCAATTTTCTCGATCCTGCTCGCGGCGGTGCTCGTGTCGCTGATCGTCATCGTCAGCCTCGCTCGAGGCGCGCCGGCCGCAACGACGCTGGAGTTCGCGCTGGTGGTGACGGTCGCGGCGGTACCAGTCGCGTTGCCGGCGGTCCTCTCGGTGACGATGGCGGTCGGGGCGCGGACTCTGGCACACGAGCAAGCGATCGTCAGCCATCTCCCCGCCGTCGAGGAGCTCGGCGGCATGGACGTTCTGTGCTGCGACAAGACCGGGACACTCACCGAAAACCGTTTGAAACTCGTCGCCGACTGGTCGGTGGACGGCGTGGCCCGAGACGAACTCCTGTTGTGCGCCGCGCTCGCGTCCCGCGAAGAAGACCGTGATCCGATCGACCTCGCGGTCCTGAGCGCGACACCCGCGCACGAGAGCGCGAGGGGATACCGAGTGACGGACTTCCTGCCGTTTGACCCGGTCCACAAACGCACCGAAGCAGGAGTTGACGGCACCGACGCGTCGTTCCGCGTCAGCAAAGGCGCACCGCAGGTGATCCTCGCGCTGGTCGAGACTGGCGGCCAGGACCTGCAGGCCAAAGCCATGGGAGCGGTACAGGAGTTCGCGCGTCGCGGGGCTCGGTCGCTCGGCGTCGCGCGCACCGACGAGCAGGGCACGTGGCGATTCCTCGGCGTCGTTGCGCTCGAAGATCCTCCCCGCCCGGATTCGCGAGTGACGATCGCGGAGGCTGCACGGCTGGGTGTCGACGTGCGGATGGTGACGGGAGACCAGCTCGCGATCGCGCGCCAGATCGCGACCGAGGTGGGTCTTGGAGCCGAGATCCTCGACGCCAGGACGCTCGCCGATGACGACAGCGACCGGCTGAGTGACCTGATCGAACATGCGGACGGGTTCGCGCAGGTGTTCCCCGAACACAAGTATCGCATCGTCGAATCACTGCAACACCGTGGACACATCGTGGGGATGACCGGCGACGGCGTCAACGACGCACCGGCGCTCAAGCAGGCCGACGCGGGCATCGCGGTGTCGGGCGCAGCCGACGTGGCGCGTGCCGCGGCCGACGTTGTGCTGCTGGCGCCAGGACTCTCGGTGATCGTCACTGCGATCCGCAGTGGCACGCGAGATCTTCCAGCGCATGACGACCTATGCGATCTATCGCATCGCCGAGACGATCCGCGTGTTGCTCCTCATCACGTTGTCGATCTTGATCTTCGACTTCTTCCCGGTGACTCCAGTGATGATCGTGCTGCTCGCGCTGCTCAACGACGGTGCGATCCTCAGCATCGCCTACGACCGCGCCGAGGGCTCTGAACGGCCCGAAGCATGGGACATGACGAGGGTGTTGAGCATCGCGACCGCGCTCGGTGTGATCGGTGTCGTCGCCTCCTTCACGCTGGTCGTCGTGGCCGACAAGGTCTTCGCGCTGGACCGACCCACGATCCAGACACTGCTCTATCTCAAGCTCTCCGTGGCTGGGCACCTCACCATCTTCCTCACCCGTACCCGCGGACCGTTCTGGACCCGACCCCACCCCGCCCGGATCGTGCTCATCGCTGTCATCGGCACCCAGGCCATCGCGACCCTCGTCGGGGTCTACGGCATCCTCGTCACGCCGATCGGCTGGGAGAAGGCGGCCCTCGTCTGGGTGTACGCGCTCGGCTGGTTCTTCGTCAACGACCGGATCAAGCTCGCTGTCTACCGTGCCATCGCACGGCGGCGGGCAACCGCCAATGTGGCATCGACCCCACGGGAGCAGTCCCAGCATCATCGAGCCGACCATGTCCCCATCGCTCCCGCGACCCGAACCCGTGAAGCCCCGCCGTGTCTCCCGGGAGCCCCGAGGACCGATGCGCGCCACAGACGCGGACCCCGATGACGTCGAGCAGCCGGGGCGGACGGCCCTGGCCCGACGGTGAGCTTGCCTTTACGGTTGAGAGACGTGCGCTCGCCCGAGACCGGCGCGATGGGATGGAAGGAGTACTGACGTGTCCGACAAGGGAAGCGAGAGCGAGAGCCCGGTCATCCCGTCGCCGACGCCGGAGCCGCATCGGCCCATGTCGAATCAGGACTGGTGGCCGAATCAGCTGGACTTGCGGGTGCTTCATCAGCACTCGCCGGGGTCGGATCCGATGGGTGAGGGCTTCGCCTACGCCGAAGCGTTCAAGGAGCTCGATGTCGAAGCGTTGAAGCAGGACATCTTCGCGTTGATGACAACGTCGCAGGACTGGTGGCCGGCTGACTATGGCCATTACGGGCCGTTGTTCATCCGGATGTCGTGGCATGCCGCGGGCACCTACCGGATCGCGGATGGTCGCGGTGGTGGCGGCACCGGCGCGCAGCGTTTCGCGCCGCTCAACAGCTGGCCTGACAACGCGAACCTCGACAAGGCCCGGCGGTTGCTCTGGCCGATCAAACAGAAGTACGGCGCCAAGCTCTCCTGGGCCGACCTGATCATCTTCGCCGGCGACTGCGCCCTCGAATCCATGGGCTTCGAGACGTTCGGCTTCGGGTTCGGGCGCCAGGACATCTCGGAACCGGACGAGATCTCCTGGGGTCCGGAGGACACGTGGCTCGGCGACGAGCGTTACCGCGGCGACCGGGAGCTGACCGGTCCCTTCGGTGCCGTGCAGATGGGTCTGATCTACGTCAACCCCGAAGGCCCCAATGGGAATCCGGAACCGGTCGCCGCCGCGATCGACATCCGGGAGACGTTCGCCCGGATGGCGATGAACGATGAGGAGACCGTCGCGCTCATCGTCGGCGGCCACACCTTCGGAAAATGCCACGGTGCGGTCAGTCCCGAGTACGTCGGACCGGAGCCCGAGGGCTGCCCACTCGAGGCGCAGGGCCTGGGTTGGAAGAACTCGGTCGGCGCCGGCAACGGTGTCCACACGATCACCGGCGGCCCGGAGGGCGCGTGGACCAAGGACCCGGTGCACTGGGACGACGGCTTCCTGGACAACATGCTCGGCTACGAGTGGGAGCTGACGAACAGTCCCGCCGGCGCAAAGCAGTGGACAACCAAGGATCCCGCCGCACAGGACAGCGTGCCGGATGCGCATGATCCGTCGAGACGGCACGCGCCGATGATGTTGACGACCGACCTCGCGCTGAAGGCCGACCCGATCTACGCGCGGATCGCGCAGCGGTTCCACGAACATCCCGACCAGCTCGCGGACGCGTTCGCGAAGGCTTGGTACAAGCTGTTGCACCGCGACATGGGGCCCGTGTCGCGCTATCTCGGTCCGTGGGTTCCGGAGCCCCAGCTGTGGCAGGACCCGGTTCCTCCCGTCGACCATGGCGTGATCGGCGCGGCGGACGTCGCGACGCTCAAGACGACGATCCTCGCGTCGGGACTGTCCATCTCCCAGCTGGTCTCCACTGCCTGGGCTTCGGCAACAAGCTTCCGGGGCACCGACAAACGTGGCGGCGCCAACGGGGCACGAATCCGTCTCGCGCCGCAGAAGGACTGGGAGGTCAACGAGCCGCCCGAGCTCGCCCAGGTGCTCGCGGTCCTCGACGGGATCCAGCAGAACTTCAACCGCTCACCATCCGCCAACACGAAGGTGTCGCTCGCAGATGTGATCGTGCTGGGCGGGTGCGCAGCCGTCGAGCAAGCGGCGCGCAACGCCGGCCACGACATCACCGTCCCGTTCGCTCCCGGGCGCACCGATGCCTCGCAACACCAAACCGACGTGGAGTCGTTCGCGGTGTTGGAGCCGAACGCGGACGGGTTCCGCAACTACCTCCGACCTGGAGAGAAGCTGGCACCCGAGACTCGGCTGCTGGACCGGGCCAACCTGTTGACGTTGACTGCTCCCGAGATGACCGTGCTGGTCGGGGGCATGCGAGCCCTCGGCGCCAACTTCGGGCGGTCAGCCCACGGCGTGTTCACCGAACGGCCGGAGACCTTGACCAACGACTTCTTCGTGAACCTGCTCGACATGGGCACCGAGTGGACGTGCTCCAGCGAGACCGACCACGTCTACGAGGGCCGCGACCGCGCCACCGGCGCACTCAGGTGGACTGCGACCGCGGTCGATCTCGTGTTCGGCTCCCACTCCCAGCTCCGCGCCATCGCCGAGGTCTACGCCAGCGACGACTCCACAGAGAGGTTCGTGCACGACTTCGTCGCCGCATGGGACAAGGTCATGAACCTCGACCGCTACGACCTCGTCAAGCCCACCCGGAAATGAGCCTGACGATCATCGCGCTCGCCAGAGCAGGCCGGAGGGGTGCCCGCAATCGACGACGGCATCGACGACGCTGCTCGCCGCGACACCGCGGAGGGAGCCCGCTCATGCTGTGAATCCCGGCGAACCGCGTGGACCCGCGACAGCTCGTGGAGTCATGCGGCTCGGCCATCGGCTGGTTCCACCGACTCCCAGGATCCCTGGGCTTGCGGCGGTCCAAGCGTGGCGGCGAGATCTTCGTCGTGATGGCGTCGCTGGTGTCGCGGTGGCCGCGTCCTTGGTACCGCAGTGCCTCGCATACGTACGGCCGGCCGGGTTGACGCCGATCGCAGGGCCAATGGACGGCGGTTCCGGCCCTGCTGGTGTACGCGTTCCTGGGGACGAGTCGGACGCTGTCGGTGGGCCCCGAGAGCGCGTCCGCGTTGCTCGTGGGCTCTGCCGTCGCGACCTTGACGCGCGACAGACATGGATCCCGCGACGGTCGCGGCCGCGTTTGCGGTCGCCGTCGGGGTGCTGGCGTTCCGTCGCAGTGAAGCAGCTCTGATGACAGCCGCATTCGTCGGTGTCGTCGTGTTCGATCTTCTTGTCGCATCGCCGTTGCCGTGATCCTCAGCATCGGCGATCTGCTCCGGCGCGTCGCTCGAGCGCTCGATGCGGTCCAAGGGTCGGTCCCGGGTCTCGCGGGGCTGCACGACGTCGACGACTATCCGAACGCCACCCACCGTTCCCGGATTGATCGTGCACCGCTACGACGCGGCGGCGGTCATTGCACGGGCACCAGGAGCACCGGTCGGGAGCTGCGCTCGACGACACTCCTGGCCACGAGCGCCCCGCTCGAGCCGCTGCCGTGGGGCCAGCCCACTGCGACGAGATCGACGGCGCGCGTCGCGGCGGTCGCGAGGATCTCGTCGGCTGGATTGCCGATACGGAGCTCGAGCTGGGAGCGTTGCAGACCGCTCGCGTACCGGGCGAGGAACGCGTCGGCATAGGCGTCGGACTCGTGCTGCACCTGGTCCGAGAAGCTCGGCACACCAGCGGCATCGTCGACGTGGATGATGACCACCTCCAGACCCAGGGTGTTGACGAGCTGCAGCGCGCCCCGAGGCGGCGCGGCCGGCTTGCGGTTCCCTCCATCGCGATCAGCACGCGTTGCAGCTCGTCCCTCAGCTCTGCCTCCGGGGGGACGAGGAGCAGCGGCTTCTCGCTGCGGTCGGCGAGCTCGACGGCGAGATGCCCCATGGGACGGTGGCTCCCCGGCAGTCCGCGCACGCCGATCGCGGCGCCGACGACCTCACGTGCCGCGATCAGGTGCAGCAGCTGCTCGAGCGGCTCGCCCCGCACGCTGCGAAACGGCACGGACAGAGCGTCGGCGGCCCCCCGTGCCGTGGACGAGCCGTCCTCCGCGACATGGACCGCCTCGACGGTCGCGCCGAGCACCCGGGCGAGCGCCGTGGCCGCCGAGATGACGGGGCAGCTCGCGGCCGAGTTGTCGACTGCTGCCAGGAGCGTGGTCACCGCGGCGCCTCCTCGCTCATTGATCCTTGCCGGAACACGAATCCGGCCGGCCCGATCACCCTGCGTTCATCGCCGACCGCGACCGTGGTCGGCTCCTCGGCGACCACCTCGAGCTCAGATGGCTCGATGTGCACGCGGACACGGCAGCCGTGGAACCGCACCCGCAACTCGAGGCGGGGCCAGCTGGGTGGGAGATGCGGGTCGAGCGAAAGCACACCCTCGCTGGCGCGCATCCCCGCAAAGCCGAATACCAGTGCCTGCCAGAGACCGCCCATCGTCGCCAGGTGCAAACCGCCCGCCGTCGACCCGGTGAGGTCCTCCAGATCCATCACGCTCGCGAGGCGAAGCGCCGGGAGCGCTCGTTTGAAGTCCCGCGCGCGGGCGAAGAGCGCCGCGTGAACCGCAGGTGAGAGTGAGCTGCCGTGCGCGGTGCGAGGCTCGTAGTAGCGAAGATTCGGTTCGAGGCTCCCGGGTGCAGTCTCGTCGGGAACGAGGTGGTGGAGCATCAGCACGTCGGCCTGCTTGATGACCTGTGACGCCGCGCACGCGGTCAGCTCCGAGCAGCAGGTCGGCGGCGATCGGTCGGCGCGGCGCGACCTCCTCGATCAGCAACGGCTCGAGGCTGTAGAAGCCCGCGAATTGCTCGTAGATGCCGGTGTCGGGATCGAGACCATCGACAAGCGCCTCGACGAGCCGCCGCCATTGATCCCGCTCGTCGGCGCTCACATCGTGGCCGTTCGGTCGAGCGTCGATCCCCGCGAGCGCGCGCCGGAGATTCCAGCGCGCCAGGACGTTGGTGAAGGCGTTGTCGTCGACCGGCTCGTGGTACTCATCCGGTCCGATCACCCCGTAGATGTGCGCAGAGCCATCGGCCTCGGTCCGTGCGCGCGAGGCCCAGTAGCGGGCGGTCTCGACCAGGAGCCGCTGACCGGATCCACCGGCGAACTCCTCGTCGCCCGTCCAGTCGAGATAGCAGCACGCCGCCCATGCCACCTGCCCCACGATGTGATCCTCGAGCGAGCCGGTTCGGATGGGGACGACGCGCCCCGTCCGATCGCGTGCCGACGTTGGCGTGACGTCCTCGCCGGAACGCGCCGACTCCCAGGGAAACCGCGCCCCAGCGCGACCGGCACGCCTCGCCGCGTCCATCGCCGCGGGGAGGCGCCGGACGCGGTACTCGAGCATGGCGCGGGCAGCCGCAGGATGCGTCGCCGCGAGAAACGGGAGCACGAAGGTATCCGCGTCCCAGAAGACGTGACCCCGATAGCTCGGACCGGTCAACCCGCGGGCACCGACCCCCGCCTCGCCGTCGTCGCACGCGGACGCCATGAGGTGGAACAGCGCGAACCGCGTTGCCCTCTGCAACTGGTCGTCGCCTTCGATCACGACATCGGCATCCTCCCAGCGCCGAGACCAGGCGCGACGGTGCTCGTTCAACAACACGTCGAATCCCAACGCCCCGACTCGCGTCGCGCCGCGAACGACGGGTGCCGGATCCGGAGGCTCGGCAGCATCCGCGGCGTAGCACACGACGCCGTCGGTCACGTCCGGATCGCTGGATCCGCCCCGCAAACGCGTTCCTGCTGCCACCACCCCACCCTCGCCGCCGGCGACGCGCAGCCACGTGACATCGCCCTCGTCGCCTCGGTCGACCACGAGATCTGGGTCCTCGGGCGCCACGAGTGACGAGCGATGATCCGACCCACGCTCGGAGTCGATCCGCAGGACCGCAGTCCCGGGGCGTGCGAGCGAGCAGAAGCGAACACTCCGGTATCCGCCATCAGCCGAGCGGAGCTCCTCGTGGACGAGACCCGCGCGCAGATCGAGCACGCGCCTCAATGCCGCGTCGTCGGGCACCGCACGCGTGACGTGCCAAGGGACGGGCCCGGCCAACAGCCGAGTCGCCGGTCCTTCCCCGGTGTAGACCCCTGCGGCGAGCAGCAACCGGTTGACGGCGCTCGGGTCACCGAGAGGAGCGCCCCCAACTCCAATGCGCCCGTCACTCAAGGCGAACAGCGGCGCCGTCGAGGAGTCGAGCTCCACCTGGAAGGTGTCCCGCGTCAGACCCCATCCGGGTTCGTGGATGCTGCGCGGCAGGTGTCCCGCACGCCGGAGCCTGACCTGGTCCTCGAGCAGCAGAGCGATCGTCTCGTCGTGCGCGCCCGAGTCGATCGTCAACACCGCGGTAGCGGGAATGCCCCTCGTCCAGAGCCCGGTGAGCAGGGCCCGGCATCCAGCTGCGTCGGCCCGCGCGCCGCAGGAGCGCGGCGTCCGTCGCACATGCTCCCGACTCCGCCGGCTCGACCCGCCCCCACTCGTCGAACATCACGACGTCGGAGCCCGCCCGGTCGCTCAACACGAGGACGCCCACCGGCGCCTCCGTACGCGCGGTGCCGACCTCGCCGGGGTTGCCCACGATCGCGGCGACGTGGACCCCCACCGCGCGCACCTCGGCGATCGACTGACCGAGCTTGGGCGTCAGCGCGCCATGCGGCACACGCAGCAGGACGGCCTCGAATCGCTCGTTGCTCATGCGACCCTGATCTCGCCAAGGTCGGAGACCACGACGTCGGCGCCGTGGTCACGCAACGCTCCCGCGTGCCCCACCCGGTCCACGCCGATCACGAGACCGAACCCCCCGCGACGCCCTCCTTCAACGCCTGCGAGCGCATCCTCGACCACTGCCACGCGCGGCGGCGCGACCGAAAGACGCCGTGCTGCTTCGAGGAACATGTCAGGGGCCGGCTTGCCCGCGAGGCGGAGCTCGGCCGCGACGAGACCATCGACGCGCACGGCGAAGAGATCCTCGATGGCCGCCGCGCGCAGGATCTCGCGACAGTTTCGACTGGCTGACACGACCGCCACACCGAAGCCTCGCCGAAGGAGCTCGCGGACCAGCGCCACCGATGTGGGGTACACGTCGACCCCCGCGAGGTGGATCGCCCTGCGGAACTCCTCGTTCTTGCGATTGGCGACACCCCACACCGTCTCGGCCCCGGGCGGGTCGGACAACGTTCCGCGCGGGAGCACGATCCCCCGGGACTCGAGAAAGTCGGCCACGCCCTCGTCGCGCGGCTTGCCGTCCACGAAGCACTGGTAGTCGACCTCGGTGAAGGCGTGGCTTCCTGGGACGTCCCGCGAGCGTAGGTACTGGTCGAAGACCCGCTTCCAGGCTGCGAAGTGAATCCGAGCCGTGTCCGTGATCACGCCGTCCAGGTCGAAGATGACGGCGTCACAGTCGAGGCGATCGAGGACGGGAACGCGGGTGCTGCGGCAGTGCTCAGGTCGACTCACCGACCGCACCTCCCTCCGATGGCTCATCCGCGGGGCCCAGAGGCGTTGTGGTGCACGACCCGCACGGCGAGCCTCAGCGTGCCACAGGTGCCGCAGTGATCAGACCGTAGTGACCGTCGTGGCGCCGGTACAGGACTTGGCCTCGACCGGTGGCCGGGTCCAGGTGGAAGACGAAGGGATCGTGCGTCAGGGTGAGCCGTTCGATGGCCTGCTGCGTCGTCAGCGCGCTCGGACGCGCGGGCACCGAGCTCGATGCCGTCGCCAACCGGCTCGTACGCCCGTACCGAGGACGGTTGGAGCAGCGCGTAGCGCTCGCCGTCGATGCGGCAGAGCACGTTGTCCTCGCCGGTCGCGAGGTTCGTGAAGAGATAGAAGTCATGATCGAGCTGTTCGAGCTCGAGCGCGGCCTCCTCCGGCGTCAGCGCGTCGACTCCGAACGTCTTGCGACGCAAGATCTCGCGTTCCTCCTCCGGTCGGGCGAAGAACCCCGGACGTTCCGTCATTGCGTCGCCATGGCGCCACTCGCCGGGATTCTCGCGGTGGCGGAGGTGCATCGACTCCGGGCGGTGCGCGGCGCGCTCGAGGCGCTCGACGCAGCCGCGCCTCGAGCAGGTCGACAGCCTCGAGGACCGTCGTCGCCGTCGCGTGGGCCCGCACGAAGGAACCGTCCAGGTCGAGCTCAGCCTTCGCGCTCACTGGCCGCTCACGCGCCGGATCTCGGTGGACGACGAGGTCCACCTTGGTGAACAGCACCGGTCCAGGCGCGAACCGGCGGATCGACGCGATCTTGCGCCGCGGATACGCCAGGTCACTCGCACGAGTCGGCCCACGCGCGTTGACGACCAGGTCCCCCGGCATCGTTGGTGGCTGCATCAGATGTGTTCCTGCGCTCTCCGTCATGGGGTCCTGCCCCGTTCGGACATCGTCCGCGAGCCGAGTCGCGGCAGGTAGGGCCGGAGGTCCCAGGTCAGCCGCAAGGTCCGGATCTCCGTCGACGCGGACCCCGAGGCACGCTGAACCACTGTCAGGAAGGGAGCAGCGTGGGGGATACGCTCGGCGTCGCCGACCCCGAAGGGGCTGGCTGGTGGGCTGGAGGTTCGGCGTGGACGATTCCGAGGTCGTGCGCCCGCTCTCGGACGTAGGGTCGAGCGGCGACACCGGGCTGGGTGAGGATCTCGCGTGGGACCTCGTCGATGTGTCCCCCGACGGCATCGTCGTCACGGACGAGATGGGCCAGATCGTCCTCGTGAACCGCCAGACCGAGGAGCTCTTCGGGTACGAGCGCACGGAGCTGCTCGGCAGGACGATCGAGGAGCTGATCCCCGAACGGCTCCGGCAGGTGCACCGCGCCCATCGCACGCGCTACCGGGCCGACCCGCGGACGAGGCCGATGGGCAGCGGGGACGAGCTCTTCGGACGGCGCCGCGACGGCACCGAGTTCCCGATCGAGATCAGCCTCAGCCCCCTGCACCGCGCGCCGGGTCTCCTCGTCGTGGCATCCGTCCGTGACGTCAGCGACCGCGTCGCGATGGAGGCCGAGCGCCGTCGGATTCGCGAACTGCTCGACGCGATCCACGACGCGATCCTGATCTTCGATGCCGACACGCTGCGCTTCACCTACGTCAACCAAGGTGCGATCGAGCAGGTCGGGTACTCGCGCGAGGAACTCCTTCAGATGACGATGCTGCACCTCGCACCCGAGCTCACCGACACGCAGTTCCGGGAGCTCCTCGCACCGTTCCGTCGTGGCGAGGTCTCGTCCACCATGTTCACGACGGTCCATCGCCGGCGTGACGGAACGGACCTCCCCGTCGAGATCGTCCTCCAAGCAGGCGCAGTCGAGAACGGAACGCTGCGATCCTTCGTCAAGCTCGTCCGCGACATCAGCGAACGCGTCGAGGCCGAGGAGCGACTTCGGCAGGCCGGCGAGGAGCTGCGGCTGCTCGCAGACCGCGAGCGCATCGGGCGCGATCTGCACGACAAGGTCATCCAGCGACTGTTCGCGGCAGCGATGAGCATGCAAGCGGTGTCCGGCATGGTGCGATCGCAGAACCCAAGCGCCGCGTACCGGGCCGACGGCATCGTCGAGGAGCTCGACGAGACGATCCGCGACATTCGCGGCGCCATCTACGGCTTGCAAGCCCCGGGCGATCGCCGCGGCGGCCTCCGTCACGAGATCCTGCGTGTCATCGACAACGAGCGCTCGGCACTGCGCACCGAACCCCGACTGCGTTTCGACGGCTTGATCGACGCCGTTCCGGACCAGGTCGCGGAGCACCTGCTCGCAGTACTGCGCGAAGCCCTCTCCAACGTTGCGCGTCACGCACAGGCCACCACGGTCGACGTGACCGTCGAAGCGTTCGACCGTGTCGTCCTGCGGGTGACCGACGACGGGATCGGCATCCCCGAAACGCCTGCTCGAGGCAACGGGCTGCGGAACATGGCCGACCGCGCGACGCGCCTCGGCGGAACCTTCCAGGCTGTGGCGACGGATGGCAGGACCGTGGTCGAGTGGAGCGTGCCGAACCTCTGCGACTGACCTGCCCTCACCGCGCGCTCCTCGCGGCGCGCACGACCGTGGTCCCGCGCCGCTGAGCCCATCCCGGATCCGCCGGTCAGTCCATGCGCGGTGGTCTCGCCGTCGCCTGAGGCCCTGGCGGCGGCATGGCGCAACGGCCAAGCTTCGGCACATGGTTCTGGTCGCTGCGATCGTGGTGGCGTTCGTGTTCGATTTCACGAACGGCTTCCACGACTCGTCGAACTCGCTCGCCGCACTGGTCGCGACCAGGGCGGCGCGGCCGGCCGAAGCGGTGCTTCTGGTCGCGGTGTGTCACGTTGCGGGGCCGCTCGTTGCGGGCACGGCAGTGGCGAGCACGGTCGGCGATCTCGTCCGTGTGTCGTCGAGTCACGCGATCGCCGTCATCGGGGCCGGCGTGAGCGGGGGTCTGTGCTGGAACCTGCTCACGTGGTGGCGAGGCCTGCCCTCGAGCTCGAGTCACGCGCTGATCGGCGGACTGGTTGGGGCAGCGGTGGTCGACACGGGCTGGGGCGCGGTGCACTGGGGCGGCTTCGTCGGTCTGCGACCGGTCGGCGTGGTTGGCGTGCTCGTCTCGCTCGCGGTCTCGCCCGTGGTCGGCTTCGCGCTCGCCTTCGTCGCTTCGCGGTGGGTCCGACGCGCCTTGCGACGGGCGCGTCGGGAGGTGGGCACGGTCGTACGCCGCGGCGAGTGGCTCACCGCGGCTCTGCTCGCCTTCGCGCACGGCGCCAACGACGCACAGAAGACGATGGGCGTGGTGACGACGCTGTTGGTCGCCGACGGTCGGTTGACGGGCTTCCGTGTCCCCCTCTGGGTCAAGCTCCTCGCCGCGCTGTCCCTCACGCTGGGGACGTCGGTCGGTGGTTGGAGGATCGTGCGGACCGTCGGGCGGGGCATCTACCGGCTGCGCGTCCAAGACGGCCTCGTCAGTCAAGCGAGCTCGGCCGCGATCATCCTGTCGGCCGCGGCGGTCGGTGGACCGGTCTCGACCACTCACGTTGTCACCTCGTCGATCATGGGCGTCGGCGCCGGTCAACATCGACAACATGTCCGCTGGTCGGTCGCGCGGGAGATCGCGGCCGCGTGGTTGTTGACACTTCCGGCGGCCGCAGGAGCAGGCATGCTGTCGCTCGTGTTCTGGAGGTGGATCGCGTGAGACGCTGGTTCCTGCCGCGCGAACCGGACCTCCTGGGTCTCTTGCGGATCCAGACCCAGGTCACGATCGATGGCATCCAGGCCTTCGAGGACTGGGCCCAGGGCAGCGCGGCCGCGGCTGGGGCTGTGCGTGACGCCGAGCATCGCGCCGACGACGCCAAACGGAATCTCCAGCGTGAGCTGCGAGCCGCGTTCACGACCCCGCTCGACGCCGAGGACATCTACGAGCTCTCCGAGCGGCTCGACGAGGTCCTCGGCGGAGCGAAGGATCTCGTACGAGAGGGCGAAGCCCTTGACCTCGAACCAGACGCAGCACTGGCCGGGATGGTCGGGTTGATCGCCCAGGGCGTCCGCAGGCTGGCAGAAGCCTTCGCCGCGCTCCCGCACGATGTCGATGCTGCGACCGCGGGCGCCGACGCCGCCAAGCGCGCCAGCCGTGAACTCGAGCCCATCTACCAGAGCGCGATGTTGGCAACGATCGACCTCGACGGCCCTCGCGAGCAGTTCCCCCGTCGGGAGCTCTATCGCCGGGCCTCTCACGTCGCCGATGCCGTCATCCGCGTCGCCGAGCGCGTCTGGTACACGGTCGTCAAGCAGTCTTGATCGTCCACACCGGCTGTTCCTGATCGCAGCGACGGGGTCTCGTCGATCGCGACCGGCTCGTTGGCCACAGGTTTCCGAATTGCGGCACGGGCCGGAGGCACAAGGTCCGCACCTGGGGTCCTCCGGCCCTACACGCCAGGCCAGCGAGCACCGACACTCCACCCATGCGCATCGAGACCCGTGCGGGGCGTGTCGACGCCGGCGTCGGCGAGCGGGGGGTTGCGATCGTGGAGGCGCGCCGCGTCACGAAGACCTACGACACCGGGCGCCTCTCGGTTCAGGCCCTGCGCGCGGTCAACATGACCGTGCACCGCGGCGAGATGGTGGCAATCATGGGCCCGAGCGGCTACGGCAAGACCACGTTGCTGAACTGCCTGTCGGGACTCGACGACATCGACGGCGGCGACGTGATCATCGAGGGCGTCTCCCTCGCCTCGATGTCGGACCGGGACCGTACGGCGTACCGGGCATCCCACATGGGCTTCGTCTTCCAGTTCTACAACCTGATGCCCGTGCTGACGGCGGTCGAGAACGTCGAGCTCCCGCTGCTCGTCGTCCGGCACCCCGCCAAGGAGGCGCGTCGCCACGCCCTCGAGGCACTCGAGCTCGTCGGATTGGTGGATCGCGCCGATCACGTGCCCGACGAGATGTCGGGAGGGGAACGCCAACGGGTCACCATCGCACGTGCTCTCGTCAACGATCCGGCAATCGTCTGGGCCGATGAGCCCACCGGCGATCTCGACAGCGAGCGCGCCGCCGAGATCACGGAGCTCATGCGCCGGCTCAACCGGGAGCGCGGGCTGACGTTCCTGGTCGTCACGCACGACCTCAGCGTGGGACGCGTGACCGACCGGATCGTCCGGATGCTCGATGGCGAGGTCGTGGGCGAGGAACTGCTCGACCGAGGAGGGCCTGGTGTACGCACGTACGACCCAGCTTGAGATCGACCGGGTCCGGAGCTCCATCGCAGATGCGGTCGCGCGCTTCGAGATCGACGTGCTTCCCGAGCTGCGTCGCCAGTCCGGATACAGGGGCGTGCTCGTGCTGGTCAACGACTTCGGGAAGGCCGAGCTGGTGAGCCCCTCTGGGACACCGAGGAGCAAGCGGCAACGCAGAGCTCGTTCCACCGCGCCGCCCTGGCAGCCAACGTCGCCCTGTTCCGCAGCCCGCCCGGTCGCGAGACATACCGCGTGGCCCTCGTCGACGGCTACGAGCTCCAACACGCATCGAGCTGACGATGCGTACGCTCGTCGGTGTTCCGGTCGGCTCCCTCGCCGTCGCGCTGACAGTGCTCCTGGGACTCGTCGTTGCGGGCGTTGCGGCGGCGGGGCTGCGCCATCGCGTGTTCGTGAAGCTCGGAGTCCGCAACGGTGCGCGTCGACGCGCGCGGACGACCATCATCGTGGTGGGACTCATGCTCGGGACCGCGATCATCGCGTCGGCACTGGGCACCGGCGACACGATGAGCCGCACCATTCGCTCGTCCGTCCTCCATTCGCTCGGCGCGACCGACGAGGTGGTCAGGCTCCGAGCTGCCGACACCTCGGGCCTCCACACTGCGGGACGGCTGGCGATCACCGCCGGCAACGGACAAGAGACAGACCTGGGCTTCTTCCCCCAGGCGACCTTCGACGCCGTGGGCGGCGCGGTCGCGGGCTCGGAGCTGGTGGACGGGACTGTGCCCGCGATCGGCGAGGCCGTCGCCGCTCAGAACACCACCCGGCGCCGAACGGAGCCGCGACTCACCCTGTTCGCGCCGGACCCCGCTCGGCTCGCTGGCTTCAACCCCCTGACCCTCCTCCGAGGCCGCCCCTCGCGCCTCGCAGATCTCGGTCTCTCCGAGGTCTACCTCGACGAGGAGGCCGCGAAGCGCCTCGGCGCTCGGCCGGGCGACGGCGTGTCGGTCTTGGCGGACGGAGCGCCCCTCGCGGTGACCGTGCGAGGAATCGTGCGCTTCGACGGCAGCGGGTCCGACCGCGGCTCAGTGATCCTGCCGCTCGCCCATGCGCAGCAGCTGCTGGGACGGTCCGGTCTCGTGAACCAGATCCTCGTGTCGAACACCGGCGGGTCGATCGAAGGTGCACAGTCCACGCGTGCCGTCCGTCGGCTCCTCGCACCAACGCTCCGGCCGCTCGGCTTGGAGGCGCGGCCGGTCAAGGCGGATGGGCTCGACTCGGCCGACGCGCAAGGCGACGCGTTCATGACCCTCTTCACGACGTTCGGAATGTTCACGATTGCCGCCGGCGTCCTCTTGATCTTCCTCATCTTCGTCATGCTCGCCGCGGAGCGTCGGTCCGAGCTCGGGACCGAGCGCGCCGTCGGCATGCAACGCCGTCATCTCGTCGAGGTGTTCCTCTTCGAGGGAATGACCTACGACGTGCTCGCGGCAGCCGTCGGCACGGCATTCGGACTGCTCGTCGCATATGGCATGGTCGAAGCGATCGCGAACGCGTTCAACACGAAGGACAACAGCTTCGAGATCGTGCACAGCCTCTCGTCGTCGAGCATCGCGATCTCCTACGCGCTCGGGGTGTTGCTCACCTTCGTGGTGGTGACGTTCTCGGCGTGGCGGGTGAGCCGGCTCAACATCGTGACCGCGATCCGCCAGCTGCCCGATCGGGTGCGAAGCGATCGCACGCGACGGCGCTACGTCTCCGGCCTGGCGCTCGGGGTTCTCGGCGGCGCGATCGCGGCGGTGGGGGCCGCCAACCGCGATGGGATGCCATTCCTCTTGGGATGCTCGCTCGTCATCGTCGCCGCGGTCCTCCTCGCGTGTGCGTTGCACGCCCCGCCACGTGGCGCATACACGCTGGGCGGCATCGTGCTCGTGGCGTGGTGGTTGCTGCCCTTCCGGGTGTACCGCTCGATCGTTCCCGGATTGCGATTGGACTACGCGGTGTTCGTCGTCGGCGGGCTGATGGTCGTCCTCGGGGTCACTTGGGCCGTGATTCACAACGCCGACATGCTCAGCCGCGGCGTGATCCACGGCTTGGGGCGCGCCCGTTCGCTCGCACCAGTCTTGCGGACCTCGTTGGCCTATCCGGCCCGCAACCGCTTCCGCACCGGCACGACGATCGCCCTGTTCACCCTCGTCGTCTTCACCCTTGTCGTCGGCGCCACCACGTCGGGAGCCTTCGGCCGGGCATTCGACGACACCAAGGCGTTCGGCGGCGGGTTCCAGGTCCGAGCCGCGGTCGCACCGGGCAGCGGCGCGACGGACCTCACGCGCGCGATCACCGACGTCCCCGGCGTGGCACCGAGCGAGATCCGCACGGTCGCCAGTCAGTCGAGCGTCCCGCTGGAAGTGCGCCAGGGTGGCCCGCACGCTGGGCCCTACGCGGACTACCCGGTACGTGGTGTGGACGATACGTTCCTTCGCTCGACGACCTACGGGTTCGCCGCGCAGCTCGGGGCTACCGCACCGACCGTTCCGTGTGGAGGGCGCTCCGCGAACACGACGGCCTCGCCGTTGTCGACGCGCTCGTGGCTCCACGGCGCGACGGCTGGGACGTCGGCGTACTCCCCGACTTCAGACTCCGAGGGTTCCTGCTCGAGGACCAGACCTTCGACCCCATCCGCATCCAAGTGCGTGACCCTCAAACAGGCGCACTCTCGGAGCTGACCGTCATCGGTATCCTCAAGGAGACCGCGCCCTTCACGATGGCCGGGCTGTCGACGTCGCAACGGACGCTGGCCCCCTTGGGCGACCGGGCGCTGCCGACGACCTACTTCTTCCGTCTTCGGCGCGGTGCCGACGCCACCCACGTGGCATCGCAGCTGGAGGCGGCGTTCCTCCCGATCGGAATGCAAGCTGAGGCAACCCGCGACACGCTCGCGGACATCGTGCGCGGCTCGAAGACCATGAACCAGATCATCCTGGGGTTCCTCGGTCTGGGCTTGGTGATCGGCGTTGCTGCGCTCGGCGTCGTCAGTGCCCGGTCGGTCGCCGAGCGCAGGCAGCAGATCGGCGTGCTGCGCGCCATCGGCTTCCAGTGCCACATGGTGCAGCTCAGCTTCCTCATCGAGTCGTCGATCGTCGCCCTGACTGCGATCGTGCTCGGAACACTCTGCGGCGTCGCGATCGCGATCAACGTCATCGACGACGCCGCCCGGCAACCGAGCTGGTCACAGCTCTCGGTCCGCCTCCCGTGGTCGACCTTCGCAATCGTCTTCACACTGGTGTACGCGGGCGCGTTGATCGCCACCTACATCCCGGCGCGGCGAGCGTCACGGATCCCTCCCGCCTCGGCGCTTCGGTACCAATGACGAACGCGACGAGCACCGTCGAGGGAGCCTCGAGCGAGGGGACTCGTGAGGGCCCGCGGAAGTGGAACGCGTCAGAGGTATGCGGCGACGTGGAACGGCCAGCGTGGTGGCACGGCCACCAGGCGACGGCCCGTGATGTGGAACGGCTCGATGATCAGCCACGCGTCCCGGTCGGTGGTGAGCCAGGGTTCGGGATCGAACCGCTCACGGAAGTCGGCCTGGTCCGGATCGACATGGTGCAGGGTCCCGCGCACCAGTACGGACCACCCTTCACGGCGGCGCTGATCGATGCCGTCGATCTCGAATGCAACCTGGATCCCCGCCTCTTCGATCACGTTTCCCGGTCGGGTACGGAACGCGATCCATGTGCGTCCGCTCGTCTCGGCAAGGCGGTGGTTGACCGGCAACACGAGGGGCGCGTCGTTGCGGATCAGCGCGATCCGTCCATATTCGGCCGACCGGAGCAGCGCCAGGCACTCCTCATAGGAGAGCTCCTCGAGCTCTGGTGGCGTCACGACCGGTCTCGCGGTGGAACGATGACGAGGGGGCACGTTGCGTGGTGCGCGAGCTGGTGGCTCACGGATCCCAGGAGCAACTCCGTGAAGCCGCCGCGACCGCGCGAACCGACGACGAGGAGGTCCGCGTCCTTCGCTGCCTGCAGGAGCCCCCACGCGGGAGTGCTGTTGACGACGGTCCTCTGCACCGGGTGGCGCAACGCGTCGAGCCCGGGAGCGGTCGCGGCGTCGAGGGTCGCGGCGCGCGGCCTGCTCGAAGACCCCGAGGTCCATGGCTGGCGCCATGGGAAACGACGAGGCATACGGAAAGCTCCAGGTGTGGGCGATGTCGAGCTGTGCTTGATCGGAGGCGGCCTCCTCGACCGCCCACGCGAGCGCCGCGGCGGCGTTCTCGGAGCCATCCACACCGACGACGACATGCCGCGGAGCGCCAGTTCGCGCCGTCACGGAGCGAACGATCGCAACCGGGCAACGCGGATGATGGAGGGCATACTGGCTCACCGATCCCACCAGCAGCTCACGGAGCTCTCCGAGACCACGAGCGCCGACGACGAGGAGACATGCGTCGGCCGTCGCTTCGACCAAGGATGGCCCCGCCAACCCGCATCGCACCACGCGATCGATATGGCTGGCCTGGTCACTGCCGATCGCGTCGGTCACGAGCGAATCGACGAGCACACGCGCGTCAGCTTCCTCCAGCGGACGGTCGAGCCCGCCGTCGTCGAGGTTGTGGCGCTGATAGGCGAACAGGGCCGTGACCGGCCAACTGCGACGCGCTCCCTCGTCCACCGCCCACTCGAGGGCGATCTTCGCGTGGTCGGAGCCGTCCATTCCCACGATGATCCGTTTCACCGCATCCACCTTCCTGCCAGAATCAACGCGGCGATGTCGCGAGCAAATGCATCGACCGCCTCCCAATCCGTGTAGTCGTAATCATGGCGCACGTCGACGTCTCCTCCTTCGCGCCGCACGATGGATCGCATCACCCGGCGTTTGATCCATCCGTACCGCGAGTACAGCAGCGCCCCCGCGAAGAGCCCGACGAGGTCTGGATCGAAGCCGGTCTCGTCGAGCAGATCCTGCACCATGCCGTGAGCCGTGTCGCTGTGCTGCTCATCGGGATTGGCCGAGGCGAGACTCACCTGGAAGAGGGCGTTCGGCCTCGCGTTCAGGTCACGCGGATGCTCTTTGAGGTAATGGAGCAGCGCTCGACTGTGACGCGCTGCGTGGATCGAGTCGCCGAGCACGACGGCCGTGTAGCCGTTGGGAGGGGGTGCCGTCTCGACGGGATAGACGTCGACCTGCAGCTCCTGGCCGCGCGAGCACGCCCGCCACTCGGTCGGCGATCTTCGCCGACTGGCCCTCTGAGGTGTGGTACGCGACAAGCACACGGGGTTTCATCGCCTCATTCCTGCCTGGCGAGGCACTCGGGTCGGTGCGGACAACCCCCGCAGGTGCGAGGATCGACGCGGTGGACGTAGCCGAGCTCGATGTGCCAGCAACGGCCGCACACACGACACAGGAAGTTGACCTCGTCGCCGTCGACCACCGGGTCGATGGCCGTCGAGAAGCACTTCGGGCACCGTTGACTGGTATGCATTCCCGCGAGTCCCGCAGGTCGTGTGCTCATCTCCCGCTCCTTCTCCCAAGATGAGCCCAGCATCCCTTCTTGCGGCGCGCGCTGCCAGGGTCCTCCGGCCCTAGGCCGGGAGGACGGGGCCCTCACCGCAAGTCGTGAGGTCCCGTTGGCGAGAGCGAGGATCTCAGCATCGTCGGGCCGGACTGGCTGAGGATCATCCCCCGCTCCCCCGCGGCGTACCGGATTGGTCTCGTCGGGTCGCGTAGACCGCGGCCTGGGTGCGGCGTTCCATGCCGAGCTTGGCGAGCAGGTTCGACACGTAGTTCTTGACGGTCTTCTCAGCCAGGTGCATCGACTCGGCGATCTGGCGATTCGTGAGGCCGTCGGTGACCAACGCGAGGATCCTGCGCTCCTGCGGCGTCAGGCGACCCAGCCGCTCGTCCTCCTCGGCGGAGGCGCGGATGCGTTGGCGCACCCGCCGAGACGCGCTCCCATCGAGCAGCGACTCGCCGCGGGCGACCCGACGGACCGCATCGACGATATCGGTGCCGCGTATCTGCTTGAGCAAGTATCCGCTTGCGCCCGCGATGATCGCCTGCACGAGCGCATCGTCGTCCGGAAAGGAGCTCAGCATCAGGCAACGGATCTCGGGGTGCCGCGAGCGGATCTCGCGACAGACGTCGACGCCGTTGGTGTCGGGGAGGCGCACGTCGAGCACCGCGACCGCGGGTCGGGTCGCGGGGATACGGGCCAGCGCCTGCTCGCCCGTTCCGGCCTCACCGACGACCGCGATGTCACCCTCGGATTCGAGGAGCTCACGCACACCGAGCCGGAGCACCTCGTGGTCGTCGAGCAGGAACACCCGCACCGGTTCCGACTCCATGCGCCGAGCAGCCTACCGGCGTGTGACGGGTCCCCTCACGTGGGCGAGAAGCACCACGCACATCAATAGCCGCACCGACGGGTCGCCGACACCATCACGGTCACGGCAGCAGTGTCAGCGACCCCATGACCGTTGTAATCATTCGAGGCGGTGGTGGGAATTGAACCCACGTCCAGGGTTTTGCAGACCCTTGCCTGAGCCACTCGGCTACACCGCCGTTCGCTCGGCCCGCAGGCCGGCGCGGTGAGGCTACCGCCTGGTGTGATCGGCTCCCGAGACGATCAGGCGGCGGCGAGCAGCGTGACGGGCTCGTCGACCCGACGCGGTACCAGCAGGCCGTGGCGCGTCATCGAACGCCGGAACCACGCGGTCGACACGCCCAGCGCGCCGATCGTGAGCGCGGCCGACACAATCGTCTTCGCGATGACGAAGGTACCGGTGGGTTGACTCACGAGGAGCCAGAAGGTCACCGATGCGTTCGCGACGAACACGAGTGACCACAGCAGTGAGATCCGCCTGAAGAAGAGCCGCACCCGGTGGTCTTCCATGAAGGCGACGGGGATCGGGCAGAAGTCGGACGCCAGGCGCTGCGCGAGCGGTCGCCCCAACACCACCGACACGACAAATGCTCCCGCCACGACCGTGGCGCCCAGCATCGGCTGGAGGAAGTAGACGAAGGTGCTGCCCGTGCTCAGCGCGAGGCCGCACCGAGCGGTGACGGTCACCGTCCCCAACAGAATGATCCCGGGGACGCGCTGCCCGAGCACGAGACGTCGTACGGCCGCGAGGTACGTGTACCCCAGACCCACGAACATCGCGCCCCACACGCCGGTGAGCCGAATCATCACCATGAAGAGCGTGACGGGAATCACCGTGCTCTCGATGAAGCGAGGCAATGCGTGCCGGAAGAGCTCCCGGAGACACGGCAACTCGAACTGCGGATCCATGATCGTGCTTTCTCGACGTCGCGGGGTCGACAGTTGAGGTCGATGCGCACGGCGCATCACGAACGTGACGTGGTACCTCACGAACGTACGGGTGGCCGGCTGAACACCTGGACCACAGAAGAAGAGAATTCAGCAGACGTTCGCCGTTTCGACCGCCGCGCGACGCCGATCCGTCGGACCGGGCGGCCGTACCGAGCCGCGCCTCAGGCCGACGGCTCGCAGCCAACGATCGAGACGAATGACACACATTCGCCAGGCGGACCGCCGAGATTGTGCGTCAGCGCGAGCTTTCGCCCTGCGGCGACCGTCTCGACGGCGCGGTCGGCGGGCGCCTCGCCCCGCAGCTGGAGCCAGCACTCGAAGAGCATGCGCAGGCCCGAAGCCCCCACGGGATGCCCGAATGCCTTGAGACCGCCGTCGGGGTTCACCGGCAGTTGCCCGTGCAGGTCGAACGTGCCGGCGAGGACTTCCTTCCACGCCGCGCCGCGGTCGGCAAACCCGAGGTCCTCCATCAGGATCAGCTCCGTGGGCGTGAAGCAGTCGTGGACCTCCGCGAGCCCGAGCTCGGCCCGTGGGTCGGTCACCCCCGCCTGCTGGTAGGCATCCCGTGCGGCCGCGACGACCTCGGGGAACGTCGTGAAGTCGTACAACGGATCGACCTTGCCCTGCGCGGGACCGGCCACGAACGACAGGCCCTTCACGAAGATCGGACGATCCGTGTACCGGAACGCATCCTCGGCACGCACGACGATGGCGGCGGCCGCACCGTCGCTCATGCCAGAGCAATCCATCACGCCGAGCATGCCCGCGACCCTCGGAGACTTGGCAATGACCTCCATCGGGATCTCCTTACGGAACTGTGCACGCGGGTTACGTGCGCCGTTCTGGTGGTTCTTCCACGCGATGCGGGTCATCACCTCCTTCATCTGCGCGTCGTCGAGCCCATACTTCTTCGCGTAGGCGGGCGCGAGCAGGCTGAAGAGCCCCGGTGCGGTGATGTCGCCGAAGCCGCCGGTGCCGTCATGCGGAGGCTCCACCGAGGTCAGTCCCGCAAACCGCGAGTCCTTCAGCTTCTCGACACCGACCGCCATCGCGACGTCGAACGCGCCCGACGCGACCGCGTAGCTCGCGTTGCGCAGCGCCTCCGAACCCGTGGCACACATGTTCTCGACGCGCGTGACAGGCTTGTAGTCGATCTTCAGCGGCTTGGCGAGCGTGAGTCCCGAGATCCCCGAGCCCGTCGTCCCGAGCCAGTACGCGTCGACGTCACGTTGGGCGATGCCGACCGAACCGAACGCCTCCTGGCACGCATCGACGAGGAGGTCGTCGGTCGAACGGTCCCAGTGCTCGCCGAACGGCGTGCACCCCATGCCGACGATCGCCACGCGGTCGCGAATCCCGTGCGAAGCCATCAGGCCACCTCCGTGCTCGGGCGGACCTTCCAGAAGTAATTGTGCACGCCCTCGGATGTCGCCAACCGGCGGAACGTCAGCGCCACCCGATCGCCGATCGCGACGTTCGACGCGTCGGCGTCGGTGAGCTGGAACCGGAACCGCCCTCCCCCGTCGAAATCGACCACGACGGCCACGTAGGGCGGGCTCGGGCTGAACGCGAGATAGTCGACCGCGAAGGTGGCGACCCGCCCGGTGACGTCGGCCATGGCCTCGGGCGCCATGTGGTCCACAGCACCACACGCGACGCAGACACGGTCGGGCGGAAGATGCCGGGTCCCGCATTCGCTGCACCGGCTCGCCACGAACGCGTACTTCCAACGCTCGTTCCGGAACGCCGGCGGCGCCGCGGGTGCGGGCGGCTCGGGCCGACGCGGTGGCTCGCGGTCGAGCAGGCCGCGCCAGGTCAAGAAGGTCGCGTAGCTCAACGCCTCGCTACCCGCGGCGATCTGCGCGGCAACGGTCGGCGCGGATCTCCGGTTCGCCAGCGCATCGGTCGTCCGCAGCACCAGGACCGACGCACCGTCGGCGAGCACGACGACCACCACGATCTCGCCGGGTCCGGCTCGGTCGAGGACATCCGAGAGGGCGATTCCCGCCTGGGCGAGCCCGGCGTTGCCGATCGTCGTGGTGAGATCGGGCGCGATCGACTCGGCGGCCACTCCTGTGGCGGCGGTGACCGAGCGGACGGCTCGCGCGTGCAAGCCGGCGACGATGAGATGATCGACCGAGCCCGCGTCGATCCCGGCCTGCTTCAGCGCGGCATCGAACGCATCGGCCGCGAGCGCGGCGTAGACGCGCTCGCCGAAGCGCTCCTCCCAGGTACGCGACGCCGGCTCACCGGGCAAGCGCCACCGGTCGAGGAACTCCGCCGTCGTCGACGCTTCCGCCAACAGCTCGGCAACGATCGGCTCGGTCGACCCGTCACCGAACACGAACGCGGCCGCCCCATCGCCACCGTCTCGCTCGTCGGCACCACCGGGAAGCCCGCCGCGCTGGTCGGACACCACCGCGACCGCAGTCGCGCCCGCGTGCGCCGCGGCGTAGAGCGCCCCGACACCCGAACGGACGCCACCTCCGACGTCGACCGCGAGTCCTTGACGACCGAGGTCGAGCGCTGCGTGGATCGCGGTGGCGTTCGTCTTGTCGAGATACGCGGGGACGCTGGTGGCGAAGAACAGGGTCGCCGGCGTCGACGACAACCCTCGGGTCGCGACACGGGCGGCTTCGACCCCCATCGTCGTCGTGTCCTCGTCGTAGGAGGCCGCTGCTCGGGCGCCCTTCCCGCCCCCGCTGCCGAGCACGGCGCCGATCGCTGCCCGCGACAAGCGGTGGTGCGGGATGTAGGCGCCGTAGCCGACGATCCCGCGGCCCTCGAATCCGGCAGGCTGCACGTCGCGGCCAGGCACGCTCGACCCTTTCCCCACGTGGGTTGCGGGCCCGCTGCAAGCGCCCGCGCGGCCGCAGTATTGCATGCGCGGCGGCCGATTCCCGATGTCGCACTGCGGACTGAGGCCGCAGGGGCGTAGGGTTCGTGTCCCAATCGCGGCGCGTGTCCTGGTAGGCAGGGGTGAGTCGTGCCCAAACCGAAGCTAGGGACTCGAGAACGCCTCCTCGAGGCGGCCGATCGAGAGTTCTCGGAGCACGGCTACTCCGGCGCGCGCGTCGATCGGATCGCCGATGCCGCAAAGGTCAACAAGCAGCTCCTCTACTACTACTTCGGCGGCAAGCTCGGTCTGTACCAGGCCGTCTTCGAACGCATGGCCGACCGGCTCCAGCAGTGGACCGACCAGGGGCACGTCGCACGCGATTCGCTCGAAGGCTGGGTGAGCCAGCGCGCGGCGTACGCCTTCCCGAAGGAGTGGAGCAGGTGGCTGCGGCTCCTCATGTTCGAGGCACTCGAGTTCGCGGGCCGCATCTCACGCAAGACCGACCGTGAGCAGCGGGTTCAGCAGCTCGTCGATCAACTCGTCGTGTTGCAGGAACAGGGCCGCATCGACCCCGATCTCGACCCGAAGGCCATCTACGTCGCGCTCCAGGCGCTCCTCATGTTTCCCGGCATGCTGCCACAGGTCACGGTGCTCACCACCGGATCCCTCCCCGACGACCCCAAATTCGAGCAGGAGTACCGCAGGGTCGTAGCCGCGTTCGTCGAACGTCTCGAACGACCCGGCCCGAGCGAAGACGCCTGAGCACGCGAAGGCACTCCGTACACTGCAACGCGTGCCCGGCTTCGACGCAGTCCTCCTCGACTTCTACGGCACCCTCGCGCGCCACTCGGTGGGTGTCCTTCGACGAGGTCCTGGCCGAGCACGGTGTCGAGCTCGACGACGAGATCCGCACCAAGCTCTGGCACGGCGAGCTCGACGGGATGGAGCATCTCGAGCACTCGCAGAGTCGCGAGCACTATGTCTCGTGGCAGCGCGACCGCCTGCTCGGCATGCTCTCGGAGACCGACGTCCACCCTGGTGAGTACGAGGAGATTCTCGAGAAGCTCCGCGCCGGCAACGAGACCCGTGTGATCGAGGCATACGACGAGGTGCGCGAGGTGCTCGCTGCGCTGCGCGCCCGCGGGTCGACGCTCGCGATCTGCTCGAACTGGGACTGGGACCTCGACCGCGCGGTCGACGAGGCCGGTCTGACCGGCATGGTCGACGTGCTCATGTCGTCGGCGTGGGCAGGTGCGCGCAAGCCGCACCCGCGGATCTACCGCAGCACGCTCGAGAAGATCGACGTGGCCCCGGCATCCGTGCTCTTCGTCGGCGACACGTGGGGCCCCGACGTGGAAGGCCCGCTCGCCGCGGGCATGACGCCCGCGTACCTCCTCCGCGACGGCCACTGGCCGGACCCGACCGCGCCCGACGACCTCGGGACGCGTGGCGTCGCGATGCTGGCGGACTTGCGAGGGGTACTCGACCTCCTCGACCGAGCGGTCGGCTGAGTCGAGGCCGGAAAGCAACGATCCCGGGCCCGAAGGCCCGGGATCGGAAATCCGTCAGGCGGGACGGACGTTCTGGGCTTCTTCGCCCTTGCGGCCGGGTCCGACGTCGAACTCGACGCGCTGACCCTCCTCGAGGCTGCGGTAGCCCGTCCCCTGGATCGCCGAGAAATGAACGAACACATCCGGTCCGTCCTCACGCGAGATGAAGCCGTAGCCCTTCTCCGCGTTGAACCACTTCACCGTGCCTGTCGCCAACGCCTTGCTCCCTTACCTACTTGCGGGAAGCGCGTCGCGACCCGCTATCGGGCGGCACGGTAGCACCGTCGTGTCCCTGCCCGCTAGACCAGTCGGGCACGGTTTGCCGCATTCGGCGCCGGCCGCGCGACCATGGCGCGATGGCGCACACGCTCGTGTCCTTCCACGCCCATCCCGACGACGAAGCCATCGCCACGGGCGGCACCATCGCCCAGGCCACGGCCGCCGGCCACCGGGTCGTCCTCGTCTTCGGGACCCGCGGTGAGCTCGGCGAGGTCCTCGGAGAGGCGCTCGCCCCCGGCGAAGAGCTGTGGCAGCGCCGGGTCGCCGAAGCGCAGGCCGCAGCCGCCATTCTCGGGGTCGGCCGCGTGGAATTCCTCGGCTACCGCGACTCGGGAATGGCGGGCACACCCGACAACGACGTCGCGGGCTCCTTCTGGACCGCGGACCTCGACGAGGCCGCACGACGCCTCGCGACGATCCTCGAGGAGGAGCGCGCGGACGTGCTCACGTGCTACGACGAGCGCGGCGGGTACGAGCACCCCGACCACATCCAGGTGCACCGGGTGGGCGTGCGGGCCGCGCGGCTTGCGCGGACGCCTCGGGTCTATGCGTCGACGGTCGACAAGGAGGACGTCGCGCAGATGCTGCGCCGCTACCGCGAGGAGCTGGGGCCCGAGAGCGACCTCCCCGATCCCGACGAGCTCGACCTCGGCATGCCGGGCGAGTTGATCACGACCAGGGTCGACGTCTCCGACGTGATCGACCGCAAGCGCGCGGCGATGGCCGCGCATGCGAGCCAGATCCCCGAGACGTCGTTCTTCCTCACGATCCCGCCGCATGCATTCGCGGAGGCGTTCGGAACCGAGTGCTACATCCGCCTCGACCGCACGCCCGAAGCACCGGAGACATCGCTGTTCGAACGCCTCGGCGGCTGACGCCGCTCAGATGCGGTCTTTCGCGCGCGCGTACTGACGCCGCAGCGGTGGGAGCTTGAGCCGGCGCAACGACCGGTCCGAGGACCACACCGCGTACGGCGCCATCGTGAGCGCCGCGAGGGCCAGCAGCACCGTGTCGTAGTTGACCCGCCAACCGCTGAAATCCCGCCACGCCTGCTCCCGATCCGGTTTCACCGGGATCCCGACCGACTCGAGGCGCGCCACGGCCTCCAAGAACTCGTCCTTGGCGATGGAGATCGGCGCGTCCGGCGCGGGGTCGGGATCGAACGGGATCGCGTAGTAGTCCGCGACCACGCGGAGTGAGAAGAACCCGCTGCGCACGCACATCCCCGCCTCGGGATCCCATGGTCGGTCGACGACGGAGAGCTGGAGCGAGGCGGCATCGAGCACCGCGCCCGCGGCCGTCACCCACGATCGAGACGACTTCGGTGACCGCAAGAAGCTGAGCACGCCGAGCGACGTGTGTGTCTCCTCGAGCTCGGCGAACCACTGCTGCCACGCGATCCACTGCACTTCGAGGAGGTGGAACCGCTCCATGCGGTGGGCGCGGACGAGGATCTCGACGCCCGAAGGGGGGTCGCCCGAGCGCGTCGCCAGCTGTGCGACGAGCACCTCTCGGCGGGAGAACGCGGTGTAGATCGTCGGCAGGAACGAGACGAGGAGCGCAACGAGCCCGACGCCGAAGGCGGCCTCCGAGAACGACACGAGCGTGCCGGCGAGATCGGGGGGCTTCGTGAAGCCGAGGGTGAAGAGCGACGAGCCGCTCATCTCGATCGGTGCCCGGACGCCATCGGTGCCGAGCGCATGGAACATCAGCGCGTAGCCGCTGAAGACCATCACCAGCCACGCGAGCGGCAGCAACAGGAGCCCGATGGGCGCGTAGAACGCCATGATGCGGTCCCGCGCCTCGTACGTGTCCCGGGTGCCCGCCAGACCGTCGAACAGTCGCCGAAGCACGACGAACACGAACCGCGTGACCATCGAGACGGAGCCCCGCGGCAACACGAACGTCCGCAGCGCGGAGTTGAGCGCGGCAAAGAGCAGCAGCAACCCGATCACGACCTGGACGACGACCCACACGGCGTGCATGCGCGCGCTAGTCGTCGATCGAGGGTCGGCGACGGACGCGCTTGCGCTCGGCATGCCGTCGCTTGTCGTCGAGTCGGGCTTCGCGAGAGGACCGCGTCGGACGCGTCGCGTGCCTCGGCGCCTCGATCCTCAGGCCGTCGGCGATCCGCGCCCGGAGCCGGTCGAGCGCGAGGGTCCGGTTCCGTGCTTGCGAGCGCGTGTCGGACGCGACGGCACGCACGACCGGGCCGAGCCGCTCGAGCAGCCGCGCCCGCTGGCGTGGCCCGAGCGCGCTCGATGCCTCCACTGCGAAGCGGACCTCCACGCGTGTGTTCGATGTGTTCGCGTGCTGACCACCGGGCCCACCCGAACCAGTCACCTTCCATTCCAGCTCGTCGAGCGGGATCCGGCAGGTGGGCGTCACTCGCAAGACGTCGTGGTCCTGATCCACCGACGGAGGGTATCGCCCGCTCGCGCAGGGCGACGGGGACGGTCGCGTCGATCGCGACGCGACCGTCACCTCACGCCGCGATCGACACCGGCACGTCCTCCAACGCCCACGCGAGGACTTCGTCGACCTCGTCGGCGAGATGGAACGTCATTGTCGAACGAACGGTCTCGGGCAGGTCGTCGAGATCCGGCCCGTTGCGCTTGGGCAGGATCACCGTCGTCAACCCGGCGCGTTGCGCGGCGAGGACCTTCTGCTTCACGCCACCGATGGGCAGGACCCGGCCCTGCAAGGTGACCTCCCCGGTCATCCCGACCTCGCTGCGCACTCGTCGACCCGTCAGCAGGCTCACCAGCGCCGTGGTCATCGTGACGCCGGCGGACGGCCCGTCCTTCGGGACCGCTCCCGCGGGAACGTGGACGTGGAAGCGCTTGCCGGTCGCCTCGGGCTCGATGCCGAGCTCCGCTGCGTGACCCTGCACGTACGACAGTGCGATCTGCGCGGACTCCTTCATCACGTCGCCGAGCTGACCGGTGAGAACGAGCTGCGGCTCGCCTTCGGTCGTGGCGGCCTCGATGAAGAGCACGTCACCGCCCGTCCCCGTCACGGCGAGGCCGGTGGCGACACCAGGATCCGCGGTGCGATCGGCGACCTCGGCGAAGAACTTCGCCCGGCCGAGGGCCGGCACGACGTCATCGGCGTCGATCACGATCGTCGATGCCGCGTCGGCTGCCGCGATCCGAGCCGCGACCTTCCGTAGCAGCTTGCCCAGCTCGCGCTCGAGGTTGCGGACGCCCGCTTCCCGCGTGTAGTCGGCCACCACACGGCGCAGCGCGTCGTCGGTGACCGTCACCTCGTCGGCACGAAGACCGTTGCGCTCGAGCTGACGACCGAGCAGGTGGTCGCGCGCGATCTCGACCTTCTCGTCTTCGGTGTATCCGTCGATGCGGATCACCTCGAGCCGGTCGAGCAACGGCGCCGGGATCGATTCCAGCGTGTTCGCGGTGGCCAGGAACAACACACCGGACAGGTCGAGGTCGACCTCGAGGTAGTGGTCGCGGAAGGTGTGGTTCTGCGCGGGGTCGAGCACCTCGAGCAGCGCGGACGACGGATCGCCGCGCCAGTCGGCGCCGAGCTTGTCGACCTCGTCCAGCACGACGACCGGGTTCATGGTGGCGGCCTCGGTGATCGCGCGGACGAGCCGGCCGGGTCGCGCACCGACGTAGGTGCGCCGGTGGCCGCGGATCTCGGCTTCGTCGTGCACACCACCCAAGGCGACGCGCACGAGCTTGCGCCCGAGCGCGCGGGCGACGGATGCGCCCAGCGAGGTCTTGCCCACGCCCGGGGGCCCGACCAGGGCGAGGATCGCACCCGCGCCGCGCCGCGGTGCCAACGTCTCGGTGCCAGTGCCGGTGCCGGTGTCGTCGAAGCCGCGCTCCCGGCGCAGCTTGCGCACCGCGAGGTACTCGACCAAGCGGTCCTTGACGTCGCCGAGGCCGGTATGGTCGGCGTCGAGCACCTCGCGCGCCGTGCCCACGTCGGTGTCGTCGTCCGAACGGACCCCCCACGGGACGTCGAGCACCGTGTCGAGCCAGGTACGGATCCAACCGTGCTCGGGGCTCTGCTCCCCCAACCGCTCGAGGCGGTCGAGCTCGCGTTCGACCGCGACACGCACCGCCTCCGGCGCGCCCGACTCCTCCAGGCGCGTGCGGTAGTCAGCGGTGGTCGTCGCGTCACCCTCGCCCAGCTCCTCGCGGATCGCCGCGAGCTGGCGACGCAGCAAGAACTCGCGCTGGGTCTTGTCCATGTCTTCGCTGACGCGCGAACGAACCTGCTCGGTCAGCTCCAGCTCGGCGAGCGCGTCGCGCGCCCAGCTCAGGGCCAGCTCGAGCCGCGCCACGCCGTCGAGCTCCTCGAGGAGCTCGACCTTGCGCTCCAGCGCCAGGTCCGGCCACCACCCCGCGGTATCGGCGAGCGCGCCCGGGTCATCGACGCCGAGGACGCCATCCGCGGCCCGTCGCGATCCGAGCCGCTCGGCGATCGCCCGCACGACCGCGCGGTACTCGCGCACCAACTCCCGGGTGTGCTCGTCGTCGCGGCTCTCGTCGCGGACCGGCTCACCCGAGACCCACAGGCCCGGCCGGTCGACCGAGACGACTGCGCCGACGACGGCACGGCCAGTTCCCCGCAGTACGAGGGCACGTTGACCGCCGGGAAGCTCGCCGACGTTTTCGATCTGGGCCACGGTGCCCACCGACGAGTACCGCCCATCGACGCGGGGCACGAGCAGCAGGCGGCGGTCCCCGGCCACCGCACCATCAGCCGCGGCACGCGCCTCCGGCGACTCGAGCGCGAGGGTGACCACCATCTGTGGCAGGACGACGCCGCTCGACAGCGGCAGCAAGGGAAGTGTCAGTGTCTCGGTCTCTGCCATCGGGATCCCCGTTCATGTCACGTGGTCGTGCCCACGCAACGCCGGGACCCCACGCCACATTCCCGACTCCGATGGTCGGGAATGTGGCGGATGACCGAGCCGGCTCAGTCGCCCGGGCGGGTCATGTCCTCCGGGCGCAGCCACGCGTCGAACTGCTCCTCGGTGAGCAGGCCGAGCTCCAGCGCGGCCTCGCGGAGGTTGGTCTTGCGCTGGTGCGCGTGCTTGGCGATCTTGGCGGCGTTGTCGTAGCCGATGTGTGGGTTCAGCGCGGTGACGAGCATCAAGGAGGTGCTCACGTACTCCGCGATCTGCTCCTCGTCGGCCTCCACTCCCTCGATCGCGAATTCACGGAAGCGGTCGCACGCATCGGTGAGGATCGCGACGGAGTGCAAGAAGTTGAAGATCATCACCGGCTTGAACACGTTGAGCTCGAAGTTGCCCTGCGAGCCCGCGATGCCGATCGTCGTGTCGTTGCCCAGCACCTGCACGCAGACCATCGTCATCGCCTCGCTCTGCGTGGGATTCACCTTGCCCGGCATGATCGACGATCCAGGCTCGTTCTCGGGCAGGACGAGCTCACCGAGACCCGCGCGCGGTCCGGAGGCCAGCCAGCGAATGTCGTTGGCGATCTTCATCAACGAGACCGCCAGCGTCTTCACCGCTCCGCTCGCCATCACGAGCCCGTCGTGCGCGGCCAGCGCGGCGAACTTGTTCGGCGCCGACACGAACGGCAATCCGGTGAGCTCAGCGATCTTGGCGGCGCAACGTTCGGCAAACTCGGGATGGGTGTTGATGCCCGTCCCCACCGCGGTCCCGCCGATGGCGAGCTCGTAGAGCCCGGGCAGCACGAGGTCGAGACGCGCCAGGTCGGCATCGAGCTGCGCGACGTAGCCGCTGAACTCCTGACCCAACGTCAGCGGCACAGCGTCCTGGAGATGCGTGCGCCCGATCTTCACGATGCCGGCGAACTCCTCGGCCTTCGCGGCCAGGGCCTCGCGCAGCCCCAGCACGGACGGCGCAAGGGCATGCACCAGCCGGTCGACCGCGGCGATGTGCATCGCGGTCGGGAACGTGTCGTTCGACGACTGCGACATGTTGACGTCGTCGTTGGGATGGACCGGCTTCTTCGACCCCATCTCGCCGCCGGCGAGCTCGATCACGCGGTTCGAGATGACCTCGTTGACGTTCATGTTCGTCTGCGTGCCGCTTCCCGTCTGCCAGACGTAGAGCGGGAACTCGTCGGGGTGCTTGCCCGCGACGATCTCGTCGGCGGCCTGCACGATGAGCGCCGCCTTCTCGGCCGAGAGCTTGCCGAGATCCTCGTTGACGAGTGCGGCCGCTTTCTTCAGCACCGCCATCGCGGTGATGACCGCCTCGGGCATGTGGTCGTCGCCGATGTGGAAGTGGTGCAGCGAGCGCTGCGTCTGGGCGCCCCAGTACCGGTCGGCCGGTACGTCGATCGCGCCCATGCTGTCGGTCTCGGTGCGGGTGGACATCGCTCACTCCCCGGGGTCGGCCTCGACGCGATCGAAGGTAGCAAGGCCGACTCGGCCGCCCCGAGCCCGGATGCGACAGCGAGAGCCTCCAAGAGCGGGAAGCCGGAGCCTCGCTGAGAGCGGGAAGCTAGAGCTGTGCCCGTCCGTGGTCGAGGCGCACCGTGCGATCAGCCGCAGCCGCGACGACCGGGTCGTGCGTCACCATGAGGATCGTCACCGCGCGCGACTGGCGGATCCGGCCCAACAGGTCGAGCACGGAGCGCGCCGTGTCGGGGTCGAGGTTCCCGGTCGGCTCGTCGGCGAGCAGCAGCCGCGGATCGTTCGCGAGCGCCCGGGCGATGGCGACACGCTGCCGTTCGCCGCCGGACAGACGCGACGGCGGACGTTCGGCGCGGCCTGCGAGCCCGACCTCGTCGAGCAGCTCCCGCGCCCGCGCGGCGCGCTCGGCTCGCGGGCGATCGGTTCCCAGCATCGCAAGCTCCACGTTCTCGGCCGAGCCGAGGCGCGGGAGGAGGTTGTCGCGCTGGAAGACGAGCCCGACCTCGCACCGCCGGTACTCGTCGAGATCGCGGCGGGTCGCGAGGTCCTGGCCGTGGACTCGGAGGGTCCCGGAGGTGGGTTCGTCGAGCGCGGCGATCAGGTGCAGGAGCGTCGACTTGCCGCAGCCGGACGGGCCGGTCAACGCGACGAACTCACCGGCATCCACCAGGAGGTCGAGGCCGTCGAGGGCGCGGATCGTGCCGGCGCCGAAGTGCCGGTGGAGCGCGATCGCCTCCACATCGGGAGGATGCTCGTGACCGTCATTCATGGCGCAGCGCCTCCAAGGGTTGCAGGCGAGCCGCGCGCGCGACGGGCGTCAGCGCGCCGATGACCACCATCGCGGCGGCGATCACCGCGGCCCTCAGCAACAGACCCGACGTTGCGTGGGGCGCGACCTCACCCGAGAGGCTCGGGACGTGCCCGATCAGGCCCACCGCGAGGTACGCCAACGCCGACCCGCCGGCTACGCCCAGCACGCCGATGAGCGCGGCCTCGCCCATCACGAGGGCGACGACTCGCCGCGCGCGTCCAGCCGACCGCCCGCAACATCCCGAACTCGCTCGTCCGCTCGAAGAACGACAGCGACATGGCGCTGGCGACGACCACGGCGCCAACGACGAGCGCGACCAACGACGCGGCGCGGTCGACGATCGTGACGAGACCGAGGCTCCGGTCGACGCGTCGGAGATCGCTGTCGTAGCGCACGGTCTCGAACTGGGGAAAGATCTTGCGCACCCGTGCTTCGACGGCGGCCGTGCTGACGTCGCGCGTCCGTCGAACGAAGACCATCGTGACGAGGCCCTGCTTGTGCTCCTGGGACTGCAGCGCTGCGAGCGGCAACATCGCCGCGGCGTCGACCGTCGGTTGGCCGGCGGTGTACACGCCGACGATCCGGTACCGGATGCCCTTGATACCCACCGAGTCGGACACACCCTTGCCGAGGCTCTCCGACGCGGTCGAGCCCAACATGATCTCGTCCTCCGCGTCGGCTGCCATTGTCCGTCCGTCGGTCACTTGGATCCCGAATGCCGGGAGCCGCGCCGGTTCGAGGCCGATCTCGACGAACTGCGGGTGCGACGCATTGACCCGCACCGTCGTCGCAAGGACCCCCGAGGCCTCCGCGACACCGGGAACTGCGGCGACCCGTTCGACCGCCGAGGTCTGGATGATGCTGTTCAAGACATCAGAGACGCCGCCCTGCCGCGATGGTGAAGTCGGATCGCGCCCATCGCAGCGTCCCTCGCGCGGTATCGCGCATGCTGTGCGTGACGGCACCGAGCGTGACCACGGACGTGACCGCGATGCCGATCGCGAGCGCGGTGAGCAGCGCGCGAGCGGGTCGATCCCGCACGTTGCGCACCATGAGGCCGACGAAGGACACCGTTCCTCCTCAGCCGCGTCGCAGCTCGTCACGCACGCGCGCGTGCCCTGCGCACCGCGCGATCGATCGACCGCCGAGCGATCGGCCCGGCAAGCCCGGGAACCCGCGCCAGCATCGCGGTCTGGAAGTCGGCGGTGATGACGAGCCGGTCGCGCTCGATGCCGCGGACGATCGCCCGCCCGACGGACTCCGGAGACTTCGGCGTGATCGCCGCGGAGACCTGCTGCGTCTCGATCGGCTTCGTGAGGTTCTCGGTCGCGAGGCCGGGCGTCTCGGTGTCGGGCGGGAAGGCACAGGCGACGACGATGCCCTCCGGCGCGAGCTCCGGGCGCAGTGTTTCGGCCAAGCCTCGGACCGCGAACTTCGCGGGCGCGTACGCGCTGTAGCCGAACACGCCGACGAGCGCGGCCGTGGAGGCGATGGTCACGATGTGGCCGCGGCGCCGCGCTCTCATCGCCGGCACGACGGCCCGCACCGCGTTGAGGGTGCCGAAGTAGTCGAGGGCCATCTGCTCGTCGAAGACCGCGTCGTCGAGCTGGTCGAAGTAGCCGGGGTGCGCGCCACCCGCCGCCGCGACGAGGACGTCGACGGGCCCGAAGCTCGCCTCGAGCCGGGCCAGCGCGGCGCGGAGCGCCCCGCGATCGGTGACATCGGCCGCCGCGACCGCGACCTGCGACGGCTCGATCGACGCCGCCGCCTCCTCGAGCCGGGCTTCGTCGCGGGCCACGAGCCCCACCGTCGCTTCCCGCGCCGCCGCGAGTCGCGCGACCGCGAGGCCGATACCGCTCGAGCCGCCGGTCACGACGACGTGGGCCCCGGCAAGTCTGGTCACCGACCGATGGTGCCACGCGGCGGGTACCGTCGGCGGCCAAGGAGGCCCCCTGATGACACCGCACGGAACCGTCGACCGGCTGGCCGACGACTACGTCGAGCGATTCGCGGCACTCGACCCCGTAGCCGCGACCGGCGAGGGCATCGCCGGTCACGATGCCGAGATGACGGACTACTCCCCCGACGGGATCGTCGAACGGGCGGCGCACGACCACGCCACCCTGCACCGTCTCGATGCCGTCGAGCCGTCGACGCACCGTGAGCATGTCGCGGCACACGTGATGCGAGAACGGCTCACGCTCGCGCTCGACCTCCACGACGCCGACGAGCCGTTCCGTGACCTCCGCATCATCGGCAGCCCCGTCCAGGACGTCCGGCTGTGCTTCGACCTCATGCCCAAGGAGACGTCCGACGATTGGGAGCGCGTCGTCGCCCGTCTCGCGCTGGTGCCGCAGGCGCTCTCCGGGATCGAGACCAGCCTCCGGGAGGGCGTGCGGAGAGGTGTGCTCGCCGCGCGCCGCCAAGCCCTCGCGTCCGCGCGGCAGGCGTCGACGTGGGGCGGCGAACAGCAGGACGCTCCCTACTTCGCCACCTTGCTCGACACCTACGACGCAGCCGGCCAGCCCACGGGCGCGCTCCGCGACACCCTGGAGGTGACCGCGTCGCGAGCGGTCGCCTCCTACGCGAGCCTGGGACGCTTCCTCGCCGACGAGTACGCGCCGGACGCGAGCGAACACGATCCCGCCGGACGCGACCGCTACGCGCTCTGGGCACGGGTCTTCAACGGGATCGATCTCGACCTCGACGAGACCTACACGTGGGGATGGGAGGAGCTCCATCGCATCGAGCACACGATGGGAAGCGTCGCCGACCGCATCCTCGAGGGCGCCGGCGTCGATGCGGTGATCGAGCACCTCGAACGTGATCCGCATCGTTCCATCGAGGGTGTCGACGCGTTCCGCGGATGGCTGCAAGAGCTGCTCGATCGCACCATCGCGGAGCTCGACGGCGTGCACTTCGACATCCCCGAGCCGGTGAAGCGCGTCGAAGCGATGATCGCGCCTCCGGGGGGCGCCGCCGCGATGTACTACACGGGACCGTCCGAGGACTTCTCGCGACCCGGACGTACCTGGTACCCCACGCTCGGCAAGACGCGTTTCCCCCTCTGGGGTGAGGTGTCGATCTGCTACCACGAGGGTGTCCCGGGTCACCATCTCCAGATCGCCCAGGTCCGCTACCTCGCGGACACGCTGAACCGCTACCAGCGCACCCTGGCAGGAACGTCCGGCCATGCCGAAGGCTGGGCGTTGTACGCCGAGCGTCTGATGGGCGAGCTCGGGTATCTCGAGGATCCGGCATACGAGCTCGGCATGCTCCACGCGCAGGCGATGCGCGCCGTGCGCGTCGTCGTCGACATCGGGATGCACCTCGAGCTCAGGATCCCCGCGTCGGAGTGCTACCACCCCGGCGAGCGTTGGACTCCGGAGCTCGCGTTGCCATTCGTCGTCGAGCGGTCGAAGTTCCCCGCCGACTTCATGGCCAGCGAGGTCGACCGGTACCTCGGATGGCCGGGTCAGGCGATCAGCTACAAGGTCGGCGAGCGCGTCTGGCTCCGAGCTCGAGATGCCGCCGCGCGGCGCGCCGGTGGGACCTTCGACCTCAAGGCATTCCATCGGCGGGCGCTCGATCTCGGTCCGCTTGGACTCGGCCAGCTCGAAGCCGAGCTCGGCGCGTGACCGACGCGCGGACCACGACATCCAGGAGGTCGCTCGATCGTCGCGGGCATCTCGCGCTCTACCTCGCGGTGACGACCTGGGGCATCGCTCCCCTGTTCGTGCGAGCGATCTCGGCACCAGGCCTGACCATCTCCGCGGTCGCGACGGTGATGGCGGCCGCGATGAGCTCCGCGTGGGCGCGATGGTCGGGCGCGCCACTGACGCGCGAGGTGCTCAAGGCGGCCGCATTGGGCGGCATCTGTCACGCCGCAAGCCAGACCATGGCCTTCTCGGCCTACCACGAGACGTCCCTCGCAATCGCCTCCCTCGTCACGACGATGACACCGCTCATCGTGGTCGTCGCGGCGGCGCCCCTGTTCGGAGAGCGACTGCGCCCGGTCCAGGTGGCGTACGCGCTGCTCGCCATCGCCGGTGTCACCGCGGTCGCGCTCGGCGGGCCCGCGGGCGGCGACGCACACGTGCTCGGCGATCTGCTCGCGGTCGGGGCGCTCCTCGCGACGTCGGGCTACCTCCTGCTGATGAAGCACCGACGGATGGCCGGCGTCGCCGCCAGCGCCTATGTCGCGGGAGTGTTCACCGTCAGCGCGGCGATTCAGCTGGTGGTGTGGCTTGCAAGCGGCAATGGCGTCCGCGAGCTCCACGGCTGGGAGTGGTGGTGGCTCGTCGTCGTCGCGTTCCTGCCGAACAGCTTCGGGACAGCGCTCATCACCTGGGCGCAGGCCCATGTGAGCGTTGCGCTGTCGTCGCTCCTCGTGCTCGGCACGTCGGTGATCGCCGCGGCAGGCGCGTGGGCGATCTACGGCCAGCGGCTCGGCGTGTGGCAGCTCGTCGGCGGGCCGGTGGTGCTGGTCGCGCTCGCGGGCGTGCTCCGCGCGTCGTGGAACGTCACAGACGGCCCGCCGCCCGCGCTGCTGCCTCCGCCGCCTCCAGCTGCTCTGCGACGATAGCGAGACCACCGTCCCAGAAGGCGGGGTCGGTGAGGTCGAGGTCCACGAGACGTCCGAGCTCCTCGGGAGAGCGCGATCCCCCCGCCGCGAGCAGCTCGAGGTATTGCGGCACGAACTCGGCGCCGCGCTGTTCGTAGGTGCGATACACCGACAACGCGAGGAGCTGCCCGTACACGTACGCGTAGACATATCCGGGCGTTCCCACAAAGTGTGGGATGTAGGACCACCAGGTGGCGTATCCGTCGGTGAGCTCGACGGACGCTCCGAGCAGCGCGGACTGGGTCTCGATCCAGCACTCGTTGAAACGGTCGACGCTCAGCTCCCCCACCTCGCGCCGCTCCGTGTGGACGAGGTCCTCGAAGCGATTCATCGCCACTTGCCGGAACACCGTCGCGATCTGGCCTTCGAGGCTCTCGGCGACCAGGGCCAAGCGCTGCTCGGGATCGCTCGTGCCCGCGAGCAGACGTCCGAACGTCACCGTCTCGCCGAAGACCGACGCGGTCTCCGCCAAGGTGAGGGGCGTCGTCTGCTGCAGGACACCCTGCTCGCGCGCGAGCCATGCGTGGAGCCCGTGGCCGAGCTCGTGTGCGAGCGTCAACACGTCACGCCGACGCGAGGTCCAGTTCAAGAGCAGGAACGGGTGGACGCTCGGAACCGTGTATGCGCAGAACGCACCGGGTTGTTTGCCGGGGCGTACCGGAGCATCGATCCAGCGGTCCTCGAAGAACCGCTGCGCAGCACGCGCGAGCTCGGGCGAGAACGACTCGTACGCATCGAGGACCAGCTCCCGCGCCTCGGACCACCCGAACTCCTGCTCCGCATCCGTCACCGACGCCATGCGGTCGTAGTCGGCAATCCGGTCGACGCCCAGTAGGCGCGCCTTCAGCGAATACCAGCGTTGCGCGATGTCGTAGCGGCCCTGCACGGCCTCGATCAGCGCCCGGACGGATTCGTCGCTCGCTTCGTTGTCGAGGTTGCGCGACGCGAGCCAGTCGGGATAGCGGCGCAGCCGGTCGTCGGTCGACTTGTCGGCGAGGAGCGTGTTGAGCACGAACGCACGCGTGCGGACTCCCGGCGCCAGCGCGGCAGTGACGGCCTCGGCCGAGTGCTTGCGCACCGAGCGGTCGGGTGAGGCGAGCTTCGAGAGCCCGCTCTCGAGGCTGACGGACTCACCGTCGAGGTCGACGCGGATCGCGGCAGTCAGTTCCTGGAACAGCCGCACCCAGGCCGATCGACCCGTGACCGACTTCTCGACGAGGATCTTCTCCTCCGGTTCGGAGAGCAGGTGGTCTCGGTAGCGCCGCGCCGAGCGGAGATAGTGACGACAGAAGTCGAGGCGCGCATCGTCGAGCAGCGCCTCCACGTGCTCGTCGTCGAGCGCGGCCCACTCGAGCTCGACGAACAGCGTCTGGTTGACGACCGCAGTCGATCGCTCCTGGACGCGCGCGAGCAACGCACCGCGTGGGGGATCCGTGGTGTCGACCGCGAAGCACAAGCCGGCGTAGGAACCGGCGCGCCCGGCGGTCTCGAAGATGGTCGCGAGCTCGTGCAGCAGGTCGGCGATCCCGCCGGCATCGAGCTCACGGAGCCGGCCCCGGTACGGCGCGAGCGCCGCAGCGCGGCGGTCCGCTTCGTCGAGCAGCTCGTCGACGCCGCGCGCGCCCTTGCCGTCAACGAGGGGATCCAGGTCCCAGGCCACGTCGAGTGCCTGCAGGTCGGTCTCGAGCTGGGTCATCGACGGAGCAGCCTAGAAGGGCCGCGCGGGCTGGTGGTCGAGGGCGAGGGCCTCGGGGAGCGGCCCTGCATGCACGACCACGAGGTGCCGAGTCGCGCGTGTGAGCGCCACGTAGAGCAGCCGGAGGCCCGCGGCGTCGGGGGTCACGAGCCGCGAGGGTTCGACCACGATCACGTGGTCGAACTCCAAGCCCTTGGCCCCGGTCGCGCTCAACACCGCAACGGGCGAGTCGAGCGCCTCGGCGACGTCGGCGACCGCGCCCACGTCGGCGAGCTCGCCGCGAGCGTCGCGTGCAACTCGTCGGCCGCGATGACCGCGACGGTGCCGCCCTCGGCCAGATGGCGACGCGCGGCATCGGCGGCTCGACGGACCAGCTCGTCCTCACCGACGTCGACCACCTCGGGGTGGGCGCCGGTCGCGCGCACCGGTCGGGCAGCAGCAACGCCGGGGGCGGCGGCCGCAAGCAGCCGGTTCGCGACGTCCATGATCTCCGCGGGGGTGCGGTAGTTCACCGAGAGCGTGACAACCTCGGTGCGGCTCCGCCCCGGGAGCTGCGAGAACACGGCGTCCCAGCTGCCGAGCGCGCCGGGACGGCTCGCCTGGCCGAAGTCGCCGACCAGGGTCATCGACCCCGAAGGACACCGGCGCGCCAGCATGCGCCACTGCATCCCCGACAGATCCTGCGCTTCGTCGACCAGCACGTGCCCGAAGACTCGAGGCTCGCCGTCGTCACGGCCGGGTACGTCGTCGTCCTGGCCGTAGCGCGCGAGCACATCGGCACCCGACACGAGATCGCCGATCCCGAGCTCCGCGACGACCTGGTTGGCGTCGTCGAGCGCGGAGCCACGCCGCGTGCGTTGGCGCCGGTGCGGCCGCGCCGCACTCGTCGGACCCAGCAACGCGTCGGCTTCGTCGATCAGCGCCAGATCAGCCTCGGTCCATGAAACGGCAGTGACCGACGACGAACGCGGCCGCGCCAAGACGCGCTGTTCCTCGGGGTTGAGGACTCCTCGCGCCGCGGAGCGGACCAAGGCCTCGAATCCCAACAGATCGTGCACGAGCTCGGCACCGCTCAGGACGGGCCAGATGCGCTCGAGGATCGCCTTGATCTCCGGGAGTCGCCGGAGGCGCGCGGCGAGCTCCGACTCCCACTCGCGCGGCGCGGCGTCGCCGCGTGAAAGCAACGCGGCGACGTTGACGTCCGCGATCGCCGGAGACGAACCGAGGACATCGCGTTCCGACGTGAGTCGTTCCTGGTCCCGGCGGTACGCGTCGATCAGGGCGCGGCGGTACTCGCGGCGAAAGTGGTCGATCACGAGGCTGGTGACGTACGGACGCCGCTCGTTGTGGGTGCCACGCCGGCCGCGCACGCGCTCGAGCAGTCGCACGGAGTCGCGGCGTCGCATGCGCAGCGGATAGCCGTCGAGCCTCGTCGCCACGTCGCGTGGGAGGGGACGCTCCCGATCGCGCGCCGCCGCGGCGACCACCTTCGCCATGCGGGCATCACCCTTGACCACCGCCACGGCCGCCGACTCGACGGCACCGACGCGCAATCGACCCTTCAACGCCGCGGGCGTCGCGAGGACGACCTCATCCTCGCCCAACGAGGGCAGGACCTGGTCGATGTAGCGCAGGAAGATCGAGCTCGGCCCGACGAGCAGCACTCCCGAGGACGCCAGCCGCCGCCGGTGTGTGTACAGCAGGTACGCCGCCCGGTGCAGCGCCACCGCAGTCTTGCCCGTCCCGGGACCGCCCGAGACGACGAGCACTCCCTGGAGCGGCGCCCGGATCGCGGCGTCCTGCTCGGCCTGGATGGTGGCGACGATGTCGTGCATCCGGCCGGTACGCGTGCGCTCGAGGGCCGCGAGCAGCGCGCCTTCTCCGACGACGGCGAACCCGGCATCGGTCGCCGCGGCGTCGTCGAACACCTCGTCGTCGATACCGACCAACTCGCGGCCGCGGGTGTGGAAGTGGCGCCGCCGGGCCACGCCCATCGGCTCGATCGCGGTGGCGCGGTAGAAGGGCTCGGCAACGGGCGCCCGCCAGTCGACGACGAGCGGAGCGAGCGCCTCGTCGGTGACCGAGATGCGCCCGATGTAATAGGGGGCGGCGGCGCCGCCATCAGCCCGATGTCGCGCAGGATCGAGGTCGAGACGGCCGAAGCACAGCGGTGTGTCGCCGATGTCGAGCGCGGACAGCCGCCGCCTCGTGTAGGCCTCGGCGACATCGCGCTCCAGGCGCGCCTGGTGGGTGCCCCCTCGCTGCACGTCGGCATAGCCCTCCGCCACGCGCGCGGCGGAACGACGCATCGCGTCGAGCCGCTCGTAGGCGGCGTCGAGATAGCGCTGTTCGGCGGCCAGCTCTTGCTGGATGGCGGCTGCAGGCGCCGCCCGGTCGTCCGGCACTGGGGGCAACTCCGGATTCGGGGAACTGGCCAGTGTAGGCCCGCGCGCGCGCCGCCAGTGGTGGCTCTCGGGTGCCGGGAAGCGCTCGATCAGAGCTGGCGGGGCGTGGTGACGTGGTCGGCGTCGACGAGGATGTCCTCGGTGCCCGCGACGATGTCGTCGCCGGAGACGGTGAGCCAGCGGCCCCCGAGGTTCGGCAGGAAGCCGCCGGCTCCGGTGGCGCCCAGCGCGCGCTCCACCGCCCTCACCACGCCACCATGGGTGACGGTCAGCACCGATTCCCCATCGTGCAACGAAGCGATCTCGACGATCGCCGGCATCACTCGATCCATGAGCGCGATGTCGGGCTCGAAGTGCGGCGGCCGCTCGTGCCGCGTCAGCGCCCCGGGCCATCCCGCTTCGATCTCGACGCGCGTCAGTCCGGTCCACTCGCCCGCGTCGCGCTCACGCAGTCGCGCGTCGACCTTGCACGGCACCGTCAGCCGGCCCGCGATGATCTCCGCGGTTCGCCGCGCGCGTCGAAGATCCGACGACCACACCGCGGCGATCCCCGTGCCTCGCGGCGCGGCCAGCGCCGCCTGCTCCTCGCCACGCGGCGTGAGCGGCGGGTCGGCATGGCCCTGCCAGCGGCCGGCCGCGTTCCACGTCGACTGCCCGTGACGGACCAGGAGGACTTGCGTCGTCATCGGCCAACGAGCCTAACGGGCGCTTGCACGCGCGGCCCCGAATGTTCCGATGGCCGCGACGTGCTAGGAAGTCGGCGCCGACTCGCCGAGCGGCGAATCCCGGGCTTGCCGGGACTGGGCTGGAATTGGGAGGGAACGATGCGCGCTGCCGTACTCGTGGGAGCCAACACACCACTCGTGATCGAGGACCTCGTCGGCGCGGATCCCGGGCCGGATGAGGTGCTGGTGCGCCTGACCGCGAGTGGCGTCTGCCACTCGGATCTCCACGTGATGGGGATGGGGCTCGGTCCGCAGATCCTCGGCCACGAGGGCGCGGGGATCGTCGAGGCGGTGGGTTCCGAGGTCGACCGCGTGAAGGTCGGTGACCGGGTCATCAGCTCGTTCAACCCGTCGTGCGGCCACTGCTGGTTCTGCCTCCACGACCTCGCGAACCAGTGCGACGAGAACATGCCGACCTGGGGCATCGTGCACGCCCATCGCCACGACGGCACTCCCATCCCGGCGATGACCGGGCTGGGCACATTCGCCGAGACGATGACGGTGAAGGAACGTTCGGTCGTGAAGATCAACTCCGACCTTCCCGACGACCAGCTCGCCCTCATCGGGTGCGGCTTCACCACCGGGGTCGGCGCGGCGCTGAACACCGCGAAGGTGCAGCCCGGGTCGATCGTGGCGGTCATCGGATGTGGTGGCGTCGGGCAGTCGGTGATCCAGGGGGCCAAGGTTGCCGGCGCGGCCCGGATCGTCGCCGTCGACCCCGTCGCGATGAAGCGCGAGCAGGCCTTGCGTCTCGGTGCCACCGACGCCGTTGACCCCAGCGCCGTCGACGCGATCGAGGCGGTCCGCGAGCTGAGCGGCGGCCGCGGCGCCGACTACGCGATCGACGCGATCGGCTACGCCTCGACGGTCACGCAGGCGTACCGCATGGCCCGCAACGCCGGAACGATCGTGATCGTCGGGATGTCGTCCGGGCATGACACGTTCCTCGACCAGATCGCGCCGGCCGAGATCGCGCACACCGAGAAGCGCATCCTTGGATCGTTCTACGGGTCGTCGTCGGTGCGGCGTGACTTCCAGCGGTTCGCCGATCTCGTCGCGCAGGGCAAGCTCGACCTCGGCGCCATGGTGTCGCGACGGATCAAGCTCGACGAGGTGAACGACGCGTTCCGTGCCATGGAGGCCGGCGAGGTGATCCGAACCGTAATCGCCCTCTGAGCAACTGGAGGTTCCCCGCGTGCGCGCAGCCATCCTGGTCGAAGCCGACACTCCACTCGTCGTGGAGGAGGTGACGCCGTTGCCGATGGAGCCGAACGAGGTCACCGTCCGTGTCGCCGCGTCCGGTGTCTGTCATTCCGATTGGTCGGGGATGAAGGGCCTGATCCCCACGATGCGGCCACAGATCCTCGGTCACGAGGGCGCGGGCGTCGTCGAGGAGGTGGGTGCGGCGGTGACGCGGGTCAAGGTGGGTGACCGCGTCATCACCACGTTCCAGGGCGCGTGCGGCGAGTGCTGGTACTGCGTCCGCGGCCACACGGTGCTCTGCGAACGGGGCCAGGAGGTGCGGCGCGCGCGGATCGCCCGGGGGAACGGCGAGCTCTGTCGCCAGACGGGCGGGCTCGGCACGTTCTCGGACGCGATACTCGTGCACGAGCGCTCGCTCGTGCCGGTGCAGACCGACCTGCCCGATGAACAGCTCGCACTCATCGGGTGCGGCGTCACCACCGGAGTCGGGGCGGTGCTCAACTCCGCGAAGGTCGAGCCCGGCTCCTCGGTCGTGATCATCGGCTGTGGTGGCGTCGGCCAGTCGGGTATCCAGGGTGCGCGCATCGCGGGCGCGTCGCGCATCATCGCCGTCGACCCGGTGGCATTGAAGCGAAACGCCGCCGAGAAGCTGGGCGCGACCGACTCGATCGACCCGAACACGACGGATGTCGTCACCGCGGTCAAGGAGCTGACGGACGGCCGCGGCGCCGACTACGCGTTCGACATGATCGGACTGGCGAGTGCAGCCCGTCAGGGCTTCGCGTGCATTCGACCGGGCGGCACACACGTGCAAGTCGGGGTGCTGCCGATCGCCGACGATGTCGCCGTGAACGGCATGGAGCTCACCGCACAAGAGAAGCGCGTCATCGGCAGCAATGCAGGCTCGATCGATGCCGTGACCCAGTACACGCAGCTCATCGGCTTCGTGGAGGACGGCTCGCTCGACCTCACCACCATGGTGAGCAAGCGCTACCGGCTCGATGAGGTCAACGACGCGTTCGCAGCGATGGAGCGCGGCGAGGTGCTGCGCGGCGTCTTGGTGAACTGACGCCCAGGATCACGCGTGGACGGCCGGCCTCCGGTCGGCCCACGGCCGGGCCTGCTCGATCTCCGCGGCCAGTCGCAGGAGCAGGTCCTCGCGGCCGTACGCCGCGACGAGCTGCACGCCGATGGGCAGGCCCTCCGAGCTCCACGCGAGCGGCAGTGAGAGCGCGGGTTGCCCGGTGGTGTTCCACGGCGACGTGAACTGGCCGAGCTGCCGGCGCAGGTCCTGGGCCTTGTCGTCGCGCGCGTCGGGCCCGACCGCGCCGATCGGCACCGGCCGCGACCCCAGTGTGGGAGTGACGAGGATGTCGAAGCCGTCGCTCCACCACTGCGCGATCCGGCGCGCCCGTGCTTCCAGCGTCTGGCGCGCCGCGACCAGCTCGACGCCCGAGACGGCCCGACCGCGTTCGGCCATCTCCCACGTGAGGGGCTCCACGTCCTCGGGGCCGATCGGCTCACCCAGACGTTCCGACCATCGGTCCAGGTCGCGCGTCGCGGCGGTTGCGGCGATGGGCATGTAGGCGGCGAAGTGATCGCCGAGCGCCGCGGGCGAGGCGACGGTGACGAGGTGTCCCAGCTCCTCGAGGAGGGTGCCGGCCGCCGTGACGGCCGACGCGGACTCCGGGTCGACCGGCAGACCGACGGTGGACTCGGTGCACAGGCCGATCTGCAGCTGGCGACCCATGGGTGCGCACACCTCGTCGAGAAACGGGCGGCTCGGGGGCGGCGCCGTGTACGGGTCGCCGGGCTCGTACCCGCTGATGACGTCGAGGACCGCCGCCAGGTCACGCACCGAGCGCGTGAGCGCACCCGGATGGGTGAACGCACCCCAGTGCTCGCCGAAGTCGGGGCCGAGCGAGACGCGACCCGTGCGATGCCTTGAGCCCGACCAGGCCGCAAGCCGAGGCCGGACACCGCGTCGACCCACCGCCATCACTCGACGTTGCGACCGGCGTGAGCCCGGCGGCCACCGCCGCTCCCGACCCTCCACTCGATCCCGCGGGTGAGCGATCGAGGTCCCATGGGTTGCGCGTGATGCCGTAGGCCTTGGGCTCGGTCGTGATCGAGAGCTCGAGCTCGGGCGTGTTGGTGCGACCCACGAAGACAAAGCCGGCGCCGCGCAGCCGGGCTGCGAGGAAGGAGTCGTGGTCCTCGATCCATCCTCGGTCGCGGAGGAAGCGCATGCCGTAGTGCGCAGGCTCACCGGCCTGTGTGCAGCATGCATCCTTCGCCAGGATCGGTACGCCGCGGAACGGACCGGGGGGCGGACCGTTGCGAGCCTCAGCACGCGCACGATCGTCGCGCCGATGGATCACCGTGTTGAGCTCGGGGTTCACGCGGTCGATGCGCTCGATGGCCGCGTCGACGAGCTCGAGCGGTGTGCACTGGCCGGTCGCCACCAGCTCGGCCTGCGCAGTGGCGTCGAGACGTGCGAGATCGTCGATCATGGTTCCTCCGCCGGGACTCCTCAGCTGGTGTCGATCCACAGGAACGACTCACCGAGCCGTCCCGTCGGCAGTCCCCCGCGCTCGGCTTGGAACGCGCCCCACGTGTGCAGCATCTCGCGCAGGTTGCCCGGATCCTTGATCTGGCTCGCGTGGCTCAGGAGTGCCTCGACCTTGCGGTCGAACGTGTCGGTGATGTCGACGGTCACGTCGCTCGTGGGCGAGGCCATGACGAAGACCTCTCGAACCGTCCACGGTTCGAGCGCGTCCGCGAGCAGCTCGGGATGCGCGAACTGGTTGCGCGGCGTCGGGGTAGACCGCGGCAAGCGCGGCGTGGCCCACCGCGAGATGGTCCGGGTGGCTGGCATAGATCCGCTGGTAAACGCGCTCCGGCGACGGGCAGAGCACACGCTGCGGTCGCGTCCGGCGGATCGCCGCCGCGAGCTCGCGGCGCAGCCCCAGCGTCGAGACGACACGACCGTCGGGATACCCGAGGAAGGTGAGCTCCGTGACGCCGACCACCTTCGCCGCCGCGGCCTGCTCCGCGCGGCGCAGTGCCGCCATCTCGGAGCGCGGCATCGACGGGTCGTCGCCGCCGGCCTCGCCATCGGTGACGATGCAGTACGCCACGTCGATGCCCGCGTCGGTCCAGCGGGCGACGGAACCTGCCGCGCCGAAGTCGATGTCGTCGGGATGCGCAGTGATGACGAGGATGCGCTCGATCTCGTCGTCGGCGATCATCCGCCCGACCCTAGCGAACGGCTCACGATCAGTTGTTCGACGGGTCCTCGGGATAGTTCGCCGCGGTGGCGAGGTCGCCACCCTGGCGGCGCAGCACGGCTCGCCACAGGCCGACCGGATCCGTGGTGAGCAGGTCGTCGACCTCGGCGTCGACCACGTACCACCCCTGCATGGCGAGCTCGTGGTCGAGCTGTTGGGAACCCCAGCCCGCGTAGCCGACGAAGATCCGCACGGCTTCCACCGCCGGCATCACCTGGTCGGGACGCCGGCTCAGATCAACCGTGCCCACGCGCCCGAGCAGCGGCTGCCATCCGTCCGAGGACTCCACCCGGACCACGCGTGCCAGCGCGAGCGCAGCCTCCGGCTGCACCGGGCCGCCCAGGAACGGGACCGCGGGATCGACCAGCAGGTCATGCCAGTACGGCACGACGTCGTCGAAGCCGGCCGGGCTCGGGCGGTTCAGGACGAGACCCAGTGCGCCGTTCGCGTCGTGCTCGACGACGAACACGACGGTGCGGGCGAAGTTGGGATCGGCGAGCGTCGGGACCGCGACGAGGAGCCGGCCGGCCGTCGAGGTCATGCCCCCATGATCGCTGCTGCCACCTGACGTACCGGTTACGAGCAGCCGGAGGTGGCCCCGCAGCTCGGGCACGCATGGCAACTGCCCGCCCGCTGCATGATGTCCCCGCACACGTGGCAGATGACCGTGTCGACCTGCCGAGCATGCGGTGCGGCCGGACGAGGCGGCTGGATCGAAGCCGAGGGCGCCTGGTCTGCGAGGGGCAGGAGGTCGTGCCCCGCGTCGCTGACGGTCGTGGCCTCCTCGACACCCGGCAGGGTCGGCTGGCTCCGCTCGTCGATGGTGAGCACGCCCATCTCGGCACGCTTGTCGTAGGGGAGGTACTCCACCGCGAGCTTGCGGAAGATGTAATCGACCAGGCTGGTGGCGAAGCGGATGTCGGGGTCGTCGGTCATGCCGGCCGGTTCGAAGCGCATGTTCGTGAACATGTCGACGAAGGCCTCGAGCGGCACCCCGTACTGGAGGCCGTGACTCACCGAGATCGCGAACGCGTCCATGATGCCGGCGAGCGTGGAGCCCTGCTTCGCCACCTTCAGGAACAGCTCGCCGGGACGGCCGTCCTCGAACTCGCCCACCGTCACGTACCCGTGGCAGTCGGCCACGCGGAACGAGAACGTCTTCGACCGCCGGGTACGCGGCAGCTTCTGGCGGACCGGCTCCTGGATGATGACGGTCTCGACGATGCGCTCGACCTCGCGTACGACGTCGCCGGCCGTCGCCCGCCTTCTTCTGCGTCGCGAGCGGCTGCGCGACCTTGCAGTTGTCGCGGTAGATGGCGACGGCCTTGAGCCCGAGCCGCCATGCCTCCACGTGGAGATCCTCGACGTCCTCGACCGTCACGTCTTCGGGCATGTTGACGGTCTTCGAGATCGCGCCGCGAGATGAACGGCTGCACCGCGCCCATCATCGTGACGTGGCCCATGTAGTGGATCGCGTTGTCGCCCATCGAGCACGCGAACACCGGCAGGTGCTCCGGGTTGAAGCCCGGCGCCCCCAGGATCGTCTTGTGCTCGTCGATGTAAACGGACGATCGTCGTCGAGCTCCTCGGCCGAGTACCCGAGACGACGCAGCGCCCGCGGGATCGTCTGGTTGACGATGAACATCGTCCCGCCGCCGACGAGCTTCTTCGCCTTCGTGAGCGCGAGGTCGGGCTCGATGCCCGTGGTGTCGCAGTCCATCATGAGGCCGATCGTCCCGGTCGGCGCGAGGACCGTCGCCTGCGAGTTCCGCACCCCGTGGATCTCGCCCACTTCGACGGCTTCGTCCCACGCGCGCTGCGCGGCGCTGAGCAGCTCGGGCGGCACCAGCTCCTCGTCGATCTTCGCCGCTTCGGCGCGGTGCATCCGCAGCACGTGCAACATCGGCTCGGCGTTGTCGGCGTAGCCGGCGAAGGGTCCCATGCGACCCGCGGTGCGCGCGCTCGTCGCGTAGGCGTGGCCGGTCATCAGCGCGGTGATCGCCGCGGCCCACGCCCGACCCGCGTCGGAGTCGTACGGCATGCCCTGGGCCATCAGGAGCGCACCGAGGTTCGCGTACCCGAGGCCGAGCTGGCGGAACTTGCGGCTGTTCTCGCCGATCTTCTCCGTCGGGTAGTCGGCGTTGCCGACGAGGATCTCCTGCGCGGTGAACATCACCTCGACGGTGTGCTCGAACGCGATCGACGTCGAAGGCGTCGTCGACTGGGTCGAGGTACTGCAAGCAGGTTGATGCTGGCGAGGTTGCACGCCGAGTTGTCGAGGTGCATGTACTCCGAGCACGGGTTGCGAGCCGTTGATCCGCCCGGTGTTGGGCGCGGTGTGCCAGCGGTTGATCGTCGTGTCGAACTGCATGCCCGGGTCGGCGCACTCCCACGAGGCCTGCGAGATCTGGCGCATCAGCTCGCGCGCCTTCAACGGTCTTGACGACCTTGCCCGATCTTGACGGCCTTCAGCTGCCAGTCGCTGGTCCTCGAGCACGGCCTGCATGAAGTCGTCGGTGACGCGCACGGAGTTGTTCGCGTTCTGGTACTGGATCGAGTGGCTGTCCTTGCCGTCGAGGTCCATGTCGAAGCCGGCGTCGCGCAGCGCGCGCGCCTTGCGCTCCTCGCCGGCCTTGCACCAGATGAACTCCTCGACGTCGGGGTGGTCGGCGTTGAGGATGACCATCTTCGCGGCGCGACGGGTCTTGCCCCCGCTCTTGATCGTGCCCGGCCGACGCGTCGGCGCCCCGCATGAAGCTCACCGGGCCGCTCGCGGTGCCGCCGCCCTTGAGGTGCTCGTAGGACGACCGGATCGTCGAGAGGTTGATCCCCGAGCCCGAGCCGCCCTTGAAGATCGTGCCTTCTTCGCGGTACCAGTTGAGGATGCCGTCCATCGTGTCCTCGACGGCGAGGATGAAGCACGCCGACGCCTGCTTCGGCGCGCCCTTCACGCCGATGTTGAACCACACCGGCGTGTTGAACGCCGCCCGCTGGGTGACGAGGAGGTACTTCAGCTCGTCGCGGAACGCCTCGGCCTCGGCGTCGTCGACGAAGTAGCCGTCGCGCCCGACCCCACGTCGGTGATCGTGTCGGCGACGCGGTCGATGACCTGCTTCAGCGACGACTCACGCTCGTCAGTGCCGAGCGTGCCGCGGAAGTACTTCTGGGCGACGATGTTGGTGGCGTTCTGCGACCACGACACCGGGAACTCCACGTCGGGCTGGAAGAACGCGTCGGTGCCGTCCTTGTAGTTCTGGATCCGGGCGTCGCGCCGCTCCCACTCGACCATGTCGTAGGGGTGCACCCCGGGCTCGGTGAACTGCCGACGGATCCCGATCCCGATCTGCTCCGGCGCCATGGCCATGTGGCGGCTCCCCTCTCTCGTCGTGCCGGACGCCGTCGCCCGGATCACTGTGGTTCCCTGCTGAGATCGTTCCCCTACTCGGTGCACCCCGGGGCATACGACGGCCAACCACTATATGTTGTGGCCTGATCCGGAGCCTACCCCCAGATAGTGGTGCGAAGAACAACCCTGGAACTACACGCGTGTCATTGCAAGGGTTGTTTTCGGCCTTTCGGCGCCGTCGTCTTCTGGAGCTCTCCCACTTCGCGCTCGAAGTCGGACAGCGCCTCGAAGCCCTTGTAGACGGAGGCAAAGCGGACGTACGACACGGGGTCGATCACCCGCAACCGCTCGAGCACGGCCAGGCCGACGAGCTCACTCGTGACCTCGGGCCCCTGCGCCCGGGCGCGATCCTCGACTTCGGCGGTGATCCCGTCGACGACCTCGGAGTCGATCCCCCGGCCGACGATCGCCCGCTCGATGCCCGCGGCGCACCTTCGCCGGATCGAACGGCTCCTCGCGCCGGAACGCTTGGCGACGACCAACGGCAATGCGTCGACCCGCTCGTAGGTCGTGAACCGGCGGCCGCAGCCCAGGCACTCGCGCCGACGCCGGACCGCGTCACCATCGTCGGCCGGCCGCGAGTCGACGACCTTGTCGTCGTCGACGTGGCAGTACGGACAACGCACCCACGCACCGTAGCGCCGTCACCGCGGCCAGGCGATGCGTTCGCCGGGCACGAGCGGCACCCCGTGACGCGCGCGGCTGAACACGTCGACCACCGCTCGCGGATCCGAGCCGGGGGCGAGCCGGACCGCGATAGACCAGAGCGAGTCGCCCGGTACCACGACCACTTCGTGGCCGGGGCCGGTGACGACCGCGGCGGAGGCTGGGGAGCGCTCGGGGGCTGCGAGGGAGTCGCCCCCGAGCGCGTCACCCGCCTGCGCCGACACCACCAGGAGCCCGAGCCCCACCAGGAGCGCGGCGACGCCGGCAACGAGGCGGCGGCGGCGCAGCGCGGCTGGGGACGGGCGCCGTGGGATCGCCCGGCCGGTGGCGACGACCGTGAGCGCCGGACGGGACGTGGGGCCCGTCTGGTGCAGATCCCGATCCATGAAGGTGACGGCGGCCATGTCTGATTCCTTCCCTCTCTCCTGGCTTTCTTGCGCTGTTTCCCGCTGGAATCACGCGATCACAGTGGTGTGACAGCTACGTCCGCCACCGCGCTCCTCGCGGAGTCGAGACTGGACGAACGCATGTTCGAGTGTGACACGAACGGGTGTTCGCCGCAAGAGGTGGCGCAGAATTTCCGAACAGGTGTTTGCCCCGAACGTGTGCTCGTGGTACGGTTCCAACGATGACCGACCTCACCGCCCGTCAGCGCCAGGTCCTGGAGTTCATCGACGCCGAGGTGCGCAGCCGCGGGCTATCCCCCGAGCGTCCGTGAGATCGGCGAGGCCGTCGGCCTGTCCTCGAGCTCGACGGTGCACGCGCACCTGGCCGCGCTCCAGGACAAGGGCTATCTCACCCGCGACCCCACGAAGCCCCGCGCGATCGAGGTGCACTTCGGCGCGGGCTCCGGCGTCCCGGTCGAGCGCCGGCCGGTGCGCCACGTCCCGCTCGTGGGTGACGTCGCGGCCGGCACCGGAGTGCTCGCGGCGGAGAACGTCGAGGAGACGTTGCCCGTGCCGGAGGACTTCACCGGCGACGGCCCGCTGTTCATGGTGCGGGTGCGCGGCGACTCCATGATCGAGGCCGGCATCCTCGACGGCGACTACGTCGTCGTCCGCCAACAGCCGACGGCGGAACCGGGCGACACGGTCGTCGCCGGGATCCCGGGCGAGGAGGCCACCGTCAAGACGTTCCTCCGTCGGCGCGGCAAGGTCGTGCTCCGGCCGGAGAACCCCGCGCTCGACGAGATGGTGTTCGACCCGTCCGAAGTCGAGATCTTCGGCAAGGTCGTCTCGCTCCTGCGCCGCTACTGAGCGCCTACACCACGCCCACGAACCTCGCCAGCGTCGTGTAGGCGCCGTCGACCGACGCGCGGGTGACGTGCTCGCCCGCGGTGTGCGCGATCTCGGGATCGCCGGGGCCGAAGTTGACTGCGGGAATGCCGCGCGACGCGAAGCGGGCGACGTCGGTCCACCCGAGCTTGGGCCGGACGGGCAGCGCCAGCGATGCGACGAAGTCCGCGACCAGTGGGTCGCGAAGATTGGGCGCAGCCCCTGCCTGCGCCTGCACGACGTCGATCGCATCAGCGTCGGCGAGGAGCGCGCGCACCTGGGCCTCGGCGTCGGCGGGTGCGTAACAGGGTGCGAAGCGCCGGTTCACCCACACGTCGCACGAGTCGGGAATGACGTTGTCGGCCACTCCCCCGTCGACGCGCACGACCTGCAACGCCTCGCGGTAGCGGAGCCCGTCGACATCCACGCCGTCGACGGCCTGGGCGGCGACGCGGTGCACGGCGAGCGCGGCGCGGTGCACGGCGTTGACCCCCATCCACGGTCGCGCGGCATGCGCACGCGTCCCGTCGAAGTGCGCCCGCACCACCAGCACGCCCTGGCACCCGGCCTCCACCCAGCCGTCGGTCGGCTCGAGCAGCACGGCGAAGTCGCCGTCCAAGAGCTCCGGCGCGTCGTCGAAGATGCGGGCCAAGCCATTGAACTGATCGGCGACCTCTTCGCATTCGTAGAAGACCAGCGTGACCTCGTGTCGAGCCCGCTGCGGATCGGACGACAGGTCCTCGGCCAGGCGCAACAGCACCGCCAGGCCACCCTTCATGTCGGCCGCGCCCAGGCCGTGGAGCACGTCGCCGTCGAGCTGCGGCACCTCGTTGCCGTTGGCCGGCACAGTGTCGAGGTGACCGCCGAGCACGACGCGCTGGTGGCGCCCTCCGGCGGTCCGGGCTACGAGGTTCGGACCGACCCGGTCGAGGCGCAGGCCAGGCGCGGCGGACGCGAAGTCGTGCTTCGATCGCGTCGGCAAGCGGCCCTTCGTGATGGCTCGGTGACGCGATGCCGACCAGCGCCGCCGTGAGCGCCAGGAGGTCGTGAGCGTCGGCGTCGACGAGCGTGGTCACGGGTTCAGCGCTCAGGTCGCGGCACCGTGGTCGCGCAGGATGTCGTTGATGCGTCCCTTCTCGTGACGCTCACCTTCCGTCAACCGTTTCACGACCAGCACGCACGGCAGGCCGAACTCCCCGCCGGAGAACGCGCGTGGCGCGTCCCCGAGATCGCGACACACCAGTCGGGCACGACGCCGCGACCCAACTCCTCGCCGGTCTGGGCGTCGATGACGGGAATCGAGCCGGTCAGCACGCACCCGGCGCCGAGCACCACGCCGCTGCCGACGCGCGCGCCGTCGGCCACGATGCAGCGCGAGCCGATCATGGTGTCGTCGCCGACGACGACCGGCGCCGCTTGGGGCGGCTCGAGCACGCCGCCGATGCCGACACCGCCCGACAGGTGGACCCGTGCGCCGATCTGCGCGCAGGAGCCGACCGTCGCCCAGGTGTCGACCATGGTGTCGGCCCCGACGTAGGCGCCGATGTTCACGTAGCTCGGCATGAGCACCACGCCGGGTGCGAGGTACGAGCCCCACCGCGCGGACGCACCGGGGACCGCACGAACCTTCGCGGCGGCGAAGTCGCGCTTCAGCGGGAGCTTGTCGTGGAACTCGAACGGCCCCACCTCGATCGTCTCGAGGCGTGAGATGCGGAAGAGCAGCAGCACCGCAAGCTTGAGCCATTCGTGGACCACGACGGCACCGTCCCGCAGCTCCGCGACGCGTGCCGCACCCGAGTCGAGCAACGCGATCGCTTCGTGCACCGCAGTGCGTACTTCCATGTCGGTCGCGACCGCGCTGAGATCGTCGCGGTGCTCCCAGTAGGTCGTGATGGTCTTCGCCAGCTCTTCCACGCGGCCGGTCCTCCTGTGTGCCGGGACAGGCTAGAGGGCGGCCGCGGTCAGGAGCCGCTCGCATGCCAACGCGAGGGCGTCGTCGGTGACCGTCAGCGCGACGCGTACGTGCCGCGACCCGTCGGGACCGTAGAAATCACCCGGCGCGACGACGAGACCGGTCGCGGCGAGGTCGGCGGTGATCCCCCAGCCGTCACGCTCGCCCAGCTCGTCGCGCAACCAGAGATAGAAGGACGACGGCCCACCGTCGTTGCGCAGCCCGATACGCCCGAACGCCTCCATGGCCACGGCACGGCGACGCGCGTAGCGCTCGCGCTGCGCGGCGACGTGCACGTCGTCGGCGAGGGCGGCGGCGGCGGCCGCCTGGACCGGTCCCGGCACCATCATCCCCGCGTGCTTGCGCATCTCGCCGAGGTACTCAACGAGCTCGCAATCGCCGGCGACGAAACCCGCGCGCATCCCCGCCATGTTCGAGCGCTTCGAGAGCGAATGGACGGCCAACACATCGTCGACGCCGACTGCGAGCGCGGTCATCGACGGTACTGGGCCGCCTGATTCGTCGGCGGTGAACTCCGCGTAGCACTCGTCGCTCGCGACGATGATCCCGAACGACCGTGCCCACTCGACCGTGGCCTGCATCTCGGCCTCGGTCGCCGTCACGCCCGTCGGGTTGCTCGGGTCGTTGCACCAGAGCAGGAGCGCGCGGCGCGCGTCGTCCGACACGATCGCGGCAACGTCGAGCCGCCAGTGCGCGTCGACCGGGACGGGCAACGCACGGAGGCCGGCGAGCGACGCGCCCATCGCGTAGGTCGGGTACGACACGGCCGGGTAGAGCACGGTGTCGCGGCTCGGATCGCGCAGGGAGAGCACCCGCGGCAGCGATGCGACCAGCTCCTTGGTCCCCACGCACGCGATCACCTGGTCGCTCGTGACGGCGACATCGAAGCGCCGACCGATCCACGCTGCGGCCCCGGCGCGCAGTGACGGGCTCCCCGCCGAGCTCGGGTACCCGGTGGCGCCCGCCGCGGCCTCTGTGAAGGCGCGGAGCACCACCTCGGGCATCGGGTCGACCGGGGTGCCGACCGAGACATCGACGGCTCCCCCGGGTGCGGCAGCGGCGCGGGCGCGGAGCTCGGCCAGACGGTCGTGCGGATACGGCGGCGGCACGAAGCCGCCGGGCGAGCCCTGGGTCACCGGCCGAGCCTACGGCCTACCCTCAGTCGGGATCGACGACGCGGCCGGCGCCGAGGGCGTCGGTCCATTCACACACCTTGCCGCGGCCGGTGCGCTTGGCGCGGTACATCGCCTGATCGCCGCGGCGGATGAGCTCGTCGGCCGAGATGTCGTCGGGCTCGGCGAACGCGATCCCGACACTGATCGTGACGGTGGTGGCGCGGTCCCCCACAGGCACCGCAGCGGCGACGGTCTCGAGCACGCGGCGCGCGACGTGGTGCGCTTCCTCGTGCTCGGTGAGGTCGGGCAACAAGGCCACGAACTCGTCGCCGCCCAGTCGCGCGACGTCGTCGGACGGGCGCAGGGCGGCCGTCAGGCGGCGACCGATCGTGATCAGGACCTCGTCGCCCGCTTGATGCCCGAACTGGTCGTTCACCTGCTTGAAGTGGTCGAGGTCGAGATAGAGGAGCGCGAGCAACTGCGGGTGGCGGGGCAGACGGGCAAGGCCACGCTCGAGCATCTGAACGAACAGCGCCCGGTTCGGGAGCCCGGTCAGCGGGTCGTGCAGCGCTCGATGCTGCAACTCGGCTTCCATCGTCTTGAGCGAGGTGATGTCGCGGGCGATGCCTTCGAGCGCTACGACCTCACCCTCCGCGTCACGGACGGGCACGACGCGGTGCTCGGTCCACGCCGCGGAGCCGTCGGCGCGCGTCATCGAGAAGACGAGGGTCGCGTACGGCTCGCCGTCCGCCCCGACCGCAAGCAGCCGGTCGACGTCGTCGAGCGTCATGAGCGACCAGAACCCTTCGCGCTCGAAGCACTCGCGCGGCGAATAGCCGAGGATCTCCTCGACCGCGGGATTGACGTACTCGAGCTCGACTTCGGGATGTACTCGAACCCGATACACGAGATCGGGAACCTGGTGCGCGAGCCAGCGGAACGGTTCGTCCCGCGGGCTGCTCCCGGCCCCGCCCGCCTCGGCCGGGCCGTCTCGGTCACCGCCCCCCGCGTTGCCCCGCGAGCCCACCGCCCGCCTCCTCCCAGCGCCCACCACTCTGCGCACCCATAACTGTACCGTGCGCGGTCCCCGGCCGGTTCCCTGACCGTTCCGAAGGGTGTCGCCGGGTCGCGGGCCGAGGTCGACCGGTCAGACGCGGAACCCCGCGTAGCGCGACGCGACGTCGGCCGCGAGGCGGGCGCGCACGCGTGTCCCTTCGGCCGCGTGCACTTCGACGAGTACCTCGCCGTCACGATGGAGTCCGGCGAGGACGTCACCCCGGTCGTAAGGAACGAGCAGCTCCGCGACGGGTACCAGCGCACGCAATCGTGCCGCAGTGACGTCGAGCAGCTTGTCGATGCCTTCTCCCGTCGCGGCCGACACGGCCACCGAGCCCGGGTTCGCGACCAGGAGGTCTTCGACGGCTTCGGCCGGCGCGAGGTCGACCTTGTTGACCACCAGCAGCTCCGGCACGTCGCCGGCGTCGATGTCGCGCAGGACCTCGCGCACCGCGGCGATCTGGTCCGCAGCGCCGGGCGAGGAGCCGTCGACCAGGTGGAGGAGCAGGTCGGCTTCGGCCACCTCCTCGAGCGTCGAGCGGAACGCTTCGACCAGCTCGTGCGGGAGCCGCCGCACGAACCCGACGGTGTCGGAGAGCAGGACGACCTCTCCACCGGGCATCGGGAGGCGACGGGTCGTCGGATCGAGGGTCGAGAACAAGCGGTCCTCGACCAGGACCTGGGCGTGGGTGAGCCGGTTCAGCAGGGTCGACTTGCCCGCATTCGTGTACCCGACCAGCGCGACGCGGGCGAGGTCGCGGCGGCGGCGGGCCTTGCGCTGCGTCGCTCGGGTGCGGGCAAGGTGCTCGAGGTCGCGCTCGAGCCGCGAGATCCGGGTGAGGATGCGCCGACGGTCGACCTCGAGCTTCATCTCACCCGGACCACGGGTGCCGATGCCGGCGCCCTGACGGCTGAGCTGGAGGCCCTTGCCGCGCAGTCGTGGGAGCCGGTAACGGAGCTGGGCGAGCTCCACCTGCACCATGCCCTCCTGACTCCGCCGCGTGCTGGCCGAAGATGTCGAGGATCAGCGCGACGCGATCGACGACGTCGCGTTGCAGCAGCTTCTCGAGGTTTCGTTGCTGTGCCGGCGTCAGCTCGTCGTCGAAGACGACCAGGTCGACGTCGAGCGCGTCGGCGAGGACACGAAGCTCGTCGGCCTTGCCCGAACCGACATAGGTCGCGGGATCGGGCGTCGCGCGGCGTTGCAAGACCACCTCGACGGGATCGGCGCCCGCCGTGTCGGTGAGCAGTCCGAGCTCGTCGAGTGACGACTCGGCCGCGTCGGCGTCGCGCAGTCCGTAGCCGGTTCCGACGAGCAGGGCGCGCTGACGGACGACCCCGAGGTCGGTCTCGGTCGCGGTGAGGCCGCGCCGCTGGCGGTACTCATGCTTCGAGGTCACGAGCTCACGCCTCCCCGCCGTCGAGCTCGCCGTCACCGCGGGAGTCGACCACGACAGTCGTGTCGTAGACGTGCTCGACGGGACCACCGAGGACGATGCTCGGGCCCAGGCCCACGCGGAGCGTGCCCCCGGGGAGGCGAACGAGCACGTGGTCACCGACGAGACCGCGCCGATGTGCGACCGCGGCGGCCGCGCATGCGCCGGTCCCACACGAGAGCGTCTCGCCCACCCCACGTTCCCACACCCGCATCGCGAGCTCGTCGGGGCCGCTGACCGCGACGAACTCGACGTTCGTACGTTGCGGGAATCGAGCGTCGTGCTCGAGCCGCGGACCGTGCCTGTCGAGGGGCGCGCGCGCAGGGTCGTCAACGAACACGACGAGATGGGGATTGCCCATGCCCGCGGCGTCGGCGTCGTAGTGGGTGCCGTCGACCTGGGCACCGAGCTGCAAGGTGCTCGGCGCGTCGACAGGAACGGCTGCCGGCTCGAACGTCACCGGACCCATGTCGACGGCGGCGCCGGTGACGACACGCGGGTCGGCGCCGCGGTCGAGCTCCACCATGCGCCGCCCACCGTCGGTGTCGACGACGAGACCTTCGTAGCCGCCAAGCCCGAGTCGGTGCGCGACCCACGCGAGGCAGCGGATGCCGTTGCCGCTCATCTCCGCGCGGCCGCCGTCGGCGTTGAACAGCACCATGGTCGCGTCGCTCCCGTCGTGACCGGGCAGGAGCAGGATCAACCCGTCGGCGCCAACGCCGGTGTGGCGCGCGCAGAGACGCGCCGCTCCCCGGCCCGCGAGGTCGTCGACCAGCGCCGGGCGCGTCCGGGCGTCGACCACGATGAAGTCGTTGCCGGTCGCGTGCAGCTTCGAGAGCGGGAGCTGAGTCATCAGCCCCAGGCTGCCAGGAACGCGGGGACCAGCCGGTCGGGATCTTCTGCGGCCGCGAACCATGCGACCCGCGGGTCGCGCCGGAACCACATGCGCTGGCGCCGGCTGAACGCCTTCGTGCGGCGCACGATCGCCTCGTGGAGGTCAGTCATCGTCGGGATCTCGCCGTCGAGGAATGCCAGCACCTCCCGGTAGCCGATGGCCTGGCGGGCCGTCCGGGAAAGACTTCCCCGGGCGAGCACGTTTCGCACCTCGTCGACGAGCCCGTCGGCCAGCATCTCGTGCACCCGGCGGGCGATGCGCTCGCTCACCACCTCCCGGGGCAACCAGACGCCTGCGAGCCGCACCGGCACCACGAACGGCAATGGCCCTCCGAGCCCCGAACCGAAGGACGAGAACGGTCGCCCGGTGATGCGGTGCACTTCGAGGGCCCGCACGATCCGTCGGATGTTCGTCGCCTCGATGCGGCTCGCGGCCGCGGGATCGACGCGCGCGAGCTTCGCGTGCAGCGCCGGTGCGCCGTGCTGCTCGGCCTCGCGCTCGAGCTCGACGCGCACGGCGACGTCTTCACCAGGGAACTCCAGCTGGTCGAGGACCGCACGCACGTACAGGCCCGTTCCCCCGACGAGCAACGCCCGACGACCGCGGCCTTCGATGTCGGAGATCGCCGCGCGAGCATCGGCCTGGTACCGCGCCGCCGACCACGACTCGCCCGGATCCGCGACGTCGATCATGTGATGCACCACGCGCGTGCGTTCGTCTGGCGTCGCCTTGGCTGTGCCGATGTCGAGGCCGCGGTAGACCTGCATCGAGTCGACCGACACGATCTCGACGTCGCCGAGCTCCCCGGCCACGTGCAGCGCGAGCGCCGACTTCCCCGACGCGGTCGGGCCGACGAGAGCAAGGTGGGTCGTCACCCGGAGGCCGGGACCAATTCGCCGCGGAGCCAGTGCGGGGCGGCCCGCGTGATGGTGGCGTGCACGATCGCCCCCGCTGCCACACCCGTGCCCGAGTGCGAGAAGTGCACGAGCTTGCCCTGGCGGGTGCGGCCCGACCATTGCGACGGATCCGTCTTCGACGGCCCGTCGACGAGCAGCTCCTCGACACGGCCGACCCGTGCCTCGTGTCGTGTCAGCGCAATGCGCTCGACGAGCTCGGTCAGGCGAGTCATGCGCTCGCGGGTGACCTCGGCCGGGACGAAGTCGTCGGTCATCTCTGCCGCGGCGGTTCCGGGACGCGGCGAGAAGACGAACGTGTACGCCGCGTCGTACTCCGCACGAGCGACCACGTCGAGGGTCGCTTCGAAGTCCGCGTCGGTCTCGCCGGGAAAGCCGACGATGATGTCGGTGGTGACGGCCAGGTCGGGAATCGCAGCCCGGGCGGCGTCGAGCCGCTCGAGGTACCGGGAGGCCGTGTACCCGCGGTGCATGCGTGCCAGGGTGCGGTCACTCCCCGACTGGACGGGCAAGTGGAGCTGCTCGCACACCGACGCGCATTCGGCCATCGCCGCGATGGTCTCCGCCGCGCAGATCCTTCGGATGGGGCGAGGTGAAGCGGATCCGCTCGACGCCCTCGACCGCATCGAGGGCGCGGAGGAGGTCGGCGAACTGCGGACGGTACTGACCCGCGCCGAGGTCGCGGCCGTAGGAGTTGACGTTCTGGCCCAGCAACGTGATCTCGCGCACGCTCTCGGCCGCGAGCTGCTCGACCTCGCGCACGATGTCGCCCATGCGGCGGCTCACTTCCGGCCCGCGCACGCTCGGCACGATGCAGAACGCGCACGAGTTGTCGCAGCCGATCTGGATCGTCACCCAGGCGGAGTGCCCCCGCTCGCGCCGCGGCGCAACACCGGGCTCGACGGCGCCGTGCTCTTCGACGATCTCGACGACCGTGCCTTCTCTCTGGGCCCGCGCGAGCAGCGCGGGTGCATCGTCGAGGTTGTGCGTGCCGAACACGACGTCGACATGGCCAGCGCGCTCGGCGATCAGCCCTCGGTCCTTCTGAGCCAGGCAGCCGCCCACCGCGATCTGGAGCTCCGGCCGCTCGGCCTTCAGCGCCTTCAGCCGCCCGAGCTGGCCGTAGAGCTTGTTGTCGGCGTTCTCCCGGATGCAGCACGTGTTGAAGACGACGACATCGGCTGACTCGAGCTCCTCAGTCGGCTCCATGCCGTCGGCGACGAGCAGCCCCGCGAGACGCTCGGAGTCGGCCTCGTTCATCTGGCACCCGAACGTCCGCAGGTGAAACCGACGCGCGGATGCTCCTGACTCGGTCACGGCCGGCCAGTGTACGGGCAGCGGGCTGCTGCCCGAACTGGTCGGATTGGTCAGCTAGGACTCGGCGTCGGCAGTTTCCTCGGTGACGCCGATCTCCGCGCTCAAGGGATCGGGATCGGTGATGCCAGCCGCGGTCCGGACCTTCTCGCTGATCTCGACCATGAGGTCGAGGTTCTCGGAGAGGAAGGTCTTGGCATTCTCCCGGCCCTGGCCGAGCTGCTCACCTTCGTAGGTGAACCACGCGCCCGACTTCTTGACGATGCCGAGATCTACGCCGACGTCGAGCAGCGACCCCTCGCGACTGATGCCCTTGCCGTACATGATGTCGAACTCGGCCTGGCGGAACGGCGCGGCGACCTTGTTCTTCACCACCTTCACCCGGGTCCGGTTGCCGGTGACCTCGGCGCCGTCCTTGATCGATTCGACGCGACGGATGTCGAGCCGGACCGACGAATAGAACTTCAGCGCGCGGCCACCTGGTGTGGTCTCGGGGGAGTTGTGCACCACCACGCCATCGGCCAGATAGTTGTGGCTGCCCTCGACCTCGATATCGAAGCGGTGCATCGATCGAGTCGGCGGCTTGATCGCAATCTTCGTGATCGGTAGCGGCGCGAGCTCGTAGCGCATCGGCACAAAGACAGGCTCGACCGCAAACCGACCGCGATACTTCGGCAGCAGCTTGTAGTCCATCGACGGATGGACGAACGGCGCGATGAGCGCATGGAGCTTCGCGGTCTCGTCCTTCGAGAAGACGAGGACTGCCTTCCCGCCACGCTCGGTGAGGCTGGGCCGAATGTCCCACGTGTCTGCGAGATGCTCGACGAGACGGGCTCGCGTTGTCCGCTCCATGGCCTGGATGCACACCTCGGAGCGACCGCTCCCCTCTCGAGTGCGTTCCTGGACGCCCTTGGCCCGAAGCGTGAAGCCGCCGTCGTCCATGTACCACACCGCGAGTGAGAGCGGCGTGAGTTGCTTGAAGTAGTCGGCGTTGAAGACCTTCTTGCCGCCGAAGTACACCGCACGACGCAGCTCTGCCAGCTCGGGCAGCGGAGAGACGTCGTAGAACACCGCCTCTTTCTCGTTCGTGGAGCGACTCACGCCGACGTTCTCGAAGAGCGACGCCTTCCAGTCGGCGTAGTCGACCTGACGAGCACCGTGGCCGAAGCGGAAGCGCGCGCCGTGACCTGACCTACTGGGGGAAAGAGCGCCGTCACCCATGAGGCCGCCAAGCACCACTTCCCACTGGAAGTCCGAGAGACGCACCGGAATCGCTTGCAAGACCCGGTCACCGACCGCGAGCTCCTGCGCCTCGCACCATCCGCCGGGTGTACGGATCTGGTGGTTCGCGGTGCAACCGATCTGCGCTCGGCCGTTGCCACCCGGTCTTGCGACCGTCAGCTGAAGGAACTGGTCGGTGACGCCATTGTCAAACCAGTTCACAACCTTCTTCGGAACCACGGCCGCGATCTCGGGGTCGTACGAGAGCACTTCGACGGGCATCTGCTGGTTGACGATCTTGCCGATCTTCTCCTGCGTTCCGTCAGCCAGCGTCACTCGCGTGCCGTATGACAGGCAGCCGAACATGACACCTATCTTCTCGCGCAGCTGGTTGATGAAGACGCAGATGGTCCGCGAGCGGTTGAGGTTGGCTGTGAGCTTGCGCAGCGCCTGACTCATGAGCCGCGCCTGCAAGCCGACGTGCGTGTCACCCATCTCGCCCTCGATCTCGGCGCGCGGCACGAGCGCGGCCACCGAGTCGATGACGATGACGTCGAGCGCGCCGGATCGGATCAGCATGTCGGCGATCTCGAGCGCCTGCTCCCCGGTGTCGGGCTGGGAGATCAGCAGGTCGTCGACGTTGACCCCGATCGCCTGCGCATACGTGGGATCCATCGCGTGCTCGGCGTCGATGTAGGCACAGACCCCGCCGTTGCGTTGTGCCTCGGCGACCACGTGCATCGCGAGGGTCGACTTGCCCGACGACTCCGGGCCGAAGATCTCGACGACCCGGCCACGCGGGAGACCACCGATGCCGAGCGCGAGGTCGAGCGCGAGGGCGCCGGTAGAGATCGCCGCTACTCCGACGTTCCCGTGCTCGCCGAGCCGCATGATCGAGCCCTTGCCGAACTGCTTCTCGATCTGGCCGAGTGCCATCTCGAGGGCTTGGTCACGTTCCACGTTGGAACCCTCCTGGGACTGTTTCCGGTGGGGGAATCGCTCGACGAAGCTACGACCAGGGTGTGACAGCTACGACGGGAGACCCGATCACCCGCCGAACTACAACGGTGTCATCCTAGGCGAACGTGCGTTCGGTCGTCAAGGATCGTGGCCCTCCGGTGGCGGCTCAGTGGAACTGCTGGGACTGAGCTACCTTCCTTTGGTGGCGACTCGAGCCCTCGCGCTCGGCGCGCTTGCGGCTCTCGCCGGCGATGTCACGAGCAATCAGCTCGCGTCGGCATTGGGATTTCGCGTCTTGGCAAACGTTGGGTCCGAACCGCCTCACCTCCGACTCCTGCGACCCGTACCACCCGCATCCCGACGGCTGATGAAGGCCGGGTGAACGCGGCAGACACCGGTGCACGCTGAGCCACCACCGCTTGTCCCGCACGGTCGAACGAGGTGATGGTCCCGGGGGGGGGGGGGGGGGGATCGCCGTCAGCACGGGTTGGCACGCTGATCGCAGACGAGCGCCACTGCCACGAGGATGAGTGTCGCACCTCGCGGTCATGATGTCCGGTATGAGCAGGACAGGCGATTTCGAGTTCCGGAGCTTGGTCGACGAGTTCCGGTGTCAGCCGCGGGCGTCGGTGGCCACGGAACGCGAGCTCGCCGTGCGCGAACAGCGACGGTGGCGGGTCCGGGAGCTCGCCGCGACGCGGGTCATGGACGAGTGGGGTGCACTCGATGAAACCACGGCGGCGCGCGATGACGTGTCGGTGCGTGCAGTCCGGGAGACGGCGGAGTGCGCCCGGGCACTGGAGTCTTTGCCGGAGATCGCCGCGGTCGCGCCGCGGGTCGATTGAGTCACGAGCAGTTACAGGCGGTGACGCAGCTCGCGGACCCGTCGACGGATTCGGAGTGGGCACGGCGTGCACCGAACGTGCCCGCGGCGGATCTCGCTCGGCTGGCCCGGTCACACCATAAGCCGACCGTGGAAGATGCGGCGAAGCGCCGCAACGCCCGGTCGTTCCGGTTCTGGCGGCAACCCGAGTGCGGGATGCTCGCGATCCGGGGCGAGCTCCCCGATGTGGATGGGACGCTCGTCGAAGCGACATTCAAATCGGATGATCGACCGGATGTATCCAGTGAAGGGTGAGCCGTGGGACACCCGGGAACACCGGGCGGTGGATGCCCTCGTCGAGCTGTGCGAACGGTTCGCCGATGCCGAATCCGCGGTGTCACGGTCGCACCCGTTGTTGGTGGTCGAGGTTCCTTTGCATGGACCGGCAGAGGTGGCAGGGATTCCGTTACCGGACGCGATGGTCGAGCGACTGCGGGCGAACGCGGCGATCGAACCCGTACTGGTCGCTGATGGGGAGCCGCTGACTCGAGGGAAGAAGACCACCGCCCTCACACCCAAGATCACACGAGCGGTCGTGCTCCGCGACGGGCATTGCCGCTGGCCCGGCTGTGATCGGCGCACCGGGTTGCAGGTCCATCATCTCGTGCCACGGAGTCGGGGTGGCGGTGACAACCTCGCCAACCTCGCCGCCGTGCGCACCGGTGCCGGTACCGATCCTCACGCCCGGCTCATCCCCCACGGACCCTGGGTCCTCACCGGCAACCCGAACCAGCCCGACGGGCTCCGACTCGAACGACTCAAGCAACACGGGGCCCGCACCGGGCCGAACGTCGCCTGAAGGAGCCCACCGGCGACGGCGCCGCGGGCGCGTCGCTACGAGCGCAACACGAACCGCGCCCGGGGAAGATGGGAGGTCCCACCGCGGCCGAGGATGCTCTCGAACAGGACGACCTCGTCGGCGAGCCACGACGGAACGATGGTCGGCGAGGCGGCAGCGATCGGCACACGCAGGTCGAGCGCGGACACGGCCCGCGCAACTGTGAGGTGCGGACGGTAGGGCCGCTCCTCGAGCGCGAGGCCCGCGCCTGCCGCGGCAGTGGCCACACGCGCGGCGAGGTCGACGAGCGGGTCGCGGCCCTCGCGCAGGCCGACCCACAGGACCGTGGCACGCCCCGCGGGCCCGAAGGCGCCCAGGCCACCGAGGGCAAGGGCCGGCGCGTCCACGCCGTCGAGCGCGAGGCGGAGCTGGCCCGCGAGCGCATCGGGGTCGGGGACGGCGCCGAGGAACTGGAGCGTGAGATGCCACTGCGCGCGGGGAGCCCAGCGGAGCAGCGGCTTGTCACGGGGCGGCTCCTCGCGCGGCGGCTCGTCGCGGAGCGGCGCGATCGCGAGCTCGACGGCGTCGAGCACGGAGTCGGGTGGGACGATCGCCACGAAGGCGCGACCCAGCGCGGTCACGAGGCCGCGCTCAGGGCGAGAGGAGACGCAGCCGCAGGAGGTTGAGCAGGGAGATCGTCGCGAACTGCCGGACGCGCTCACGATCGGCGGGCATCCGTGCGGAGACGGCCTCCGTCTCGTGACCGGGGAGCGCGATGCCGTACCACACGGTGCCAACCGCGTGGCCGTTCTGCTCGGTCGGGCCCGCGACGCCGGTGACGGCGATCCCGACGTCCGCGCGGAGGGTGCGGCGCGCCCCCTCCGCCATCTCACACGCCGCCGCGTGGCTGACCACGTCGGCCGCGGTGACCCCGAGCACGGAGCGCTTCACCTCCGTGGAGTACGCCGCGATCGAACCCCGGAACGCACGACTCGCGCCGGGGACCGATGCCAGCCGGCCACCGACGAGACCGCCGGTGACCGACTCGGCGACGCCGAGCGTCCAGCCCCGCGCTTCGCACGAGTGCAGCACCGCGAGCTCCATTGTCTCGTCGTCGACGCCGAACACGAGCTCGCCCAGCACGGAGCGCAGCTCGCGCTCCTCGGCGTCGAGCAGCTCGCCGGCCTTCGTCTCGTCGTCGGCCTTGGCAGTCATCCGCACGTACAGACCTTCCATGCCGCGCGCGAGGAATGCGATCGTGGGGTTCGTCTGCGCGTCGACGCGATCGGCGATCATCTCCGCCAGCGCCGACTCCGACGTGCCCCACGTGCGCAGCGATCGCGACACGATCGTGGCGCGCGCACCCGAACGCTCGAGCAGGTCGGGCAGCACATGGTCGGCGACCATCTGCATCATCTCGTAGGGAACGCCGGGGACCGCATAGACGATCCGGTCACCGACCGGGCACCGCAGACCGGGTGCGGTGCCGATCGGGTTCGGGATCGCGGCGCCGCCGGCCGGCACGTCGGCTTGGCGGAGGTTGTTCTCGGTCATCTCGCGCGCCCGGGAGCCGAACATCGCGCGAATGTGCTCGACGAGCTCGTCGCGACGCTCGAGCGAAACCCCCATCACCTCGGCGATCGCCTCGCGCGTGAGGTCGTCGGGGGTCGGACCGAGGCCGCCACACACGAGGACGGCGTCTGCCCGCTCCAACATGTCGGTGAGGCAGCGGACGACCCGGGCCTGGTTGTCGCCGACCTTGCGGTGCTCGAACGTGTCGATGCCCGCGGCCGCGAGCTGCTCTCCAATCCAGGCACTGTTGGTGTCGACGATCTGCCCGAGCAGGAGCTCGGTTCCGACGGCCAGGACGTCACAACGCACGTGCGGCCCTCCGCGTCGCGAGGCTGCTCAGGACGATGTCGACCGCGGACACGAGCGAGAGCGAGACCGCGACCCACAACACGCTCTTGGTCAACGCGTCCCAGTCGGACGTCGGCGGCAAGAGCACGAGACCGACGGCGACGAACTGGAGGAACGCCTTCCACTTGCCGAGCTTGCGCGCCGGGAGCGAGAGGCCGCGCCGTCCGGCGAACGACCGATACACCGAGACACCGATCTCCCGCGCCGAGACCAGCGCGACGGCGATCCACGGGAACGCGTCACGCACCCCAAGGGCGACGAAGCCCCCCAGGACCAGGAACTTGTCGGCCAGCGGGTCGAGGAACGCACCCGAGCGGGTCGTGCCGTCGCGGCGCGCCAGCCATCCGTCGAGCCCGTCGGTCGACGTGAGCAACACCCAAAGGCTCACCGTGAGCCACGAGGAGCCCTCGGACTCGATGAGCACCAGCGTCGGGATCGCCAGGATGAGGCGCGCCGCCGTGACCGCGTTTGCCGGCGTCGCCACGGCGCCGGGACCGAAACGCCGCACCCGTGCCGCGGGCGCACTCATCGGAGCAGACCTGGGGTCACCGTGCCGAGCCCTCGCTCGGCGGCGACTGGCGCGCAAGCTCGCGCACCTCGGCGACCAGATCAGGACCGTACGCATCCGTGACGGTCGCGACCACGATCGAGCCCGGCCGCGCGAATGCCCCGGAGAGCTGCACCACGCCGTCGATCTCGGGAGCCTCGCGGTGGGTCCGCCCGACCGCGTCGCCCGACTCGCGATCGATCGCGTCGACGAGCACCGCGATCTCGGCGCCGAGCAGGGCGTCGCGTGCGGCCCGGGTGATCGGCTCTTGCACGTCGTGACACTCGCGCAGGCGCTCGGCGACCAGCTGGGCGGGGACGTGTCCGTCGTAGGTCGCGGCCGGAGTGCCGTCCTCCGCGGAGAACGCGAAGAACCCGGCCCAGTCGAGAGACGCGTCGGCGAGGAACTCGAGCAGCGTCGCGTGCGCATCCTCGGTCTCGCCGGGGAAGCCCACGATGAACGACGACCGGAAGACCGCGTCGGGGTCGCGTCGGCGGATCCCGTCGACGAGCTCGAGGAACCGATCCCCACTCCCCCAGCGCTTCATGCCGCGTAGCAACTCGCGATCGGCGTGTTGCAGCGAGAGGTCGAAGTACGGCACGACGGTGGGGAGCTCGAGCATCGCCCCAACGAGCGGGTCGCGCACCTCGCTCGGGTACAGATAGAGGAGTCGGATGCGTTCGAGCCCGACACTCGACAGCTGATCGAGCGTGCGCAACAGCGGTGCCAGCGCGCCGGGACTGCCCGCGTCACGGCCGTACCACGCAAGGTCCTGCGCCACGAGCACCAGCTCGCGCGACGCCACCCTCGACCAGCCCGCGCGCCTCCGCCTCGATGTTCTCGGGCGGGCGCGACCGTTGGGCGCCGCGAAACGAGGGGATCGCACAGAACGCACACGCGCGGTCGCAACCTTCGGCGACCTTCACATATGCCCACGGTGACGACGGCGCTGCGCGCGGCAGCTCGAGCAGGTCACGCACGCCGGTCGGCTTGCGCCGCGGGAGGTCGAGCGCCACCGACGCGAGCGATCCTTCCCCCGCGAACCCGACGACGGCGTCGACCTCGGGAAGCGCGGCGGCCAGCTCCGCACCGGAACGCTCGGCGAGGCATCCCGTGACCACGAGCCGGGCGCCGGGCTTGCGGGCGGCGGCGAGGGCCAGGATGGTGTCGATCGACTCCTGCCGCGCGGCCTCGATGAAGGCACACGTGTTGACGACGACGACGTCGGCGTCGTCGGGACCCAGAGCGACCTGGAGACCGTCGGCGAGGAACGAGGCCACGACCTTGTCGGAGTCGACTGCGTTCTTGGGGCAGCCGAGGGTCTCGACGTGGAACGACGGCATCGAGTCATCGTACCGGCGGCGCCGCATCTCTCCAGCGGGCGGTCGGTCCCCGCGACGCGTCCGGCGCCGCGCTCAGCCCGCGGCGGCCCCCGCCATCTGGGCGCGGCGCAGCGCCGCCTCGATCAGCAACACCAGCGTCTCCTTCACGTGGAGACGGTTGCGGGCGTCGCACAAGACGATCGGGACGTGCGCGGGGACCGACAGCGCCTCCCGCACCTCGCGGGGGTGGTGGCGGTACACACCGTTGAACAGGTTGACGGCAACGACGAACGGGATGCCGAGCGTCTCGAAGTAGTCGACTGCGGGAAAGCAGTCCTCGATGCGCCGGGTATCGACGAGGACCACGCCACCGACCGCGCCCCGCACGAGCTCGTCCCACAGGAACAGGAACCGGTCCTGACCGGGCGTGCCGAACAGGTAGAGCACCATGTCGGAACCGAGCGTGATCCGACCGAAGTCCATCGCGACGGTCGTCCCGGTCTTCGCGACCGCGCCGGAGAAGTCGACACCCACGCTCTGGACGGTGATGTCGGCCTCGGTGGTGAGCGGCTCGATCTCCGAGATCGTACCGACGAACGTCGTCTTGCCGACCGCGTAGCCACCCGCGACCACGAGCTTCATCGACACCGGCATCGAGCTCCGGCGCTGCGGCAGGTCAGAGGGCACGGATGCCGTCCAGGAGTCGTTCGAGCAAACGGACGTCGCGATGCTCAGTCGGTTGCTCTGCCGTGCGCACCGTCACGATGGTGGCTTCGGAGAGGTCCCCGATCAGCACCCGCACGACACCGACCGGCACACCGACTCGCGCCGCGACCTCGGCGATCGACATCGGGGTCTGGCACAGCTCGACGATGCGGCGGTCCTCCGGCGTGCCGCCGCGACCGAACTGCTCCGGCGTGACGAGCGCGAGCACGGGCGAGTGCAACTCGAAGGTGCCGGCCGCCGAGGTCGTGCGGCCACGCGTGAGGATGTACGGGCGGACGACCGATGGGTGATCGAGCTCCCCGCCGGACGCGCCGTGGTTCGAGCCCGGCGTCATCGGATGGCCGACCGCGGCAGCGCAGTCTGCAACTCCGAGATGAGCGCCGGAGTCAGCGCGCCCGCACACTTCTCGACGAGCAGCGCCATCTCGTAGCCGATGAGCCCCACATCGCACGGACGCTTCGCCGTCACCGCGAGCACCGAGGTGTCACTCACCCGCATCACGAACAGCAACGCGTGATCCATCTCGACGATGACCTCGTGCACGCGTCCACCGCCGATGGGGCTGGCGGCACCCTTCGCGATGCTCAGGAGCCCCGCGGCCACGGCCGCGAGCCGGTCGCCCGAGCTGCGGTCGAGGCCGTCGGAAAGCGCGATCAGCAAGCCGTCGGACGACACGACCGCGGATTCGCTCGCGCCGGGCACGCGGCCCACGAAGTTGGAGACGAGCCAGTTCAGGTTGCTCGCTTCGGCGCTCAGCTGGATGCTCATCCTCGCCTCATCCTTGGTCGTCTCATGCCTGTTCGCCGAGCCCCTCGTCGTCGTGGTCATCGGCGCCGAGGCGACCACGCTGAATCCCCTGGGCGTGGCGGGTGAGCATCTCGTGCACCCGTTGCGGTCGCGACGGGTCGCTCTCGGGCAGCGGCTCGTCGGACGCAGGGGCCGGTTGGTGGCTCATGTTCTGTCCGGGCACCCGTGACCGCAGCGGCGCATCGCTGTCGGGCGGTGCGTCGGCAGGCTCGCCGAGGCCCTCGCGACGCCACTCCTCCACCGGCGGCTCGTCCGAGGGGCGTCGCTCGGCGGGCGCGGGGGCAACGTCCGCCGCCCAAGGAGCAGCGGCCGGGGGAACGGCGGTCGGGGGGGCCGCGGCCGGACTCCGCGTCGGAGCCGTCGGTTGCCCGCGGGAGGCGACCGACTGGAGGATCGAGTTCGGCAGGAGCACCAGCGCGATGACGCCGACGGGCGCGCCGGGCCGCAACTCGACGCCGATACCGTGCCGGGCCGCGAGCAAGCCCACGACGTGGAGGCCGAGGGCGCGTGACAGCGCGAGACCGACGACCGGCGGATGCGCGAGCAACCGGTTCGCCTCGGTGAGCCGTTCGGGCTGGATGCCGATCCCCTGGTCGGAGATGGCGAGCACGAAGCCGTTCGCAGTCGGGGCGCCGGTCACCAGCACGGGGCTCTGCGGCGAGGAGAACGACGTGGCGTTCTCGAGGAGCTCGGCCACGAGGTGCGCGACGTCCGACACCGCGCGGCCGGAGACCGCGACGGCGGCGTCCACGCCGCTCAGGTCGACGCGAGGGAAGTCGGCGATCTCGGCCGCCGCCGCACGCACGACGTCGAGGAGCGGGATCGCCTCGTGCCATTGCCGTGGCTGCTCCGCGCCCGAGAGCACCAGGAGGCTCTCCGCGTTACGGCGCATACGCGTCGCCATGTGGTCGAGGCGGAACAGCGACTCGAGCGCCGCCGGGTCCTGCTCGGAGTGCTCGAGCTCGTCGAGCAGCGCGAGCTGCCGCTCGATCAGGCTCTGGTTGCGCCGCGCGAGGTTCACGAACAGCTCGCCCATGCCCTGGCGCAGCAGGCGCGACTGCTCCTGCGCGACCGACATGGCCACCGCTTCGACGTCGGTGAACGCCGCGCGAGATCGCCGATCTCGTCCTCGGAGGTCACTTCGATCGGAGTGGGCTCGATCACGGTGACGTCGCCACCGGAACGCATCGAGTCGACGAGCTGGGGCAATCGTCGTTGCGACATGTGGTGCGCGGCGGCCGTGAGGCGTCGCAACGGGCGCAGCACGGCACCGACGACGAACCAGGTCATGGCCAGGGTCGCGAGCATGGCGAAGACCGCGCCGCCGCCGTAGAGGTAGACGTCCTTGCGAGCCGACTGTGCCTGATCGGCCGAGACCGAGGCGACGACGCCCTCGACCGCGTCAGCCGCGCCGGCGATGCCGCTCGAGCGCGACAGGAAGGCCGCGTAGTACTGCGGCGCGGGCGTCCGCGCGGACGGGAACTGCGTCGGCAGCTGGGTGGTGGTGGTGCCGCGGCCCAGCGCCGCGGGGACGTCGTTCGAGACCAACTTGCCGGACGCGTCGAGCTCAGCCGCGGTCGCAGTGCTGACGAAGTCGCGTCGCGCGCGTCTCGGCTGCGATCGCGCTGATCCACTGCGCGAAGTCGTTGCCGGTTCCGCTGCCCGAGACGGCGATGAAGATCGACGCCTCCTTGGCAAGCTCGTAGTTCTCGCGGCGCAGCGAGAACGCGCGGAGCATGCCCGCGGCGGCCTCAGGATCACGAAGGTCGCGCACGACCCGCTCTCCCGCGCCGACAACCCGGTCGTCGAGGTCGAGGAAGAACGCGCCGGCGGACGTCGCCAGCGCGTCGAGCCGCCGGACCCGGTCGCGCTGGACGTCGAGCTGGTCGAAGATGGGGCCCAGCGCGGCGACGATCTGCTGTGTCGCGGGTGACGCTCCGAGTAGGAGCTCACCCCGCTGCGCGTTGAAGCGGTCGAGCGCGGTGGTGGTCCCGTGCTGCGCGGTGCTCAGCGCGGTGCCGGCGTCGTCGGCGCCCCGGCTCGTGACAAACCAGGACGACGCGACGGCCTCGTGCTCGAGCGCAGTGCTGAGCTGCCCGAGCGAGTCGAGCGATCCTCGGATCCCACCGAACTGCTCTTGGGCGTGAAGGTCGGAGAAGCGGTCACTCAGTCCGGCTCCGGAGACCGCGATGAGGGCCAGGAACGGAACGAACAGGACGAGCAGCAGCCTCGATCGGAAGCTCAGGCCCTGGAACACCCCGGATTTCCTCCGTCCGCACCGCGGCTCGACGCGCCACTGCCCGTGCAGGGTGTCGGCAGACGTGGTGCCGCGCTTGAGGACCCGGGCGCGAGGCCCGTCAGCCTCCGGGTCAGGCCGAGCGTTCCTCGAACTCCTCGACGGTCATGAGGACGGCTCGTGCCTTCGACCCCTCCGACGGACCCACCACGCCTTTGCGCTCGAGCAGGTCCATGATCCGGCCGGCACGAGAGAAGCCCACCCGCAGCTTGCGCTGCAGCATGCTCGTGGAGCCGAGACCACTGCGGACGACGAGCTCCATCGCCTGCTCGAGCAGCTCGTCGCCGTCGGAGTCATCCGTAACGGTCGAGCCGCCCGGGCCGTCGTCGCCCGCGATGCCGTCGACGTAGCCGAGGCTCGTCGACTGGCGCCGCCAGTGTGCGACGACCTTGCGCACGCACTCCTCGTCGACCCACGAGCCCTGGACGCGTTGGGTGCGACTCGAGCTGGCCGTGAGCAGCAGCATGTCGCCCTGGCCGATCAGCTTCTCCGCCCCCGCCTGGTCGAGGATGACGCGTGAGTCCGTGATGCTGCTCACGGAGAACGCCATTCGGCTCGGCACGTTGGCCTTGATCACGCCGGTGATCACCTCTACCGACGGCCGCTGCGTCGCGATAACCAGGTGGATGCCCACCGCGCGCGCCATCTCCGCGATGCGACAGATGCTCGCTTCCACGTCGCGGGCCGCGACCATCATCAGGTCGTTCAACTCGTCGACGACGATCACGATGAACGGAAGCCGCTCGTATCCACGACCCGTCGTCGGGTCGGGCTCGTCGACCGTTGGAAGCTCGCCACGATCGAATGCGGCGTTGTAGCCGGTGATGTCGCGGACTCCGACCTCGGCGAGGAGCTCGTAGCGCTGGTCCATCTCGCGTACGGCCCAATCGAGCGCGTTCGCCGCCTTCTTCGGGTTCGTGACGACCTGCGTGAGCAAGTGGGGCAAGTCGTTGTACGCGCCGAGCTCGACGCGCTTCGGGTCGACGAGGATCAGGCGGACCTCATCCGGGGTGCAACGCATCAACAATGATGTCACCAGCGAGTTGATGCAGCTCGACTTGCCGGCACCGGTCTGCCCCGCGATGAGGACATGCGGCAGCGTCGCGAGGTCGAGCATCAGCGAGTTGCCAGCGATGTCGCGGCCCAAGCCGACCGCGAGCGTGGCGGTCGCATCCTTGGCCTCGGGCGCGGCGAGGACGTCGCCGAGCGTCACGAGCTGGCGTTGCTTGTTGGGGACTTCGACGCCGATCGCGCTCCGGCCGGGGATCGGCGCCAGGATGCGGACGTCGGGAGAGGCCATCGCGTAGGCGATGTCATGACTGAGCCCCGTGACCCGGTTGACCTTCACGCCGGGACCCAGCTCGAGCTCGTAGCGCGTGACCGTCGGTCCGACCGTCATCCCGATGAGCCGCGCGTCGACCCCGTGCTGAGCGAGCGTCGCCTCGAGGACGCGGCCCCCATCCTCGACCAGGCGCCGCTCCACCTGCTTGGCGCTGCCCCGCTTCAGCAGGTTGGGCGCAGGCAGCTTCCAGTCCCCGGCATTCGAACGGGCGACGCCGTCGCCGAGCTCGATCACCAACTGGTCGGCGCGAGGAATCACGTGCGGCGCGACCCCGGGGAGCTCGACGACCACGCCGTCGCCCTCGTCCTCCTCTTCCTCCTCGTCCTCCCACTCCTCTTCTTCCTCGGAGGCGTCGTCCCACTCGTCCTCGTCGGCGTCCTCCAGCTCGTCGACGTCCGCGCGCTCCGCGGCAACGAGATCGACGGCCGTGTCCCCCGACCCGTCGAGGACCACGCCCTCGCCGACGCCACGGAAGCCGAGCAGCGGGCGCAGGTGCCCGGTGAGGCGCTGCATCACGGTCACCGAGCCCGACACGGCGGTCCGCAGCGACACCCCGAGCGCGACGAGCGCTCCGAGGAACGCGAGCCCGCCGAGCACCACGGCCGCACCGACGACGCCCGCCGCGGCCACGAGCGGCGCCGCAACCGCGCCGCCGAAGATACCCGCCCGCACGACGCAGCTCGTGCACCGGCCCGTCGAGCGCCGGGCGCCCGCCGATCAGGTGGAGCAGGCCGATGTCGGCGACGCCGAGCACGAAGGCGCCGCACGCGATCCGCACGACGGGGAGCTCGGGTGAGGGCGCCGCTTCGTCGTCGTCCTCGTCCCACACTTCGGCCGGCTCGACGCTCGCTGCACGCGGCCACAACAAGAGGCCCACGAACACGAAGCAGCCGACCGGGAACCGCCACACGACCGCGGCCGAGCAACGCGCCCGTCGCCGACGCCAGGCCGTCACCCACCGGCCCGGCCAGATTCGACACCAGCCCGAGGGTGCACAGCACTCCGAGGACGAACAGCGCGAGCGCGAGCGCGTCGGCGCGATGGGCGCCGAGATGGCGGCCCGCGGCTTCGCGCCCACGCGCGAGAGCACGGTCGCATCGCTGGCCACCGACCGGCGCGGTGGCGCAGGGCGGCGGGCTGGCGCGCGGCGCGTGCTCCGTCGCGGCCGGCGCGTGGCAGTATGCGGCATCCCCGCACGGTAACACCGGCATCTGGCGCAACAACAGCAATCACAGAGCGCACTGCCACCAGTTCTCGCCTGCTTGCCGCTCTCGGCGCCTGACCGTTGGGTCGTTCGCTGCGAGTCGGGGATACCCGGCCCGCGGACGCTCGGCTCCTAGACCTCCATGACGACCGGGATGACGGCCGGCCGGCGGCGGGTGCGCTCGCCGATGAAGCGACCGAGCGAGCGGCGGGCGTGGCGGCGGAGCGTGTCGAGGTCGAGCGCGCCCTCGGCGACGGCTTCCTCGATCGAGGCGCGCACGGCAGCCTTGGCATCCTCGAGGAGCGACTCGGCCTCGGGCGCGTACACCCAACCCCGGGTGACGATCTCGGGCCCGGTCACGATGTCGCCGTTCGTCGAATCGATGGTGACGATGACGACGACCAACCCCTCCTCGGCGAGGTTGCGTCGGTCGCGCAGCACGCCGAGCCCGACGTCGCCGATGATGCCGTCGACGTACTGGTAGCCCGCCGGAACCGCACGCCGTTCGACGTCGGTCCCGTGCTCGCCGAGCGTGAGCACGTCGCCGTCCTCGCACACCAGCACGCGATCGGTGGGGACCCCGACCTCCTCGGCGAGCCGCGCGTGCTGGACCATGTGCTTGAACTCGCCATGCACGGGGACGAACCACTCCGGTCGCACCAGGTTGAGCATGAACTTCAGCTCCTCCTGGGACGCGTGGCCCGAGACGTGGACAGGCGCGCTCCCACCGTGCAACACCGCCGCGCCGGCTCGGAGCAGTGCGTCGATGACACGGCCGACGTTCGCCTCGTTCCCGGGGATCGCGTGCGCCGAGATGACGACGACGTCGTCAGCGCTGATCTTCAGGTACTTGTGCTCGTGCGCGGCCATGAGCGCGAGCGCGCTCATGGGTTCGCCTTGCGAGCCCGTGCACACGATGCAGACCTCGCCGGGCGCATAGCGCGCGACGTCGTCGATGTCGACCACACGATCGCCGGGCACATTGAGGATCGCCATCTCGCGGCCGAGCGTCACGTTGTGCACCATCGAGCGTCCGAGGAACGCGACGCGACGGCCCGCGCCCACCGCGGCTTCGCACACCTGACGGATGCGGTGCAGGTGTGACGCGAACGACGCGACGATGATGCGGCGGTCGGGATGGTCGCGGAACACCGCTCGCATCGCGACACCGACGGTCGACTCCGACGGTGTGAAGCCGTGCCGTTCGGCGTTCGTCGAGTCGGAGAGCAGCAGGCGGACGCCGCCCTCCTTCACGACCGCGCCGATCGCCGCAAGGTCGGTCATGCGCCCGTCGACCGGCGTGAGATCGAGCTTGAAGTCGCCGGTGTGCAGGATCGTGCCCTGCGGCGTGCGGTACGCCGTCGCGAACGTGTGCGGCACCGAGTGCGTGACCGGGATGAACTCGCAGTCGAACGGACCGATCCGGCGCCGTTCGCCGTCGTGGACCGGGATCAGCTCCGTACGCCCGAGCATGCCGGCTTCCTCGATGCGATTGCGGGCCAGGCCCAACGACAGCGGCGAGCCGTAGATCGGCATGGGCACGTCCCGGAGCAGGAACGCCAACCCGCCGGCGTGGTCCTCGTGGGCGTGGGTGAGGAACGCCGCCTCCACCCGGTCCGCGTGCTCGCGGAGATAGGTGAAGTCGGGAAGGACGAGATCGACGCCCGGCATGTCCGCCTCGGGAAACATGATCCCGCAGTCGACGACCAGGATCCGGTCCTCGACCTCCAGACAGAAGCAGTTGCGACCGATCTCGCCCAACCCACCGAGGAAGACGATTCGCACCGGCGCGGGGCTCATGGTCGACACACGCTAACGTGGGCGGCGACCGGAGCGAGCGAAGCGAGCTCGCAGGAGCAGCGAGCGTCCGCGGGCCGGGTATCCCGGCCCGCAGCGAGCGCGACCAGAAATCAGGTCTCCCAGTCTTCGAAACCGATCACGTCGAGCTCGGTGAAACGCTGGCGAAGCCAGCCGTCACCCGCGTCGAGGAGCCCGAGCCGCTTGCAGCTCGGCACGACGCGCGAGAAGAGGAACGACTGGAACACGGGGCGTTCCGGTGCGGCCTGCGCCGCCACGGCGGCCTCACGCTCGTCGAGCCCGAGGTGGGCCCAGACCTCCTGTTGCAGGAGTCGATCACGCATGCGCAACGCCGCGTCGAAGGCGAACTCCTGACGATCGCGGATCTCCGCCGCGCTCAGTCCTGCGTACACCTCGGAGAGCGAGACGATGCCGAACGCAACGTGGCGCGCTTCGTCGGCCATGACCCTGCGAAGCAACTCGGCCAACAGCGGCTCGGTCGTGATCTGGCGGATCAAGCCGAAACCGGCGAGCGCGAGGCCTTCGATCATGATCTGCATCCCGAGGTACGTCACGTCCCACCGCGAGTCCGAGACGACGTCGTCGAGCAGCGCGGCCAGGTGAGGATTGACGGGATAATGGCCGCCGAGCTTGCTGTCGAGGTAGCGCGCGAACACCTCCAGGTGGCGGGCCTCGTCGGCGACCTGCGCGGCCGCGAACAGCTTGCCGTCGACCCACGGGAGCGTCTCGACCAGCTGTGCGCTGCACACCAATGCGCCCTGCTCGCCGTGGAGGAACTGCGAGAGCGTCCAGTTCTGCGACTCGATGCCGTATCTGACCCAGTCGTCGCGGTTCCAGTGCTCGAAGGGCGTGCCGACGTGCTCGGGCCCGCTGCCGGCGAACTCGGCGAGTGCCTGCTGCTCGCGCACGACGCGCTCGGGATCGACGTCGACGTCCCATGGCAGGTCCGCGGCCGACCAGCGCGGACGCGGTGGCCTGCTCGTAGAGGCGGGTGAGCGCGGGACGGCTGCGGTGGTAGTCGTCGACGAACGTGGGGACCGCGGTGCCCACGGTCTACAACCCGAGGAGCTGGTCCAAGCCGACCGTGAGTCCGGGCCGCTCACGCACCGCTCGGATCGCGAGCAGGACACCGGGCATGAACGACGTGCGGTCGTAGGAGTCGTGGCGAATCGACAGCGTCTGCCCGGCGGTACCGAGCAACACCTCCTGATGCGCGACGAGTCCCCGGAGGCGCAACGAGTGCACGCGGATCCCGCTACTCGACTCCCCGCCACGAGCCCCGTCGATCACGAGGTTGGTCGTGGGGTCGGGTGCCCAGTCCTTCGACGCGCCGGCCATGCGCTCCGCGGTCAGGATCGCGGTGCCCGACGGTGCGTCGACCTTCCCGTCGTGGTGCAGCTCGACGATCTCGGCCGTCTCGAAGTACGGGGCGGCCAGCTCGGCGAAGCGCATCATCAGCACCGCGCCGATGGCGAAGTTGGGAGCGATGACGGCGTGCGCCTTGCCGTGCTCGAGGCGATCGCGGAAGCTGTCGAGGTCGTCGCTCGTGAAGCCCGTCGTGCCCACCACCGCGTGGACACCGTGGTCGGCGCACCAGTGGACGTTCTGGCGCGCGGCGTCGATGACGGTGAAGTCGACCGCCACCTCGGCACCAGCTCTCGAGAGGGCGTCGGCGGTCCGTTCGACTTGCAACCCGGATCCTTGGACTCCGAGCTGTCGCAGGTCGATCCCTGCGTGGTACGGGTCGACCGCGGCCACGAGCTCGAGCTCCGGATCCTCGAGGACGGCACGGCAGACGGTGGACCCCATGCGGCCGCCGGCTCCGAACACGCCGACTTTGATCATTTGCGCAGGCTATCGGCCGCGCCGCAGATTCTCCGAGGAGACGCCGCCCGTACGTTCAGGCGCCGAGGTCGCGAGCGCTCACCGGGCCGACGACCGCAAGGGTGAGCTGCTCCGCGCCGAGGACGCGTTCGACGACGCGAGCGATGTCGTCCGCGCTCACCACCTCGACCTCGGCGACGAGCTCGTCGAGCGACGGCACCTCGCCGAGCATGAGCTCCGCCCGCCCGATGCGGTGCATCCGGCTCGAGGAGCTCTCCAGGCTCAAGGCGAGCGATCCCGTGAGGTGTCCCTTCGCCGCCTCGAGCTCGGAGCCGGTGACCCCTCCGTCGCGCCGGAGCCGCGCGAGCTCACCTTCGAGCACCTCGCGCACCTCCGGCAGCCGGTCAGGGGCCGTCGCGGAGTAGACCGCGAAGGCACCGGTGTCCTCGTAGCCACTGCGATAGGAGTAGATGGAGTACGCAAGGCCGCGCCGCTCGCGCACCTCCTGGAAGAGCCGCGAGCTCATGCCGCCACCCAGCACCTGGTTCAACACCGCGAGGGCATGACGGTCGGGATCGTCGCGCGACAGCGCCCGGGTGCCGAGCACGAGATGCACCTGCTCCAATGGGCGTTCGAACACCGCGAGCGCCTCGGGCACGACCGTCGCGACACCATCGAGACGCGTGGGCCGGGATCCCGGCCGCGCCGGAGCGAGCTTCTCGATCCGCTCGACGACGTCGTCGTGCACCACGTTGCCGGCGACGGCGACGACGACGTTGTGCGGCCGGTAGTGGGCGCAGTGGTACGCAGAGATGTCGTCGCGCGAGATGGAGGGGATCGACGCTCGCGTGCCGGAAACCTCGCGACCGAGCGGATGCCCCGGGAACAACGCGGCGGCGAACAGGTCGTGGACGAGGTCGTCGGGCGTGTCATCACGCATGTTGATCTCTTCGAGGATCACCTGCCGCTCGGCCTCGACGTCCTCGACGCGCAGCGCCGGCGACCACACGATGTCGGAGAGGATCTCGATCGCGACCGGCAGTCGGTCGTCGGGCACGCGCACGTAGTACGCGGTCAGCTCATGACCGGTGAACGCGTTCATGTCGCCACCGACGGACTCCACCGCCTGAGCGATCTCGACCGCGAGGCGGTCCTCGGTTCCCTTGAACAGCAAGTGCTCGAGGAAGTGGCTCGCACCCGAGAGTGCGTTCGTCTCGTCGTGCGCACCCGTCCCGATCCAGAACCCCACCGCGACCGAGCGAAGCGCCGGGAGACGCTCGGTGACGACGCGAAGGCCGGAGTCGAGGCGCGTGCGGCAGATGCCGTTCACGTCGTCGATCATCGGCGCTCCATCGTCGCGGAACTGCCGGAGGTTGAGATCGGAGCCGCGGAACTCGTGGCGGACGCCGTCAGCGGCGGCTGCGCCGCCGCGAGGCGCCGCCGCCTCCGCCCCGGCGCTCGCCCCGATCGCCGCTGCGCGGCGCGCCTTCGGCCGGGCCGAGGTCGCCGAACTCGGCGCTCGCTTCCTTGTCCCAGAACTCGTCGAATGACGCCACCTCGAGGTCGCCCGAGGTGCCGCCCCCCGGCCCACGCTCGCCGCCCGCCCCACGCTCGCCGCCCGCCCCACGCTCGCCGCCCGCCCCACGCTCACCCCGGTCGTTGCGGGGGGCACGCTCGCGGCGGGGCTCGGCCCCGGACGCCGCGTCGGCTCCGTTGGACGGCGCGTCGTCGCCGGACAGCGACAGCGACAGCTTGCCGGAGTTGTCGATGTCGTCGACCCGCACGGTGACCTCGTCGCCGAGGTTCAGCACGTCTTCGACGCGCTCGACGCGCTTGCCGCGGCCGATCTTCGAGATGTGCAGCAGACCGTCACGCCCCGGAAGGATGTTGACGAACGCACCGAACTTCGTGACGTTCACGACCCTGCCGGTGTACTCTGCGCCCAGCTCCGCGGTGGGCGGGTCGAGGATCAGCTCGATGCGCCGCTTCGCCTCCTCGACCTGCGAGCCGTCCTTCGAGCCGATCGACACGGTCCCGACGACGCCGTTGTCGCTCACCGAGATGTCGGCGCCCGTCTCCTGGGTGATCGTGTTGATCACCTTGCCCTTCGGCCCGATCACCTCGCCGATCTTGTCCATCGGGATCTCGAAGCTGATGATCTTCGGGGCCGTGGGCCGGACCTCGGGCCGCGGCTCGGCGATCGCCTCCTTCATCACCTCGAGGATCTTGAGCCGTGCCTCCTTCGCCTGCGCGAGCGCCTGCGCGAGCACCTCCGCCGGCAGGCCGTCGATCTTGGTGTCGAGCTGCAGCGCGGTGACGAACTCGGCCGTCCCGGCGACCTTGAAATCCATGTCGCCGAACGCGTCCTCGGCTCCGAGGATGTCGGTGAGCGTCGTGTACTTGCCTTCTGCGTACACGAGGCCCATGGCGATTCCTGCCACCGGGGCCTTGATCGGCACACCTGCATCCATGAGGGACAGCGTCGACCCGCACACCGACGCCATGGACGTCGAGCCGTTCGAGCTCATCACGTCGGAGACGACACGCAGCGTGTAGGGCCACTCCTCCACCGACGGAACGACCGGGACCAGCGCACGCTCCGCCAGCGCACCGTGACCGATCTCGCGGCGCTTTGGCGAGCCGACTCGACCGGTCTCGCCCGTGGAGAAGGGCGGGAAGTTGTAGTGGTGCATGTAGCGCTTGCGGTCGTCGATGCCGATGGTGTCGAGCATCTGCTCCATGCGCGACATGCCGAGGGTCGTCACCGAGAGCACCTGGGTCTCGCCCCGTTGGAACAGCCCCGTCCCGTGCGCGGTGGGAAGCAACCCGACCTCGGCCGACAAGGGGCGGATGTCGGTCGTGCCACGACCGTCGATGCGCACACCCTCGTTGACGATGCGGCTCCGCACCACCTGCTTCTGCAACGAGCGAAACGCCTTCTTGACCTGGCCGCTGCGTGTCGCGTACGGCATGGGCTCGTCGGGGGTACCGACGAGCGCGAGGAGCAGGCCCTCCTCGATCTGGTCGAGGCGCGCGTTGCGCTCGGTCTTGTCGGCGATCGCCATCGCCTCCGCGACAGCGCCCTTCGCCTGCTCCGACACCACCTCGTAGACGTCGTGGTCGTAGTCCGTGTGGATCTCGTAGGAGATCGGCTGAATGGGGCCCCGACGAGCGATCAACGCGGCACGCAGCTCGAGCTGCAAGTCGATCGATGCACCGATCCAGCGCTTGGCTTCCTCGAGCCCCTGGGCGATGAGCTCCTCGGTCATCTTCGGGGCGCCCTGCTCGTAGAGCTCCCAGGTCCGTTCCGTCCCGCCGGCCTCGACCATCATGATCGCGATGTCGTCGCCCTCGACCCGGCGGCCCGCGACGACCAGCTCGAACGTCGACTCGTCACCCTGTTGGTACGTGGGATTCGCCACCCACGCGCCGTCGAGGTGCGCGAGGCGCACCGCGCCGATCGGGCCGTCGAAGGGAATCCCGGAGACGGTCAACGCCGCCGACGCGCCGTTGATCGACGGCACGTCGTGCGGGTTCTCGAGGTCGGCGCCGAGGATGGTCGCGACCACCTGGACCTCGTTGCGGAAGCCCTCGGGGAAGGAAGGCCGCAGCGGCCGGTCGGTCAGCCGGCAGGTGAGGATCGCCTGCTCCCCGGGACGACCTTCCCGGCGGAAGAACGATCCGGGGATCTTGCCCGCGGCGTACATCCGCTCCTCGACGTCGACGGTGAGCGGGAAGAAGTCGATGCCTTCCCGCGGCTTCGAGGTGGTCACGGCGCTGAGCAGCACGGTGTCGCCCACCTGGACGACGACGGCACCCGCTGCGAGCTGGGCGAGCTTGCCCGCCTCGAGCGTCATCACCAGGCCCTCGGCGTTGCAGGGACCAGAGACGCGGATCGGATCGTGAGCGTTCGCCATGATGGCTCGCTCCTCTCTCGCCGCCGCTTGGGCGGCGATCAGGCGAGCCGCGGCGGTTCCCAGTTGTCGCCGTCCGGACCGGGCCCGGGCGGTGGCGACTGACAACCGACGTCGTGCTCGCGTGGTGGTCGTGACGCGAAAGCGGAGCGGCACAGCCGCTCCGCTTTCCCTTACCTCCGGAGACCCAACTTCGCGATCAAGGTCCGGTACCGCTCCACGTCGTTGCCGCGGAGGTAGTCGAGCAACCGGCGCCGACGACCCACGAGCATCAACAGCCCTCGCCGCGAATGATGGTCCTTCTTGTGGACCTTCAGGTGGTCGGTGAGGTGATTGATACGGGACGTCAGCAACGCGATCTGGACCTCCGGCGAACCGGTGTCGGTCTCGTGGACGCGGTGCTCGCTGATCGTGGCCGCGGTGTCGGGCATGAGCGTGGAAGAACCCCTGGAGTGCGGGAATGGTCGGCACGACCCGAGGCCATGCCAGCCCGACACGCTACCACGGGGCCGGAGCGGTCGGCACCTCCGGCGCGGCCCTTGCACGTGGGCAGCCGCCGGATCGGAGCCGACGTCGTAGTGACCCCAGTCGGTGCCGAACACGAGCTTCTCCAGCCCGAAGCGAGCGAGCTGCGAGACCTCGTCGTCCATCCGGCAGGCAACGTACAGGCTCCGGTCGCGCAGCATCGTCGTCTGCGCCCGCCAGTCGATCGACGGGTCGCTGCGCCACGCCTGTGTCGGGAAGCGAACCGCGATGTCGCTCTCGAGGACGGTGAAGAACGAGTGCACCACGGGCGAGACGCCGTGCCACAGCGTCTCCGCGCCGCCGAAGCGCAGGCTGGCGGTCCGTCGACAGTCATCGGTCGGAGTCGGCGCTCCCCCGGTTCGAGGTAGTCCCACGTCTCGTCGGTCTCGAAGACGTGCGCGTCGCTGTCGATCAAGCCCATCGCGTGACCGTACTGTGAGCGGGTGACGGCTCAATCGGCTGGTGGGACGAACCGCCTCGTCTCCTCGACGTCGCGCCGGATCTGCTCGACGAGCGCCTCGACGGAGTCGAACCGCTCCTCGCCGCGCAGACGGTGGAGGAACCGCACCGCAGCCTGCTGCCCGTACAGGTCGCCGTCGAAGTCGAGCACGTAGGCCTCGAGCAGCGACGCGTCGGCGTGGTCGTAGAAGGTCGGCCGGATCCCGAGCGAGATCGCCGCGGGACGCTCGATCGCGTCGGCGGCGATGAAGGAGCCCGCGTAGATGCCGTCGGCCGGAAGGCAGATCCGGCGCGGGATCGCCAGGTTCGCCGTGGGGAAGCCCAGCTCCCGACCCCGCCGGTCGCCCCGCTGCACCACCCCCCGAACCTCGTGGGGACGACCCAGCATCATCGTCGCCGCGGCGACGTCGCCTTCGGCGAGCGCGGCGCGAATACGCGTGGAGGAGTACACCCCGCCGTGGTGCTCGCCGTCCTCGGCGACGAGGCCCAGGCCCAGCACCTCGAAACCGAGCTCGGCGCCCATGCGCTCGAGCAGCGCGACGTTGCCGCCCCGGCGGTGCCCGAAATGGAAGTCGGCGCCGACGACCACGAGGTGCGCGCCCGCCGCGGCCACGAGGACCTCCTGCACGAACTCCTCGGCCGGCTCGAGGCTCCGAGCCTCGTCGAACGTGAGCACGAGACAGGTGTCGACGCAGTGGGTCGCGGCAAGGAGCTCGAGCTTGTGGTCGAGGCTCGTCAGCAACTTGGGCGCGCTCGCCGGCCGCACGACCTCGGCGGGATGGCGGTCGAAGGTCACGCACACCGCATCGAGGTGACGCGCGTCTGCGAGCTCACGGACGAGCCGGAGCACGGCTTGGTGCCCCCGGTGGACGCCGTCGTAGGCGCCGATCGTGACGACCGAACCACGCGAGGCACTCGGGAACGCCGAGAGCTCGGTGACGACCTGCATCAGCCCGCGGCCGCGAGCACGACCGCCGGCGCCACCCGGTTGTCTCGACGCTCATAGACCGCAAGGAGCTCGCCGTCGGGACCGACGATCGCGAACGGGCCGGGGCCCGCAGCGTCCGGCGGATCGCCAAGCGCGTGCCCGTGCGCGACGCGTGCCGCATGCTCCGAGTCGACGTGCCACACTTCCAGATCACGCACCGCGGCGACCATCGGGAGGACAGCCGACGCGGGATCGCCCACGACGGCATCCACCGCCCGCGCCTCGTCGAGCGTGAACGATCCGACGCGCAGGCGCCGGAGCTCCGCGAGGTGGGCGCGCCCGCCGAGCGCGGTACCGAGATCGGCGGCAAGCGAGCGGACGTAGGTCCCGCTGCTGCACTCCACGAGCACGACCGTCTCGGGGTAGTCGCCCTCGGTGAACCGCTCGACGTGGTAGCGATGGACCGACACCGAGCGCGGCGCCCGCTCGACTTCGAACCCGGCGCGCGCCAGCTCGTACAGCCGGCGACCTCCCTGCTTGACCGCGGAGACCATCGGCGGTACTTGCTCGATGGTCCCGACGAAGCCGCGCACCGCAGCCTCGACCTCGCCGCGCGTCAGCGTCATGGGCGCGCGCTCGATCACGTCGCCCGCGGCGTCGAGCGTGGTCGTGGACACCCCGAACACGATCGCGCGCGGTAGGCCTTGCCCGCTTCCTGCAGGAAGCGCAACACGCGGGTCGCGCGACCGAGCCCGACGAGGAGCACCCCGGTGGCATCGGGATCCAGCGTGCCGGCGTGCCCGACCCGCCGCTGCCCGTACACCGAACGAAGCCTGGCCACGACGTCGTGCGAGGTCCAACCGGCGGGCTTGTCGACGACGACCAGCCCGTCAACCATTGAGCGCGGCGCGAATGCTCGCAACCACGGCAGGGATCTCGAGCGTCGACGTGAACCCGGCCGCGAAGCGATGCCCACCGCCCTGGTGCTCTTCGGCGATGTGACGCACGTCGACTGCGCCGAGCGATCGCAGGCTCACCCGTACGCTGCCGTCGGCCTCTTCCTTGAGGACGCACGTAACCTCCGCCTCGCTCGTACGGCGGAGGATGTCGATGAGACCCTCGACCTCGTCGAGCGTCACGTCGTTGCGCGTGAGCATGTCTTGTGTCACCGCGGTCCACACGAACCGCTCGTCCTCGACCAGCGTCGCCGCGGCGAGCGCCTCGCCGAGGAGCTTGAGGTACGCGAACCGATGCTCCTCGAACAGCGTTCGGCTCAGTGCTGCGACCGGGACGTCGAACTCCAGGAGCTCGCCGCGAGCTCGAACACCTCGGACGTGGTGGTCTCGTACTGGAAACGACCGGTATCGCAGACGAGCGCGGCATAGAGGCAGACCGCTGCTTCCTCGGTGAGCGGGAGCCCGAGATGGTGGATCAGTCGGCGCACCACCACCGCGCTCGCCGCCGCGTGCGGGTCGATGACGTTGACGGAGCCATAGCACGTGTTCGAGATGTGGTGATCGACGACGATCAGCTCACGCGCCGCCTTCGCCGCCGGCTCCAGATCGCCGAGACGGTTCAACGACCCGCAATCGAACGTGATCAGCACATCGGGGTCGCGCGGGAACGCCTCGGGCCTCACGAACAGATCCAGGCCAGGGAGATCCCGGTAATGAGGCGCGACGCAGAATGGCGGGGGGAACGAGGCGACAACGTCACGCCCGGCCGCTCGAAGCACGTGCATCAACCCGAGCATCGAACCGAGCGCGTCGCCGTCCGGGTTGACATGGCACGCCAGCGCGACCTGGTCTGCCTCGGCGATCAGCTCGGCGGCCGTGGCCAAGCTGGCTTCGACGGGATCGTCGTGGATCATGGTTCCCCGATCTCGTCGTCCTGACTCGCGGGCTCGTGCAGGGATCTGATGATGTCGTCGACTCGCTGCCCTGCTTCGACCGAGGGATCCTCGCGAAACGTCAGCGCTGGAAGGTACTTCAACCGCACTTGGCGACCGAGCTCCGCGCGCAGATGTGGTGTGGCAGCCGCGAGGGCGACACGCGCTTCATGGTGGCGCTGCTCGGGCGAGCCGTCGGGCTTCACCGGGACCGCGTAGTACACCGAGGCCTGCCGGAGATCTGGGCTCACGTCGACACCCGTGATGGTGACCAGCTCGAGCCGCGGGTCCGAGAGGCGCTCCAGGACCTCGGCCAAGGTCTCGTGGACGACCTCGTTGACGCGGGCGGTACGGGGGTACTGACGGGGCGGGCGGGCGTGGCGCACGTCAGGCCTCCGGATCCAGCCACGCGGTCTGCGTGTCGAGCAGCTCGATGTCGGGTGAACCCACGACGAAGCGCTCGACGGAGTCGAGCACGTCGCGGAGATGGCCGTCGCTCGCCGCGATCACGGCGACCCCGATCGCGGTCCGCTGCCACTGATCGTGGTGGTCGACCTCGGCCACCGACACGTGGAACCGGTGCCGCAGCCCGTCGACGATGGGCCGCACCACTGCTCGCTTCGCTTTGAGCGACCGGCTCGCCGGGACGTGGAGGTCGAAACAGACCGCCGCCGCGTGCATCGCACCATTGTGCTCCGTCGCGACGCTCCGTGGGAGACTCGGAGACCGGAACGATCGTGCCAGCCTCCGTGCGGCCTACCGCAAGGCGATGGCGTTCGCCGGCGAGCCCACGCCGCCCGGGATCCGCAACGGCGCCGAGACGAACAGGAACTTCCAGCGACCGTCGCGTGCGCATGCCCGCGAGAGCGAGTCGAACAGGAAGAACTCGCCGAGGGGCAGGCCGAGGTTGCGCAGCATCTTCACGTGCAGCGACTTCGACATGTCGTTGTCCTCGAACGGAATCGCTTCCACACCGACGTTGTCGGCGGTTGCGGCAGCCCATTGCTGCTCGTGCGCGACCGCGGCGAGCTCCGACGTGATCCCGGGGTTGCCGTGCACGTGGAGCGATTCGCGGACCATGAGCGCGGCGCCCTCCTCGGGCGAAAGCTCCAGGATCCGCTCGCTGAACCCGGTGCGGAAGCACACGATGTCGCCGGGCTCGATCGTGGTGCCCTGGGCCTCGAGACAACGACGCACCTCGGCGGCACCGATGCGATGACCCAACGCGAGGGGCTCGTCGCCACCGTCGGCGACGAAGCGCGCCACGTCGACGAGCACGCCACGCCCGACGATGCCGCGCCACGCGACCGCTTCGATCGCGCCACGGTGCGCGAAGCCGTGCTCGTCGACCGCCGCAAGCGGAATCCCGTTGTAGAAGACCTCGTCAGGTCCGTTCTCGAGCAACCCGACGTGGGCGAACGCGTCCCATTGCGTCGAGCCCTGCGTCGCGAACGTCACCTGGTCGTCGTTCATGACGATGCCGTGCTCACGGTGCTCGTTGAGCATCAGTGACTGCTTCACGAGCGTCGGTCGCGTCGAATACGTCGGCCGGCTCATCGGCAGGTTCAACACATGCTGCTCACCGAGGCGCACCTCGGCGGTGGCGCGCAGCACACGCTCGGGCGTGAGGTAGTTGAGCGTTCCGAGCTCGTCGTCGGCCCCCCACCGACCCCAGTTCGACAGCTCGCTGGACGACCCGGACCCGCTCATGGCACAACCCCCGTTCGGACGACGGGGCCGACCCTATGCCGGACCGGTCGGGCCGGGCGCGGTCACGCCGTGCGGGCGATCTCCTTGAGCTCGTACGTCTCGATGATGTCGCCCTGCTTGAGGTCCTGGTAGTTCTCGAGCCCGATGCCGCACTCGAAGCCGGATTGCACCTCGCGCGCGTCCTCCTTGAACCGCTTGAGCGACGAGATGGCGCCATTCCAGATGACGACACCCTCACGGAGGAACCGCACTTTGGAGCCGCGGGTGATCGTGCCGCTGCGCACGTAGCAGCCGGCGACCTTGCCGACACGCGGCACCGAGAACACCTCGCGCACCTCGGCCTCGCCGGTGACGATCTCCTCGAACTCCGGCTTCAGCATGCCGATGAGCGCGGACTGGACGTCTTCGAGGACCTTGTAGATCACCTCGTAGAGCCGCATCTCGACGTGCTCGGCTTCGGCGAGATCGCGCGCCTTGCGATCGGGCCGCACGTTGAAGCCGATGACGCTGGCATTCGAGACCGCAGCCAGGTTGATGTCGGACTCCGTGATCCCACCGACGGCACGGTGCACGAACGACAGCCGCACCTCTTCGTGCTCCTGATCGAGCTTGCGCAACGCGTCGGTGACGGCTTCGAGCGAACCCTGGACGTCGGCCTTGAGCACGAGGTTCAGCGTGGCGACCTCGCCGCGCTGGACCATCGCGAAGATGTCCTCCAGTCGGGCTCCACCCGAGAGGGTCATCGGATGCTTCAGGCTCGCAGTGCGACGCCGGTGCGCGCGTGCCTCCGCGACCGTGCGCGCGGTGCGCTCGTCGGGCGCGACCCGCAGCTCGTCGCCCGCGAGCGGGACATCGTCGAGACCGAGGACCTCGACCGGGGCCGACGGCCCGGCTTCGCCGACGACCTGGCCGTTCTCGTCGAACATGGCCCGCACCTTGCCCCAGGCGCCACCGGCGACGATCGGGTCGCCGACGCGCAGGGTGCCGCGCTCGACGAGCGCGGTGACGACCGGACCTCGGCCGGGGTCGAGGTTCGACTCGAGCACGAACGCGCACGCGGGCGCCTTGGGGTTCGCCGTGAGCTCTTCGACCTCGGCAACGAGCAGGATCTGCTCGAGGAGCGTGTCGACACCCGCGCCAGTAGGCGCGGCGACGTCGACGACGATCGTGTCGCCACCCCACTCCTCGGGCACGAGCTCACGCTCAACCAGTTGCTGGCGCACGCGTGTCGGGTCAGCGTCTTCGCGGTCGGTCTTCGTGATTGCGACGATGATCGGCACCTCTGCGGCGCGCGCGTGGTTCATCGCCTCGACCGTCTGCGGCATCACGCCGTCGTCGGCCGCAACGACCAGGATGGCGATGTCGGTCGCACGGCGCGCCTCGCGCGCGCATCTGCGTGAACGCCTCGTGACCCGGCGTGTCGATGAACGTGATGGGGCGTCCGTCCTGGACGACCTGGTACGCGCCGATGTGCTGCGTGATGCCACCGGCCTCGCCCGCGACCACGTTTGCGGAGCGGATGCGGTCGAGCAGCGTCGTCTTGCCGTGGTCGACGTGGCCCATCACGGTCACGATCGGCGCACGCGGCTCTTGGAGCGCATCGTCGTCGTCATCGTCACCGAGCAGCGCCTGCAGCTCGAGCTCGGCCTCCTGGCCGGGCTCGACGAGCAGGATCTCGGCGCCGAGCGCCTCACCGATCAGCTCGATCATCTCGTCGGCGAGCGACTGGGTGCCGGTGACCATCTCTCCCGCGTCGAACAGCAGCCGCACCAGGTCGGCAGTCGTGCGGTTCAACTTGGGCGCGAGCTCCTGGATCGTGCTGCCGCGCTCGACGACGATCTCGCCCTCGGGTACCGGCGCGTCGTGCGGCGTGAGCTGCGGCATCGACGCGGGCCCGAGGTCCTCGAAGTCGCGACGACGACGCTTCTTGCGCCGTGGCCGCTGACCTTGCGGGCCGGGGCGACCGCGACCGCCAGGTCCCCCGCCGGGTCCACCGCCAGGACCTCCACCCGGACCACCACCAGGGCCGCGGCCACCACCGGGACCGCCGCCGAAGCCGCCGGGCGCGGGCCGCCGAAGCCACCACCACCGCCACCGGGACGCTGACCACCGAACCCACCACCACCGGGACGGCCAGCGCCGCCCGCACGCGGGCCGCCGGGACCCGACGGACCACCGGAGCCGGTACCCGGCGTGCGGGGGGCAGGAGGAGGTGGGATACGACGTCCGCCGCCCGGAGGGGGCGGGATGGGTCGGCCGGTCGTCGGGCTGCTCGGCGGTGCGGCCGGCGGAGCCGGCGGCGCGGCCGCGGCGGGGCGCTCGATCGAAGGCGCCGGTGACGGGTCGGGCACGGGAGCCGGCGCAGGAGCGGGCACGGGCGCGATCGGTCGGGCGCGGGTGCGACCGGAGGCTCGCCGACGACGCCCGTCGAGCGGACGACGCGATGCGCCGGAGCGGGCACGGACGCGATCGGGGCAGCCGCCGGTTCCTCGGCCGAGGCCGGCGTCGGTGCGGGAGCCGATGGCGCAGGGGTGACCTCGACGACCGGCGCGGGTACCTCATCCGGCTCGGGCTCGGCCTCCGGCTCGCGGCGAAGGCCCTCCGCGGTCGGCGAGTCGACGGACGCGGTCCGCGAGGGGATCGTCGATGCTCGACGAGTGGCTCTTCACGCCGATCTTCAGGCGCTCGCACAGGTCGAGCACCACCTGGTTGTCGACGCCAAGCTCTCGTGCCAGCTCGTAGACCCTGATCTTCTTCGGCAAGACCGCTACCGCTCTCTCTCGTTCGTTTCCAGCCGACGAGCTGGGCGTCGGCGGGCGTGGCCTCGGCCCGCCTCACGGCATTCGTGGGCACCGGCGGGTACGGGGAGGCCAGGGTGGACCCCGCCATCGCCGGCATCGACGACGGTGCGCGGTACACGGCCTCGGCGTCCATCAACGTCTCCACTCGCTCGAGCGGTCAGCGCGTGACGCTGTACGTGCTCTGGCGCAACTTCGCCGGATTCCAGCTCGGGAAGGTGCAGGCGGCCACAACCACCGCCACCGGCGTGCGGACGCTCACAGGCACCCTCACGGCGCCGACGGGCACGGTCTCCGCGCAGGTGGCGGTGACGGTCGAGAACGGCGGTATCGCCGACGTGTACTTCGACGACGTGCGGTTGAAGCTCGGCAACGTTGCCCTCTCGGCCACGCCGCCGGGCGCTGCCGATGCGCCGGTGACGTTCGGCACCGTCTTCGGCGCCGGCCGGACGCTGACCGACCGGCCGGCCCCCACGATCGTGGTCGGCGGGAGCGTCGGGGCCTCGGGCGTGCTGCCGGTCTCCGTGGAGTGCGTCGCCCCGAGCGTCACGACGTGCGCCGGCGCGCTGCGCGTGCGCGCCGCCAACACGGCGACGACGGGCGCGAGGCGCACCTTCCGCGTTCGCCGGCCGGGTTCGCTGCGCCTCAGGATCAATCTGCCGAGCGCCGTCGTGCGCCGGCTCGCGAGCGCGCCTCGCGGCAGCGCGGTCGCGGTCGAGGTGATTCTCACCGACACCGGCGGCGCGACCTCGCAGGTCACGCGCCGCGTCGTGTACCTGCGGCGCTAGTCCGCCTAGCCGACGGCGGAGCCGACCGAGGCGGCGCTGGGGCCGATCATGGTGGCGCCGTGGTAGACGGTGACGGTCGGCAGCGAGGATCCCTGCGGCCGGTAGTAGCCATGCTGGAGGTACCCTGGCCGGGACCGTTCAGGGACCGGTAGTAGAACAGCGTGGGGCCGCTGTAGCTGCCGGCCTTCGCGCCGTCGATCCACCATTCGACCAGGCCGCCGGTCTGCTTCTAGGTCCACTTCACGTGGATGACCACGTCGACCCACCTGTTCCGCGGAACGCTGTCGAGCCCGATCAGCCAGCGGTCGCGGATATCGGGGTTGCACTTGCACCAGTAGTCCTTCTCGTCCACCGGGTTGGCGGCCGAGGCGCCGCCCATCACCCACAGCGACAGGCGCTGCCCGCCGGCGGGGCCTCCGTCGGCGGTGTCGGTGACGATCCCGAGCTAGAGGTTCGCGTCGCCGGGCCCGTCCGGGTAGTTGTGCATCTCCCACAGCCAGTTCCAGTCGGTCCCGGGCGCGGGGCAGAAGGAGGCCGGAAGGTAGAACGCGTCGCGGTACCAGGAGTCGGCGCCCTCGTAGGCGCGCGACTTCGCCGCGGCCGGGTTGGAGTCGTTGGGCCACAGCGTCGTCAGCGCGCGCGTGCCCGCCTCGCTGCTCGCGATCGGAGCTCGGGCCGACGGTGAACGCCCCGGCATGCGCAAAGCCCGCCGGGGTCGGGCTGTTGACGATCGCGAAGTCCTGGGCCGGCCGTCCGGGTGGTTGTCGGGTCGCGAGTCGTACTGCGACCAGTTCCCCGTCGAGAGGTCGCCGTTCCACGACGGGAACGGGAGCGGCCCCGGGAGGGTCGGGACGGGGGGGACGGGCAGAGGCGCGCCCGGTGCGGTCGCACCGCCCGGCGGTGAGCCGCTCGGGGCGGACGCGGTCGGCTCACTCGCGGCGGTGGACGCGCGGACGACGAGCCGCGGCGCCAGGCGCCGGCCCCGCTCGCGATTGCCGAAGGAGGCGGTGTCGGAGCTGCCCCGCCGCGCGCTCGACCGCAGGACGAGCGTGACGCTGCGTCTGCCCGCCACGAGGTGCGTGACGTCGAGCGAGACCTTGGTCCGGCAGCACCTGATCCGGCCGGAGGTCCTGGCCGGCCTGCGCGGAGACGGGGCGTTGCGGAACGTCACGCGGCGCTCGCTCCAGCGATTGCCGGCTCGCAGGACGGCGACGCCGGCGCGCGAAGAGGAGCGGGGGGCGAGGACGAGCGTGGCGCGCGTGATCGTGCCCTTGACGCCCGAGAGATCGAACTTCAGGTAGGAGCGCACGAGCGGTGACCTGCGCACCCGCAATGCGCCATGCCCGATGTTGCGCTGCGGGTGGCCGGCGTCGACGCGGGCGTCGGCGCTCGGGTAGAGGGTCGTCGTTGCGGCGCGCGCGATCGACGGCCCCGTGACCCATGCCGCGACGGCGAGGGTGATGACGAGCGCGACGCGACACCGCTGCGACCGGATGTGTAAGCGCCCAGACGTCGGGGCAGCCTAGCGCCCCTTCTCGATGGGATGGTCAGCGGCTGGCCCGGTGCCGGTCGGCGGTGCTGCGCTCGGTGTTGCGCGTTCTGCGCAAATTGCGGAGTCGTTTCTCCAGAAAATGCGCATTGACATGGGCGCCCGTGTGCGCGAGCGTTGGCTGCGACAGGAGGTCAAAGCTTGATTGGTCGGATCCAACCGGCGCGCGCGGCGTTCAGCGTGTGCGTCCTCGCCGGGTTGGCGATCACCGCGATCGCCGCCCTCTCGCCGCCCGATGCGGTGGCGTTCCGCGCGAGCGCCGGTCGCGCGATGCTCGAGACCCTGGTGGCCGTGATCACGCTGGCCGCGGTGCTCGCCGCCCAGCGGCGGTATCGCGAGAGCGAGTCCACGGCCGATCTGTGTCTCGTCGCGGGCCTTGCCGTCGTCTTCGTCCTTGGGCTCGTCTTCAACGCGGCGCCCGTCGTTCTCGAGCTCGGCGAGCGGGGCCGCCACGATCTGGGCGCGGTGCCGGGGCAACTGCTCGCCGCCGGCCTGATCGCCGCCGCGGCCTTCGCGAGCCGCCGACCCATGGAACCGCGCGCGCGACGGACGGCGACGGCGAGCGCGGTGCTGGCGGTCATCGCGACCACTGGGGGAGCCCTCGCGTTCCTCGGGGCGCACCTCGACCCCGAGCCGATGGCGAAGGTCCCCGCGAATCTCCTCGTGGCACTCCGCGACGCACCCGTCACCGGCCTGAGCGCCTGCGTGGTCGCGACGCTCTTCGTCGCGGCGTCGGCGGGCTTCTGGCGCCGCGGCCGCACGTCGGGAGACGGCTTCTGGACATGGATCGCCCTGGCGTGCGCGTTGGAGGCGCTCACGCGCCTGAGCGCCGTCGGGCTTCCGGAGGGCTCCGAGCAGGCGTGGGTCTCGACCCACGACCTCCTGCACGTCGCCGCCGCCGGCGCGCTGGCGGGCGCGGTGATGGCCGAGCTGCGCCTCGTGCGACACCGCGCGGCGGCCGGCGCCGTCGCGCGCGAGCGCCGCCGGCTCGCGCGCGACCTGCATGACGGCGTCGTGCAGGATCTCGCCTTCATCCTGAGCCAGAGCCGCGCCCCGGACGGGAGCGAGCGCCACCCCGCCGGATCGCGCGACGCCCGCATCGTCGCAGCGGCCGAGCATGCGCTCGAGAGCTCGCGCCACGTCGTATCGGGGCTGGCGGATGAGCGCACGGGCTCCATCGCGGAGACGATCGCGGATCGGGCGGGGCCGCTCGCTTCGCGCTGGGGCATGACCCTGCACGTGGACGTCGACCGCCACGTCAGCCTCCGGGCCGGAGAGCTCGACGAGCTGGTCAGCATGGTCAGCGAGGCGATATCGAATGCCGCACGGCACGCCGGAGCGAGCAACGTCCGGGTCGACCTGCGACCGGGCATCCACGACCGCGCCCGGATGCGCATCACCGACGACGGGCGCGGCTTCCTCACGACGGCGCCGGCGCACGCCGACGGCGGCTTCGGGTTGGGCGGCATGCGCGAGCGCGCGAGCGTCCTCGGTGGCGAGATGTGGCTCGAGTCCGAGCCCGGCGCGGGCACGATGATCGAAGTCGCGCTGCGGTGAGTCCCGCGCGACCGCCGCAGCGCCTTCTCGTCGCCGACGATCACCCGGCCTCGCGCGCGGGCGTCCGGCTCGCGCTCGAGGGACACGGGTTCGAGATCGTCGCGGAGGTCGCGACGGCTCGCGCGGCCGTCGACGCGGCCGTCCGAGAGCGTCCGGATCTGTGCCTGCTCGAGTGCCACCTCCCCGGCAACGGCATCACCGCCGCGCGCCAGATCAGCGCGCGGGTGCCCTCCACGGCGATCGTGATGCTCAGCGTCTCCGACCGGCAGGCGGACGTGCTCGCCGCCATCCGGGCCGGGGCACTGGGCTACCTCCTCAAGACCGTCGACCCGACGCGGCTCCCGCATGCGCTGCGGGCGTCCTCAACGGAGAGGCGGCGCTTCCGCGGCGACTCACGGCGGCCCTCATCGACGAGTTCCGCACGCTCGGCGGCCGCTCGCGCCGGCCGGCCCTGATCAACCGGCGCAGGGTGAGCCTGACCCCGCGCGAATGGGACGTCGCGGACCTCCTGTGCGCCGACTTCACGACCGGCCAGATCGCCGCCCAGCTCGGGCTGGCCGACGTCACCGTCCGGCGGCACATCTCGGACATCATGCGCAAGGTGCAGGCGCCCGACCGCCGCACCGCCGTGGGCCTGCTGAAGGCGAGCGGTTCGCCGACCGAGCTGGCTCACACAATCCGAGGTTCAGCGTTGTGAACACCAACGGCTCTCATGGGCCATTGACCGTCGCGGTCGGTATCACTCACCCTTCACCCGCGGAGGCCTCACCGACGCATGGACCGAAAATCCGGACGCAGCCGTGCCCAATCGGGCACCGGCCGGGGGCGCGAGGACTCGCCGGAGGCAATGGCGGCCGCCGTGCGCGATCGGATCCGCGAGCGGCTCCGGACGCTTCCGCTGGACGCGACCGACGAGGCCCTGGACCTGCTCCAGGACGGCTACGCGCACGCCCTGACGCTCGAGGGCGCGTGCCGGCGCATCGAGCGCGAGCTGGCGGATCTGCGGGCCGGCGCCTCCGACCCAGCGGCCGAGAGGGAGCTGTCCGGGCGGCTCCGCACCATGCGCGGGACGCTCCGCGAGCTGCGTTCCGCCCTCGCCACGCTGCGCGCCTGGGCCGAGGAACACGCCGGATAGGGCGTCGCCACGTCAGATGAGGCCGTCGCGCACCCCGCGGACGGCGGCCTGCACGCGGTTTCCGACGCCGAGCTTGCCGAGCAGGCTCGAGATGTGGTGCTTGACGGTGCTCTCGCTGATGAAGAGCTCGGCGGCGATCTGCCGGTTCTCGCGGCCCTCGCCGACCAGGCGCAGCACGTCGAGCTCGCGCTCGCTGAGGGCCAGCCGCAGGGGCTGCGCCTCGATGCTGCCGGCCGCGCGCACGCGGGCGACGAGCTTCGCGGCGATCGCCGGCGCGATGAGCGACTCGCCGCGGGCGGCCGCGTCGATGGCGAGGACGATGTCCTGCACCGAGGCGTCCTTGAGGAGGTAGCCGCAGGCGCCGGCGACCATCGACTCGATCACCTCCGCCTCCGCCTCGATGACCGTGAGCACGACGACGTTGAGGCGCGGATGGGCGCGGACGAGGCGGCGCGTCGCCTCCGTGCCGGAGATGCCCGGCAGGTTCAGGTCCATCAGCACGACGTCCGGCGACGTGCCGGCCACGACCTCGAGCGCCTCCTCGCCCCGGTCCGCCTCGCCGATGACCTCGATGCCCTCGTCGGCGAGAAGGCGCGTCAGACCGGAGCGAAACAGGACGTGGTCATCGACCACAACCACCCGTGCGGGGGCTGCGATCTCTTGCGGGTGGGTCTGTGAAAGAGGCAATCCGTGCCGTCCGAGCGAGGCGTTCCCTGCTGACCTGACGCCGGCCCTGGTGAGGATAGTCGACCTGGGCGTTCAAGGCGTGAACGCTATTGACCCGGCTGACCTATTGCGAGCCCCTGACCGGGCTAGCGAAGCTCCGGTGCGTCACGTCACTGAAGCCGGGCGAGGGCGTGCCCGGGGCAACGGATCAAGGAGGACGTCATGCGCGGGACGGAAGACTCGCGCCCCGAGGAGATCCCGCTGGTCGCGCTCGGCCGCCAGCATGCCTCGATGGCGTCGGAGCTGCGTGGCGCGTTCGCGCGCGTCGTCGGCGGGAGCGGCTTCATTCTCGGCGAGGAGGTCGCGTGCTTCGAGCGCGAGTTCGCCGCCTACGGGGGCCCGGCATTGCGTGGGCGTGGCATCCGGCACGGCGGCGCTCGGCGTGCTCCTGCGGGCGTCGGGCATCGGGCCGGGAGACGAGGTGATCGTTCCCGGCCACACCTTCATCGCCTCCGCGCTAGGTGTGATCCACGCCGGCGCCACACCCGTCTTCTGCGACGTCGACGACCCCACGGTCTGATCGACCGCGCCGCGGCCGCGGCGGTCGGGCCCCGGACGGCCGCGCATCCTCGCCGTGCACCTCTACGGACAGGTCTGCGACATGGTTGGGCTGGCGCGGCTGGCGAAGCGCCACGGGCTTGCGCTGTTCGAGGACGCGGCCCAGGCGCACGGCGCGACGCTCGACGGTCGTCGCGCTGGGACGCTGGGGCGGGGCGCGGCCTTCTCGTTCTATCCCAGCAAGAACCTGGGCGCCCTCGGCGACGGCGGCGCGATCTGCACCGACGACGCCGAGATCGCGGAGCGCGCCCGGCGCCTGCGTCACCTCGGGCAGGCGGGCAAGGGCGAGCATGTCGAGATCGGCGCCAACGAGCGGCTCGATGGGCTCCAGGCGGCGTTTCTGCGCGTGAAGCTGCCGCGCCTCGACGCCTGGAACGCCCGCCGTCGCGACCTCGCGGGCCGGTATCGCGCCGGGCTGGAGGGCGCCCTGCGGCTCCTGGAGACGCGTCCGCAGAGCCCGTGCATCTACCACCTCTTCCCGGTTCGGGCTCGCCAGCGCGACCTGCTGGCGTCGCGCCTGGAGGAGGCGGGGATCGCAACCGGCATCCACTACAGCCCCGCGGTCCATCGCCAGCCGGCCATCCTGGATCTCGGCCTGGGCGCCGCGGACCTTCCCGTCGCGGAGGCGTGGGCGCGCGAGGAGCTGTCGCTGCCGATCTTCCCGGAGCTCACCGAGAGCGAGGTGCATCGAGTCGTGGAGGCATGCCACGCGGCGCTCTACGAGGCGCCGCCGCTGCGGGGCGTGGAGCTGGTGGGGGGCGTCGGTGTCTGAGAACGGGAACGTGCGCCCGGTCAATGTCGCCGTGGTCGGCCTCGGCTACTGGGGACCCAACCTGCTGCGGGTCCTGGCCGACGACGCGAACGCGAACGTGGTCTGGATGTGCGATCTCGACCGCGAGCGCCTCGCGCAGTTTCGGCGCCGGTATCCGGGGACGCGCGCGACGACCGAGTTCCAGCGCGTGCTCGCCGACGACAAGGTCGACGCCGTGGTGATCGCCACGCCGGTCTTCACCCACTTCGACATGGCGGCCCGGGCGCTCCAGGCGGGAAAGCACACCTTCGTCGAGAAGCCGCTCGCGCCCTCGCCGGAGCTGGCCGAGGAGCTCGTGGAGATCGCCGACGAGCACGACCGCACGCTGATGTGCGGTCACACGTTCATCTACAGCCCGCCGGTGCAGGCGGTGCGCGCCATGCTGACGAGCGGGGTGCTCGGCGACCTCTACTTCATCTCGTCGAGCCGCGTGAACCTGGGCCTGCACCAGCGCGACGTCAGCGTCATCTGGGACCTCGGCCCTCACGACTTCTCGATCCTCCTCTACTGGCTCGGCGAGCTCCCGCACACGGCGCGGGCCGTCGGGCGCGATCGGTGGTGAAGGGCATCGCCGACGTCGCCTTCGTCACGCTGGAGTTCCCGTCCGGGCGTCGTGGCGAACGTCGAGCTGAGCTGGCTCGCGCCGAGCAAGCTGCGCCGGACCGTCCTGGTCGGGAGCGAGAAGATGGTGGTCTACGACGACGGGACCGCCGAGCCGATCCGGCTGTTCGACCACGGGGTCGTCTATCAGGATCCCGAGACCTTCGGCGAGTACCACCTGTCCTATCGGACGGGCAGCATCCTCTCCCCGAAGATCGCCTCCTACGAGCCGCTGGGCGCCGAGCTCGCCGATTTCCTGAGCGCGGCCTCCAGGGGCGACTCGCTGCCCTTCCACACGCGCCTCGCGCGCGATGTGGTCGCCCTCACCGCGGCGGCGGATCGCTCCCTCGACGAGGGTGGCGCCGCGGTGAGCATCCAGAGCGGGGGCTCCGACCCGTACGCCGTGCCGGTGCTCGGGCCGGTGGAGACCTGGGTCGCGTGACGAGTCAGCAGCTCGCCCGCCGTCTGACCGGCGTCCCGGTCGCCGCCTCCGGCCCGCCGGCCGGCGCCGGCGCCGTCGGCCCCGCGCTCGAGGGCCGCCATCGCGACGCGGCGGCTCGGCGGCTCCTGCTGACGGGCGACCTGCTGGCGGTGGCGCTGGCGACCGCGCTCGCGTGGGGCCTGGCCGGCGAGGGCCGGGGCGTCCCCGCCGCCGCGCTGACGATCGTGCTCTGGCTCGCGCTGCTCCATGCCTTCCGCCTCTATGACCGCGACCCCGCGGCCCTGCGCTCCACCGCGCGCGACGACGTCCCTGGCGTGCTCGGATGTGCCCTCGTCGCGGGCGTGGTGTCCGGCGCCCTCGGACAGCTGGGCCTGCGGCTGGTGCCGGGCGCCGAATATCTGACGGAGCTGACGCTCGTCTCCGTGGTGCTGATCCTCGGCTTTCGTCTGCTGATGCGCCGCGCGACGCGGACCGTCCTCGGTCCCGAGCGCGTCCTGGTGGCGGCCGAGCCGTCCGTGGTCGATCGGCTCGTCGCCGAGCTCGGGCAACGCCCCGATCTCGGTCTCGAGGCGGCCGGCGCGATCGCGTATGCCATACCGCCGAGCGCAGATGAGCACGCACCGTCGGGAGGGACGGCGGACGTGGACCTGGCGGCGATCGCCGCGGAGCACGGGGTCACCCACGTGCTCATCACCTCCTCGTCGCTGGACACGGCACGGCTGCTCGAGCCGTTGCGGTCGTGCCGACGGCGAGGCATCAAGGTGAGCGTGATCAGCTCGCTGGTCGACGCGCCGAGCCCCCGCGCGGCGGCCGGAGGTGAGGAGGCTGGTGCGCTCGGCGCCCGCGCTCGTCGCCTCTCGCCGCTCGCGCGGGCGGCGAAGCGCACCGTCGACGTGGTCGGTTCCGGCGTCGCGCTGATCCTCTTCGCGCCGCTCATGCTCACGATCGCCGTCGCGGTCAGGCTGGACTCTCCGGGCCCGATCCTCTTTCGCCAGGAGCGGATCGGCTACGGGGGCCACGTCTTCCGGCTGGTGAAGTTCCGCACGATGGTGCACGGTGCCGAGGGGATGACGGACGCGCTGCGCGCGCGAAGCCGGGATCCCGACTGGCTGTTGCTCGACCACGATCCTCGGGTGACCCGTCTCGGTCACTTTCTGCGCCACTGGAGCGTCGATGAGCTGCCGCAGCTCTGGAACGTCCTCAAGGGCGACATGAGCCTCGTCGGTCCGCGCCCGCTGATCCTCGCCGAGGATGATCGCGTCACCCCATGGGCGCGCGCCCGCACCGATACGCCGCCGGGACTCACCGGGCTCTGGCAGGTCACCGGCCGTACGAACATGTCCTTCGAGGAGATGATCCGCCTGGACTGCGTCTACGTCGCGCACTGGTCCATCTGGCGCGACCTCGGGATCATCGCCCGCACCGTGCCGGCGGTGCTCAGTCGCCGGGGCGCCAACTAGCCGGCGCCACAACCCGGGCCGCGCAGGATGCGCGGCCCGGGCCCCGGCATGCGTCTGACGCCGCGGAGTACGAACCGCACACCTGTCTCCCTCTGATGGTGGGGCTCGGCGGGGGACGTGGTTGCGACGCCGGCCCCCAGCCGACCGGATTCCGGTGGGTCCTGCCCGCTTGACGATTCGCCGACCCATCCGTCAAGGTGGGGAGTAGCACTTCCCACTTCCCACGAGAGGTCCGAGTGCCCTACGAGAACCTGCGCTACGACGTCGCCTCGACGGGGGTGGCGACGATCGCCTTCGACGACCCCGACACCCGCAACGCGCTCGGCGACCAGACCCTGGACGAGCTGATCGCCGCGTTCGAGGCGGCCCGCGACGACGACGCGGTGCGCTGCGTCGTGCTCACCTCCACGCACGAGAAGGTCTTCTCCTCGGGCGCCAACCTGGGTGGGTTCGCGGCCGAGCTGCCGCTCGTGCACAAGCACCTCGGCACCGGGCGCCTCGTGCGCATCCTCCAGCTCGTCGGCCAGTTGGGGAAGCCGACGATCTGCGCCGCCAACGGGCACGTGCTCGCCGGCGCGCTGGGCATCGCGCTGGCCTGCGACCTGGTCGTCGCCAAGGAGAGCGCCGAGTTCGGCACGCCCGAGATCACCGTCGGCGCCTTCCCGTTCATGATCATGGCGCTGATCTACCGCAACGTGGGTCGCAAGAAGACCAACGAGCTGCTGCTGCTCGGCGAGCGCGTCACCGCGCACGAGGCGCGCGCGATCGGGCTGGTCAACCGGGTCGTCCCGGACGCCGAGTTCGACGCCGCCGTCGAGGACTGGGCGCTCAAGCTGGCGAGCAAGTCGCCGGTGATCATGCGCCTGGGCAAGGACGCGATGTACCGCCAGATGGACATGGACTTCGCCGACGCGCTCGAGTACCTGCACGCCCAGCTGACGATCGCGTTCTCGACGGAGGACATCGTCGAGGGCGTGACCGCCTTCTTCGAGAAGCGCGACCCGGAGTGGAAGGGCCGATGAGCGTTCCCGCGGTGGTGGGGCACTGCCGCACCTCGGACTTCGGCCCCGAGGCGCGCGGGGCACGCGCGCCCTGGCCGAATCGCTCGGCGCCCGGCTCGGGGTCGAACCGCGGCTGGTCGGCCCCGCCCGAGGAGTCGACGGCCTGCGCGACTACGAGGACGACCTGCGCGACGGGCACGGCTGCCTGCTCGAGGCCGGCGGCCAGATCGCCGACGCGCTGCACGGCGGCGCGGTCCCGGTGCTCGTGGCCGGACTGCCCCGTGTGCCTCGACCACGCTGCCGCCGTCGCCGCCCAGCGCGCCGACGCGCGCGTGCTCTGGCTCGACGCTCACGCCGACTTCAACACGCCGGAGACCACGCCCAGCCGCTTCCTCGGCGGGATGTGCCTCGCAGGCGCCTGCGGCCTGTGGGACCCGGCTGCGCGGCCGCGCTGCCGACCCGACGCGTGGTGCTCGCCGGCATCCGCGACCTCGACGAGGGCGAGCAGCGACTGCTCGAGCCGGCCGGGTCGTCGGCTCCTCGACCGCCGCCGCCGGACCCGCGCGGTCGCGACGCGCTGGAGGGCGCGCCCGGTCTTCGTCCACCTCGACCTCGACGTGCTCGACAACGCGGTCGTGCCCGCCGAGTTCCCCGCGCCGGGCGGGCTGACCCCGCCGCGCTCGCCGACGTGCTCGCGCGGCGTCGGCGCCGCGTCGCGAGGTGCTCGGCATCGAGATCACGTGCTTCCCGGCCGCCCGACGCCGTGGACGACGGCGACGCCCTGGCCGCGGCCGTCTCCGACGCCGTCGCGGCGGCCTGCTCTTGGGAAAGACCCCATGACGCCCCGAGACCCGAGCGCCCGCCTCCTGCGCCCGCTCGTAGAGGAGCTCCACGAGCGCCGCGCGAAGGCGCGCCTCGGCGGCGGCGAGGAGAAGATCGCCAGCCAGCACGCCACGACAAGCTCACCGCGCGCGAGCGGCTCGCACTGCTCATCGACGAGGGCACGTTCACCGAGCTCGGCCTCCACGGCCGGCCGCACTTCTCCCGCGGGCGATGGAGAACAACGAGGCGCCCGCCGACGGCGTGATCACCGGCTACGGCAAGGTCGACGGGCGCATGGTCGCGGTCGCCGCCTACGACTTCACGGTCATGGCCGGGTCGATGGGCATGACCGGTGAGCTGAAGGTCGCGCGCCTGCGCGAGCTCGCGCTGACCAAGCGGATCCCGTTCATCTGGCTGCTGGACTCGGCCGGCGCGCGCATCCAGGAGGCGGTCGGCTCGCTCTTCGCCGGCTCGGGGTTCCTCTTCCGCGAGGAGGTCGTGATGAGCGGCGTCATCCCGCAGGTCGCGGCGCTCATGGGCCCGTGCGCCGCGGGCACCGCCTACATCCCCGGGCTCGCCGACTTCGTGCCGATGGTCAAGGGCCGCGGCTCGATGGCGCTGGCCGGGCCGCACCTCGTGCGCGCCGCGATCGGCGAGGACGTCACGCAGGAGGAGCTCGGCGGCTCGCGGGTGCACTGCCGCAAGAGCGGCGTCGGCGACCTCGAGGTGGCCGACGACCAGGAGTGCATCGCGCGCGATCAAGCAGTACCTGAGCTTCTTCCCGCCGCACTGCGAGGAGGGGCCGCCGGTCATCGAGTCCGCCGACCCGATCGACCGCATGGACGAGGAGCTCATCGACGTGCTCCCCGAGTCCAACCGCAAGCCCTACGACATGTACGAGGTGATCCGGCGCATCGTCGACGACGGCGAGTGGCTCGACCTCAAGCCCCAGTTCGCGAAGACGATCATCACCTGCCTCGCGCGCATGGGCGGCCGGCCCGTCGGGATCGTCGCCAACCAGCCCAAGCAGCTCGGCGGGATCCTCGACAACGACTCCGCCGACAAGGCCGCGCGCTTCGTCAACCTCTGCAACGCGTTCTCGATCCCGCTCGTGTTCCTCATGGACGTGCCCGGCTTCATGGTCGGGACCAAGGTCGAGGAGGCGGGGATCATCCGCCACGGGGCCAAGATGCTCTACGCGGTCGCCAACGCGACGGTCCCGAAGATCACCGTTATGATCCGCAAGGCCTACGGCGCCGGCTACTACGTGATGAACGGCCGCGCGTACGAGCCCGACCTGATCGTCGCCTGGCCGAGCGCCGAGATCTCGGTGATGGGGGCGGAGGGCGCGGTGGAGATCATCTTCCGCAAGCAGGTCGAGGCGGCCGAGGACCCCGAGGCCAAGCGCGCCGAGCTGGTCGCGGAGTTCCGCAAGATCATCGACGTCTACATCGCGGCGGGCAACGACATGATCGACGACGTCATCGACCCCCGCGAGACTCGCCCGACCATCATCAGCGCCCTCGAGATGGCGCAGCACAAGCGCATCGAGCGGCCGTGGAAGCGGCATGGGGTGGTGCCCGTATGAGCTCGCGGTTGGCAGTTCGCAGTTGGCAAGTGCGTCAGTTCGGAACCGGGCGTCTGATCAGGCCGTTCAGTGTCCGGGCGAGCTCGGCTACGGCCTCGTCGTGTGACTCCCGCGTCAGACCGCGGTTGTGGGCCTGGAGCAGCCAGTGCTCGAGGAGGAGCCGCCGCTTGTCGGCCTCCGTCCAGCGCCCGGACGCTTCGGCGATGTTCGCTCCCACGGAGTCTGCCGCCCGCACGGCCTGCATCCCGATCGACCAGCGCTCAAACGACGGCCACACTGCACCCTCGCGATACACCGCATCGCCGAGAGCCGAAGCCAGGCGGTACGCGGCCAGCCCTCTGAAGTTGCTCCCGCTCACGGCCATAGGAGGCAGCCCCGTGCCGGATCTCGCCCCTGCCAACTGCGAACTGCCGACTGCCAGCTGATGTCCCTCACCGATCCCGTCATCATCACCTGCTCGATCTCGGGCGCGATCGCCAACCGCGACCAGTGCCCGGCGATCCCTACACGCCCGAGGAGTACGCCGCCGAGGCGCGGCGGATCGTCGACGAGGGCGGGGCCATGATCCACATCCACGCCCGCACGCGCGAGGGCGTGCCCTCCTACGAGATCGAGGACTTCCGCGCCATCACCGAGGCGATCCTCGACGCGGTCGACGACGTGATCATCAACTACTCGACGGGCGCGATCGGCGTCCCGCTGGAGAAGCGCATCGCCTACCTGCGCGAGCTGCGCCCCGAGGTCGGCCGCGCTGAACATGGGCTCGATGAACTACGCGAAGTACTCGCGGCGGCGCAAGGAGTTCGTCTTCGCGGCCGTCTTCGAGAACTGCTTCGAGACGATCATCGACGCTGCTCGAGCCGATGCGCGAGCTGGGCATCAGCCCCGAGCACGAGTGCTTCGACTCCGGCCACATGGCCAACCTCGACCCGCTCATCGACATGGGCCTGCTCGAGCGAGCCGCTCCAGATCTCCTGCGTCATGGGCGTCACCGGCGGCATCCGCCCGACGCGCGAAGAACCTCGCCCACATGTCCGAGCAGATCCCGGGCGGCCCCGATGGCCCGAACAAGTGGGGCGTGATCGGCATCTCGCGCGAGCAGTGGATGCTCGTCGCCGACCTCGCTGACCCTGGGCGGCAACATCCGCGTCGGCCTGGAGGACAACTTCTACCTCCCCAACGGCGAGATGGCCCGCTCCAACGGCGACCTGATCGCCAAGGCGCGCCAGATGACCGAGGACATCGGCCGCCGCGCCGCGACCGTCGCCGAGGCGCGCGAGATGCTCGGCCTGCCCGACGACGGCCACGCGGCGCGAGGTCTTCGCGGGGGCGGCGGCATGAGCGGCCTTCCGCTGGAGGGCGTCAAGGTCCTCGACCTCTCGCAGGCTGCTGCCCGGCGGGTTCTGCTGGCTGCTGCTGGCCGACTTCGGCGCCGAGGTCCTGAAGGTCGAGGACACGGGCATGGGCGACTACGTCCGCTGGGCGCCGCCGCTCTACGAGGGCGCGGAGGACGAGCGCCCAGTCGGCGCTGTTCCTTCGCTGAACCGCAACAAGACGCTCGATCCGCGTCGACCTCAAGACCGAGCGAGGGGCGCGAGGTGCTGCTGCGCCTCGCGCGGGAGTCGACGTCCTGCTCGAGTCCTTCCGCCCCGGCGTGCTCGACCGCCTCGGCGTCGGGCTACGAGCGCCTGCGCGAGGAGAACCCCGGCCTCGTCTACTGCGCGATCAGCGGCTACGGCCAGGACGGGCCGCTACACCGACCGCTCCGGCCACGACATGAACTACCTCGGCCTGATCGGGCTGCTCGGGCTGACCGGCGAGAGGGACGGCGCCGCCGATCCAGTCCGGCGGGCAGATCGCCGACCTGGGCGGCGGCGGCGCTGATGGCCGCGTTCGGGATCCTGGCCGCGCTGCGCGAGCGCGACCGCTCGCGGCGAGGGCCAGTTCGTCGACGTCTCGATGGCCGACGGCGCGCTGTCCTGGCTGGCCATGGTCGCCGCGCGCTACTTCGCCGACGGACGTCGTCCCGCAGCGCGGCGACCTCGAGCTCGGCGGGCTCGCTCGTCTGCTACCGCCCGTACGCTGCGCCGACGGCTGGGTCACGCTCGGCGCCCTGGAGCCGAAGTTCTGGCAGGCCTGGTGCCGGGGCGTCGGCCGCGAGGACCTGATCGAGAAGCAGTTCGAGGCGCCCGGGGGCGAGGCGCACGCCGAGGTCGAGCGGATCTTCCTGGAGCGCACCCGCGACGAGTGGCAGGCCTTCGCCTCCGAGCACGACTGCTGCCTGGAGCCGGTGCTCGACCTCGACGAGGCGCTGGACTCCGAGCTGGTCAGGGCGCGCGAGATGGTGGTCGAGCTCGACCAGCCCGGCGCGGCGCGGCCGGTGCGCCAGCTCGGCGTGCCGGTGAAGTGTCGCCGCACGCCGGGCGCCATCCGCCGGCCGGGCCCGGTGCTGGGCGAGCACACCGACGAGGTGCTGCGCGACGCCGGCTACTCGCGACGAGGAGATCGCGGCGCTGAAGGAGTCCGGCGCGGTCGCCGGCCCGGCGAGCGGGGTCCAGGGGTCGTTCATGGCGGATGCACCCGACGGCTGCTGAAGATGACCGAGCTGGCCGAGCGCTCCGGCGTCAGCGCGGGCACGATCAAGCACTACCTGCGCGAGGGCCTGCTGCCCGAGCCGGTGCGCACGTCGCGCAACATGGCCTACTACCCGCCAGAGTTCGTCGATCGCATCCGGCTGATCAAGCGCCTCCAGGAGGAGCGCTTCATGCCGCTGCGGCTCATCAAGGGCGTGATGGACGAGGACCCCGAGCGCGCCGAGGCGCTCATGGAGCTCGAGGACCGCATCCTCGAGCGCGCCGTCACGGCCCGCTCGGAGGACCGCCGCGTGTCCGCCGCCGAGGTGCGCAAGCGCTACGACATCCCGCCAACGTGCTCGACCGTCTGGGGGAGCTGGGCGTGCTGTCGCCCACCACCCGGGGCTACGACGCCGACGACGTCGCGATCATCGAGGCCATCAGCCGCTTCCGCGCGGGGGGCTACGACGAGCCGATCGGCTTCACCGTCTACGACACGCTGCGCTACCGCGAGGCGCTCGCGCCGCTGGTCGCGGAGGAGGTGCGCATGCTGCTCGAACGCCTGCGTCGGAGAGGTCGACGTCGACCGCGCCGCGGAGATCATCGCCGCGGGCGCCGAGCCGCTGCGCGAGCTGATCGGCGCCATGCACTCGAAGCTGCTGCTGGCCGAGCTGCGCGACCAGCGCGAGCTGCGCCGCAAGCGGGGCGCGGCGTGAGCCGGCGCCGCCGCGTCGTGCGCCGCCGCCGGCCGGTCCCGCCCTGGGTCCCCGAGCCGCCCTTCGAGCTGCCCGACGGCCGCCTCGTCAACGTCCACGGGCGCGGCGAGGTGTTCCTGCGCGACACGGGCGGCGACGGGCCGGTGCTGCTGCTCCTGCATGGCTGGATGGCGTCGGGCTCGCTGAACTGGGCGCGCCAGTTCGCGCCGTTCGCGCTCGCCGGCTACCGCGTCATCGCCGTCGACCACCGCGGCCACGGCCACGGCATCCGCGCGCCGCAGCCCTTCCGGCTCGCCGACGCCGCCGCGGACGCCGCCGGCCTGGTGCGCGAGCTCGGCATCGGTCCGGTCGTGGCCGTCGGCTACTCGATGGGCGGGCCGATCACGCAGATCCTCGCGCGCGACCATCCGGACGTCGTCGAGGGCATCGTCTGCTGCGCCACCGCGGCGACGTGGAGCGACCCGCGCACGAAGATCGTCTGGAACATGATGGCGCTGCTGCGCCTGTTCCTCGGGCTCTTCCCGATCGGGTTCTGGCGCCGGGGCCTGCGCTGGTCGGGCTTCCCCGACACCGCGGAGACCTCGTGGGCCGTCGGCGAGTTGACGCGCGCGAGCGCGCGCGACCTCGCGGAGGCGGGCCGCGAGCTCGGTCGCTACGACGCGCGCCCGTGGCTCGGCTCGCTGACCGTCCCCGCCTCCGTCGTGCGCACGACGGAGGACACCGACGTCCCGCAGCACCGCCAGCTCGAGCTGGCCGACTGCCTCGGCGCGCCCGTGTTCGACTCGCCCGGCAGCGCACTTCGCGGTCGCCAACCGCGCCGAGGAGTTCAACGCCGCCCTGCTCGATGCCATCACCTCGGTGCGCGACCGGGCCGCCCAGCGTGCCGTCGCCTGAGGATCTCGACCACCTGGTCCGGCCCGCCGAGGTCCCCGGGCCCGAGGGGATGCTCGTCCTCTTCCACGGGCGCGGCGCGGACGAGGAGGACCTCTTCCCGCTGCTGGACATCCTCGACCCCGAGCGCCGGCTCGTCGGCATCACGCCCGGCGGTCCGCTCTCGATCCCACCGGGTGGCCGCCACTGGTACATCGTCGAGCGCGTCGGCTACCCGGACCGGGAGACCTGGGAGAGCACCTTCACCCGCGCCGGCGGTTGGCTCGAGGCCGTTGGCGAGCAGTACGGCATCGGCCCCGAGCGCACCGTGCTCGGCGGCTTCAGCCAGGGCGGGGTGATGGCCTACGCGCTCGGGCTGGGGAAGGGGCAGCCGACGCCGCGCGCCATCATCGCGCTGAGCAGCTTCATCCCGACCGTCGACGGCTTCGAGGTCGACTTCGACCGGCCGGACCTCCAGGTCGCCATCGGCCACGGCAGCCAGGACCCGGTGATCCCGGTCGAGTTCGGCCGCGTGGCGAAGGAGCGCCTGGAGGCCGCGGGCATCGAGCCGCTCTACCACGAGTCCGCGATCCCCCACACGATCGACCCGCGCTTCCTGGGCCGCCTGCAGGCGTGGGTGCGCGACCTCTACCAGCGGACGTCGTGAGCTTCCATCACCCCGTAGCCCTCGCGTAGCTCGCCGGCGCCGGGCAGCGTCCCGCTGAACGTGCCGAACGGCTGCACGTAGCGCGAGCGCACGATCAGCAGGTTGTCGTCGCGCTCGCGCACGGCCTCGGCCGCGAAGCGCAGGCCCGTGCCGTCGGCGAGCGCGACCGCGAGAGGTCGTCGGCGAACGTCGCCACCGGCGCCTCGGCCGCGACCCCGTCGACCCACACCGTGCGCTCGCTGCCGACCGGCGCGTCGTGGACGCCGTCGACGAGGTTCCACGCCACCTCGCGCCCGTCGGCCGCCGACGCCGACGCCGGCCGACCAGCGACCAGGCCGTGTGGCGCGCGTGGTAGCCGGCCGAGTCGTCGACGATCGCGCGCGCCGTCGAGCTGCCACTCCCGCCGGCCGACGACCACGCGCCCGCGCGCGCGCACGCCGCCCTGCTTGCGCGTCCAGATGTGCTGCGCGCCGTGCTGGCGAGACGGTCTCGACGCCCTGGGCTCTCCTCGAGCAGCGAGGTCGATCGCAGGCGTCGCGGTCGCGCACGCGGACCGTCCCCGGGTCCAGGCGACACGCCGCCGGAGCGCCCGAGCCGCGTGCGCTCGTGCAGGCTCCGCGCCGCGCGGTCCCAGACCGCCCACCACGCCTGCCGTGCTCGGGCCGATCTGCGCGCACGCCGACGCACAGCATGCACCTCGGGCCCGTAGACGCCGACGTAGCGCCAGCGCTTGAGCGGCCGTCCGCCGCGCAGCATCGGCATGCGCGCCGGCGGCAGCGGGAGGTCCTCGGGACGGCCGGGGCCGGGAGGAGCGGTACCATCGGGCGGGGCGACGGTACCCTGTGCGCGAGGGGATTGACTGACCAGTCAATCCACGAGGACAGAGAGGGAGAGAGCCGTGCGAGCCGCAGCCGTCCAGCTCAACGCGACCGACGACAAGCAGCGCAACCTCGCCACCGCCGAGCGGCTGGTCCGCGCCGCGGCGGCGCGACGGCGCGCAGCTCGTCGTGCTGCCCGAGAAGTGGAGCTGTCCTCGGCGCGCCCGAGGACATCCCCGCCGCGCGCCGAGCCGCTCGACGGGCCGACGATCACGCTGGGCGCGCGAGATCGCGCGCGAGCTGCGGATCGACCTGCGTCGCCGGCTCGATCGTCGAGCGCGTCGAGGGCCAGCGAGAAGTCCAGAACACGTCCGTGCACGTCGGTCCCGACGGCGAGGTCCGCGCCGTCTACCGCAAGATCCACATGTTCGACGTCGAGGTCGGCGGGCACCGTCTACCGCGAGTCCGGCCACCGAGGATCCGGGCGACGAGATCGTCGTCTCGGAGCGGCCGACGGCGTCGCGCCTGGGCATGACCGTCTGCTACGACCTGCGCTTCCCCGAGCTCTACCGGATGCTCGCGCGTCGCGCGGCGCGCGGATCATCGCCGTGCCCGTCCGCGTTCACGCTGGCCACGACGCGCGACCACTGGGAGATCCTGCTGCGCGCGCGGGCGATCGAGAACCAGGCCTTCGTCGTCGCCGCCAACCAGGTCGGCGAGCACGCGCCCGGCCATGCGCTCCGGCGGGCGCTCGATGATCGTCGACCCGTGGGGCGTGGTGCTCGCGCAGGCGCCCGACGCCGAGACGCGCGTCGTGGCCGACCTCGACCTCGACGGCAGGACGACGATCCGCACCAAGCTGCCCGTCGCTCGCCAACCGCCGGCCGAGGTCTACGCCTGGCTCGGAGGTCCACGCCTGATGGCGGTCTCCCGCGCCCAGGCGGCGGCCGACAAGCGCCGCGCCGATCCTCGACGCCGCCGTGCGCGTGTTCGCCCGCCAGGGCTTCCACACCTGCCGCGTCTCGGACATCGCCGACGAGGCGGGGGTCGCCTACGGCCTCGTCTACCACTACTTCGACTCCAAGGACGAGATCCTCGACACGCTCTTCCTCGAGCGCTGGGACGTCATGCTCGCGGCGATCGGCGAGATCGACCGCCGCGAGCGAGATCCCGCCGCGCGAGAAGCTGCTACGCGATCGCCTCGTTCATCGTCGACTCCTACCGCCACGACCCCGAGCTGATGAAGGTGATCATCGTCGAGGTCACGCGCGCGGCGAACTCGTTCGGCCGCACCCACCTCGCGAAGATCCGCGAGGCCTACGACGCGGATCGCGCGCGATCGTCGAGCAAGGCCCAGGCCGACGGGGACGTTCAAGTCCGACGTCACGCCCGAGTTCGCCGCGATGGCCTTCTACGGCGCGATCGAGCAGGTGCTGACCGGCTGGATCTTCGACCTCCTCCCGACCGGCGAGGACGAGTTCGAGCAGGCCAAGCGCTTCGTGGTCGAGACCATGTGCGGCGGGTTGGAGGCGGAGGGCGCCGGGAACGCTCCCGCGACCCGGCTGAATAGACTCGGGGACCTCCCGATGGACAACGACCTCGTCAAGCGCCTCGTCTGGGCCGGGCCTGCTCGCCGGCCTCGGCGCCCTCGCCAGCATCGCCACCACGCGGGTCGCCGCTGTCATCTGGCGGCGCGTGTACGGGGAGGACCCGCCGGAGTGAGCGACGAGACCCAGAGCACCAGCGAAGCCGCCGCGGTCCTCCCGGAGGTCGAGGGACACCCCACCGGCGCCGAGCGCGCGTATGACCGCGGCGCGCTCGAGCAGCCCGGCTTCGCCGAGCAGCATCCCGAGGCCCTCGTCGGCGCCGCCTTCGTCGGCGGCATCGTCCTCGCACAACTGATCGAAGCGCCGTGGCGACTGATCCCGAGACAACGTCAACGGCGGGCTCGCCGGCGCGGTCTCGGAGGTCTCCGAGCGCGCGTCCGTGCTCGTCCGCGAGGAGATCGAGCTCGCCAAGGCCGAGGTCTCCGAGAAGGTCACCAAGCTCGTCCGCGGCGCGGTGGTCGGCATCGCCGCCGGCATCTTCGTGGTCGTCGGCCTGCTCTTCCTGCTCCACGCGCCGCCTGGGGCCTCTACACGGCGTTCTTCGACGAGGTCTACCTCGGCTACCTGATGGTCGCGGGCGTGCTCTTCCTGCTCGCCGCGCTCGCCGGCTGGCTCGCCGCCGCTGGCTTCAAGGGCGGCTCCCCGCCCACGCCGAAGATGGCGATCGAGGAGGCCAAGCTCATCAAGGAGACCTCTCCTCGCCGAGCGCGGCGGCCGAGGCCGAGCGCGCCGACGCGGACCGCATCCGCGCGGAGCGCCTGCGCTGATGCCGACCGGAGAGCGCAGCGCCGAGGAGATCCGCGACTCGATCGAGCGCAACCGCCGCGAGCTCGCGCGTCTCGGTCCGGCACCTCCAGCTCGAGGTCCACCGCGCCACCGACTGGCGCTCCTTCGTGCGCCAGAACCGCCCGCAGGCGATCGCCGGCGCGGCGATCGCGGGCTTCGTGATCGGCGGCGGGATCGCCGCGCTCACGGGCCGCCTGTTCCGCCGCGGCTAGCGAAACAGCGAGGCGGGGCCGCCGCCGACCCCGAGCAGGCCGGGGCCCACGTGGGTGCCGATCACGGGCCCGATCTCCGAGACCAAGACCGGCTCGGTGCCGAAGATCTCGCGCCCGCGCTCGACGAGCAGCTCGGCGTGCTCGGGATGCCTGGATGTGCTGGACCACCCAGCCGTCGGCGCCGTCGTCCTTGCGCTCCGCGCATGTAACTCGACCATGCGCTCGAACGCGCGGCCGGACGTGCGCACGCGCTCGACCGGCGTGATCTCGCGCCTCGCAGCGTGAGGATCGGCTTGATCCGCAGCGCGGACCCAGCCAGGCCTGGGCGGCGCCGATGCGCCCGCCCCGGCGCAGGAACTCGAGCGTGTCGACGCGAACCAGATCCGCGTCGCCTCGCGGGCCTCCTCGGCCCGGCCGCGACGGCCTCGCCGTCGGCGCCGCCGCGCGCCGCGGCCGCGGCCGCCAGCGCGATCAGCCCCAGCCCACCGCACGCGGTCTCCGAGTCGATCACCTCGATCCGCTCGTCGCGGCCCTCCGCGCGAGCTGGTCCTTGGCCTGGCAGGGCCGAGTCGATACGTGCCGGAGATCCCGGCCGAGATGTGGATCGAGACGATGTCGCGCCCGGCGTCCAGCAGCGGCTCGTAGACCTCGAGGAAGTCGCCGATCGAGGGCTGCGAGGTGGTCGGCAGCGGCTCGGCGCGTGCGCAGATGCTCGTAGTAGGCGTCGAAGTCGGGCAGGTCGGACTCGCGGTCGTGGCGGCCCTCCCAGTGGACGTAGAGGCTGACCAGATGGATGTCGTTGGCGGCCGACCAGCTCGCGCGGCAGATAGTGCGTGGTGTCGGTGACGACCGCGACCGGAGGCCATCGGCGTGGCACCCTACACTCCGCCCGTGGGCAAGACCCTGGTCACCGGAGCGACCGGCTTCGTCGGCTCGCACGTCGCGCGGGCGCTGCTCGACCGCGGCGACGAGGTGCGCGTGCTGGTGCGGCCCAGCTCGAAGGCCGAGAACCTCGACGGCCTGGAGTACGACGTCGCCAAGCGGCGACATCAACGAGCCGCGCGCCATGCGCCGAGCCCTGCGGGGCGTCGACCGGGTCTTCCACGTCGCCGGCCTGACGTCGCTGCGCGCGAGCGCCGAGAAGCTCCACGCGATCAACGTCGAGGGCACGCGCAACGTGCTCGAGGAGTGCCTGCGGGCCGGGTGTCGAGCGCGTCGTCTACACCTCGTCGGTGGCGGCGATCGGCCCCGCGCCGCCAGGGGGAGACCGCCGACGAGCGCCAGCACTACCCGGCGCGCGGCTGAGCATCCCCTACGTCGACGCCAAGCACGAGGCCGAGGTCGAGGCGCTGCGCTTGGCCGCGCTCGGGCTGCCGGTCGTGATCGTCAACCCCGCCCACGTCCTCGGCCGCGGCGACGTGCACCGCTCCTCGACCGAGTTCGTGCGCCGCTTCCTGCTGCGCCGGATCCCCGCCTACGTGGACGGCGCGCTCAACGTCGTCGACGTCGGCGACGTCGCGCGCGGCCACCTGCTCGCCGACGAGAAGGGGGACGTCGGGCGAGCGCTACATCCTCGGCAACCGCAACTACACCTTCGACCGCCTGTTCGCCGACCTCGGCGCGCATCTCGGGCGTCGAGCCGCCGGCGCTGAAGGCTGCCGCTACGCCGTGGCGCTCGCCTTCGCCGAGGCGGCCGAGCGGCTCCCCGGCCGGCCGCCCGATGCACCACCGATCGAGGTCCGCGCCTCCAGCCAGTGGTGGACGTACCGCAACACCAAGGCCAAGCGCGAGCTGGGCTTCAAGCCCTCGCCGCACGAGGAGACCGTCGAGGCGACACGATGGAGTGGTACCGCGAGCGCGAGGGGATCGCTTCTCCCGGGCGGGCACGGCCCAGCCGCTGCCGCTGCGGCCGGCGGGTTCGGTGATCAAGCGCGCGGGCGACTGACGGGCCGGATGGTCCTCTGAGGGCGCTCGCTAAGCTGCGCGCCTCGTGAACGAGCCCCAGGCCCTCCCGCCCGCCACGCTGTATCGCTGCATCACCCCGACGAACGTGCTCTGCCCGTGCGGCAAGGTCGCGCGCCGGCTGCACGAGCCGGGATCGAGTACGAGGAGATCCGCGTGCCGATGCGCAAGACGCGGCGGGCCGAGGTCATCGACCTCACGGGGCAGAACATCGTGCCCGTGCTGCTGCACGAGGGCGAGGCGATCCACGACTCGAAGCGGATCGTCGAGTACCTGGACAGCATCGACGGGAAGGCGGCCTGATGGCGACGAAGTCACGTGTGGGACGGGCGCGCGGCGCCGTGAAGGCGATCACGCCGCTGGCCGTGAGCGCCAAGGCGTGGTGGGACGGGCTCTCCGAGAAGGAGAAGGCCCGCTATCGCGAGCAGGCGGCGAGGGCGATCCGCCAGGCGCAGCAGCTCGGCCAGGCCGGGATCGACATGGCGAAGTCGGCCGCCGGCGGCGGCAAGGGCCGCAAGAAGCGCTAGCGCAGGGCCGGGTCGACCACCGGCTTGCGCGCCTCCCCGCGTGAGCCGCGCGCGAGGGCGTCCTCGAGGCCGTCGAGCCCGATCGTCTCGCCCGCGAACCCGCGCCAGTCGACGGCGCCCTCGGCGAGCAGCGCGAGCGCCCGGTCCACCTCGGCGCGGTCGTGGTGGAAGGCGCCGCGCACGTCGAGCTCGTCGTAGTGCAGCGGGCCGGGCGGGAGCGCGACGTCGTGGTGGCCCGGGCAGCCGCCGACGAGCACGACGACGCCGCCGGGCGCGGCCGCGCTCACCGCGGCGCGCCAGGCCTCGGGGCGGCCGATGGCCTCGAACACGAGCGGCGGCCGCGCCAGGCGTCTCGGTCGCCCGCGCGCCCAGCGTCTCGGCCTGGGCCCGGCGCTCCGCGTGGCGGTCGGCGACCGTGACCGTCCGGCCCTCGGCGACGAGCAGACGGGCGAGCATCAGGCCGATGGTGCCTCCGCCGAGCACGCCGACCGGGTCGCCCGTCGCCGCCGCGCGCGACCGCGTGCAGCGCCGCCGCGAGCGGCTCGGCCATCGCGGCTCCCGCCGCCGGCAGCCCCTCGGGATCGGGTGCAGCGCCGCCGCCGGCGCGCCGATCAGCTCCGCGAAGCCGCCGAGCACCCACGCCGGGTCCCGGCAGATCTGCGCCCGGCCCGCGGCACAGGGCGCGCACGCGCCGCACGCGACCGAGTCTCCGACCAGCACGCGCTCGCCGGTGTCGAGGCGCACCCCCGCCGTCTCGTGGCCGAAGCGCGCCGGGTAGGCGCCGAGCGCCGGATGCCCGTGCCGCCACATCTTCACGTCGGTCCCGCACGCGGTGGCCGCCTCGACGCGCGACGACCACCCCGCCCTCGGGCTCGCGCACCTCGTCGACCCGCAGGTCGCCCGGCGCGTGGAGGAGCGCCGCCCTCACGGCAGGACGACCGCCTTGAGCGCCTCGCCGCTGCGCTGGAGCTCGAGCGCCCGCCCGGTCTCGTCGAGCCCCAGGCGGTGGGTGACCAGGGGCGCCAGGTCCACGCGGCCCGACGCGACCAGGTCGCGCGCGGCGCGCATGTCGCGCGGCATCGGCGGAGTAGCTGGCGGTGATCGTCAGCTCGCCGGCGAAGACGCGCTCGCCCGTCGATCGGCAGCTCCGTGGCCGGCTCCGGCGGGGCGTAGAGGCACAGCTCGCCGCCGGGGGCGAGCGCCTCGGCCGCGGCGGCGATCGCGTCCGGCTTCGGCGTGCAGACGATCGCCACGTCGACGTGCTCGTTGCCGTGGTGCTCGGCGCCCCAGGCCTCGGCGAGCGCCCGGCGGTCCTCGCGCGGCTCGCGCACCCAGACCGCGTCGACGGCGCGGGCGTGGGCCGCGGCGACGTGCAGGAGGCCCGATGGCGCCGGCGCCCACGACAAGCAGGCTGTCGCCGGCGCGCAGGCCGGCGCGGTCCTGGGCGCGCAGGACGCAGGCGAGCGGCTCGATGAACGTGGCGAGCGCCGGGTCCAGGCCGTCCAGCGGCAGCAGCTCGTCCACCAGCTCGGCCGGGACCCGCACCAGCTCGGCGAAGCCGCCGGGATCGAGCCCGACGGCGCGGAAGCGCTCGCACAGCGTCTCGTGGCCCCGCCGGCAGCGCCGGCACTCGCCGCACGGCGCGTGGTGGTGGATCGCAACCCGGTCGCCGGGCGCGACGACCTCGACGCGCGCCGCCGATCGCGCAGCACCTCGCCGGCCGGCTCGTGGCCGAGCACGGCCGGCAGCTTGCGCGCGACGTACCACGGCAGGACGTCAGAGCCGCACACGCCGCAGGCGAGCATGCGGCAGACGACCTCGCCCGGCCCGGCCTCGGGGTCCGCAACGTCCTCGATGCGGACCTCCTCCAGCGAGAGCGAGCGCGCGACCCTCATGCGCAGCAGCGCCGCGATCGTCTGCGCGTTCACGGGCGAGGCGACGCCGCGCTCGGTGACCAGCGCGGTCACGAGCTCGGCCGGCGTGACGTCGAAGGCCGGGTTGCGGGCGCGGCGTTCCTTCGAGGGTCAGCAGTACGCCGCCCGCGGAGCGCACCTCGTCGGCGTCGCGCTCCTCGATGGCGATGTCGTCCCCGCGCGCGAGCGCGAGGTCGATCGACGACGTCGGGCCGGCGACCACGAACGGGATCCCGGCGGCATGCGCGGCGAGCGCAAGGGCATAGGTGCCGACCTTGTTGGCGACGTCGCCGTTGGCCGCGCCACGGTCGAAGCCGACGATCACGGCGTCCACCTCGCCGCGGCGGATCAGGCCCGGCGCCGCGGCGTCGACCACCAGCTCGTGGGGGATGCCCCGGCGGTTCAGCTCCCAGACGGTCAGGCGCGCGCCCTGGAGCAGCGGCCGCGTCTCGCAGGCGAGCACGCTCACGCCGACCGCGGTCGGCCAGCTCGGCGATCACGCCCAGCGCGGTGCCGCGCCCGCCGCCGCCAGCGCGCCGCTGTTGCAGTGGGTGAGGATCCGCCGCGCGCCGGCGAGCAGGTCGGCGCCATGACGGGCGAGCGCGGCGCTGGCGGCCTCGTCCTCGGCCTCGATCGCCTCGGCCTCGGCGCGCGCCGCGCCGGCGATCGTCGCCGGGCTGGCCGCGAGCGCGGCGGCCCGCACGCGGTCGACCGCCCAGGCGAGGTTCACCGCGGTCGGGCGCGCGTCGCGCAGCAGCGCCCAGCCGCGCTCGAGCGCGCCGAGCCCAGGCTCGCGCGCCACCTCCATCGCCAGCCCGTAGGCGGCGGCGACGCCGATCAGCGGCGCGCCGCGCACGCGAGCCGCCGGATCGCGTCGGCGACGTCGGCCGCGCCGTGCAGCTCAAGCGATCTCCTCGCGCGCGGGCAGGAGCGTCTGGTCGAGGATCCACAGCGTCCGCCCGTCCCAGCGCAGCGGGACGACGGTGGCGGACGGGGTGCCGGCGCTCACGGCGCCAGCGTAGTTGACGACCAATCCCGCGACCGCCCGCACGCGGAGGGCGCGAGGTATCTACGCCGGATCTTCGTCCTCGGGCTTGCCTGTGCCGCCGGCACAGGCTGCGCCCTGCGTCCTCGCCCGACTTGATCCCTCGCGCCCCCGCGCACGCGCGGCCACGGGATCGATCGTCGGCTAGCTCAGCCGGTTCTCGATCTGCATCGGCGCGGCGCCGTTGACCTCGCCGTTGGGGGCCTCTGCCGCGCCGTCCGGGGCCTCGACCCCGAGCGCGGTGTGCAGCTCGCCGGCCTCGAACATCTCGGTGACGATGTCGCAGCCGCCCAGCAGCTCGCCGTTGACGAAGAGCTGGGGGATGGTCGGCCAGTTGGAGATCGCCGAGAGCTCCTGGCGGATGCGGGGGTCGGGCAGGATGTCGACGGCCGCGAACGGCGCGCCGACGGCCTCGAGCGCGGCGACGGTGCGGGCGGAGAAGCCGCAGGCGGGCTGCTCCGGGTTGCCCTTCATGAACAGCAGGACGGGGTGCTCGGCGATGGCCTGCTGGAGGGCGTCGCGGATCTCGGTCGAGTCGGTCATGGGTTCCTCACTCGGCTTGGGTCTTGATGGACAGGGCGTGGATCGCGCCGCCGACCTCGGGGCCGAAGACGTCGTAGACGAGCTTGTGCTGGGCGATCCGCGACAGGCCCGCGAAGGCGGGGGCGGTCACGGTCGCGCGGAAGTGGTCGCCGCCTCCCGTGAGGTCGGAGACCTCGGCGCGCGCGCCCGGGATGGCGGCTCTCGATGCGCTGCTTGAGCTCGTCGGCGTGGGGCATTCCTGCCCACAGGGTAGCGATGGAGGAATCCCGGCCATCCCTCGCTACACTTGATGAAGTAACGGGCCGATAGAGGCCTGAGAGACTGGTTTGAACGCCACAAGCTTCGGAGACTGAGAGCACATGGTCACCTTCACCGAGAAGGGCGCAGAGAAGGTTCGCGAGTTCCTCGAGGGCCAGGGCGCCGACGTGCAGTCACGCCGGCCTGCGCGTGTCCGTGCGCGGCGGTGGCTGCTCGGGATTCCAGTACGCACTCGCCTTCGACGAGCAGCGCGACGGCGACCAGATCTTCGAGGACCACGGCCTGCGCCTGCTGGTCGATGAGGCCAGCCTGCCCTACGTCCGCGGCTCGATCGTCGACTACGTCGAGAGCCTCCAGGGCGCGGGCTTCAAGGTCGAGAACCCGAACGTGATCGCGGCCTGCGGCTGCGGCTCCTCGTTCCGGGTCGCCGAAGAGGAAGAGGTCTCGGCGGTCTGACCCGCTCGGTTGCGGGTAGGTGCGCCGCCCTTGCGGCGCTGATTCTGTCGCTCGCCGGCTGCGGCGGCGACTCCAAGAAGCCTGAGCGGACGACGGCGACCACCCCGCCGACGACCGAGACCACGCCGAAGGCGCCCAGCTCGCTCGCCGTCGGCCTCACGGAGAACAACGCGAACCTGCTGTGGACGCCGAAGGGCAAGCCCCAGCTCGCGCCGCCCGTCGACCACGCGCGCGCCCAGCTCGACAAGCTCAACCCGCGCTACCTGCGCCTGGTCATCGATTGGTCCGCGGCCCAGCCCAGCCAGGGCGCCCAGCCCAACTGGCAGATCTTCGCCAACGGCTGCCTGCGCGACCAGCAGCCCTGCGTGGGGTTTCAGGGCGTGCGCGAGCAGCTGCGCGCGATCGCCTCGCGCCAGGAGGAGGGCAAGGGCACGCCCGACGTGCTGATCGTCTTCTCGCGCACGCCCGCGTGGGCCGCGCGCCCGCCGAGCGGCTGCGAGCGCCCCGACACCCAGCCCTTCGCCCGCGCGCCGCGCGACGACGCGCTGGACGCCTACCGGCAGGCGATCGTCTCGCTCGCCACCGAGGCCGAGCACGACGGGGCGCGGATCACGTACTGGTCGCCGTGGAACGAGCCGAACCACCCGAGCCAGCTCAGCCCGCAGCGCTCGGGCTGCGCGCGCACCGACCGCGCCCTCGCGCCGGCCGCCTACGCGAAGCTCGCCAAGGCGATGAGCCAGGCGCTGGAGGACGTGCCGGGCGAGCAGAAGATGGTGCTCGGCGAGCTTGCCGCGTTTCGCAAGCCGCGGCGCGATGGGCGCCGGGGTGGGGGAGTTCATCGACGCGCTGCCCAAGAGCGTCGCGTGCAACGCCGCAGCGTGGGGGCAGCACAGCTACGTCGGCGGCGAGGCGGTGGTCGACACGCTCGAGCGAGGCCGTCACGGCGAAGAACTGCGGCGCGGACGCACCGCACATCTGGATCACCGAGACCGGAGTGGGGGCCGCGCACGCCGGCTCGAAGCGCTCGCACGATCCGGCCGCGCTGCGCCTGGGCTGCCGCCAGCTCGACGCCCAGCTCGGCGAGTGGTACCGCGACCCGCGCGTGGACGTCGCCTTCCAGTACAGCTTCCGCGAGGACAACCTGTTCCCGGTCGGCCTGGTGAGCACGGCGCTGGCGAGGACTTCCCGGAGCTCGAAGGAGTGGCAGGCGTGGGGCGGGAAGCGCAAGCCGCGACGGGCCGGAGCCGAAGCTCGCGCAGGCGTGCCGGTAGCTCAGACCTCGGGCTCGTTGTCCAGCGAGCGCCAGAGGTACAGGCACGCCGTCGTGCGAAACGGCCGCCACGGCTTCGCGATCTTCTCCAGCCGCTTGGGGTCGGGCAGCTTGCGCAGGCGGTACTCGATCATCACGGCCTTGCGGATCCCCAGGTCGCCGACGGGGAGGATGTCGGGCCGGCCGAGGTGGAACATCAGGAACATGTCGGCGCTCCACTGGCCGAGGCCCTTGATCGCCGTCAGCTCGGCGATCACCTCCTCCTCGGACAGGTCGTCGAGCTTCTCGAGCTCGATCGAGCCCTCGATCACGTGCTCGGCGAGCGAGCGCAGGTACGACACCTTCGCGCGCGACAGGCCGGCGGCGGCGCGCATCTCCTCGGGGTCGGCGGCGAGCAGCTCCTCGGGCTGGGGCGTGCGCCCGCCGAAGAACGCCTCCAGGCGCCCGTAGATCGACGCCGCGGCCTTCGTCGAGAGCTGCTGGCCGGTGATCGTGCGCACCAGCGCGCCGTAGTGCTCGCGCGGGCGCTCGCGGCGCGGCGCCGTCGTCCTCGGGCCCGACGCGGTCCATGATCGCGGCGAGCACCGGGTCGGACCCGCGCAGGTGCGCGAGTCGGCCGTCGGCCTGGGCCGCGGGCACGGCTAGACCTGGCCCTCGACCCCGCCGGGCACGCCGGTGTTGGTCGAGTACTTCGGCTGGAGCTTGGTGTCCGGGCGGATGTGGTGCACGGCCTGGGCCACCGCGACCGCGGACTCGGCGAAGCCGGTCGCGATCAGCTTGAGCTTGCCGTCGAAGGTCGTGATGTCGCCGCACGCCCACACGCCGTCGAGGCTCGTCTTCATCACGCCGTCGACCACGATCGCGCCCTTGGAGATCTCGAAGCCCCACTCCTTGAGCGGGCCGAGCGCGGTCTTGAAGCCGAGCTGGAGCAGGATGGCGTCGATCTCGAGCTCGACCTCGTTCGCCTCGTCCTCGGAGTGGAAGAGCGTCACCTTCTCGACCTCGCCGTTGCCCGGTCGACCTCCTTGATCTGGAAGGGCACCTTGAGGTCGACGCGCCCGGCTTCGGCCGCCTCCATCACCTGGCCGACCGTCACCTCGTGGGCGCGGAAGCCCTCGCGGCGATGCACGAGCGTGATCGACGCCGCGGTGTCGAGCAGGTTGACGACCCAGTCGCAGGCGGAGTCCCCGCCGCCGACGATCAGCACGTTCTTGCCCGCGAACGCCGACTTCTCGCCGACGAGGTAGTGAGCGCCGCGGCCCTCCCACGGAGTCATGTCGTAGCCCGGCAGCTTCTTGGGCTCGAAGGCGCCGTGGCCGCCGGCGACGATCACCGTGCGCGAGCGCAGGTCGCCGCGGTCGGTGTGCAGCACGACGATCCGGCGCTCGGGGTCCTCGGGGTCGGGCTCCCAGGAGATCGTCTCGGCGGTGGTCTCGAGGTGGACCGGCACGTCGAACTGCTCGAGCGCCTGCTCGCGCAGCTTCTCGACGAGGTCGCGCGCGACCACGCGCGGGTAGCCGGGCACGTCGAAGATCCACTTCTCCGGATACAGCGTCGTGAGCTGGCCGCCGATGTCGGGCAGCGAGTCGATGATGCGCGCCGAGGACTCGCGCATCCCGGCCCAGAAGGCGGTCGCGAGGCCGACGGGACCGGCTCCGATCACCGTGATGTCGCGGACCTCGTCAAGGTCGCGCGACAGCGAGACTGCGTCGGTCGTCATGCCAGCGTCTCGATCGAGAGCGCCTCGCCGTCGAGCGCGTTGAGCGCGCGCTCGGCGGAGGCGGCGATGCACGTGAAGGTCGGTGTGTCGCGCAGCGTGTACGAGCTCGACTCGGTCGTGCGCAGGCGCTGGACGAGGTCGAGGAACTCGGCCGGGTCGTCGCCCTCGAAGGCGACCACGAACTCCTGGTCGTCCAGCCCGAAGGAATAGGACGTGTTCAGGTCGATCGACGGGTACTCGCGGCCCATCTTGATGTGCTCCTGCATGATCCGGTAGCGCTCGTCGGCAGGCAGCGCGTACCACGCGCGCGTCTTGACGAACGGGTAGACGAAGAGGTACTTCGACTGCCCGGGGCGAACCTCGAGGCGGGACTCGTCCGAGTACTCCGACGCCTTGGTCATGGCCAGGAAGGAGTAGGGGATCTCGCACCACTTCATCACGCCGCTCTGGGCCAGCAGGACGTGGAACTCGTGGATGTGGTCGAGGCTCTGGCTCTGGGAGAGCAAGAGCAGGTCCGCGTCGCCGCGCGTCCCCACCAGGGAGAATGTCCGCAGCAGGTGGTGCTCGCCCTCCGCGAAGTCCTGGCAGGCGGCGAGGAACTCGCGCTTGTCGCGGGACCGCTGCTCAACGTCGAGCCGGCGCCAGGCCGGATCGATCTTCAGGAAGGTGTACTTGACGAAGTGTCGGGCGGGCATGTGCAAAGACCCCTGCTGAGAAGGAAGAGGATAGCCGTGGCCGCCTGCGCGGCCGCTGTGGGTGGGCTGGGACTTCTCCCCGGGACGGCGCTCGCGCAGCCCCGCGCGGTGATCGCGTTCCTCCCCGCGATCGAGCGCGCCCCGCTGCCCGATAACGCCTCCCAGGAGCAGAAGGACGCCCGCAAGGCGCTCTTCGAGCGCGAGTCCACGCTCAACCAGCTCGCGCAGCGCCCGCAGCTCGCGCTCGGCTTCGACGGCGCGACCCAGGGCGCCTACTCGCGAGTTCAGGCGCTCCTGGACCTGACCCAGGGCACGCGCGTGTCCAAGGCGGCGTACAAGCCGCCCGCGCCGCCCGAGCTGGGCTTCGTGGTCTCCGGCGGCGCGGGGCGCATCCTCGACTGGGCGCTGGCCGCCAGCCGCGCCGAGAAGGCCCCGGCCGACACCATCCCCGGCCTGCTCGCCGGCTCGATCCCCGGCGGGGCGGGCTACGTGGGCATCAGCGGGCAGGGCCAGCCGTGGGCGATCGCCGCCGCGGACCGGCGCGGGCGCATCGCCGAGGTCTCGCTGGGAACGGGGCGCTCGGTGGGCGAGCGGGTGCAGCGCGTGCTGGCGAACCGGCGGCTGGTCGTCGCCTCGCTGGCCGCCGGCCCCCTCGGCGCCCGAGCGCTCGACGAGATCCTCGCCGGCCGTGCGCGCGACGAGCTGGTGATCGCCGTGAAGGCGCCTCCGGACCGCTTCTCGCCCCAGCTCCTGCCGATGGGGATCGCCGGGCTGAACGAGGCCAACGGCGGCCTGACGTCCGATACCACGCGGCGGCAGTACATCATCGCCGGCATCGACGTCCTGCCGACGGTGCTCGAGCACCTCGGGATCGCCGTGCCCGACAAGGTGATCGGCCAGGCCATCCGCGTGCAGGGCGACCGCGACGTCGACGCGATGCGCGCGATCGAGGGCCGCCTGCGCGTGATCAACGGGCGCCGGATCCCGGCGCTGAAGATCTTCCTCGAGGCGTGGCTGGCGCTGCTGATCGCGCTGCGCCTGGCGGCCGGGCGCCCCGGGATGCGCTTCGCCAACCGCGTCGGCGCGCTCGGCCTGCTGTGGGTGCCCTCGGTGCTGCTGGTCACCGCGGCGCTGGCGCCGTCGCGCAACGTGGAGTTCGCGATCGTGACCGTGGGCTGCCTGAGCCTGGGAGCCCTGACCGACGCGCTCTTGCCCTGGCCGCGCGGACCGCTCTTGCCCGCGCTGGTCGGCCTCGCGGCGTACACGATCGACCTCGCCAACGACTCGACGCTGATCGTGCAGTCGCTGCTGGGCCCCAACCCGCGCTTCGGCTCGCGCTACTACGGCCTGGGCAACGAGCTCGAGGCGTCGCTACCGATCCTGATGCTCTTCGGGCTGGCGGCCGTGATGACCCTGCGCGACGGCCCGGGCCGCGAGCTGCGCACGCGCCGCGGCGCGATCACCTTCGCCGGCTGCGGGCTGGTGCTCGGCATCGTCATGGCGTCGGGCCGCCTGGGCGCCGACGTCGGCGCGGTCTTCACGGTCGGCGCGGCGGCCGCGGGCGCGACGCTTCTCATGCTCCCCGGCGGCATCACCCGCCGCGCCCTGGCGCTCGCGATCGCGGTCCCCGCGCTCGGCCTCGCCGCGCTTGCCGCGCTCGACCTCGCGACCGGCGGCAACTCGCACTTCACGCGCTCGATCCTGCACGACCACGGCGGCGGCCACCTCTTCGACACCGTCACACGCCGCTACCGACTCGCGTTCAGCCAGTTCAAGCGCGGGCTGATGCCGTTCCTGACCGTGCTCTCGATCGGCTTCGCGGTGCTCGGCGTGCGCCGTCGCGTCGAGCTGTTCGTCGCCCTGCGCGGCTCCCCGCCCTGGGAGGCGGCGTTCGGGGGTGCGCTGGCGGCCTCGGTCGCGGGGGCGCTGTTCAACGACTCAGGGCCGCTCCTGTTCGTGTTCGGGATGGTGATCATCGCCTTCATGACGCTCTACGCCCGGGCCGTGCCTGCCGCCCGGGCAGCGGAGACCGAGCAGGAGTCTGCGCGCCCGCCCCGAAGCGCGCTGGCTCCCGCGAACACCCGGTAAGCGCCCCTACGGGGCGGGGAGGGCCGTTGGTACGATCCCCATGTGCGTATCGCCCTGGTGTCCCCCTATTCGTGGACGTATCCGGGGGGCGTGACCCGCCACATCGAGGCCCTCGCGGATGAGTTCGCCGACGGCGGTCATGAAGTGAGGGTGCTGGCGCCGTTCGATCCGGACGACCGCCTGTCCGCCCGGCTCCACCGTGGCGCGCGGCCAGAGCCGCGGCGCGGCTCCCGACTACCTGGTCCCGCTCGGGCGCACGATCGGCTACCCGATGAACGGGGCCGTCTCGAACCTCGCCGCGCACGCCGACCGCGGTCGTGCGCATGCGCCGCGAGCTGCGAGCAGGGCGACTACGACGTCGTCCACCTCCACGAGCCGATCGCCCCGGCGCTGTGCTGGGACGCGCTGACCTCCGCGCGCGTGCCGCTGGTCGGCACGTTCCACTGCTACTCGGAGAACCGGGTCTCCAACAACGTCGCGAACCTGCTCGGCGCGCGCCAGGCTGCTCAACCACCTGAGCATGCGCATCGCGGTGTCCGAGGCCGCCGCCTGGACCGGCCGGCGCTTCTTCGGCGGCGCGCTACCGGATCATCCCCAACGGTGTCGACCTCGCCGCCGCGCGCGCCGCGCCCGTGCCGGTGTCCCGATGAGGCGCGCGCCGGCCGCTGCGCATCGTGTTCGTCGGCCAGGCCGTCGAGCGCAAGGGCCTGCCGATCCTGCTGCGCGCCTTCGAGGCGCTGCGCGAGCACATCCCCGCCGAGCTGACGATCATCGGCGCCGACCGCGAGGCAGTCGAGCCGGTCGTGCTCGACGAGCAGGGGCATCGTCGCGCTCGGGCAAGGTCGCCGACGACGAGCAGAAGCGGTCGCTCTGCGCGCGGCCGACGTGCTCTGCGCGCCGTCGCTCGGCGGCGAGAGTTCGGCATGATCCTGACCGAGGCGTTCGCCGCCGGCACGCCGGTCGTCGCCTCCGACATCGCCGGCTACCGCGACGTGGTCCGCGATGGCGAGGACGGCATGCTGGTGCCCGCGTGGCGACGCCGATCGAGCTCGCCGAGGCGCTGCGCGACCTGTGGCTCGAGCCAGAGCGCCGCGGGCCGAGCTGGCCGCGGGCGCCGAGCGAGCGCGCGCGCGCTACGCCTGGCCGCGCGTCGCCGCACGACGTGCTCGAGCGCCTACGAGGATGCGGTCGCCGTGCCCGGCCCGGACGGCCGCGTGGCACGCGCCGCGGTGCGCATCGGGCTCGTGCCGGCCGACATCGAAGCCCAAGCAGCCCGCCCGGCGCCTGCCGACACTCGAGCCCGCGCCCGAGGGGAGCCGCAAGCCGGCCGTCGCCGGCCGCGCGCCGGGCCGCGTTCGCGGTCGCCACCGCCAGCGGCATCGCTGCTTGACGCTGCTCGCGCTCCAGCGGATCGGCATCGAAGCATCGGCCGCACGCTGCTGCGACTCGAGCCCCGCCTGGGTGCTCATCGGCCTCGGCGCTGATGTGCACCTCGATGGTCACTGCGTGCGCTGTCCTGGCACGCGATCCTGCAGCGCCGCGCTGCCCGACGCCCGCGTCGCGCGCTCGCGCGATGCGATGCAGGGAACCTTCATCGGCGTGCTGATGTCGGCCACGCTGCCCGCCCGCCTGGGCGAGCCCTCGCGCGCGCTCGATCGTCGCGCGCCGGCTGGGCCGCGTCCGCGAAGCGCTTCCCGATCGTGCTCGGCACGCTCGTCTCCCAGACGCTGCTGAACATCCTCGCGCTGGTGATCCTGGGCATCGTCGATGTTCTCGTCCGTGGGCATGTTCCACGGCCACGAGGGCGCGCTCGCTCGTCGCGATCGCGCCGCTGGCGGTGCTGGTCGCGGTGCTCGTCGCGCCGGCCATCCTGCGCGCGGGGCGGCGCTCGCGCTCGGCGCGCGTGCATGAGCACGTGGTCCAGGCGCGCCGCGCGCTCGTGCGCGTGCGCCGCGGCCTGATCGTGTTCCGCCGCCCGCGCCTGGGCGCCGTCGGCCGGCGGCGCCCAGCTCAGCGGCGTGGGCGATCCAGTGCCTGTCCTGCTACGTGCTGCTCGTCGCGCTCGGCCTCGACGACCGCGCGGGCCTCGGCGCGGCGGCCGCGGTGCTGTTCGCCGTCAACGTCACCGCCGTGCTGCCGGCCACGCCGTCGAACGTCGGCGTCTTCCAGGCGGCCTGCGTCGCGGTGCTGACCGGCGCCTACGGCGTGTCCTAGGCCGACGCGCTGGGCTACGGGATCATCCTCCAGGCGCGTCGAGGTCGCGACCGCGGTGATCATGGGGATGCCCGCGCTGGTCAAGGAGGGGCTGTCCTGGCGCGACGTCCGCCTGCGCGCGCTGCACGCGGCGCCCGTGCAGCTTCCCGATCGTGCGGGTGCGCGGCGCGGCGACGGGATCGAGGCGCTGAGGGAGAGCACGGGGTGACCGGCTGACGTCGAGCCCGGAGTGGTGCTCGACGGAAGGCGACCGGCTCAGGCGGGCGCCGCGTCAGCGAGCTCGACCCCGAGCTCGGCGTAGACCGCCTCGCCCTCGGTGCCGTCTTCGCCGCCGAGCAACAGCGCGGTTCGTGCCGCCTGGTAGCGCGCGCCGATCTCGCTTGAGGACGTCAGCGCCTCGCGGATCCGGGCCTCCTCGCCCTCGAGCAAGCCGTGCGTCCGCAGGTTGATCGCCTGGGCGAAGCGGTCCGCGTCGGCCCAGCGCTCGGCCTCGTGGAGGACCTCCGCCGCTCGTCGCTCCCCGCACGCGCCAGCGCCTCCGCGTGGGTCGCCTCATACAGCGAGCGCCACCAGTTGCTCTGCGATGGCGGGCGCGCTCGAGCAGGCCCGACGGCCGCGTCCACGCAGCCGTGGTGGAGCTCCACGTCGGCGCGCAGCGCCTGGACCCACATGCTGGTCGTCCCGACGTGGCCCATCAGGGCGGCGGTGAAGTCGAACCAGTCCGTGGCGCCGATGTCGTCGCCGCGGTAGCCGAGGATCGCGCCCACCGGCGCGCAGGAGGAGGCGAGGAAGGCGGCGTACGGGCGGCGCGCCCGCTTCCAGGCCGCGCGCATCTGGTCCGCGTCGGCGAGCACCCGGTCCCAATCGCCGAGGAAGAACCGCGGCGCGAGCCCGCGCGAATGCGCGATCCAGTCGAGGTCGTGAGCGAGCTCGAGCTCGCGGGCGCGCTCGTGCCACTCGAGCGCCTCCCGAAGCGGCTCGTCCGCATCAGGGTCGTCGCGATCATCGCGAGGATGTCGATGCGCTCGAAGACCGCGCCCTTCGAGTCGGCGGGGAGGCGGTCGAGGAGGTCCGCGCGCTCCCGGGCGAAGCCGCGCCGGTCCCGAGGCGCCCGGCCTCCTCCTCGGCCGCCATGGCGGCGTCGAGCGCGCCCGAGAGCACGTAGACGTTGTCGCCCTGGCGCGCGAGCGCGACCGCCTCGGTCGCCGCCTTGAGCATCGCCTCGGGGTCCTTGCCGCGCCAGTGCAGCCACGCCTCGTCGGCGAGCAGGCGCGCGCGGGCGTCGATGGCGTCGGGCGGCGTGAGCTCGCGGGCGCGCTCGATCAGGCGCTCCTGCTCCTCCAGCGGCGGTGCGTCGGCGGTCAGCCCGCCGAAGCGCGACGCCGTCTCGACCACGCGGGCGAAGTTCGCGGCGGCGGCCGCCGCGTCCCCGGCCGCCTCGGCGGCCTCGCCGGCGGCCCGGTAGAGGTCGAGCGCCTCGGCTCCGCGGAAGCGCTGCTTGGCGATCTCCGCCGCGGAGCGCAGCACGGGCACCGCATCGGCAGGCGCGGCCGCGTGCTCGGCCGCCTGCTCGAAGAGGTGCTGGGCGCGGCTGGTGGCGCCGCGGCGCAGGGCGGCCTCGGCCGCGATGACGCTCGCCTCGAAGGCGCGGGCCTCACGGTCGGCGGTCGGCGCCAGGCTGGCGGCGCGTTCGAGGTGGAAGGCGACGAGCTCCGCGAGCTCGGCGTGACGCTCACCGGCCGCCTGGTCGAGCCAGTCGGCGGCGTGCTCATGCAGGTCCCGCCGCAGGCTGCGCGGCAGCGCCTTGTAGGCGACGTCGCGCACGAGCCCGTGGCGGAAGCCGTAGATCCCGGCGCCGTCGGCGACCCGCTCCTGGAGCAGTTCCCGGCGCACGAGCTCGCCGAGCGCGGCACTCGGGGGCCGGCCGCCGAGCAGGTCGGCGAGCGCCTGGGTGCGGAAGGTCTGCCCGAGCACCGCCGCGTACTGGAGCACGCGCTTCTCGTCGGCGGGAAGCTGGTCGATGCGCGCGGCGATCGCGGCCTGCACGGTGTCGGGCAGCCGGCCGCCGTCGCTGCCGCCCGAGTTGGCCACCTGGCGCGCGATCTCCTCCTCGAAGAACGGGTTGCCGCCGGCGGCGGCCGCGACCTCCGCGGCGCGGTGGCGCGCCTCGGGCGGCAGCAGCTCGCGCGCGAGCTGGTCGCCGTCGGCGGGCCGCAGCGGGCGCAGCTCGAGCAGCGTGGCGTTGCGCGAGCCCCGGCCCCACGTGGTTCGGCGCTCCAGCAGCTCGGAACGGCTCGCGCACAGGGCGACGATCGGCGCGTCCTCGAGCCCGTGGGTGATCGACTCGATGAGGTCGAGCACGCCCGAGTCCGCCCAGTGCAGGTCGTCGAGCACGAGCACCAGCGGCTGCTCGGCGGCGAGGAGGCCGGCCAGCCGGCGCCACGCGCGCTCCAGGCGCTCCTGGACGCCGCCCTCGCCCTCGAGCGACTCGAGCGCCGAGCCGGCGCCCAGCGCGCGGCGAACACGGCGGCAAGCTCCTCCGCGTCGGGCGCGCCCAGCTCGACGAGGCGCGCGGCGAGGGCCTCCTGCACGCGGCGGGGGGCGCGTCGGCCTCGGTTCCCGCCGCCTGGCGCAGGATCTCGCCGAGCGCCCAGAAGGCGATGCCCCGGCCGTAGGGCAGGTTGCGCCCCACCAGCACGCGCGGCGGCGCCGGGCGAGTCGCGCAGCTCGGCGATCAGCTCCTCGAGCAGGCGGGTCTTGCCGATGCCGGCGTCGCCGAGCAGCGTGACGAGCTGGGGCACGTGCTCGCGAAACGCCCGCCGGGTGACGAGGCGCAGCAGGTCGAGGTCGTCGTCGCGCCCGACGAGCGGGGCGACACGGCGGGGCTCGGGAACGTCCATGACGGCGACGGCCTGGAAGGCGCGCAGCGGCTCGTCCAGGCCCTTGGCCGGGACGGGGTCGACCTCGCGCATCACGATCGACCGGACGCGCGCGCGGTGCGCTCGCCGAGGATGACCTGGCCGGGCCGGGCGTGCTGCTGCAGGCGCGCGGCGACGTTCACCGGCGCGCCGGTGACCGAGAGGTCGGCGCTGGAATCGGGGGAGACGAGCACCTCGCCGGTGTTCACTCCCACGCGGATCGCCAGGTTGCCGTCGAGCTGGGCCACGCGCTCGACGAGCTCCAGGCCGGCCCGGGCCGCCCTGTCGGGATCGTCGCCGTAGGCGACCGGCGCGCCGAAGACGGCCATCACCGCGTCGCCGATGTACTTCTCGACGGTGCCGCCGTGCTCCTCGAGGACCTCGCGGGCGGCGTCGAAGAAGCGGCCGAGCACCGCGCGCAGCTCCTCGGGGTCGCGGCCGCTGGCCAGCGCGGTCGACCCGACGAGGTCGGCGAAGAGCATCGTGGCGAGCCGGCGCTCGGCGCCGAGCGGCGTGGCGAGCGCGGTGCCGCACTCCGGGCAGAACCGGGCGCCGACAGGCAGTTCGGCGCCGCAATGAGAACAGGCGTCGGCCATGACACGACCATAGCCAGCATCGCGCTGCGCCGGATTCCCGCGCGCGGATAAGATCGGCGACCGATGGCGGTCACCGCCGACAGGCTCCGCAAGGTTCCGCTCTTCTCCGGGCTCTCGGAGCGGGACCTCGCGCACCTCGCCGCAACGATGCGCGAGCGCACCTACTCCGAGGGTGCCGCGGTCACCGCCGAGGGCGGGCGCGGCAGCTGGTTCTTCGTGATCGAGGAGGGCAACGCCGACGTCGTCGTCGACGGCAGCAAGGTCGGCACCCTCGGCCCCGGCGACCACTTCGGCGAGATCGCCCTCATCGACGAGGGCAAGCGCACCGCCTCGGTGATCGCCGCCACCGACCTGCGCTGCTGGGTCCTCCCGCCCTGGGAGTTCCGCCCCTGGGTGAAGGAGAACCCGAGGTCGGCGTGGGCGCTGCTGGAGACGCTGGCCAAGCGCCTCCGGGCCGCCGAGCAGCGGGTCGACTAGGCGGCGCGATTTCGGATTCTGCGGATGCAACCTTGCGCCAAGCGCGTCCGATTGTTGAGCCGGCAGCGCGAAGCGGCTGATGCCGGTTGGCCATGAGATCAGTCGCTCTGTGGAACCGGGCGCTGGCCAGCCAGTCGGTTCGCGGTTCGGGCTAGTCCCCCTCGCAGGTCACTCGTGCGAAGTGGCTGCCCGCACCCGCAGCGGGATGTACAACGGCGTCAGCGCTTGGGCATCCGGGGAGCAACGGGATCTCAGTCGACACGTTGCCGATTCTCATCTCGAGGGTTGCGTGCTCGCTAACAGTTCCCATAGCGACACCGTTCGCAACGGGCACCGAGTCGACCCGACCGTCCGCGAAGCGAAGCGCCACCGAGCCTTCTGCCCGCGGCAGTACGGCAACGAACTCGCCGCGTGTCTGACTCTGACTCGTAAGCGCGACAACCAAGCCATGCTGCTCGATCTGATCGAGCGTCTCACAGGCTTGACCGTAGCCGTCTACCGAGTCGGGGACTGCGAGACAGAAACGGCCTCCCTCGGCGGGCATCACGAAGCCAGCTCCCCACGGTGTTTGGATGCGGCGCGAATCCGAATACCGCGCGCCGAGGTTCGATAGGCGGGCGGTGGTCGACCGAATGTGGTGTGCGTCTACGACGGGACGCCCCAGCACCGGGAGAGCTGCTGCAGGCGCCGGCGACGAGCCGCTAGCCGCCAGGAGAGCGCCAAGCGCGATACCGCACACGACACCGAAGGCGGCGAGTGTCGTCGATCGTGATGGCAACGTTGAGCGATCCGCTGGTGAGACATGAGGGCGCTGCGAAGCCCGGGTCAGTTCGCGCTCCAGCCGGTCGATGTAGTTGTTCATCGTTCCTCCTTTAGCAAGATCCGGAGTGTTGCGAGGGCTCGACTCACACGCTGGCGGGCTGCCTGCTCTGTCAGCCCTAGCCGTCGCGCAATTGACGAATATCGCTCTCCCTGCAGAACACGTGCTCGCACAGCCTCCGAATGCTCCACGCTCAACGCGGAGAGCGCACGAAGGGCTGCGCTGTCCTCCTGACGCCAGCGCTCGTATTCAGCGATGTCGTCGCGATCCGGGACTAGACGCTCCATTCCTAGCCGCCTGCACATCGATCCTTCCCTGGTCCAGCGACGCGCCTGGTCAGCGAGCTTGTGCCGCAGAATGCCCAACAGCCAGGCGCTGGGCACCCCACGCTCAGGTCCATATGCGTATCGCGACACGAGCGCCGCCGCGAAGGTTTCCGCGGTAGCGTCGGCCGCGTCAGATGCGCTCACTCCTCTGCTCGCGCAATACCGCAGAGTCGTTTCGACGTTCCGCCGATAGAACGCGCTGAAGCTTTCGTCGGGCCGAGTGCGGTCTGCGAGCAACTCAGCATCGTCAAGGTGCTCGAGAGCTCTCATGCTGGCTATTCGTCCTAAGTCCACGGAACGTGACAGACAACGTGAGCCACGAGACAAGTATATGGCGCACTTTGCACGCATTAGATACCCAGATTAGTCATTGATTCTTGCTTATAAAAGAGCACGCAGGATCTAGTCGCGGCGCGCTAGCTGCTCAAGTTCACCGGGAGGCAGGTTCTCGCCCGGCGCGTCGTCAGAAAGGGGCTCGAACGATGTGCGCCCGACGCGGTCCGGCTCAGGGAGTAGTAAGGCGCCGAGTCGTCAATCTGTTCGTTGCGCTCGCGCTGGCCGCAGTTCCGAGCGGAATTGCGGAGAGTTTTGCCAGCGCGTCCATCGACTACTACTTCTCCGGAGGGGTGATCTACGACAACACGGGCGTGATCGACACCTATGGCCATTACCTCACGTTGAGTTACGTTCATTACCTAGGTACGGGCAACCGCTGGCCGGGCGCGGGCGCGTACAACTACGCCAACTTCGTTTGGGGCTACAACGAGGTTTCACATCCCTACGGCGGCAGCAATTACCTCTATGCGGAGGCGTGGAACGCGAGTGGCCACGACGTCACGGCGAACGCGCATGCGGACTACTGAGGACGAACCGATGACCAAGAACGCCATTAAGAGACCCAACCGATTTCTGAGAAGGCCACGCCTTGTGGGGTTGTGCGCGACGACCGTCATCGTGGCGTCGATCACCGCCGCCATGGCCGTCGCGTCTTCCGGATCGACCCTCGCGCCAAAGGGTGTCGTGGTCGCCCCGATGAGTCATGATGTCGCAGCTTCCGTCGCGGCCTTCCGGACGCCGCTGGCCGACCAGCCGGACGGGGTCGTGCAGGGCCGCCTGCGCGACGCGTTTCGATCCGCCCCAAGCGAGATCGCTGAGGGCCACGTCGACTTTGATCTAGCTCGCCCTAGCCCCGTCGCTGGAGGTGGCGGACGGGTCTGGATCGCACCTGCAGGCAATGAGATCTGTACGTTCATCCCAGATCCGACCGACGGTGTCGGCGCGTCATGCGCTCCGCTCGATGCCGTGAGGGCCGGTCGCGCGATTACCGTGCTCGGTGGAAGGCCGGGCAGTCCTGCCGATGACGTTATCGTGGCCGTGGTCGTCACGGACGACGCTGCGCCGCCCACCCTTGTCGAGCCCGATGGACACACGGTTTCGATGACCGTTCGCGGGAACGTGGCAGCTGTCCGGGCCTCGCGAGCATCGAAGATCTCTACTTCGGCGGGGGTACTCGATCTCGCAGTGTTGGGTCGCTACGACGCGGACCCGGCGATGGTTGGCGGAAACTAGAAGCGACCGTTGGGGGGTGGGCTGCACCTACCTGGCTGCCCACCCCTGCTCGTATCGGCAAAGGGTGGCTCAGAGCCGCCAGCCGAACGAGTACGACTTGGCGCTCGCGCCCTCGCGGTCGTAGAAGCGATGCGCGTCCGTGCGCGCGAGGCCGGAGTCGAGCTCGAGGTGCGAGGCCCCGTGGTCGCGTGCCCAGTCCTTGGCGGTGTCGAGCAGGCGCTTGCCGACGCCCTTCGAGCGCCAGTCGGGGTGCACGGCCAGGTCCTCGACCCACGCGCGCTGGCCGAAGCGGACCGAGTCGATGTCGCGGTAGACGGTGCAGAGGCCGACGAGCCGGCCCTCGTCCTCGGCGACGAACGCGGTCGAGGTCTCCGAGGCGATGACGCGGCCCAGGGTCGCGGCGGCGCGCTCGGGATCCCAGTCCTCGGGCCTGGAGCCCGGCGGGGCGAACAGCCACTCGTAGGTCTCGGCGACCTCGGCGACCTCGTCGGTGCGGGCGGGCCTGACCTCGGCGCTCACGCGACCGGCGCGTCGACGTCGGCGCGCTTGCCCTTGCGCCGGCGGGGGTCGGCGATGATCTCGTCGGGCGCCTTCTCCTTGGGGATGAAGCCGCTCTTCATGCCGAAGTAGGTGGCCTGCGGGTGGTGGGCGATGATCGCCAGCGTCGACTGCTCGGGCTCGACGGCGAAGCCGCCCGACAGGCGCAGGCCGATCGAGGGCGCGTCCAGCAGCGAGAAGACCTTGGTGTGCTCGGACTGGTCCGGGCAGGCGGGGTAGCCCCAGGAGTAGCGCCGGCCCTGGTCGAGGTCGATCCCGAGGCCTTGCGGACCTCCGCGTGCAGGTACTCGGCCATGCCCTCGGCGGTCTGCACGCCCAGCCCGTGGACGAAGAGCTGCTCGGAGAACTCGCCGTCGGTCTCCAGGCGCGCCATCAGCTCGGTGACCTCGTCGCCGACGGTGACGGCCTGAAGCGCGACGACGTCGCGCTCGCCGGAGTCGACGGGGCGGTAGAAGTCGGCCAGGCAGATGCGGTCGTGGCGCGGCTGGCGCGGGAAGACCAGGCGCTCGATCTCGCGCTCGGGGTCGTCGGGGTCGTAGACGATCAGCTCGTTGCCGTCGGAGTTGCAGGGCCAGTAGCCGAGCACGCGCGCGCGGGTGCAGGTAGTCCTGCTCGCGCCACATGCGCTCCAGGCGCGGCTCGAAGTCCTCGCGCAGCAGCTTCTCCCACTCCTCGCCCTTCACGCCGCGCCCGCCCCAGTGGAGCTTGAAGAGCACGTGCAGGTCGAGATGGGGGAAGACGTCGTCGAGGTCGATGTCGACCTCGCGCGCGCCCCAGCCACGGCGCGGTCGGGATCGCCACGTCGGTGCGGGCGGCGCGAGCGCACGGAGTCGTCCGTGGTCGGCGGGCCGTCGTCGACGACCTCGACCTTCTCGCGCAGGGTCAGGGCCTCGGCGCGGGTCTTCTCGACGAGCGCCGCGCGGGTCTTGGGGTCGACGAGCTGGTCGATCACGGACAGGCCCTGGAAGGCGTCCTTGCAGTAGAAGACGCCGGGCTCGTAGACCTCGTCGGACTCCTTGCCCTTGGGGTAGAGGATGCGCCGGCCGAAGTCGCGGTTGATCGCCGCGCCGCCGACGAGCACGGGGAACTCGAGCTTTCGCTCGTGCAGCTCCCCGACGCACAGCGGCATCTGCTTGGAGGTCGACACGAGCAGCGCGCGAGAGGCCGATCGCGGTGGCGTCGTGCTCGACGGCCGCGTCGATGATCGTGCCGATCGGGACCTGCTTGCCGAGGTCGACGACCGTGTAGCCGTTGTTGGTGAGGATCGTGTTGACCAGCGACTTGCCGATGTCGTGCACGTCGCCGAAGACGGTCGCCACCACGACGGTGCCCTTGGTGTAGCCCTCGATCTTGTCGAGGTAGTTCTCGAGCTGGGCGACGGCGCGCTTCATCACCTCGGCGCGACTGGAGCACGAAGGGCAGGATCAGCTCGCCGGCGCCGAACTTGTCGCCGACCTCCTTCATCGCCGGCAGCAGCACCGTGTTGAGCGTCGGGACCGCGCCGATCTTCTCGTTGCAGCGGTCGATCCAGTCCTCCACGCCCTCCTTCTTGCGGCGCAGGATGTGCCAGTGCAGCGCCTCCTCGGGCTCCATGTCGGCGGTCGGGTCGGCGGCCTCCTCGGCCTCCTCGGGGCCCTTGGACTCGAAGTGGCCGATGAAGCGCTCCAGCGCGTCCTCGCGGCGGTTGAAGACCAGGTCGTCGGCCAGCTCGCGCTCGAGGTCGACGATCTCGCCGTAGGGCGTGATGTGGTTGGGGTTGACCATCGCGAGGTCCAGGCCGGCCTCGACGCAGTGGTGCAGGAAGACGGAGTTCAGGACCGCGCGCGCGGGCGGGGAGACGCCGAAGGAGACGTTGGAGACGCCCAGCGAGGTCTTCACGCCGGGCAGCGCCGCCTTGATCGCGCTGATGCCCTTGATCGTCTCGACGGCGCTCGGCTTCCACTCGTCGTCGCCGGTCGTCAGCGTGAAGGTCAGGCAGTCGAAGATCAGGACCTCGGGGTCGAGGCCGTGCTCGCCGCAGGCGATGTCGTGGATGCGCTGGGCGATCTCGACCTTGCGCTCGGCCGTCTTGGCCATCCCGACCTCGTCGATGGTCAGCGCGATCAGCGCGGCGCCGTGCTCGAGGGCGATCGGCACGACCTTGTCGATCTTGTCGCGCCCGGCCTCGAGGTTGACCGAGTTGACGATCGCGCGGCCCGGGATCTGGTCGAGCGCCGTGGCGATGACGTCGGGCTCGGTCGAGTCGATCTGGATCGGCGCGGGCTGGGTGAGGGAGACGCGCTTGGCCACGAGGCGCATCTGCTCGTCCTCGTCCTGGCGCTCGGTGAGCGCGACGCAGAGGTCGAGCACGTGCGCGCCGCCCTCGACCTGGTCCTCGGCGACCTGGAGGATGCCGTCGTAGTCGTCGGCGAGCAGCAGCTCCTTGGCCTTGCGCGAGCCCTGCGAGTTCACGCGCTCGCCGACCAGCGTCGGGCGCGGGCTCCTGGGCCAGCAGCGTGGCGCCGATCATCGAGGAGACGTGGGGCGGGCGCGGCGCGGGGCGCTCATTGATGTCATGGCCGGCGCAGCGCTCGTGGATCGCGGCGATGTGGGCGGGCGTGGTGCCGCAGCAGCCGCCGACGATCGAGACGCCGTAGCGCTCGACGAACTCGCCGAGCGAGTTGGCCAGCGGCTCGGGCTCCTCGGGGAAGATCGTCTCGCCGTTGGGCCCCTGGAGCGGGAGCCCGGCGTTGGGGATGCAGTGCACCGGGACCGGGGAGAATTCTCCGAGGAAGCGGATCGCGTCGCGCATGTCCTCGGGGCCGGTCGAGCAGTTCAGGCCGATGACGTCGACCTTCAGCGCCTCCAGCGTCGCGAGCGCGGCGGAGATGTCGGTGCCCAGGAGCATCTTGCCGCCGTTGGGCAGCAGCGAGACCGAGGTCTGGATCGGGCAGCGTCCGGCCCGTCTCCTTGAAGGCCTCGCGCGCGCCGAAGACGGCGGCCTTGACCTCGAGGATGTCCTGGGCCGTCTCGATGATGATGAGGTCGACGCCGCCGTCGATCAGGCCGCGCGCCTGCTCGGCGAAGACCGCCACCAGCTCGCGGAAGCGGATGGTGCCCAGCGTGGGGTCGTCGGATGCGGGGAGGTGCCCGGTCGGGCCGATGGAGCCGGCGACGAAGCGGTCCTCGCCGGCCGCCCTGCGGGCGATCTCGGCGGCCTTGCGGTTGATCTCGAGCGTGTGCTCGCCCAGGCCCCACTCGTCGAGCTTGATGCGCGACGCCTGGAAGCTGTCGGTCTGCAGGACCTCGGCGCCGGCCTCGATGAAGGAGGCGTGCACGCCCTCGATGACGTCGGGGCGGTTGAGCACGAGGACCTCGTGGCACTTGCCGGGCAGCCCGCCGTAGTCCTCCGCGGTGAGGTCGAACTGCTCGAGCGTGGCGCCCATGCCGCCGTCGAAGATGACGACGCGATCCCGGATGGCCTGGCGAAAGTCGCGCATCAGATCAGCCATGCTAACAAGGATTCGGCAAACCTTGACATAAGCCTGGCAATGTTTGGGAGGGCCCAGAATGAGCGGGATCGAGCGCGAGATGCGCGCCTACTACGACCTTCGCGCGCATGAATACGACGAGTGGTATGAGGGAACGGGGAAGTTCGCCACGCGCGAGCGCCCGGACTGGCGGGCGGAGGTCGATCGAGTGATCGACGTGCTGGCGGGACTCGCGCCCGCGCGTGTGCTCGACGTCGCCTGCGGCACGGGCTTCCTGACCCGGCACCTGCGGGGCGAGATCACCGCCCTGGACCAGAGCCCGACGATGATCGAGGTCGCGTCGGTGCGCCTACCCACCGCGACCATGGTGGTCGGCGACGCGCTCGCGCTGCCCTTCCCCGATCGCGCGTTCGACCGCGTGGTCACCGGGCACTACTACGGGCACCTGAACGAGGTCGACCGTGCGCGCTTCCTTCGCGAGGCGCGCCGCGTCGCGCGCGAGCTGGTGGTCGTCGACTCGGCGCTGCGCGACGAGGTCGAGCCCGAGGAGTGGCAGGAGCGCGTGCTCAACGACGGCTCGCGCCACACGGTCTACAAGCGCTTCTTCACCCCGGAGGGCCTCGCCGCGGAGCTCGGCGGCGGCGAGGTGCTGCACGCCGGGCGCTGGTTCGTGGTGGTGCGTTCGCGCCCCTGAGCCTCAGGAAGCGCAAAGGGCGGCCCGGCGGGCCGCCCTTCCCGCTTCTGCTTCCGCTTCCTACTTGATGAACAGCATCTCCGAGTACTTCGGCAGCGGCCAGAGGTCGTCGGCCACGATGCGCTCGAGCTTGTCGGCCACCTCGCGGACGGCGTCCATCGCCGGGACGACGACGTCGCGCATGTACTTGGCCTCCTTCTCGAGGCTGTCCTCGGGGTGCTCGATGTTCGCGCCCTCGAGCTTCTGGATCGCGAACGTGAACTCGTCGATGAGCTCGCGCGACTCGCCGGCCAGGTAGGCCAGCCCCTCGTTCGGGCCCTCGCCGTTGCCCCCCGACGCGGTGAGCACGTTGAGGTGGCGGACCGCCGCCGGCAGGAGCATCGTGCGCGCGATCGACGCCGCGGTCTCGGCCTCGATGTTGAGCTTGACGATGTACTGCTCGAGGGAGACCTCGTGGCGCGACTCGAGCTCGCGCTTGGAGAGCACGTCGTACTTGCCGAACACGGCCACCGTCTGGCGGCTGACCAGGTGCGGCAGCGCGTCCACGGTCGTGCGCAGGTTCAGCAGGCCGCGCTTCTGTGCCTCCTTGTGCCACTCCTCGGAGTAGTTGTCGCCGCCGAAGACGACCTGCTTGTTGGCGGTCCAGCTGTCCTTGATGACCGCCCGCAGCGCGGTCTCGAGCGTCGCCCCGCGCTTCTTCAGCGCGGTCTGGAGCTTGGCCGCGAGGTCGTCGATCGACTCGGAGACGATCGTGTTGAGCACCGTGTTGGGCATGCTCAGGGAGGCGCTCGAGCCCAGGGCGCGGAACTCGAACTTGTTGCCGGTGAAGGCGAACGGGCTGGTGCGGTTGCGGTCGCCGCCGTGCAGCGGCAGCGGCGGCAGCACCGGCGTGCCCAGGCCGAGGAACGACCCCGGCTTGCTCTTGCCGACCCTGCCCTGCTCGATCGTCGTGAAGACCTTCTCGAGCTCGGTGCCCAGGAAGATCGAGATGATCGCCGGCGGGGCCTCGTTGGCGCCCAGCCGGTGGTCCTGGCCGGGGCCGGCGATCGACGCGCGGAGCAGCGCCTGATGCTTGTTGACCGCCTGGATGACCGCGGTGCAGAAGAACAGGAAGTTCAGGTTGTCGTCGGGCGTGTCACCGGGCTCGAGCAGATTGGTGCCCGTGTCGGTGCCCATCGACCAGTTGTTGTGCTTGCCCGACCCGTTGACGCCGGCGAACGGCTTCTCGTGGAGCAGGCACACCAGGCCGTAGCGCCGCGCCACCGCCTGCAGCATCTGCATCGTCAGGTGCTGGTGGTCGGAGCCGACGTTCGAGTTCTCGAAGATCGGCGCCACCTCGTACTGCGCCGGGGCGACCTCGTTGTGGCGCGTCTTGATCGGCACGCCCAGCTTGGCCAGCTCGAGCTCGGCCTCGAGCATGCACGCGAGCACGCGCTCGGGGATCGACCCGAAGTAGTGGTCGTCGAGCTCGTGGCCCTTGGGCGGCTTGGCGCCGAAGAGGGTGCGGCCCGTGTTGATGAGGTCCGGGCGCTCGAAGTAGTACTGCTCGTCGATCAGGAAGTACTCCTGCTCGGGCCCGACGGTGGTGAAGACCCGGCTGGACTCGTCGTCGCCGAGGAGCTTCAGCGCGCGGATGGCCGCCTTCGAGAGCGCGTCCATCGAGCGCAGCAGCGGGATCTTGTGGTCGAGCGCCTCGCCGGTCCACGAGGTGAACGCCGTCGGGATGCACAGCAGCGCCCCGTTGGGGTTCTCGAGGATGAAGGCGGGGCTCGTCGGGTCCCACGCGGTGTAGCCGCGGGCCTCGAAGGTCGCCCGGATGCCGCCGGTCGGGAAGCTCGACGCGTCGGGCTCGCCCTGGATCAGCTCCTTGCCGGAGAACTCGGCGATCGCGGTGCCGTCGCCGACGGGACCGTAGAAGGAGTCGTGCTTCTCGGCGGTGGACCCCGTCAGCGGCTGGAACCAGTGGGTGTAGTGCGTGGCGCCGTTCTCCAGCGCCCACTCCTTCATCGCCAGCGCGACGGTGTCGGCCAGCGTGGGGTCGATCGCCTCGCCGCGGGCGAGCGTCGACTGCAGGCGCTTGAAGACGTCCTTGGGCAGCCGCTGGCGCTGGACGTGCAGCGAGAAGACGTTGGACCCGAAGACCTGGTTGCCGGGGGCGGTCAGGTCGATGGCGCCCATGGCGCCTCCGTTCGGGCTCCACTGGGCCGCGCTGAGGTTCTGCTGGCGGGTCCGGGGCATGGGTACTGGTTTCCTCCTGAAGATCTCGGGGCGCGCGATGACACACGCACGCAAACACGCGCGAGCGTGTGGAACGGCAGCGTACGTCGAATCGCCCGGAGGCGGTCTGTACGCGTGTCTAAAGATCCGCACGTTCCTTTCGCCCGGCGGTCGGAACGCCCGCAGACCCGCTTGGACCGGGTGTCCGACCGAGTGGCGAATCGGCGGGGGTGATCTTTCGACAGGAGTCCAAAGACCATCCGAGGCCTCTCGCCCAGACTCGCGATCGTGCATCCGAACGAGGAGGACGTATGAGAGGCAGCAAGCTGGTCCGGGCGCTTCCCCTTGCGCTCGTGGCCATGTTGGTCATGCCGGCTGCGGCAATGGCCGACACATTCGACGCCGCAGGGAAGGGACTCCCCGACTCCGTCGGAATCAACTCGATCTGGGTCATCCTGGCCGCCTGCCTGGTCATGTTCATGCAGGCGGGCTTCGCGTTCCTGGAGATCGGCTTCTCGCGTGGAAAGAACGCGGGAACGGTGGTCGCGAAGATCCTGACGAACTTCTCGATCGCCGCCATCATGTACTGGGCGGTGGGCTTCGCCTTCGCGTTCGGGGCCGGGGACCTCATCGGTCATACCGGCTTCTTCCTGCGCGACTTCGGCGATCCGCAGTCGGCCTTCCCCATCATGGGGGCGTCGGACGCGACCATCGAGTCGAAGTGGTTCTTCCAGTTCGTCTTCTGTGCCGTGTCGCTGGCCATCGTCTGGGGGACGACGCTCGAGCGCATCAAGTTCGGCGTCTACGTCATCTACGCGGTCGTCTTCTCGGCCGTGATCTACCCGATCGCCTCGCACTGGGTGTTCGGCGGCGGCTGGCTGCAGGTCAACGTCGGCATGCAGGACTTCGCCGGCTCGACGGCGGTCCACCTGATCGGCGCCACCGGCGCGTTCGCGGCCTTGCTCCTGCTCGGCCCGCGGCGCGGCAAGTACGGCCCTGACGGCAAGCCCCGGGCAATCCCTGGGCACAACATGCCGCTCTTCGGCCTCGGCGTCCTGATCCTGTGGCTGGGCTGGTTCGGGTTCAACCCCGGATCCACGCTCAACGCGCTGGACGGCCGCTTCACCGAGGTCGTGCTCGTCACCCAGCTCGCGGCCTGCGCCGGCGTCCTCGGCGCCATCGCGACCGCCTACTGGAGGACGAAGGCAATCGACATCGGCATGGCGGGCAACGGCGCGATCGCGGCGCTGGTCGCCATCACCGCCCCCTCGGGTTACGTGGTCCCCTGGGCCGCGATCCCGATCGGCGCGGTGGCCGGCGTCATCGTCGTGCTCGGCGTCTACGCCATCGACAAGTACATCGACGATCCCGTGGGAGCGCTCTCGGCGCACGGCCTGGCCGGCATCTGGGGCACGCTCTCGTGCGGCATCTTCACGAATCCCGATCTCGCGAAGTTCAACGGGGTCGGCGATCCGGGAGGCGGCCTCGTGTACTCGAAGTCCTTCACGCAGCTCGGCCATCAGGCGCTGGGCGTCGTGACGGTGTTCGCGTTCGTGTTCGTCCTGAGCTACGATCACCTTCTGGGCGATCAAGCACACCTACGGCATGCGGGTGAGCGCGGAGGAAGAGGACGCGGGCCTGGACATCTCCGAGCACGGGATGTACGGCTACCCCGAGCAGTTCATTCCGGCGCCTGAGCTCATCGGCTACTCGCCGGCGGCTCGGCCGGTCGGAGCATCGGCCTCGGCGCCCGTTTCGACCACCTCGGAGGTGCCCGCATGAAGTTGGTGATCGCGTACGTTCGCCACGAGGCGTTCGAGCCCATCCGCACGGAGCTGCTGGAGCTCGGATTCCCCTCGATGTCGATCTCGGAGGTCAAGGGGTCGGGACGTCAGAAGGGCATCACGGAGACCTACCGTGGCGCCGAGCTGACGAACTGGCTGCGACCGAAGCTCAAGATCGAGTGTGCGGTCGCGACCAAGGACGTGCCGACGATCGTCGACACGGTCCTCAAGCACGCTCGGAGCGGGGCGATCGGCGACGGGAAGGTCTTCGTCATGCCGATCGAGGAGGCGTACCGGATCCGGACCGGGGAGTCCGGTGAGGAGACCCTCCAGGCGCACCCCGACGCTGCCGCGACGACAGTCGCGTAAGCCCGATCGGTCAGTGGGGGCGGGCAGCCACCGCCCGCCCCCACCGGCCCGGGCCCCCGTTCTTTCCCCCCGAATTCGTAGAGGCAGGAGCTGACCCCGATGGCCGCACGAACGCTGCGCGAGGAGGAGGCTGACGGCACACCGCTCGTCGAAGAGCTGCGCGGCGTCCATCTCCAGATGGTCGACGCGGTGCTCTCCGGCGACGGGCTCGAGCGCGTCGCCGAGCTGGCCGCCACGGCCGCCGGCGCGCCGGTGGCCATCGTCGTGCCGCGGCAGGGGGCCGCGGTGCTCTCACCGCCCGGGGCGACCGATCTCGGTCCCATCAAGCGCTACGTCGCCGACCGGATCAAGGACAAGCCGGCAGAGGTGCCCGAGGAGGTCGCGGCCGAGGTTCCGATCGTCGCGGGTGACGAGCGCCTGGGCGCCGTGCTGCTGATCGCCGGCGGCGAGGACAAGCCACACCCCGAGGCGGCCGAGTTCCTGCACCTCGCGGCGGTTGCCTCGCTCACCGAGGCGGCGATCGAGGACGCCAAGGAGGAGGTCGAGCAGAACCTGCGCGGCTCCTTCCTGGAGGAGCTGCGCTCGCGCCAGGACCTCGAGCCCGGCGAGGTCGTCCGGCGCGCGGCCCGCCTGGGCTGCGATCTCTCGCGGGGCGCTGTCGTCCTGTGCGCCGAGCTGACGACCGACCGCCCGCGCCACGTGGTCGCGACGGTCGCGGGGGAATACCCGGGCGCGCTGGCCCAGCACATCGAGGGCCGGGTCTACGCGCTCCTGCCGGCAGCCGGCGCCGACGAGGCGCCCGAGGCGACGCTCGCCGCCGCCCGCAAGCTCGCGGGCCGGCTCCAGCGCCACGGCACCGTCGGCCTCTCGTCCTTCTACGTCGACCCGTCGGAGTTCCGCCGCGCGGTGCAGGAGGCCGAGCTGGTGCTCGAGGTGCTGCGCCAGTCCGACGCGCCGATCGCCGAGGACATCGGCACCGGCACGTATCGCCTGCTCTTCCGCGTCCTGGCCTCGCACCCCGAGGAGGTGCGCTCCTTCTACGAGGACACGGTCGCCCCGATCGTCAAGTACGACGACCAGTACGCCACCGACCTCGTGGGCACGCTGGACGCCTACCTCGACCAGAACTGCAACATGAACGCGACGGCGGCGGCGATCTACGCGCACCGCCACACGGTCGCCTACCGCCTCGACCGCATCCGCGAGCTCACGGGCCTGGACCCGATGCAGTCGGAGGACCGCGAGCGCCTGGGCCTCGGGCTGAAGGCGTATCGGATCATCGCGCCGCGGTTGCCGAAGTAGCCCGGCCGTCCTCAGAGCCGGGTTCGTCGACAGCCGCCCTCACACGTCCGATACCCGCGAGCGTTTCAGCGGGTGTGTGGGACATTGGCCGCATGCCCGTCGACGAAGACCGCCTCTGGCGCGCCGTCCAGTCCGGCGACCCGCGCTTCGACGGCTGGTTCTTCTGCGGCGTGACGACGACCGGCATCTACTGCCGGCCCAGCTGCCCCGCCCGCACGCCCAGGCGCGAGAACGTCCGCTTCTTCGCAACCGCGGCCGCCGCGCAGAGCGCGGGCTTGCGGGCCTGCAAGCGCTGCCGGCCCGACGCGGCGCCCGGCTCGCCCGAGTGGGACCTGCGCGCCGACATGGTCGGCCGCGCCATGCGCCTGATCGCCGACGGCGTCGTCGACCGCGAGGGCGTCGCCGGGCTCGCCGCCCGGCTCGGCTACAGCGAGCGCCACGTCCATCGCCAGCTCGTGGCGGTGGTGGGCGCCGGGCCGCTCGCGCTCGCCCGCGCGCAGCGCGCGCAGACCGCGCGCACGCTCATCGAGACGACCGAGCTGTCGATCACCGAGGTCGCGTTCGCCGCCGGCTTCCGGAGCCTGCGCCAGTTCAACGCGACGATCCGCGAGGTCTTCGCGATCACCCCCCGCGACCTGCGCCGGCGCGCGCGGCGCGAGCCCGGCGCCTCCGACGGCGGCGCGGTCGTCCTGCGGCTGCCCTACCGCGCGCCGCTCGACGCCGAGGGCGTGATCGGCTTTCTCGGCCGGCGCGCGGTGCCCGGCGTGGAGGAGGCCCTCGACGGCGCGTATCGCCGCAGCCTCCGCCTCCCGTACGGCGCCGGGATCGCCGAGCTCGAGCCGGCCGACGCCCACGTGCGCGCCCGCCTGCGGCTCGAGGACCTGCGCGACCTCGCCGCCGCGGTCCAGCGCTGCCGCGCGCTGCTGGACCTCGACTCCGATCCCGAGGCCGTCGCCGACGCGCTGGGCGCCGACCCGCTGCTCGGCCCGGTCGTCCGCTCCGCGCCCGGTCGCCGCGTGCCCGGCCACGTCGACGGCCAGGAGCTCGCGGTGCGTGCGGTCCTCGGCCAGCAGGTCTCCGTCACCGCCGCGGCCACCCATGCCGCCCGGCTGGTCGCCGGCCTGGGCGAGCCCCTCGCGCACCCGCGCGGGACGGTGACGCATCTGTTTCCTTCGATGCCCGCGCTGGCCGCCTCGAACCCCGCCGACCTCGCGATGCCGAACTCGCGCCGGCGCGCGCTCCTGGCCCTGGCGGGCGCGCTGGCCGGCGGCGAGCTGGTGCTCGACGGCGGCGCTGACCGCGACGAGGCGCGCCGCCGCCTGGTCGCGCTGCCGGGCATCGGCCCGTGGACCGCGGCCTACGTGGCGATGCGCGCGCTGCGCGACCCCGACGCGTTCCTGCCGACCGACCTCGGCGTGCGCCGCGGGCTCGAGCGCCTCGGCGAGGACGGCCGCCCCGCCAGCGCCGCGCGACTCGCGGAGGGCTGGCGGCCCTACCGCTCCTCAGCGGTCATGCACCTCTGGGCCCAGCCCGCCGTCGCGGCGTAGCGAGCTAGCTCGACCCGTCGGGCAGCCGCTCGACCTTGCCGCCCTTGCCGACGGTGGACTGCGGGGGCTTGCCCGAGACGCGCACCGTGAACGTCCCCTCGGGTGCGCTGCCGTTGGTCAGCCGGGCCTGGGCCTTGCCGGTCAGACCGGCGGCGACCTTGTACTTGAGCGTGTACGTGCCGGGATGCAACGCCGTGACGTGCCAGCGGAACACGGCCGTGCGCCCGGGGCCGAGGCGCCGGTTCGTCGCCCAGGTGTTCACGTAGGAGGTGTCGGCGTCGAAGGGCCCCTTCTCGACCGTGAAGCTCGGGCGCGTGGGATCGCCGATCCCGGCCTGCTCGATGCGCCGGTCGAATCCGTTGACGGTGACCGCCACGTTGGGCATCGCGGTGGCGCCCGCGTTGCGCACGGCGATCGTCATGACGGAGCTCTGGGCGAGCGCCTGCTTGGAGGGGAAGGACGTCTGAACGACGTCGACCTTGTAGACGCCGGAGGGCTCGTCCGCCGACTGGTCCTTTCCGCCGCAACCGGCCGCCCCGACAAGGACAGCCGTGGCCGCGACCCCGGCTAGAAGCCGCAACACCCTGAAAACCCCCTCACAGCGGGCGAACATACCACGGGCACGCATGGTTTCGTGCAGCCGCCCATGCTCGACTTGACAACCGAGCGGGTATGGCGGGCGCGCCTGCGGTTGCGGTTTGTCATGGGGACGGTCCTTGGCATACGCTACGCGGCGGGAGTGGGGCGGTGAGGCCGTCCTGCTCGGGTCGCCAGGGGAGGACTGGAGATGGTGCGTAGCCTCGCTGACCGGGCGTTTCTTCCTACGAAGAACCTGCTCGAGGAAGTCGGGGACATGATGATCCTCACGGGGAAGACGATCATGTCTGCCCTGCGGCCACCGTACCCCTACGGCGGCGAGTTCGTCTCGCAGTTCCTGTTCGCGCTGAGGCTCTGCTGGTTCCCGCTGCTCGTCTCCACCGTGGCCTTCGGCTACGGCGCGCCGGGACTGCAGGCCGCGAACTTCCTCGTCCTCTTCGGCGCGATCGACCGCCTCGGCGGCTTCTTCGTCCTCGCCTCGATCCGCGAGTTCGCCCCCTTCGTGACCGCCATCGTCCTCGCCGGCGTGGCCGGGACGGCCATGACGGCCGACCTCGGCGCGCGCAAGATCCGCGAGGAGCTCGACGCGCTCCAGGTGCTTGGCGTCGACCCCGTCAAGAACCTGGTGGTGCCCCGCTTCCTCGCGCTGATGCTGGTGACCGGCCTGTTCAACATCTACGCGCTGCTCTTCGGCATCTTCGGCGGCGTCCTGGCCACGCTGGTCAACGGCGCACCGCTCGGGCCCTTCTGGGCGACGTTCTTCACCAACGCCTCGGTGACCGACCTCTGGGGCTCGGTCATCAAGACCACGCTCTTCGGCGCGATCATCGCGATCGTCTGCTGTTACAAGGGGATGACTGCGTCCGGAGGCGCCGAGGGGGTGGGTCGCGCCGTCAACCAGGCGGTGGTGATCGCGTTCCTGGGCGTCTTCGCCTTCAACTACGTCTTCACGCAGACGCTGCTGGCGACGCACCCCGAGATCACGGTGATCCGATGACGGGCGGGGACCGCTGATGGGCCGCTCCTGGCTGGCCGTGCCGCGCGAGTGGATCGCGTCCAGCGGCGAGATCATCAAGTTCTGCAGCCGCGTCGTCGGCGAGGTCTTCGGCCTGCGGGTCTTCCGCTTCTTCGGCGAGGCGCTGCGCCAGTCCGGGATCCTCATCCTCTCCTCGACCATCGTGATCTGGGGCCTGGTGTTCATCATCGGCCTCCAGTGCGGCATCGAGGGCGCGTACTTCAACCGCGCCACCGGCGTGCCCGCGTACTCCGGCGTGTTCGCCGCCTGGTGCGACCTGCGCGAGCTGGTCCCCTACGCCTTCGGGTACATGATGGCCGCGAAGGTCGGCACCGGCATCGTCGCCGAGCTCGGGTCGATGCGGATCTCCGACGAGATCGACGCCCTCGAGGTCATGGGCATCTCCTCCATGACCTTCCTGTGCGCGACCCGGCTGCTCGCCGCCTGGATGGTGCTCCCCTTCATGTACATCGCCGCCGTGGGCGCCGGCTTCTTCGCGTCGTATCTGGCGGTGGTGGAGCAGATAGGCGAGGTCTCATCGGGCGGGTATCTCCTGATCTTCTGGATGTTCCAGAACCCACCGGACCTCTTGTTCAGCGTGATCAAGGGCATGGCGATGGCCACCGTGATCGTGCTGGTGGGCTGTTACTACGGCTACAACGCCGGCGGGGGACCGGTAGGGGTGGGCACCGCGACGGCCAAGTCGATGGTGCTCAACATCGTGCTCGTGCACCTCATCGGGATGCTCGGCACGCAGCTCTTCTGGGGCGCCAACCCACGAGCGCCGATAGGCGGCTGACCGGCGCACGCCCGAACACGGATGAACGGAGGGACACGGTGACCGACGAGAACACGCCAACGGAAAGCGACATTCCCGCGCGCGAGGGCGAGCCCCTTGCGCGCGACGGCGAGGCCGACGGCCACGCGGCGACGGCTCCCGAGGAGCCGGTCCGCGCGGCGGTCACGCACGAGCCCGCCCGCCGCAACCGCGAGGACGAGGACGAGGAGTACCGCTGGCACACCGGCGCGCAGCGCCCCTCCGGGGCTCCCGACGCCGTCGAGTTCATCGACGTCCACAAGGCCTTCGGTCGCAACAAGATCCTGCGCGGCCTGAACATGGGCATCCCCGAGGGCAAGATCTCGATGATCCTCGGCCCCTCGGGCACCGGGAAGTCGGTCTGCATCAAGCACATGGTCGGGCTGCTCTACCCCGACGAGGGCGACGTCCTGGTCCACGGCCAGTCGGTGCCCAACATGTCCGACGACGAGCTCTTCGAGATGCGCAAGAAGTTCGGCGTCCTCTTCCAGGACGGCGCGCTCTTCGGCTCGATGAACCTCTACGACAACGTCGCCTTCCCGCTGCGCCAGCACACGGACAAGGGCGAGGAGGAGATCGCCGAGATCTGCAACCGGCGCCTCCAGGAGGTCGGCCTCGCGGACGCGGGCGACAAGATGCCCAACGAGCTCTCGGGCGGGATGCGCAAGCGCGCCGGGTTCGCGCGCGCGCTCGTCCTCGACCCCGGACATCGTCCTCTTCGACGAGCCCGACTCGGGCCTCGACCCGGTCCGCACCGCGCTGCTGTGCGAGCTCATCAAGGAGGTCCACGAGGAGAACGGCGGCGCCTACGTCGTCATCACCCACGACATCATGAGCGCGCGCCGCGTGGCCGAGCACATCTCGGTGCTCTGGAAGGGGCGCATCGTGGAGTCGGGGCCCGCCAAGGAGCTCTTCGAGTCCGACAACCCGTTCGTCCGCCAGTTCCTGAGCGGGGAGTCCCAGGGGCCGCTGGGAATGGAGTAGCGCCCAGCGCGCTCCGGTCCCCCGATCAGCTGATGACTTCCACGTCCAACCACGACTGTCCGCCTCGTCCGCGGCCGGCCGCATGACCGTTGCCCGAGGCGCGGCGCTGGCCGCGCTGGCGATCGCCATCGTCGCGGTGGCCCTGCTCGTATTCGGCGGCGGACGGGACGACGACGTACAAGCTGCGCCTGGAGACGGCGGCGCAGCTGGTCAAGGGCGACGACGTCCAGATCGGCGGGCGCCGCGTCGGCTCGATCCGCGAGATCAAGCTCACCGACAACAACGAGGCCGAGATCACCTTCCAGCTCAAGAAGGAGTTCGCGCCCCTGCACCAGGGCACGACCGCGATCGTGCGCGCGACCTCGCTGTCGGGCATCGCCAACCGCTACATCGCGCTGACGCCCGGCCCGCAGAGCAACCCGAAGATCCCCGACGGCGGGCTGATCCCCTCCGACAAGACGACGTCCCCGGTCTCGCTGGACCAGCTCTTCAACACGCTCGACCCCAAGACGCGCAAGAGCCTCCAGGAGGTCATCCAGGGCTCCGCGACGTGGTACCAGCGGCAAGGGCGCCGAGGCCAACCGCGGTGCCAAGTACTTCAACCCGGCGCTCTCGACCACCGACGCGCCTGGTCAACCAACTCACGCAGGACCAGCAGTCGTTCACCGACTTCGTCGTCGAACTCGTCGCGCCTCGTCACCGCGCTCGCCTCTCGCAGCGCGACGACCTCACCGACCTCGTGTCCAACACCGACCGAGACGACGCGGCGCGATCGCCGACGAGAACGCCGCGCTCGACCAGGCGCTCGAGCCTGCTGCCGGGCACGCTGCGGCGAGGCCAACACCACCTTCGTGAACCTGCGCGCGACGCTCGACGACCTCGACACGCTGGTCTCCGCGTCCAAGCCCGCGACCAAGGACCTCGCGCAAGTTCTTCCGCGAGCTGCGCCCGCTCGTGCACGACGCGCGCCCGACGATCCACGACCTCGCGACGCTGATCCGCCGCTCGGGCCCAACAACGACCTGATCGACCTGCTCAACAAGCGCCCACGCTCGCAGAGCGTCGCCAATCCGAGCTTCTCGGACTCCTCCAGGCGCTGCGCAAGTCGCAGTCGGTCGTCGACTTCTTCCGCCCGTACGCGCCCGACTTCATCGGCTGGCTGCGCGACTTCGGCCAGGGCGCGTCGAACTACGACGCCAACGGCCACTTCGCGCGCGTGCAGCCGCTGTTCAACGCCTTCTCCTTCGACGACAACCCGGCGGGCGGCACGCTCACGCCGCTCACGCCCTCCCAGCGCACCGCCGGCCTCCAGACGGCGTCCAGCGCTGCCCGGGCGCCGCCAGCCAGACCCCGGCCGACGGCTCGGCGCCGTTCCTCGACGACGGCAACCTCAACGGCCAGTGCGATCCCAGCCTGGTGCCCCCCGGACCATGAAGCGCATCCTCGCCATGACCGTCGTGCTCGGCGCCGCGGTGGCGATCGCCGTGCTGGGCACCGGCTCGGGCACCGGCGGCACCTACAAGGTGCGCGCGATCTTCGACAACGCCGTCTCGGTGATCCCCGGCGAGGACGTGAAGATCGCCGGCGTGAAGGTCGGCAAGATCGCCGACCTCGACGTCACCAAGGACAAGAAGGCCGCCGTGGTCCTCCGCATCGACCGACCCGGGCTTCCAGGACTTCCGCTCCGACGCGACCTGCACGATCCGCCCGCAGTCGCTGATCGGCGAGAAGTTCGTCGAGTGCGCGCCGACCCAGCCGCGCCCCAACGGCGCCCAGGAGCCGCCCCCGCTCCAGCAGATCAAGAGCGGCGCGGGCAAGGGCCAGTACCTGCTGCCGCTCTCGCACACCTCGACGCCCGTCGACATCGACCTGATCAACAACATCATGCGCAAGCCCTACCGGGAGCGCTTCTCGATCATCCTCAACGAGCTGGGCGTGGCCTTCGCGGGCCGCGGCAAGGACCTCAACGAGGCCATCCGCCGCGCCAACCCGGCGCCTGCAAGCAGACCGACAAGGTCCTCAACATCCTGGCCTCCCAGAACAAGGTCCTCGCCGACCTGGCCACGAACTCCGACACGGTGCTCGCGCCGCTGGCGCGCGACCGCAAGCAGTTCGCCGACTTCATCGACAGCGCGGGCAAGACCGCCGAGGCGACCGCCGAGCGCCGCGCCGACCTGGCCGCCAACTTCGAGCGCTTCCCCGAGCTTCCTGCGCCAGCTCACGCCGACCGCCCAGAAGCTCTGCGGACTTCGCCGACCAGGCCGGCCCCGGTGCTTCCACGACCTGCGCGCCGACGCCCCGGACATCAACCGCTTCATCAAGCCGCTCGGCCCGTTCTCGAAGGCCTCGGATCCGGCGCTCACGTCGCTCGGCGACGCGGCGGAGACGGGCACGCCGGCGGTCAAGGCGCTGCCGCCGATCACCCAGGACCTCAAGACGTTCTGCCGAGCCCGCCAAGCCGGTGTCCAAGAACCTCGCCGCGCTGACCTCGAGCCTGCAGCGAGACCCACGGCCTCGAGCGCCTCATGGACTTCCTCTTCTTCCAGGTGGCGGCGATCAACGGCTTCGACTCGATCGGCCACTACCTGCGCGCCGGCTTGATCGTGAACACGTGCACGACCTACGCGGTCGAGCCGACGACCGGCTGCTCGGCGACGTTCACCAACGGCGGCAAGGCCAGCGCGGCGTCGGTGAGCAACGGCACCGACGCCAACGACACGGCGCTCGTGCGCACGGCGGCGCTCCTGCGCGGGCAGAACCCCGACAAGGCGGCCGCCGACGCGGCGGCGAAGACCGGCACGTCCGGCGCGAGCGGCAAGACCGCGGGTCAGAGCAAGCCCATCAAGCTCCCGGCGAACCTGCGCTCGGGCTCCTCCGGCACGACGACCACGACCGCGCCCACCACGACGAGCAGCACGCAGTCGGCCGACCAGTCGATCGACGCCAGCCTGTTCGACTACCTCCTCGGGGGCCGAAGTGAGCCGGCGCCGCGGCAGCCTCCTCGATCGCCGCCAACCCCGTGCTCATCGGCGCGGCCACGACGCTCGTGGTCATCGTCGCCGTCTTCCTCGCCTACAACGCGAACAACGGCCTGCCGTTCGTGCCGACCTACCAGCTCAACGCCGAGGTGCCCAACGCGGCCAACCTGGTCAAGGGCAACGACGTGCGCATCGGCGGCGCGCGCGTCGGCGTCGTCTCCGAGATCACGCCGGTCCAGCGGGCCAACGGCACGGTCACCGCGCTGCTGAAGATGAAGCTCCAGACCTCGGAGAAGCCGCTGCCCGAGGACTCGACGATGCTCATCCGCTCGCGGTCGGCGCTGGGCCTCAAGTACATGCAGATCACGCGCGGGACGTCCGCGGAGGGCTTCCAGGACGGCGCGACGATCCCGCTGGCAACGCCACCCCGAGCCGGTCGAGATCGACCAGGTCTTCAACATCTTCGACAAGCCGACGCGCGACGCGAGCCAGACGAACCTCCACGAGTTCGGCAACGCGCTCGCCGGCCGCGGCCAGAACCTCAACGAGGCGATCGCAGCCTTCAACCCGCTGCTGCTCAACCTCGTCCCGGTGATGCCGAACCTCTCCGACCCGCAGACGCGGCTGAACGCTTCTTCCCGGCGCTCGGGCAACGCGGCGCGGTCGTCGCGCCGGCGGCCGAGCAGCAGGCCGAGCTGTTCCGCAACCTCGACACCACGTTCACGGCGCTCTCGGCGTGGCGCGGCCGTTCATCCAGGAGGCGATCACCGGCGGGCCCGCGGCGCTCGACGCGGCGATCAGGTCGTTCCCGATCCAGCGCGCGTTCCTCGCCAACACCGCGGCGCTCTTCCGCGAGCTGCGCCCGGGCGTGCGCCGCGCTGCGCACCGCGGCGCCGATCCTGGCCGACGCGCTCGAGGCGGGCGCGCCGACGCTGCCCAGGCCGTGCCGCTGAACCAGCGCCTAAGGACGTCTTCCTCTCCCTGGAGCGCCTGGCGACCGACCCGCGCGTGCCGCTGGGCCTCAAGGACCTGACGCGCACCGTCACGATCCTCGACCCGCCGCTCAGACGCTGACCCCGGCCCAGACGGTCTGCAACTACATCTCGCTGTTGTTCCGCAACGTGGCGAGCCTGCTCACCGAGGGCGACAGAACGGCACCTGGCAGCGCTTCATCATCATCGCGCCGCCGCAGGGCCCCAACAACGAGGGCGGCCCGTCCTCGGCGCCCGGCCAACGGGCCCCAACGCCCGACAACCACCTGCACACCAACCCCTATCCGAACGTCGGCGCGCCCGGGCGGCCGGACGAGTGCGAGGCCGGCAACGAGACGTACATCCGGGCCGCCAGGTCATCGGCAACCCGCCCGGCAACCAGGGCACGAAGACCGAGGCCAGACCACCAAGAACGGGAAGCCGAGCGGCAGCTGATGCGCTTCCAGCCGCGGCAGCCACAGGACGCCCAGGGCCGGCGCATCCGCGCAAGGACCGCCGCGGCATGGACCCGTTCCGCGGCGGGCCTGCTCGTCCTCGTCGATCATCGGCGTCATCACCTACTTCGGGTTCACGAAGCACATCCCGTTCACGCAACGGCTTCCGCCTCAAGGCGGTCTTCGACCGGCCAACAACCTGCGCAAGCCCAACTCGCCGGTGCGCATCGCGGGCGTCAACGTCGGCAAGGTCAAGAAGGTCGAGCGCGCTACAAGGACTCCGACACGCCGCTCGTGACAGATGGAGATCGACAGACAGCGGCCTGCCGATCCACAAGGACGCCGACGCTGAAGATCCGGCCGCGCATCTTCCTCGAGGGCAACTTCTTCGTCGACCTCCAGCCGGGCACGCCGTCGCGCGCCGACGCTCGACGACAACGACCGCCCGATCCCGATGACCCAGACGGCCGACGCCCGTGCAGCTCGACCAGGTGCTCACCGCGCTGCAGTCCGAACCCGCGCCGGGACCTGCAGGTGACGCTGCTCGAGGGACTACGGCAAGGCGCTCGAGCGCAGGCCGACACGCCGGCGCAGACGACGCTCGACCAGGACCCCGACGTCCAGGGCAGACGCGCGGCCGAGGCGCTGCAACGACTCAGCTCACGTACGCGGCCGACGCGCTTCAGGAACGCGTCGATCGTCAACCAGGCGCCGCTCGGGCACCGAGCCCGACGACCTGTCCAAGCTGATCGCGGGCCTGCAGCGGACGTCCGACGGGCCTGGGCCGCAACGAGGCCCAGCTCAAGGGCCTGATCACCAACTTCAACACGACGATGGCGGCGTTCGCGTCGCGAGTCAGGACAACCTCGCAGCGACGATCCGCGCTGCTGCGCGCCGACGCTGCGCAACGCCAACACCGCCTTCGACGCGCCTCAACGCGCGCGTTCCCGCCGACGCGCGCCTTCGCGCTCGAGATCCTGCCGGGCGTGAACGCAGACCCCGGCGACGATCCAGGCCTCCTTCCCGTGGATCGCGCAGGTCCAGCAAGCTCGTCGGGCCCGAGGAGCTGGGCGGCTCTCGTCAACGAGCTCGCAGCCGACGACCGCGCGACCTCGCGGAGCTCACCGACCAGACCGTCAAGCTGCTGCCCAAGACGAACCTCACCGCCAAGTGCGTGACCCACGTGATCCTGCCCACGGGCGACGTCGTGATCAACGAGGGCCCCTCACCACGGGCACGCCGAACTACAAGGAGTTCTGGAACACGATGGTCGCGCTCGCCGGCGAGGGCCAGAACTTCGACGGCAACGGCATGTACGTCCGCTTCCAGCCCGGCGGCGGCGACCAGACCGTCTCGACCGGCAACCGTCGCTGCGGCGGCCGACGCCGCTGTTCGGCAACGCGCGTCGACGCGCCGCTCGGGCACGCGCCCGGCTACACCGGGCAAGCGCCCGCCCTACAGGCCCGACGTCGCCTGCTACAAGAACGACTGCCGCACCAACCTCAACGGCCCCGGCGGGTCGTCCCACCGGGCCGGCGCGGGCACGCTGCATCGCGCAACGCCAGACGACGCCGGCAGAGCTACAAGACGACGCCTCGGCTCGCGGGCGCCGGCCAGGAGCTCGAGAGCCATCGATCCTCCGACGAGCGACCAGCGAGGACCCGGCGGCGACCGGCTCGCACGACGACGACGCGGCGAGCCCGACGACGCCGACCACGGGCGCGGGCGCGCGACGGGCAGAGGCGAAGTGAGACGCGCGATCCGCAAGCACCTGCCGCGACTTCGCCGCCGTCATCGTGCTGATCGTGATCGCCGTGGGCGTCGGCGGGCTACATCCTCTCCCACCAGCGCTTCTACCTGCCCGAACTGGGTGCCGATCGTCGGGCAAGGACTTCTTCACCCTGAAGGCCGAGTTCTCGACGGCGCCAGGCGGTCACGCCGGGCCAGGGGCAGACGGTGAACATCGCCGGGCGTGCAAGGTCGGCGAGATCCAGAAGGTCGAGCTCGTCAACGGCCGCGCGGTCGTGACGATGAAGATCGAAGCGCAAGTACGCGCACGATCTACAAGCGACGCGACGATGCTCCTGCGCCCCAAGACCGGCCTGAAGGACATGATCATCGAGCTCTGACCCGGGCACCCCGCCGCGGGCGAGGTGCAAGAGCGGCGGCGACGATCCCGGTCTCGCAACACGCTGCCCGACATCAACCCGGACGAGATCCTCGCCCCGCTCGACGGCGACACGCGCGACTACCTGCGGCTGCCTGCTGGGCGGCGCGGGCCAGGGCCTGCGCGGCCAGGGCAAGGACCTGTCGGCGACGTTCCGGCGCTTCGAGCCCACGGCGCGCGACCTGCGCGAAGATCACCGACCTGCTCGCCGAGCGGCGCGCAGAACATCGCGCGCGTCGATCCACAACTTCCAGCTGCTCTCGACGGAGCTGGGCGCGCGCGACGACCAGCTCGCCGAAGTTCGTCGACAGCTCCAACGCCGTGTTCCAGCGCGTTCGCCAGCCAGGACGCCAACATCCGGGACGACGCTCCGGCAGCTGCCGCCGCACGCTCACCGCCGACGCAGAGCGCGCTGGCGCAAGACCGACGCGCTCGCCAAGCGCCTCGGCCCGACGCTCGCAGGCGCTGCGCCCGGCGCGCGCGCGCTCGGCCCGACGCTGATCGCGCGTCGCAGCCGTTCCTCAAGGAGACGACGCCGATCATCCGCGACCAGCTGCGGCCGTTCACGAAGGTCGCGGCGCCCGACGGTCAAGGACCTGCGGCCGGCGGCCAAGAACCTGGCCGAGCTCACCCCGACCTCACGACGGTCTTCAAGGTCGTCAACTACCTGCGTGCAACGAGCTGGCCTACAACCCGCCCGGCGACGCGGACGAGGGCTTCCTGTTCTAGCTGGCGTGGGCCAACCACGCCGGCGCGTCGGTCTTCGCGCCGCAGGACGCGCACGGCCCGATCCGCCGCGGCCTGTTCCTGGCGTCGCTGCAACAGCCTCGCGATCCTGAAGCCAGATCGCCGCGCCAGAACCCCGCCCTGGGCCTGCTGGTCGACCTGCTCAACGTCGCCAGCGACACCGCCGTGTGCCCCGAAGTCCGCCAGGGCCACGGCCACGGGAGGCTAGATGCAGAAGCAGGCGCCCAGCCTCGGCCGGATCCTCGTGATGGTCGGCCTTCGCCCTGTCGTGCTTCGGCCTGCTGCTGTTCCTGTGGCTGGCCTTCGGCGGCTCGATCCCGCTCAAGCCGCAAGGGCTACCGCTTCAAGGCGCCTTCAAGGAGGCGACGTCGCTGGCCATCGAGGCCGACGTGCGCGATCTCCGGCGTGCCGGTGGGCAAGGTCAAGACGATCGAGCTCGACAACGCGACGGGCCGCACCGAGGCCACGATCCAGCTCGAGCCGCAGTACGCGCCGCTCCCGAGCCGACACGCCGGGCGATCCTGCGCCAGAAGACGCTGCTGGGGGAGACCTACGTCGAGCTCACGCCCGGGAACGCGAACGGCCCGAAGCTCCCGGAGGGCGGCGACGCTGGCGCATCGGCCAGGTCTCGCCGACGGTCGAGCTGGACGAGATCTTCCGCGCCTTCGACGAGAAGACCCGCCAGCGCGTTCCAGACCTGGATGCAGCGCCAGGCGCAGGGCGTCGACGGGCCGCGGCCAGGACCTCTCCGACGCGCTTCGGCAACCTCCCGCCGTTCGCCGAGGACACCAACAAGCTGCTCACAGGTCCTCGACTCGCAGCAGGGCGCCGTGCAGCGGCTCGTGCGCAACACCGGCGTGGTCTTCAGCGCGCTGTCGCGAGCGCGACGGCCAGCTGCGCGGCCTGATCACCAACTCCAACACGCGTCTTCCAGACGACGGCGGAGAACAACCAGCAGCTCGCCAGACTTCTCAGGTCCTGCCCGACGTTCGAGACGAGAGTCGCAAGACGACCGTCGAGCGCCTGCTCGAAGTTCGCCCACAACACCAACCCGCTCGATCACCGAGCTGCGCCCGGCGGCGCGCGAGCTGAGCCCGACGCTGCATCTCCCTCGAGCCGGCTCGCGCCCGACCTCAAGGCCTTCTTCCAGCGACCTCAACCCGCTGATCGACGCCGTCGAACAAGGGCCTCCCGGCGACCGCAGAGCTTCCTCGACGAGCTCCGCCCGCTGCTCGGCCAGCTCGACCCGTTCCTGCGCCAGGTGAACCCGCGCTCACCGGCTCATCGGCCTGTACAAGCAGCGAGCTCGAACGCGTTCTTCGCCAACACGCGTCGCGACCCAGGCGCGTCGACCCGCCGGGCACCACGGGCAAGACCGTCCACTACCTGCGCACGACGAACCCGGTCAACCCCGAGAACCTGGCGCGTCTATCCGAGCCGGCTGGGCACCAACCGGCCCAACCCGTACATCGCGCCCGGGCGCGTTCAAGCGAGCTGGCCAGACCCGGCCTGCAGGTCGTACGAGAACCGGCAGTGCGGCAGCGGCGACCTCCCGCTGCCTCGTCGGCGCTCGCGGGTCAACCCGCTGCTCATCCCGCCGACGATCACTGCCCTCGGATCGCCACGGTCGATCATCAACGCCCACGCGTTCGAACGGCGCCGACCGGCCGGTGGCCGCGCCGCCGTGCGTGCAGCAGGGCCCGCTCACGACGAACGCGGCCAACGGCGATCCACGCAGTACCCGCACGTGCCGGTCGCCAAGCCGGCTCCGTAGCGCCAGTCGCTGCGCGGCGCTGAACCGCGCCGGGTCGCCGGATCGGCCCTGATACCGTGGCGCCGATCGTGAGCGCGACGGCCTTCTTCGCGCCGCGTCGTGCGCGGCGCGGCTCGGCGCCCGGTCGTGGTGTCGCGATCGTCGGCGCTGCTCGCGCGTCGGCGGCGGCGTGCTCGCGCTGCGCCTCGAGCCGAGCGCGGCGACCGACACGCTCGTCGGGCGGGGCTCGCGACGCTCAAGGACACGAGCGCTACCACCAGCGCTTCGGCGACGACGCGGTGGTCGTCCTCGTGCGCGGGGCCGCTCCCGCAGCTCGTGCTGACCTCCGACCTCGGGCGGCTGCTCGGGCTCGAGGGCTGCCTCGCGGCAACGTGCCCGCGACGGCGACCGCCGCCGGGCGGGGCCCACGGCGCCGTGCGCGGAGCTGGCGCGCCGACCAAGCCGGTCGCAGGTCGTCTACGGCCCCGGCACGTTCATCAACGAGTCGGTCCGCCAGATCCACGGCGAGTTCGACGCGCCAGCACCAGCCGCGGCGACCGAGCGCGCAAGCGCGCCTGCGCGCGGCGACGCGAAGCTCGCCGCGGCGCAGGGCCGGAGCACGCGCCGAGCAGAAGCGCCTGGCCGACGCCGGCCGAGCCAGCTCGTCGCGACCGAGACTTCGCGCAAGACGCTGCTGCGCCTGGCGCTCAGCTACGGGATCCGCCCGCCTGCCGCCGATCGACAACCCCGACTTCGTCTCGTCAGCTGGTCTTCGACCCCGCGCGCGGGGCGACCGTCCCGAAGGCCCGCTTCGCCTACCTGTTCCCCAACCCGAGCTAGGCGCTGATCCAGGTCCGACTGCAAGCCCCGACCTCTCCGACGCGCAGCGGCGCCGGGCGATCGACCAGATCCGGGCGGCCGCGCGGATGCCGGGCGTGCGCCTCACGCAGGGCGAGCGCTACACCGTCACCGGCGCGCCGGTGGTCGTCACCGACCTGGCCAACGAGCATCACCGACTCGATCGCTCCTGCTGCTTCCTGGCGCGCGCTGCTCGTGATGGCCGCCGACGCTGCTGCTGGTGTTCCGCAGCCGCGCGCCTGCGGCTGCTGCCGCTGGCGGTGGCGCTGGGCGCCGCCGGCGTCACGTTCGGCGGCGATGGCGCTCGCGGGCGCGTCGCTGACGATGGCCTCGATCGCGGTGCTGCCGGTGCTGATCGGCCTCGGCCGTCGACTACGCGATCCAGCTCCAGTCCCGCTACGACGAGGAGCTCGCGCCGCAGGGCGCCGAGCCGCGGCGAGGCGGCGCAGCGCGCCGCCGCGGCTGGGCGCGCCGACGATCGCCACCGCCGCCGCGGCGACCGCCGCGGGTTCCTCGTGCTGCTGCTCTCGCCGGTGCCGATGGTGCGCGGCTTCGGGCTGCTGCTCGTCATCGGCATCGCGCTCGCCTTCGTGCTGCGCGCTGACGGCCGGGTTCGCGGCGCTCGTGCTCGCCGACCGCCGCCGCGGCTCGCGCGGCGCCGGACCGTGCTGCGCCGCGCCGGCGCGGTCGCGGGCTCGGCGTGGCGCGGCGCGGGCGACCTCGCTGCGCGTGGACCGGCTCGGGCGCCTCCCCGCGCGTCCGCTGGGCCGCGCGCGCCGGGCCGGGCGCCGGAGCGCTGGCGCAGCTCGGTGCCGCGCATCCCGCGCGCGTCCTGCTCGTGGGCATCGCGCTCGCGCTGCGCCGGGTGGGTGGCGCCGACACGCAGACGAAGGTCGTGTCCGACATCACGCAAGCTCGTCCCGCACGACCTGCCCGCGCTGCGCGACCTCACGCGCTCCAGAGTCCACCGGAGTCTCGGGGGAGATCGACGTGATGGTCGAGGCCGACGACCTCACCGACCCGAAGGTCGTGCGCTGGATGCGCGGCTACCAGGGCGGCCCTGCTCAAGCGCTTCGGCTACCGCCAGCCGCGCGGCTGCGGCGCGCGCCGAGCTGTGCCCGGCGCTCTCGCTGCCCGACCTGTTCACCACCGCAGCCGACGGCGCACTCGCAGGCGCGCATCCGCGCAGCTGCTGGACGCGCGTGCCGCCGTACTTCTCCAGGCGGTGATCACGCCCGACCGCCGCGCCGCGACGCTGGCGTTCGGCATCCGGCTCATGCCGCTGGAGCGGCAGCAGCACGTGATCGACGACATGCGCGGCGCGGCTGCACCCGCCGCCCGGCGTGCGCGCGCGCTCGTCGGGCTCCCGGTGCTGGCGGCCGAGGCCAACGCGAAGCTCGCCTCGCTCATGGCGGCGGATGCTCACGCTGGGGGCCGGCCTGCTCGCCGTCTTCCTGGTGCTGCTGCTCGTCTTCCGGCGCCTGGAGCGCGCGCTGGTCCCGCTCGTGCCGATCGCGCTGGCCACCGGCTGGTCGGCGCTCGTGCTGTTCGCGATGCGGATCCCGCTGAACCCGATGTCGGCGACGCTCGGGGCGCTGGTGATCGCCATCTCGACCGAGTTCGCCGTGCTGCTCTCGGCAGCGCTACCGCCAGGAGCGCGCGGCCGGCGCGACCCGCCGGACGCGCTCGCGCGCACGTACCGCTCGACCGGGGCCGCGGTGCTCGCCTCCGGCGCTGACGGCGATCGCCGGCTTCGCCGTCCTCGATCGCTCTCCGACATCCGGATGCTGCGTGACTTCGGCTTCGTCACGGTGGTCGACCTGGCGGTCTCGCTGCTCGGCGTGCTCGTGGTGCTGCCCGCGGCGCTCATCCTCGCCGAGCGCGGCCAGCTGCTCACGGCGCCGCGGCGGGCGCTCTCGCGCGTGCGCCGGGCGCTTCCCCGCGTGCGCCGCACGCGGACAGCGTGAGCGAGCGCCCACTCGACTTCGGCGGCGGCGACGACGAGCCGGCGCCGCCGCGCGCGCCCGCCGCGCCGCCCGGCCCACCGCCGGCTCGCCGCGCGGGCGGGCGCATGGGCTGGCTGGTGGGCGCTGATCGTCTTCGCCGCGCTCGCCTACATGACGATCAACACGCTGCGAACCGACTCGCCGGGCTCGCGCGGCCTGCCCGACAATCTGCCGCTTCCGCCGGCCGCCATGCCGTTGGCCTCGAGCGACCTCCCGGGGGACGCGAACACCGCGCGCAAGCCGGACAGCGGTGGTGCCGGCCGGCGGCCGGCGTGCGCGGTGCGCGGACCCGGGATCCTCAACATCTGCCAGCTCGCCGAGCGGGGGCCGGTGGTGCTCGCGTTCACGGTCGCGCGACACGGGCGGCCGCTGCGTGCGCCAGCTCGACGCGATCGAGCGGGTCCGCGGCCGGTTCCCGGGCGTGCAGTTCGCCGCGGTGGGCGATCAAGGGCGACCGCGGCGACGCTGCGGACACTGATCGACCGGCATCGGCTGGGGCTTCCCGGTCGGCTACGACCACGACGGCGCCGTCGCCAACGTCTACGCCGTCGCCGTATGCCCGACGATGACCTTCGCCTACCCTGGCGGCATCGTGATGCACACCGCCCTGGGCCTCGAGTCCGATGTCGAGCTCGCACGCGGCGTGCGCCGGCTGGTGGCCGGCTCGAAGCGGCGTGGGTGGACACCCCCGAGCTGACCGACGACGACCTGCGCCCTGTGGCGGGGATCGTTGCGCCCGAGGATGTCCGACGAGTTCCCGGAGCTGCGCCTGCTTCTCGGTCACGCTCGCGGCGACCGGCCGCGCGCAGCCCCCGCGAGGTCCGTCAGCGCCTGAACGGACCTCTCCGACCGCTTCCGCGGCGCCCAGGCGGTGGCGATGCGCCAGCAGCCGATCCCCTGGGCCTACCGCGTCTTCTACCGCCACATCGGCCTGGACCCCGAGGTCGACCGCCCGCCGATGGAGGCGCTGGCCCTCGATCGGCTGCTGCAAGGGCCGCTTCCGGTCGCAGAGCCTGCTCGACGACGCGCTGACCGATCGCCCTGATGGAGACCGGCGTCCCGCTCTGGGCGCTGGACGCCGACGCGGTCCGGGCTCGCTGGGCGATCCGCCTCGCGCAGCCCGGTGAGCGCCTGGGCCGGGCCTCGACCGCGCCGCCCGCTGCCCGCGGGCGGCCTCGTGGTCGCCGACGACGCGGGGCCGCTGGCGGTCGCTGTTCGGGGCGCTGGCACCCGGCCACGGGGTCACACCGAAGACCGACGCGGATGACGCTCTTCGCCCTCCAGGTCGCCGGCGTGCCGGCGATCCACGTCGAGGAGGCGTTCTGGGAATGCACCTCGGTGCTGAGGACGGGCTGACGGGCGCTGAGGCCACTCGTTAGACTGGCGTTCCGGAAGGAGGTCGGTCGCGTGGTCGTACTGACTCGACGAGCTGCGACAGGCATCCGGCGTCTTCGGCCCTTCGCGTCGAGGTCGACGAGCGCGCCGCTCGCCGCACGCTGCGACGAGCAGATCGCCCGGCTGGAGAGCGAGCTGGGCGCCAGCGTTCGCCGCTGCCTTCCCGCGCTCACGGCCTGGACTGGTCGGTCCCCTCCCGCGGCGGTCCGCGCCTGCTCGGGCTCGGGTGAGCTCGAGCGCTGCGCGACGACCTCGCCGAACGCCTGCACCGCGTGCGGTCCGATCTCGCCGGCCGCGCCGAGCAGCGAGGCGCAGGCCCGCGCTGCTGATCGAGCGCATGCTCGCCGATCCCGCGTCGCCACAAGTGGGTGCGCGTCACCACGCCGACCTCGGGGCGCCCGGCTGCCGCAACTGGCACGTGCGCCCGCGGCTCGGCCTCATCGGCATGCTGGCGGGCTGGTGGCACGTGAAGGTCTCCTCCGGGTGTCCGTTAGCCCGGGGGCCGGCGCCTGGTCGCCGGCCCCGCGCCACCTGACCTGAGACCCGCCTGGGACGCCGCAGCCGCAAGCGCAGTGTCGCGACGCGAGGGCCGCCGCCGCGCCGCGGCGCCGGCGCGCGCCGCCCGCCCCCGCCGCGCAGGCGCCGCGCCCGCGGCGGCGCTCGCGCCTGGACGAGTCGCCGCCCGCGCCGTGGGGCTCGTTCCCGCTGGTCGAGCTGTGCGTGTTCCTCGCGCTCGTGCTGGGCGTCATCGGCATCATCACGTGGGGCCGCAGCGGCCAGGTCATGCTGGCGTGCGCGACCGCCCTGGGCTCGCTCGCCGGCCTGGAGCTCGCCATCCGCGAGCACTTCGCCGGCTTTCGCTCGCACACGCTCGTGCTGGCGGGCGCCTGCGCGGTGGCCACCATCGCGCTGCTCGTGCTCGCCGGGTTGCCGCAGCCGGTGTCCCTGGCCGCCGGCATCGCCGTCCTGGTCAGCGCCTTCGTAGCGCTGCGCAACGCCTTCCGCCGCCGCTCGGGCGGCCTGAGCTTCCGCTGATGGCCGAGGAGACGCCCGCCGCGCCGCGCCGCATGCGCCTGACCGGCCTGCACCACCTCACGCTGATCAGCGCGGACCTCGAGCGCACGACGGCCTTCTATCGCGACGTGCTCGGCCTCGCGCTCGCCGAGGAGAGCACCAACGCCGATGACCCCGGCACGCGCCACTTCTGGTTCGGCGACGGGGCGGGCACGCCGGGCACGCTCGTGTCCTTCCTCGAGTACCCCTCCCTGCCCGAGGGACGGGTGGGCACCGGCTCGACGCACCACTTCGCGCTGGCCGTCGAGACGGCCGAGGAGCTGGACGCGTGGCGCGACTACCTGGCCGCGCGCGGCATCGACTGCACGGAGGTCTTCGACCGCGGCGGCTTCCGCTCGGTGTACCTGCGCGACCCCGACGGGCACATCGTGGAGATCGCCACGCGTGGTCCCGGGCTTGGCGCGGGGGGCTCGCCTCCCTAGGCGAGCCCCCGGCCTAACCCCTGTGGCCGCGCGGGTTGGTGGGACTCAGTTTCGAGCGAAGGGCATGAGTCGCAGCCCCCCGGGGACGGCGACCGGACGGCCTCCGTTCTCGAGGGAAGACGCCAGTGTCATGCGCTGGCGTTCGGTCAGCGATCCGAGGACCTTCGTCTCGGAGAGATCACAGCCCTGCAGGAACTTCCTGCAACGCGTCTCTCCCCACCGCCGCTGGCTGAGCAAGAGCTCGGAGACGGACATGGTCGCCGCTTCCTGCGGGCACGAGAGGATGACCTCGGCCGCCGGCAGGCTCCCATCTCCGACGCGCCGCTTGAGCTCGGCCCGCGCCAGGCGCACGGCATTCGCACGCTCCAGCGCGCGCAGATGCTGTGGCTGAGGGCGGGCAGGGACAAGCGTCGCGGATGCGCTCATAAAACGAACCTCCAGGTCGTCCGGCGAGTCTCGCGCGGACGTGCTCGGCATTGTGCGGATACCCGTCCACGTCTTCGCGCTGGGGCAAGGGCGGGCAACGGGAGACGAACCCAGCGGCGGTCGCGCCCTGCAAACGACCGCTCGGCAATCCCTCGAAGACCCTCCTCCCCGTCGGCGCGAACGCGCTTCCGGTGAGCGGAGAAACTACGACAGCGCCGCTGGCAAGGTCAACGAAATGGCAACTTCGCCTGCCGCTAAGAGCGGACTATTTGTCTGACCCGATCCTTGTCCTGATCTGGACAAGCGAACGTCCATGTTCGTGGTTCTTCAACCCTCCGCAAACCGGTTCGCGCCGTGCCTGAGCACGTTGCGGGGGTGAGCGCTACTGCGGTCCGGGCAGGACGCCGTGCTCGGCCTCGAAGTCGCGCTTGACGCGACCAAAGGCGTCCAGAGCGCGGTCGAGGACGGCCCGATCGTGGGTCGCCATCACCGACGTGCGCAGCAGCGCGCCACCGGGCGGGACCGCCGGATGGATCGCCACATTCGTGTAGACGCCGGCGTCGTAGAGCGCACGCCAGAGGAGCACCGCGCGCCAATCGTCGCCAACCATCACAGGGACGATCGGCGTAATGACGGTGCCCCCGCCTGGAAGGGGGGCGGGATCGACGACCCGGAAACCGAGGTCGTGCAGACCGCGATTGAGGTAGGCGCGCGTTGTCGAGAACGCGGGCAAAGAGCGGTGGTCCCTCGGCCGAGCGGCAGATACGGACCGCCGCGAGCGCGGCGCCGACGGCGGCCGGCACACCGGAGGCGGTGAAGAGGAACGGCCGCGCGGCGATGCGCAGGTACTCGATCACCTCGGCCGGGCCGGCGATGACCCCGCCGCACGAGGCCAGCGACTTCGAGAACGTGGCCATGCGCAGGTCGACGCGGTCCTCGACGCCGAGCAGCTCGCTGGCGCCGGCCCCGCGAGCGCCCAGCACGCCGAGGCCGTGGGCCTCGTCGACCATCAGCCGGGCGCCGAAGCGCGAGGCGAGCTCGGCGATCTCCGGCAGCGGGGCGACGTCGCCCTCCATGGAGAAGACGCCGTCGACGATCACCAGCACGCCGCCGCCGTCACCCGCCGCGCGCTCGAGCATCTTCTCGAGCTTGTCGAGGTTGCTGTGGCGGAACGGGCGCAGCTTGGCGCGCGAGAGGATGCAGCCGTCGAGGATCGAGGCGTGGTCGCCCGAGTCCACGACGACCGTGTCGCCGGGCTCGAGCAGGGTCCCGATGGCGCCGAGGTTGGCCTGGTGGCCGGTGGTGAAGACGATCGCGTCCTCGGTGCCCATCCAGGCGGCCAGCTCGGCCTCGAGATCGAGGTGCAGGTCCAGGGTGCCGTTGAGCAGGCGCGAGCCCGTGACCCCGGTGCCGTAGCGGTCGATCGCCTCGTGTGCGCGCGGCGATCACGCGCGGGTCGGCGGTCAGCCCGAGGTAGTTGTTGGAGCCGAGCATGATGCGCTCGGCGCCCTCCATCTCGACGACGGGGCCGGCCGGTGACTCGAGCCGGCGGAAGTAGGGGAGGACGTCGGCGTCGCGCGCGGCACGCAGCTGCTCGGCCCGGTCGTGGCCGCGCACCTTCTCGAAGACGTCGATGGTGGTCCGCATGTAGGGTCCGCCGTCTCAATGGCGCTCGACATCGTCCCGGTCGCCTCGCGGCGCGACCTGAACACCTTCATCAAGCTGCCGTGGCGGCTCTATCGTAACGAGCCGCACTGGGTCGCCCCGCTCATCTCCGAGCGCAGGAAGTTCCTGGACCGCAGCCGCAACCCGTTCTTCCGGCACGCCGAGGCCGAGTACTTCCTCGCCATGCGCGACGGCCGGGCCGTCGGGCGCATCACCGCTCACCTCGATCGCAACTTCAACGAGTTCCAGGGCAACGACTGGGGCATGTTCGGCTTCTTCGAGTGCGAGAACGACCCCGAGGCCGCCGGCGCGCTGCTCGCGGCGGCCGAGGACTGGCTGCGCGTGCGCGGCCGCGACCGCATGGTCGGCCCGATGGACTTCTCCACCAACGACGAGTGCGGGATCCTCATCGAGGGCCACGACCGCGACCCGCTGATCCTCTCGCCCTGGACGTTCCCCTACTACGCCGACCTGCTCGAGGGCGCGGGCCTGGAGAAGGCGATGGACCTCCTGATGTGGGAGCTGCACATCACCGGCCGCGAGAACGTGCACCCGATGATCTGGCGGATCGCCGAGGAGGTCGAGACCAAGCACGGCATCACGGTGCGCTCGATGAACAAGCGCGACATCCAGGCCGAGGTCACGCGCTTCCTCGAGGTCTACAACGCGGCCTGGGAGCGCAACTGGGGCTTCGTCCCGCTCACCGAGGAGGAGGTCCGCCACTACGCGAAGGACCTCAAGCCGATCCTCGACGAGAACTGGGCCTACATCGCCGAGCGCGACGGGGAGATCATCGGCGCGGCGCTGACGCTGCCCGACTTCAACCAGGTGCTCTCGCATCTGAACGGGCGCCTGCTGCCCTTTGGCTGGATCAAGGCGCTCTACTGGCGCCGCAAGATCGACCGGGTGCGGGTCTTCGCGCTGGGCGTCAAGCCCGATTACCAGCACACCGGGGTGGCCGCCGCCTTCTACAAGCGCCACTTCGACACCGCCGAGGTCACGCCCCAGAAGTGGGGCGAGATGGGCTGGATCCTCGAGACCAACAAGGCGATGAACCGGGCGATGGAGGGCATGGGGGGCAAGGTCGTACGGCGCTTTCGGATCTACGGCAAGGACCTCGACGGGGCCGGCGAGCCCGCCCTGCGCGGCGGTCGCGGCCGACCGCCGCGACGAGGTCTAGACTCCTCCGCTCGTGTCCGAGAGTCCCGACACCACCGCCATCGAGGCCGTCCCGGTCAACGGCGAGGTGCGCCCGATCGAGCCCGCTGCGCAGCACGGAACGGCCCTCGCGCTGCGCACCCCGGCGCAGGCCGCCGTCGTGGCGGTCACCGGCTTCGTGGCCGGCGCCGCGACCCTCGCGCTGGTGCACCGGCGCCGGACGCGCCGCGCGCTGACCCGCTCCGCGGGTCGCCGGCGCACGCTCGGGCGCAAGCGCGGCGAGGTCATCTCGGTCGCCGGCACCCGTTCCTTCCTGGTCGACGTCCACCTGCTGAACCGGTAGTGGCGCTCCCGCGCCGCGCCGTCGAGGTGCGCCGGGAGGTGCGCCCGCCCTGGCCGCTGCGGCTCGCGCTCCAGAACGGCATGGACGGCGTCCAGCGCCGCCGCGGCAGCGTCCTTGAGCGGCTGCTCACCGTCGGCGGCGACCCCGTCGTGGTGCGCGTCGCCCAGCCCTCCGGCAGCGAGGTGCTCTTTGGGGCATGGGCCGACACTCGCGACGCGGCCGAGCACGCGATCGACCGCATGCGCTTTGCCCTGGGCGTCGACGACGACCTGCGCGCCTTCCACGACCGCTTCCGCGGCGACCCGCTGCTGGGACGCCTCCTGCGCGCGAACCCGCTGCTGCGTGTCCGCCGGCGCCCCGAGCCCTTCGAGGCGCTGATGTGGGCGATCACCGAGCAGCTGATCGAGTTCTCGCGCGCGGCGGAGATTCAGCGCCGCCTGGTCTCGCGCCTGGGCCGCCGCTGCCCGGAGACCGGGCTGCGCGAGCCCCCGTCCGCGGCGCGGGTGGCGGCGCAGGCCCCGGCGCTGCTGCAGTCCCTCGACCTCTCCGGCGGGCGCTCGCTGGCGCTGATCCGCGCGGCGCGCGAGGTGGCGGCCGGGCGCATCGACCTGCACGCTGCCGACCACGAGCGCGCCTGGGCGCGTCTGCGGGCCATTCCGGGCATCGGGGCCTGGACGGTCGAGGTGCTCGCCGTCTCCGGCCAGGGGCGCTACGACCAGCCCATGGCGGGCGACCTCGGACTGCTCAAGCTGGTGGGGCGCCTGCGCACCGGCGACCCGCGGGCCGTGGGCGAGGAGGACGAGGTGCGTGAGCTGCTGGCGCGCTATGACCCGTGGGCCGGCCTGGCCGCGACCTACCTGCTGCACGCCCGGCTGGACGCGCTGCCGCTGCCGGCGGCGCCTAGATCCCCTGGCCCGGCAGGAACTCGTTCGTCAGCGCGTCCGCGGCTGCGCGGCGGCTGCTTGAGCAGGTCGTTGCTCGTACATCCAGCGGCCGTAGGACTCCCACGCGCCCTGGGTCCTGGCAGCCGAACGGCTGCCGGTCGTGCGGGGAAGAAGACGGGGATCGTCGCCTTGACGCTCGCAAGCTGGAGCTTGCGGTCGAGGTCGGGGTTGGCCTTCACGAGCGGCGCCACGGCCTTTGCGGGGTCGTCGCGGGCGCCTCGTAGCCGGCCGTCAGCGCGCGCAGGAAGCGCCGATCTTGCGCGCCGTCGTGGCGAGGTGTGCTTTCGCGCGACCACGACGAGCTCGTCGTAGGTGGGTACGCCCGCGCTTGTCCACGGGGATGATCGTCGGGGCGCGGGCCGCGCAGGCGCAGCTCGACGCCCTCGTAGTTCCAGAAGCCGCCCAGGGTGGCGTCGACCTTGCGAGAGCATCGCGGGCACGAGGTTGAAGCCGACGTTGGTCTCCTCCACCGAGGTCGGATCGGCGCCCGCCTTGGCAGGATCGTCTTCAGGTAGGCCGACTGGTAGGGGATGCCGGCGGTGCCGACGTTCTTGCCGCGAGATCGGCGGGCGTGCGGATCTCCTTGTCGCGAGGGAGATGATCGAGGTCAGCGGCGCCTGGACGATGGCGCCAACGGAGACCAGGCTCAGCGCCCTTGTCGCGGGCCAGCAGCAGCTCGGGCTCATAGGAGATGGCGAGGTCGGCCTTGCCCGCGGCGAGCAGCTTCAGCGGCGCCGAGGGGTCCGAGGGCGCGCGGAGTGACGTCGAGGCCGGCCGGCGCGAAGTCGCCGTCGGCGATCGCCGCGTAGATGCCGACGTGGTCGGCGTTGGGAAAGTAGTCGAGCACGAGCTCGACGGGTCGGCGCTGCCGCGGGGCCAGCTCGAGTCCTTCTTCTCGCCGCAGGCGGCGAGCCCGAGCGCGAGCAGCGCGGCGGCGAGCAGCGCGAGGATCCTCGCGTTCCTCGTCGCTGTTCGGCCCACGGGACGGCGCGGCGCTCCGTCAGGGTCAGGGCCCCGAAGAGGACGATGGCGAGCCCGGCGAGGAGACCCGGCGGCGTAGGCGCGCGCGGTCTCGAGCTGCGGGATGGCCTGGAGCATGAGGTGGCCCAGGCCGTCGCTCGAGCCGGCCTGCTCGGCGAGCACCGCGCCGATCACGGCCACCGTGACGGCGATCTTGGCGCCGCTGAAGAGCGCCGGCAGCGCGGACGGGCGCCTCCACGCGCCGGAAGGACTGCCAGCGCGAGGCGTCGAGTGTGCGCATGAGCTTGAGCAGTCGGGGTCCACCCGCCAGAGCCCGTCGAGCGCCGAGACGACGACGGGGAAGAAGCAGATCAGCGCGATGATCGCCAGCTTGGGCGCGATGTCGTAGCCCAGCCAGGCGACGAGCAGCGGGGCGACGATCACGATCGGGATCGTCTGGGAGGCCACGAGCAGCGGGTAGACGGCGCGCCGCAGGGTGCGCGAGGCGTGGATGGCCGCGGCGAGGACCAGCGCGGCGACCAGCGCGGCGAGGATCCCGAGCAGGACCTCCCAGGCGGTGACGGTGAGGTTGTGCCAGAGGATGGCGCGATCGTCGTAGAGCGCCGAGGCGATCTGGCTCGGCGCCGGCAGCAGGAAGTCGTCGACGCCGCCGAGGTCGGCGAAGAGCTCCCAGCCGCCGAGCAGCACGAGCAGGAGTCCGACCGCCAGCATCAGCGCAGCGCCTCCAGGGCCTGGGCGCGCAGCGCGACGAGGTCGGCGTCGGTGCGCGAGCGCGGGCGGGGGAGGGGAACGGCGAGCTCGGCCACGACCCGGCCCGGGCGCGGTGAGAGCACCACGACGCGGTCGCCGAGCATGAGCGCCTCCTCGACGTCGTGGGTCACGAGCAGGACGGTGCGCGGCTCGCGCGCCAGCGCGCCCGCGAGCCACGCCTGCATGTCGTGGCGGGTCATGACGTCGAGTGCCGCGAAGGGCTCGTCCAGCGCCAGCACCGGCTTGCCGGCCAGCAGCGTGCGCACGAACGCGACCCGCTGGCGCATCCCGCCGGAGAGCTCGTGCGGGCGCGCCTCCTCGAAGCCCGCGAGCCCGAACTCGGCGAAGTGGACCTCGGCGCGCTCGCGCGCCCGCCCGCGCCGGATGCCCCGGTTGCGCAGCGGCAGCGCGGCGTTGTCGAGCGCGCTCAGCCACGGGAGGAGCAGATCGCGCTGCGGCATGAAGACGGCGGGCTCGGCGACGCAGGTGCCGTCGTCGGGGCGCTGGAGGCCGCACACGAGCTCGAGCAGGGTCGACTTGCCGCAGCCACTCGGGCCCACGACGGCGAGCACCTCGCCGCGGCCGACGCGCAGGCTCAGCCCGTCGAGCGCGCGGACCGGCCCGCGCGCCGAGTCGTAGCTCCGGACCACCCGCTCGAGGCGGACGGCGTCGGTTCCCTGAACGATGTGAGGCTCCTTCTTGGGAGCCTCGAGCCTCGCCTGCATGCTCCCTCCGCGGGCATTACCCCACAGGTTCGAAGGGTCGAATCCGCGTCGTGGATTCCTCTCAGCCGGGCGTTGCCCCAGCCCCCCTGGTTGTCGAGGGGGCACCGTAGCATCTCGCCCGTGAGCTTCGAGCAGATCACCTACGACGTCGCGGACCGCGTCGCCACGGTCACGCTGAACCGCCCCGAGCGGCTGAACGCCTACACGCCGACGATGCACGGCGAGCTGGTCGCCGCCTTCGACCGCGCCGATGCCGACGACGACGTGCGAGCGGTCATCGTGACCGGCGCCGGGCGGGCCTTCTGCGCCGGCGCCGACCTCGGCGGGGGCGGGTCGACGTTCGATCGCGGCAGCGACGAGCCGCGGCGCGACAGCGGCGGCGTCCTGACGCTGCGCATCTTCGCCTCGACCAAGCCGGTGATCGCCGCCATCAACGGCCCGGCGGTCGGCATCGGAATCACGATGACCCTGCCGATGGACGTCCGGGTCGCGGCCGACGACGCGAAGATCGGCTTCGTCTTCGCCCGCCGCGGGATCGTGCCCGAGGCCTGCTCGAGCTGGTTCCTCCCGCGGGTCGTCGGGATCTCGCGGGCGATGGAGTGGGCGGCGACCGGGCGCGTCTTCTCCGCGCAGGAGGCCTTCGACGCCGGCCTCGTCCGCAGCCTGCACCCCAAGGACGAGGTCGTCGCGGCCGCCCGGGCCCTCGCCGCCGAGATCGCCGAGCACACCGCGCCGGTGTCCGTCGCGCTCACGCGCCAGCTGATGTGGCGGATGCTCGGCGCCGACCACCCGATGGTCGCCCACCGCGCCGACTCGCGGGCGATGTCGGCTCGCGGGGCCTCGGCCGACGCGCGCGAAGGCGTGACCGCGTTCCTCGAGAAGCGCGCCGCGGCCTTCACGGACCGCGTCTCCGACGGGCTCCCGGACGTCTTCCCCGACTACCAGGAGCCCGAGTTCCGCTAGGTCACGAGTACTGCGTCGGGCGCGTGAGCGCCTTGACGAACTCCTCGAGCTGATTGGTCGTCCAGCACTCGAACGCCGTGCAGTGGCGCTCGTAGGCGGCGATCACGGAGTCGCCGTAGTTCCAGTACAGGCGCGGCTCGGGGTTCAGCCAGAACGTGCGCCCGGCGCGCTCGACGATGCGGGCGAAGATGTCGGCGCGCGGGTCGCGCCCGTTGGTGCGCGCGTCGCCGAGGACGATGACGGTCGCCCGCGGGTGCAGGTCGTCGGCGACCATGGAGAGGAACTCGGTCCACACGCGCCCGTAGTCGGTGTAGCCCGACACGTCGGCGACGCCGGCGTCGCGCCCGATCGCCTCGGAGACCGCCTTGAAGTTGCGCTCGCGCTCGAAGACGTCGGTGACCTCGGAGATCCGTTCGACGAACACGAACGAGCGCATCTTGCGAAACGAGTCGTGCAGCGCGTGCAGCACGGAGAGGAAGAAGACGGACGCCGAGGTGACGCTGGTCGAGACGTCGCAGAGCACGTAGAGCTCGGGGCGCCGCGGCCGGCGCGGGCGGAACTTCAGCTCCACCGGGACGCCGCCCGTCTGCAGCGACGCGCGCATCGTGCGCCGCACGTCGACGTGGGCGTGGCGCTTGCGCCCGCGAGTCTCGTGGCCCTGCGTGGCGAGGCGGCGCTTGAGCTGGGCCACGACGCGGTGCACGGCGGCGAGGTCCTGGAGCGGCCCCGACGGGAGCGCGCGGTCGAGCTCGTTCAGCGGCCGGGCGGGCGGCAGCGCCTGGGTGCGCTCGATGAGCGCGCGCTCGAGCTCGCGGCGCAGGTGCGCCTCGAACTCGCGGATGCCCTCGGGCGGCAGGCCGATCTCCTCGCCGCGCTGGGGCTCGGTCATCGGCCGGGGCTCCGAGCGCAGGCCCAGCGTGCGCCGGATGCGCTGCACGTCGACGCCGATCACGCCCGAGCCCTCGCCCTGGCGCCCGAAGGCGGCGATGGCGAGCCGGGCGAGGTCGCGCATCGCGCCCTCGTCGCCGTCGCGGATCGCCTGGGCGATCGCATCGCGCAGCGCCTCGAGGTCGAGCGACTCCGCGCCCTCTGCGCCCTCGCCCTCGGGGGCCTCGCGCACGCCGCGGCGCACGGCCTCGGCCTCGGGGGCGCGGAAGAAGAAGCGCTCGAAGATCAGCTCGAAGATGCGCCGGTCCTCCTGGGACTTGGCCAGCGTCGCGGCCAGGCCCTCGCGGAAGTCGGCGCGGTCCTCCCACGCGATCTCGCCGAGCACCGCGAAGGCGTCGAGCAGCTCGGAGGTGCCGACCGCCATCCCCTCGGCGCGCAGCGCCTCGGCGAACTCGAGCAGCCGTGCGGCGATGCCCGGCGGGCCGGCGGCGGGCAGGCCGCCGTAGACGCGGCGCGGGCCGTTACTCGGCGGCGGCGATGGGGCCACGGGCGAGCCCGGTCAGCCGCACCCCGACGCGCTCGGCGACCGTGTCGAGGTCGGTGCGGTGCTTGACGATCACGCTCATCGTCTCCCGGAAGATGTCGGCGTCGATGTCGTCGGCGCCCAGCAGCAGCAGCGTGCGCGCCCAGTCGATCGACTCCGCGATCGACGGCGGCTTCTTGAGGTCGAGCTCGCGCACCATGGCGATGATCTCGACGAGCTTGCGGGCGACCGTGTCGCTCAGCTCGGGCGTGTGGAGCTGGACGATCTGCAGCTCGTGCTCGAGCGAGGGGTAGTCCAGCCACAGGTAGAGGCAGCGGCGCTTGAGCGCCTCGGTGAGCTCGCGCGAGTTGTTGGAGGTGAGCAGGACAACGGGGTGGCTGGTGGCGTGCATCGTGCCCAGCTCGGGGATCGAGATCTGGAAGTCCGAGAGGATCTCGAGCAGCATCGCCTCGAACTCCTGGTCGGTCTTGTCGATCTCGTCGATGAGCAGGACCACCGGCTTCTCGGAGGTGATGGCGTTCAGCAGCGGGCGGGCGAGCAGGAAGTCGCCGGAGAAGATGTCGTCCTGGATGTCGGTCCAGCCGCCCCCGCCGCGCTCCTCGGACTGGATGCGCAGGAGCTGCTTGCGGTAGTTCCACTCATACAGCGCCTTGGTCTCGTCCAGGCCCTCGTAGCACTGGAGGCGAATGAGGTCGCGCCCCAGGTAGCGGGCCAGCGCCTTGGCGAGCTCGGTCTTGCCCACGCCCGCCGGCCCCTCCACGAGCACCGGCTTGCCGAGCTTCGCGGCGAGGTAGGAGACCAGCGCGGTGGACTCGCCCGGGAGGTATCCGGTCGCGCGCAGGCCCTCGGAGACGTCGGCGACGGAGTCGGGGAGCGCGGACATGGGACCGCGCATGATAGGACTGGCCGGTGCTCGGGCGGATTCCAGCGGTGGCGCTTGCGCTGGCGTCGGTCATCCCCGAGGGCGACCCGGACATCGCCCCGTTCATCGTGCTCACCGTGCTCGGGTTCTCCATCGCTGTGTTCGGCCACCTCATCAAGTCCAACACCGTGATCGCGACGGGGATCATCCTCGTCTTCCTCGCGGTGGTCCTGATCCCGCTGATCACGCAGGGCGGGTCGTGATCCTGCTCGCGATCGTGGCGCGCGTGCCCGCCGAGGGCGTAACCCGCTACCAGGCCTACGAGGCGCGGGTGCTGCCCCTGCTCGCCGAGCACGGCGGGCGCCTCGAGCGCCGGCTGCGCACGCGCGACGAGCAGGTGGAGGTGCACATCGTCTCCTTCGAGTCGGCCGAGGCGCTGTCGGCGTACGTCGGGGACCCGCAGCGCGCGGAGCTCGCGCCGCTGCTCGCGCGCTCGGGCGCGGAGATCGAGCTGCTCGAGGTCGAGGACGTGGCGGTCGGCTAGCCGCCTATCGGTGCCCGCGGGTTCGCGGCCCAGAAGAGTTGCGATCCCATCATGCCGATCACGTGCACGAGCACGATGTTGAGCACCATCGATTTGGCTGTCGCGCGGCCGACGCCGACCGGGCCGCCGCTGGCGGTGTAGCCGTAGTAGAGGCCGACGACGACGATGACGGTCGCCATCGCCATCGCCTTCGCGCAGCTGAATAAGAGGTCGGGCGGGTTCTGGAGCATCCAGAAGATCATCAGGTAGCCGCCGGAGGACACCTCGCCGATCTGCTGGACGATCGCGATGTAGCTGGCGAGGAAGCCCGCCCCGACGCCGGTGATGTACATGAAGGGGAGCACCATCCAGGCGGCGAGCAGGCGCGTGGCGCACAGGAAGGTCATCGAGGAGATGCCCATGACCTCGAGGGCGTCGATCTCGTCGGAGATCCGCATCGATCCGAGCTCGGCGACGATGCCGGTGCCGACCTTCGCGGCCATCATGTATCCGAAGGCGTAGGGGACCAGCTCGCGCAGGTCGCACCACGCGGCGAACCCGCCGGAGATCTGCGTCGCCCCGTAGGCGCGCGAGAAGTACGCGCCCTCGATGCCGCACTGCAGCCCGATGATGAAGATCAGGCCCCAGATCACGACCGTCGAGGAGACGATCAGGATCCCGGCCTGGCGCAGCACCTCGCCGAAGAAGCGCAGCACGCGCAGGCCGAAGACCTCGCGAGCGACCTGCGCCGAGAACTTCGCGATTTCGCCACTGGACTCGACCCATTCGCGCGGGACGGCGAGCCAGGAATCGGGCTGGGGGGCCACCCGGGCGAGCCTATCCGGGGTGCCTGCCCCGGTCTAGAAGAGGCGGTCCGGCGGGGAAGCCTCGGCGGGCGGTGCGTCGGCGGGCGGCGGCGACTCGCGGCTCGGCGGCACGTACGGGGGCGGGTCGGCCGGCTGCGGGACCTCGGAGGGCTGGGCCGAGCGAGCCGTGCGCCGGCGAGCGGGCAGCGGCCGCGTGTCCTCGTCGGTCTCGTGGCCGCCCGAGTCCTGGTCGGGGGCGCCGAGCGTCGGCTCGGGGTGGTGGGCGGCGCGCACGCGCGAGCCGGCGAGGGCGAGCAGGCCCGCTGCGACGAACGCCACGAAGAACCCCCACTGGACGCCCACGGTGCCCGAGGCGCCCTCCACGTTCGGGCGGTCGAACACCCGGTAGAAGAGCAGGACCGCCGCCCAGCCGCCCGCGGCGAGGATCACCCCGCCGTCGCCACCGGGGAGGTGGAACTGCCGGCCCTCGGCGCGCGCGAAGAGCAGCACGAGCACCCCGGCGCTGACGAGGAAGACCGCCGCCTCCACGAACGACAGCGCGCCGAACGCGCTGACCGAGTCGTTGACGAACCGCCCGGCCTTCGCGTTGAAGGCGTTCTTCTCGTACCAGGGCAGGAACATCGAGAAGAAGAGCGCGAGCGCGGCGCCCGCCGCCAAGCGCTGATCGGGTCCGAGCGCGCGCCATGCTCGCGCGATGCGCGCAACGCTCATGCCCTGACGGACGCGGCCGCCTCCATGCGCTCGAGCAGCAGGCGCGCATCGTGCTCGGAAACCGTGCGCAGCTGCCCCTGGAAGGCGAGCTTCCAGTGCTCGCGCGGCCACTTGCGGATGTGCTCGAGGTCGTCCGCGAGCGTCTCGGCCGGAACGTAGGCGTCCTCGCCGAGCACCAGCTCGGGCTTCGTCTCGAAGCGCCATGGATATGGGTCGGCCTTGCCGGGCTTACCGGGCCAGATCGGCGTGCGGTCCTCGAACATCTCGCTCGTGATCGTCACGCTCGCGGCGAAGGCCATGGTCTTCGTCAGATAGAAGACGATCCGGTCGCCGGGCTCCATCTGGGTGGCCATCCCGCGGCGGCCCTCCTTCATGCCGATGATCGAGAAGCCGCGCTCGCGCGTGGCGGCGAAGTTCTCGGGGGACCCGGTGAGGATCCACGTGCGCGGCGCTCCCTCGGCCATGACCCGATTGTACGTGCGGTGCCGCTAGTCGATCGGGATGTCCTGCACGTCCGCGCGCTCGCGCGGACGGCGGTCGATCCGGTCGAGGTACCAGTCGATCAGCGCGCGCATGGCGAGCAGCAGCTCGCGCACGACCTGGGCGAACTGCTGCTGGAGCTCGGGTGGGATGAGGGCCTTGGCGCTCTCCAGCAGGGCCACGATCGCCTGGAGCTCGGCGCCAAGGGCCGGCGGCGGCTCGGCGCCGGGGACCGACCAGCCGCGCGGAGGCGGGCGCTCGCCGGCCGGCGGCTCGTCGCCGCCCTCCTCTGTCGGCGGTGGGGGCGGAGGCCCGGCGCCGGGCGGCGGTGGTGGGGGCGGCGCCGGATCCCCGGGACCCTCGCGCCCGGTCACCGCGATCGTCTCCTCGGCGAGCCGGCGCGCGGCCTCCTCGGTCGCGCGAATGCGCTCGCGCAGGCGCTCGAGCGGGTCCTCACGGAGCGGCTCAGCCATCGTCGAAGGTCACCTCCAGCGCGCCCTCCTCGAGGGTGGCCGCGCGCGGGCTGTAGGGCGCGAGCGCCGGCGGCAGCATGATCGTGCGCTTGTGCCCGTCGACCCCGACCACCAGCTCGAGGCCGATCTTCTGCAGCGTGACATCGCCCTTCTGCGCGAAGGGCAGGTCCAGGCGCAGGGTCGCGCCGTCGTCGTGGACCGTCAGCTCCTGGGTCACGCGGCTGTGGAGCACCGCGCCGGCGTCGTGCTCGCAGAACAGCGCCTCGCCGAGGCGGTCGAGCATCTCCGCGCCCGTGACCTCCTGCTCGAAGTAGGTCGCCTGCAGCACCGGCACCGGGGAGAAGGCCGACTGCACCAGCTCGAGATGCTCCTGCTGGAGCTCGCGCCAGGTGCCGAAGTAGGTCCCGGCCACCTCCTCGGGGAACACGCGATTGACCACCACGGCGTCGGTCAGGTACCCGTACAGGTTGAGGTAGGTGAACGTGCGCATCGACTCGCCGATGACCATCCGGTCGGGATTCATCACCAGCCGCACCGTCGCGTGCTCGCGGTCGCGCAGGATGTCGTTCATCTCGATCAGGCTCTGCACGAGGCGCTGGACCTCCGAGAAGACCTCCGAGCTGGGCGCCGGCACGTTGAAGACCGCGCGCGCGATCGGCCGCGCCGCCGAGAGGATCTGGCGCTCCCACGGGAAGACCTTCTCCAGCCACCAGCGGGCCACGTCGGGGAACGACAGCAGCCGCAGCGTCTCCCCGGTCGGCGCGCAGTCGACGACGATCGCGTCCCACTCCCCGCTCTCGTGCGCGCGCTTGAGGCGCAGCAGCGAGAAGAGCTCGTCCATCCCGGGCGGGACGGTCAGCTCCTCGGCGGCGATGCGGTCCATGCCCTGCTCGACGAAGAGGTCGCCCAGCCACGTGGAGACCGACGTCCAGTGGCGCTCCATCTCCTCCTGTGCCTGGACCTGCTGGGCCCAGAGGTTGTCGCCAACCGCGGTGGGCTCGCTGCCGAGCTCGAACTCGAGCGAGTCACCGAGGCTGTGCGCCGGGTCGGTGGAGAGCACGAGCGTGCGGGAGCCCGCCGCCGCCAGGCGACGCGCTGTGGCGGCCGCCACCGACGTCTTGCCGACACCGCCCTTGCCCGTGTAGAGGATCGTCCGGGGCGCCATTCGCCGGCCGGAGTCTACGGGCGATACGCCGCCGGAAGCACGACCCCCGAGCGCGGCGTGCAGCCGATGGTTGGCCGCTTCTGCGCTGGGGGCGGGTGGCGCAGGTAGCGCGTGAAGCGCGCGGCGGTCCGGCAATAGACCGTCGTTCCGGTGCGCTGGCAGAGCGAGCGCAGGAAGTCGCGCAGCACGCGATGGTAGTTGAGGTCCGACGGCCGGCCGGGTGCGTAGAGCGACCAGCGGCCGGTGTCGGCCTTCGGGACCTCGCGCCGCGCCTCGCGGTCGCCGGAGGCAAAGAGCGCCTGCGCGGTCGGGTCGCCCGAGAGCTTGCCGAAGTCAAAGAGGCCGTTCAGCGTCTGGATGAAGGCGTTGAGCACGTGCTGGTGGCGGTCGAACGAGTAGATGAGGAAGTGGGTGCCGCGCGGCGCCTGGAGCTTCACGCCCACCGGCGGGGACTCGCGAAACAGCGGTAGGCCGGCGCGCGCGACATCCAGCAGGCTCGGGTCGCCGAGCTCCTGCGCGCCCTTGGCGAACGCTTGGAGCGCCGTGGCCTGCGCCATCCCGCTCGCCCACGGCGGCTTGCCGGCCCCGAAGCGGAACTGGTACTCCCACGCGCTGCCCGCGCCCCGTTTCGAAGCCAGCGGCACCAGCTCCCGCAGCAGCACGCCGAGGCGGTCCTTGTAGCGCGGGTCGCTCGCCAGGGCGTTGGCCTTGCCGAAGTTGGCGAGCATCTGGAGCTGGATCCCCTGGCCGGCGTAGTACTGCCAGACCAGCTCGCTGCCGGCGAAGCCCACGCGCTGGGCGCACGCGAGCAGCGGCCCCTCGGTCCACCAGCGCGTGTTGGCCGCGATGGTCGCGAAGAACGGGTTCAGGCGCGAGACCGTCAGCGAGCCGCGCGCCGCCATCCCGGCCAGGTTCGCGATCACGCCGCTCAGCTCGCGCTTGCGCTGTCCCGTCAGCCGCGCTCGGGCGGCCAGCGCCTCATGCCAGGTCCTCAGGCGGGCGTCGTGGTCCTCCTGCGTGATCGCGCCCGCGGCGAGCATGCGACCGAGCTCGGAGGTGACGGTACGCGCCGCGGCCGTGTGCGACAGCGGCATGGCGCTCGCCTCCCCGGCCCCGGCAAGGGCGAGCAGGAGCGCGGCAAGCGCGACGAGGCGCATTTGCCCGATGCTACCCTCGCGGCGCCCGGTGCTCGCCGGCTCCATCGTGTCCCGACGCCTTCGACCGCTCCTCGCCGTCCTGCTGCTCGCGCTCGCCGCCGGGCTGGTCTCGGCCTGCGGCGGCTCTGGCGGCGGCGACAACGCCTCGGCCTCGAGCGGCTCGGGCGCCTCGGGCCCCGACAAGATCCTCAACGACACCTTCGGCGGCGGCCACCCCGTCAAGAGCGGCAACCTCGCCCTGGGCTT
>CAWFGR010000006.1:0-748489 GCA_963815405.1 uncultured Actinomycetes bacterium
GTCAACTGGCTGCGCGCCCATCGGGACGGCGCCGCGGCGCCCGTGGTGCTCGCGTCGACCCACGAGCGCGCGCTCGAGATCGTTCCGCTCGACGCGCTGCAGGCGCACGCGGTCGACGTGCCCCTCGACCCGAGCTCACTCGAGACGTGAGCGAGCCCGCCGAGAGGCGGGCGGAAGCGGGGCCCAGCGGCCCGGCGCCGTAGGCGCCAAGAGCGGGATGATCCTGAGCGAGCCCGCCGAGAGGCGGGCGGAAGCGGGGCCCAGCGGCCCGGCGCCGTAGGCGCCAGAGCGGGATGATCCTGAGCGAGCCCGCCGAGAGGCGGGCGGAAGCGGGGCCCAGCGGCCCGGCGCCGTAGGCGCCAAGAGCGGGATGATCCTGAGCGGGCCCGCCGAGAGGCGACCTCAGCTCGCGGCGTGCGCCCGCGCCAGCACGATGCTCGCCAGGACGAGCAGGACGCCCGCGATCGCGGTACCGATGAGCAGACCGGCGACGTCACCGACGAGCGTGCTCACGACCGCGGCGCCGATGCTCGACCCGCCGAGCACGAGCGGTACTCCACCGCGATCAACGCGGGGATCCCCGCGGTCACGACGAGCATCACCCCGAGGCGCCGACAGACGAGCGATCGGACGCCGAAGAGGAAGGCGACCGCGAGCAGGCCGGCCGCGGCGAACAGCAGGATCCACGTGGCCCGGTGCACGGCCTCGTAGGGACCGGAGAGGTCGGGGATGTCCGAACCGTGGATCGTGATGGCAGGCGGTTGCGCACGCACCGACGCTGCGAGCGACGGTGACACTCCGGCAAACTGCGTATCGGCCTCGGCGACCGCGGCGCCGGTGTCGATGCTGATGTCGCGGCCGTGGCCGTGGCCGTGGACGATGCCGTCGACAATGCTCGTGATGGCGTGCTGCAGCAAGGGACCGAAGCTCGGCGCGTCGACCAGCGCGGCCGCGATCTTGTGCTGACTCGTGGCGCCGGCACCGGGATCGGCACGTGCGATCTCCTCGAAGAGTCGGTCGACGATCGTCTTGCGGATGGCCGGCTTGTCGAGCAGCGTGGCCGCGGCGGTACCCACGCGGCCCGGATCGTCCAGCAGATGGGTTGCGAAGAAGCCGACGAGCCCGATCTCCAGGGCGAGCAACGCGATCGTGACTACCAGACCGGTCGCGAGCCGCCCGAGCACCGGCGTTGCAGCGCGACGCACGGCGCTCTCGCTCGGGGGTCGCGCCTCGGTCCTCGACATCACCGCGGCAGCATGGCAGAGCCGAAGCGATGAGAGGTGGAGCGCGCACCCCCGACGTCAGAGTCCGACGAGCACTTCGGCCAGGTCAGCCGGTCGCGACAGCATGGGCGAGTGGCTTCCCGGGAGCTCGATCGCGGTGGTTCCGAGCCGGTCACGCGCGGCACGCCGGGCCCAGTCGGCGACGATCACACGGTCCTCGGTGCACACGACGTAGCTCGACGGGACAGCCGGCCATACCCGCAACGGCGTGACCTCCTCGCCCGGCGGCCCGGCCTGCGGCCGCAGCTGCCCGTGCGCCCAGATCGCGAGCTCCTCCGAACAGTCGTGGTACAGCCACGTCCGCGCCGCGTGCGCTGAGAGGAACCGCCGCCCGAGCTCGTCGGCATCGGTGGCCCCATGGAATGCGAGATGGGTCGCCGGCTCGACCCGGTACTGGTCGGGGATGCTCTGGCCCGGCGAGGGGATGATCGCCGCGAGGAACACCATCCGCGCCACCGGCCGCCGCTCCGCGACGACGGGGATGGTGAGCCCACCCAACGAATGGCCGACGAGGACGACCTCGTCATCGGTGCCTTGGAGCGCGTCGACGACCACGTTGGCGTATTCGGACGTGCCCGCGCCGAGGTCGTCACACGGGAGGTCCATCGTCACCGCCCGGTGGCCGCGCGCCTCGAGCTCGGGAACGAGGAGGTCCCAGCACCATGCGCCGTGCCAGGCGCCGTGGACCAACGCGAAGGTGCTCATGGCTCCCTTCTCGGATCGAGGCCGCGCCGGGATCGCGGCGGTCTCGGCAAACTATCCTTCGTCCTCTACCGCATCCTTCAGCGGCGCAACGAGGGGGCTTGTGATGCACGTGATCGACGGCGACGGCCACTTCCTGGAACCAGTCACCATGTGGGACGAGTACGTCCCGAAGCACCTCAAGGGCCGCATCCAGATGTTGTGGGACGACGACGGGAACGCGACGTCGCTCGTCGTCGGCAACCTCGTGCTGCCCCACAAGCTCCCGCCGATGTGGCCCCATGGCATCGGTGACGCGCTCACGCCCGGCGGACTCAAGCAGGGCAAGAGCACGAACCGTCGCTATGAGGATGCGGAGCCTGCAGGCTGGGACTCGCGCAAGCGGCTCGAGATGCACGACAGCGAGGACATCGTCGCGGCCGTGCTGTTCTCCACCCGGGGCCTCGAGTCCGGGGCGATCACCGATCCCGAGCTCGCCGTCGGCTTCTCCCAAGCGGTGAACAACTGGGCCGCCGACTACGCGAGCGTCGCGCCCGACGAGCTCTACATCGTCGCGACCCTGCCCGACCACTTCCCCGACCTCGCGGCCACGGAGCTGCGCCGGTGCGTGGAGGAGCTCGGGTTCGTCGCCGGTGCGATCCGGCCCAACCCGACGGTCGACGGGCGACGCATCGACCACCCCGACTACGAGATCGTGTGGAACACCGCAGTCGATCTCGACGTCCCGATCTGCAGTCACAACGCCGCGGACTACAACCGGGCACAGACGGGGCGCGAGCGGATGTCGAATTTCCTCACGATGCACGCCGCGGTGCACCCGCTGGAAGCCATCGTGGGGTTCGCGACGCTGTACCAGGGCGGTGTCTTCGAGCGGCACCCCGACCTGCGCGTCGGGTTCATGGAGGCGACCTGCGGCTGGGTGCCTTTCTGGCTCGAGCGACTGCACGAGCACTGGGAGGTCGTCGGCTGGTTGGTCGAGGCCACACAGGACCCCGCGAGGTGTTCCAGCAGCACTGCGTCGTCGGGTGTGAGGGCGAGGAAGAGATGGTCCCCTACGTCCAGGAGCGCTTCGGCAACGACTCGATCCTCTGGGCGAGCGACTTCCCGCACTTCGACACCGAAGCACCCTTCACGGCCGACATGCTCGAACGCACCGACATGACCGACGAGCAGATGGCCGGCGTGATGCGCAACGCGGCGATCAAGTTCTACAGGCTCGACTACGACCGCATCGCGAAGGCGAATGCGCAGCGGCGGGGCGCGACGAGCGCGCCACCGGGATGACCCCGCCCGCGCCACACACCACGGAGACCGTCGCGCCGGTCGAGGCGCCGACGCCGGTCCACCACGACGGCGACGGCGATCACGACCGCTTCGCGCACTACTGCCGCAAGGCCGACATCGCACGCGCCTACGTGACGGGCGAGGCGATCGAGGCGTTGTGCGGCAAGCGCTGGGTGCCGACCCGCGATCCGACTCGGTATCCGGTCTGCCCTACCTGCGTCGAGCGTAAGGCCGCAGGCTGGACCCTCTGAACCCAGACGCCGTCGAGCCCGCGCGTTCAGCCTCCACTGCGCCGCTGGACACCGGCGGGGATCCAGTCCCCGGCGGCGCCACGATCCCGGGCGGCGACGGCGCGGAGCGTCGCTACCTCGAAGGGCCGCAAGCTCGCACCGTCGAGCTCGGCCGCTCCCTGCGGATCTTCCGCGAGTACTTCACGGCGCTCCGGGCGCTGCACTTCGTCGGGCCCTGCGTCACGGTCTTTGGCTCCGCGCGTCTCGGCGAGGGCCACCCGATGTACGAGATGGGGCGCGAGACCGGCGCGCTCCTCTCGAGGGCCGGGTTCACGGTGATGACTGGGGGCGGCCCGGGGATCATGGAGGCGGCCAACCGTGGCGCGCGTGAGGCCGGTGGCCGTTCCGTCGGCCGCAACATCCGTCTTCCGGCCGAACAACGGGCCAACCCGTACCTCGATCGGATCGTGACCTTCGATCACTTCTTCATCCGCAAGGTCATGCTCGTGAAGTACTCGTACGGCTTCGTATGCTGCCCCGGCGGCTTCGGCACCCTGGACGAGCTGTTCGAGGCCGCGACCCTGATCCAGACCGGCAAGATCCGCCGCTTCCCGCTGGTGCTCCTCGGCACTGAGTACTGGGCGCCGATGCTCACGTTCATGCGCACGACGATGCTGAGTTGGGGCACGATCAGCCCCGCCGACATCGACCGCCTCTTCATGACCGACTCGCCGCAGGCGGCGGTCGATCACGTGCTCCGGGACGCGTTGGGAACCTTCGGGCTGTCGTACGGCCGCGCGACGCCGACGGTGGCTCGGCGAATCCGCGCTGACCGACCACCAGAGCTGAGAACCACCAAAGTCGCCGCGGCGACCGGTACCCTCCACCGCCATGGAGACGACCCACGCGCGGCGGCGCGCGCCGCTGGGCAAGCGCTTCGAACGCGCGCTCGTCTGGGCCTGCCGCATCCACCGCGGACAGCGGAAGAAGGCAAGCGACGTCCCGTACGTGTCGCATCTGCTCGCGGTGACGTCGCTCGTGCTCGAGGACGGCGGATCGGAGCGCGAAGCCATCGCCGCGCTCTTGCACGACGCCGTCGAAGATCAAGGCGTCAGCCCCAAGGCCATCCGCAAGCGCTTCGGTCGCAAGGTCGAGCGCATCGTCAAAGGCGCCACCGAGAAGGGCGGGCGCGGCAAGCCGCGCGACGTGCGCGCACCTGGCGCACACGCAAGCAGCGCACCCTCGACTACCTGCGCGACCCCGACACGTCCGAGTCGGTCCTGCGCGTGTGCGCTGCCGACAAGCTGCACAACGCGCGGACCATCGTTGCCGACCTCCGGCGGATCGGCCCCGAGGTGTGGCAGCGCTTCAACGCGGGCGCCGTCGATCAGCTCTGGTACTACCGCTCGCTCACCGTCGTGCTCTCCCATCGTCTGCCCGGGCTCCTGAGCGACGAGCTGCGCGTGGCGGTGCGGGAGATGGAAGGCCTCGCGGGTTGGTGGTTCGACGTCGGCGATCCGCAGTGCGGCAAGTCCTCGAAGAAGGACAAAGCCCGGCACAAGGGCAACGGCACCGGCAACGGCAAGAAGAAGGGCAAGAAGGGCTGAGCCCTCAGGACCCGCGCAGCACCCGCTCCGTCTCGCGCGCGGCCCGGTCCCAGCGGAACTCCTGCGAACCCTCCACCCGCTGACGGCCGCGCTCGCCCACCGCGTCGGCCAGCTCCTCGTGCTCCAGTAATGGACGCAACGCCGCCGCGAACACGGTCGCGTCCCCAACGGGCCACAGCACGCCGGTGCCGTCGAGCAGCTCGACATGTGCCGGGATGTCGCTCGCGACGATGCAGCGGCCGTAGGTCATCGCTTCGAGCACGGCGAGCGGCTGACCTTCGTGGAAGGACGGTGCGGCGAGCACCTGCGCATGTTCGTAGAGGGCGGCGAGGTCGTCGCCCGTCCTGATCCCGAGCATGCGGATCGCACCGTCGCTGCGCTCCGCCCGGCCGCGGATCATGCGCACGTAGTCGTCCTCGTGTCGAGCACCGCCGACGATCACGAGCCGGCGCCCAGGGAGCTGCTCGAACGCCTCGATCGCCACGTGCACACCCTTCTCGGGCACCACGCGTCCGACGAGGAGCGCATAGGTGTGCGGCTCGATGCCCATCGCCAGGAGCGGCCCGGGCCCGACCGAGCGCGCCGGGTCGACGCCATTGGCGATGTAGGTGAGGGGCGGCAGCCGGCGGTGGCGCGCGCGGAGGTCGTCGGCGAACGTGCGCGACACCGTGATGAGCGCGTGCGCAGACCGCACCGCGCCGAGCTCGGCGAACCGGAGGAAGCCGCGCTGTGCTCGCCCCCACTTCTCATCCTGCCATTCGAGCCGGTGAATCGTGACGACGACGCGGGCGCCGGCGAGTCGCGGCAGGAAGCAGAAGCCGGACGACGTGAGCGCGTGGAAGTGGACCACGTCGAAGCGACGACGCGCCGCGAGCAGCGACGCGAGAAAGCTGTGCCCCAGGCGATCCCAGCCCGGGGCGCGCACACCGGGAACGCGCACGACCCGCATCCCGCGGTATTCACCCTCGACACCGGGTCCCGGCGACTTGCAGAACACCGTCACGTCGTGGCCGGCCTCCGCGAGCCGCGCGTAGATCTCCTCGACGTGCTTGGTCATCCCGCCCTGCGGGTTCGGGTATTGAAGTGGACCGACGACGCCGATCCGCATCAGCGCCGCGGCGCGAAGTTGGGCCAGAGCGTGAGATCGAGGTCGGGGACGTGCTCGCGCAACCGATCGACCTCATGGGCGTACGCACTCACGAGCGCCGCGCGGACCTGGTCGGGCAGCGTGGGCTTGCGACCGCGATTCGCGTTGCGTGGTCGGTCGAGCTCGTCAGGCACGTAGCGGTCGTCGAGCCCGAGGAAGCGATATGTCGCGCGAGCTCGTCGGCAGCTGATGCGACACACCGCTCGTACTGCAGGACGAGCACCTGCGAACGCGGGATCGATGCGAAGAGCTGGTCGAGGTGGGTGGCGTAGCAACCGAGGCGGAACGCCATGCTCGCGGCCGACGCGCGCGCCCAGCGGGTCTCACCCTGGAGCGCGAAGCCGGACACGTAGCGCTCGACGGGGTCGCGCACGAGCACCAACACGCGGGCATCCGGCGCGGCCTCGTGGAGCAACGGCGGGACCCAGAAGTGCGACAAGTAGCCGGGGGACCATTCCCCGGTGATCAGGCCCGGCGGCCGGGGGAAGAACCGGTGGTACTCGGCCGCCTCCGCGGGCCCGAACGGCCGCTGCCAGAAGCGCCGGAGATACTGGAGCTCTTTCGTGGGACCTCGATGCGCCATCGGATGCGCGGTCACGAGGTCATACCACCACGTCGTGCCGCACCGCTGGACGCCGACCCCGACGAAGTCGGGCGGGCCCGCGACCCACTCGGGCGGGCAGGCCGGCGGGCGAGGCTCGCGCAGGTCGCCCCAGACGCGACGAGCGACGGCCGCGAGCTGCACGGGCGAAACGGTACCTGGGCCCGCCCCACGCTCGCGTAACGTCGGACGGTGCGGCCAGTCGAGATCGCGCAACGGCTCGATCGGATCGCAGTGAGCCGCCCCGAGGAAGCAGTCGTGGTGGTGCATGGCGGTCCGGTCCGCTCGCGACGCCAGTTCCAAGACCGCGCCGCGCGCTTGGCGTGGCACCTCGAGCGTTGCGGGCTCCGAGCGGGCGACCGCGTGGCCGTGGCAACCGCGAATCGGGCCGAGCACCTCGAGACGTTCTATGCGGCCGCTCGCATCGAGGCCGCCATCGTCAATCTCGACCTGGCGGCAGGTGTGGGAGCGCTGCACGCCGCGATCGACACGAGTGACGCCAAGGCGGTCGTGTGTGAGGACACCGTCGCCAAGGACATCGCCACAGCAGTACGGCGGATCGGAAAGCGCTGGCGCCCGACGGTCGTCGTGGCCGGCCCCGAGTTCGAGGCCACGCTCGCATCCGCGGCGCCGGCGATGGAATGGGCACCGCCGTACGAGCTCGATCCCGCACTGGCCGCGCTCCCTGACCCGAGTCCTCGCACGCTCGTGGCCGCGGCGTTGGTCCGGGACTCGGGCTTTCGCGCGGCGATCTCGGCCTTGTGGGAGGGCGGTCTCGTGGTCCTCGTCCCTGGAAGGCGGGTGACCGCCAAGGAGCTCTGGCGCGCGGCGAGCGCGCATCGCGTGCACACACTCGTCATCGAGGGCGAGCGCTTCGCCTGGGCGCTCGCCCACGAGCTGCACTCCCTCGGCGACGAGCTCGACCTCGGCTCCTTGCGGACAATTCTCTCCCCCGACGCCGCGATCCACGACGAGACGCGCGCGGAGCTGACGCGGGCACTTCCCGACGTCCAGATCGTCGCACCGGAGATCTCGGTGCAGCGCGGAGAGCGGCCGAGGACGCGAGCGAGGCGATCGAACGTGCCGTGCGCCAGCACAAGAGCGTCGACGACTGCCATGTCCTCACGATCGACATCGACGGCACACTGCACCGCGTCGTGATCGTGGAAGTCGTGACGCGGCACTATCTCGACGAAGCAGAGCTCCGCGCTTGGTGTCGGAGCAAGCTGACGCGAGCGCCCATGCCGAGCGCGTTCGTGGTCCTGAACCGACTGCCGCGGCTCCCGGGCGACGCCCTCGACGAGGGTGCGCTCGAACAGCTCGCCCGACGACGTCTCACCGCCGGCTGACCAGGTCTTCGCGAACGACAGCTAGCGCGGCACGTCGATGTCCCAGCCGAGGCGCTCGACGTACTCCATCAGGACGTCGTTCGAGCACGCAGGGAGGCTCTCCGTGGGAGGAAGTTGCTCCATGGGCGGGCCGTTCACGCCGCCCATGGTGTTGTACGACACGAAGCCGCAGAGCTGCTCGAGCTCCGGGTGCGCCGCGCGCACCGACTCGGGCAGCGAGACGGTCCAGTTCTCACCGGTACGGACCCAGTACCGGTTGTAGTAGGCGAAGATCGCACGGCGCCGAGTGGTTGATCGGTTCGGTCCCGCCTCGTGCCACACGCGACCGTCGATGAAGAGCAGGCTGCCCTCGGGCGCGACCGCCGGGGTGCGGACCGCCTCGGGCTCGTCGTTCATCGGGTTCTGGGCGAGCAAGTGGCTGCCCCGCACGAAGCGCGTCGCGCCGTTCTCCTCGGTGAACGGGTCGACTGCCCAGACCGCGTTCAACGACACCGCGTAGTTCACCGGGTCGAGGAGATAGCTCTGGTCGACGTGGAGCGCTTGCTTCTTCCCGCCCGGGCCGGTCGTGTTCGAGTGGAGGTAGCCGAGCAGGAACGGCTTGTCGAGCAGATGACCCACCACGTCGAGCACGAGCGGGTTGGTCGCGAGCGGGATGAACTGCTCGCCCCGGTTGAGCAGCGCCCACACGCGTTGGTTGGAGCCGTCGTCGTAGATCCAGCCCCGAGCATTGGCGATGTCCTCGGCCTCACACCGGTCCAGCGCGGCGCGAAGCACGGCGCACTCGTCGGAGGAGAGCACGCCCGGGACGACGGCGAAGCCGTCGCGTTCGAGGTCCGCCTTCACCGCTTCGACGTCGAAGCTCACCGCTGCTGCAATCATGTGCTCCCCCGGTCGTCCCCGCGTGGCGTCGCACCAGCGCTGAATTCGTACACTACTTACGTCCCTCGTCAACCTTACGCGAGCGCCCAGGAGCCCGATGAGCCCCTCCTCGACCGTCCCGACCGTGACCGCCGAGGAGGGGCGCGAGCTCGTCGATGCGGGCGCGGTGCTGCTCGACGTCCGCGAGGCCGACGAGTGGACGGCAGGACACGCGCCCGAGGCCGTGTTCCTCCCCCAGGGCGAGCTGCCCGCCCGGGTGGGCGAGCTCCCGACCGACTGCCGCATCGTGGCCATCTGTCGTTCGGGCGCGCGGTCGGGACGCCTTACCGCGGCCCTCGTCGCGGCGGGCTACGACGTCGTGAACCTCGCGGGAGGCATGCGCGCCTGGGCAGCGGCGGGCTATCCCGTCGTCACCGACGACGGTGGTGAGGGCATCGTCGCCTGAGGAGCCGAGCGCCCGCGGGTCGGGTATCCCGAGCCGCAGCGAAGCGTGGCCAGAGCGGCCCGGCGCCGAAGGCGCCAAGAGCGGGCATGCCGAGCCGAGCGCCCGCGGGTCGGGTATCCCGAGCCGCAGCGAAGCGTGGCCAGAGCGGCCCGGCGCCGAAGGCGCCAAGAGCGGGCATGCCGAGCCGAGCGCCCGCGGGTCGGGTATCCCGAGCCGCAGCGAAGCGTGGCCAGAGCGGCCCGGCGCCGAAGGCGCAAAGAGCTGGCATGCCGAGCGCAGCAATCCCACAGGACACGCTCAGGGCGAGCGTTGAGGATGGGACCCATGTCGAGCCGGAGCCGAGTCGGGTTCCGAGGCCGGGTGCTGGCCGCCGGGATGAGCGTGGGCCTCGCCGGCGCGCTCGGGACGGCCATGGCGATCGGCGACGACGCGCCGACCAGCGCCACCCGTGCCGACACGCCCCAGACGGACGCGACCACGGTCCCACCGCCGACCAGCGCGACGACGTCGCCCACGTCGAGCCCGGGTCCGACCGTCGCCACGGCACCCAAGACCGTCACGACCACGACGACGACGACCACCGTTGTGCCCGCGCCCGTCACCCTCCCGCGGATCCGCACCCGAGGCAGCTGATGCGCGCGCACCTCTGGTGGTTCACCGCGCGCTCGACCGGTCTCGTCGCGTGGTGCCTCGTGGTCGCGTCCATGGTGTGGGGGCTGCTGCTGGCGGCGCGGGGCATCACCGGACACGCGCACGCCGGGATGCTTGCGATGCACCGCTTCCTCAGCGCGTTGGCGTCCTGCTTCATCGGCGCGCACGTGCTGGCCATCGTGGCGGACACCTTCGTGCACTTCGGACTGGCCGACACGTTGGTGCCGTTCGCGTCCTCGTGGCGACCAACCGCGGTCGCGCTCGGCATCGTGTCGATGTACCTGCTCGCGATCGTCGAAGCCACCTCGCTCGTGCGACGGCACCTGCCACGACGGGCATGGCGCGGCATCCATCTCGTGAGCTACGTCGCGTTCGCCACCAGCTCGGTCCACCTCCTGGCGGCGGGAACCGATGCTCGGAATCTCGTCCCCAAAGCGCTCGCGGTGGCGCTGGCGATGACCGTCGTGTTCGTGTGCACGCTCCTGCTGACCTGGCGCACCGCACCGCGCCTCCAGGACGCGGGCGTCCAGCACTAGCTTCGAGCAGGTGAGCTCGGGATCGCGGCGCCCCGCGAGCAGCCGGGCTCGTGCTGCTGACCGTTCTGGTCGTCGTCGCGACGCTCGTCGTCCCCGCCGACGCGAAGAAGAAGCACAAGGCGCGCCACCGGCCGAAGTCGACGACCACCACCACCACGACCCTGCCGGCGGTGCCGGCGAACCTGTCCTGGTCGGACTGCGGCGGCGGGTTCGAGTGCGGCACCGTGACGGTCCCGACCGACTGGCGCCAGCCCCATGGCGAAATGATCCAGCTCGCGGTGATCCGCCATCGAGCCGACCTTCCGGAAGCACGGATCGGTACGCTGGCAGTGAACTGCGGCGGCCCGGGGAACGGCTGTGTCAGCTTTCTGCGCGCGGCGCTCGCACGCCTGCCGTCGGAGGTGAAGGACCGCTTCGACATCCTGGCCTGGGATCCCCGCGGAACCGGGACCTCCCGACCCGTCGACTGCGTCGACGACTCGCTGCTCGATCGCATCCTCACGCTCCCGCCCGTGCCGGGGACCGACGCGGAGTGGCGATCGACGCGTGAGCTCTCCGCCGAGTTCGCCGCCGGCTGCAACGCGGCAGAACAACGGATTCGCGCGCCTGGTCGGCACGCGCGAGACGGCGCGCGACCTCGAGGCCATCCGACGCGCGCTCGGCGAGCCAACGGTCTCGTACCTGGGCTTCTCGTACGGGACCTTGCTCGGCATCGTGTACGCGCAGATGTTTCCCCACTCGGTCCGCGCGCTCGTGCTCGACGGCGCCGCCGACTGGTGGCTCCCGACGGTCCAGTACGCGCACGCGCAGGCCGAGGGCTTCTTCCAGGCCCTCGACGCGTTCCTGTCGTGGTGTGACGACACGTCGAGCTGTGCCCTCGCGGGGCGGGTGCACCGCGGACGGTCTTCTCCAGCCTCGTGACGCAGTCGCAGACCGACCCGCTCCCGGCGACATACACCGCGAGCGGGTCCACCCGTGTCGGTACGCTGGATGCGAGCGTGTTCCAGAACGCGGTGATCGGGTCGCTCTACGACCATCGCGCCTGGCCGAACCTCGCCGAAGCGCTGCGCGCCGCAGCCCAGGACGGCACCGGCGCCGCGCTCCTCCAGCTCTCGGACACCTGGATCGGCCGCAGCCCCGACGGGTCGTGGAAGCCACGGCTGGAACCGAACGCGGTGATCGGCTGCCTCGACCGCCCGGGCGACGACGACCGCCGGACCGACACGCAGGAACGCGCCGACGTCGCTCGCTTCGCCGCGGAGCTGCCCCCGTTCGGGGGAAGCTGGGCCCTGCGCGGCTGCATCGGCATGCCGCGTGCGCCGGGCAACGACACGATCGGCGACGTCCACGTCGTGGGTGCGCCCGCATCGCTCATCGTCGCCACGACCGGTGACCCGGCGACGCCCTACGCCGAAGCTGCCGCGTTCTCCGCCCGGCTCCCAGGCTCGACGATCCTCACCTTCGACTCCACCGACCACACCGCCTTCGGCACCGCACGCAGCACCTGCATCGACGGACTCGTGACGACGTACCTCCTCACGTTGAGCGTCCCGCCGGCCGGGACGAATTCGCGCGGCCTGAGCGCCAGCGGTTGCGCCGGGTCGGCACGAAGCGCGGAGCTCGTGTGCGGGTCCATCGTGACGATCCCCCGCTCTGGCGATGCACATAGACAAAGCGATATACTCCGGCACATGGAGCCGCAGGACCTGATCGCCGCGGTGCGGCGGCGGCGTGGCCTCACCCAGGCCGAGCTCGCCGCTCGCGCCGGCACATCACAGCCAGTCGTCTCCGCCTACGAGCACGGCCGGCGGGACCCGACCTTCGGCACCCTCCGCCGACTGATCGCCGCGGGAGGAGAGCAGCTCGTCATTGACGCGGTCGCGCACACCGAGGGTCCGCCACCCGCCATCGACGACATCGAGCACGCCCGGCGACTGGTCGACGTGCTCCTCTTCGCCGACGCCGTGCCGGCGCGCGCGCGTCCGGTCGTGCTCCTCGCTCCACGGCTCGTCTCCTTGTGACGATGCTCTCGCTTCCGGAGCGCATCGTCGCGATCGAGCACGCACTCACCAACGTGCCGCACGCCTTCGGCGGCGCGATCGCGTTGGCGTACTACGCCGAGCCCCGGGCGACCATCGACATCGACCTCAACGTGTTCCTGCCCCCCGACCACTTTGCCGACGTCGCCGCGCCACTCGCCCACCTCGGCGTCGCGGTCGATGATCCGGAGACCGCAGCCACCGTGACCCGTGACGGCCAGGTACGAGTCATGTGGGATCGAACACCGATCGACCTCTTCTTCGCGTACGACCCGTTCCACACGGCCGCGGGCGCGGCGCACGAAGGACGGTGCCCTTCGCGGGCGCGGCGATCCCGATCCTCGCGCCGGAGCATCTCGCCGTGTGCAAGGTGATCTTTGATCGCCCGAAGGACTGGGTCGACATCGACTCGATGCTCGACGCCGGCGCGGCGGTCGATGCGGCGGAGATCCTGCGATGGGTCGGCCGCGTCGCAGGCGACGCTGATCCCCGCTACACGCGGATCGCCGCAGTCCTTACCCGTCGCTGACGCTCCATGAGTGCGCGCGGGAAGCGGGGGCGTCGATCGTCAGGCGCTCGGAGCCGATCAGGAGCTCGCCGCGGATGTGCCCGAGCTGCGTGTACGGACGCTCGAGGTCCGTCGGCAACGCGGCGTCATCGACCTCCCATTCGAGGTCGAGGCCGACGGGGACGCGCTCACCGCGTTCGTGATCGGTCGCGTCGGGCTCGACGACGAGTCCGAACGCCTCGAGCGCGATCCCCCAGTGCTCGAGCGGCGTCTCGCACACGAGCTCGGCCCACAAGCCTTCACCGCGCACGGTGAGGTGGGCGCGCGCGCGGCAACGGGAGCTCCTGATCGCGCACGATCACCAGACCCACGTCAGGCACCTCGACGGAAGCCTCGTACGACGACCGCTCCTGCGCGGGGAACGACGTGAGGGTGACGACGCCTGTGAGCCCGCCGGCCTCGGTGAAGTCGAACGACCAGGACTCGGACCAGCCGGGTTCCGGGCCCGCCGCGTGCGGCCGCTCGGCCGCCGCGTGCGCCCCTCCGGTCACCCTCCGTCAGCCAAGGAGATCGAGACCGACGACCTCGTCGCGCTCCTCGAGGAGCTCCTTCGTCGTCAGGTCGATCTTCGCCTTGGCGAAGTCATCGTGCTCGACGCCCTCGACCACCGACCAGCCGGCGCCGTCGCTGCGCACCGGGAAGCCGAACTGCAACCCCTCGGGAACGCCGTACTCACCGCGGCTCACCACCGCGAGCGAGTGCCAGTCGCCGGGCGCAGTGGGGTTCCAGATGCTGTTCACCGAGTCGATCGCGGCGTGCGCAGCCGAGGCGGCGGAGGACTGTCCGCGCTTCTCGATGACCGCGGCTCCGCGCTTCTGCACGGTCTCGATGAACGCACCGCGGAGCCACGCGGTGTCGGTGATCACCTCGGGCACGGGCTTCCCATCGATGCGCGCGTTCGCGAAGTCGGGGAACTGCGTCGCCGAGTGGTTGCCCCAGATCGCGAGGTTGCTGACCTGCGACACGTGCACGCCGGCCTTGTTCGCGAGCTGCGTCTTGGCACGGTTCTCGTCGAGGCGCGTCATCGCGAAGAAGCGGTCACCGGGGACGTCGGGCGCGTTCGAGCGGGCGATGAGGCAGTTGGTGTTGCACGGGTTGCCCACCACGAGCACGCGGACGTCGCTCGCCGAGTGGTCGTTGATCGCACGGCCCTGCGGGCCGAAGATGCCGCCGTTCACCCCGAGCAGGTCACCCCGCTCCATCCCTGCCTTGCGCGGGATCGACCCCACCAGCAGCGCCCACGACGTACCGTCGAACGCGGTCTTGAGGTCGGCCGTCGGCTCGATGCCCGCGAGCAGGCGGTGCGCCCCGTCCTCCAGCTCCATCACGACGCCCTCGAGCGCGGGCATCGCCGGCTCGATCTCGAGGAGACGCAGCACCACGGGCTGGTCGGGCCCGAGGAGCTGCCCGCTGGCGATGCGATGGACGAGCGCGTAGCCGATCTGGCCGGCGGCGCCCGTGACGGTGACGTGGACCGGTGCCTGAGTCATGCGCGGGAAATTACCCGCGGCCTCCTGCGATGGCCGAAGCGATGCCGGACAGCAGCACCTCGCGGGCCTCCGACAGCTCGGCGATGCGCTGTGCCGCGGCTTCCGACCCTCCGCCGTGGTCCGGGTGGGCGAGGCGGATGAGGCGCCGGAAGCGCTGCTGGACGTCGTCACGCACGACGGCGGTCCCCGCGTGGAGCCCGAGCACCTCCATCGCCCACCGGTACTCGGCGGGCACGCCGGTCCAGCGGTCATCGACACCGCCCTCGGCGGCGGCACGCCGCGCGCCCGGGGCCCACGGCGCCGCGCCCGGGACGCCATGGAACAACCGCCGCACCTCGAGCCCCTCGGGCAGCTGCCCGGGCGAGTGCGCCGCCCGCCGGATCGTGCGCAGCACCGCGAGCCGCGTCGAGGACGGCAGCCGGCTCGCGGCCATGATCGAAGCGATCACCTGCGGCGCGGGCGGGCCATGGCGATCCAGCTCGAGCACTGGTGGTGACCCAGTGACGTCGGGCCGGACGATGCGGTGGCGCGAACGGTCGAGCCCGTGGCGATCGGTTTGCAGGCGGTAGCGCAGCGCGATGCGCGGAACGACGATGCCGTCAGACGCGTGGTCGATCAACCGGTCGAGCGCGTCGAGCTGATCCTCGTCGAGCTCACCGACATGCTCGGCGACGACGGCACCGAGCAGCACGCCGCCCCACGACACGCCCGACGTCGGCAGGTAGCCGTCGTCGAGCGAGACGCGACGCGTCGGCATGTGCCGGCGCGTGTGCCGGACGGTGAGCTCGGCCAGGAGCATGGCCGGACTCGTGCCCCGCGTTACAGGCGGTCGACGATCGCGGACGCGAACTCCGAGGTCTTGACCTCGGTCGCGCCCTCCATGAGCCGCGCGAAGTCGTACGTGACGACCTTGTCGGCGATCGTCGCCTCGAGCGCGCGGACGATCGCGTCGGCGGCTTCCTGCCACCCGAGGTGCTCGAACATCATCACACCCGAGAGCAGCACCGAGCCGGGGTTGACCTTGTCCTGGCCCGCGTACTTCGGCGCGGTCCCGTGCGTGGCCTCGAAGATCCCGTGCCCGCTCACGTAGTTGATGTTGCCGCCGGGCGCGATGCCGATGCCGCCGACCTGCGCCGCGAGCGCGTCCGACAGGTAGTCGCCGTTGAGGTTCGTGGTGGCGATCACGTCGAACTCGTCGGGGCGGGTGAGGATCTGCTGCAACGTGATGTCGGCGATCGCGTCCTTGATGAGGACCTTGCCGGCGGGGTCGCCACCGCAGTCGTCCCAACCGACGGCGACGTCGGAGAATTCCTCACGGGTGAGCTCGTAGCCCCAGTTGCGGAACGCGCCCTCGGTGAACTTCTGGATGTTGCCCTTGTGCACCAGCGTCACGCTCGCGGCTTGTGGTGCACCGCGTACTCGATCGCCGCGCGGATGAGGCGCTTCGATCCCGTCTCGGAGATCGGCTTGATGCCGATCCCCGAGTCGGGGCGGATCTTCCACCCGAATTTGTCGTGGAGGAACGCGATGAGCGTCGCGACCTCAGGCGTGCCTTCCTCGAGCTCGAGGCCCGCGTAGATGTCTTCGGTGTTCTCACGGAAGATCACCATGTCGACCTTCTCGGGATGCTTCACCGGCGACGGCACGCCCTGGAACCACCGAACGGGCCGGAGGCACACGTAGAGGTCGAGGAGCTGGCGCAGCGCGACGTTGAGGCTCCGGATGCCGCCGCCGACAGGCGTGGTGAGCGGGCCTTTGATGCCGATGAGGTACTCCGAGAACGTGTCGACGGTCTCCTGGGGCAGCCAGTGGCCCGTCTCGTTGAAGGCCTTCTCCCCGGCGAGCACTTCTTTCCACGCGATGCGCTTGGCGAACTTCGCGGCTGCGGCATCCATCACGAGCTTCGCCGCGGGCCAGATGTCGACCCCGGTGCCGTCGCCTTCGATGAACGGGATGATCGGCTCGTCGGGAACGCTGAGCTGACCGTCGACGAGGGTGATCTTCTCGGGCATCACGGCTCCTGGGGCGTGGGGTGCACCCGATCCTACCGGGACGACCCGGCGGACACCCCAGCCGGTCGGCCGCCGTCAGCCCGCGGTCGCAGGCGCCTCGACCGGCTCGATCGTGACGGGAACGCCGATGAACAGGGACATTCCCGTGAGCGGGTCCACGTTGTGCAGCGTCGACGTGAGGCGCGCCACGTCGGGCTCACGGAAGCTGTGGGGCACGCGCACTGCGCCGGGCCGGATGTCGTCGGTGATCCGCGCGAGGCCCTCGAGGGACCCGTTCGCGCTCGTGACGCGCACACAGCCGCCGTCGGCGACCCCGGCGTCGGCCGCGTCGGACGAGTTGAGGAGGATCCGACCGACGGCTCGGCCGCGCGGATCGGTGTCGTGCAGGAACGAGTTCATCACGCGCGGCTCGCGGCCCGTCTGGAGCACCAACTTTCCGGGCGGCGGCTCGAGCGTGCGGAGCTGCTCGACGAGCGGTGCCGGCGCGAGCTTCCAGCGGTGGTCCTCGAGCAGGTGCTCGACAACCCAGCCGTACTCCGGTCCTCCGATGACGACCGGGCCGTCGGTGGCCCGCAGCTCGTCGAAGGACACCCGTGCCCCCTGCATGCCGGCCGCGAGCACTGCGTCCTCGGTGATGGTGTCGGGATCGAGGCCGGGACAGAGCTCGGGGATCCCGAGACGTTTCGCGAGCTGCGCGCACACCCACCACGGCGGTCGGCGTTCGTCGGCGGGCTCGGCGACCCTCGGCGAGTACTGACCCACGAGCATGGGGAACCAGAAACCCGTGTTCGACACGTCGGCACGCTCGAGCTGATCGGGACTCGGGAGAAGATGCGTGGCGAGCTCGGTCGTCACCCCCGGAACCACGTCGCACACCGCGAGCACGTCGAGCTTGCGCATCGCGGCCCCGAGACGCAGCGAGTCGGGGATCGCCGCGAGCGGGTTCCCGCCGAAGACGAACATCGCGCGCAGGTGGCCCGCCTCGATCTCGTCCGCCATCGCCGCGCACGGGTACTGACCCCACCGCGCCGGCAGCTCCGGGCGACTCGGGGGTGCCGACCACGGCTCGCCGTCGACGCGCTTCTGGGGGCCGTCCGGCTTCGGGCTCAGCCAACCGGGCCCGTACCACCGGCCCGGACGTTCTGGAGTTCCGGTGATTGCCTCGAGCGCCCACTTCAGCCACTCGGTGACGTTGCCCGCGGGCGCCATCGTCACACCGGTGCCCGTCTCGATGACGACGCGGCCGTGACGCCGGATCGCTGCGAGCAGGTCGTCGATCGTCGCCGCGTCGACGCCTGAGATCAGCGCCACGCGGTCGAGGTCGTAGGGAGCCACTGCGGCGGCGAGCTCATCGACACCACTCGTGTGGTCACGGACGTAGTCGGCGTCGGCGCCGTCACGCAGGACTTCGCGGACGAGGTAGGCGAGGATCGCATAGTCGGTGCCCGGCCGTGGTGCGATGTGTCGGTGCGCCAGACGCGCGGTCTCGGTCCGGCGCGGATCGACGACCCACACCTCGGCGTGCTGCGCGATCTCGCGCAGGCGAATGACGGGATCGCCGAACTGGGCGAACTGACCGTGTGAGACGACCGGGTTCGAGCCGACGAACACGAGCAACGACACCTGCTCCTGGTCGACGACGGGCACCAACCAGGTGCGCCCCGCCATGAGCTCGGTCACGAGGTTCTTCGCCGCGCAGTCGATCGTCATCGGGCCGTAGCGATTCGCCGGTCCGAACGCACCCGCGAGCGTGGGATGTACCCACCTGCTCGCGGCGTCCATCCCGAACGCGGTGCCGGTGAAGTCGCCGATCGCGTCACGCCCCGACTCGTCGAGGATGGCGCGGAGCTTCGTTGCCAGGTCGTCGAGCAGCTCGTCCCACTCGACGCGCACCATCTCGCCGTCGCGCTCTCCGTCGCGACGCATCATCGGGTAGTTCAGGCGGTTCTCGTGGTGGTGGAGTGCGCCGAGCATCCGACCCTTCGGGCAGAGGTAGCCGCGAGACAGAGGGTGGTCGGGATCACCCGCGACCTTGACGACGTGGTCGCCCTCGGTCGTGACGATCGCACCGCAGTGGCACATGCAGATGCGGCAATGGATGCGATGCTCGACCGGGGCTCCCGACTGCTGACGCTGCTCCTCCACCGTCCCCCCTTGCCTGGCGCGTGTCAGCGCACGAGCACCACGATCACCAACGCCGCGGCATACACCGCGATCAGGCCCAAGGCGGTCGCCCAGCGCACTGCCGGAGAGTATGGACCGGGACGGCCGCCCGTGCCCGCGAGCGTCATCCCGCACTCGAGACACCGTTGCGCGCGCTGGTCGGCGGGGGTCCCGCACAGCGGGCAACCTTCACCGGGCACCCACTCTGGAGGAGGCGGGGCCGGAGGCGGAGCGGACCCCGGGATGGAGGTCACGACGCGCGCCGCTCGGCGGCCTCGATCGCGTTGCGGAACAGCATCGCGATCGTCGTGGGGCCGACGCCTCCGACGCGGGGGGTGATCCGCCCCGCGACCTCCTCGCACCGCTCGTCGACGTCGGGGAGCAGCTTGCGGCCCTCGTAACGGACACCACCGCCGACGACGACCGCACCGGGCGTGATGTGCTCCGGCCGGAGGATGCCGGGGACGCCGGCGGCGGCGATGACGATCTCGGCGCGGCGGGTGTAGTTCGGCCAGTCGGGCACCCCGGTGTGCACCACCGTGACCGCGGCGTTCGCCGTCGGTCGCTTCTGCGACAACAGCAGCGCGAGGGGACGGCCCAGGGTCGTTCCCCGCCCGAGGATGCAGACCTCGTGACCCGAGACCGGGACCTCGTAGTGCGCGAGCAGCGCCTCGATGCCGGCGGGCGTGCACGGAACCGGTCCGGGCATCGACAGCGCGAGCCGGCCCATGTTCACCGGATGCAGACCGTCGACGTCCTTGTCGGGGTCCATCTCCAACAGCGCGGCCTCGAAGTCGATCTGGGGCGGCGTCGGATGCTGCACGAGCATCGCGTCGACGACTGGGTCGTCGTTGAAGGCACGGATTGCGGCGACGAGGTCGGCCTGGGTGGCGTCGTCGCCGAGATGGACGTGCGGGGAGTTGCAGCCGAGCTCGGTCGCCCTCTCCATCTTCATGCGGATGTATCCGGCGCTCGCAGATTCGTTCCCCACGAGGATCGTGCCGAGCCCCGGCGTGTGGCCGGCACCGGTGAGCGCCTTGATGCGCGGCGCGAGGTCGTCGAACACGGTCTGGGCCACTGGGCCACCGGGCATGAGGATCGCGGGCATCAGTGGCGGAAGTGACGCCGGCCGGTGAACACCATCGCGATGCCCTGCTCGTCGGCGGCGGCGATGACCTCGTCGTCGCGGACGGAGCCGCCTGGCTGCGCGACGGCGGCGACACCGGCTCCGGCGACGACATCGAAGCCGTCGCGGAAGGGGAAGAAGGCGTCGCTCGCGGCCGCACCGCCGGTCGCGCGGCCGGCGGCCTTGTGCACCGCGATCTCGGCGGAGTCGACCCGGCTCTGCTGTCCCGCGCCGATGCCGACAGCCTGGCCGTTCGCCGCGAGCACGATCGCGTTCGACTTCACGTACGCGCACACCTTCCACGCGAGCTCGAGGTCGTCCCACTGCGCAGTCGTCGGCACGACCTTGGTGACGACCTGCCACTCAGAGCGGTCGACCGGCACCGGATCGGTCTCCTGCACGAGGAGGCCTCCATCGATCGACCGGAAGTCGAGCGGCATCACACCCGGCGCAGGAGCCTCGAGCACACGCAGGTTCTTCTTCGCCGCGAACACGGCGAGCGCTTCGGGCTCGTACGACGGCGCCACCACCACCTCGGTGAACACGTCGGCGAGCGCGCGAGCGAGCGAGGCCGGCACCTGCCGGTTGATCGCGACGATCCCGCCGAACGCCGATACGGGGTCGCATGCGTTCGCGCGCACGTACGCCTCGGTGATGTCGTCGGCGACGGCCACGCCACACGGGTTCGCGTGCTTGATGATCGCGACACCGGGGCGGTCGAGCTCGTGCACGAGGCGCCATGCGGCCTCGGTATCGAAGAGGTTGAGATACGACAGTTCCTTGCCGCCGTGCTGCGCCGTGGCATCCCACCAGCTGCGCGCACCGGCGGCGCGGTAGCGCGCGCCTTCCTGGTGCGGGTTCTCGCCGTAGCGGAGCTCCTCCGCGCGCTCGAGCGGGAGCACGAGGTGACGCGGCAGGGTCTCACCCTCTTGCAGCCAGGCGACGACGGCAGCGTCGAACGCCGCCGTCCGCGCGAACGCCTCGAGCGCGAATCGTCGACGCGTCGCTGGGCCCACGGTGCCGTCGTTGGCGTCGAGCTCGGAGAGCAGCTCGGGATACTGCGTAGCGCTCGTGACGATCGTGACCCACGCGTGGTTCTTCGCCGCCGCACGCACCATCGTCGGGCCGCCGACGTCGATCGTCTCGATGCCCGGCTGGTCCGCGAAGGGGTAGAGGTTCACGATGACGAGGTCGAAGGGCGCGATGCCGTGCGCCGCCATGTCGTCGAGGTGCGACTGCTTCGAACGGTCGGCGAGCAGGCCGCCGTGCACCAACGGGTGCAGCGTCACGACCCGGTGGTCGAGGATCGCGGGAAGGCCGGTGAGCTGCTCGACGGGGACGACGGGCAGACCCGCCTCGGCGATCGCCTTCGCCGTCCCACCCGACGAGACGAGCTCCACGCCGCGTTCGTGCAGCGCACGCGCGAAGTCGACGATCCCCGTCTTGTCGAACACGGAGAGCAGGGCACGCTGGATCTTCGTGCGCATCACGATCCTTGGTGGCGGTCGGACGGGACGTCGGAGTGCTCGACGAGGTGTCGCAGCACCTCGGGATAGAGGCGCCGCTCCACCCCTTTGATGCGTTCGTGGAGCGACTCGACGGTGTCGTCGGGAAGCACCGGCACCGCCTCCTGGGCGAGGATCGGACCGTCGTCGACCTCGAGCGTGGCGAGGTGCACGGTGCAGCCCGTCACCTTGACGCCCGCGGCGAGCGCAGTCGGACACGGCATGCCAGCCCTTGAAGGCCGGCAGGAGCGCCGGGTGCGTGTTGACGATCCGGTCCGGAAAGGCGTCGTGGATCGGCTTGTCGAGGATCGTCCCGAAGCCGGCCATGGCGATCAGGTCGATGTCGTGCCTCGTCAGCGTGTCGACGACCCGGTGGGTGTACGCCACACGGTCGAATTCGGGTCCGAAATCGGTCCTTTCGACCAACTCCCCCGCCACACCGCCAGCCGCGGCGATCTCGAGCGCCCCGCAGCGTCGGTCCGCGAGCACGAGCTCGATGGGGAGATCGGCCGACATGAGCGACCGCAGAATGGTGCCGCCACCCGATGCCAGCACTGCGATCCTCCGCACGTTCGCAAGGTAGTCGGCCCCCGGCGAGCCGAGCCGAACCACCCGGGATGCTTGCAGTGTCCTGCCAGGCATGCTCAGATTCAGCAAGCATTCCTTTTGTCCTGTGGGTCCGCCCCGCCGGGCGACCCCAGAAGTTCGGAGGCAAGCGTTGGATCTCAACAAGCTCACAACCGGCGAGAAGGTGGTCGCCGCGGCGGGCATCCTGCTCCTCATCGACAGCTTCCTGCCCTGGTACTCGATCGACTTCGGGCCCCTCGGCAGCTTCCATCGCAGCGGGTGGCAGTCACCCGGCGCGCTGTGGTCGATCCTCGCCGTGCTCCTCGGCGTCATCATGGCGGGACAAGTCATCGCCACCAAGCTGTTCAGCGCCTCGGGCGTTCCGGACAAGGTCGGGAACTTCTCGTGGGGCATGGTGCACCTCGCGGCCGGAGCCCTCAGCTTCTTGCTCATCATCATCAAGCTCATCAACGAGTCGAGCTCCACTGGCTTCGCGATGTGGGTCGGATTGATCCTCACCGCCGCGCTCGGTGCCGGTGGCTTCATGATCGCCAAGGAGCGCGGCGAGCTGCCGGCGCAGCTCGGGGGCGCGGGTGGGGGCACCCCCCCGTCGGCCTGAGCGCCACGCGCATCGACGTTCGTGTCACACGACCCCCGGATCCTCCGGGGGTCGTGTGACGAAGCCGGCCGGGTCGCGGACTCGACCACCTCTCGAGGGGGAGGTCCACCGATGAATGACCGCGCCACGTCAGGACGGGTTGGCGCCGGCTGGCGCGCGAAGCAGCGGCCCGTTCCGGGCTTCGGGCACACCCTGGGTGCCGCCGGCGGAGTCTTCGCGGTCGCCGCCGTGATCATGCTGGCCGACAAGATCGCCTCCGACGAGCCCCGCCTCGCGGGGACCATCGCGAGCGCCGTGCTCGTCGTCGTCGCCCTGTTCGTCACGATCCAAATTCGCCGGACCACCACGAAGCGCCGCGGTGACGACCCTGGTGCTCGCCGTGCCCCTCACGGTCGGGTTCTTGATCTTCGCCGAGAACGACACGCCATCGCGCGGTGACGTCACGTTGTTCTTGATCCTGATCATCGTGGCCTTCCTCGCGCTCTACTGGTTGGGCGACACGCGAGGTCGCGCGATCTTTCTGGGGCTCGCGCTGCTCGCGCTGTGGGCCGTCGTCCTGGTGCAGGTCGGAGGCGACAGCAATCCGGTCCCGTTCCAGGACCAGATCTCGCGCGGCGCCGGTGGTGTGCTGACGCCGACCGTCACAGCCACGAGCGATTCGAGCACCGACGTGTCCGTCGCCTCGCTCATCATCGGAGTGGCCATGCTCGGCACCGCGTGCCTCCTCGACCGCGGCCATCGCCAGGGCGCGGCCACACCCTTCGTTGTCGTCGGTGCGATCGCGACGTTCACCGGCGCGATCGCGCTCGCGAGCGACAAGGACCAGCTGGTGGGCGGCCTGCTGCTCACGGGCGCGGGCGTCCTCGTCGGCCTGACGGGGAGCAACGGGCACCGGCGGGCGTCGACGTGGATCGGCGCGATCGCGGTAGCCGTGGGTCTCGCGATCGTGATCGACGACATCGACGGCAACTCGGAATGGGGCACGATCGCGCTGGCGGCGGCCTGTGCTGCGGCACTGCTCGTTGTGGGCCAGGTGCTTGCCGTGCGCCTGCGCGAACCCGTCGACGGTGAGCCCCCTGAGCTCGCCGCCGTGGAGGCGGTCGCGCCGCCCGCGGCGACGTCATGGTCGGCACCAGCCGAGCCGCCTGCGCAACCGACCGCCGAGCTGCCGCCTCTACCTCCGGGTGCGGAGCCTTCGCCTCCGATCGACGAGGTCCCGACGAGCCCGCCGACCGACGAGCGACCGAAGCCACCGGAGCCCCCGACGGTCACCTGAACGCGGACGTCGCGGCCGGGCCGTCGCTCAGCTGAGCGTCGCCACAACCTCGGTCATCAGCTCGCCGGCCTCGGTCGGGTTCATCCCGACCCGCACGCCAGCATCGCGCAACGCTTCGATCTTCGCCGCGGCGGTCCCCTTGCCACCGGAGACGATCGCACCCGCGTGGCCCATCTTCTTGCCCGGAGGCGCGGTCACACCCGCGACGTAGGCGACGACGGGCTTGCTCATCTTGGTCTTGATGAACTCGGCCGCCTCTTCCTCGGCCGATCCGCCGATCTCGCCGATCATCATCACGGCCGAGGTGCAGGGGTCGGCCTCGAACACGCTCAGGCAGTCGATGAAGCTCGTGCCGGGAACCGGATCGCCGCCGATGCCGACGCACGTGGTGACACCGATGCCGTTCTGCTTGAGCTCGTACAGCGCCTGGTACGTGAGGGTGCCGGAGCGGCTCACGATGCCGACCGGCCCGCCCGCTTGGGCGATGTGACCGGCCGTGATGCCGATGTTGCACTTGCCGGGGCTGATGATCCCGGGACAATTGGGCCCGAGGAGCTGCACCTGCGGGCAGCTGCGCTTGAGCTCGTTGAAGAACCAGGCCTCGTCCTGCGCGGGGACGCCTTCGGTGATGCAGACGATGAACGTGATCCCGCCCTCGGCCGCCTCCATCACCGCGGCGCGCACGCCGGGCGCCGGGATGAAGATGCACGACGCGGTCGCGCCCGTGGATGCCACCGCGTCCGCGACGTTGGCGAAGATGGGGATGCCGTCGACGTCGGTCCCGGCCTTGTTCGGATTCGTGCCCGCGACGACCTGCGTGCCGTACTCGCGGTTGAGGAGGCCGTAGAACCGGCCCTGCGACCCGGTCAGGCCTTGGTAAACGACTTTGGTCGTCTCGTCGACGAAGATACTCATGGTCGGACGTGTCCTCGGTCAGTTGCCCACGAGCGCGACGACGACCCGGGCCGCGTCGAGCATGGTCGGCTGGAGTTGGAGCCGCTCCGACAGGTGCGGCTCCAGGATCTTGCGGCCCTCCTCGGCGTTGGTGCCGTCGAGGCGGATGACGATCGGCACGTCGATCTGCACGCGGTCGAGCGCCTGGACGATGCCGTTGGCGACCTCTTCACCCTTGGTGATGCCGCCGAAGATGTTGATGAAGATCGACCGGACGTTGGGGTCGCCGGTGATGACCTCGAGCGCGCCGGTCATCACATCGGCGTTGGCGCCGCCGCCGATGTCGAGGAAGTTCGCCGGCTTGCCACCCACCTGGTTCACGATGTCGACGGTGCTCATCGCGAGGCCGGCGCCGTTCGCGATCACGCCGACGAAGCCGTCGAGGCCCACGTACTGCAGACCCTTCTCGTGCGCCGCCTGCTCGCGCCCGTCGCGCACCTGGGTCGCGTCGTACTGCGCGTAGTCGGGGTGACGGAACACCGAGTTGTCGTCCAGCGTGACCTTGGCGTCGAGCAGCGTGCACCTTGCCGTCGGGGGTGAGGATCAGCGGGTTGATCTCGACGAGGTCGGCGTCGCCCTCGGTGTACCGCGCGGTAGAGCTTCAGCAGGATGTCGACGGCGCCGTCGAAGGCCGCAGGGTCGAGCTTCGCCCGGCCGACCCACTCGCGCGCCGAGTCGTTGCTCAGCCCGTCGACGGGATTGATGTGCAGGCGCGCGATCGCGTCGGGGTCGGTCGCCGCGACCTGCTCGATCTCCACGCCGCCCTGCGCCGACAGCATGCCGAGGTGGAGCTTCGCGGCGCGGTCGAGCGTGAACGACGCGTAGTACTCCTGCGCGATGTCGCTGGCCTTCTCGATCCAGAGCACGCGGACGGCATGTCCCTTGATGTCCATGCCGAGGATGTTGCCGGCATGCTCCCGGGCCTCCGCCGTGTCGGCGGCGAACTTGATGCCTCCGGCCTTGCCCCGCCCGCCGACCTGCACCTGCGCCTTCACGACGACCGGGTAGCCGAGACGGTCGGCGGCGGCCACCGCAGCGTCGACGGTCTCGACCGCCTCACCGGGTGAGACGGGGATGTCGTAGCACGCGAAGAGCTGTTTGCCCTGGTACTCGAAGAGGTCCACTCGGGAGACTCCCTCTGGGGATGCGGGTCCCAAATGGTGGTCGATGCCGGTCGTTCAGGCCAAACCGGGGCTCCGAGTGGACGGCGCGCCCGTTCGGGTCCTACAGATGACGGGTGCCGCCCTCGAAGCGAGACCTGCCGCTCGTGCTGTTCGCGACGATCGCCGTCGTCCTCGCCGGAGCCATCGTCGCCGCGGTGTTGCTCTTCGCAACGAGCAAGACGGAGGGACCCCGCCGGTACCAGCCGTTCGCCGCCGGTGACGCCGTCGGCCTCAAGGGCGAGCTCCGTGACGGCGGGCCGTTCTTCGTGCCCGACCCCTTCGGCGGGAACCGCAGCATCCTGTTCGCGCTCGAAGACAACCAGATCGTCGCCCTGTCGAACGTGCTGCCCGGAACCCACGCCTGCTCGGTGCGCTGGCGGGGGTCGATCGACCGGTTCGTCGACTGCCACGGCGATCGGTTCGTGAGCGCTCAGCTCGACCGCTACGAGGTGACGATCCCCAAGGCTGGAACGCAGCAGGGTAGCGTGCTCGTCGACCTGCGACACAAGCTCCCCGCGCCGTCACCGGCGGCGTGAGGTGAGCTAGGACCCGAGCTTCTGGAGCGGGGCCCAGGCGAGGAGGAGGCGCTTCTCTCCCACGCCGCGGAAGTTGATGACGGCCTCGGCCTTGTCGCCCTCGCCGACGACCTGGATGATCACACCCTCGCCGAACGTCTCGTGCGCGACGTCGTCGCCGACGCGCAGTCCGAGCTGTTCCGCGCCTCGCGCGCCGTCCGGTACGGCCGCGCTCCTGGACGCTCCCATCGCCGCGGCAACGACTCGGTCACGGTGTGCGCTGATACGCGCATTCGTGGACGCCGACGTGCGGCGTGGCGAGTCACCGAGCGCATGCACGAGCTCTTCGGGGATCTCACTGAGGAATCGGCTCGGCGGGAAGAAGTCGGTCGAGCCGAAGAGCGTGCGGCTCCACGCATGGGTCAGGTAGAGCCGCTCGCGCGCCCGCGTGATGCCCACGTAGCACAGCCGCCGTTCCTCCTCGAGCTCGTCGGGCTCGCCGAGGCTCCGCGAGTGCGGGAACACGCCGTCCTCCATTGCCGTCATGAAGACCACGGGGAACTCCAGGCCCTTGGCGGAGTGCAGCGTCATCAGCGTCACGACGCTCTGGTCGTCGGTGCCCTCGCCGTCGAGATCAGTGACGAGCGAGATCGCCTCCAGGAACGCCTCGATCCGGCGCAGACCCGAGGGGGGCTCCGAGGGCACCCCGTCCGCCCCGGCGGTCCCGACGCCGACGATCCCCGGCAGTCCCGAGAGGTCGCCCACGTCGAGAGAAGCGTCGAACTCGCGGCAGACGCCGACGAGCTCCTTGAGATTCTCGACCCGGCCTTGGGACTCGATGCTGTGCTCGACTTCGAGCGCGGCGATGTAGCCGCTGCGTTCCAGGAGCGCCTCGACCGTGGCGCCCACACCTGCCGACGCCCCGGCCTCGAGGTCGGTCATGAGGTCGAGCACGTCACGAACGCCCCCGAGCGCCTTGCCGGTGACGCCGGCTGACGCCGCCTCGTGGAGCGCGTCGCGAAACGTGACCCCAAATCGCTGCGCATGCTCCGCAACGCGGTTGATCGAGGTGTCGCCGACCCCGCGCTTCGGTGTGTTGACGACGCGTCGCCAGCTCACCTCGTCGCCGGGGTTCACCAATGCCCGCAGATACGCCAGCGCGTCCTTCACCTCACGGCGGTCGTAGAACTTCAGGCCGCCGATCACGCGATATGGGATACCGGCGCGGACGAGCATCTCCTCGATGACACGGCTCTGCGCGTTGGTCCGGTAGAACACCGCGATGTCGGCGAAGCGGCATCCTTCCGTCTCGGTGAGCCGCGTGATCTCGTGGGCGACGAACGCCGCTTCGTCGTGCTCGTCCTCCGCGAGGTATCGAGTGATGAGCTCCCCGGCGACCTCGTCCGTCCACAAGTGCTTCGGTCGCCGTGACGCGTTGTTCGCGATGACCACGTTCGCGGCGTCGAGGATCCGCTGCGTCGAGCGGTAGTTCTGCTCGAGCACGATGATCGTCGCCTCGGGGAACTCCTCCTCGAATCGCTGGATGTTGCGGAAGTCCGCCCCGCGGAACTTGTAGATCGACTGATCGTGGTCGCCTACCGCGGTGATGTTGCGGCGCTCGGTGGTGAGCATCTTGACGAGCTCCCACTGGGCGAGGTTGGTGTCTTGGAACTCGTCGACCAGCACGTGCTGGAACCGGTCACGCCACTGTGCGAGCGCGTCAGGATGCTCACGGAACAAGCGCACCGCGAGCATGAGCAGGTCGTCGAAGTCGAGCGCCGACGCCTCCGCGAGCCGACGTTGGTACTCCCGGTACACCTCGGCGATGCGATGCTCGTGGGGCGTGAACACGCGGTCGATCGCCTGCTCCCACGTCACCAGCTCGTTCTTCAGGGCGGAGATCGAGCCCTGCAAGCGCCGCGGGGGAAACCGCTTGGGGTCGAGGTCGAGATCCCGGCGCACGTAGTCGGCCAAGCGCACGGCGTCGGCCTGGTCGTAGATGGAAAAGGAGGAGCGATAGCCCAGCCGGTCGGCATCGCGACGCAGGATCCGCGCGCAGGCAGCGTGAAAGGTGGAGACCCACATCCGCTGGGCGACGAGCCCCACGAGCGAGCCCACCCGCTCCTTCATCTCGCCCGCCGCTTTGTTGGTGAACGTGATGGCGAGCACGGCGAACGGTGGCACGTTGCGCTCGCGGACGAGATACGCGATCCGGTGCGTGAGCACCCGCGTCTTGCCCGAGCCGGCGCCGGCGACGATCAGCAGCGGCCCGTCGGGCGCGGCCGCCGCCTCGCGCTGGACCGGGTTCAACCCCGCGAGCAGCGCATCGGCCGACGACATCGCCGTCATCGTACCGGCGGGGAACACACGTTCGGCGGGCTGGGACCTGCGATCGGAGCGCCGCGCGCCCGCCCATCTACGATCGGACGGCACGAACGGGCTTCACGGGGAGGTGCCGGGTGACCGAGCAGGAAGCGAAGCCGGTGATCGAGTTCGACCACACGTCGGACACGTATGCCGCCGACCCACGCGGCTTCTACCGCGACGCCCGGACGCGCTGTCCTGTCGCGTGGACCGAAGCCCACGGCGGCTACTGGGTCACGTCGCGCTACCAAGAGGTGTTCACGGTGGCCCGCGACGACGCGACCTACTCGTCGCGCAAGGGACTGTTCGACGGCGTGGAGTGCCAGGGCATCGGTATCCCGCCGGCGGGGATCCCGCTCACCCCCATCGAGACCGACCCACCGGAACTGCGCGGGTATCGCCTGGCGATGAACCCGTTCTTCGGTCCCGCCGTGGTCGACGCGACCGCGCCCCTGTTGCGTCAGCTCACCACCTGGTGCATCGACCAGGTCATCGAGCGCGGCGAGATCGACTTCGTCGACGACCTCGCGAGCCCGCTCCCGGCCATGGCGACGATGGCGCTGGTCGGGCTTCCGCTGACCGACTGGCGGGTGTACGCGGACGTGTACCACGGCTTTGCCGCGTTCCCGCTGGGGTCACCCGAGTATGAGGCCGCGCTCGCGGGGACGCACCAGGTCATCACGCAGATGTACGACGAGATCGCCGACCGCCGCCGCGCGCCGCGGGATGACCTCGTGACCCGGATGGTCGAGGTCGAGATCGAGGGTCGCAAGCTCAACGACGACGAGCTCGTCGGGATCCTCAACACGACGCTCGGGGGTGGGATCGACACCACCACCGCCCTCATCGCGCAAGCGCTCGCCTACCTCGACGAGCACCCCGAGCACCGAGCGGCGCTCGCGACCGACGAGGAGCTGATGGGCTCGTTCTGCGAGGAGATGCTGCGGTACGCGTCACCGGTGCAGGGGTTCGGGCGGACCGTCACCCACGAGACGGAGCTCGGTGGCCAGCACCTCGCGCCCGGCGACCGGGTGTTCATTAGCTGGGCGGCGGCGAACTGGGACCCGAAGGCGTTCGAGCGCCCCGACGAGGTGATCATCGACCGGTTCCCGAACCGGCACATGAGCTTCGGCGTCGGCGTGCACCGTTGCATCGGCTCGTACTTCGCCCGCACGGAGTTCGCGGATCGCGATCGGCGAGGTGCTCCGCCGGCTCGGCGACTACACGCTCACGCCGGGTGCGATCCGCTACGAGCGGATCGGGACGGTCAACGGCTACCACCGCCTGCCCGCCACCTTCACGCCCGGAGCTCGAGTCGGCGGAGAGCCGCCCGAATTCTCAGGCTGATCGTTCTGGATCTCTTGGAATTTTTCCGCGGGAGGGGCGATTCGGGGCGATAAGTGTCGTACCCCCCTGTTTGGATGTCGGCATGTTCGATGTGAGAGCCCGCCTCGACGAGCTGCGGTGCCGGCCGACCGAGTGGTTGGTGGCACGCCGCGACCGGCTGGTCGCGCAGCAGCGCCGATTGCGGGTCGAGGAGCTGGCGGTCACCCGGGTGCTCGACGAGCGGGGCGCGTTCGGCGACGCAGTCGCCGCCCGAGATGGCGTGTCGGTCCGTGCCGTGCGCGAGACGATCGAGTGTGCGCGGGCGTTGGAGTCCCTGCCCGAGGTCGCGGCGGTCGCGCATGCGGGCGGGTTGAGCGACGCGCAACTCCAGTCCGTGACGCAACTCGCAGATCCCGAAAGCGACGCCGAGTGGGCGCGCCGGGCACCGAATGTTGCGCCGGCGGATCTGGCTCGCCTGGCGCGCTCGCAACAGAAACCGACTGTGGAGGACACGCGGAAGCGGCGCGAGGCCAGATCATTGAAGTGGTGGTGGCAGCCCGACCGCGGGATGCTCGCGATTCGCGGTGAGCTTCCGGATCTCGACGGCGCGCAGTTCGAAGCGACGATGAACCGGATGATCGATCGGATGCACCCACCCAAGGGACAACCCTGGGATTCCCGGCAGCATCGCGCCACCGACGCGCTCGTGGAGCTGTCTGAACGGTTCGCGGATGTCGAATCGCCCGTCTCGCGGTCGAAGCCGCTGGTGATGGTCGCGGTCCCCTTGCACGGACCGGCTCAAGTCGCGGGGATTCCGTTGCCCGATGCGATGGTCGAGAAGTTGCGTGCGAACGCAGCAATCGAGCCGGTGTTGGTGGCGGATGGTCTACCGGTCGCGCAGGGCACGCGGTCGACGGCATTGCCGGCGAAGATCACGCGGGCGGTGCTCTTCCGCGACGGGCATTGCCGTTGGCCCGGCTGCGACCGTCGAACGGGTTTACAGGTCCACCACCTTCGACCTCGCAGCTGGGGTGGCGGTGATGAGATCGCCAACCTCGCCGCGGTCTGCACCGGCGGCGGCAGCGACCATCACGCTTCGCTGGTAACCCGCGGACCCTGGGTCCTGACGGGGAATCCGAATCAGCCCGACGGGCTCCGGATCGAACCCCTCGACCAACACGCCAACCGAGCCAGGCGATCCGCCCGCCCACCAGCACGCGCCGGACCGAAAGTCGCGTGACTTCCCCACCTGCTCCTTGAGAACTGAATACGGCGGCCCCGCCATCGAGCACGCACGCGCCCGGGCACGGCGCGCCCGGCGGGAAGCATCAGGACTGCTTGGGGAACCAGAAGCTCGCGACCGCGTCGAACCACGCGCGGCCAAGGTCGAGGGCGCGCCCGGCTTGGAAGCGCACGAGGAAGGCACCGACCTTGACGGTGTCGTCGGCGCAGAGGACGGGCGGGACCAGCACCGCAAGGTTGCCCGGCGACGGCGGCGTCGTCGCGACGTCGAACATCCAGCCCATGATCCGGCCCCGGCACTCCGCGCACGTGTCGACCTCGGCCAAGCCGACAGCCATCGCGCGCGCGGTCGTGCGCGGCAGCTCTGCGAAGCGTGCCCACGCGTCGGACGCCGTCACGACTGCCGCAGGCTGAGACTCAGGACGCGACCGCTTCCATCGCGCTCGAGTACTCACCCCGCGCGGCAGCCGCGTTGAGCTTGGCGCGATGGAGGAACGCTGCGCTTCCCGCCTCGACGTTGGCCGGCTCGCCCTTCCACGCCTTGAGCGACGGCGCTTGGAGCGCGCGGCCGTACGAGAAGCTCAGCTTCCAGGGGTGCGGCCCGAGCTTGTTCATCGCGTCCAGGTGCGCCGTCGCGAGCTCGTCGCTCTGGCCGCCGGAGAGGAACACGATGCCGGACACCGCCGCCGGTACGAACCAACGGAAGCAGCGCACCGTCGCCTGCGCCACCTCCTCGACGCTCGCCTGCCGGGCCGCGGAGTAGCCGGGCATGACCATGTTGGGCTTCAAGAGCATGCCCTCCAGCGACACGCGCTGCGCGACGAGCTCCTCGAAGACGGCATGGAGCGCGCGGGCCGTCGCGTGGCTGGCCTGCTCGATGGTGTGCTCGCCGTCCATGAGCACCTCGGGCTCCACGATCGGCACGATGTCGGCCTCCTGGCACAGCGCCGCGTAACGCGCGAGCACATGACCGTTCACCGACACGCACGTGTCGCTCGGCTTGCCCTTCGCCACGGTGTAGGTGGCGCGCCACTTCGCGAAGCGCGCACCGAGCTCCCGGTACTCCGCGAGGCGCTCCCGCAACCCGTCGAGTCCTTCGGTGACGGTCTCGCCATCCGACAACGGCAGCGGCTTCGCACCGAGGTCGACCTTGATGCCGGGGATCACGCCCTGGTGAGTCAGCAGCTGCACGAGCGGAGTGCCGTCGACCGCGGCTTGGCGGATCGTCTCGTCGTAGAGGATCACGCCGCTGATGTACCTGCCGATCTCCGGTGAACGGAAGAGCATCTCGCGGTAGGCACGACGGTTGTCGACCGTCGACTCTACGCCGATCGAGTCGAAGCGCTTCTTGATCGTGCCGCTGCTCTCGTCGGCGGCGAGGATTCCCTTGCCGTCGGCGACGAGCTCCTGCGCAGTCGCGGCGAGGACTTCGAGGTCCATGTTCACTCCCACTCGATCGTGCCCGGGGGCTTGCTGGTGATGTCGTAGGCGACCCGATTGATGCCGGGCACCTCGTTGATGATGCGCGACGCCATCCGCTCGAGGAGATCGGCGGGGAGGCGCGCCCAGTCGGCGGTCATCGCGTCCTCGGACGTGACGGCGCGGATGATGCACGGGTATTCGTAGGTACGGCCGTCGCCCATCACGCCAACCGTGCGGACCGCCGGGAGCACCGCAAAGCTCTGCCAGATCTCCCGCGAGAGGCCCGCCCGGCGGATCTCTTCGACGACGATCGCGTCGGCTTCGCGCAGCACCTGGAGACGCTCCGTCGTCACGTCACCGACGATGCGGACCGCGAGGCCCGGACCGGGGAAGGGTTGGCGCCACACGATCTCCTCGGGGAGCCCGAGCTCGGCACCGACCACGCGGACCTCGTCCTTGAACAGGTCGCGCAGCGGCTCGACCAGCTCGAATTTCATGTCGTCGGGAAGACCGCCCACGTTGTGGTGCGACTTGATCATCGCGTTGTCGCCGCCGCCCGACTCCACGATGTCGGGATACAACGTGCCCTGCACCAGGAATCGCGCGTCCGACAGCTCGGTGGCCGTCTCCTCGAACACGCGGATGAACAGCTCGCCGATGATCTTGCGCTTCCGTTCCGGATCGACGATGCCTTCGAGGGCAGCGAGGAACCGATCTGCCGCTTTCACGTGCACGAGGTCGACGTGGAACTGCCGGCGAAACGTCTCCTCGACCTGCTCGGGCTCGTGGAGGCGTAGCAGGCCCGTGTCGACGAACACGCAGACCAGCTGGTCGCCCACCGCCTTGTGCACGAGCGCCGCGGCCACCGCCGAGTCGACGCCACCCGACAGACCGCAGATCACACGCTCGGTCCCCACCTGGGCCCGCACGTTCTCGATGGCCTGCTCGATGATCGACGTGTGGGTCCACATCGGCCGGCAATGACAGACGTCGAAGAGGAACGCTTTGAGCATGTCCTGCCCACGCTCGGTGTGCGCGACCTCGGGATGGAACTGGACGCCGTAGATGGCACGCTCGCGATCCTCGAGCACAGCCACCGGCGCGCCCGGCGTGGCCGCGGTGACCGCAAATCCGCGGGGCACCTCGACGATCGCATCACCGTGGCTCATCCACACGACCTGCTCGTCGGGCAGCTCGGCGAGCAGGACCGACGCGCCGGCTGCACGCTGCAGCGGGGTCCGGCCGTACTCGCCACTCCCCGTGCGACGCACCACGCCGCCCAGCTGCTGCGCCACGAGCTGGGCGCCGTAGCAGATCCCGAGGATCGGAACGCCCGAGTCGTAGACGGCGGGATCGAGGGTCGGCGCGTCGTCGACATGCACCGACGCGGGGCCACCGGAGAAGATGATCCCCTTCGGATGACGCGCCAGCATGTCGACGAGCGGCATCGTCCTCGGGACGATCTCGGAGTAGACGTGCGCCTCGCGCACGCGCCGCGCGATCAGCTGCGCGTACTGCGCACCAAAATCCACTATCAGGATCGTGTCCATCACGCGACGGTCGTTCGCCAGCGCAGGGTGTGCGCTATCGCCCCATGCCGATGCCTTGCGCGCGCTGCAGCGACTTTCCTTCGGTCTGCAGCGACGGCGCGACCATCACCTCGGCCTTCTGGAACTCCTTGACCGTCTCGTAGCCGGTCGTCGCCATCGACGTGCGCAGCGCGCCGAAGAGGTTGAGCGTGCCGTCGTTCTCGTGCGCCGGACCGACGAGCACCTCGGCCAGCGTCGCCTTCCGGCCCGCGTTGACGCGTGCGCCCCGCGGCAGCGTGGGGTGGAACGTCGCCATGCCCCAGTGGTAGCCACGACCGGGCGCTTCGTACGCCTGCCGCGAGCGGCGAGCCGATCATCACCGAATCGGCACCGCATGCGATCGCCTTGGCGACGTCGCCGCCCGTGCGCATCCCGCCGTCGGCGATCACGTGCACGTACACGCCGGTCTCGTCGAGGTGGCGCATGCGCGCACCCGCAGCATCGGCAATCGCGGTCGCCTGCGGCACGCCGATGCCGAGCACGCCACGGCTCGTGCACGCGTGGCCCGGACCGACGCCCACGAGCACACCCACGGCGCCGGTGCGCATCGAGGTGCAGCGCGGTCGAGTACGACGCGCAGCCTCCGACGATGACCGGGATCTCGAACTCGCGAATGAACTTCTTCAGGTTGAGCGGTTCCGTCGTCTTCGAGACGTGCTCGGCGGAGACGACCGTGCCTTGGATGACCAACAGGTCGAGCTCGCCGGCAAGCACGTGCGATGCGTACTGCTCGACGCGCTGGGGCGTGAGCGACGCGCACGTCACCACACCGGCGTCCTTGATCTCGCGGATACGCACGCCGATCAGCTCGGGCTTGATGGGCTCCGAGTAGATCTCCTGCATGCGGCGCGTCGCCTTCTCGGCGGGCAGCTCTGCGATCTCCTCGAAGAGCGGTTCGGGATCCTCGTACCGGGTCCACAGCCCTTCGAGGTTCAGGCAGGCGAGCCCACCAAGATGGCCCACCTCGATGGCGGTGCGCGGCGAGACGACACCGTCCATAGCGCTCGCGATCACGGGGAGGTCGAAGTGGAACGCATCGACCTCCCAGGAGATGTCGACGTCCTCGGGGTCGCGCGTGCGGCGGCTGGGGACGATGGCGATGTCGTCGAACCCGTAGGCTCGGCGGCCGGACTTGCCGATGCCGATCTCGACTTCCACCCGCTACCTCCTGGGGAAGGGTCGAGGATACCGCTCCGCTCGGGCGCGGCGATCCATCGGCACTACGAGATCGTGGTCTTCGTGAGATCCGCGAGGAGCCGAGTCAGGATGCGCGCCGTCGCCCCCCAGACGACGTCCTCGCCCACCTCGTACAGACAGACGGCATACAGGCCCCGTTCGGGGAGCTCCCAGTGCTCCTCACGGAAGACGCCGTCGGCCAGGAGCTCGGAGACGGCGGCGTCGAAGACGTGATCCACCTCGCGGGGGTCGGGGACCAGATCGGGCCGTCCGCCCGCCACGAGCCCGACAAAGGGCGCGATGTGGAACTTGCTCCCCGTGGTGCCCAGCGAATCGAGCTCGGCGACCACGTCCACGAGACCGGGATCGAGACCGATCTCCTCGCGCGCCTCGCGGAGCGCGGTGTCGCGCGGCGATCGGTCGACCGTCTCGTCGAGCTTGCCTCCGGGGAACGCCACCTCTCCTTGGTGGTCGGGCATGGAGTCGGGACGCCGCGTGAACACGATCCGGGCCTCGCCCTGCTCTTCGAAGATGGGCACGAGGACCGCCGCCGGACGCGACGAGGGGTCGCCCGGCGCTTGGCAGGGCGACCCCAGCTGGGCGCAGCGCGCCCGGACATCGTCGAGATCGAAGGTGCGCCGATCGGGCGCCAGCCCGACCCACGGGGCAGGACCTCCCGGCTGGAACGATGCCGGACGAGGGAGACGCTGCCGGCTCCGGCCGGTCGAACCTTCGGGAACGGGTGGACCTACTTCTTCTTCTTGACCCCGCCCGCGAGCTTGGCGAGCACGTCGCGGCTCGACAGGACCAAGAGGTCTTCGCCGTCGACGGAGACCTCGGTGCCGCCGTACTTCGAGTAGAGGACCACGTCGCCCACCACGACGTCGACCGGGATGAGCTCACCGGTCTGGTCGGAGCGGCGGCCCGGGCCCACCGCGAGGACCTCGCCCTGCTGGGGCTTCTCCTTGGCGGTGTCGGGGATCACGAGGCCGCTCACCGTCATCTCCTCGGCCTCACCGGGCCGGACAACGATGCGATCCTCGAGCGGTTGCAGGTTCATGGGCGCTTCCTCCTGCGGAATCCACGGGACTCCGATGCTTTCGCGAGCATTAGCACTCGGGGAATGTGAGTGCTAAGTCACGGTACCAGCACCTCAGTCCGCGCGGCAAGCCGGTCTCTCGCTCTCGGCCCTTCGGGCCAGGCCGCTCGGGTCACAGCTCGCTGCGCCGCAGGGTACCTGCGGCGCGACCGCTCGCCTTCTGGTCAAGACGTCGGAAGGCGCAGGTTCGGGTCGGCGCCGGCGTCGAGGGGAGTGGGGCCATCGGAGCGGTACCGCCACCACGCGGCCGCCGCGACCATCGCGGCGTTGTCGGTGCAGAGCGACCGCGGCGGCAGGAACGCACGCCGCCCCGACTCCGCCGCAGCGACCGAGACGCGGGCCCGGAGGCGCGTGTTCGCCGAGACCCCGCCGCCGAGGACCAGCGTCGTCGCCCGCGCCTCGTCGGCGACTGCCACCAGCTTGTGGACGAGCTGGTCGACGACGGCCTCTTGGAACGAAGCGGCCACGTCGGCGATCGAGGCTTCGGGATGGCGGCGCACGTGGTTCACGACCGCGGTCTTGAGCCCCGCGAAGGAGAAGTTGGCGGTCCCCGGCATGGCGCGCGGGAACGCGATCGCGTCCGCGTCGCCGTTCCCGGCCAGGCGGTCGATTGCCGGTCCTCCCGGGTACCCGAGCCCGAGGTACCGCGCCACCTTGTCGAACGCCTCCCCCGCCGCGTCGTCGACCGTCTCGCCCGCGAGCCGATAGCGGCCGTGACCTTCCATCACCACGATCATCGTGTGACCGCCCGAGACCAAGAGCACCGCGAGCGGGAACGCGAGGTCCGGCTCTTCGAGCCAGCCCGCGTACAGGTGCGCCTCGAGGTGGTTCACGCCGATGTAGGGCAGGTCCGCGGCGACTGCGAGCGCCTTCGCCGCGCTCACACCGACGAGCAGCGCGCCGGCAAGCCCCGGCCCGTGACACGCGGCGACCGCGTCGAGGTCGCCGAGCTCGACGCCCGCTTCGACCAGCGCGTCCGCAAGCACGCCACCCAGAGTTTCGACGTGTGCGCGGCTCGCGACTTCGGGCACCACCCCGCCGAAGCGCGCGTGCAGGTCGATCTGGCTCGAGACGACCGAGGAGAGGACGCGCCGACCGTCCTCCACCACCGCTGCCGCGGTCTCGTCACACGACGTCTCGATCCCGAGGATCCGCATCACGCGCGCCGCGGTGTCTCGATGATGGTGTCACCCGGGATGGTGCGCTCGATCGAGTCGAGGAGCTGCGAGTACTCGGGACGGTGCACGTCGTGCACCCACATGACCAGCGCGTCCTCGTTGGTCTCCTGGTAGTAGCCCTTGCGCACCCCGACCGGGGAGAACCCGAACCGGCGGTAGAGGTCCTGCGCGCCCGAGTTCGACATGCGGACCTCGAGGGTCATCCCTGTCGCGCCGCGCTCGACCGCTTCGCGTGCGAGCGCCAGCAGCAACCGGGTCCCGATGCCTTGGCGATGCCAGCGGGGGTCGACGGCGACGGTCGTGACGTGGCCTTCGTCCAGCGTCATCATGAGTCCCGCATAGCCGACGATGTCGCGGCCCACGCGCGCGACGACGTAGAGGCGGCTGGTGCGCATCGCGAGCTCGCTCAGGAACAGCGACGTGCTCCACGGGCGCGCGTACACCTCCTGCTCGATCCGCAGGACGGACCGCAGGTGCCGCCGTCGCATCGGCACGACGTGCACCGTGAGCAGCTCCGGCCCGGCTTCCGCGGCCATCAGGCGACCCGCTCGATCATCGGGTGCCCCACGCGATCTCCGCGTCGCTCTGACGCAGGTACATCGGACGGACGTCCCACGGCGGTGCGAAGTCCTCGCGCTCGGCCCGTGCCGTCGCGAGCTCGACGAGCGCGACCGCACTGGGCGCATCGAAGGCGGGCCCGGCAAGCTCTGCGTGCTCCAACCCGTCGAGCTCCGCCGCGGTAACGCCGAGCGCCGTCGCCCGCGAGCAGGATGTCGCCCGGCTCGGCCTCGAGGTCGGCGACCAGGTCCGCCGGCGTACGCACCTGGTACTCCGACACGCGCTGCACGCCGCCCGGGACCGAGCGGTAGCTGGCGTCGAACACCTCGTGACGGCGGGCGTCGAGCACCACGACGATCCGGCGCGAGCAGTACCGGAGCGGATACGCCACGAGGTCGAGGCTGGAGATGCCGACGACGGGGACGCGGAGCGCCTGCGCCATGATCTTGGCGGTCGTCACCCCGACGCGGAGCCCGGTGAACAGGCCCGGGCCGAGTCCCACGCCGATCGCAGAGATCCGGTCGAGCCGCACGTCGAGCTCCGCGCAGAGCGCCCGAATCGTGGGCGCGAGCTGCTCCGCATGGCGACGGCCGCCCGACAGCACGACCGAGCCCAGCACCTCGCCCGCCTCGCCGATCGCCACCGACACGCGCGAGGTGGCGGTGTCGATCCCGAGGACGATCACGTGTCGGCACCGTCCGCCGGCGACGCGAGGAGCTCGAGCGCCTCACGCCGTGCCGTCCAGCATCGACCGAACGCCTCGAGCGTCACCGTCCGGTCGTCGTCGGCGCTGTCGACATTCGCGAGCTCGAGGCGGATGTCGAGCCGGTCGACCGGGAGCAGGCTGCCGACGCGATCGCCCCACTCGATCACCGCGACCGCCGGGCCGCCGAGGAGGTCGTCGAAGCCGAGGTCGTGCAGCTCCTGGAGGTGGTCGAGCCGGTACACATCGACGTGGACCAGCGGGAGCCGACCCCGGTATTCCCGCACGATCGTGAACGTTGGGCTCACGACGGGATCGGTGACACCGAGCCCACGTGCAATTCCCTTCGTCAGCACGGTCTTGCCCGTGCCGAGCTCACCCACGAGGACGACGACGTCACCGGCGCGCAACAAGCGGCCGATCGCCTCACCCAACGCCAACGTCTCGCCGGCACTCCGGGTCGCGGTCGTCACGCTCATCGGCCGCGTTCCAGCGCGCGCTTGACGACGACGAAGTCGGCGCGGGCCTGCGCGAGCGCGGTCCCTCCGTTGCGCAGCACCGCCGCGGGGTGGAACGTGGGGATGAGCACCGAACGTTCGCGGAACGGGAACTCGCGCCCACGGAGACGGGTGATGCCCTCCTTCGCGTCGAGGAGGAGCTTCGTCGCGAAGTTGCCGAGCGTGACGACCACCGCCGGGTCGATGAACGCGAGCTGTGCGGCGAGGTACGGCCGGCACTGCTCGATCTCGAGCGGCAGCGGGTCGCGGTTGGCGGGCGGCCGGCACTTCACGACGTTCGCGATGTAGACGGAGTCGCGACGAAGGCCGATGCCTTCGATGAGCGCAGTCAGGAGCTGACCGGCCCGTCCGACGAAGGGAACGCCCGTCGCGTCCTCCCGCTCCCCCGGTCCCTCGCCCACGAACATGAGCGCCGCATCGGGGTCACCGGCGCCGAACACGACCTGGGTCCGGGTCTCGGCGAGCGGGCAGCGAGTGCAACCGAGCGCTTCCCGCTCCAACTCGGCGAGCGACACGAACTGCGGCGGTTCGAGATCGAGTGGCACGAAGGCACCCTCACCGGATCGACAGCACCGGCCGGACCGGGCGAACAACGCTTCGATGCTAGGCCACCCCAGCGCGCCGCCGTTCCCGGCGGTGCGCCTCACGTCGTGGCGGAGAGGTGGCGCACGAGGTCCCCGCGGGTGGCGATCCCCACGAGGCGCCCGTCGCTGACCACGGGCACGTGGGTTGCACCCTGTTCGTGCATCACGGTCGCGAGCGCTTCGAGCGAGTCTTCGGGCGAGACAGTGGCGAACTCGGTGGTCATGACCTCCGCGATCGTGGCCGCCGCGATGCGACGCAGCTCACCCTCGAATCGGTGCATCGATCCGGGAAGCACGAGCTCCACGCCGAGGAAGCTGATCACGGTGGGGACGTGCAGGCGCGCTTCGCTCACGATGAGGTCGTCGTCGCGCAGCAGCCCGACCAGCCGATCACCGTCGAGGACCGGCGCCGCCCCGATACCGCGGTCCGCGAGGACGTCCGCCGCCTCCTCGACGGTCTGGTCGGGGCGCAGCGTCACGACGGGCGTCGTCATCACGTCCCGCACGGTGGGGCTGCTGTCGGGCATCGCGCGCTCCTCGATCAAAGGGTGGGTCATCGTGGCCCGGACGGCGTCGGCCGCGGTCCGGTGCTTCCAGCGCCCGCAGGCTACGCGGCAAGGTCACCAGGAGATCCGATGCGACGAGGCTGGCGCCGCCGAGCCACGAGGCGGCGCGGTCACCGGCATCACCGTGCACCCATGCCGCCGCGCACGCGGCACGGAACGGGTCGGCTCCGCGGGCGAGGAACGCGGCAACGATGCCCGTCAGCACGTCACCGGTCCCTGCGGTTGCGAGCGCCGACGTGCCCGTCACGGAGATCGCGGCGCGGCCGTCGGGTGCGGCGACGACGGTCCCGGGACCCTTGAGCACCACGACGGCACCGGTCGTCTCCGCGAGCTGTCTCGCCGCCCCCACCCGGTCTCCCCCGACCGAGGCACCCGCCATGCGTGCGTACTCCCCGTCGTGCGGGGTGAGGACCGTCGGCGCCTCGCGCCGCCGCAGGACGAGCAGGTCGCCGTCGAGCGCGTTGAGCCCGTCGGCGTCGAGGACCACCGGGATCGGGGCTCGGGCGAGCAGCTCCACGGCATGCTGGCGGACCTCGGGGTCGATGCCGAGGCCCGGACCGAGGGCGAGGGCACCGAAGCGCGACAGCGAATCGACCACGGTGTGGACGGCCTCGGTGCTCGCGAGACCGTGGGCAGGCAACGTCCGGGTGATCACCTCGGAGCCCGACGCCGCGGGCGGCACCCCCTCGGGCAGCCAGCACCACACCATTCCTGCGCCGGCCCGCATGGCGCCCCGTGACGTGAGCATGGGCGCACCGCCGAGACCGGGCGCCCCACCCACCACCGCGACCGCCGCAAACCACTTGTGCGCGGCGGGCGGGCGGCGCACGACACCCTCCTCCGCGTCGCGCCGACCCACCAGCGCGAGCGGGGGTGCCGTGCCTCCGTCGGGCCCCAGGTCGATCCCGATGTCGGCGACCGTGACCCGCCCCGCGTGCGAGCGGCCAGGTTCGAACAGCAGGCCAGGCTTGCGGGCCGCGAACGTCACCGTGTGGCCGGCGCGCACCGCCACGGTGCCCACCGCCCCAGTCGTCCCGTCGACGCCCGAGGGGATGTCGACCGCGATCGTCGTCCCCGCCCACGAGGACAGTCGGTCGGCCACCCACGCGGCGTCCCCGTCGAGCTCGGTGCGCAACCCGGTACCGAACATCGCGTCGACGGCAAGGTGCGCAGTCCGGAGGGCACGCTCGAACTGTGACCGGTCGAGCTCGCCAAGCGCGACCTGCGTCACCGACATCCCCCAGCCGCGCAGCACGCGAGCCGCGACCATGCCGTCGGCCCCGTTGTTGCCCTTGCCGCACACCACGAGCACCCGGTGTCCGTACCGACCACGCGCGAGACGGCGCACCTCCCACGCGACGGCACGTCCGGCGCGCTCGACCAGCACCTCCTCGGGCGTGCCGGCCGCGATGGTGCGGCGATCGGCTTCGGCCATGGCCGCCGGGGTGACGACCGCTTCCATGCTCAGCCGCCGAATGCGAGCGCCACCGCGAGCGCGGTCGACTCGGTGTGGGTCAGCGAGAGTTGCCAGCCGCTGACGCCGCGCTCGGCGGCGATCCTCGCGGCGCCTCCGGTCAGGGACAGCTCGGGTGCTCCGCCCGGCCGTCGCACGACTTCGACGTCGCGGAACCGGAACTTCCACAACCCGACACCGAGCGCCTTCATGACGGCCTCCTTCGCGGCGAACCGCGCCGCGAGGTTCTTGGAGGGATCGCGTTGGCGGAACGCGTACGCCCGCTCGTCGTCGCTGAAGAGCCGTTCGGCGAGCTGCGCCCGGCGTGCCAACGCGAGGCGGAAGCGGTCGACCTCGACGAGGTCGGTGCCCAGCCCGAGCACGTGGCTCACGCGGGCGCCCACCGGTCGGCAAGGACGTACACCGGCTCGGTGAGCAGCTCGATCGGATCGATCGTGGCCAGGATCGCGTCGTCGAACGCGGGCGTCGTCTCGGTGACCGCGTCCTTCAACGCCCCGTACCGGCCCTGGTAGCCCTCGAGGACGCCGCGCGCGACGTCGGGTTGGAGCCGACCGGCGAACCGGGCATGCAGCAGAGTCAAACCGACCGTCTGGTTGTCCTTGACCTCGGGCACGATCACGACGGTGCGCTGGTCGCTCCGGCCACGCGCGACCGTCACCTCGCGCAGCGACGCCACCCGATGCTTCGTGCCCCGGAGGGTCGGATCGTCGAGCGTGCGCGAGCGCAGGCCCGTCGCGATCCCACCTGCGTCGATCGGGAAGATCCGCACGTCGTCGGCCGCGACGTCGCCTTCGACGCGGTAGCGCAGGTAGCCCTCGACGTGCTCGACGACAGGGTCGAGCGCCACGAGGGTCCGGAGCGCGCGGTAGCTCAGCGCGTCGCGCGATGCGCCCGCGGCCATGACCTCGCGTACGAGGCGCACCTGCAGGAGCTCTTCGTCGGCCCGCGAGATCCCGACCGTCACGGTCTTCGCCTGGTGCTTGATCGCGTCGACCGGTCGCGTGAGCTCCTCGATCCCCTTCGTCAGCGCCGCGGCGAGATCGTCGACGACGACGGCGGGGGTCCCGACCTTGCCGAACTCGACCTGATATGAATCGAGCGCCGTGATGCCCGTGGCGTACCGCAGCGAGGTCGCGATCTGCACCGCCGTGCTCGCTTCGAGCTGGCCGTCGTAGCCGCCGGTCCGCAGACGGTCGTAGTACTCGGTCACGGGCCCTTCGAGCCCTGGAGCCAGGTGCGCCAAGAGGTCGTCGGCGCGGCCGCCGTTCGACGCGACGAGGGTCTGGATCCCCGCACGTGCCTCGCGCAACGGTCGCGCCGACGCGTCGATCGCAAGCGCAGCTTCGTACCCGAAGAGGTGCCCCGCAACCGTCGAGAGCACGAACGCGACCGACGGATGCGCCGAGGGAACCTCGATGGTCTCCTCGGCGGCGCCGAACCGATCCTGGCCCTCGGAGATGACCACGATGGCGGCCGCTCGGTGCGCGCCGTAGATCGCGACCTCTTTCGCGACGTCGTCGGCGTTGGAGCCGACGAGGCCCGCAGCGCACACGAACACCATCGGCTCAGAAGACAAGTCGATGTGCTTCTTGTCCTCGGTGACGTCGCACGCGATCGACTTGTAACAGAGCTCCGACAACTTGATGCGCACCTCGTTGGCCGCGACGCGGTTGGCGCCGTTGCCCACCACCGCCCACGATCGCCGCGTCGGCGCCAGGCGCTGCGCGATGGCTGCCACCACACCACGCCGCCCGATGACCAGTTCCATCGCGGCGGGAAGGTCACGAAGCCCGCGCAGCAGGGAATCCGCCGTGTCGGGGTCGAGCGCGCCGGCTTCGTCGGCGATCGCGAGCGCGAGCAGGTGTCCCGCCGCGATCTGCGAGTAGAACGCCTTCGTCGAGGCGACGCTCATCTCGACGTCGCGGCCGTCGGACGTGTAGAGCACGCCATCGGCCTTGTCGACGAGATCGCTGTTGCGCCGGTTCACGATCGCGACGACAGTCGCACCGCGGGCGCGGCCGAGGTCGACGGTTCGATTGGTGTCGGTCGTGGTACCGCTCTGGCTGATCGCGACGAGGAGGGTGTCGCGCATGTCGTCGACCAGCTCGAACCCGGACAGCTCCGTGGCCCGCCGCGCATCGACCTGCAGCGCCGACCCCACGAGTGATCCGAGCATCATGGCCAGGCTCTCGCCGGCGACCGCCGCGGTGCCCTGACCGATCGCGACGACCTTGCGGACCGAGCCGTCACGCAGCCGCTCGCGCAAGGCCGGTGGCAACGTGTCCGATCCGAGCGCGACCCGGAGCCGGCCTTCGCGGTCGGTCGCGATCTTCCCGCGCAACGTCTTGCGGAACGAGGCCGGCGACTCCGAGATCTCCTTGAGGAGGTAGTGCGGGAAGTCGCCCCGGTCGATGTCGCGCGTCGTGATCTCCGCCGCCGCGACCTCGCGCTCGGAGACGGGCAGGACCGTCCCGTCGAACGACAGGCGACGGATACCATCGAGCGAGCCGGCGTGATCGGCGTCGAGGACCACGATCTGTCCCCGGGTCGCGGACGCGCGCTCGGGGTCCGCGGGCGTCTCACCGTCCATACGCACATACCGCGCCGTCTCGTGCACGAGTCCGTACGGCTCGCTCGCGACGATGAACTCGTCCTCGGCGACTCCGACGTACAACGCCTGACCGCTTCCGCGGAGCGCGAGGTACATGCGCGAAGGGTCGTCGGCGATCACCGCGGCGATGCCTTGGGATCCCTGGAACCCTGCCACGGTGCGCCGGAACGCCTCCTCGGTATGCTCGCCGGCCTGCATGCGGTGCGCGACGAGCATGGGGATCAGCTTCGCGTCGGTGGTGATGCCGGCGTCGATGCGCAGACCCTCGACTGCGACGAGGTCGGTGTGGTTGTCGACGTCGCCGTTGAGCACGCCGAACACACACGGAGCGACGCGCTCCTCGCCAACGACCCGCGCCTCCCGCTCGTCGAGGGGATGCGCGTTCGCCTCAGAGATGACACCCACACTGGCCCACCGCGTGTGACCGAGGACGATCGTCCGCGGATCACCCGCGGCAAGGATGCGGTGCAGCGCGACGTCGCCCCGGATCGCGGCCCGCAGAGCGGCCGTGTTGTCCCCGAGCTCACCGATCTCGGCTGCCGCCTTGTAGACGAACGCGATCGCGCCGTCGACGATGCGCATCGCGCCCGAGCGCAACAACACGTCGCCGCACCGAGCATCGACGCTCGCTGCCAGGTCTCCGCCGAGATCGGCAGTCGAACCCGACACGAGCACCTGCAATCCCGCTGAATCGCGCCCGTGGACCTCGAGACGGTCGAGCGCGGAGAGCGCAGCCTGGATCGAGGTGAACGCCTCGAGGGCGGCGAGGCTGGGCTCCGACCCGGCCAGGTCCGCGACGGCTCGCGCGCCGCGATCCGATCGCGGGCGATCGCCCAGGCCGCGTCGCGCGCCCGGAGCACGACCCGGTTCCAGGTCTCGAGCTCGTCCGCCGCGACGCCTCCCTCGCGATCGAGACCCCGTTCGATCTCGGCAAGAGTCGCGGTGATCGCCGCGGCCGACGTCTCGAGCTCCAGGGCGATCGACGGGTCGGTGACCAGCGCGGCCACGCCCGGAACGCCCTGGAGCGCACCGTCGATCGATTCGAGCGTGGTCGCGACGTCGCTCAGCCGCAGCGGGTCGGCCGGGCGCTCGAGCGTGGCGCGGGTCGCGGCAAGCCGGTTGGCCAGCTCGCGGAGGTCGGGAGCATCCCGCGTCGAGCGCCGGCGGACGACGCCGATGATTCCACACACGCCGGAAAGGCTACGGCGTCGTGGACCCCTACCGTCGCGCCGCGTGCTCGACGAGCTCGACGAGCCGCTTGGCGACGGATTCGGCCTCAGCCGGGTCCTCCGCCTCCACCATCACGCGCACGAGGGGCTCGGTGCCCGAAGGCCGCACCAGGATGCGGCCGGTGTCGCCGAGCTCGCCGGCGATCGTCTGGACAGTCGCCCAGAACGCGGTGTCGGCAGACAGATCGGACGGCTGGGCGACCGCGACGTTGCGGAGGACCTGCGGGACGCGCGTCAGGACCGATGCGAGCTCGGAGAGCGAGCGGCGACGGCGCGTCATCATGTCGAGCAGGAACAGCGCGGTGAGCGTCCCGTCGCCCGTGTTGGCGTGCTGGCTGAAGATCACGTGGCCCGACTGCTCGCCACCGAGCGCGAGCCCGCGGCGCTCGAGCTCGTCGAGGACGTTGCGGTCGCCCACCGGCGTCTCGACCACCTCGATGTCGTACGGGGCGAGCGCCCGTCGCAAGCCGAGGTTCGACATGACGGTGGCCACGATCGCGTTGCCGGGGAGCTGCCCGCGATCGTGCAGGTCGAGCGCCGCGATGGCGAGGATCTCGTCGCCGTCGACCACAGCGCCGTGCTCGTCGACGGCGACCACGCGGTCGGCGTCGCCGTCGAACGCGAAGCCCACGGCCGCGCCCGACTGTCTCACCGCCTCGACAAGGCTCGTCGGGTCCGTCGACCCGCAGTGGGCGTTGATGTTGGTGCCGTCGGGCGACGCGTGGAGCACCTCGACCTCGGCGCCGAGCGCGCGCAATGCCGACGGCGCGACCCGGAAGGCGGCGCCGTTGGCGCAGTCGACGACGATGCGTAGCGGGCTCAACCGCCGACCGTCGAGCGCGTCCAGAAGGTGCCCCATGTAGTCGTCGAAGGCGCTCTTGCGCTCGGTGACGACACCCACCCCCGGGCCCGACGGCCCCGGACCGGGGTCGCCGACCGCGAGCTCGCGCAGCGCGGTCTCGATTTGCGCCTCGACCGCGTCGTCGATCTTGCGGCCGCCGACGCCGAACAGCTTCACGCCGTTGTCGGAGAAACCGTTGTGGCTCGCCGAGATGACCGCGGCAGCCGCGCCGCGTTCGCGGGCGAGGAACGCGACGCCCGGCGTCGGGAGGACGCCCGCGAGCTCGACGTCCGCGCCTTCGGCACAGAGACCGGCCACGAACGCGGCTTCGAGCATCGGACCGGAACGTCGCGTGTCGCGACCGACGACGAACGGGTGCTGCGATCCGAGGACCCGGACCGTGGCGCGGCCCAGCGCCGTCACCAACTCGACGGTGAGCTCGTGGTTCGCGACGCCGCGCAGCCCGTCGGTGCCAAAGCTGAGGGCCATCGTCGCCGACCGTTGCCTACCGCTTCGAGTACTGCGGTGCCTTGCGGGCCTTCTTCAGGCCGTACTTGCGGCGTTCCTTCTCCCGCGCGTCACGCGTGAGCAGTCCCGCCTTCTTGAGCTGCGGGCGCAACTCACCGTCGAGCTCCACCAACGCACGGGCGATCCCGAGGCGGAGCGCACCCGCCTGGCCGCTCACCCCGCCACCACCCAACGTCGCGTCGACGTCGTAGACGTCGGCCGTCTGCGTGATACGCAACGGCTCGATCGCGGCGACGCGGTGGGTGAGGATCGGGAAGAACTGCTCGAACGTGCGGCCGTTGATCTTCACCGCACCCGTCCCGGGGCGCAGGCGCACGCGCGCGACGGCCTCCTTGCGACGGCCGGTGGTCTGGACGAGGGGCTTCGACACAGTCGCTCCTTGACGCGGGTGCGCGCTCAGCCGGCGCGCCGTGAGGCGATCACGTGGGGCTGCGGCTGCTGAGCCGCATGCGGGTGCTCGGCACCCGCGTAGACACGCAACTTCTTGAGCATCGCCCGACCGAGCCGGCCCTTCGGCAGCATGCCCCGCACGGCGAGACGCACGACACGCTCGGGGTCGCGCGCGAGCAGGTCCTGGAGACTCTCGCTGGTCAGGCCGCCCGGGTAGCCGGAGTGGCGGTAGTACTGCTTGTCGCTCAGCTTGCGTGCCGACACGTCGAGCTTCGCGGCGTTGACGATCACCACGTGGTCACCGCAGTCGACGTGCGGTGCCCAGATCGGCTTGTGCTTGCCGCGCAGCAGCGTCGCGGACTCGGTTGCGACGCGCCCGAGCACGGCGCCGTCGGCGTCGATGACCCGCCAGGCGCGTGTGATATCGGAAGGCTTGGGGCTGAAGGTCCGCACGGTTCCTCACCGGGGTCGGTCTCGGACGCGAGCCACGGAGCAGGCGGCCGGCGCGACCAGCCAATCTAGCCCCTTCCGCCGCCTCCCGACAATCCGGCCCCCGCTGAGGATCGGGCCTTCACCGCAGAGCCAGGGGTGTGGTAGGAGCATTGGTGTGTTCGCGTCCGATGGGAGCGCCACCCGGAGACTGGCCGAGTTCGGCGCCACGCTCTCGTGTGGCGAGCTCCCCGAGGCGGTCGTCCATCAGGTCAAGCGGGTCGTCATCGACACCCTGGGCTGCATCGTCGGGGCGCATCCCTACGAAGGTGCGGCGCTGACCGAGCACGTCATCTTCGGCCTGGGCGGGAACCCGGAGGCCCGGGCCATCCCGGCCGGGATTCGGACGAACGCCGCCAACGCCGCCTACGTGAACGCGCAGCTCTCCAACCTGCTCGACATGGACGACGGCTTGCACTTCCGTCTGCATTTCGCGAACACCTCGGTGGCGGCTCCGCTCGCGGTCGCCGAGAGCGTCGCGTCGAGCGGGCAGCGCTTGATCCAGGCGGTCGCCGCGGCGTACGAGACCAGCGCCGCGGGTCGCGCTCTCCTTTCCACGCGAGGTCCAGCTCTCGGGAACATGGCCGGACGTCGAGATCCAACCAGCGCGCGCGTCAACGGCGCTGGGTTCGCCACCTTCGGCGCTGCGGCCGGCTGCGGCAACCTCGTGGGGCTGGCGCCGGACACGATGGCGCATGCGTTCGGCATCGCGGGCTACAGCGCGGTCGTTCCGTCGATCCAAAAAGCGCTGCTCGCGCCGCTCACGATGAGCAAGTACGCCGCGTTCGGCCAGATCGCATGGAACTCCGTCGTCGCGGTTCGACTCGCCGACGCCGGGTTCACCGGTGACGACACGGTCCTGGACGGCGACGCCGGATTCTGGCAGATGACCGGAGCGGCGGCGTGTGACGAGAGCATCCTCACCGGCGGCTTCGGTGAGCAGTGGTGGATCCTCGACAACGCCTTCAAGATGATCCCGGCGTGCGGCGCCACCCGCTATCCCGTCCACGCGACCGAGCTGTTGATGCGACGATTCGGCGTCCGGCCGGACCAGGTCGAGCGCGTCGAGGTGTTCCAAGCGCACTACCGGGTGCAGACCGACGAGCAGGGCACAGCACGCGCGTCCGGCTCGAGCGCCCCATGGTTCATCACCGCGCCACGCAATTACCTCGAGGCGCAGCTCAGCACCCCGTGGGCGATCGCCATGACCCTGCTGGCCGTCCCGCGCACACAGTGGCAGGCGCCCGAGGCGCTGGGTCGTCAGGATGCACGCGACCTCGCGTCGCGAGTGGTGATCAAGCCGGACGTCGACGCGAAGAAGGTCTACTGGGGTCAGCTCTCGGCTCCCGGCATCTGTCGCCTTCGTCGCTTCCCCGTGACCGTCGTCGTGACGACACGTGACGGCCGGCGTCTGGAGGCACGCACGGAGACGGTCCCGGGCGACGAGTTCGACGTCGAGCAACCGCGCGTCGGACGACGATCTCTGTGCGAAGTTCCTAGAGTTCGCAGAGACGGTGCTCCCGCGCCCGCGGCTCGAGCGCGCCCTCGCCTTGCTCCTCGAGCTCGAGCACGTGCCGGACGTTCGAACCGTCACCGAGCTCCTCTGCATCCCGCCCGCCAACGCGGCGTGACTCAGAGGCTGGTGCCCACGGCGGTGCCGATGAGGTAGGTGACCGCGGCGACGACCGCCCCGATGACGCCCATGCGCACCGCTGACCGACCCGCAGGACGCCCGGTGAAGATCGAGGTGAGGGCACCGACGCCGAGAAGCGCCGCGAGCGACACGGCCGCCGACACGACCGTCGCCGCGGTTCCGGCGCCGACAAGGAACGCGATCACGGGGAGCAGCGCGCCAAGCCCGAACGCGACAAATGACGACCAGGCGGCAACCCAGGGCGAGCCGAGCCGCGACGGATCGAGACCGAGCTCCTCGCGGGCCAGCGTGTCCAGTGCGACGTCGGAGCGGCGCATGATGCTCGCCACCAGCGCCCGCGCCACGTCGGGCGCGATCCCCTTCGCGCGGTAGATGAGCTCGAGCTCTTCGCGCTCCTCCCCGGGAAACGCCAGGAGCTCCTCGCGCTCGACACGCAACTCGTTCTCGTAGAGCTCGCGCTGCGACTGGATGGAGATCCACTCGCCGGAGGCCATCGAGAAGGCGCCGGCGACGAGCCCGGCCACACCGGCCAGGACCACGATGCTCCGATTCGAAGTGCCACCTGCGACGCCCATCACGAGCGAGAAGTTCGAGATGAGCCCGTCGTTCGCACCGAAGACACCAGCGCGCAGCAGGCCGCCGACCCCGGCACGGTGCCTGCCTTCGGAAACGCGCGATGCGCCCTCCGGCCGGGCCGCCCTGCATCGCCGCCAGGGCACGCCCGGCGGCGGCCTCCTGCTCCGCCATCGCGTCCGTGGCGTCGGGCTCAGCCCGGTAGCGCTCGGCCTCGGCGGCCTCGGTGCGCAGCACCAGCGGAAGCACAGCCTCGGTCCCCAGATGACGGGCCAGGAAGACCAACGCGCGGGCGCGAAACGGCAGGCGCGGCGGCTTGGGTTCGATGCCTGCGGCTCGGAGGACCCGAACCCAGTGCTGCGCGTGACGCTCTTCCGACGCCGCGAGCTGCAAGAAGATCCGTTGGCGCTCCTCGTCCCGGGAGTGCCGCGCCAGACCCCGGTACATCTGACCGCCCGCGATCTCGTCCGCCCACATCTCGGTGATGCGGCGCAGCCGCTCGGCCTCGCCGTCGCGCGCCCTCATGGCGTCACCGTACCGATCCGCGGCAGGTGCGTGCGTCGCTCAATACTCGACGGACCGCAGGCTGAGCCCGTGCGGCGGCGCCACCCGCCCCGCCGCGTTGCGGTCGTGCGACCGCAGGATCCGGAGCACGTCGCCCGGACGGATCCGCCCTGCTCCGACGTCGACGATCGTGCCCACGATCGAGCGCACCATCTGCCAGCAGAACGCGGTGGCTCGGATGTCGAGGTCGAGGATGCCGTCGCGGCGCACCGTCCACCCTGCGTCGAGCACGCGGCGCACGGTCGTCGTTCCCTGCGGACCACGGCGGCAGAACGACGCGAAGTCGTGCTCGCCCAGGAACGGGTCCGTCGCGAGCCGCAAGCGGGTGAGGTCGAGCGGCTCCGGAATCCACCACGCGTACCGGGCGAGGAACGGGTCGGGAGCGTCACGGTTGACGACGGTGTAGCGGTACGCGCGCGGCACGGGCGTCACGTCGCGGCGTCGAAGCCGACGTCCACGAGCTCGCCGATCGCGGACCACGACCTCGGGAGCGAGCTGTCCGTTGACGGCCCGCCGCACCCGATCGGGGTCGACGTCGGCGGCGACCGGAACACTCACGACCTGACCCCAGGCGTGGACGCCGGCGTCGGTACGGCCCGCACACGTGAGCTCGACCCCGGCCCGCAGCACGCGCTCCAACGCCGGCGACCAGCACGCCCGCGACGGTGCGCGACCTCGGGCTGCGCGGCAAAGCCGTGGAAGTCGGTGCCGTCGTACGCGACGAGAAGCCGGAGCGTCGACCCGCTGCGTCCGGACTCGGCCGATGCGCGGACCGAACGGCAGCTGGGTCACACCAGTTCGATGCGCGCCATGGGCGCGTTGTCGCCGGGACGGGGCCCGAGCTTCAGGATGCGCAGGTAGCCGCCGCTGCGGTCGCGCGTAGCGCGGTGCGATCTCGGCGAACAGCCTGTGCGTGGCGTCCTTGTCGTGGATCCGGGCGATGACCTGGCGCCGCTGGTGCACGCCGCCCGTCTTCGCCTTGGTGATGAGACGCTCGGCGTACGGACGCAGCGCCTTGGCCTTCGCGGCACGGTCGTGACGAGGTGCCCGGCCTCGAAGAGGCTGGCGGCCAGGTTCGCCATCATGAGGCGCTGGTGCGCGGGTCCCCGCCGAAGCGGGGGCCCTTCTTCGGCGTCGGCATCGGCCTACTCCTTCACGCGCAGCGACAGCCCGCGCTCGTCGAGCTTCTGGAGCACCTCTTCGAGCGACTTCGACCCGAAGTTGGTGATCGCGAGCAGGTCGTCCTCGGTCTTCTGCACGAGCTGGCCGATCGTGTCGACCCGCGCCCGCTTCAGGCAGTTGCGCGGCCGCTCGGAGAGGTCGAGCTCCTCGATCGGCAGCTCGAGGTCGGGCGACGTGGCCGTGGTCGGCGACACCTCGCCCAGCTCGAGGCCCGCGGGGCTCGTCGGAGAGCTCGGCGACCAGCGCCACGAGGTTGCGCAGCGTCGTCGCCCGCCGACGCCAGGGCGTCGCGCGGCGAGATCGAACCGTCGGTCTCGATCTCGAGCGTGAGCTTGTCGTAGTTGGTCGCCTGCTCGACCCGGGTCGGCTCGACCGAGAACGCGACCCGCCGCACCGGGCGAGAAGATCGCGTCGACCGGGATCACGCCGATCGTCGCCGTCCGCTTGTTGCGCTCGGCCGACAGGTAGCCGCGGCCCTGCTCGACGGTGAGGTCGACCGCGAGACGGCCCTTCGCGTTCACCGTGGCGAGGTGCAGCTCGGGGTTGAGGATCTCGACGTCGGCGGTCGTCTGGATGTCGCCCGCGGTGACCTCACCGGGGCCGCGCTTGTCGAGGCGCAGCGTCACCGGCTCGTCGGACCGAACACGTGCAGCACGAGGTCCTTGATGTTGAGGATGAGGTCGGTGACGTCTTCCTTCACGCCGGGGATCGACGTCGAACTCGTGGAGCGCTTCGTCGAAGCGCACCTGCGTGACCGCCGCGCCCGGGATCGACGACAGCAGCGTGCGGCGCAGGCTGTTGCCGAGCGTGTGGCCGAAGCCGGGCTCGAGGGGCGAGATCGTGAACTGCTGGGTGTTGCCGTCGGGCTCGCCGGCCTCGACCTCGGGGCGCTGGATGATGAGCATGGCGTGCCTCGCTCGGTTGCGGGAACGGATGAGGTGAGGTGAGCGGAGTGCTACTTCGAGTAGAGCTCGACGATGAGCTGCTCGCGCACCGGCACGTCGATCTGCTCGCGGAGCGGGCAGGTCGCGCACCGTCGCCTTGAAGTCGCTCGCGCTGACGTCGAGCCACATGCGGCACGGCCCGGTCGAGCGTGTCGAGGTTGTGGCGGAGCACGATCATCGGCTCGGCCTTGGGGCGGATCTCGACCACGTCGCCCTTGCGCAGCCGGTACGACGGGATGGTGACCCGCTTGCCGTTCACGATCACGTGGCCGTGGCGCACGAACTGGCGGGCCTGGTTGCGGCTCGCGCGCGAAGTTCGCCCGGAACACGACGTTGTCGAGGCGCAGCTCGAGCATGCGCAGCAGGTTCTCGCCGGTGATGCCCGTCTCGCCGTCGGCCTGCGGCGTACAGGTTGCGGAACTGCTTCTCGAGCACGCCGTAGATGCGGCGCGCCTTCTGCTTCTCGCGGAGCTGGAGCAGGTACTCGCTCTCGCGGATGCGGCCGCGGCCGTGCTGGCCCGGCGGGTAGGGCTTGCGCTCGACCGGGCAGCGCATCGTGTCGCACTTGGCGCCCTTGAGGAACAGCTTCATCCGCTCGCGGCGGCAGAGCCGGCAGACCGGACCAGGACCGTGTACACGTGCCATGACTCAGACCCTCCGCCGCTTCGGCGGGCGGCAACCGTTGTGCGGGATCGGCGTGACGTCCTTGATGCCGACGACCTCGATGCCCGGTGTTCTGGATCGTGCGGATCGCCGTCTCACGACCGGAGCCCGGGCCCTTCACCACGACGTCGACCTTGCGCACGCCGTGCTCCATCGCCCGCCGGGCCGCGGTCTCGGCCGCGAGCTGCGCGGCGAACGGCGTCGACTTGCGCGAGCCCTTGAAGCCCACGTTGCCGGACGACGCCCACGCGAGCGTGTTCCCCTGCTGGTCGGCGATCGTGATGATCGTGTTGTTGAACGACGACTTGATGTGCGCGATGCCGTAGGCGACGTTCTTGCGCTCGCGCCGCTTCGGTCGCCGCCCGCCCGGCGGCGGGCTTAGCCACACTGCTCCGACTTCCTACGTCCTCGTTGCTCGCTCTACTTCCGGGCGCGCTTCTTGCCGGCGACGGTCTTCTTCGGGCCCTTGCGGGTGCGGGCGTTGGTGCGCGTCCGCTGGCCCCGCACGGGAAGGCCGCGGCGGTGGCGGATGCCCGCGTAGCTGCCGATCTCGACCTTGCGCTTGATGTTCGCCGCGACCTCGCGGCGCAGGTCACCCTCGACCTTGAGGCTCTGGTCGATCTAGGTGCGGAGCCGGGCGACCTCCTCGTCGGTGAGGTCGCGCACACGCGTGTCGGCGAGATGCTGGACGCCTCGCACACCTGGCGCGCGGTGGTGCGCCCGACGCCGAAGATGTAGGTCAGCGAGATCTCCAGGCGCTTCTCGCGCGGGATGTCGACACCGGCGATGCGAGCCACGGGTTCCTCCTAGCCCTGACGCTGCTTGTGGCGCGGGTTCACGCAGATGACCCGGACCGACGCCGTGGCGGCGGATCACCTTGCACTTCTCGCAGATCTTCTTGACCGAAGGTCGAACTTTCATGCTGCTCTCGATCGTGCTCGATCGGGTTCCTACTTGTAGCGGTAGGTGATGCGACCTCGGCTCAGGTCGTAGGGCGTGAGCTCGACCTGGACCCGGTCGCCCGGCAGGATCCGGATGTAGTGCATCCGCATCTTCCCGGAGATGTGAGCGAGCACCTTGTGCCCGTTCTCGAGCTCGACCCGGAACATGGCGTTCGGGAGCGGCTCGACGACCGTGCCCTCGACCAGGATCGTGTCGTCCTTGGGCTTTGCCAGGACCGTTACCACCTTTCGTGGCGCGCCAAGACGCGCGAATCGAGTGGGAGCCGACCGGGAATCTACATGACGACGTCTCCAGACGGAAATCCGGGTATCAGATGGCCTCGCCACCAGGGCAACGTCGGAACCTCTGCATGGCTCCGCTCGCTGTGGGCCGGGATACCCGGCCCGCGGGCGCTCGCTACGCGTGAGGTGCTGACACCGCCGCTACCACGGCAGCGTCAGCACCTCGGGCCCGTGGTCAGTGACGGCGATCGTGTGCTCGAAGTGGGCCGAGCGACAGCCGTCGCGGGTGACCACGGTCCAGCCGTCGTCGAGGGTCTCGGTCTCGGGCCGGCCCGCGTTGACCATCGGCTCGATCGCCAGCACGTGGCCCTCCCTGAGCTTCATCCCCCGCCCGGGCGGGCCGTAGTTGGGGACCTGGGGCTCCTCGTGCATGGCGGTCCCGATGCCGTGACCCACGTACTCCCGCACCACCGTGAACCCCGCCGCCTCGGCGATCGCCCTCGACCGCGGCACCCACGTCACCGAGCCGGTTGCCGTCCACGATCTGCTCGATCGCGGCCTCCAGCGACGCGGCGCGTGACGTCGATAAGTCGCTGCGACTCGTCGTCGACATCGCCGATCGGGACGGTGACCGCGGCGTCGGCGTGCCAGCCCTCGATGATCGCCCCGCAGTCGATGGAGAGGATGTCGCCCTCGTCGGAGCACCACGTCGTCGGACGGGATGCCGTGGACGATGACGTCGTTGGGCGACGTGCACACGACCGCCGGGAAACCCGTGGTAGCCAAGGAAGTTCGAGCGCGCGCCGCGGCGCTCGATCACCTCACGCGCGGCCGCGGTCGACGTCGGCAGTCGTCGCGCCGGCACCGCGGCCCGGATACACTCCTCGTGCATCTCGGCCACGACGCGTCCCGCCCGGCGCATCGAGCGCGATCTGCTCGGCGCTCTTGCGGGTGATCACTGGGGTCGCTGCGCGACGCGCGCTCGTCGACTGCCTGCACGAGCCGTGCGAACACCTCGTCGCCGGTCGCCGACGCCGTCGACCGTGACGAGCTCGCTCGAGCCCGCGGTAGAAGTCGATGATCGGCACCGTCTGCTCCTCGTAGAGCTCGAGCCGGCGCGCGACCGCCTCCTCGGTGTCGTCCGTCGTCGCTGCGATGACCTTGCCCCCGCAGATGTCGCACGTCCAGTTCTCCTTCGGCGGCATGTTCACGTGGTACGTACGCGCCGCAGCTCTCGCAGACCCGCCGGCCGGCGAGGCGGTCGAGCACGATCGCGGTGGGAACGTCGAGGTTGATGACCACGTCGAGCGGCTGGCCGTCAGCACCCCTCGAGCTCCTCGGCCTGGCGGCAGCGTGCGCGGGAAACCGTCGAGGATGAAGCCGCGCTCGAGCGGGCCGCCGGCGGACGAACTGCTCCTCGACGACCCGAGCACGATCGTCGTCGGGCACGAGCTCGCCGGAGTCCATGTACTCTGCGGCCGTTCGACCGGCGGGAGTACCTGCCGCGACGGCGGCACGGAACAGCTCTCCCGTCGAGACGTGCGATCATGCCGTAGTGGTCGGCGAGCCGTGCCGCTTGCGTGCCCTTGCCGGCACCCTGCTTGCCGAGCAGCACGAGACGGGGCCCGTCAGCGTCATGCCGGTCAGGCCAGGAAGCCTTCGTAGTTGCGCATCATCAGCTGGCTGTCGATCTGCTTCATCGTCTCGAGCGCGACACCGACCGTGATGAGCAGCGCGGTACCGCCGAACGGGAACTGGCTGGATGTTCCAGAGCGCGATCACGAGCAGCGGCGTGATGGCGATCAGCGGCCAGGAAGAGCGAGCCCGGCAGCGTGATCCGGTTCAGCACCTTGGCGAGGTACCGCTCGGTCGGGGGGCCCGGTCTGATACCCGGGATGAAGCCGCCCTGCTTGCGGATGATGTCGGCCTGCTGCTGCGGATTGAACGCGATCGCCGTGTAGAAGTACGCGAAGAAGATGATCAGCAGCGTGTAGAACGCAGATGTACCACCAGCCGTGGCTCTGGACCAGGTTGTCGTTGATCCACTCCTGGAGCCCGACGAGCCGACGGCCCAACGCCGAGGCGATGAGCGCGGGGAACGAGAGGATCGAGCTCGCGAAGATCACGGGGATCACACCCGACTGGTTGACCTTCAGCGGGATGTAGGTGCTCTGGCCGCCGTACATGCGGCGGCCGACGACCCGTTTCGCGAACTGGACTGGGATGCGGCGCTGCCCCGACTCCACGAAGACGATCCCGACGATCATGGCGATGCCGATGGCAGAGGACGACGAACTTGACTTTGCCTTCGGTCCAGATGCTCGAACCCTGGGCGGGCAGGCGCGAGACGACCGAGGCGAAGATCAGGATCGACATGCCGTTGCCGATCCCGCGCTGGGTGATGAGCTCGCCGAGCCACATCACCACCGCGGTGCCCGCGGTCCAGGTGAGCACGATCATGGCCGCACGCGGCGTGTTGAAGTGCGGGATCAGGTCCTTGCCCTGGAACCCGGCGAAGCCGAGCAGGCCGCCGTTGCCCTTGTGCAACGCGAAGACGAAGCCGGTCGACTGCACGAGCGCCAGGCCGATCGTCAGGTAGCGGGTCCACTGCGTGATCTTCTTCTGGCCGACCTGGCCCTCCTGCTGCCACTGCTCCAGCTTCGGGATCACGACACCGAGCAGCTGCATGATGATCGACGCCGTGATGTACGGCATGATCCCGAGGAAGAAGATCGCGACGTTCGTGATCGCGCCACCGGCGAACAGGTCGAGCAGTCCGACGACGCCGGCGTTGTTCGCCTGGTCCTGGAGGTCCTTGATCGCCTGGAAGTCGACGTACGGAACGGGGACGTGGGCGCCGACTCGGTAGATGCGCGATGATGAAGATCGTGAAGGCGATCTTCTTGCGGAGGTCGGGTACCCGGTAGATGTTCCACAGCCGGGACAGCATGGGGGACCCTCCTCCTCTCGCGACGCTCCGAGATGCGAGTGCGTGAGCTTACCGGTTGGTGAGAGCGTTCCCCTGAGCCGGTGGACGGCCCTCGCCCCACGGCGCGGGGATGCACCTCGGTGCTGCCGCCGGCGGCCTCGATCGCGCTGCATCGCGCCCGCCGAGAAGGCGTGTGCGCGCGCACGGTGAGTGCCTTGGTGAGCTCCCCGCGGCCGAGCACCTTGACGAGCCCGCGCTTGGCGACGAGGCCCTTCGCCCGGAGCACGCCGGGGTCGATCTGGGTGCCCGCGTCGAAGGCCTCGAGCGTCTCGAGGTTCACCACGTGGTACTCGACCCGGAACGGGTTCCGGAAGCCCTTGGCCTTGGGCGTGCGCCGGTGGATCGGCGTCTGGCCACCCTCGAAGCCGCGGCGGATGTTGTCGCGCGCGCCCTGGCCCTTGGTGCCCCGACCGGCCGTCTTGCCGCCCTTGCCGGCGATGCCGCGACCGACCCGGCGACGCGCCGACTTCGACCCTGCCGCGGGCTTCAGCTCGTGGACCTTCATCACTTCGACCTCTTCCACCGCGACGAGATGCGGCACTCGTGCGACCATCCCGCGGATCTCCGGACGGTCGGGGAGCTCCACGGTGTGGTCGATCCGGCGCAAGCCGAGCGCGCGCAAGCGTTCCTCGATGCTTCGGCTTCACTCCGATCGACGACCGCACCTGGGTGATGCGCAACGTAGCCATCACGCCGACCTCGTTGACCTCGGACTTCGGCGCGTTGCGCTGCCGGTACGCGTTGAGCATCCCGGCCGTCGAGACCTCCTCGGCCGACTTGCCCCGGAGCCGGGCGACCTCCTCGGGGCGGCGCAGCGACCGCAGCCCGTCGATCGTCGCGCGGGAGACGTTGATCGCGTTCGACGAGCCGAGCGACTTGGCCAGCACGTCGTGCACGCCCGCCGCCTCGAGGATCGCTCGGGCCGCTCCGCCGGCGATGACACCGGTACCGGGCGCGGCCGGCTTGAGCAGCACGCGCGCGGCGTCGTGCTCGCCGATGATCTGATGCGTGATCGTGTCGCCGGCGAGCGGGACCGAGAACAGCCGCTTGCCGCGCCTCCTCCATCCCCTTCTGGATCGCCGCCGGGACCTCCTTGGCCTTCCCGTACCCGAGGCCGACGTTGCCCGAGCCGTCGCCCACGACGACGAGCGCGGTGAACGAGAACCGCCGGCCGCCCTTGACGACCTTCGCGACCCGGTTGATCGCGATCACTCGCTCTTCGAACTGGCCTTCGGCCATCGTGTGTCCCTTCGCTCTCTAGAACTCGAGGCCGGCGTCGCGGGCGCCGTCGGCGATCGCAGCGACACGGCCGTGGTAGCGGAACCCGCCACGGTCGAGCACGACCGTCGTGATCCCCGCACCCTGCGCGCGCTCGACCCACCAGCTGGCCGACCTTCTTCGCCGCGTCCACGGTGGCGGTCGCCCCCGTTACGTCCTTCTCCACGGTCGACGCGGCAGCGAGCGTGCGCCCGCTCACGTCGTCGATCACCTGGGCGTACACGTGCTTGTTCGATCGGAACACCGCGAGGCGCGGACGCTCCGCCGTGCCACGAACCTTCTTGCGGACCCGGCGATGCCGCCGCTCGCGCGCCTCTGTCTTGTGGAGCGTCATCGAGAGCCTCACTTCGCCGACTTGCCGGCCTTGCGCAGCACACGCTCGTCGGAATAGCGGATGCCCTTGCCCTTGTAGGGCTCGGGCTTGCGGAGCTTGCGGATGTCGGCCGCGACCTGGCCGACGAGCTGCTTGTCGAAGCCGCGGACGGTGATGCGGGTCGGAGCAGGCGTCTCGAAGGTGACACCCTCGGGGGCCTCGACGGCGACCGGGTGCGAGAAACCCAGCTGCAACTCGAGTCGCGACGGGTTGGGCGCTGCGGCGCGGTATCCGACGCCGACGATCTCGAGGTCACGCGAGAAGCCCTCGGACACGCCCGATGACCATGTTCGCAACCAACGACCGCGTGAGGCCGTGCAGCGCGCGGTGCGCACGCTCGTCGTCGGGCCGGCGTGACGACGATCTCCTCGCCTTCGTGCGCGACGGTGATGTCGGCCGGCGCGACGTGCTGCAGCGTGCCCTTGGGACCCTTGACGGTCACGTCGCTCCCGTCGATCGTCACCTCGACGCCGCTCGGGATGGGGATGGGCTGCTTGCCGATGCGGGACATCGCGTCACCAGACCTGACAGAGGATCTCGCCGCCGACGCGGCGCTCGGCGCGCCTCACGGTCGGTGAGGAGTCCTTGGTTCGTCGAGAGGATCGCGATGCCCATGCCACCGAGCACGCGGGGAACGTCGGTCGGCCTTGGAGTAGACCCGCAGACCCGGCTTCGACACCCGCCGAAGACCCGAGATCGTGCGCTTGCGCTCCGGCGAGTACTTGAGCGCGATTCGCAACTGGCGACCCGGCCGCGCCGTGTCGGACTCGACCGAGTAGCCCGCGATGTACCCCTCGCTGCTGGAGGATGCCCGCCAGCGCCTCCTTGAGCTTCGACGACGGCATCACGACCTCGTCGTGGAACGCGGTGTTCGCGTTGCGCAGCCGCGTGAGCATGTCGGCGATCGGGTCGGTCATCGTCATGTCCGCACCCCCCTCACCACGACGCCTTGGTCACGCCAGGCACCTCGCCCGCGTGGACCATCGTGCGCAAGCAGATGCGGCACAGCCCGAACTTGCGGTACACGGAACGGGCGCGGCCACAGCGGCGACACCGCGTGTAGGCCCGCACCGCGAACTTCGGCTTGCGCTGCTGCTTCTGGACGAGTGCCTTCTTCGCCATGCACTTACCCCTGGCTCTGGTCGTCGCGCCGGAACGGGAAGCCGAGCGCCCGGAGCAGGGCGCGCCCGGCATCGTCGGTCCCGGCGGTGGTCACGATGGTGATGTCCATACCTCGAACCGAGTCGATCTTGTCGTAGTCGATCTCGGGAAAGATGATCTGCTCGGTGATGCCGAACGTGTAGTTGCCGCGGCCGTCGAACGACAGCGGGTTGAGTCCCCGGAAGTCGCGGATCCGAGGGATGGCGACGCTCACGAGCCGGTCGTAGAACTCCCACATCCGGTCGCCGCGCAACGTCACCTTGGCTCCGATGGCGTTGCCCTCCCGGAGCTTGAAGCCGGCGATCGACTTCTTGGCCCGGGTCACGAGTGGCTTTTGCCCGGTGATCAGGCTGAGATCCGCCACAGCCCCGTCGAGCAGCGACTGCTGCTGCGTTGCGCGACCGACACCGCAGTTGAGCACGATCTTCTCGAACCGTGGCACCTGCATGACGTTGCCCAAGCCCAGCTCCTCACGCAGAGCGCGGCTGGACCTCCGCGAGGTAGCGCTGCTTGAGGCGCGGGCGGGTCTTGGTCTCGGGACTCACGACAACTCGTTTCCGCACTTGCGACAGATCCGCACCTTCGAACCGTCGGGTTCCATCCGGAACGCGACACGGGTCGGACCGCACTTGGAGCACACGATCATCAGGTTCGACGCGTGGATCGGCAGGGCCTTGTCCTGGATGCCGCCCTGCATCGTCGCCTTGGTCGGCTTCTGGTGCTTCTTGGCGACGTTGATTCCCTCGGTGCTCTCGACGATGACACGGCCGGTCTCGGGGATGACGCGCGCGATCTCGCCACGCTTGCCGACGTCCTTGCCTTGGATGACCTGCACGTGGTCACCCTTCTTGAGCTTCATCTTCATGGTTCAGAGCACCTCCGGGGCCAGCGAGACGATGCGCATGAACTTGCGGTCGCGGAGCTCGCGACCCACCGGCCCGAAGATGCGCGTGCCACGCGGCTGCATCTGGTCATTGATCAGCACCGCGGCGTTCTCGTCGAAGCGGATGTAGCTCCGTCGGCGCGACGTCGCTCCTTCTTGGTGCGGACGACGACGCACTTCACGACGTCGCCCTTCTTCACCGCCGCACCGGGGACCGCTTCCTTGACCGCAGCCACGAACACGTCGCCGATACCTGCGTAGCGGCGACGGGTTCCTCCGAGCACCTTGATGCACAGCACCTCGCGGGCACCCGAGTTGTCGGCCACCTTGAGCCGGCTCTCCTGCTGGATCACCGCGCACGCTCCAGGACCTCGACCACCCGCCAGCGCTTCAGCTTCGAGAGGGGCCGAATCTCGGCGAGGCGCACGCGGTCGCCCTCGCGGGCGTCGTTCGCCTCGTCGTGCGCGTAGAGGTGGCTGGTCTGCTGCATCGTCTTGCCGTACGCGCGTGCCGCACCCGGTCGACGACCGCGACCACCACGGTCTTGTCCATCTTCGTGGAGACCACGAGCCCTTCGCGAACCTTTCGCGGGTTCGCCCGTACGTCGCTCTGCTCGTCGGCCATCGCCTACTCCTGGTCCTCGGCCTCGGCGGCCGCGATCTCGCGCTCGCGCAGCAATGTCTCGATGCGCGCGATGTTGCGGCGCACGATCCCGATCCGCGACACGTTGTCGAGCTGTCCGGTCGCGCTCTGGAAGCGGAGGTTGAAGAGCTCCTCCTTCGCTTCGCCGAGCCGATGGACAGCTCCCCGTCGTTCAACTCCGGAGCTCGGCGCGTCGGGCGGCTCACGCTTCGTCCTGTCGGAGCACGAAGCGGGTCTTGATCGGGGAGCTTGTGCATCGCAAGCCGCATCGCCTCGCGCGCAGTGGCCTCGGGCACACCGGAGAGCTCGAACATCACCCGACCGGGCTTCACGACCGCCACCCAGTGCTCGGATTGCCCTTGCCCGACCCCATGCGCGTCTCGGCCGGCTTCTGCGTGACCGGCTTGTCGGGGAAGATGTTGATCCAGACCTTGCCGCCACGGCGGATGTGGCGGGTCATCGCGATACGAGCCGCCTCGATCTGGCGGTTCGTGATCCAACCCGGCTCGAGGGCCTGGATCCCGTAGTCGCCGAAGCTCACCGAGGTGCCGCCTTTCGCGGCTCCGGACATGCGACCGCGATGCGTCTTGCGGTGGCGGACCTTGCGCGGCATCAACATCGCGAGTCCTCGTCGCCCAGGGAAGTCGGCGGCGCCTCGTGGTGCATCTCGACTCGCATCGCCATCAGTCCTCGTCGCCGTGGAACTTGGGCGCCTCGTGATGCTGGCGCGTGCGGCGCTCGATCTCTTCTTCCTCGGCGAGCAGGCGTTCGAGCTCGGGGTCGGCTTCCTTGACCAAGGGGCTCGCCTCTTCGCCGGCTTCGTCGGGCGCCGCTTCGGCGGGCGCACCTCGGCGTCGGCCGCGCGCGGCGTCGACCGCCACCCGCGCTCACGACGCGACGGGGCGGGCCCTGGCCGGACGTCTCACCGACCGCCATCGCCGCCTCGCGATGGATCTTGTCCTCGGCCGCGGACTTGTAGGGCAGGATCTCGCCCTTGTAGATCCAGACCTTCACGCCGATCCGACCGAACGTCGTGCGTGCCTCGGCGGAGCCGTAGTCGATGTCGGCGCGAAGCGTGTGCAGCGGAACCCGGCCCTCCCGTACCACTCCTTGCGGGACATCTCGGCGCCACCGAGCCGGCCGCTGCATTGCACGCGAATGCCCTGCGCGCCGGCCTTCATCGCCGTCTGCACGGCGCGCTTCATCGCGCGGCGGAACGAGACGCGCCCGGTGAGCTGGTCGGCGACGCCCTGCGCGATCAGCGTCGCATCGAGCTCGGGCTGCTTGATCTCTTGGATGTTGAAGTGGATCTTGGGATTGCCGGTGATCTTCAGCAACCCGAGCCGGAGCCGATCGGCTTCCGCCCCGCGCCGGCCGATCACGATGCCCGGGCGCGTGGTGTACACGTCGACGCGCAGACGGTCCCGCGTGCGCTCGATCTCCACACGACTCACCGCAGCGCGCTCGAGCTGGCGCTTCAGGAAGTCGCGGACCTTCCAGTCCTCGATGAGGCTGTCGGTGTATTCCTTGTCCTCGGCGAACCAGCGCGACTTCCAGTCAGTGGTGATCCCGAGTCGGAATCCGTAGGGATTGACCTTCTGGCCCATTACTCGGACTTCTCCTCGACCTCGGGTGTGTCGCCCGCCGGCGTCTCGTCGTCGGACGCGTCGAGCTCGGCGACGATCTGGTCGGCGGTCTCGGCCTCGACACCCTCTGCTTGCGGCTGCTCCACGGTCTCTTCGGCCTCCTCGTCGGGGCCGTGGTCGTGATCGTGGTCGCGGGTCTCGCCGGTTGTCCGACGACGCGAAGCGGCCACGCGACGGCGCCGGCTCGGCTTCGCGGCCCGGCCGGCCTCGGCCTCGCGGCGCCGACGACGCTCCAGCTCCGCGTCGGAGAAGCGCGCGACCACGATCGTGATGTGGCTGGTGCGCTTCCGGATGCGAGTGCCCCGACCGCGGGCACGCGGGCGCCAACGCTTGGACGTGGGCCCCTCGTCGGCGAACGCCCGCGCGACGAACAGCTCGTCCTCGGAAAGGTGGTCGTTGTGCTCCGCGTTCGCGATCGCGGAGTCGAGCAGCTTCATCACCGGCCCGGCGGCGCCACGCTCGCAGAAGCGAAGGATCTCGCGCGCCTCGGCGACCGGGCGACCGACCACGAGACGTAGCACCTCGCGCACCTTCGTCGGTGCGGCACGGTGGTGACGGAGGCGGGCAGCGGTCTCGGGCATCAGCGACGGCTCGACTTCTCTTGACCGGCGTGGTACCGGAACGTGCGAGTGGGCGCGAACTCGCCGAGCTTGTGACCCACCATCGCCTCGGTGACGTACACGGGCACGTGCTTGCGTCCGTCGTGGACGGCGAAGGTATGGCCGACCATGTCGGGCGTGATCGTGGAACGCCGGGACCAGGTCTTGATCACCTTGCGCTCGCCGGCCGCGTTCATCGCGTCCACCTTCCTCTGCAGGTGGTCGTCGACGAAGGGACCCTTCTTCAAGCTGCGCGGCATGACTACCTCCGGGCCCCGCGGCCGCGGCGGCGGCGGATGATCATCTCGTCGGACTTCTTGCGCTTCGGGCGGGTCCGGCCCTCGGGCTGGCCCCATGGCGACACCGGGTGGCGGCCGCCCGAGCTCTTGCCCTCGCCGCCGCCGAGCGGGTGGTCCACCGGGTTCATCGCGACGCCGCGCACGTGCGGGCGCTTGCCGAGCCACCGGTTGCGGCCCGCCTTGCCGATCTTCACCAGACCGGCCTCGGAGTTCCCGACCGCCCCGACCGTGCCGCGGCAGTCGATCGGCACTCGGCGCATCTCCGTCGAAGGGAGCCGCAGCGTGGCGAAGAGCCCTTCCTTCGCGACGAGCTGGATCGCCGCGCCTGCGCCCCGACCCATCTTCCCGCCCGCACCCGGCTTGAGCTCCACGTTGTGCACGATCGTTCCGACGGGGATGTAGCGGAGCGGCAACGCGTTGCCCGGACGGATCTCGGAACCCTGCCCGCTCTGCAGCAGGTCGCCGACCTCTACGCCCGTCGGGGCAAGGATGTAACGCTTCTCGCCGTCGAGGTAGTGGAGCAACGCGATGCGGGCGTTGCGGTTGGGGTCGTACTCGATCGAGGCGACCTTCGCCGGGACGCCGTCCTTGTCCCGCTTGAAGTCGACGACGCGGTACTTCTGCTTGTGACCGCCACCGCGGTGGCGCGAGGTCAGACGCCCGTAGGCGTTCCGTCCACCGGTCTTCGGCTTCGGCTTCGTGAGCGACTTCTCAGGCCGATCACGTGTGATCTCGGCGAAGTCGGCAACGGTCTGGAATCGCCGACCGGCGCTCGTGGGCTTGCGCTTGCGAACCGGCATCGTCAGCTCCCGAAGATCTCGATGCGGTCGCCCTCGGCGAGGGAGACGAAGGCGCGACGGGTCTCGGCGCGGCCGACTCCACGCGCCCGACCGGCGGTTGCGCTTGCGCTTGCCCTTCCGAGTCACGGTGTTCACGTTGGTGACCTTCACGTTGAAGATCTCCTCGACGGCCCGCCGGATCTCGATCTTGTTGGCGCCATCGGCCACCACGAACGTGTAGACGTTGCTGTCGATCGCGGCGTACGACTTCTCCGAAACCACGGGCCGGAGGATCACGTCGCGAGGATTGCGAGCGCTCACCGGGCGACCTCCTCGGCCGGCGCGCCAGAGAAGCGTGCGATCACCGCATCGAGGGATGGCCGGCTGAACACCAACCAGTCGTTGACGAGCACGTCGTAGGTGTTGAGCTCCTCCGGGAGCACGATCTGCACGCGGTCGCCGAGGTTGCGGAACGAGCGCCAGACCGCCTCTTCGTCGCGATCGAGCACGAGCAGCACACGGTCCTCGCGCTCGCCCTTCGTGCGCAGCCCGAGCGATGCGAGCACCTCGAGCGCGCGCTTCGTGCGTGGAGCTTCGATCCCCCACTCGCCGATGACCACGACCTTGCCGGCAGCCGCGCGGTCGGACAGCGCGGAGCGCAGGGCAAGGCGGATCATCTTCTTCGGGGTGCGCTGCGTGTAGTCGCGCGGCTTCGGCCCGTGGGCGACGCCGCCACCGCGCCAGTGCGGCGCACGCGTCGACCCTTGGCGGGCGCGGCCGGTGCCCTTCTGGCGCCACGGCTTGGCGCCGCCGCCCGCAACCTCGGCACGGGTCTTGGTGCTGTGGGTCCCGGAGCGCGCCGCGGCAAGCTGCGCGGTCACGACCTGGTGCATCACCGCGACGTTCGGCTCGATGCCGAAGAGCTCGTCGGGCACGTGCACGTCGCCCGCGGCGTCGCCGCCCGGGGTCTTGACCGAGAGGTTCATGTGGCACCAGCCGTCCGCGCGCTCCGTGAGGGCGCCTTCGACGAATTGCGCAGGAACACGACGCTGCCGTTGGGCCCGGGCACCGAGCCCTTGACGAGGATCAAGCCGCGCTCGGCATCGCCGGACACGATCTCGAGGTTCTGGGTGGTGATCCGGGCGTTGCCGTATTGGCCCGCCATGCGCATGCCCTTGAAGACGCGGGCCGGCGTCGCGCAGGCGCCGATCGAACCAGGGGCGCGGTGCTTCTTGTGGTTGCCGTGGCTCGCGCCCTGGCCTTTGAAGTTGTGTCGCTGCATGACCCCGGCGAAGCCCTTGCCCTTGCTGATCCCGGTGATGTCGACCCGCTCACCGGCTTCGAAGAGATCCGCCGCGATCAGCTGTCCCACCTCGAAGCCGCTGAGGTCGTCGACCCGCAACTCCGCGAGGTGCCGCGCGGCCGGCGCATCAGCCTTCTTCAAGTGGCCGAGCTCGGGCTTCGAGAGCCGCGACGCCTTGGTCTCCCCGAAGGACAGCTGGACCGCGCTGTAGCCGTCACGCTCCGGCGTCTTCAGCTGGACGACGCGGCACGGCCCGGCCTGGATCACCGTCACCGGGACGACCCGGTGGTCGGAATCCCAGACCTGGGTCATGCCGATCTTCCGACCGAGAATTCCCTTGGCTGGCATGCTCTCTCTCGCTTCACGCGAACGCTCCGCCCGGTGGATCCCGGCGGAGCGTCGATCGGTTGTGCTGCGTGGTGCTGCAGCCGCGGGGCGCAGCCTGCGCAGACGTCAGTTGGCAGACGGATGACGGACGGAGACGCCGAGGCCTGGATGGCCGATCGGCAAGCCAGGAAAGATTAGCGGGTGGCCACCGGCCGCGCCAAGCGGACGGATGCAGGACACGGGAGGGATCGTGCAGCGCTGGGTGGTGCTCCTTCGAGGGATCAATGTCGGTGGGCGACGCTCGCTGCCCATGGCCCGCGTCCGGGAGGTGCTGACCGACGCCGGCTGCGCCGACGTCACGACGTACCTCCAGAGCGGCAACGCGGTCTGCCGGGATGCCAGGACCGAAGCGGTGCTCCGCACCGAGTTGGAGCGGAGGCTGGCCGCTGCGGCCGGATTCGAGGTCGCCGTGGTCCTGCGCACTGCGGCCCAGATCCGCTCGACGGTGCGCGCGAACCCCTTCGCCGGTCGTGACCCCGCGACCCTGCACGTCGCCTTCTTCCAGGGAAGGCCGGAGCGCAGCGGGCTCGAACGCCTGCCGACCGGCGACTCGAGCGGGGAGGAATGGCGGATCGTCCGGCGCGACCTCTACCTCTCCCTCCCGAACGGCGTCGGTCGGGCGAAGCTGCCCCAGCAACTGTCCCGGATCGGGACGCCGGCAACCGTGCGGAGCTGGCGGACGGTCACCCAGCTCGTCGCGCGGTCCGCGTGAGCGTCGGCGCGCCGGCGACCGGTCAGTGACCCGGCGCGGCAAAGGGCCGCGTCGCAGGAGGCGGAGCCGCCGACCGGTCCGCACCCACGCCCACGGGCGGCGTCTCGAGCCGGCCGCGCAGGAACGCCACCGCGATCACGGCGCCGACCGCGAACATCGCGGCGGCAACCAGGAATGCGAGCCGGAAACGGTCCGAGCCGCTGCTCGCCAGGATGCTGCCGAGCACGGCGATCCCGAACGCCGCTCCGCACTGGCGAGACGAATTGATCATGCCGCCCGCGAGCCCGACCTGCTCCGCGGGAACGCCGACCGAGACCGCCGCCATCGACGCGGGAACCGTCAAGGCAGTGCCGGCCCCCAGCACCGCCAGCGCGACCGCGATGATCCAGAACGGGGCACCCGAGGTCGCCGCGAACGCCATCATTGCGGCGCCGACCGCGCTGATGCACATCCCCGTCGTCATCGGCGCCCGCGGACCGGAGCGCGCCGTCCACCGCCCCGCGAGCAGCGTCCCGGGGACCCCCACGGCATTGAGCGGCATGAAGGCGAGGCCCGACGTCAGCGGCGAGAAGTCTCGGACGTCCTGGAGAAAGAGCGACAGGGCGAAGAGGACGCCGATGGTGGAGAACATGCTCGCCGTCGACACCAACGTCGCCGTTGCGACGCGCGGTCGTTGCAACAGGCCCAGGGGAAGCATCGGCTCGGCACTCCGGCGCTCGACCGCGACGAACGCCGCGCCGGTCACCAGCCCGCACACGAGCGCGACCAGAACGAGGGCCGAGCCCCATCCCAGGTGTCCGGACTCGATGAGCGCCAGCGTCAGCAAGCCGACGGCGCCGATCACGAGGACCTGGCCGGGAAGGTCGACCTTCCGCTCGCGCCGAACGGGCGTCTCGCCAATGGTGCGCCAGCCAAAGGCGAAGCACACCATGACGACCGGGACGTTGATCCAGAAGATGCTCTGCCAACCAAGCGCCGCGGTGAGGACCCCGCCGATGGCCGGTCCGGTGAGGCCGGCGATGCTCCCCGCCGCGCTCCAGACGCCCAGCGCGCGTGTGCGGCGTACCGGGTCGCGGTACGTGCTGGCGACCAGGCCGAACGACGACGGCAGCAGGATCGCGGCTCCGCATCCCTGGAGGACGCGCGCCGCGATCAGCACCGTGAGGCTCGGCGCGAGGCTGCACAACGGCGAGGCGACGCCGAAGAGCGCCATCCCACCGAGGAACACGCGCCGCTGGCCCAGCCGATCACCGAGCGCACCCGCGGTGAGCAGCAGACTGGCGTACGCGACGGTGTAGCCGTCGATGACCCACTGCAGCCCGGAGAGCGGCCCGCCGAGATCGCGGTGGATGCTCGGCAGCGCGACGTTGACCGCGAGCAGGTCCAGCGCGATGACAGAGAAGCCGAGGCAGATCGCCGTGAACGCGAAGCGTTCCTGCCAGCGCGAACAGGGAACGGGGCTCCGGCACCCGGCGAACCTAGGCCTCAGCGACGAGCGACGCTTGCTCTGAGCGTCGGTTCTCCCACGGAAAGAATCTCGGGGTTTGACTGAGCGTTTCGGCCTTCCCGTGCGTCTCAGGACCATGCGGCAGGATGCCGGAGCCGTGGGCGGCTTCGAGGACTTTGGTGGCGAGACGTGGCCACGCTTGGCAGCGACCCTGGGATTCTTCTGTCACGACGCGGGCGTCGGCCAGGAGCTGGCGCAGGAGACGCTCGCTCGTGTCTGGGCGCGCTGGGACCACGTCGGTGAACTGACGTCCCCCGAAGCGTGGGCCTATCGAGTCGGCCTGAATCTCGCCCGCTCGCGCTTTCGCAGGACGCGCGCCGAACACCGCGCCCTTCGACGATTGAATCGGTCCGAGGCAACCGCCGCGGATCCTGCGGACGCACTCGCGGTACGGGCCGCCGTCGGGGATCTCCAAGAGCGAAGTCAGCCGCATCTGTGGTGAGCTCGACGAGTCCCTCGGGGCGTTCCGGGACCGGCCTCTCGATCATGTCGAGTTCCCGTATGTGTTCTTGGACGCCACCTACGTCAAGGCCCGGGCCGGCGGTCGGATCGTGTCGAAGGCGGTGATAGTGGCCACCGGCGTGACTCGCAGCGGTGACCGTGAAGTCCTCGGTGTCGAAGTTGGCGACTCAGAAGACGGCGCGTTCTGGATCGCGTTCCTCCGCGGCTTGCGAGCCCGGGGACTGACCGGGGTGGCGCTGGTGATTTCCGACGCGCACCTCGGCCTACGCGGAAGCGATCAGCGCGGTGATGCTCGGAGCAACCTGGCAGCGATGCAAGGTGCATCTCGCCCGCAACGTGTTGGCGAAAGTCCCGAAGGGATCGGCGGACATGGTCGCCGCTGCGATGCGTACCATCTATGCGCAGCCAGACGCAGCTCACGTGTTCGAGCAGTTCGACGAGATCGTGGCCATGCTCACCCAGTTGCCGCGCTTCCCGAGCGCCAACGCGCGGCAGTCGTCCTGCGCTACTTCGCCGATCTGCCGGTCGCCAGCGTTGCCGAAGCGCTGGGATGCGCTGAGGGCACGGTCAGGTCGTTGACGAGTCAACCCATCGACCGATTGAGACAGACCCTCGACGTCGAACCCGTGAGTGAGGACGCCCGATGACCGACATCGAACAAGTACTCCGCGATGCCGCCCCACCGTCCGGTGAGCTCGGCCTGGAGCGCGTCTATCGGGAAGGCCGTCGCCGCCAGCAACGCCCAGCGATCATCGCCGGGGCGATCGCCACCCTCGCCGCAATCGCAGTCGTCTCGGTCGTGGCGACAACTCGGCACGAGCGCGCGAACGCCCCTGTCACCGCGCCGCCGACCACCCAACTGCAGGTCACCGTCCCGTCGACAACGGCTCCGACGACGACCATCCCGCCCGTTACGACGATTCCTGCACCGGGAGAGAACCAACTGTCGCGTGCTTCCCGCCTCGGCTACGCGGGGCTCGGACCCGTCAAGCTCGGGATGACCCTCACCGAGGCCTCCGAGGCCGCGGGCACACCGATAGCCCATCACGGACCGCAGGCGTGCAATCCCCAGGGCACCGCGTATGCCGACGAGATCTGGACAGGCACCCCCACGGGAACATTCGTCGTGTTCGGGGTCGGATTGGACGATCGGATCGTCACGATCCGCGTCTTCGACCCCGCGATCTCCACGCTCTCCGGCATCCACATCGGAAGTACCGAAGCCGATGTGCTCAGCACCTATCCGAACGGCCAAGTCGGGAAGGGCATTTACGGCAACCGGGTCGTGCGCATCACCAATGCCGAGGGACGTGAAATCGTCTTCTTCCAGGAGACGTACGACACCCCTGGCACCGTTGGCGGCATCACGCTCGCAATGAACCGGGCGGCCGAGGAGGAAGCCGGAAGCTGCTGAGGTCGTCGGGGAACGCCGAAGAGCGACTGGAGGGGCGAGCGCAGCGAGACCCGATTGGAGCGATGAGGTGTTCCCCGACAACCTCAGCCGCGGTCGAGCAAGGATGCACGCGCAGGTCGGCCCCGCTCCGAGGAGCGGGGCCGACCTGCAGGAACACCCGTGGTGGCTAGACCTGCTGGATCTTGATCTCGATGTCGACGCCGGCCGGGAGGTCGAGGCGCTGCAGCGACTCGACCGTCTTGCTCGTAGGCTCGACGATGTCGAGCAAACGCTTGTGGATGCGCATCTCGAAGTGCTCGCGCGAGTCCTTGTCGACGTGGGGCGACCGCACGACGCAGTAGCGCCGGATCTCGGTCGGGAGCGGCACCGGGCCGCGAACCTTCGCCTGGGTGCGCACGACCGTCTCGACGATCTTCTTCGTCGACTGGTCGATGATCTCGTGGTCGTAGGCCTTGAGCCGGATCCGGATCTTCTGACCCTTGGAATCAGCCATCGTGGGTGCTCGTCGTCTCCGAAGCCGGCTCTGCGCGCTACTTGATGATGCTCACGACGCGGCCGGCGCCGACGGTGCGACCACCTTCACGGATGGCGAACCGGAGACCTTCCTCCATGGCGATCGGCTTCTGCAGCTCGACCGTCATCTCGGTGTTGTCGCCGGGCATCACCATCTCCACGCCATCGGGCAGCGTGATGCTGCCGGTGACGTCGGTGGTGCGGAAGTAGAACTGCGGGTGGTAGTTCGCGAAGAACGGCGTGTGCCGGCCACCTTCGTCCTTGGTCAGGATGTACACCTGCGCCGTGAACTGGGTGTGCGGGGTGATCGAGCCAGGCTTCGAGAGCACCTGACCGCGCTCGACCTCTTCCTTCTTCGTTCCACGCAGCAAGGCACCGATGTTGTCGCCCGCGCGGCCCTCGTCGAGGAGCTTGCGGAACATCTCGACGCCGGTGCAGGTCGTCTTCGACGTCGTACGCAGACCGACGATCTCGATCTCCTCGCCGACCTTGACGATCCCGCGCTCGACCCGGCCGGTGACGACGGTGCCACGACCGGTGATCGTGAACACGTCCTCGATCGGCATCAGGAACGGCTTGTCGATGTCGCGCGGCGGCTCGGTGATGAAGGTGTCGACCGCGTCCATGAGCTCGAGGATCTTCGGCGTCCACTCGGGGTCGCCCTCGAGTGCCTTGAGCGCGGACACCCGAACGATCGGCGTGTCGTCGCCGGGGAACTCGTACTCGTTGAGGAGCTCACGCACCTCGAGCTCGACGAGCTCGAGGATCTCCTCGTCGTCGACCATGTCGGCCTTGTTGAGCGCGACGACGATCGACGGTACACCGACCTGGCGCGCGAGCAGCACGTGCTCACGCGTCTGCGGCATCGGACCGTCCGTCGCGGCAACTACGAGGATCGCACCGTCCATCTGCGCCGCGCCGGTGATCATGTTCTTGATGTAGTCGGCGTGGCCGGGGCAGTCGACGTGCGCGTAGTGGCGATTGTCGGTCTGGTACTCGACGTGCGCGATCGAGATCGTGATGCCGCGCGCCTTCTCCTCGGGGGCCTTGTCGATCTGGTCGAAGGCCGAGAAGGAGTTGTTGGCCGGGTCCTTGTCGTGCAGGACCTTCGTGATCGCGGCCGTGAGCGTGGTCTTCCCATGGTCGATGTGACCGATGGTGCCGATGTTGAGGTGCGGCTTGGTCCGCTCGAACTTCGCCTTGGCCATGGGTCGTTCCCCTACTCCTGATCCTTCGGGCTTGACTGATCTCGGGTGTGGCTGCTTCGGGTGTGTGCTCGCGTCCGCCTGCGCTACTCGCCACGCACGCGTGCGACGATCTCGGCAGCGATCGACTCGGGCACCTGCTGGTAGGAGTCGAACTGCATCGTGTATGTCGCGCGACCTTGGGTCCGCGAACGGAGGTCCGTAGCGTAGCCGAACATTTCGGCCAACGGCACTTGAGCCTGGACGACGTGCGCGCCGCCCCGCTGCTCCATCCCCTCCACCCGACCGCGCCGGGAGGACAGGTCGCCGATCACGTCTCCCATGAAGTCGTCGGGCGTCACCACCTCGACCTGCATGATGGGCTCCAACAGCACCGGCTTGGCGCGTCGGGCCGCTTCCTTGAAGGCCATCGAGCCGGCGATCTTGAACGCCATCTCGCTCGAGTCGACGTCGTGATAGGAGCCGAAGGTCAGGATGGCCCGCATGTCGACCATCGCGTACCCGGCGACGACGCCGCCCTGCATGGCCTCTTGGATCCCGGCGTCGACCGCAGGGATGTACTCGCGTGGGATGACGCCGCCGCTGATCTTGTCGACGAACTCGTAGCCGCCGCCGGGGCCGGTCGGCTCGAGCGAGATGACCACGTGGCCGTACTGGCCCCGGCCGCCGGTCTGACGGACGTAGCGCTGCTCCACCTTCTCGACCGGGACGGTGATCGTCTCGCGGTAGGCCACCTGGGGCTTGCCGACGTTCGCGGCGACCGAGAACTCCCGGACCATGCGGTCGACGAGCACGTCGAGGTGGAGCTCGCCCATGCCCGCGATGATCGTCTGACCGGTCTCGTCGTCGGTGTGGACCTGGAAGGTCGGGTCCTCGTCCGAGAGTCGCGCCAACGCGTCGCCGAGCCGGTCCTGGTCGACCTTCGTCTTGGGCTCGATCGCGACCGAGATGACCGGCTCGGGGAACTCCATCCGCTCGAGCATGATCGGGTGGTCGGGATCGCAGAGCGTGTCACCGGTCGTGGTGTTCTTGAGTCCGACTGCGGCGACGATGTCGCCCGAGAAGACGCCGTCCTTGTCTTCCCGGTGGTTCGCGTGCATCTGGAGCACGCGCCCGATGCGCTCCTTCTTGTCCTTGGTGACATTGAGCACTTGACTCCCGGCGGAGAGCTTGCCGGAATACACCCGGAAGTAGACGAGCTTGCCGACGTGCTTGTCGCTCATGATCTTGAACGCCAGCGCCGCGAACGGCTCGTCGTCGGAGGCCTTGCGCTCGATCGTCTCGCCCGTCTTCGGGTGCGTTCCCTGCACCGGCGGAATGTCCACCGGGCTGGGCAGGTAGTCCACCACCGCGTCGAGCAGCGGCTGCACGCCCTTGTTCTTGAACGCGGTTCCACACAGGACCGGCACGACCTGGCCGGCAATCGTCGCGGCACGGATCGCGTTGCGCAGGTCGTCGGCCGTGATCTCTTCCTCACCGACGTACTTCTCGAGCACGTTCTCGTCGAACTGGCTGACGACGTCGACGAGCTCGTGCCGGCCGATCTCCGCCGCATCCGTGAGGTCGCCGGGGATGTCGACGGCTTCGTAGCTCTCGCCCATGCCGTCGTCCCACACGAGCGCGCGCATCGACAAGAGGTCGACGACGCCGCGGAAGTCGCCTTCGGAACCGATCGGCAGCTGCGTGATGGCCACGGTCGCGTCCAGCCGGTCCTTGATCATCGCAACCGTGCGGTCGAAGTCGGCGCCGACGCGGTCCATCTTGTTGACGAAGCACATCCGCGGGACGTTGTACTTGTTGGCCTGGCGCCACACGGTCTCGGTCTGCGGTTCGACCCCGGCCACGGCGTCGAACACCGCGACTGCACCGTCGAGGACGCGCAGCGACCGCTCGACCTCGACCGTGAAGTCGACGTGGCCGGGCGTGTCGATGATGTTGATCCACACGTCGCGCCACTTGCAGGTGGTGGCCGCGCTCGTGATCGTGATGCCGCGCTCCTGCTCCTGGACCATCCAGTCCATGACCGCAGCGCCTTCGTGCACCTCGCCGATCTTGTAGGTGCGGCCCGTGTAGTAGAGGATCCGCTCCGTCGTCGTGGTCTTGCCCGCGTCGATGTGCGCCATGATCCCGATGTTGCGCACCCGCGAGAGCGGAACATCCCTGATCAGCGGACCATCTGTTGCCATTGCTCTACTTTCCTGCTTCTACTTCGCCGGTTCTCGGCCTTCTGGTGACCACGCGGTAACGACCAAGTGAACTCCCGGCATTCGGCTCCGGGCGCCGTATTCGGCTCGAAGAGCCACGGCTCGCCGCAGGCGAGACGTGCAGGGGCTCCGCCGAAGGAGAGCGCAGCCCGCCGGGCGGCCGGCGGTGCTGCCGGCCGGAGCGTCAGAGGGAGGACACGAAGCGAGACAAACGCATCACCACCGGTAGTGCGCGAACGCCTTGTTCGACTCCGCCATCTTCTGCAGGTCGTCCTTGCGCTTGATCGACGCCCCGATCCCGTTGCTGGCATCCATCAGCTCGTTCGCCAGGCGCTCCGCCATGGTCTTCTCGCGGCGCTGGCGCGCGTAGCCGACGATCCAGCGGATCGCGAGCGTCGTCGCACGCCGCGGGCGCACCTCGACGGGAACCTGGTAGGTCGCGCCACCGACGCGGCGGCTGCGCACCTCGAGCGCCGGGCGGACGTTCTCGACCACGCGCTTCAGCGTGGCCACGGGTTCGCTGCCCGTCTTGCGCTCGATGTCGGCAAGGGCGTCGTAGACGATCTTCTCGGCCACTGAGCGCTTGCCGGCGAGGAGGATCTTGTTGACGACCTGCGTCACCACGACCGACCGGTACACGGGGTCGGGCATCAGATCACGACGAGGTGCAGGACCCTTGCGAGGCACCGGATTACCCCTCTCGCTTCGCGCCGTAACGGCTGCGGGCCTGCTTGCGGTTGGCGACGCCGCTCGCGTCGAGGGCGCCACGCACGATCTTGTAGCGGACGCCCGGGAGGTCCTTCACTCGGCCGCCACGCACGAGCACGATCGAGTGCTCCTGGAGGTTGTGCCCGATGCCGGGGATGTAGGCGGTCACCTCGACGCCCGTCGTCAAGCGCACACGCGCCACCTTGCGCAGCGCCGAGTTCGGCTTCTTGGGGGTGTGGGTGAAGACGCGCGTGCAGACGCCCCGGCGTTGCGGAGACCCTTTGAGCGCGGGGGTCTTCGACTTCTCCGGCTTCGTCTCCCGGCCCCGACGGACCAACTGGGCGATGGTGGGCACGCTGCGTCCTGCTTTCCAGTCTTGCTCGGCGCGCGCTCGAGGCACGCGAATTGCGGGGGCTTGCGGTACAGAGGCTCCGTGCCGTGATACGGGCGAGTAGAGCCGACCGATCAGGATAGCCACTCCCTCACCGGCTCGGGCAAGCTGCGGCGACGCGCCGCGACCGTCAGGTCGCGGCGGCGTCACCCAGGTCGGGCAAGGTCGAGTCGTCGTCGCTGCTGGTGGAGGGCCCGCCGCCGAGGAATGCGCCGCTCTCGAAGCTCGGCTCGAACCCGCGGTCGCTCGTGTCCCGCAGCCACGCCGCGAGGTCGAGCTCGGCACCCGTGTCCGTGTCGGACGAGTAGAAGGGCAGCGGCTCATAGTCCGGAGCGTTCGTCGTGATGTTCCGGTACCGCATCATCCCGGTACCCGCCGGGATGAGCTTGCCGATGATGACGTTCTCCTTGAGGCCCACGAGGCTGTCGCTGCGGCCCTCGATCGCCGCTTCGGTCAGGACTCGGGTGGTCTCCTGGAAGGACGCGGCCGACAGCCACGAGTCGGTCGCCAGCGACGCCTTCGTGATCCCCATGAGCTCGGGACGACCCTCGGCCGGCTGCCGGCCTTCGTCGACGAGGTGACGGTTCGTGTCGGCGTAGAGCCGCGCGTCCACCTTCTCGCCGGGAAGGAAGGGCGAGGCACCGGGTTCGGACACCGCCACGCGGCGCAGCATCTGGCGGACGATGACCTCGACGTGCTTGTCGTGGATCGACACGCCCTGTTCCCGGTACACCTTCTGCACTTCGGCGCCCAGGTACTGCTGGGTCTCGCGGATGCCCTTGATCTCGAGGATCTTCTTCGGGTCGAGCGGAGTCTTGGCGTCACCGGTCAGCTGTTGACCGGCCACGACCTCCACGCCGTCGGCGATGCCCGGGAAGAGGTGCGTACGCCGCATGACGACGTGCTCCTCTTCGACGCCGTTGTCCGCGACGATCGTGAGGACGCGCTCCCCCTTCTCGTTCTCGCCGAGACGGACCACACCCGAGCTCTCCGCCATGATCGCCGCGCCCTTGGGCGTGCGAGCCTCGAACAGCTCGACCACGCGAGGCAGACCGTGGGTGATGTCCTCACCTGCGACACCACCGGTGTGGAACGTCCGCATGGTCAGCTGCGTGCCCGGCTCGCCGATGGACTGGGCGGCGATGATGCCGACCGCCTCGCCGAGATCGACGAGCTTGCCGGTGGCGAGCATCGTGCCGTAGCAGAGCTGGCACACGCCGTTCAGCGACTCGCACGTGAGCACCGAGCGCACGCGCACCCGGTCGACCCCGTCGTCGCGCGTCAACCGATCCAGCTCGAGCTCCCCGACCTCCGTGTTGCGAGGCAGCATGGTGCCGTCGGCCAGCGTGACGTCCTCCACGAGGCAACGCCCTAGGAGCTTCGTCTCGAGCACGCGAAGATCGTCGGGGTCGGTGCTCACCTGGTCGACCCAGATGCCGCGCAGGCTGCCGCAGTCCTCTTCCCGCACGATCAGCTCCTGCGCCACGTCGACGAGACGACGGGTGAGGTAGCCGGAGTCGGCGGTCCGGAGGGCGGTGTCGGCGAGACCCTTGCGAGCACCGTGGGTCGAGATGAAGTACTCGAGGACCGACAGGCCCTCGCGGAAGTTCGACTTGATGGGCCGCGGGATGATCTCACCACGCGGGTTCGCCACGAGGCCGCGCATGCCGGCGATCTGACGCACCTGCATGACGTTGCCTCGGGCACCCGAGCCGACCATCATCTCGATCGGGTTGAACTTGTCGGCGCGGAGCTCGGCCTGCATCGCGTCACGGACGCGGTCGGTGGCCTCCGTCCAGATCTCGATCTCCTTCTGGCGCCGCTCGTCGTCGGTGATGACACCGCGGTCGTACTGGCCTTCGACCTTCTCGGCCTCGGCCTCGAACCGCTCGAGCAACGACGCCTTGCTCGCCGGCGTGCGGACGTCGGCGATCGAGATCGTCAGACCGGCCCGGGTGGCGTACTCGAAGCCGAGGTCCTTCAGGACGTCGAGGCTCTCGGCGACGACCGCTCGTGGGTAGCGCTCCACGAGGACGCTGGCGATCTCGGTGAGGTCACGCTTCTTCACCTCGCGGTCCTGGAACGGGAAGTCATGGGGGAACGCGGCGTTGAAGATGAGTCGACCGAGGCTCGTCTCGACGAGAACGGAAGCGCTCCCGTTGTTCCCGTCCCTGCGCAAGATGACCGACCCGGGGTGCTGCTCGTCACGCACCGGGAACCGGTCGGCGGGGAAGCGGCCACCGGGCATCCGGACCTTGATGCGCGCGTGGAGCGACAAGGTCTGGCTCGCGTCGGCGTCCGGCAGCAACCGTTCGTCGTAGGCGAGCACTGCCTCGTCGAGCGAGGTGAAGGCCCTCCCTTCACCGGGCATGCCGTCGGCAAGCACCGTCAGGTAGTACGCGCCGATGATCATGTCCTGCGTCGGGACACTGATCGGACGGCCGTGCGCCGGCGACAGGATGTTGTGCGCGGACAGCATGAGCAGCCGCGCTTCGGCCTGGGCCTCCGACGACAAGGGGAGGTGGACCGCCATCTGGTCGCCGTCGAAGTCGGCGTTGAACGCGGTGCACACGAGCGGGTGGATCTGGATCGCCTTGCCTTCCACCAGCACCGGCTCGAAGGCTTGGATGCCCAGGCGGTGCAGCGTTGGGGCCCGGTTCAGAAAGACCGGGTGCTCCTTGATGACCTCCTCGAGGACGTCCCACACTTGCGGGCGGGCGCGCTCGACCATCCGCTTGGCGGACTTGATGTTCTGCGCGTGCTCGAGGTCGACGAGCCGCTTCATCACGAACGGCTTGAACAGCTCGAGCGCCATCTGCTTCGGGAGACCGCACTGCTGGAGCTTCAGCTGTGGGCCCACGACGATGACCGAGCGACCCGAGTAGTCGACGCGCTTGCCGAGCAGGTTCTGGCGGAAGCGACCCTGCTTGCCCTTCAACATGTCGGAGAGCGACTTCAAGGCACGGTTCCCCGGTCCGGTGACGGGCCGGCCGCGGCGGCCGTTGTCGAACAGCGCGTCGACGGCCTCCTGGAGCATCCGCTTCTCGTTGTTGATGATGATCTCGGGCGCGCCGAGATCCAGCAATCGCTTGAGCCGGTTGTTCCGGTTGATCACGCGCCGGTACAAGTCGTTGAGGTCCGACGTCGCGAAGCGTCCACCGTCGAGCTGCACCATCGGGCGCAGGTCCGGCGGGATCACCGGCACCGAGTCGAGCACCATCCCCATCGGCGAGTTGACCTTGCGGCCGTCCTCGTCGGTGCGGTTGAAGGCCGAGATCACCTTCAGGCGCTTGATCGCCTTGGCCTTGCGCTGGCCCTTGGCGGTGGCGATCGTCTCCTTGAGGAAGGCCTCCTCGGCCTCCATGTCGATGCGTGAGATGAGGTCCTTGATCGCCTCGGCACCCATGCCGCCCGAGAAGTACTCCTCGTAGCGGTCGACCAGGTCGCGCCAGACACGCTCGTCGTCGACGAGCTGCTTGGGGGCGAGGCCACGGAACACGTCCCAGACCGTCTTCACGAAGTCGATCTCGGCCTCGGCGCGGGCACGGATCTCCTCGAAGTCCTTGTTGCGGGCCTTCTCGGCGCGCTCGAGCTCGGCCTTCTTGGCCTCACGACCCTCGAGCTCGGCGAGCTCGGCCTCGTACTCCTCGTCGCGCTTTCGGAGCCTGAGCTCGCGCTCCTTCTCCAGCTCACCGATCTCGGCGCGGATGTCCGCCTCGAGCTGCGGCTGGTCCTCGTGCCGGCGGTCGGCGTCGACCCACGTGATGATGTGTGCCGCGAAGTAGATGACCTTCTCGAGGCTCTTCGGCGCGATGTCGAGCAGATAACCGAGCCGGCTCGGAACGCCTTTGAAGTACCAGATGTGCGTGACCGGCGCGGCGAGCTCGATGTGGCCCATGCGCTCACGGCGCACCTTCGAGCGCGTCACCTCCACGCCACAGCGCTCGCAGATGATGCCCTTGAACCGGACGCGCTTGTACTTGCCGCAGTAGCACTCCCAGTCCTTGGTCGGCCCGAAGATCTTCTCGCAGAAGAGGCCGTCCTTTTCCGGCTTCAACGTCCGGTAGTTGATCGTCTCCGGCTTCTTCACCTCACCGTTCGACCAGGTGCGGATCTGGTCCACGGTCGCGAGTGCGATGGTGAGCCGTGCGGAGTCGTTCACGTCGAGCACTGGGTGCCTCGCCTTCCTGTCCTCGTCGTTCGTCGTCGTGTCGTGGTCGCGGTCGTGATGAAGTCGGTGCCTAGTACGCGGGCTCGCGACGGCGTCGCTCGTCTTCCTCGTCGGTGCCCCGCTCGGGACGCGAGAGGTCGATGCCGAGCGACTCGGTGGTGCGGAACGCGTCCTCGTCGAGCTCGCGGATCTCGACTTCCTCCCCCGCCTCGTTCATGACCCGGACGTTCAGGCACAGGGCCTGCATCTCCTTGATGAGCACCTTGAAGCTCTCCGGGATTCCCGGCTCGGGGATGTTCTCGCCCTTCACGATGGCCTCGTAGACCTTCACCCGGCCGAGCACGTCGTCCGACTTGATCGTGAGGATCTCCTGCAGCGCGTAGGCCGCGCCGTAGGCCTCCAGCGCCCAGACCTCCATCTCGCCGAACCGCTGGCCACCGAACTGGGCCTTTCCGCCCAACGGCTGCTGCGTGATCATCGAGTACGGACCCGTCGAACGGGCGTGGATCTTGTCGTCGACGAGGTGCGAGAGCTTCAGGATGTAGACGAAGCCGACCGTCACCGGACGGTCGTACGACTCGCCGGTGCGGCCGTCGTAGAGCGTCGCCTTCCCATCCGGACCGACCAGCCGGCGGTCGCCTGCTCCGTCGGCGTGCATCGTCTCGAAGATGTGCTCGATGGTGCCCTGGGCCGCGGACTGCTCCACCTCGTCCCAGTGCGCGCCGTCGAACACCGGGCTCGACACCCACACCGCGGGTTCGGTGACGGTGCGCGTCTTGTTCGGCGCGACCGGTGCGACGGGCTGGCCGGCCCAGCCGTGACGAGCCGCGTAGCCGAGGTGCGCCTCGAGGACCTGGCCGACGTTCATCCGGCTCGGGACACCGAGCGGGTTGAGCACGATGTCCACCGGGGTGCCGTCAGCGAGGTAGGGCATGTCCTCCACCGGGAGGATCTTGCTGATCACGCCCTTGTTGCCGTGGCGGCCGGCAAGCTTGTCGCCCTCGCTGATCTTGCGCTTCTGGCCGACGTACACGCGCACCAGCTGGTTCACGCCCGGCGGGAGCTCGTGACCCTCCTCGCGCAGAACACGCGCACGTCGATGACCTTGCCGGTCTCGCCGTGCGGGACCTTCAACGAGGTGTCGCGGACCTCACGCGCCTTCTCACCGAAGATCGCGCGCAGGAGCCGCTCTTCGGGGGTCAGCTCGGTCTCACCCTTCGGCGTGACCTTCCCGACCAGGATGTCGCCGGGGCCGACCTCCGCGCCGATGCGGATGATCCCGCGCTCGTCGAGGTCCTTGAGGATGTCCTCGGAGAGGTTGGGGATGTCGCGCGTGATCTCCTCGGCGCCGAGCTTGGTGTCCCGGGCGTCGATCTCGTGCTCCTCGATGTGGATCGAGGTGAGCACGTCGTCGCGCACGAGCCGTTCGGAGAGGACGATGGCGTCCTCGTAGTTGTGACCCTTCCAGGGCATGAACGCGACCAGGAGGTTCTTGCCGAGCGCGAGCTCGCCCTGGTGGGTCGACGGCCCGTCCGCGAGGACGTCACCGACCTTGACCTTGTCACCCTCGCCCACCAGCGGCTTCTGGTTGATGCACGTGCCCTGGTTCGAGCGACGGAACTTCGAGAGGCGGTAGGTCTTCTTGCCCTTGCCCTCGTAGTCGACCGTGATCGCGTCGCCGGCCACCGACGAGACGGTGCCGGGGTGCTCGGCGAGCACCACGTCGCCGGCGTCGCGTGCCGCACGACCCTCGACACCCGTCCCAATGAACGGCGCGGTCGCTCGCAGGAGCGGGACGGCCTGCCGCTGCATGTTGGCGCCCATGAGGGCGCGGTTCGCGTCGTCGTGCTCGAGGAACGGGATCAGCGCCGTCGCGACCGAGACGATCTGCTTCGGCGAGACGTCCATGTAATCGACCTCGTGAGGGTCGACGTAGGCAACCTCACCACGCCGGGAGCGCACGAGCACCTTCTCGGCGAGGAAGCGGCCCTTGTCGTCGACCGCTGCGTTGGCCTGCGCGATGACGTAGCGGTCCTCGTCGTCGGCGGCGAGGTACTCGATGTTGCCGGTCGCGACACCCTTCTCGACCCGGCGGTACGGCGTCTCGATGAAACCGAAGCGGTTGATGCGGGCGTAGCTCGCGAGGTACCCGATGAGGCCGATGTTCGGGCCTTCCGGCGTCTCGATCGGGCACATCCGGCCGTAGTGGCTGGGGTGCACGTCACGAACCTCGAAGCCCGCTCGCTCGCGCGAGAGACCGCCCGGACCGAGCGCCGAGAGGCGGCGCTTGTGGGTGAGCCCGGCGAGCGGGTTCGTCTGATCCATGAACTGGCTGAGCTGGCTCGAGCCGAAGAACTCCTTGATCGCGGCGACGACGGGCCGGATGTTGATCAAGGTCTGCGGCGTGATCGCCTCGACGTCCTGGGTGGTCATGCGCTCGCGCACGACACGTTCCATCCGCGACAGGCCGACGCGAACCTGGTTCTGGATGAGCTCACCGACCGAGCGGACGCGACGGTTGCCGAAGTGGTCGATGTCGTCCGGGTAGTAGTCGGGGTCGTTGTTGTGCAGCTTCACCAGGTACGAGACCGTGGCGAGGATGTCGGCCTTGGAGAGCTGGAAGTCGACGGGGCCGGCCCCGGGATCGGCGTTCGGCACCCTGAGGTCGAACCGGCCGAGCGGCAGCTTCGCGTACTCCTCCCGCAGCTTCTTCGAGACCTTGTGGCGCCCGACCTTGGCCATGTCGTAGCGCTTGGGATTGAAGAAGAGGTTCTCGAGCAGCGCCCGCGCCGAATCCGGCGTCGGGGGCTCACCCGGACGCAGCTTGCGGTAGATGTCGATGAACGCCGCGTCGGCGTTCTCCGTGTGGTCCTTCTCGAGGGTGTTGCGCATCGACTCGTACGGGTTCCCGTTGGCGTCGAGGACGAGCGCGATGAGCTCCTCCTCGCTCTCGCCGAAGCCGAGCGCCTTCAGCAGCACGGTGACGGGCTGCTTGCGCTTGCGGTCGATGCGGACGTAGACGATGTCCTTCTTGTCGACCTCGAACTCGAGCCACGCGCCGCGGCCCGGGATCATCTTCGCGTCGACGACGTCCTTCTCGGGCGACGTCTTGTCGGGGTTGATCCCGAAGTAGACGCCCGGCGAACGCACGAGCTGCGACACGACGATGCGCTCGGTGCCGTTGATGATGAACGTGCCGCGGTCCGTCATCATGGGGAAGTCGCCCATGAAGACGGTCTGCTCCTTGATCTCGCCCGTCTCCGCGTTCATGAAGCGCGCGGTGACGAAGAGCGGGCACGCGTACGTCATGTCGCGCTCGCGGCACTCGTCCTCCGAGTACTTCGGCGGGTCGAACGCGTGCTCCGACAGCTCGAGCTTGAGCTGGCCGGTGAAGTCTTCGATGGGCGAGATGTCGGCGAGGACCTCCGCGACACCTTCCTTGAGGAACCATTCGAAGGACTCTCGTTGCACCGCGATGAGATCGGGCAGTTCGAGCACTTCGCGCAGATTCGAGAACGACAGCCGTTCGCGAGACGCGAGAGGAGCCAACGTCACTCCTTCAGAGAGCACGCGCGTGGACCCGGACCTGGGAGGTCAGCGGGGGCACGGCCGGGCAGACACGACTAGACCGATCCTACTTCGCGAGAGGATCTGGCTGCAACAAGACACACGCGGGCAGACCCCGAGGGCCGCCTTCTGCCGCGGAGGATAGGACGACCCCCGTCGGGCGTCAAGGGTTTCCCCGGCGTCGCGCGGTCCTCGGGGCGCGCCCCGACGATCGTCGCCGGCTACTTGAGCTCGACCGTGGCGCCGGCTCCCTCGAGCTGGGCCTTGGCCTTCTCCGCGTCTTCCTTCGACACCTTCTCCAGGACCGGCTTGGGCAGCGTTGTCGACGAGGTCCTTGGCTTCCTTCAGCCCGAGACCCGAGACGATGGCGCGCACCTCCTTGATGACCTGGATCTTCTTGTCGCCGGCCGCCGTGAGGATGACGTCGAACTCGTCCTTCTCCTCGGCTGCCTCGGCCGCGGCGCCACCCCCGCCAGCGGCCGGTGCGGCCGCGATGGCGACGGGAGCCGCGGCGGTTACGCCGAACTCCTCTTCGAACGCCTTCAGGAACTCGTTGAGCTCCAGGACCGTCATGTTCTTGAAGACGTCCAGGAGGTCGGTGGTGCTCATCGATGCCATTGCGGGTCTCCTCGGTTACTCGGACTCAGATTCGGATTCGGCCGCGGGCTCGGCGGACGCCTCGGCTGCGGCCTCGGCCTCGATCGCAGGGGCTTCACCGGTCTCGGCGGGCGCCGACTCCAGCGCGGGCACGGGCTCGGTGGATGTGGTGAGGGCCTCGCCACCCGCCACACGCTGGTCGATCAGGGCCTTGAGGCCAGAGGCGAAGCTCCGCGGGAAGGCCTGGAACAGGCCCGCGGCTTTCACCAGCGGTGCCTGGAACGCGCCCGCGAGCTCCGCGAGCAGCACTTCACGCGGGGCCACGTCGGCCAGACGCTCGATGTCGGTGGCGGTCATCACCCGGACGCCCAGGAGGCCGCCCTTCACCACGAGCGCGGGGTTGGCCCGGCCGAATTCACGCAGGGCTTTCGCCGCGGCGACCGCATCGCCACGGACGAATGCGATCGCGACGGGACCCTCGAGCAGCGCGGTGAGGCCCTCGATGCCGGCCTCGTCGACCGCACGGCGGGCGAGCGTGTTCTTGAACACCTTGTATTCGGCGCCGGCCCTCCGCAGCGACGTGCGCAGGTCGGCGAGAGCGCGCACGCTCAAGCCGCGGTACTCGGTGAGGACAGCCGCGTCGGAGTCTGCGAGCTTGGCACGGATCTCGTCGACCAGCTCGACCTTCTCGGTTCGTACAGGCATGTGGGCTCGCTCGGATCAGTGTCGGAACATGAAGAAACGGGACACCGCTGCTCCACACACGCAGCGAAACGTCCCGTTGGCAGGGGCTCGCCTCGTCCGGCGGGCCCGGCGTGGCGCCGGAGCCCATTACCTCATCGAGACCGGAGGTCTGTGGCGCATTCAGTTGTGGCGGCGACGGTACTACACGGCAGTCGGAGCATGCTCCTCGAGACGGGTGATGAGCGGGTCGATCTTCACACCCGGCCCCATCGTGGACGACGTGGTCACGCCCTTCACGTAGCGGCCCTTGGCGGCAGCAGGCTTCGCGCGGAGCAGCTCGTCGAGTGCGGCGTGGTAATTCGCGACGAGCGCCGCCGCCGGGAAGCTCGCCTTGCCCACGGGCACGTGCACGTTCCCGTAGCGGTCAGTGCGGTATTCGACCCGGCCCGCCTTGAACTCGGCGACCGTCTTGCCGATGTCGTTCGTCACCGTTCCGGTCTTCGGGTTCGGCATCAATCCGCGCGGACCGAGGGTGCGACCGAGCTTGCCGACCTGGGCCATCAGGTCCGGCGTCGCGATCGTCAGGTCGAAGTCGAGGAAGCCCTCCTCGATCCGCTTCACCAGGTCATCGGCACCGACGACGTCGGCTCCGGCTTCCTGGGCCTCGCGCGCCGCCTCGCCCGCCGCGAACACCGCGACCCGCACGCTCTTGCCGGTGCCATTCGGCAACGACACCGTGCCGCGGATCATCTGGTCGGCCTTGCGAGGATCGACGCCGAGGCGGAACGCCACCTCGACCGTCTCGTCGAACTTGTGGGTGGCGAGACCTTTCACGAGGTCGAACGCCTCGGCAGGTGTGTGCAGCCGCTCGCGATCGAAGCGTCGCTCTGCGTCCACGTACTTCTTGCCGTGCTGTCCCATCGTGCGCTCCCGTCTCGTGCGGTGCTCCCTCGGATGTTCCCGGAGTCCGCCGGCGAGGTCCTCCGGCGGGCGGTCGTGCGAGCTGTCTCAGTCGGTGACCTCGATGCCCATCGAACGGGCGGTGCCGGCCACCTGCGCCATCGCGCCCTCGATGTCGACCGCGTTGAGGTCAGGCATCTTCGTCTCCGCGATCTGGCGGACCTGCGCCTTCGAGACCCGCCCCGCCTTCTCCGTGCGGACATTCGCCGCGCCCTTCTCGATCCCCGCGGCTTGGCGCAACAGGAACGGCGTCGGCGGCGTCTTCAACACAAACGTGAAGGTGCGGTCCTCGAACACGGAGATCTCGGCCGGGACGACCGAGCCGCGTTGATTCTCGGTCGCCGCGTTGTACGCCTTGCAGAAGTCCATGATGTTGATGCCGTGCGGACCCAGTGCCGTACCAACCGGCGGCGCCGGCGTCGCCGCGCCCGCCTGGATCTGGATCTTCACGACCGCCGCGAGTCGCTTCTTTGCCATCTCTACTCCTACAGCTTCGCGACTTGGCCGAGCTCGAGCTCGACCGGGGTTTCGCGGCCGAAGATGTTCACGAGCACCGTGATCATCGATCGGGCGACGTCGATGTCGCTGATCGTGCCGTTGAAGTCGGCGAACGGTCCCGTGGTGACCCGGACCTGCTCGCCCACCTCGAACTCGAGACGCGGCCGCGCCTTCTTCTCGCGACCCGGCTCCTCTTTCGCCCCGGTGCCGAGGATCGACTCGACCTCTTTCTGCGAAAGGGGGGTCGGGCGGGCGCCGTTGCCGACGAACCCGGTCACGCCCGGCGTGTTGCGCACGACGTACCAGGAGTCGTCGTCGAGGTCCATGCGCACCAAGAGGTACCCGGGGAAGACCTTCTTCTGCACGACCACCTTGCGGCCGGCCTTGAACTCGATGACGTCCTCCATCGGGATGACGACCTCGAAGATCCGCTCCTCGACGTTCATCGAACGGACGCGGCTGGCCAGGTTCTGCTTCACCTTGTTCTCGTAGCCCGCGTACGTGTGCACCACGAACCAGTCCCCCGGACGGTCGAACGGGCTCGGTTCCCGGACCCCGACCTCGTCCGCGAGGCCTTCCTCGACCACATCGAGAAGCTCGGCATCGGCGAGGTCCGGCACTGCGACGAGCACCTCCTCGCTGCCGAGGTCGTCCGACCGAGCGCGACCTCCGCAGCGGCGTCCACCGCCGGCGTCGTCAACCAGGACGGGGGCTCCGCGATCTCGTCGGTCGGGTGGTCCGTCACGGGGCCGTCGGGAGTCGACTCTTCGTCGAAGGGGTGCTGCTCGTCCATCACGGGGCTCAGTCGAAGAGGAACAGCGTGAACTTGGACGACGCGTAGTCGAAGCCGAAGATCAACGCGGTCATGACGATCACCGCGATCAGCACGACCACGGTCGAGTTGATGACCTCGTGTTTCGAGGGCCACGCCACCTTGCGAAGCTCACCTTTGACCTCGCTGACGAACTCCTTCGGGCTGGTCTTCTCGCGTGGCGCGCTCGAGGCCGCGGCCGGGCTGCGCCGTTCGGGCGCGCGCGGGCGGTCCGCACCTTGGCGCTGCATCAGGCGCTTGGTCTGTCGGTTCACGAGCGGCCTTCGATCAATCGTCGATCACTGCAGGGCAGGAGGGAATCGAACCCCCAACCGCCGGTTTTGGAGACCGGTGCTCTGCCAATTGAGCTACTGCCCTCCGGCGCGGGGGCTGGGCGATGCAGAATAGCAGCAGGCGTGCGCGAGCCTCCGGGCGGGAAACCCACGCAGCCCCGCGCGAAGGGCGGTGAGCGTCAGCCCGCGACGGTGACGGCGCGCCGCTTCGAGCGCCGGACCAGCACGGCCGCGGTGGCGGCACCGGCGGCGGCCAGCGTGGCGCCACCGATCGCGCCGACGTAGGCGACACGGCGACCGGACACCAGCGAGCGAACGGCCTGGCGCTCCCCCGCCTCGCCGAGCGCGGCGAGCGTCTGGGTCAGCAAGCCGGGGGACGGCTCGAGGTAGCGCGTGCGCAGCAGTTGGAGGCCCCGCAGCATCCGGCGGTAGCGCACGACCTCCGCCTGGCAGCGCAAGCACGAGTCGATGTGGCGCTGCGCGGGCAGATTGACGGCGAATCCGCCCTCGATGGCGGCCGGCAGGACCCGGACCACCTCTTCACACTGCATGAGCCCACCTCCCCTCGTCCTCGTAGAGCAGGTCCCGAAGCTTCTTTCGGCCTCGATGGAGACGAACCTTTGCGGCTGCCACCGAGATCCCCAGCTCCTCGGCGATCTCCTCGTGCGGGAGGCCGTAGACGTCCTTGAGCACGACCAGCGCCCGCAGCTTGGGCGGGAGCTGCTCCAGCGCGACCGACAGCCGGCCGAGCAGGGCCGCCGTCTCCGCCGCGTCCTCCGGCTGGTTCTCGGGGTGCAAGTCGATCGGCTCGTCGACCGACTCAAGACGGTCGGAGTGCGAACGCCGACGGCGCTTCACCGCGGTGAACGCGGCGTTCGCGGTAATGCGGTACATCCACGTGCTGAACTGCGCGTCGCCGCGGAAGCGACCGATCGCTCGCCATGCCCGCAGATAGGACTCCTGCACCACGTCTTGCGCATCCTCCTCGTTGGCCGTGAGGCGGAGCGCGAGGGTGTAGGTGTCGACGTAGGTCCGGCGGACCAGCTCATCGAATGCCTGCCGGTCACCGGCCTGGGCGGCCCTGACCAGCTCCTCGAGCTCGGGTCGCTCTCGCGGCAACTCGCTCGTGGCCATCAGACTCGGCCCGAGCGCTGGAGGTTACCGACGGGTACGCCGACTCGGCTCCCACCGAGGTGCGGACCGGCGCAGGCCCGGGTCAGCGGGTCTCCTTGTGGAGCGTGTGCTGGCGGTCGAACCGGCAGTACTTCTTCATCTCGATGCGCTCACGATCGTTCGTCTTGTTCTTGATCGTGATGTAGTTGCGACGCTTGCAGACCTCACACGCCAGCGTCACCTTGACTCGCTTGTCGCTCGCCATCTCGGTTCCTTTACCTGTTTCCCGACCTGCTGATGCCCGTCCGGGTAGCGGTGGCGGGACTCGAACCCGCGACAACTCGATTATGAGCCGAGTGCTCTGACCATCTGAGCTACACCGCCTGGCTACAACCGCTCGCGAGCCCCCTTACGGACTTGAACCGTAGACCCCTTCCTTACCATGGAAGTGCTCTGCCGACTGAGCTAAGGGGGCGGAGCGGGCAAGGATAGCAACGCGGCCGGTGTCGCCACCGGGCCGGGCTACCGTGCGCCCCGTGACCGAGGCCGACCTCCAGACGGCCGTTCGCCTCGCCGAGCGGCGCGACGCGGCCGAGATCCGCGCCATCCACAACCACTACGTCACCGAGACCACCGCCCTCGCCGACATGGTCCCCCGCACGCTCGACGAGCAGGTGGCGTGGATCAACGAGCACTCCGGCGCTCATCCCGCGGTCGTCGCCGTCGCGGGCGGCCGCGTCGTCGGCTTCGCGTCGCTTTCGCTCTTCCGGCCCCGGCCGGCGTACGCGACGACCGTGGAGGACTCGGTGTACGTCGCTCCCGAGCGCCATCGTGAGGGAACCGGCCGCGCGCTCCTCGATGAGCTGCTCCGGCTCGCCTCGGCCCACGGGTTCCACAGCGTGATCGCACGGATCACCGGTGGGAACGACGCGTCCATCGGACTGCACCGCGCGTGCGGGTTCGAGCACGTCGGCGTCGAACGCGAGGTGCTCCGCAAGCACGGGCGCTGGCTGGACGTCGTCGAGATGCAACGACTCCTCTGACCGCGCGCCGCCGTCAAGGGCGCTTGCGTCTCCACCACCGCGGCCGCTTGGCGGCAGTGCCGTTGGCGGGCTCCGGCGTGGCGGAGGTCGCGTCCGACGACGCGGGGAACGGCGGCGATGAGAACGTCGGTCCGCGTCGCGCGGCGTACGGGGCTTGAGAGGAGTGCGCGCCGGCGATCCGCGCCGGCTCCGGTGCCGTCGGCGGCGCCGTCGCCACCCCGACCTCAGGGCCGGGCGGAGCAGTCACGGGACGCCCGTCGGCATCGACCACCGCCGCGCCGTGGTCGTCGTGAGCACCGCTGATCGACGGACCGTGGCCGTTCGTCCGCCCGTTGAGGGACGGCAACGCCATGGCCACCGTCGCGGTCTGCTGGTGCGCGAGCAACGCCGACCGGTGGTACTCCTCGAGCTCGGCTTGGAAGTCGGCCTGGTGGTAGCGGTGACCGTCGACCACGGGACCCGAGTAGCCCTCCATGATGGCAGCAACGTCCTCACCCGAGATCGTCCGGTGCTGCTCCATCGCGTGGGCGACGGCCAGGACCATGACGCGGTCGCGATCGAGGATCACCCGCACGCGCTCCAGAAGCTCCTGGAGCCGCGCCTCGACCCGGTTGCCGAACGGCGTCTCGAGCCACTGCCGGTCGGTTCCCGTCTCGACGCTCTGACCGAGCTGCCGCGCGTCGCCCGCTTTGGTCACGAAGTGCGAGGCAACCGTCTCGCCCTGCGCGACGAACGCCTCCATCTGCATCGCAACCGTGGTCGCGCTCCGCAGGTCGCCACCGACGCCCATGGAGCTGTCGCCGTCGAAGAACATGCGCTCACCCGCGAGCGATGCGAGCGAGATCATGATGTCGACCTCGTTCTCGGACTTCCAGGTGAAGAACTGGTCCTCGAGCGGGATCGGCGCAACGAACCCGCCGATGTCGCCACGACGTTCGATCGTCGCAACGTCGATCGCGACCCCCCGGTGGAGCCGGTAGAACGCGACCGCGTGACACGCTTCGTGGATCGCGACGGCGTGACGCTCGCGCGTGATGTATTCGGCCTCGTCGGGGAGGCCATGCTCCTTGTGATGCTTGGCCCGCAGCACATCGGGCCACGTGATCGTGTCCCGGCCGTCGCGGATCGCGTTGACCAACGCCTCGTTGACCATGTCCTTGACCGTGGCGCCGGTTGCGTGCGGCGACATCACAGACAAGCGATCGATCTGCTCCGCCGTCAGCTGGTGCCGCACCTTGGCGAGGTAGCCCTCGTAGGTGCGCCGCCGACCGTCCTTCGACGGGTAGCCGACCTTGTAGATGCGGTCGATGCGGCCGGGCCGCAGGAACGCGGCGTCGAGCGAGTCGGGCATGTTCGTCGCCATGATCATGAGGATGCGGTACTTGGGCGGCGGCTTCGGCCGCATGTTGAAGAGGCGACGCACGTACCGGTTGAGGATGCCGCGCGGCTTCTTGAGCCCCGAGATCTCGGCGAGCAGCGCGGTCAGCGCCATGGGGTCGCCGCCGCCGCGACCCATGCCCGGCATGAAGAAGCGACGCGCGCGCGAGCGGCTGCTGCCGTCGTCGGCGGTCCCCGCGGCGAGCGTGAGATCGTGGATCAGGGCCTGGCGCGCGGGAAGCGAGAGGTAGGCCGGGCCGTTGCACGCCTCGGTCATCGCGGTGGCAGCGGTCGCGCTCTGCGTTGAGAGCCCACGGTTGCCGAGCGCGTCGGCCTCGTCGAAGAACACGATGACGCCCCCGTACTTCAGTGCGAGCTTGCGCAGCTTCTTGAACAGCGATCGCACCTTGAGCACGCCGACGCCGAAGAACATGTTCGAGAACGCGCCGGGCTCGACGAACACGTAGGGGTTTCCGGTCTCGCCTGCGACCGCCTCGGCCATGAGCGTCTTGCCGGTTCCGGGCGGGCCGTAGAGCAGGATGCCGCCCGGCACGTGCCCGCCGCGGTCCTCGATCGACTTCGGGTCCTCGAGGAAGATCAGGTTCTCCTTGACCTTCTCGAGCACGCCGTCCTGGCCCCAGACGTCCTCGAAGCGGGTCTGGACGTCGTCGGGGTAGTAGACGGAGACGCCGCCCTTGGACATGAACCAGAAGATCCCGACGAACTGCGCGATCCCGATGACCATGTAGAACGCGACGAGACCGAACGATGAAGTGAAGAAGAGGTCGAAGACGTTGAAGATCTTGAGCAAGCCGGTCGCCATCGGCTCGTCGAAGCTCTTGGCCAGGATGTAGTCGAGGACCGCGAGGAAGATCAGGACCTTGATGGCGCGCGCGAGGCGGAAGCGGGTCCAGGGCCTGAAGCGCTCGGTGAAGTCGTTCCAATTCCCGACGATCTTGCGCGTCCAGGTGAGGTGATAGCTCGGCCAGTGCTCGCTGAGCACGTAGTGGAGCTGGCGCAGCAGCTCGAGCCCGAAGAGCAGGAACAACCACCACCGCGCGTCGATGGTGTGACGAATCGCCTGACTGACCGGAAGGATCGGGTTGTCGCCGATCTCGATCCAGACGAAGAGCCAGAACGCGGCGACGATGAGCACGAAGAACTTCACGCGGTCCCACGGCGGGAGCGGTCCACACGTTCGCCGATCCGACTCGCGGGGGCGGCTCACGAACTGGTGCGGCTTGACGACCTCATTCATTGGGACTTCCTCACCGTCCAGGACTTCAGAACGGACTCGATCTTCGACTTCTGTTGCTGGTAGCAGACCGACGTGCACGAGACGACCAGCACGTACACCTTGCTCGTGTTCGCGTCGAGCAGGGAGACCTGGCTCAGCGTGACGGACCCACCGCTCTGCAGCGACAACCGGACCACCATGTCGATGCCGTGGAAGCCACCGTCACGGGTGATGGTGTTGTAGGAGACGACCTGCGCGCTGCCCTGGTCGAGCGCGGTGTCGATGTCGACGGCGAAGTTCCGGAGGCTTGCCAATGACATCGAGTCGCGGTCGTCGTCGCTCAGCGTCTGCACGAGGGCGATGCCGACCGGGTACGACCGGGCGAGGTTCGTCGTGTGCTTCAAGGACGGTTGCGGATCGCCGTCGAAGGCCGTCTGCCAGGTGGTGCCCCTGAGCGCGTCCAGCTCTTCTTGGGAGAGCTTGCTCTTGGAGCCGCTCAGGACGTCGTCCTGGCTGAACAGCTTCCATTGCGTGGGCACCTTGTAATAGGTGCGGTTCGACGAGCTCTTCACGTACGTGAAGTCGGAGCCGAGGCACGCGGTGAGGAGCGGCGCGAGGAGGACGCCGACGATCGCGAGGCGCCAGGGGCGCCTGGGACGCTCACCCTCGGTCACCACCACGCCCCAGTATCCACCCTGAGGCAGCGCCCGTGAAACTACGCGGACATTTCGGACGCCCGACAGCGATGCGCCCGCCGGTCGGGAGCGAGCGTCGTGAGAGTGGGCCGGGTTGGATTCGAACCAACGTAGCTTGCGCAGCAGTTTTACAGACTGCCCCCTTTGGCCACTCGGGTACCGACCCAGGGGCCGCGTAGAGTACCAGCCCGTTCGCGAGGAGCAGGAGGTGGCCGTGCCGACATTCGACGTCGTCTCCGAGGTCGACCTGCAAGAGGTCCGCAACGCAGTGGACCAGGCACAGCGCGAAGTCGCGACCCGCTACGACTTCAAGGGCACCGACACCACCGTCGAGCTCGCCGACAAGGCGATCGAGATGCACACCGAGAGCGAGTCGCGCCTTCAGGCACTCGTCCAGGTGCTCGAGGAGAAGCTGGTGAAGCGCAAGATCTCGCTGAAGGCGCTCGACTACGGCAAGGTCGAAGAGGCCACGAAGGGCACCGTGCGCCAGACGGCCAAGCTCCAGATGGGGATCAACGCCGACAAGGCCAAAGAGATCGGGAAGTTCATCAAGGAGCTCAACCTGAAGGGTGTCTCCCATCAGGTCCAGGGCGACCAGCTCCGCGTGAGCGCCAAGAAGCGCGACGACCTCCAAACCGCGATCGCCGCGATGCGCGACCACGACTTCGACGTACCCCTGCAGTTCACGAACTTCCGTGACTAATGTCGCCGCCGATTCCGGCGGTCAGATCGACCTTCCGTAGGTCGGCGGCGGGGTACTCGACGACCTCCACTCGCAGGTCGCCACCTTCGATGCTCTCGCCGAAGTCCAGGACGGTCCAGTTGCCGGGCGGCACGAACTCTGGGTGCAGGCGTGGCTGGACGAACAGACGATCGCGGTCGCGCGAGATCCCGAACGACTCGAAGACTTCGCCGAACTGTTGGTTGAGCCGTGGGATTTCTTCCGCCTGCAGGTGACCGGCGATCGTTCGGGTAACTGAGGCGAGGCGGTCGAGAAGCGCGTCGATCTCCCCCACACCTACGCACGACTCGACCTCAACGGCCCGGGCCTGCAATCGAGCGCGCGCCTGCTCTGCGAGTTCGAGGCGTCCCTGAGCGTCCGTATCGATACGGACCATTGGTCGGCGGTGATCGCACCCGACTCGTAATCCCGTTGCGCACGGATCCTTAGGGACCGCTCACCGGCGATCTCGCCCTCGACGTGATTCAGCTCGTCGCGCACCGTCGCCGCCTCCGAAGCGCGCAAGGCGGCGAGACGGTCCCGTTCTCGCTCGATCGTCGCTTGCACGTCTACTTGGTCGACGAAGTTGTCGACGAACGACCGGCGTACCTCATGATCCAGCATGTCGCGGTCGATCGGGGGCAGCCCGCATTTCGCCAGGCGCTTGCCGCGGCACACGTAGCGATGCTTCAGATCACGGCCTCGCTTCTGGTCGGTCCGGGTACCGATGCGTTCGCCGCACTGATCGCACCACAGCATGCCCGCGAGGAGGAACCTCTCGCTGCTGCCCCGGTTCCCACGTCCGAACCATCGGCGAGTGACCCGGTTCCCCGCTGCACTCGCGACGCGCTCCCGCGACAGTGCCTTCCCCTCGAAGTCCCTCGTCGAGATGGCGGGCGCTCCGCCCTTGACACACGTCAGTGAACCGCGTCGATCGCCGCGACTTGACCCCGAGACCGAATCAGGCCACTCTTTGCGATTGGGAAGGGGGTTCTCGGCGTTGCCTCATCCAGCGCGCGCAGGCGCGTTGGCGCCGGACTCCGTTGCACCAAAGAGGGGGAATCCATGAAGCGTGTCACCATTGCGCTGGTGGCCTGCGCGGTCGTTCTCGGCCTCGTGGGAAGCGCGGGCGCGACGAGCCCGGCATCGTCACCTGCCAAGAAGAAGATCAACAAGAACACGTCGATCACGATCGACGTCGGGAATGCGACCGCGACACAGCTGGATCCGCACCTCGAGCGGAACTCGTCGGAGCTGCCGTTCGGGATGATGCTCTACGACCGGCTGGTCCATCTCAACAACAAGGTCGAGCTCGAGCCGCAGCTCGCCACGAAGTGGTCGTTCTCGACCGACGGCCTCTCGTTCACGGCCACGATCCGGGGCAACGCCGTCTTCCACGACGGGTCGGCCGTGACGGCGGACGCGGTGAAGCAGAGCATCGAGCGGGCGCAAACCATCCCACAGAGCACCGCCAAGGCGAACCTGACGATGATCGACTCAGTCCAGGTCGTCGGGACGAATCAGGTGAAGTTCAACCTGAACCGGCCAGCGGCCGACCTCCCGTACGTCCTGGCGAGGAACGCCGGCGCGATCATCAACCCGAAGGCGATCGCCCAGAACCTCGACCTCGGCATGGGTGACCAGAACATGGCGGGTTCGGGTTCGTACATCGCGACCGAGTGGGTTCCAACGGTCAAGGCGATCTTCACGCGGGCCTCGACCAAGTACTGGGACAAGAAGGCCGGCCGGATCAAGACCATCAACATCTTGATGAGTGCCGACCCCAACACCGCGCTGAACGGCGTCCAGTCCGGCCAGGCCGACGCCTCGCTGGTGCACACCTCGCTCATCGACGCGGCACGCAACGTATCGGGGAAGAAGCTCTACGAATACCCGACCCAGGGCTCGTACAACCTGCTCTTGAAGACGACTCGATCGGGTCCGGTGAGCAACCTCAAGTTCCGCCAGGCACTGGCATCTGCGATCGACCGCAAGACGATCAGCGAGCAGCTGCTGAACAACACCTGTAAGGCGGCAGACCAGCCCAATCCGCCGGGAACCCTCGGGAGCGCCACCAACTTCAAGTACCCGTTCGCGTTCAATGTCACCAAGGCGAAGCAACTGCTTTCCGACTCGGGCGTGGGCGCAAACCCGGAGATCACGTTGCAGCTCGGCGCCTCGCTCGAACCACAGACTTCGATCGGCACCGCTCTCGTCGCGGAATTCAAGGCGATCGGTGTCAACGTGAACGTGACGACGGCCGCAGTCAGCGTCATCACGAGCGACTTCACGCAGGGCAAGTACGACGCCTACGTACAGGTCAACGCCGGCCAGGGCTACCCGACGCTGTGGTTCACCCGGTACATCACGCCGGGCGCAGTCATCTACAAGGTGGCCGGCGGCCCCGAGGGAGCGGCGTTCGAGACGCTGGTGAAGAGCGCCAACGATCCCACGCTCTCGGATTCCGAGGCACAGAAGCTGTGGAACGAGATCAACGACACGTTCGCCCAGAACGCGTGGTCGATTCCGATCTGCTACGACACCCGCTACTGGATCTTCCCGAAGGACGTCAAGGGAGTAGCGAACATGTCGTACGTGTGGGCCGTCGGCTGGGAGCCGCGGTACCTCACCCGGACCAAGAAGGCGTAACGCCTCGCCGCATCCCACCGTGCGGCAGACAGTAGGCAAGAGTCGGTGGCAGGCCCACGGAACCCGCGGGTCTGCCACCGCTCAGCTCGTGCTTCCCTCGACGTCCCACCGCACATGCATCGCGGTCAGGCAGCGGCTCGTCGGCCAATCGGAGTGCCAGGTCAGGACCTCGTCGTCGGCAAGTCGCAGGTTCGGGAGGGAGAGGAACGCTGCGAGGGCCTGCTGCGTCTCCATGCGCGCCAGCGCATTGCCGAGGCAGTAGTGGATCCCACCGCTGAATGCGAGGTGACGATTTGGCTCCCGGGTCACGTCGACGCGATCCGGATTCTCGAAGACGGCCGGGTCACGGTTCGCGGCCGCCAACCACACCACGACCTTCGCGCCCTTCGGGACGAGCCTTCGCCGAGCACGACATCGCGTCGCGTGACGAATGGATTCGACGTCCGGACGGAGGACTCGTGGCGCAGGCACTCCTCCACAGCTGGGACCAGAAGCCGGCGATCCCCCCGCACCTTCGTGAGCTGATCAGGATGCCGAAGCAACGTCAGGAGTGCGTTCGGGATGATGTGTGCCGTCGTCTCGTGGCCCGCCATCACCATCTCGAGGGCGAGGGTGGTCAGCTCACCCCTCGCAAGATGGTCACCACCCTCGTGGGCCTCCACGAACGCGGTCAGCATGTCGTCGCGCGGGAATCATCGTCGCTCCTCGGCCAGCGTCTCGAAGTACGCACTCACCTCGAGCGCGGCGGCGTCCGCGACCTCGAGCTCCCGTGCCGGACAGCCAGGTTGGAGCAGTGGCACGAGCCCATGGGTCCACTCGACGAGCTTCGGGCCGTCCGCCTCGGGTGCGCCGATCATCGAGCAGATCATCTCCAGCGCAAACGGGTACGCGAAATCGGCGACTACGTCCATCGTGCCGAGGCCCGCGATCCGCTGAGGCCGCCGCGCCACGCTCAGACCCGCCACATCGCGTAGCAGCTCGCTCCCACAGCTCGAGCGCCGGCCCCCGCACGTGTCGCAGTTTCTCGGAGTGCATGGCCCTCCCGGACGAAGTCGCCGCTCGTGAACACGCTGCGCGCCAGCGTGTGCGAGGAGACGATCCACATGCCGACATCCGAGTGGTGCACCGGATGTCCGAAGTAGTGAACATGATGGAGACCTACGCGAACGACATGCGGCGTCCTCGCCGCTACATGATCCTGGACGGCGGGGACACCGCAAGGATCTTGCGCGCCTACGGCAAACTGCCCTCCTGTCCATGAGCCTCCGGTCACGAGTCGCTGACGCGAAGGGCCAGTACGAGTCGGAGTGAGGACTCGACAAAGGTGGCAGCAGATGACGAACTTCCGCGACTAGGTTGCCGCCGATTTCGGCGGTCAGATCGACCTTCTTGCCGCGGCAGACGTCGCGATGTCCGAGGTTGCGCGTGCAAGCTCCCGGGAGCTGACCCCGAGGAGTCGCCGGGCACCCATGATGCAGTCGTCGGCAGCGGAAGCTACGTTGTCCTTTCGTGCGCACGTCGGGCCGTGTCGCTTTGGTGTTCAATGCGGGCGAGCATGCAGGACCCGCGGTCGCACGCCGGTTGGCCGCAGGTGGCGCGCAAGTAGTGCTCCACGATCCTTCGCCGGTGCTCGTACGCGAGCTCGAGGACAGGCTTCCCGCTCCCCCGGCCGTCGTAAGCGCAGACCTCACCACTCCGGACGGCCATGCAGCGCTCGTCACGCAAACATTGCAACGGTTCGGGCATATCGACGCCGCCTGGATACGCACGGGGGTGACCATCGGCGTGTCGGGCAGGTTCCTCGACTCCGACGACCGCCTTTGGAACACGGTGAAGTTGCACAACCTCGACATGGTCGCATGGGCGCTGCGCGCGGTGCTCCCGCCGATGTTGGATGCAGGCGAAGGACAGGTCCTGGTGTCGACGAGCGCGACCGGGCTGCGACCCGAGCCGGGCGCCCCGATGTACACGGCAACACGCGCCGGAGCGATCGCGCTCGTCCGGGCGGTCGGTCTCGAACACGCTTCCTCCGGCGTTACGATCAATGCGATCGCGACGAACTTCCTCGACGCGCCCAGCTTTCTCGATGCCTCGGGTGCACGTGACCCGGAGCGCCGTCATGCCATCGAGCAAGCCTCACCGATGAGGCGCTTGGGCAGCCCCGAGGAGCTCGCGGAGTTCGCTGCGGTTCTCCTCGAGGGCCGGTCGCGATTCCAGACCGGGCAGTGCTTCTCCTTCAGCGGAGGCTGGTCTGCCTGACGCGCACCAGTCAGGGGCACGGAGTCGGCGTCACGGGCGTCGACAATGCGTCCCTTTCCTGGGCACTGTCACGGAGTGGACGGGGCACAGAGGTGCCGCTGCGCCCAGCCTTCGCCGGCACGCGACCCATCGTCGAAGGTGACGACGAGGACCCGTTCGGTGTGGGCGCCTCTCGCCGCGTGTGCCCGGGCCGGATCGTTCACTTCACGAGGCGTTGACTTCACCGAGGCCCCCCGGAACTCGGACCTCGCGCGGTCTGATCGGGGTCTCCGAGCGAGACGTGAAAGCGGCCTTCCCTGATATCCCCTTCAGCGGACCAGCGGACGCCCTGGTCCTGCTGCGTTGCCATGCCGTGACACCGCGGCGGTCGCCAACACCACGGAGATGGATGCGTACGACATGCGAAGGCCCAGCAGATGCACGATCCTCGACGGCGGCGACACGGCTCGCATCCTCGGGACCATACGGTCACCTGCCCGGTGAATGACGCGGACCGAGCGTCATGCCGATGCGGAGCGCTGCCTGCGTTTCACGAACTTCCGCGACTGAGCGGGGCGCGCCGAGCGCTGCCGGAGCGAACGTTTGCCACCAGTTGATGTGGCGGACACCACCCCGTAACGCGGGCAATGCATCCTGGCGTCGGGACGGGTTGGAATTGTCGTGATGCCCTCAGCTGGGAGGACACGCCCATGCCCGACCTCAGCCACCGTCCCACGCGGTATGCCGTAGCGGCCATCTCGATGGTCGTCTTCGCGACCACGGCGGCATCAGCGGCCGACGTGCAGTTCGGCCGTGACTCCGCGCTGAACGCCGCGCAACAGCGGGCCGACAGGCTCGACCATCGGGTGCACTCGCTCCAAGGCGAGCTCGGCACCGCCCGTCAAACGCCTCGACCGGCGCTCAGCACCACGACGGCGGAGGCCAAGGCGAGCACCCCGAGCTGTGCCTCGTACCCATACCAGCAAGACGCCCAGGCTCAGCTCGAGGCCGATCCCGCAGGGTTCGCCGCACTCGACGGAGACCACGACGGCGTTGCGTGCGAGCAGTTGAAGTCACGAACGCAGATGTCCGCACCCGCCGCGCACGCAGCGACGTCTTCGGCCACCGCGCCCACCGAACACGCCGATCCGACGTCCGAGGCGCCGGCCGCGACGCCGCTATCGCCGACCGACGTACCCACCAAGGCGCAGATCCTGGCAAGCGGACACCACTTCGGGCTGATGACCTCCACCACGGAGGAGTTCGACTTCCTCGAGTACAGCCTTGCGCGCGACGCAACGATGCAGGGCTACTTCAAGGGCTTCGACACGTCGTTCGATGCCCCCCGGGTCCGTGCGCTGTGGCAGCGAGGGGAGGTCCCTGTCATGACCTGGGAATCGCGCGCGCTGGCCACGACGGGCGACACGACCGACTACTCCCTCGGACGCATCATCGATGGCTCGTTCGATGCTTACCTCACGCAGTACGCGGTGGGATGTCAAGGCGCTCGGGCTCCCGCTCGTGATCCGGTTCGACCACGAGATGAACGGCAACTGGTACCGATGGACGGAGTTCGACAATCCATACGGCAACCAGCCCGGCGGCTACATCGAGGCGTGGCGCCATGTGCGCGACCTCTTCGCCCGCGAAGGCGCGAACGACCTGGTGATCTGGCTCTGGGCGCCCAACCGGGTCGACAACCTCGTGCGGTTCCCTTCGATCGACCACTACTTCCCTGGTGCCGACTACGTGGACTGGGTGGGGATGACGGGCTACTACCGGGTGGGCGACGGAACGGCGACCTTCGCCGCCACCTACGACGCGACGCTCGCCGAGCTTCGCCGCGTCGCGCCTGGTGTGCCGATCCTGCTCGCAGAGGTGGGCGCGACGGAAGATGGAGGCCAGAAGGTCGCATGGACCCAGACCTTCCTTCCCGGCCTGGAGGCCAACCCCGACGTCGTCGGCTTCATCTGGTTCAACTTTGCGGTCTCCGAAGACGGTCACACGAACGACTGGCGACTCAATTCCACGACCGCAGTCTTCGACACATTCCACGACGGGCTCGCTGCCTCCGGATACGGACGTGAACGCGGCACACCAGCGGCGCTCGTCCCGCGCGAGACCGGCGGAACGGTCGCGCCATGAGCAGGACCGAGGTCGCCCTCTCCAGGTTCGTCGACGACCGACCGGTTCGTGGACGCCGAGCGGTCCTCGAGGCCACGATGCTCCCGATGCCCCCCAACGAGGACGAGAAGTACTGGTACATGGGCAAGCAGCATCGATGGCTGCTGGTCCTCCAGTCGTGCACGCTTGCGCTGGTCATCTTCAGCATTGGCCGCTTCGCGTGGTCGCGGCCCCCGCTGTGGTGCTTCTTCGTCCCCGCCATGGTCTACATCCTGGCGATGGCCGTCTCCTTGGCGAGTGGCATGCGACGGAAGCGGACGAGCCGCATGGATCACGAGCTGCGCACGATGTCGTACGAACCCGAGGAGTATCCGACGGTCGACGTCTTCCTCCCGACCGCCGGGGAGCCGCTGGAAGTGCTGGAGAACACGTATCGGTTCGTCAGTCGCCTCGATTGGCCGGCTGCCGTCACGGTCTGGGTGTTCGACGACGCGGATCGTGAGGAGGTGCGAGGGCTCGCCGAGTCGCGCTCCTTCGAGTATCGCGTCCGCCCCAATCGCGGTCATCTGAAGAAGGCCGGCAACCTCCGCTTCGGATACGAGCAGAGCAGCTCGGAGTTCATCGTCGTGTTCGATGCGGACTTCGCGCCGCGCCACGATTTCCTCCGCGAGTTGATGCCGTACTTCCTCGACGAGAGCACCGGCATCGTCCAGTCACCCCAGTTCTTCGACTCCCGCAAAGGCATGTCGTGGCTGCAACGATGCGCCGGCGCCACGCAAGAGCTGTTCTATCGCTGGATCCAGCCGGCGCGGGACCGTTCACGTGCCGCGATCTGCGTGGGGACGTGCGCCATCTACCGTCGCACGGCGCTCGAGCGCGCCGGCGGGTTCGCCCAGATCGGCCATTCCGAGGACGTCCACACCGGCGTGAAGGTCGCGAAGGCGGGGTTCCAGCTCCGATACGTGCCCATCCTCCTCGCCAAGGGCCTCTGCCCCGACACGCTCCTCGCGTTCGTGAACCAGCAGTACCGATGGTGCACCGGATCGATGTCCCTGCTCGCGGACGCGAGCTTCCACCGGCACCCCGCCTTCAGCTGGCGACAGCGCTGCTGCTATTGGTCGGGCTTCCTCTACTACATCACCACCGCGGTCAACGTGTTCCTCGCACCACTCCCGGGCCTGCTCATGCTCTGGCTCTTCGCAGACGACATCCACCCGAGGAACACGGTGTGGCTGCTCGGTGCGATCATGCTGTGGTACTTCGTGCTGCCGACCGTGATGCGCGGGCACTGGCGGATGGACGTTCTCCGGGTGCAGCAGCTCTACTCCTTTGCGCACGCAATCGCGATCGTGCACTTCCTGTCCGGTCGAACCCGCGAGTGGGTCGCAACCGGGAGTGTGGCAACGCGCTCGACGCCCCTCGCGGTGACGATCGCTCGCGTGATGCGGATCACGGCGGTCGTGACACAGGTCCTGCTATGGACGGGTCTCGTGTTGGCGACGCTCAGCTACGGCATTCACGAGACGTGGGCGATGCTGGGCTTCGGTCTGCTCGCGGCGTACGTCCAGATCCCGATGCTGCTCCTCCCCAACCGCGGTCGTCGTCGGCGCCGCCGCGCCACCGTCGTCGATCAGTCGTAGTAGCCCGAGTGGTGGTACAGCGTCGGGATGCCTTCGGCTCGGAACATCTCGACGTTGCGCCGGTCGTCTTCGATCGCGAGCCGGACCTCGAAACCGAAGCGCCGCAGCTCGCGCACCGCGCCGCGCTTGAACAGCCGGGCGAGCTCGTACGCGCCGGTCGGCCGCATGACCAACAGGTCCCATCGGATCTCGTATCGGTGGAGCCAGGCCTCGGTGAGCGGGTGCACGCGCGACGGCCTCGCGGTGAGCAGCACGACCTGCAGGCGCGCGTCGAGCAGGTCGAGGAGGACCTTCATCTCCTCGATGACCTCGTCGTCGCCGCACGCGTCGAAGAACGCCCGCCAGTCCTTCGTCGGCGCCTCCAGGTAGTGCTGACGCTCCGCCGCGTCAGAGAGGACACCGTCGAGGTCGACGATGACGGAGGCCGCAGGGTCGACCGGCCCCACCCTCCAGGTCCAGTACTCGGACGCCGGCTCGGTGCTCAATCCTCGTCGGACGTCGACGCCGCGAGGTACCGCGTCTTGATCGACTCGACCACCGACGGGTCTGCAAGTGTCGTCGTGTCCCCGAACGCCTGGTCCTCCGCGACATCTCGCAGGAGCCGCCGCATGATCTTGCCGGAGCGGGTCTTCGGGAGATCCTCGGTGAAGAGGATCGACTTGGGCCGTGCGATCGGGCCGATGTGGTGCGCCACGTGCTCGCGAAGCTGGCCGACCAGGGCGTCAGTGGGCTCGTTGCCCGCGCGGAGGATCACGAACGCCGAGATCGCCTGTCCCGTCGTCGCGTCCTTGGTGCCCACGACGGCGGCTTCGGCGACCGCCGGGTGGCCGACGAGCGAGTGCTCCACCTCGGCGGTCGAGATGTTGTGGCCCGAGACCAACATGACGTCGTCGACGCGCCCCAGGAGCCAGAAGTAACCCTCCTCGTCGCGCTTCGCGCCGTCGCCAGCGAAGTACGCGCCCTCGAAACGGCTCCAGTAGGTGTCCTCGAACCGCTGCGGGTCGCCCCAGATCCCGCGCAGCATCGACGGCCAGGGGCGGGTAAGGGTGAGGAAGCCACCACCCGGGATCGACACGGCGTTGCCGTCCTCGTCGACGACATCGGCGCCGATGCCCGGCAGAGGGAACGTCGCGCTGCCCGGCTTGAGCACCGTCGCCCCCGGCAGCGGGCTGATCATGATGGCGCCCGTCTCGGTCTGCCACCACGTGTCGACGACCGGACAGCGCTCACCACCGATGTGCTGCCAGTACCACACCCAGGCCTCGGGGTTGATCGGCTCGCCCACCGACCCGAGGAGCCGCAGCGATGACAAGTCGCGACCGGCGGGGAATTGCGGACCCCACTTCATGAACGTGCGGATCGCGGTGGGGGCCAGATAGAGGATCGTGACCTGGTGCTTCTCGACGATCTCCCAGAGGCGATCCTTCTCCGGGTAGTCGGGTGATCCCTCGTACATGACGCTCGTCGCGCGGTTCGCGAGCGGGCCGTACACGATGTAGGAGTGGCCGGTCACCCAGCCGACGTCGGCCGCGCACCAGTAGATGTCCTGCTCGGCATCGAGGTCGAAGACGTTGCGGTGCGTCCACGCGACCTGCGTGAGGTACCCGCCGGTCGTGTGCATGATCCCCTTGGGCCGCGCCGTGGTTCCGCTCGTGTAGAGCAGGTAGAGCAGGTCCTCGGCGTCCATCGGCTGCGGCGGACATTCCGGCGACTGGCCGGGGACGAGATCATGCCACCAGACATCTCGTCCCTCGGTCATGGGCACGTCCTGGCCGGTGCGGCGCAGCACGAGCACCTTCTCGATCGTGGGGCACTCCGCGACCGCCTCGTCGGCCGTCGTCTTGAGCGGCACCACGTTCCCGCGCCGCCACGCACCGTCGCCCGTGATGAGGACCTTGGCCCCCGCGTCCTGGATCCGGTCACGCAGCGAGTCGGAAGAGAACCCGCCGAAGACAACGGAGTGAGCGGCGCCGATGCGCGCGCAGGCGAGGAGCGCCGTGGGGAGCTCCGGCACCATGCCGAGATAGATGTTCACCCGGTCGCCCTTGCGCACACCGAGTGCCTTGAGCGCGTTCGCGAGACGACTGACGTCGGCAAGGAGCTCCGCGTACGTGATCACCCGGGTGTCGCCGGGCTCGCCTTCCCAGTAGTACGCGACCTTGTCGCCCGCGCCTGCCGCGACATGGCGATCGAGGCAGTTGTACGCGACGTTGAGCTTGCCCCCGACGAACCATTTGGCGAACGGTCGATTCCACTCGAGGATGGTGTGCCAGTCCTCGTACCAGTCGAGCAGGTCGGCGGCTTGACGCGCCCAGAAGCCCTCGAAGTCGCGGTCCGCCTCGTCGTAGATGTCGCTGCCGACGATGCGTGCGTGCTGCTTGAAGCTCTCAGGCGGTGGGAACGTTCGACCTTCGGCGAGCAGCGACTCGATGGTGTCGGACATGCCTGTTCCCCCTTGCGGACTCCGCGGCGCGGTCAGGCTATCCCGTCGTCTCGACGCTGCGGCAGGCGCAGCCCGGTCAGGGAACGTAGCGAGCGCTGGCCGCGATGGCGTCGACTGCCAACTTGTTCGCGTCGTGCTCGGCCCCGGGCTTTCCGATCGTGTCGATGTGGAGGACGAGTCCCGGCCCCCATTGGATCTCATAGAGGTAGAACCTGGTTCCAGCGGGAGAGAAACCGACTCCGTTGTATTCGCCTTCGAGCACCGTCGTTGCCCGACCGTCGATCGTGGTGCTTCTGGTCGAGATCCGCGCGACCGAAGTCTGTCCCGGCGGCGAAGACCAATCCCACGGCTGACCTGGGCTCACCGAGATCGGCACGGGCGCGTCGCTGTTCCGGATGACTAGAAAGGGCTGCGTCCCGAAGACACGGCAGCGGAAGTCGTCGCTCAGCTCGACGAAGGCGCCGTTCGGAACGTCGATGCGGAAGTGACCAGGATCACTGGTGCACGACATCGGCCTCGACCGAGCAGCGGGGAGTCGCACGACCAGTTGACCCTGGGTGGGCTCGATCAGTTGGAAGGGACGACGCGCGTCGAGCCCGATGATCCACGTGAGCTCGCCTTCGAAGTCCTGAGTCCGGACGACCTCGAGAACCCCCGACGGGCTACCGGGATGCAGATCGCGCCCGGGAGACGTCATGCCTGGCGTGAGTTCCGGGGTTCCCGCTGCATGCGAGAACTGGACTACGAGGAACGCGTTCCCTTCGACCGCGACACGCTCCCCTCGCGGGCTGTCCGAGAACGGCCCCGCCTGGTATTCGGCCGTCCAGTCCGGCGTGCCACCCGAGAAGCTGAATCCGACCTCGTCGACACAGTCGCTCGCCTGCACCTGGACGTTGATGAGCACCGTCGAGTTCGGCGGGTTCGACAACTGTCCTGTGCCGTGCTGTCGATCCGTCGCTCCCGAAGGACTGCATGCGACCGCCGATGTCGTGGTCGGCGGCGCCGGCGTCGTGGGCACCGTCGCACCGGTGGCGGGCGTGGTCGCCGCCGTGGTCGGGGTTCCACCGGTCACGCGCGAGTCCTGCTGGAGCACCGACCACACGAGCCAGCCGCCCACGCTGAGCAGCACGACCAGGCACGCGGCGACGGCTGCGAGAGGACGGCTTCGCCTCCACGGAGAGCCCTGGCGCAGCACACGTGGCGGCTCGTCACGCGCGTACCTGGCCCTCGCGGTTCGCCGCGATCTTGCGGATCTGCTCCTCGAGATCAGCCATGGCTCGCCACCCCCAAGTGCTCACGGAGACGGACCATCGCTCGAGCGATGTGAGTGCCCACGGTCGAGGGGGACACGTCGAGCGCGACCGCGGTCTCCCCATACGTCCACTCGCAGCCATGGACCAGCCAGACCGCCTGCGCTTGCGCAGGCGAGAGCTCCCGCAAGGCGTCGGGCAATCCCGGCTCGATATCAGGCACCCGCGTGTCGCACGGCCATTCGAGCCAGCCCTGCCTGCGAGTGCGCGACTTCGACTGTCCCACTCGGAACAAGTACCCGGACGGGTTCTCCATGGCCATGACTCGCTCCCGGTGTTCCCACGCGTAGGCGAACGCTTCCGCGAGGGCGTCGGCGACAGACTCGCGAGGGAGGTTCCCGGTGAGCGCGCGTCGGAGCCCGGGCTCGGTCCTGAGCACGAAGCTCTCGAAGTCGTCGTCGCGTTCCATGCCCTCGTCCTTCATAACCCGCCTGGGCGCGGTTCGCGCCACACGCCTCGGGTCAGCGGCGGAACACGAGCACGCGGTGAGCTCCGAGGCCGGCGGGATCGGTGAGCGCGGCAGCCTCGCTCACGCGGCTGCGATGGGTCACCGCCTCGAGGTCGCCGATGTGCGCGCGCGCCCGCCATCCCTCCCGAGCGGCAGCCGTCAGCTCCTCGAGCCCGAGCTCCTCCAACCACTCGGCTTGCGTGGCGTCGCGCACCAGCTCCAAACCCGCGTGGCCGGCCACGCGGGTGAGGCCGTCCGAAGGGACGTCGGCGGTGATGTCGCACGCGCCCGGATCGTCGAGGGGTGAGGCTGCTCGCTCGTGGCTCCGGTAGGTCCGGAGCCACGACGTCATCTCGCGCTCGACGAGCTCCTCGGGCGTTGCCATGTAGTCGACGACGGCCAGGAAGCCGGCGTCCAGGAGCTGGGCGACCCGGCGCACCCACGCCTGCGCCGCGGCGGGCAGCGGGATGCGCGCGCCATCCGGGATCCGGGCTGCACCAGCCATGACATCGGCGGCGTGGCCGACCGCGGGCGCGGCGGGCAGGGTGAGCTCGACCAGCCGGTCACCCTCGATGCCCACCCGTACCTCGCGCCAGCCTTCGCCCGATCGTTCGACGATGCCGAACGGGAGGTTGTCGAGCAGCTCGTTGGCGAGCACCACACCGATGATCGGGAACGACGGCAGGTCCTCCAACGCGGTGACGATGGGGCCCGACCCGGGCACCGCCTCGGCCGCTTCGCCCGGAGCGCTCGGCAGCACCGGCCCGATCGCGTCCTCGAACGGCTCGACGTGGAGCAATTCACGCTGTGCCGCGCGGAGCGCGCCCGACCGCTCGACCAGGACGTAGCGCAGCGCATTCGCGCACGCCGGCTCCGCGTGGAGCACGTCCGCGGCGAGCCGGCCCCGGCCCGCTCCGGCCTCGACGACGAAGAAGGGATCGGGACGGTCGAGCTGGTCCCACCATCGGTCGAGCGCACGCGCGACAAGCGCTCCGAACAACGGCCCGACCTCCGGGCTGGTGACGAAGTCCGCACCGCTCCTCCCCGCGCCGCCGCCCTCGGTGAAGAAGCCGCCGTCGCCGTAGAGCGCGAGCTCCATGAACGCGTCGAATGCGATCGGACCCTCGCGCCGGATCAGCTCCCCGAGCCGCCCGGCGAGCGCGCTCACCTCAGCCGCGCGTGAACGCCAGCTCGCCGATGCGCGCGAACAGCTGCGGGTAGATACCCACCACGAGCACGATCGCGCCGGCGATCCCGATGGCAGCGACGAGCGCCGTCGGCATGGTGGCCTCCTGCGTGTGGCTGGGATCCGGAGCGTGGAACCAGATCCGGCGCGCGACGCCTGCGTAGTAGAAGAACGCGATCACCGAGTTCACTGCGGCAACGATCGCCAAGACGACCGCGGGCGTCGAGTGCGCGTCGAGGAGGGCTCGGAACATCACGAACTTGGCGAACCATCCGGCGAGCGGCGGGATCCCGGCGAGTGAGAACAAGAACATGGACATCACGACCGCGAGCCACGGCGACGTGGTGCCCAGGCCCGAGTAGGTGACGATGTCGGCCGAGCGCGTGCGGCGCGCCACCGCGATGACGACGGCGAACGCACCGAGGTTCATCGCGCCGTAGATGAGCAGGTAGATCACGACCGCTTCGAACGCAGACTTCTGGGCGGTGCCGTCCCCCGCGATCGCGAGCGGAGCAAGGATGAAGCCGCCCTGCGCGATGGACGAGTACGCGAGCATCCGCACGATGTTCGTCTGGCGCAGGGCGACGAGGTTGCCGATCGTCATCGACGCCGCCGCCAGGATCCAGAGCGCAATCTCCCACGAGTCACGCGACTCGAGGAAGCCGAAGCGGATGATCGACAGCAGCGCGACGAAACCGCCGGCCTTGGATGCCACCGACAGGAACGCGGTGACCGGCGTCGGAGCGCCCTCGTAGGTGTCAGGCGTCCAGAAGTGGAATGGGACCGCGCTCACCTTGAAGGCGAAGCCCGCCAGCGTCAGGAAGATCGCGACCGTGAACAGGGCCGGCGTGTGCGTCCCGGCAACCTTCGCAATGTCGCTGAGCCGGGTCGAGCCCGCGGCGCCGTAGACGAACGACATCCCGTAGAGCATGACGGCCGAGGACAAGACGCCGAAGACGAAGTACTTGATCGCGGCTTCGTTGGAGTTGCCGTCGTGCTTTCGCCACGCTACGAGCACGAAGGTCGGCATCGTGATCGTCTCGAGCGCCACGAAGATCGACACCAGGTCGCGCGCCGATGCCATCGCGGTCATGCCGAGGACCGACGTCAACAGCAAGAAGTAGAACTCGCCCTGGTAGTAGTCGCCCTCACTGATGTAGTCGACCGAGAGCAGCAGCGACACGTAGGCAACGACGAGGAAGAACGCCTTGAGCGCCAAGGCGTAGTTGTCGACCACGTATGCGCCGCCGAACAGAGAGCGATCCGATCCGTCGGCGGCGAGCGTCAGCACGGGAACGAGCGCGGCGAGGACGCCGATCGAAGCGATCCGGGACGTCGTGAAGCGAGAACGCTCCGGCCAGAGCAAGTCGGCCACGAGCACGACGATGATCGTTGCCGTGAGCACGATCTCCGGCGCGATCGCGTGGAAGTCGACGTGCGGGTTCATTTCACAGGGCCTTCGTCAAGTGCGACACCATGTTGGTGACCGCCGGGTCCTGGATCTTGAAGAGCAGATTCGGGTAGATCCCGAGCGCGACGACGAAGGCGAGGATCGGCGCCCACGCGATCCATTCGGGTCCGTGCACGTCGTGGATGTGCGCACCCTCGAACTCCGCCTTCGGCGTCCCGAACGCGACCCGCTGCAGCATCCACAGCAGGTATCCCGCCGCCAGGACAGTGCCGATCGCGGCCACCACCATGAAGATCCGGAACGTCCACAGTGTGCCGCCGCTGGTCCCGAAGAGGCCGTGCGGGTTGACCGGGTTGTACGCCGACAGGATGGCCGGGAACTCGCCCCAGAAACCGGCGAGGCCGGGAAGCCCGAGCGACGCCATCGCCGAGAAGCTGAGGATCCAGCCCAGGTGTGGCGCCTGCGTCAGCAGCCCACCCAGGCGACTGAGCTCTCGGGTCTCGTAGCGCTCCTGCACCGAGCCGGCCACGAAGAACAGCATCCCGGTGATCAACCCGTGCGCCACCATGCCGAACAGCGCGGCGTTGATGCCGAAGTTCGTCAGCGTCGCGACGCCGAGCATCACGAAGCCCATGTGTGCGATCGACGAGAACGCGATCAGTCGCTTCATGTCGCGTTGCGCGAGACACCCGAGCGCGCCGTAGATGATGCCGATGACCGCGAGGAGACCGATCCAAGGCGCCCACGTCTGTGCCGCGCCGGGCAGCACCGGCAGCGCGATCCGAATGAACCCGTACACGCCGAGCTTCAGAAGGATCGCGGCCAGCAACACCGATCCCGCGGTCGGGGCTTCGGTGTGGGCGTCGGGAAGCCAGGTGTGGAAGGGGAACATGGGAACCTTGATCGCGAAGCCGAGGAACAGGCCGGCGAACAACAGCACCTGGGTACCGTGCGCGATCCCTGCGCCGTGGAGCTGCGACAGGCGCACGATATCGAAGGTGTGCTCCTTCGAGAGGAAGAACAGCGCCAGGAAGCTCAGCAACATCATCGCCGAACCGAAGAGCGTGAACAGGAAGAACTTGATCGACGCGTACTCCCGATTGGGGCCTCCCCAGACTCCGATCATGAAGAACATGGGAAGCAGCACGATCTCGAAGAAGATGAAGAACAGGATGAGGTCCTGCGCGGCGAACGTTCCGTTCATGCCGACCTCGAGCAGCAACATCAGCGCGAGGAAGGCCTTCGGGTTGTGCGGCTCAGGGAAGTGGTTCCACGAATAGATCACGACCAGCGTCGTGATGAACATCGAGAGCACGAGCATCGGCAGCGAGATGCCGTCGATGCCGACGTGGTAGCGGCTGTTGATGACGTCGATCCACGACTTGTCGACCGTGAACTGGAGCTTGCCGCTCCCGTAGTCGAAGCGGGCAAGGAGGACCACGCCGACCGCGAGCGTGACCAGCGTGGTGGCGAGCGTCACCATCTTGATCAGCTGCTCTTCGGCTCTCGGGATCAGCAGCACGATCGCCATCCCGACGGCCGGGATGAAGATCGCCAGCGTGAGAGCCCAGCTGTCGAACCAATCCATCGAAGTGTTCCCCTCGAATCAGCGGCGAGCGCGCCAGGAGCCGAGCATTAGATGTTCTTCACCAAGAGACCGAGGCTCAGCATCGAGACCCCGGCGAACATGAGCAGCGCGTAGCGCTGCACGCGACCGGACTGGAGATAGCGCAGGAGGCCACCGGTCTCGCCGGTCACCTCCGCGATCTCGTTGACCGCTCCGTCGACTCCCCGCTGGTCGATCACGTCGTAGGTGAAGCGACCCGCGCGCATCGCGAGCCGGCCGGTGCCGTTCACGACACCGTCGATCACGTGCTGGTTGAACCAGTACGCGCCCTTGGCGATCGGACCCTTGATGGATCCGACAATCACGTTCTCGTAGAGGTCGTCGAGGTAGAGCTTCTTCACGAGGAACTGGTAGCCGGCACACGCCAGCGCGTTCCGTTCGGTGAGGCCATGCATCACCGTGTTCTGCTCCCGGCGGAACCAGTAGGCCGCGCTCACGCCGATCCCGAGCAGGGCGATGACGACGGCCAGCGCCGCCCCCCCGTAGCTGAAGTCCGCGTGCACGAGGTGTGGGAACGTGCTCGTCGGCTCGAACCACTCCCTGAACTTCTCGATGCCGAGAGGTGCGGCGTTGAGCAACCCCGCGAAGGTCGAGAAGACGGCGAGCACGACGAGGGGAATCGTGATCAGCGGCTCCGACTCGTGCGGATGGTGGTGGCCGCGGTACTCGCCGAAGAAGGTCAGGTACACGCAGCGCGTCATGTACGCCGCGGTCAGGGCCGCGCCGATGAGTCCGATGACCAAGAACGTGTCGTAGCCGGTCTTGCCCGCAGTGACGAGGATCTCGTCCTTCGACCAGAAGCCGGCGAAGGGCGGAAGTCCCGCGAGCGCGATCGAGCCGATCATGAACGTCGTGAAGGTGATCGGCATGTGCTTGCGGAGCCCACCCATGTCCGCCTTCATGTCGAACGAGTGGTGCGAGCCCGAGTGGCTCACCGATCCGGCACCCAGGAACAGGAGCGCCTTGAAGAACGCGTGGGTGAAGAGGTGGAAGATCGCGGCGGTCCACGCGCCGCAGCCCAGCGCCATGACCATGTAGCCCAGCTGGCTGATCGTGGAGTACGCGAGCACCTTCTTGATGTCGCGCTGCACGAAGGCGAGCGCAGCTCCGACGAGGATCGTCACCCCGCCGATCAGCGCCATCGCGTTGACGCCGCCGTGGGCGATCGAGAAGCCCTCGAAGAAGACGGGATACAAGCGCGCGACGAGGTACACGCCGGCCACCACCATCGTGGCCGCGTGGATCAACGCCGAGACCGGTGTCGGGCCGGCCATGGCGTCGGGCAGCCAGGTGTGGAGCGGGAACTGACCGCTCTTGCCGATGACGCCGATGAACAAGCACGCCGCGCCGGCGAGCAAGAAGCCGTGCCGAGCACCGCCGCTCAGCGCATAGGCGTTGATGCCGCCGATGCTGAAGGTACCGGCGGCGAAGAACGTGATCACGATGCCGATGAGCAGCCCGATGTCACCCGTGCGAGTCGTGAGAAAGGCCTTGAGCGCCGCCTTCGAGTTCTCCGGCTCTTCCCACCAGTGGCCGATCAGGGCGAAGGAGCACAGACCGACGCCCTCCCAGCCCACGAGGAGCTGCAGCGTGTTGTCGGCGACGACGAGCAGCAACATCGAAGCGGTGAAGAGGCTCAGCATCGCGAAGTAATGGGTGAACCGGCGATCGCCGCGCAGGTAGGCAACCGAGTAGATGTGCACCAAGATCGAGATCAAGCCGACGACGAACATCATCATCACGGCGAGGCCGTCGATGCGCGTCCCCACTTCGAACGCGACCCCACCGCTGCGCCACCACGTGATCGCGTGGACCACCGGCTTGACGACGGCACCCTCGTGGCCACCACCCGCGACCGCGGCCTTGACGCTGCTCCCGAGCGCGCGCAGGGCGCCGCCCGACGTGTGACCCGCGTCGTCGACCCGGTTGATCCACTGGACGAGCGCCACGACTGCGAGCACGAACGAGGACCCGACGGCGGTGATGCCGATCTCCGCGCCCTTCAGCGGGAGGCGCTTGCCGAAGAAGAGGATGAGGACGAACAACAGCGCGGGGAGCGTCGGGATGATCCAGGCGTGATCGAGCATGACGGCCTCAGCCCCTCAGATGGTCGACGGTGTCGAGGTCGGGACTGTGGATGTTGCGGTAGAGCAGCAGGATGATGGCGAGCCCGATGCCGACCTCGGCAGCCGCGATCGTGATGACGAACAGCGCGAACACCGCTCCGTCCACGGAGTGGTGGAACGCCGAGAACGCGATCAGGTTGATGTTCACCGCGTTGAGCATCAGCTCGACGCTCATGAGCACGAGGACCGCGTTCTTGCGGGCCAGGACGCCGTAGACGCCGGTGCAGAAGAGGAAAGCGCTGAGGATCAGGAAGTTGTTGAGGACCACGTCAGTCCCTCCGCGCGATCACGACCGCGCCGACGAGCGCGGCGAGGAGCAGCATCGAGACCACTTCGAACGGGACGACGTAGGTGCGAAAGACGCTGGTTGCGACCGTGTTCGCCTTGCCGACGGCGAGCAGCTTGTCGTTCAACTGCACCTTGTCGCCGCCGTAGGCGTCCACGAGCAGCGCAGTGACGACCCCGAAGAAAAAGAGTGAGACCGCGGCCGAGGCGAAGCGCTGGCGGTTGTCGAGGCTGCCGCTGGGTCTCATGGGTGCCCGCGTGAGCATGATCCCGAACAGGAACAGGATCACGACCGCACCGATGTAGATGAGAACCTGCACCCACGCCACGAATTCCGAGGCCAACAGGATGTACTGCGCGGCTGCCCCCGCCAGCACGACGACGAGGAACAGTGCGGCGTGCACGACATTCTGCGAGCGCACCACGCCGATCGCCGCCGCCGCCATCGCGACCGCAAGGATCCAGAACGCGACGTTTTGCGCGATCACTTCTTCTTGACCTCGGCGCCCAGCTCGAGGGGTTCGGGCTCGGGGACCGTCGCCATCCACTCGCCGAGCTTGCGCTTGTCGTGGAGGAGGTTCGCGATGTTCGACTCCGAGTACTCGAAGTCGGGGCTCCAGAACAGCGCATCGAACGGGCAGACCTCGACACAGATGCCGCAGTACATGCACAGCGCGTAGTCGATGTCGAAGCGATCGAGCACGCTGACGGTGCGCTCGCGCCCGCCCTCACGCGTCGCGGCGGACGCTTCTCCTTGTGCCCTTCGATGTAGATGCACCAGTCCGGGCAGGAGCGGGCGCAGAGCATGCACACCGTGCAGTTCTCCTCCTTGAGCGCGATGACCCCGCGCGACCGAGGCGCGGGATCCTCCTTCTCGTGGGGATACTGCACGGTGACCGCGGGCTTGAGCATCGTCTTGAACGTGACGCCCAACCCGCTGATGAGACCCGGGACCTTCTTCTTCTTCTTCGCCATCAGAAGACCACCTTCAGCACGCCGGTGGCGAGGATGTTCACGAGACCGAGGGGAATGAGGAACTTCCACGCAAGCGCTTGGAGCTGGTCCTCACGCAGCCGCGGGTAGGTGAAGCGGACCCAGAACATCACGAAGGCGACGAGCATCGTCTTGGTGATGAGCACGATCGGCCCGAGGACCCGCATCAACCCGACGTTGTGGATGAACGGAATGCTCCAACCGCCGAGGAACAAGGTGGCCGACAGCGCAGCGAACGCGAAGGCGGTGCCGAACTCGCCGATGAAGAAGAACAAGAAGCGGAAGCCCGTGTACTCGACCATGTAGCCGGCCACGAGCTCGCTCTCGGCGACGGGCATGTCGAACGGCGTCTGGGTCAGCTCGGCCTGCGAGGACACGAGGAACAGAGCGAAGCCAACGAACTGGGTCAAGATGAAGGGGAAGCCGAGCCCGTCCCACCCGAAGATCGCGTCGTGGGACTGCGCGCCGACGATGCCCTGCAAGCTCATCGTGCCGGCCTGCACGACGACCCCCACCACGGCGAGCAGGAGCGGGAGCTCGTACGCGATGAGCTGCGCCGCCGCCCGCAACGCGCCGAGCAACGAGAACTTGTTGGCGCTCGCCCACCCGGCCATCAGCACGCCGATCACCGAGAGGCTGGACACTGCCGAGCGCGTAGAAGACCCCGACGTCGAGGTCGCGCACCACCAGGTCGGGACCGGCTGGGATGACGACGAAGACGAGGAACGTCGACATCACCACGACCGCCGGCGCGAAGGCGAACACCCACCGATCGGCCTCGCCGGGAATGATGTCCTCTTTCTGGATGAACTTGATGCCGTCGCCGATGAGCTGGAACCAGCCGTGGAAACCACCGGGGTCCATCGGGCCGAGCCGGCTCTGCATGTGGCTCATCATCTTCAGCAGGAAGACGTAGCCGAGCACGAGCGCCGCGGCGGGCACCAGACCGAGGATGACCACGGTCTTGATGGCGAGCGTGGTCCCCCATCCGACATCGACGCCCAAGACGTTCATCCTTGCCCGCTCTCGGCGATCATCGATCGATGTCCCCGAGGATGAAGTACAGGCTCGCCAGGATCGTGATGACGTCGGGGACGAAGACGCCGCGGAGCAACCAGGGCAGGATCGAGATGTTGCTGAACGACGCCGATCGGATCTTCACGCGAAACGGACCGGTCGCGCCCTTCGACACCACGTAGTACCCCATCTGGCCAAGGGGATTCTCGGTCTCGACCCAGACCTCGCCCTCGGGAACCTTGATGATCCGGGGCACTTTGGCCATGACGGGGCCCGTAGGGATCCGGTCGAGCATCTGGACCACCATGCGCGCCGACTCGCGCGTCTCTTGCAACCGGACCCAGTAGCGCGCGAAGGAGTCGCCGTCGGGATGCGTCCAGACCTTGAAGTCGAGCTCGGGGTACACGAGGTACGGCTCGCCGTCGCGGCGGAGGTCCCAGTCGACGCCCGACGCGCGGAGGTTGGAGCCGGAGACGCCGTACGCGGCCCCGAGGTCAGCCGGGATGATCCCGATCGAGCGTGTGCGGGCTTCGAAGATCTCGTTGCCCGCGACCAGACCCTCGAACGTGTCGCACGCGTCGAGCACCGTCTTCATCGCGTTGCGCGTGTCGTTGATCCAACCCCACGGAAGGTCGTCCTTGATGCCGCCGATGCGGTTGAAGTTCGGGTGGAAGCGCCCGCCGGTCGCCGCCTCGATCAGGTTGAGCACATACTCACGGTCGCGGAACCCGTAGAACGCCGGGGTGATCGCGCCCACCTGCAGACCCATCTCGCCGAGGAACAGCACGAAGGTCGCGATGCGACTGAGCTCGGTGAGGATCGTGCGGATGTACTGCGCGCGGGGAGGTGCCTCGATCCCCATCAGCCGTTCCGCGGCGTGGATGAAGGGCACCTCGTTCGCGAAGCTCGAGAGCCAGTCGATTCGGTTGATCAGCGTCGTGATCTGCGGGTAGGTCCGGAACTCGGTGAGCTTCTCGTAGCCGCGGTGCATGTACCCGATGATCGGGTCGGCCGCGAGCACGCGTTCACCGTCGAGGCGCACGACGAGTCGCAGGGTTCCGTGCGTGGCCGGGTGCTGCGGCCCGAGGTTCAAGATCATGTCGCCCGTGTCGAGCTCGACGTTCACCTGCGCCTCGGCGAGGTGGCGGAGCGCGCGCGGATCCAGCTCGATCGCCGGCGCGGCCGTCCCCGCACCTGGACCGGTCGGGGTCCCGCTGCTCATGTCGACGCCTCGCCGCTCGGCTCGCCGTCGCCTTCTTCGCCGGGCATCGGCTCGACGTCGACGAGCCCCGGCCAGGGCTTCACGACGCGCGCCAGGAGCGGGAAGTCCTTGCGGCCGGGATGCCCTTCGAACTCCGACGGGAGATAGAGGTGGCGCAACGCGGGATGTCCCTCGAAGCCGATGCCGTACATCTCCCAGCACTCACGCTCGTGCCAGTCGGCACCGGGGTACACGTCGACCCATGACTGCGCGGTCGGCGCAGCCTCGTCGACGTCGACTTTCAGGACCACGCCGACGTTGCGCGACGTCGATTGGACCCGAGCGAAGACCTGGAAGCGTCCCGCGGATCCCGCGACGCCGTACGTCGTCTCCTGCGGCTGCACGGGCGAGGACGTATCGCCACCCGCGTCGTCACCGCTCGTCGGCGCCGGCATCCAGTCGATCCCGGAGACGAACGACAGGTAGTCGCACCCCAAGGCGCCGCGCGCGAGCTCGGCGCTGCGTCGCCACGCGTCGGGGCGTACCCGGACGACCGGGATGCCGAAGTTCGCGGCCGATTCGAGGATGGCGTCGCCGAGCTCGGCCTCGAACCGGGCGAGCAGCTCGGCGTGCGCGTCGTCGAGCGCGTGTGGGTCGGTCGAGGTGGTCTCCGCCCCGGATCCCGTGACGTCAGTCAACGACGATCGGCTCCCCGCGCCAGCGCTGCTCCAGCTCGTGGTTCCCGACGCCTTCGTTCTGGATGCGCTCCTGCAACAGGACGATGCCCTCGATGAGCGCCTCGGGTCGGGGCGGACACCCGGGACGTACACGTCGACCGGGATGACCTGGTCGATCCCCTTCGTCACGGAGTACGAGTCCCAGTAGGGGCCGCCGCAGTTGGCGCACGAACCCATCGAAATGACGTATTTGGGGTCGGGCATCTGCTCGTAGAGCCGCTTCACCGCCGGGGCCATCTTGTCGGTGACCGTGCCCGAGATCACGATGAGGTCTGCCTGGCGGGGGCTCGCCGGGAACGGGATCACGCCGAGCCGCATGAGGTCGTACCGGGGGCTGGCGAGTGCGGCACCCATCTCGATCGCGCAGCAGGCCAAGCCCCACTGGAACATCCACAGCGAGTACTTGCGACTGTAGTTCAACAGCCAGGTGAGCGGCTTGAGGCCCGGCTTCGAGAGCGTCCCCTTCTCGATCAGGCCCACCGCAACACCCCCTTGCGCCAGGCGTAGACGAGCCCGAGGGCCAGGATCAGGATGAACACACCCATCTCGACGAGCCCGAAGGTCCCGAGAGACTCGAGCCTGACCGCCCACGGGAAGATGAAGACGGCCTCGACGTCGAACATCACGAAGAGCAGCGCGTACACGTAGTACCGCACGTTCGACTGGCCGAAGCCGAGCACGGCATCCGAGCCCGCCTCGTACGGGAGCAACTTCTCCTCCCGAGGTCGGGAGGGTCGCAGCAGCCGGCCGGCCCCCAGCATCGCCCCGACCATGAGCAGGGCCGCGCCGACGAAGACCGCCACGGCGAGGTAGCTCCGATAGAACTCGGTCACTCGGGTGGGCCTCCTGCCCCCTTGGCCTCGTTGTCAGCCTCGTTCCGGGGGCTCGAATAGCGGGCGCAGTATAGGTCTGGCCTTTCTGGCCCCAACAAACCGTGAACGGCGTCGTAGGGGGTCACGTGGGCCCGTTCAACGGGACGCGACGAGGGATCCGGCGTGACGCGCAAAGTCGACGAAGAAGCCTGGGAAGACCCCCACCCAGACGACGAACACCGCCGCGATCGCGAGCACGAGAACGGCCGGCGCGTCGATCCACTCTCGTCGCGATCCACTCGGCGCGGGAGCGTCCGTCGGATCGTCCTCGCCCTCGTCGTCGACCCCGAAGACGAGCACCGTCACCCGCAGGTACACGGCCGCACCCACGACCGAGGCCAGGACCCCGATGATCGCGAGCCAGTACTCGCGGGCGTCGACCGCGGCGGCGAAGACCTGCAGCTTGGCGACGAATCCGCCGGTGAACGGAACGCCCGCCTGGGCCAGGACGAAGAAGGTGAGGAACGCTGCGAGCATCGGCGACCGGCGTGCCAACCCTCGGTACTGCACCAACCGGTGGTCGGCATCGTGGCTGCGCCGACCGATGATCGTCACCACACCGAAGGCACCCACCGTCATGAATGTGTAGGTGAGCAGGTACAGGAGTGCTGCTTGCAGGCCCCGCCGCGCGGGCTCCACGTGGTCGGTCGCGGCAACGGCGAAGGCGATCAGCACGTAACCCGCATGCGAGATCGACGAGTACGCCAGGAGTCGTTTCAGGTCGGTCTGCACGACGGCCGCCACGCTCCCCACGACGAGCGACGCGACGGCGAGGACCATGATGACGGGCCGCCAGTCGGAGCGATACGCCGGCAGTGCGACGACAAACACGCGGAGGAACACGGCGAAGCCGGCGACCTTCGTCGCGGACGACATGAAGGCCGTGACCGGGCTGGGAGCACCCTGGTATACGTCGGGCGTCCACTGGTGGAAGGGCGCGGCCGAGACCTTGAACGCGAGGCCGACGGTCATGAGCGCGAAGCCCGCGATCAGCGTGCCCTGCTCGAGCAACCGGCGCCCTCCGAGGAACTGCGCGATCCCCGTGATCGAGGTGGTACCGGTCGCGCCGTAGGTCAGCGCAATCCCATAGAGGAGGATGGCCGATGCGAAGGAACCGAGGACGAAGTACTTGATGCCGGCTTCCTGCGAACCGAGGCGTCGCCGATCGAACGCGGCGAGCACGTACAGCGGGATCGACAGGACCTCGAGCGCCACGAACACCACCACGAGGTTGTTCGCGGTCGTCATCGCGAGCATTCCCGCTGCGGAGAGCAGGACCAGCGCCAGGTACTCGGGCCCTTCGAGGCCTTCGCGCCGCAGGTAGTTCACCGACAGGAGGAGGGTCGCGCCGGCGGCGAACACCACCAGAATGCCGAGGAAGACGGCGAAGGGGTCGACCCGCACCATCTCGCTCATCGTCGTGAGGGTGCCGTGGTGGCGGACGTGGAACCACTGCCACGCAAGGAGCCCGCCCGACGCCGCGATGCCGGCTCCGGCGATAGCGATGGCGGTGGCGTTCGCGCCCCGCCGGCCGCGCAGCAGCGCGCGTGCCAGCACGACCGCGATGCCCGCACCCGCGAGCGCGAGCACCGGCGCGATCGCGAGCCACGCAACGGAGGGCGCCGCGATGTGACGGAACGGAGCCGTCGCGCCGAGGATCACTTGTTGGCTCCCGCGTGCCCCGCGCCCGCGCCACCGAACCCGCGCGGACACCCTGGTCGGCCACCGCCGGCTGCCGGTAGTCGGAGTGACGCTCGACCTGGGCGATGACCGCCTTCACCGACGGCTCGACCCGATCGAGCACCGGCTTCGGGTAGATCCCGAGGAACAGGCTCAGCCCGAGCAGCGGGACGACCGCCGCGAGCTCGCGGAGGCCGATGTCGGGAAGGTGCGCGTTCTCGCCGCTCGGCACACCGGTGAAGACCCGCTGGAAGGCCCAGAGCAAGTAGACGGCCGCGAGGATGACCCCGATGGCTCCGATGATCGCGTACGGCTCGTGCCGGACGAACGTGCCGATCAGCGCGAGGAACTCGCCGACGAAACCCGAGAATCCCGGGAGCCCGATCGACGCGAACGCAGCGACGCAGAAGAGTCCTCCCAGGAGCGGCACCGAGCGCCACAGCCCGCCGAACTCGGAGATCTCCCGCGTGTGCCGGCGGTCGTACAGCATGCCGACCAAGAGGAAGAGCGCGCCGGTCGTGAGCCCGTGGCTGATCATGGTGAAGATGCCGCCCTCGAGGCCCTGGGTCGTGAGGGCGAAGATCCCCAGCGTGGCGAACCCGAGGTGCGCGACCGACGAGTAGGCCACGAGTCGCTTCAAGTCGGGCTGAACCGCCGCGACGATCGCTCCGTACACGATGCCGATCACCGCGAGCACGAGCAGTAGCGGTGCGAGGTCCACCGCAGCCTGGGGGAACAAGGGCAAGAGGAGGCGCAGGAACCCATACGTGCCCATCTTGAGGAGGACGCCGGCGAGGATGACCGAGCCGGCCGTTGGAGCTTCGGTGTGCGCGTCGGGCAGCCACGTGTGGAGCGGGAACAGCGGCACCTTCACCGCGAACGCGCCGAGAAACGCGAGGAAGAGCCACTTCGCCGTGCCTTCGTCGAGCCCACCCGGCGCCCACGCGGTGAGGGTGCGCAGGTCGAACGTGAGCGTGCCGGTCGCGGACTGGTGCAGGAACGCCAGGGCAAGGAGACCCACGAGGAGCAGCGCCGACCCGGCCATCGTGTACAGGAAGAACTTGAGTGCGGCGTAGTTCCGTCGCTCGTGTCCCCAGCCCAAGATGATGAAGTACATCGGGACAAGGACGATCTCGAAGAACACGAAGAACACCACGAGGTCGAGGCCGAGAAAGACGCCCATCAAGGCGCTCTCGAGGACGAGCATCCACGCCGTGAAGGCCTTCACACGGGTCTTCAGGTTCCCGGAGGCGAGCAAGCCGATCGGGAACAGCAGCGCCGTCAGAGCGACCATGAACAGGCTGATGCCGTCGACGCCGACGACGTACTTGATCCCCAACGACGCGATCCACGTCCGCGTCTCGACGAATTGGTACGACGCCTTGCCTGCGTCGAAGTTCCAGAGCAGTGCGCCGGCGAGACCGAGCGTGACTGCGGTCGTCGCGTAGCCGGCCACGCGCACGATCTCGACGCGCCGGCGCGGGGAGCAACGCCACGATCAGCGCGCCCGCGGCCGGAACCAGGATCAGCGCGGTCAGGATCGGAAAGTCGTTCACCGAGCCGCCCACACGAGGAGATACGTCACGAGCGCGGCGGCTCCGGCGAAGAGCCCGAGCGCGTAGTTCCGCACGAGGCCGGTCTGCAGGCGGCGAAGCCCGCTGCCGCCGCGCCGGACCAGCGCGCCGAGGCCGTTGACCGCGCCGTCGATGACGCGCGCGTCGAACACGTCGGCGAGCCAGCGAGCGCCGGTCTTCCCCGGTCCGTCGACGAGGCGCTCGATGGTCTCGTCGAAGAAGAAGGCTCGACCCGCAACTGCGCCCACGGGTCCGAGCGCCTCGTCGAACGGGTCGACCTCCGGGTCGGGCACCCCGAGGCCATACCAGCGGAACGCCACCGCGATCCCGGCAACGCCGAGTGTGACGGTGAGGAGAGAGAGCAGCGCTCCGGCACCGAACGAGGTCGCGTGGATCTCGTGGACCCGCGCGAACGTGGGCTCGAGCCAGTCGGTCAGGAACTCGACGCCCTTGAACGGCAGGTTGAGGAGTCCACCGATCACGGCAAGGCCGGCGAGGGCCAGCACCGGGAGTGTCATCACCGGTGGCGATTCGTGTGGCCGATGCGCGAGCTCTCCCGGAGCGACCGGGTCGCCGTAGGCCACGGTGGGTGTGGTCGTCTTCACCTCGCCGTGCGCGACCGTCGCGTTGTGCCCGTCGTCGGACGTGTGACGCACCGCCCAACGTTCGTTTCCGAAGAACACCAGCAGAACTTGCCGCGTCATGTACGCACCGGTGAGCAGCGCGGCCGCGAGGCCCACGACCCAGACGCCGTAGTGATGCGAGAAGAACGCTTTGGCGAGCACGTCGTCCTTGGCGAAGAAGCCGGAGAACGGGGGCAGGCCGGCGATCGCCAGCCATGCGACGACGAACGCCGACGCGGTGATCGGCATGTACTTCGCGAAGCGCCCCATTCTCCGCATGTCCTGATTGCCCTCGTTGCCGTGGATCACCGACGCGGAGCCGAGGAAGAGCGCGCCCTTGAAGAACGCGTGGACGATGACGAGGAAGATCGCCGACGCGTACGCACCGACGCCCAACGCGAGGAACATGTATCCGAGCTGGCTCACGGTCGAGTACGCGAGAACACGCTTGATGTCAGGCTGGACGAGGGCGACGAAGCCGGCGCCCAACGCGGTGCCGGCACCGATCCACGCGACGACCGTCATCGCGTCGCCACTCGCTTCGAAGAACGGGTGCGCCCGTGCGACGAGGAACACACCGGCCGTGACCATCGTCGCCGCGTGGATCAGCGCCGACACCGGCGTCGGGCCTTCCATCGCGTCGGGCAGCCACACGTGCAGCGGGAACTGCGCGCTCTTGCCGACGGCGCCGAGGAAGAGCGCGAGTGCGATCGCCGTCGCGGTGCCTTTCGCGAGGCCTGACGCCCCCAGCAAGGCCCCGTGCGCGCCGGCATAGTCGAGGGTCCCGAGCTTCTGGAAGATCAGGAACATCCCGATCATGAAGCCGACGTCACCGACGCGCGTCGTGATGAACGCCTTCTTGCCCGCGTTTGCTGCCGCGTTGCGCTCGAACCAGAAGGACACGAGCAGGTATGAGCAGAGACCGACGCCCTCCCACCCGAGGAAGGTCACGAGGAAGCTGCTCCCGAGGACCAGGATCAGCATCGCGGCCACGAAGAGGTTGAGGTATCCGAAGAAGCGTGGGTACCGCTCGTCGCCGTGCATGTATCCGACCGAGAACAGGTGGATGAGCGTGGCGACGCCGGTGACGAAGAGGATGAACGTCACCGACAGCGGATCGGCGAGGAACCCGAGGTTCACCTGGAGGCCCCCGGCCGGGATCCACCGGAACAGCGTGGCGACCTGCTCGCGGTGCTCGGCGGGTAACGAGTGGAGCGCGAAGAACGAGACGACGGACCACACGAAGGACAGTGCCAGCATCAACGTCGCGAACCAGCCCGACCGCGGCTCCCCGATGCGCGTTCCGCCGAGCAGGAGCACGACCGCGCCGAACAGCGGGAAGGCCGGGACGAGCCAGATCAGGTCGAGGAGGCTGTGCGCAGACATCGGTCAGCCCCTCAGTGCGCGGCACGTCGTCGGCCGTCGCATTGCGTCGCCGGCGGAAGATCACGACAATGATCGCGAGGCCCACGGCAACCTCGGCGGCCGCGACCACGAGCGTGAAGAACACGAGCACTTGGCCTCGGACGTCGTTGAGCTCGTGAGCAAACGAGACGAACGTGAGGTTCACGGCGTTGAGCATCAGCTCCACACACATGAACATCACCAGCACGTTGCGCCGCACGAGCACGCCGATGGCGCCGATCGTGAACAGTCCGGCCGCGAGGACCAGGTAGTAGGTCGAGGTCACATCGAGCACGGCGGTCACGACTCGACCTCCACCGCGACGCGGTCTTCCGTGTCGTCGCCGTCCACGCGGTCGTCCTCAACGTCGGTGAGCGGATCAGGCGCGTCGGTCGGCGGCTCCTCGACGATCTCCACCCGCTGACCGCTCCGGCGCGCCAACACGACGCTGCCGACGACCGCGATGACGAGCAGCGCCGCCGTCAGCTCGAACGGCCACAAGAATTCGACGAACAGCGCGCGCGCGACACGCTCGACGTTGCCCCCCAGGTTCCGGTTGTTGCTCCGAAGCGCATGCACGCCGCCCGAGTGCTCGCCCGTCACCCATTCGTGGCCCGCGAGATAGATCGTCTCCGCGCAGACGATGGCACCCAGCGCCACAGCTGTCGGGCGTTGGAAGCGCAGCGGCTCGAACCGTGATTCGAAGCGATCGATTCCGAGCAGCATGATCACGAACAGGAACAGCACGACGACCGCGCTGGCGTACACGATGATCTGGACGGCCGCGAGCAGGTCGGCGTCCTGTTCGAGGAAGAACACCGCGACGCTCACCATCGCGGCGACGAGCAACAGCGCCGAGTGCACCGGATTGCGCGCGAGCACCATGCCGATCGAGGCGCCGACCGCGAGCGCGGCGAACAGGAAGAAGATGAGGGCCTGCACGTCTCTCCTGCCTCACTCGCCGTCTTCGTCGGCGCTTTGGCCGAGCTCCGGGGCACGGACGCCGAAGCCGAGCTCTCCCGACCAGCTCACACGGCCCTCGTAGGCCATCTGGCCACCGGGCGCGGTCGCGCGCATCCACGCACTGGTGTGCTCGTCCTCGTCACCCGACCAGAGCTCCCAGGGCTGACGGCGCGCGCGGCCATCGTCACCGACCACGAGCTCACGCTTGGTGTAGATCGCGTCTTCTCGGTGTGCGAACGAGAACTCGAACAGCTTTGTCTCGGTGATCGCCTCGGTCGGGCACGCCTCCACGCACAGGTCGCAGTGGATGCACCGCAGGTAGTTGATCTCGTACACAAAGCCGTAGCGCTCGCCGGGCGACACGGGCGCGTCGGGCGGGTTGTCGGCGCCGCGCACGTAGATGCACCTGGCCGGGCAGACACCGGCGCAGAGCTCGCAGCCGATGCACTTCTCCATGCCGTCCTCGTAGCGGTTGAGCACGTGGCGCCCGTGGAACCGCTCCGGCTTGGGCCGCTTCTCCTTCGGGAATTGCTCCGTCAACGGCCGGCGGCCCATCTGGCGCAGCGTCACCCTGAAGCCCGACAGCTTCCCCATCAGCGAATCTCCTGATATCTGGTTGCGCTCGCTGCGGGCCGGGATACCCGGCCCGCGGGCGCTCGCCGCTCCCGCGAGCTCGCTCGCTCTGCTCGCTCGCCGCGCGTCACCTGATCTCCTCGATCAGCTCGTCGGGCTTGGGCACCGAGAGGTAGAGGACGCCGTAGAGCGCGGCGGCGCCGAGCACCGCCGCCGGGACCACAATCCACATCTGCCAGTGCCGGTCGTGACCCACCGCGACGACACCGGAGACCATGACCCACAAGAAGGCCAGCTCGATCAGGTACTTCCAACCCAGCGCCATGAGCTGGTCGTAACGCAGCCGCGGGAGCGAGGCACGCACCCACACCGTCCCGAACAGCAGCGCGATGAGCTTGGCGAGGAACCAGAAGACCGGGAGCACCCAGGTGCTCAACCAGCTCGTAGGGGAGATGCCGAGCCCGGGACCGCTGGGCCCACCGAGAAAGAGCGTCACCGCGATCGCGCACATCGTGATCAGGTTCATGAACTCGGCGAGGTAGAAGATCGCGAACTTGATCCCCGAGTACTCGGTCATGAAGCCGGCGACGAGCTCCTGTTCGGCCTCGACCAGGTCGAACGGCGGATGGTTCGTCTCGGCGACGGCGCTGATGAGAAAAACCGCGAACGCGACGATCGCCGGCAGCCAGTACCAATCGCCGTTGACGATCGACTGCACGCCGTGCCAACCCTGAAGCGAGACGATCCCGCGTGTCGACAAGGTGCCCGACTGCACGAGGACCCCGACGATCGCGAGGCCGAACGCAGCCTCGTAGCTCAGCAGCTGCGCCGACGCGCGCACTGAGCCCAGCAGCGGATACTTCGACCCCGATGCCCAACCCGCCAGCATCACGCCATAGACGCCGATGCCCGACATGGCGAGCAGCCACAGGATGCCGAAGGGCAGCTCCGCGAGCTGCAGGTTCGTCACCCGCCCTGCGATCGAGACGGTCCCGCCGATCGGCACGATGCTGAATGCCAGGAACGCCGGCATGATCGAGAGATAGGGCGCGAGCCGGAACACGCGGCGGTCGGCCGAGTCGGGCTCGGTGCCCTCCTTGAAGAAGAGCTTGATGCCGTCGGCGAGCGTCTGGAGGATCCCGAAAGGACCGGCGCGGTTCGGACCGATCCGGTTCTGCATGCGCGCGATCACCTTGCGCATGAACCAGATGTACAGCAGGACCGAGACCAGCAGCAGCGCGAACACGGCCACGGTCTTGCCGATGACGATCAGCACGGTCGTGAGGTCGACCTTGCGGTGGAACAGCGGATCCGACGCCGCGAGCACGTGCATCATCGAGTCGTCTCCACGCGCAGCTCGGTCACCGGTTCGCGCAGGTCGACGAGGTCCCCGACGGTCGCGCGCCCGGCCTGCGCGATCGGCGAGATACGCGGTCCCCTGCGGCTGCGCGGCATCGGCGCGGATCGGCACCGTGATCGACCCCCGTGCGCTGGTGACGCGCACCTCTTCTCCTTCTCGGTGCACCCCGATCCGGGAGAGCTCGCTGGGGTTCACGACCAGGGCGACGCCGGGCGCCAACGCCGAGAGCGCGGAACTCGAGCTCGTGATGCGGCCCGCGTCGTAGAGCTTGCGGCTGATCACGAGCCGCAGACTGTAGGCGTCACGCGGAGTCACGGGCTGGGTGGCCACTCCGGGCTGCCAGCGATGCAGGACGGGCGCCCCGAGCCGACGCTCGGCGGCACGCTCCAGCAGTGCCGCCCGCTCCTCGTGCGACTCCGGAGCCGGGAGACCGGGCGGCGCCACGACGGCGGCCTCAGGTCCGGTGGCCTCGGCCACTGCCGTTGCGCCGACCGCGGACACGAGCGGCTCGTCGTCGGGTGTGATCGGTGGGATCGGCTCCCACGAGGGACCGAGACAACCTCCTGCGCCGCGGAACACGAGCTCGTCGGCGTGCGCGTCGATGGGAACGACCGCGCCGTCGCGGAGGCGTCGCAACGTCGTCGCGTCGACCCCCGCGTATGCGGGTGCCACGCGCGCGATCTCGTCCTGCACGTCGCTGACGGTCTCCCACCCGAACTCGACCCCCAAGCGCGACGCGAGCTCACCCGCGATCTGCCAGTCGGCCATGGCGTGGCCACCTGGCGTCACCAGTCGGGCCACGCGCTGCACGCGTCCCTCGAGGTTCGTCGTGCTCCCGGACTTCTCGCTCCACACGCTCGTCGGCAGGAACACATCGGCTCGGTCCGCGCCGTCCTCGATGAACGCCCCGACCGCGACGACACATCGAGCCGTCGCCAATGCGGCGCGGACGAGGGTCTGGTCCGGGAAGTCGGCGAGCAGGTCGCAGCCCAGCAGCACGAGCGTGTCGATGTCGCCGGACGCGGTGCCCGCGAGCACGCCGGCCGCGTCGGCTCCCCGCGCGGCGGGCACGGAGCCCCAGTGCTCGGCGAACCAGTCGCGGCCGTCGTCGAGCGTCACCCGGCCCGGCAACATGCCCGGCGCGAGCCCGAGGTCGAGCGCCCCGTGCACGTTGGCGCGGTGCAAGGCAGAGAGGAAGGAGACGCCCGGTAGTGCAGCGAGCTCGGCGGCGGCGGCGACCACCGCGGCCGCACCGTCGGCGAGCGAAGGGCGGCCGACGACGACCACGATGTCCTCGCCCGCGTCGCGCAGCACCGCCGCGGCTTCCGCGAACGGCCCCTCCACCTCGTCGCCGCGCATCGCCGCGACGAGGTGGCGAACCGCCTCGCCCTCGTCGCCCGGCAGATGACGCAGCGACACCGCCGCGTACCGGGTGAGCGCCGTCGCCCGCGACGACACCTCGACGATCGGGACGCCCAGATCCGTCGCGGCAAGGCGCAGGCGGAGGAAGAGGATCGGCAGCTCTTCGATGAGATCGCCGGCGAGGACGACAACGGCCTTCGCCCGCGCGAGGTCGGGAATCGTCGCCCGGGGAACACCGAGCACGAAGTCTGCGGGCAACCCGTCGGCAAGTTGCGCGTCGGTGTTGTCGGTCCCGACGACGGCCTTCGCGAGCCGTGCCCACGCGTACGCGTCCTCGTTGGTGCCACGGGCGCCACCGATGAATCCGACCGACGCCGGGCCTTGGGCGGCGATGGCTGCCCGCAGACCGCCGGCGGCTGCGTCGAGCGCCTCGGGCCACGAGACCTCGACCAGCTCCGAGCCCTTGCGCACCATCGGCGCGCGCACGCGTTCGCCCGAGTGCACCCACTCGAGCCCGTAGCGACCTTTGTCGCACAGCCACCCTTGGTTGACCGGATCCGAGTCCACGCCGAGCATGCGCACCAGCCGGTTGGAGGTGGACTGGATGACGGAACGGCAACCGACGGCGCACGTCGCGCAGCTGGTCTCCGCGGTCTGCAGGTCCCAGGGGCGGGCGCGGAAGCGGTACTGGCTCGCGGTGAGCGCACCGACCGGGCAGATCTGGACCGTGTTCCCCGAGAAATAGGAGCGGAACGGCTCGTCGGGGAACGTGATCACCTCGGTCGTGCCGCCGCGGCCGCCGAACGCGATGAGCGGCTCGCCCACGATCTCGTCGGCGAACCGGGTACAGCGACCGCACTGGATGCAGCGCTCACGGTCGAGCAGCACCAGGTCGCTGATCGGGATCGGCTTCTCGAAGTGGCGCTTCTCTTCGACGAAGCGCGATTCACCGGGACCGAACGCGAGGGTCTGGTCCTGGAGCGGGCACTCGCCACCCCGGTCACAGACCGGGCAGTCGAGCGGGTGATTGATCAGCAGCAGCTCGAGCACGCCGTCCTGCGCGCCCTTGACCGCCTCGCTCTTCGTGCTGACGATCATGCCGTCGGACACCGGCGTGGCGCACGAGATCTGCAGCCCGCGCATGCCCTGGACCTCGACGAGGCACATGCGGCACATGCCTACGGGCTTCATCCGCTCGTGCCAGCAGAAGCGCGGCACGTAGGTGCCGTTGTCCTGCGCGACCTTGATCAGCAACTCGCCCCGCGGCGCGCGGACCTCGACACCGTCGATCGTGACGGTGACGACGTCGGGTCCCGGCGCAACCGGGATGCGGTAGGGCTGGTTCGAGGGCCACTGGCTCATCGGGATCGAGTCAGCACTCATGCTTGCCCGCTCTCGGTGCTGCGCACCGGGCCGCACTGCGCCCCGACGGCGCCACGCTCCGCTGCGAACCGGGATACCCGGCTCGCGGACGCTCCGCTCATGCGCTGCGCACCTCGATCCGGGGGCGCGGGGCGCCGAAGCGAGCCTCGAGCTCCTCACGGAAGTACCAGCTGAGGCTCACGACCGGAGACACCGCGCTGGGGCCGAGCTGGCAGATCGTCGTCATGCCCGGAGGCCAGTTCAGGCCCGGCGCCAGGTTGTTGCCGAAGGACAGGAGGAGCTCGAAGTCCTCCGGACGCCCCGCGCCGTGCGCCATGCGGTAGAGGACCTTCTCGATCCAGCCCGTCCCCTCGCGACAGGGCGTGCACTTGCCGCACGACTCATGAGCGAAGAACTTCGCGATGCGCCACGCGATCATCACGGGGTCGACCGTCTCGTCGAACACCATCACCGCGCCCGAGCCGAGCATCGTCTTGAGCGAAGTCGCGTGGTCGAGGTCGAGCGGCTCGTCGAGGTGCTGCGGCAACAGCCACGGTGACGACGCGCCACCGGGGATGAAGAACTTCAGCTCGCGGCCGCCGGAGATCCCTCCCGCGAGCCCGTCGATGAGGTCCCGGAAGGTGGCACCGAACTCCACCTCGTAGTTCCCGGGACGCTCCACGTTGCCCGACACCGAGAACAGCTTGGTGCCGGTCGATCGGTTCACACCCATCTTCGAGTACCACTCGCCACCCTCACGGATGATGTGCGGGATGGTCGACATCGTCTCGATGTTGTTGACGATCGTCGGCGCCGCGTACAGCCCCTGCACCGCAGGGAACGGCGGCTTGATCCGCGGCATGGCCCGTTCGCCTTCGAGGCTCGACAGCAAGCCCGTTTCATCGCCCGCGATGTAGCAGCCCGCGCCCCGGTGCAGCACGATCTCGAGGTCGTAGCCCGATCCCAAGATGTTGCTGCCGACGAACCCGCGCGCGTACGCCTCGCGCAGCGCGTGGCCGAGGCGCTCCGCACCGAGCGCGAACTCACCGCGCAAATAGATGAATGCCTGGTTGCACCGCGTCGCATACGCGCTGATCACGATGCCTTCGAGCACCTGGTGCGGGTCGCACTCGACCAGCATCCGGTCCTTGAACGTGCACGGCTCGCCCTCGTCGCCGTTGACCGCGAGGTAGCGGGGGAACGTGTCCTTGGGGAGGAAGGACCACTTCTGACCGGTGCCGAACCCTGCACCGCCGCGGCCGCGGAGCCCGGAGGTCACGACCTCGGTGACGATCGCGTCGGGCTCCATGGTGAGCGCCTTGCGCAACGAGTCGTACGCGCCGTTGGCGAGCGCCGCGTCGATCGTCCACGAATCCTCGGGGTGGTCGCGCAGGAACTTGGTCACGATGCGCGTCTCGTGGGCCGTTCCGGTCATGCCCGCCCGCTCCCACCGCTCACAGGGGCCGGCGTCCCCGACAGCGTGCGCGCCACACGGGCACCGCTGCGGTACTCGGCCACGAGATCGTCGGCGGACGCCGAGGTGGTCGGTCCGTGATACTCGTAGTTGACCTGCAGAACCGGGGCGAGATCGCACGCCGCGATGCATTCGACTTCCTCGACCATCACGTCGGGATCGTCAGCGTACCGGTGCCGGAGGTGCTCGAGCAGGTCGGCACCGCCGTTGACGAGACAGCTCACGTTGGTGCACACCGACACCACGAGGGAGCCCTCCGGCTCGCGCTTGAACATCGTGTAGAAGCTGCACGTCCCGAGCACCTGCGCAGACGTGAGGCCGAGGAGGTCGGCGATCTCCGCGATCGCGGGGTCGGTCACCGCACCGTCCTGATCCTGTGCCAGGTGCAGCAACGGCAGCGTCGCCGACCGCGCTTGCGGGTATCGAGCGATGATCTCGCGTGCCAGCTTGAGGTTGGCGTCGGTGAACGGCACTAGCGGTCGACCTCCCCCATGATCGGGTCGATGCTCGACACGATCGCGACCGCATCGGCGACCAGGCTGCCGGGCACCATCGCGCTCATCGACTGGAGGTTGTAGAAGGACGGCCCGCGAATGTGCATGCGCACCGGCTTCGCCGACCCGTCGGAGACCAGGTAGCAGCCGATCTCACCTCGCGGTGATTCGATCGCGATGTAGGTCTCGCCCGCAGGCACACGGAAGCCCTCGGTGAAGAGCTTGAAGTGGTGGATCAACGCCTCCATCGACTCGTCGATGCGCGCACGCGGCGGCGGCGTGACCTTGTGATCCTGGGTGCGGTAGTCACCCGAGGGCATGGCGTCCACGCATTGGCGCACGATCTTGAGCGACTCGAGGATCTCATAGAGCCGGATGACGTAGCGGTCGTACGTGTCGCCGTGCTCCGTGTAGATGACGTCGAAGTCGACGTCGTCGTACGCGAGGTACGGCTGCGCCTTGCGGAGATCCCACGCGAAGCCGGTGGAGCGCAGAATCGGCCCGGTCGCACCGAGGGCGAGCGCCTGCTGCGTGGTGATGGTGCCGATCCCGACCGTGCGTTCGCGCCAGATGGGGTTCTCGGAGAGCAGCTCCTGGTACTCGGCGACACCTCGTTCGACGAGGTCGCAGACGTCGAGGGTGGCGTCCTCCCAACCGTCGGGGAGGTCGGCCGCGACGCCGCCGGGGCGGATGAAGTTGTGGTTCATCCGCAAGCCGGTGATGCGCTCGAGCAGACGCAGCGTCTCCTCACGCTCGCGCCAGCCGTAGATCATCATCGACACCGCGCCGATGTCCATTCCGTTGGTCGCCTGGAACAAGAGGTGCGACGAGATGCGGTTCAGCTCGACGAGCATCATGCGGATCCACGTCGCGCGCGGTGGGATGTCCAGCTCGAGCAGGCGCTCGACCGCGAGGCAGTAGACGAGCTCGTTCGACAGCGGCGACGCGTAGTCCATGCGGGTGACGTTCGTCGGACCCTGGACGTAGGTGAGCTCCTCGCCCGTCTTCTCCATGCCGGTGTGGAGGTAGCCGACGACGGCCTTGCTCCGCAGCACGACCTCGGAGTCGAGCTCCATCATGATCCGGAGCACGCCGTGCGTGGACGGGTGCTGCGGGCCCATGTTCATGATCATGGTGTCGCCGGCCTCGGGCCACGGCCCGCCGGTCATCACCAGCTCGCGGTCGGTCGGGGGGCGCAGCTCCTGCGCGCCCTCGTCGGTCTGGCGCTCGAGGCGCGACATCTCGCGGTCCGTCGGAAGCGTCATCGTGGAGCCGGGTCGCCCTTGAAGGTCACGGGGATGCGCGCCGGCGCCGCGTCCTTGCGGAGGGGGAATCCGACCCAGTCGTCGGGCATCAGGATGCGCGTCAGGTCGGGGTGGCCGCGGAACGTGATGCCGAACAGGTCGAACACCTCGCGCTCCGCGAAGTTCACACCCGGGTAGAGGTCGCTGAGGCTGTCGATCTCGGCGTCGCCGGCGTCAAGTTGGCAGATCACACGCACGCGGCGGTTGCGGGGGTGCGAGAGGAGGTTGGCAACGACTTCGAAGCGTGCGGCAGCGACACCTTCGGGCACGGCACGCGCCGCGTCGGCGAGGTGGTCGACTGCGGTGACGTCGAGACATTGGGTGAACCGCTCGTCGTCGCGGAGGACGGTCGCGACCTCGTGCCAGACGTCCCGGTCGACGTAGACGACGGCCTGCCCGTGGGACTCGACTCCGACCGATCCCGCAAAGCGCGCCACGAGCGCGGCGACGACCACGTCGACCGGGGTCGAGGTCTCGTCCTTGTGATCTTGTTCACGAGGGGTCGCATCGGTCATCGAGGACGCTCGCCTGCCGCACTCAGACCGAGACGCGCGCGCCGTCGCGCTGCTCGACGAGCACCCCCGCACCGCCGTGCTCGGTGCTCGAGCGCCGGCGCATGATCTCCCCCGTCCGGATCATCTCGTTGAGCGTGAGGATCCCGTGCATGAGCGTCTCCGGTCCCGGCGGGCAGCCGGGAACGTACACGTCGACGGGAACGATCTGGTCGACGCCCTGCACGATCGCGTAGTTGTTGAACATCCCCCCGCTGCTGGCGCACACCCCCATCGAGATCACCCACTTGGGCTCGACCATCTGGTCGTAGACCTGGCGCAGCACCGGCGCCATCTTCTGGCTGACCCGGCCGGCGACGATCATGAGGTCGGCCTGGCGCGGGCTCGCGCGGAACACCTCCATGCCCCAGCGGGCGAGGTCGTAGTGCGCGGCGCCGGTCGCCATCATCTCGATCGCGCAGCATGCGAGACCGAAGGTGGCCGGCCACGTCGAGCTCCGCCGGGCCCACCGCACGAGATCCTCCACCTTCCCGGTGAGGAAGTTGTGGCTGACCGCCTCGAGTCCCATCAGGCGGCCCGCCCTTCGTCGCCGCCGGCAGCGGGGAGCGAAACCGGGTCGAGGCCGTCGCGGCCGGGTGCCCCGACCACGCGGAGCACACCCGTGCCCGTCCTCGCGAGCACACGCTTCACCGGGCCCCAGTCGAGCGCGCCGGTCGACAAGAGGTATGCAAATGGGATGAGCAGCACGATGAGGAAGATCCCCATCGCGATGAGCCCATACGCGGCGAGACCGCGGAAGACGGTGGTGAAGGGATATAAGAACACGATCTCGACATCGAGGACGATGAACGCCATCGCGACCAGGTAGAACTTGACCGGGAAGCGCTCGACAGGCTCGAACTCGGAAACGATCCCACACTCGTAAGGTGCCCGCTTCGCGGACGTCGGGCGCCGAGGTCCGAGCAGCGACGAAGCGAGGAACGAGAGACCGACGAACGCGAAGACCAGCACGATCATGGTCAGGATCGGCAGGTAATCACGCACGCGATCCTCCTCCGAAGCTTCCCCCGACGTCGCGGTGGAGGCTATCCGAAGCGAGTCGGTGCAACGCAAAGCCGTCACCCATTCACCCGGCAGTGACGTCACCGCGGTGGGCTGCTAGGGTCCCCCGAACCTCGGGCGGACCCACGGAGCTCATGACTGTCCTTCGACGTCGCTACGCGGTTGCTGCGGCCTTCGTTCTCGCACTTGCGGTCGTTGCATCCTCGACCATGGCTGGAGCCGATGAGCTGAGCGACGCGCGCGCCAAGCTCGCCGCCGCCCGCGCGGCCGCGACGCAGGCGGCGAGCGAGCTCAATGTGGCTCAGAACAAGCTCGCCGACCTCGACAACACGATCTCCGATCTCGAGGCGCGCGTCGCGCAGCAGAAGCAGCGCGCGTCCGAGCTGCAAGACATCGCACGTCGCCGCGCCGTCTATGCCTACAAGAACGCGAGCGACCAGCTCGACATCGTGGTGGGCGCGGGCGACCCCGTCGACGCCGCGCGGCGGACCCAGCTGCTCGAGCACGCCAACCAGAACGACAACAAGGCCGTGCGGAGCCTCGCGGCGATCAACGCCGACCTCGACGCCCAGCAGAGCCAGCTCCGCACGCAGCGGGCGCAAGAGCTGACGGTGAAGAGCGCGCTCGACACGAAGAACCGTGACCTCCAGGCCAAGCTCGTCGACGCGCAGAACGCCACGAGCGCGCTCGAAGCGAAGCTCGCCGCGGCGCAAGCGAAGGCGGACGCCGACAACGCCGCACGGCTGGCCGCGGAACGCGCTCGTCTCAACGGCGGTGCGCCGGCAGGCAACCTCGGGCCCGGCGTCATCGTCGTGAACCCCGGCGGCGGCGTGTTCCAGTGTCCCGTCACGGGCGCGGCGTACACCGACGACTTCGGTGGCGCGCGCAACCACATGGGCAACGACCTCTTCGTGCCGATCGGCACCATGGCGGTCGCGGTCAAGGGCGGCACCGTCACGTACGTGCCGAACGAAGGAGCGGGCGGCAACACCGCGTACCTGTACGCGAACGACGGCAACGTCTTCTTCTACGCTCACCTCTCGCAGTTCGTCGGCGGCCCACGGCAGGTCTCGCAGGGGGAGGTCATCGCCCTGTCCGGGATGACCGGCAACGCCACCGCACCCCACGTGCACTTCGAGATCCGTCTCGGCGGCGCGAACGGCACCCGCATCGACCCGTACCCGACGCTCAAGAGCGCAGGCTGCTGAGAGCGCGCTCCGAAAGGCGCGCAGGCTCGTGGCCCGAGCGGCCCGGCCCAAAGGGCCGAGCGCGGAAGAGGAGGACCCGATCGTCGACAGGCGATGACAGACGTCGCTGATAGCGTGACGGTCGGAGGGTTCCCATGGAAGAGCATCCGCGCAGCCAGGACGTGCTCGAGCCGTTGTACGTCGCGGACCTCGACCACCGATCACTCGACGAGCTCCGCGTCATGCGGGCCGAATGCGCCGACATCGAGAACGCGGTGTCCTACGTGCGACGAATCGCGCAAGCGCGGATCGACATCCTCGAGGCAGAAGCCGACCGCAGAGCGCGAGGCGGTTCGTTGGAAGAGCTGATCCGCGCCCTGCCCCGCATCCTCGCCGACTCCGGACCGCGCGCCGCACCCGCGTCGAGCCGTCTGGCGCTCCCGCTCGCGCCCGGCCAGGAGAGCGAGTGGGCGCCACGGCTTGCAGCCATCGAGGCCGCCGTCGCCGATCTGCCGTCGCTCGACGACGATCGCCTCCAATCGGTCCTCGGGGAGCTGCGCTCACTCGAGCACGAGGTCTCCGCGCAACGTCACGGTTTGCACGGAGTGCTCGACCAAGTCGACGCGGCACTCGCTCGACGGCTCGCCGCCGAGTCGGTCTAGCCAGTCGCAGGTCCGATACCGCGACCCTGCAGGGCCCAACCGCCCGGGTCGTCCACGCGCGACCGGGCGTTAGCATCGGATGCCTATGCGCCGGGTCGCCGTACTCAGCATCCACACGTCGCCGTTGGCACAACCGGGCAGCGGCGACGGCGGCGGGATGAACGTGTACGTGCGCTCGCTCGCATCGGCGCTCGCACGGGCCGGCGTCGCCGTCGACGTCCTGACGCGCGCCGACCACCCCGCACAACCGCGTGTCGCGGAGATCGAGCCGCGCTTTCGCGTCGTCCACCTCGAGGTCGGACCACGACGACCACTGCCGTTGCACGAGCTCCCGGACCTCATCGGCGAGCTCACCGCCGCCGCGCACGAACAGCTCGAGCGCCTCGGCGGCGACCACCGGCTCGTTCACGCGAACTACTGGGTGTCGGGCGCCGTCGCCCATCGCCTCAAGCACGACCTCGAGGTCCCGCTCGTCACCACCTTCCACACGCTCGAACGAGTGAAGGCCGCGCTCGGCGTTGGCCATGACGGCGGACTGCGACCGCACGTGGAGGCCGAGGTCGTCCGCTGCTCCGACCTCCTCGTCGCCTCGACGCACGACGAGCGCGACCAACTGCTGCGGCTCTACGGCGCGGCCGCCGAACGCATCGAGATCATCCCGCCCGGCGTCGATCACCACATCTTCAGCCCCGGGGATCGCGTGGCGGCGCGCCGGCACCTCGGTCTCGACGATCAACCGACGCTCTTGTTCGTCGGACGCATCCAACCGCTCAAGGGCATCGACCTCGCAATCGGCGCGTTGGCCGCGCTCGGAGTGCCACGCGCGCGCGTCTGCTCGTCGTCGGGGGACCGAGCGGAGCCGATGGCGCGAGCGAGCTCGCCCACCTCGAGCAGCTTGCGACTGACCTGGGCGTCCGCGATCAGATCCAGTTCGTGCCACCACAGCGCCACGACCGGCTCGCTGACTTCTACCGTGCTGCTGACGTGTGCCTCGTCCCGTCGCGAAGCGAGTCGTTCGGACTCGTCGCACTCGAAGCCGCCGCATGCGCGACGCCGGTCATCGCCGCGTCCGTCGGGGGGCTCCGGTCGCTCGTCCGCCACGGTGAGACCGGATTGCTCGTCAGCACGCGAGACGCCGCGAGCTACGCAGCGTGTGCCGACGCGATCTTGCGCGGCGCTCACCCGCGGATGGGCACGCAGGCCGCGTCCAACGCCACGCGATACCGCTGGGGCATTGCCGCGGCGCGCCTGCGTCGTCACTACGACGACCTCGCCGCCCGCACGCTCGTCATGTGCTCGTGAACCTCGAGACGGCGTACGCGCTCGTCGCCGAACATCTCGAGCACGCCGTCGCCGACGAGCCGTACGTCGACCACGTCGAGTACGACGCGGAGCTTCGACGTTGGTACGTGCGTTTCCGTTGCGCCGGGCGCGACGCGACCACGATCTACTTCGATCTCCACCCGCGCACCTTGCGCTACGAGGTGTACTTCCTCCCCGACCCACCGCGCGCGCACCTCGAGCTCTACCGGTACCTGCTCGTTCGCAACCATCGGCTCTATGGAGCGAAGTTCTCCCTCGGCCCCGACGGCGACCTCTACCTCGTCGGGCGTGTGGCGCTCGAGCACCTCACGATCGGGGAGCTCGACCGCATCATCGGCGTCATCTACGAGACGGTGGAAGCGACGTTCCCGCACGCGGTCGGGATCGCCTTTCGCCGCTGATCCGTCCGCAGGCGGTCTTGCGTCTGTGTCCGGTTTATGCCAATATGTCCACAGCCGGGCCCGAGGTACGCGAAGCCCGCTCCGTTCGGGGAAGTGCGGAGCGAGTGGAGTCTCCTCGGGCCCGAGCGCGCGCCGGCCACCTGCGAGCAGCCCGCGTCAGACGCCGCCGGATGCGTTGGTTTGCAACGGTCGGATCCCGCTTCACGGTTACGCTCGCACGATGAACGTGGCCGTGCTCGGCGGAGGGAAGATGGGCGAGGCCCTCGCCGTCGGTCTCGTCGCCTCGGGGTGGGAGCCGTCTTCGCTGGCCGTCGCCGAAGTCGACGCCGACCGTCGCCACCTGCTCGAGGGGCGGCTGCCCGGCGCCCGCATCGTCCCCAGCCCGGCGTGGGCGGCGGCCGACGCCGGCGCGGTGGTCGTCGCGGTGAAGCCCGCCGACGTGGCCGAAGCCATCGGCACCGCGCTGCCCGCGCTCCGCGCGGACGCCCTCCTGCTCTCGATCGCGGCCGGCGTCACCATCGAGGCATTGGAGTCCGCCGCGCCCGGTCATCCGGTCGTCCGCGCGATGCCCAACACGGGCGCGCTCGTCGGCGTGGGTGCCGCGGCGATCGCGGCCGGCACCCACGCCACCGAGTCCGACCTGCAGCTCGCCGAGCAGATCCTCGGGAGCGTCGGCACGGTCGTGCGCGTGCCCGAGAAGCTGCTGGACGCGGTGACCGGCCTGTCCGGCTCGGGACCGGCCTACTTCTTTCTCGTCGCCGAGGCCCTCATCGATGCCGGCGTGCTCGTCGGGCTCCCGCGCGACACCGCAGACGCGCTCGTGCGCCAGACGATGCTCGGCTCCGCCACGTTGCTCACGAGCGGTGCCGGGAGCCCAGAGTCGCTGCGCGCCGCGGTCACCTCGCCCGGCGGCACGACGGCCGCGGGGACTGCACGCGCTCGAGGCACACGGCGTTCGCGCCGCCATCCTCGAGGCAGTCTCCGCGGCGACCGAGCGCTCGCGGCGCGTTGGGCCGCCCCTCGTGAGCCGCGCACCCCGCTCCCGGAAGCCACCGCGCCTCGACCTCGCCGCGAACCCACCGCCGTCGTCGACGACTCGGTCCCGCATCGCCGGGGCCGCCGAGCTGCTTAAGGCCGCGCGCGTGACCGGCCGGAGCACACGCCAGGGCGGCGAGGAGCTTCGGCGGCACCTTCGCCGGCTCGTGGAGGGTGACGGCCGCGTCCGGTTGGGTCTCGAGCCGCTCGAGGGCCTGACGATGGAGCACGCCCTCGATGCCATGGACCGCGTGTACGGCTGGGACGGCACCGGTCCCCGCGCCCGCATCGAGCCGGCACGGACGGTCGAGGGATGGCTCGCCGGGTGCGTGCGAGTGCTCGAGGTCGCGGCGCAGCGCGGCCGGATCGCGTTCGCGACCGGACGACCCGCGTCGCTGCTTGCGCTCCACCAGGCGCTCGCCGCCGCCGCGATCGCTGCCGGTGGGTCCGTGGCGGAACACGGGGAGTCACCTGCACTCGCCGACCGGCGCCGGCGGCTCTGGTGGGTCCACGGTGTCGCTGCCGTCACCGACGGTGAGAGCCTCCTGGCCGACGACGGGCTCGACGCCGCGGCGAGCTCCTCTTCGCCATCGACCGGCCCGACCTCGTCGTGGCCGACGGCGTGTTCGCGGGGGTGGCCCTCAGCGCGGGCCTCGAGGTGGTCGCGCTGAGCGGCCTCGACGCCCCGGCGCTGGCGGTCGCGGCCTGGCGTGGGATGGCCCTGCGGGTCGTCCCACTCGATGACCGGCGCCCGCCCGCCTCGTACGCCCCCCTCCTCGGCCTGCTCACGGAGTGCACCGAGTGGATGGGGGGACCCACCTCTGGTTTCGTCTCGACGCTCGAGCCCCTGGAGTCTCCTCTGCACTCCTGATGCACACTTGGCAACACTGCTCCCAGAGGCCTACGCTCCCCTCAGGGAAGCGGGAAGAGAAGGGGTCCAAGCAGTGGCGCAGTCCTTCGCGAACCGCGCGGTTCTTGACCGTGCAGGAAGTCGCCGACTTGATGCGAGTGTCCAGCATGACCGTCTACCGCCTGATCAAATCGGGTGAGTTGCCGGCCGTCCGGGTCGGACGATCGTTCCGCGTCCGAGACACTGACGTCGACAGCTACTTGGGCTCGCGCTACACGCAAGCCGGCTAGAGCGCGCCGGGCATTGGCCCGGCGCGCACCGGTGCTTCGCCGTGGGTCCGTTCATCGCGTTCCTGTCCGACTACGGGCTGCACGACGAATTCGTCGGTGTCTGCAAGGCGGTGATCCTCGGCCAGGCTCCGGACGCGCGCATCGTCGACGTCGGCCACGACATCCCACCCCACGACGTCCGCGCCGGAGCGCTCCAGCTCTCGAGGGCTGCTCAGTACCTGCCCGTAGGCGCCATCGTGCTCGCCGTGGTCGATCCCGGCGTCGGTTCCGATCGGCGCCTCCTCGCGGTCGAGGTGGAGGGGGGCCGCTTCGTCGGACCCGACAACGGGCTGCTTGCGCCGGCCGTCGCGATGGCCGGCGGCGCCCGCCGAGTCGTCTCGCTCGACAACGACGAGTACCACCTCGCGGCGCTCGGACCGACGTTCGCGGGACGAGACGTCCTGGCGCCCGCGGTCGGCGCGCTGGCCTCGGGGACCCCGATCACCGCGCTCGGTTCGGACGTCGACCCGGCCACGCTGGTGCCCGGATTGGTGTCGCTCCCGAGTCGCACGGACGCCGGCGCCATCGAGGGCGAGGTGTGGTGGGTCGACCGGTTCGGGAATTGCCAGCTCAACGTCGATCCCGACGAGCTCATCCTCGCCGGCCTCGCTCCCGGCGGATCCGTGGAGGTGCGCTTCGGTTCCACGGCGCGGCGCGCCCGCTGGGTGACGACCTACGGCGACGCACGGCCATCCGAGCTCGTCCTGCTCGTCGACTCGTACGGTCTGCTGAGCCTCGCCTTCGACCGGGAGCCGGCGAGCACCGCGCTGGGCCTGCGAACGGGCAGCGCGGTGACGCTGCTCCCGCCCGGGGCAGCGGTCGTCGACGCCGGGTCGACGTCGACGACGGTGACGCTCCGGACGAAAGGCGAGGGGTCACCCCCGGATACGGTGCGACCATGAGGCCGGGCACGACCATCGCCATCGTGGCACTGCTGGCGGCGATCCTCCTCGCCGCGGTGGCGCAGTTCGTGTTCAAGCTCTAGGCCCGCGAGCTCTCGGGTCGACGAGCTCTGGGGCCGGCGAGGCGCTCCGCGGGGGCTCAACTACAACGAGTGGTAAAGAACCACGGTCCGCGTTCGAATTGGCTCAAGCCCACCACGCCCCGAGTCGATCACGGAAACGCGAGCAGCCCGAGGGGGATGCTCAACCGGTTCCGGCTGCGGGTGCGGGCGGCGTGAGCATCGCCACAACGGTGTTCACGAGCCTCCCAGCCCGCCCCAAGCCCGCCTGCGCCCGCGGCCGGACCCTCCTCCCCGAAGTTTGGGCCCGACCGGGCCGGCCCGACTTCGAGAACGCGTGCACAAGCTCGGTACCCTGGGCGTACCCGGCCCGAGAGAGCCCGGACCACCCAGGAGCGAGGCCTCAGATTCCCAACGCCCGGCGCATTCCCGAGGCGACGGTCGCCCGACTGCCGCTCTACTACCGGGCACTCCTCGACATCGCCGACCAGGAGGTCGGCACCGTCTCGTCGGAGCGCCTCGCCCAGCTCGCCGGCGTCAACGCCGCGAAGGTCCGCAAAGACCTCTCGTACCTCGGCTCCTACGGCACACGAGGCGTCGGCTACGACGTCGAACATCTCCTGGGCGAGATCTCGGCCGAGCTCGGCCTGACGCACGACTGGCCCGTCGCCATCGTGGGGCTCGGCAACCTGGGGCAGGCGCTCGCGAATTACCGTGGGTTCGGCGCGCGCGGCTTTCGGATCGTCGCGCTCGTCGACAGCGACCCCGCGAAGTTGGGACGGACGGTGGCCGGACTGTCCATCGACCCACTCGAAGCCCTCGACGCGATCGTGCGCAAGCGCGGTGTGGCGATCGGCATCATCGCGACACCCGCGCACGCCGCGCAGGGTGTCGCCGATCGACTGGTCGAAGCAGGGGTGACCTCGATCCTCAACTTCGCTCCCGGTGTCGTGACGGTGCCCACGGGCGTGGCGCTCCGGAAGGTCGATCTCGCGATCGAGCTCCAGATCCTGTCGTTCTACCGGCAGCACCCGCAGGGCGTTCCGGCCGGCCGCGGCCAGATCGAAGGTGCGGGGGTTCCCGCGTCGTGAGCACGGGCCGGCCGGGCATCGGTGGCTACCCCGTGAACCTGATCGTGTCGGGACGGCGCTGCGTCGTCGTCGGTGCGGGCCGGATCGCCGCGCGCAAGATCGAGGCACTCCTGGCCGCGGGTGCCGCAGTGCACGTCGTCGCGCCGGCGCTCGGTGACGCAGTACGCGCCCTGGCCGAAGCAGAGCGCCTCACCGTTCGCGAAGGCGTGTTCGAGCCCGCGGATCTCGACGGCGCATGGTTGGCAACCACCGCCACGGGCGACCCCGACGTCGACCGCGCCGTCTTCACTGCGGGCGAAGTGGGCCGGGTCTGGGTCAACTCGGCGGACGATCCCGACAACTGCTCGTTCACGCTGATGTCGCTCGTGCGACGCGGCGATCTGGTCGTCTCGATCGGAACGGGTGGGCGCAGCCCCGCCCTCGCGACCTGGCTGAAACAGCGGTTCAGCGAGGAGCTCGGACCCGAGTACGAGACGCTGCTCGACCTACTCTCGGACGCGCGAGAATCGTTGCGAGCCAGTCGACGATCGAGTGAGGACGCCGGCTGGCAGCGTGCACTCGATTCCGGCATGCTCGACCTGGTTCGCGCCGGGCGAGTCGAGGAAGCGAAGGAGTTGCTCCACGCGTGTCTCTCCTCGTAGTTGGCCTCAACCACCGCACGGTGCCCGTGGAGCTGCTCGAGCGGCTCGCGGTGGCACCCGAGCAGCTGCCCAAGGCGTTGCACGCACTGTGCCGGCACGAGCACCTCGCCGAGGTGGTGCTGCTCTCGACGTGCAACCGCACCGAGGTCTACGCGCACGCCACGTTGTTCCACCCGGCGCTGCAGGATGTGCACGACTTCCTCGCCGACATGTCGGGCGTCGACCCGGCCGAGTTCAGCGACCTGCTCTACACGTACCACGACGACGCGGCAGTGGCGCACCTCTTCAGCGTCGCCGCGGGTCTCGACTCCATGATCATCGGCGAAGGCGAGATCCTCGGTCAGGTCCGTGAGGCGTGGCAGGCAGCCGAGGTCGAGAGCACCACGGGGCCCATGCTCTCCCGGGCGTTCCGCCACACGATCGAGGTGGGCAAGCGCGTCCGCACGGAGACCGCGATCAGCCGCCAACCGGTCTCGGTGTCATCGGCCACGGTCGCGGTCGCGACCGAGCGTCTCGGGACGCTCGACAACCGGCGCGTGCTCGTGCTCGGCGCCGGTGACATGGGCGAGGGCATGGCCGTCACGTTGGCCGGGGCCGGTGTCGTGGACATCGTCGTCGCGAACCGGACCGTCGAGCGAGCCGCGTCCCTCGCCTCACGCATCGGAGGTCGGTCGATCTCGCTGGCCGAGGTCCCCGATGTGCTCGCAACCTGCGACGTGCTCCTCGTGTCGACGAGCAGCAGCGATGTCCTGCTCACGCGCGAGGAGGTGGAGACGGTGATGCGCGACCGCGGGGGTCGTGCGTTGCTCGTGATCGACATCGGGGTGCCACGCAACGTCGATCCCGGCGTCGGCGAGATCTTCGGGGTCACGCTCCTCGACATCGATGCGCTCCGAGCGTTCGGCGAGCAGTCCCTCGCACAGCGGCGCCAGGCGATCGACGCGTCGCGATCGATCATCGCCCGCGAGCTCGACCGCTTCCGCGCCGAGCGCTCGGCGCGTGAGGTTGCGCCGATCGTCACCGCGCTGCGCGCCCGGGCCGAGGACCTGCGCCTCGGCGAGCTCGAGCGCTTCCGGGCGCGACTCGACTCCCTCGACGCCGAGACACGCGCCACGGTCGACGCGCTCACGCAAGGGATCATCAACAAGCTGCTGCACGAGCCCACCGTCCGCGTGAAGGACGCCGCCGGCACGGGCAAGGGTGAGCTGTTCGCCGATGCCCTCGCGGAGCTGTTCGGGCTCCGCCAGGGCGAGCCGGGCGACGGCAGCGAGTCCCCGACCAGCCCCTGATGCCGGCTCTGCGCGTCGCGACGCGCAGCGAGCGCGCTCGCGCGGTGGCAGGCGGAGTGGGTCGCGAGCCAGCTCGGCGCGACGACGGAGCTCGTCGAGGTCACGACCAGAGGCGACCAGCGCGCCGACGTGCCGATCCACACGATGGGCGGGACCGGGGTCTTCGTCAAGGAGGTCCAGCAGGCTGTGCTCGACGGCCGCGCCGACCTCGCGGTGCACTCGGCGAAGGACCTGCCGGCCGACACATCTCCCGAGGGCCTCGTGATCGCCGCCGTCCCGACCCGAGGTGACGCTCGCGACGCGCTGGTGGGCTCGACACTCGCCGGGCTGGCAACAGGCGCGGTCGTCGCGACCGGATCGGTGCGCCGGCAGCGCGCAACTCGCCGCGCGGCGGCCCGACCTCCGATTCGCCGAGCTGCGGGGAAACATCGCCACCCGGCTCGAGAGGGCAGGCGAGTACGGAGCGATCGTCGTTGCCTTTGCCGCGCTCCAACGGCTCGGCCTCGAGGACCGCGCGGCCGAGGTGCTCGACCCCGAGGTGATGACCCCACAGGTCGGCCAAGGCGCGCTGGCGGTGGAATGTCGCGCCGAAGACGGTGCGACGCGCGCGATCGTGGCACGCATCGACGACGACGAGAGCCATCGTCATGTGCGCTGCGAGCGGGCGTTCCTCGCCGAGCTCGGCAGCGGCTGCGACCTCCCGTGCGGTGCCCTGGCCCACCGCACCGGCACGAGCCTCGAGATCTCCGGCGTGGTCCTCGCTCCCAATGGCGGGTCGGAGGTGCGCGCCCGCTCGGTCGGCGTCGACCCCGAACGCGTGGGTGCGAGCCTGGCGCTGCGGATCCTGCGCCTCGGCGGCCGAGCACTGCTCGACCGTGACGGCTCCGCATGACCGTCTACCTCGTCGGGGCCGGGCCGGGAGACCCTGGACTCCTCACCATCCGCGGCGCCGAGTTGCTCGCGCACGCCGACGTGGTGATCTACGACCGCCTCGCCGACGCGTCGCTGCTCGACCTGGCACCGCCGACCGCGCTGCGCATCGCAGCCGGGAAGTCGCCCGGTGACGTCGACCTCACGCAGGACGCGACCAACGCGCTCCTCGTCGAGCACGGTCGGACCGCGGCGACCGTGATCCGCTTGAAGGGCGGCGACCCGTTCGTGTTCGGCCGTGGCGGTGAGGAAGCGGAGGTGCTCGCAGGGGCCGGCATCCCCTTCGAGGTGGTGCCCGGCGTGACGAGCGCCGTTGCCGCGCCGGCGTACGCGGGCATCCCGGTGACGCATCGAGGCGTGTCGACCCACTTCACCGTGGTCACCGGGCACGAGGACCCGATCAAGGACCAGACCGACGTCGACTGGGAGACGCTGGCGCGTGCCGGCGGGACACTCGTGATCCTCATGGGTGCGGGCAACCTGCGCGAGATCGCGGCGCGACTCGTCGCCGGGGGCCGCCCGCCCGAGACCCCGGTTGCCGCGGTCCGACACGGCACACGTGCGGAGCAGCAGACGATCCGAGCGACACTCGCCACCATCGCCGATGCCGGCGTGCGCTCGCCATCGGTGATCGTCGTCGGCGACGTCGCGGCACTCGATCTCGCGTGGTTCGAGACCCGACCCTTGTTCGGGCGCTCGGTGCTCGTGACCGCGCCCGTGAGCAGGCGAGCGGATTGCGGATGCGCCTCGAGATGCTGGGCGCGACGGTGGTCGAGCTGCCGTCGATCGCCTTCGAGGGGATGCCGATCGAGCTGCCCGACCTGGCGCAGTTCGCATGGTTGGTGTTCACGTCCGCGAACGGCGTTGCGGCGTTCTTCGACCGCGGCCTCGCCGCGGTCGGCCTCGACGCGCGTGCGCTCGGCGGGGTGAGGGTCGCCGCGATCGGCCCCGGGACCGCGGACACGCTCGCGACTCGGGGCGTCCACGCGGATCTGGTGCCGGAACGTTTCGTCGCGGAGTCGCTGCTCGACGCGTTCCCTGAGGCAGCGTCGCCGGGCCCACACGTGCTGGTCGCGCGCGCCGCCGCGGCACGCGACGTCCTGCCGGACGGCCTGCGCGAGCTCGGCTACGACGTCACGGTGCTGCCCGCCTACCGCACCGTCACCGCCACTCCCGACCCCGCGACACTCGAACGGGTGCGCGCCGGTGCCGTCGACGTCGTCACGTTCACGTCGTCGTCGACCGTCACGAACCTCACCGAGCTCCTCGGTACCGTCCCCGACCCGCAGCCGCTCGCGGTCTCGATCGGGCCGATCACGTCGGCAACGGCCCGCGAGCTCGGGTGGCGGGTCGACGCCGAGGCGGCCGAGCACACCATCGACGGTGTCGTGACCACACTGCTGGAGAAGGTGGTTCAGGACCGCCGGTAGCATCGCGTCGTGGCGTTCCCCGAACAGCGTGGACGACGGCTGCGTCGCAGCGCCGCCCTGCGCCGCCTCGTGGCCGAGACGTCGTTGACGGTCGACGATCTGGCCGCGCCGATGTTCGTGAAGCAGAGGCTGCAGGAGCCCGAGCCTGTCGCGTCGATGCCCGGCATCGTGCAGCACAGCCAGGCCAGCGTGCGGGCCGAATCCGATGCGCTCGCCAAGCTCGGCGTCCCGGCATTGATGCTGTTCGGCGTGCCGGCCGAGAAGGACCCAACGGGCTCAGGAGCCGACGACCCCGATGGGGTCGTGCAGACCGCACTGCGCAACCTGCGAGACGACTTCGGCGACGACGTCGTGCTGATCGCCGACGCCTGCCTCGACGAGTTCACCGACCATGGTCACTGCGGCGTGCTCACCGAGGGCGGCGACGTCGACAACGACGCGACGCTGCGCCGCTACGCGAGCATCGCCGTCACCCTGGCCGACGCGGGCGCGCACGTCGTGGCGCCGTCGGGGATGATGGACGGCCAGGTCGGCGCCATCCGCGCCGCGCTCGACGCGGCCGGGCATCTCGACGTCGCCATCCTCGCCTACTCGTCGAAGTACGCGTCGGCGTTGTACGGCCCGTTCCGCGATGCAGCCGAGTGCGTCCCGAGCTTCGGTGATCGGCGCTCGTACCAGATGGACCCCGCGAACGCGCGCGAGGCGCTCGGGGAGACGGCTCGCGACATCGACGAAGGCGCCGACATGGTCATGGTGAAGCCGGCGCTCGCCTGTCTCGACATCATCCGCCAGGTTCGCACGACGTTCGACGTGCCGCTCGCGGCGTACCACGTGAGCGGCGAGTACTCGATGATCAAGGCCGCGGCACAGCTCGGATGGCTCGACGGCGACGCGGTCGCCCGGGAGCACGTCCTGGCGATCAAGCGGGCCGGTGCAGACTTCGTGATCACGTACCTCGCGCGCGAGCTCGCCGAAGCGCTCGCGTGAGCCGCTCCTGATGGGATCGTGGTTCGACCGCACGCGGGCGCGGATCCCCGGCGGCGTGAACTCCCCCGTGCGGTCGTTCTCGTCGGTCGGCGGTGAGCCGTTCTTCGTCGCGCGCGCCGTCGGTCCGTACCTGTGGGACACCGACGGTCGTCGCTACGTCGATTTCGTGCAGTCGTGGGGTGCGTCGATCCTCGGGCACGCGCACCCGAAGATCGTCGAGGCGGTGCGTGCCGCCGCGCTCGACGGCACCAGCTACGGCGCGCCGACGGCGCGCGAGGTCGAGCTGGCCGAGACGATCGTGGAGCGCGTGCCGTCGATGGAGAAGGTGCGGCTGCTGTCGTCGGGCACCGAGGCCGGGATGACCGCGGTGCGGCTGGCGCGCGGCGCGACCGGCCGCGACCTGATCGTGAAGTTCGCGGGCTGCTACCACGGGCACGCCGACGCGCTCCTCGTCGCCGCGGGAAGCGGAGTGGCGACGCTCGGGATCCCGGGATCGGCGGGCGTGACGGAGGGCAGCGGCGCGGGACACGATCGTGGTGCCCTACAACGACGAACCGGCGCTCGACGCGGTCTTCGCCGAGCACGGTGCAAGCATCGCCGCGGTGCTGGTGGAGCCGGTGGCGGCAAACATGGGTGTAGTCGCGCCCGCCCCAGGCTTCCTCCGAGGTCTCGCGCGACGCTGTCACGACGCCGGCGCTTTGCTGGTGTTCGACGAGGTGATCACCGGGTTCCGACTCGGGCCCGGTGGGGCGCAGGAACGCTTCGGCGTGATGCCCGACCTCACCATGCTGGGCAAGGTGGTCGGGGGCGGTCTGCCCCTCGCGGCCTTGGGTGGCCGAGCCGACGTGATGGACGAGCTCGCGCCCGTCGGCCCCGTCTACCAAGCGGGGACGCTCAGCGGGAACCCACTCGCGACCGCAGCCGGCCTGGCTGCGCTGTCCCTGCTCGACGCGAGCGCGTACGAGGAGCTGGAGTCACGCGTCGAGCGCTTCTGCGAGACGTTGCGCGGCGCGTTCACCGACACCGGCGTCGCGGTGCAGGTGCCGCGCGAGGGAACGCTCTGCGGGATCGTCTTCGCCGACGCGCCGGTCACCAACTACGCCGAGGCGCAAGCCGCCGATCACGCCGCATATGCGCGCCTGTTCCACCAGCTCCTCGACCGCGGCGTGTACTTCCCCCCCAGCGGCTACGAAGCCCTCTTCGTCGGCCTCGCGCACGACGACACGTGCTCGGAGCAGGTCAGCGAAGCACTCGCCGCGGCGACCAGCAGCGAGTAGCGACTACTCCTCGAGAGAGGTTCCGCCGGACCTCCCCGAGGACTCGGGTCGCGCTACTCGTCGTCGGGAAAGCGGCGGCGGCGGACGCGGTCCATCAAGAACACCGCGCCGCCCATCAGGAAGACGAGCACGACGAGCAGCACGAACGCCAGACCGCCGCCCCCGTTCTCGCCACCTGCGTCGACGAGCTGCTGTGCGTGTGCCGGTGCAGCGAGCATGAGCAGACCGGCCAGCGCCAGCAGCGTCGTCGTGATCGAGCGTCGCAGGATGCTCACGATCATCACACCTTCGCCGGAACAGGCTTCGGGCCCGAGGCCGCCTCGGCCTTGAGTCGCTCGAGCTCCATCTCGTCCTTCTCGCGCCAGTGCAGGCTGAGCAGGCCGAGTCCGAACAGCAGCAGCGACGAGAACAGCGCGATCGTCGGGGGGAGGCGCAGGTTTCCGAGATCGCGGAGCAACACCACGTATCCGGTCTTCGCGTCAGGGTCGCTCGAACAGGTCGGCGTCAAGGGCGGGAGCGCGAACGACCGTCCCGCGGGCGCCGGCTGCACCTCGCAGTACTGGAGGACGGCGAACAGCGGCTTGTGGGTGAACTGGAGCTTGTAGAAGCGCGGGTTGCTTCCGCCCACCTCATAGGCGGTGACCGCCATGTAGTCGGTCACCGCGTCGAACTCCGCGAACTTGTTCGCGTCGGGCTCGAGGGGAGCCGTCGGCGTCGCGGTCTTCGTCACGAGGACCTCGTCGACCGCGGCCTTCACGTTCGACTCCTCGGTCGCGGAGACCTTGTGGCCCTTCTCCTCGATCGTGCGCGCCTCTGGATACTTCGACTCGTCGAGTGTCGTGACGACCTGTTCGACCTTCCAGCCGGGGATACGGCCCTTCAGCGTGTTGAGCGGCGACGCGGTCGTGACCCACAGCGTCGCAAGGATCGACATGAAGCCGAAGAACGCGGTGAACACGACCAGGAAACCGAGCCGGGCACCGAGGTTGGTCCCGAGCAGGAGATAGACGGAGCCGCAGAACAACGCGAAGCCCACGACGACCACGAGCACGCCGAGGATCGTCGGGTACCAGAGCCCCTTGTGCGTCAGCTCAGCCGCGAATGTCAGATGCAGCACGTCCGTCTCCTAGAGCCCGCGCTCGTAGGCCATGATCGCCTCGATCTGATCCTTGGTGAGCACGTCGCTGAAGTGCGGCATCCGGCCCGAGGAGATGCCGCCGAGCCCGTATCCCTGGTACGCCTGCACACCGGCCGGCGAACCGTCGGGCAGCTGCTTGCCACCGTTCGCGATCCAGTCGTAGAGCTTCGTGTCGCCGTCGGGTGGCGGGAACTGCCGGTCCACGTCACTGTCGGTGAGGTTCGGCCCGAAACGCCCGCTCCCCATGGGCGCCGGGGCCGGGCTGTTGGGATCGGTCGGGTCGTAGTACGACCATCCCCGCGTGTGGCAGCGCGCGCAGTTGTTCTGGAACAGGATCTGTCCGTCGGTGGCCGCCTGCACCTGCTTGTTCCACGCCGTCGCGGTCGCCAGCGACGCTTGCGCGTCGGACACCGCCTTCTGCGCCACAGTCTTCTGATCGGCAGTGGCCGTGGACGGCAGCCCGCCAAGCGCGGCTTGGGCCTTGGTCAAGCTCTGCTGTGCGTCCGAAACTGCCTTGGCCGCGTCGGTGCGGACCTTGGGCACCGCGGCGGAGGCGTCCGCCTTCGCCTTCTTGGGCGTGGTCTTGACGCTCTCGAGGTAGTTGACGAGGTCGTCGATCGACTGCTCGTTCAGCGCACCGCGACCGCTCAAGACGCCCCATGCGGGCATGGGGGTCCCCGGCCGGCCGTACGTGATGATCTGGGTCAGCTGATCCCGGCTGTAGCGCAGCGCCGCGAGCTGGAGGTTCGGCGCCTGCCACGAGACCTGCTTCGGCAGGCACTGCGGCTTGGTACGTGCCAACTCGTCGGTGACCGCCTCACCGGCAACACAGCCCGGCGCCTCGCTCGCGAGCACCCACGTCGCCGCACCACCGCCCGCGTCGACACCATGGCAGTTGGCGCAGAGCAGCGAGATCGTCGAGTTGTACTGCGGCGACTGCGCGTTCGCGAACAGCACCGCGCCGCGCTCGATGGATCGGTCCGTGAAGGCCGCCGCCATCTTGTCCTGACGGAACGGCTCCCACATGAAGTACACGACCATCGTGATGACGCCGATCATCAGCATCGCGAGGGCCAACCCCAGCACGCGCTCCAGGCGCGGGCCCTCCAGTGCGTCGTCCCGGTGGAACGTCTCGAGGTTCTGCGGCGTGGCCTCGTCCGGGTTGGCGCGCAGACGGAGCACGCGGAACGCGACGAACCCGATCAGCAACGCCGCGAACGCGACGTTCAGCAGGATGATCCCGGTGCGAACGCTCACGCGCGGCCGCCCACGTTCGGGGAGAGGACGAGGGCGCGCTCAGACACAGGGGGCCCCCTCGGGGCTCTGACCGGTGGTGTTGGTGCCGATCGGCGGACCCAGCACGAGCACCCCGGTGTCGACCACGATGCTGCCGCCGGAGATGGCGAGCGCGAACCGGTCGAGGCCACGCGGCGCCGGACCTCCCTGCTTCTCGCCGACGCGGTTGTACTTCGATCCGTGGCACGGGCACTCGAACCACTGTGAGCTCTGGCACCACGGAACGCGGCATCCCAGGTGCACGCACCGCTGGTAGAGCGCGACGTAGCCCTCCTCCATCCCGGCGATGACCGGGCCCGTGTACGCGCTGATCTTCTGCGCCTTGGCGAGATCCTCCTTCGGATACTGCACGATGTAGGTCTTCGCCGCCGCGTTGTAGAAGGGCTCCTTCTTCGCGAACGACGCCTCCGCGTCGGCCTCGCTGCCCACGGTGATCTTCCCGCCGAAGCCGGTGCTCGCCGACGGCCACAGGAACGCGAGCGCGGCAACCCCGAACGAGCCCAGACCGAGCGCCGAGCTCAGCAGGATCGAACGGTTGAAGAACTGCCGGCGGGTGAACCCGAGCTCGTCCTCGTCGATCGGCTGCCGCGCGGCGAGCGTGCCTGGTGTCTTGGTCGCAGGGACACCCGACGCCGTCGCGAGGGCAGCGCGCGCCTCACCGGCGCGGGCCCGTGCAAGCTCGTCGCCCGCCTCCTCCACGTCGCCGGAGTCGGGCTCGTTCGCGGAGTGGTCACGGCTCACCGTCTCCCGGCTCAGCGTGCCCGTCGTCGCGCGCTGACGCGCGGCGGTCGCGAACAGCGCGAGTCCTGCCAGCACAACGATGACGACGATACCGATGACGATCAACACGACGCGATGGCTCCTACAGGTCGAAGAAGACGCCGTTGTTCCACGGGAAGACGAAGTTGAAGCCGGGACCACGGAAGAACGACCCGATGATCACCAACACGGCCCACAACATCATGAACAGCGTGAAGATCGAGATCGCGAACTTGCGGTCCTTCGGCTTCTGCGACGGGTTCTTGTCGACGAACGGCGCCACCATGAGCAGGAACAACCCCATGCCCGGAATCGTCACGCCCGCCACCATCGGGTGGAACATCGTCAGCAGCTCTTGCAGACCGAGGAAGTACCACGGCGCCTTCGACGGGTTCGGCGTCTTGTTGAAGTCGGCGAGCCCGAGGAGCGGCGCGCGCACGACGGCGGAGAACACGAGCAACCCGGCGGTGACCACGAGCAGTGCCGCGAACTCCGCGGCGAGGAGGTGCGGCCAGGTGTGCACCTTGTCCTGTGCCTCGGCGCGGGTCTGCTGGATCGAACCCGACTTGACGACGGTCAGCAGACGCTGCGTGTGACCGCCCGGCCCGGTGGCGGTCGGCAACGGCGCCGCCACCGCGGTCGCCGCTCGAGCGCCGCCGGCCGCGGCGGCGGGAACCTCGGCGCCGCCACCGCCCCCCTCGCCCCCGCCACCGCCCGCGAGCGCGGCGCGGCGGGCTCTCGACCGTGCGAGCAGGTGCGCGGGAACCCCGCCGACGCTCTCGCCGTCGCCGTCGGGAGTCTCGCCACCCGTCGGCGGCACGGGCGGAGCCGCGTCGCCGCCGGCTCCGCCACCCGCGGCGGCGGCGCGGGGGTCTCGCCCGGAGCATCGCCAGCAGGCGGCGCGGGTTGCGCACCTTCCTCGCCCGGCACGGGCAAGCCCAGCGCCTTCCGGCGCTCGGCACTCCGCTTGAGGAGGTGGTCGGGGATCTCGGCCATCGTCAGTTCCTCCGCGGCCTACAGCGGGCCCGAGATGCCGCCGTCCTTGCGGACGCGCCAGAAGTGGACAGCCATGAAGATGACGATGACGAAGGGCAGCAACAACACATGGAGCACGTACCAACGAAGGAGTGTCGCGTCGCTGATCTCCTTCGACCCGAGGAGCACGTATTTCACCGAGCTCCCGAACACCGGCGTGTATCCCATCATGTTCGTGCCGACGGTGACGGCCCACAGCGCCAGCTGGTCCCACGGCAGGAGGTAGCCGGTGAAGGAGAGCAGCAGGGTGAGCGTGAGCAGCACGACGCCGATCACCCAGTTGAACTCACGCGGCGCCTTGTACGCGCCGTGGTAGAAGACGCGCGCCATGTGCAAGAAGACCGTGAGCACCATCAGGTGCGCGGCCCATCGATGCATGTTGCGCACGAGCGACCCGAAGGTCACCGCCGTTTCGAGCGTCTGGACGGTGCCCCACGCCGATGCCGCGGTCGGCCGGTAGAAGAACATCAAGAAGATGCCGGTGACCGTCAGCAGGATGAACAGGAAGAAGGACAGGCCACCGAGACAGAGCGTGTAGGAGACCTTCACCGCGTGCCGCTTCACCTTCACCGGGTGCAGGTGGTACAGCACGTTGTTCATCACGACATAGGAGCGGTTCCGCGGGCTGTCGGTGTAGCCGCGACGGAACACCGAGCCGGGCCGGAAGATCGCGGTCCACGCCTGCGAGCCGCGGACCTTCTCGTCGACCTTGTCGAGGCGCTCCAAGACCTTGGCCCCACGGCCGCTGCCGTTGCTTCCGTTGCCGTTACTGGCCACCGAGTGAACTCTCCTGGGACGGTCTGGCTTAGTACCGGACGCCGTAGGCGTAGCCGTGGCGCGGCGTGCGGACGTGGGGATCACCTTCGGCCGTCTCGGGTGACAGCTTCCCGAGCACGATCACTCCGGTGGGGCAGCGGTCGACGCACAACGCGCACCGGGTGCAGACGTCTTCGTCGACGATGAAGGCGACGTGGTCGCGAGGATCTTCGCCCGGCTGGTCGGCGTTCACCGCGTCGGTGATCGCGCTCACCGACACCATGTGGATGCACTTCCACGGGCAGATGTCGACGCAGCCTTCGCAGAGGATGCACTCCGACTGGTCGATGTGCAGGAACTGCTTCGGCTTGACCGACGCCGTGAGGTACGAGGGGTCGACCTCCTGCAGCTCGTAGTCGGTGACGAAGTCGGGCATGGGGGGATTGGCGTCGGTGCGGCCCATCGCTATCCCTCCCCGTTCGCAGGCACCGCCGCGGCGCGACGGCGCAGTGGACGACCGAAGCGCGACACGCGCGGCCGCTCCTCGGCCTCGGGTGCCGCGGCCTGACCTCGCTTCTGCCACTGCACAAACAGTGCGAGGTTGAGTCCGAAGAACACGAGATAGATACCCGCGGCAATCACGTCTCGAAGCGCCTGGTAGTTGACGTCGAACGGAAACTTGAAGATCCCGAAGTCCTGGCCGCTGTGCACCAGGAATCGCGTCGTGTTCCACTGGAACCGCTTGTCGGAGAACGTGATCCACTCGTGGGGGATCACGGCGTACGCGACCGTCATGAGCGCGAACACCCCGACGGCGCCGAGCATGCACTCGGCCCACGTCGCGGGCCGGTCGGGCTTCGGTCGACGCAAGAGTGCGGCGACGACGGCCAGCCCCACCACCATGAGCGCGACAGCCCAGATGAGTCGGCCTGCGGGCCGCATCCATCCGAACCAGTCAGGAATCAGGTTGGGCATGGAGCCCCTGGTCCTCCACAGGCGTTACGAGCATCACGGTCGGAAGCGCCGGCGCACCGCTCGACCGGACACTTCCGGAACAACCCTGTTCCTACCACGGTACCTGGACAGGCGACTCATCGGAGAGCGGCCTCCGGTGGGCCGCGTCACCTTACGCCGCGCGACCATGACCAGATGGTCTCCGACCTCAACTGCCAACGCGCACGGCGCCGACCGTGACCTGGGACGCGCTCGTCGTCGGCGGTGGACCGTCGGGCGCCGCGGCCGGCTACTGGCTCGCCCGACGCCGGTCACCGGGTCCTGGTCGTCGAGCGCAAGCAATTCCACCGCGAGAAGACCTGCGGCGACGGCCTCACCCCGCGTGCGGTGCGCCAGCTCCACGACATGGGGCTCGCGTCCCGCCTCGAGGGATCGTTGCGCTTCGAGGGTCTGCGTTCGATGGCCCACGGCGTCACCCTCGAGCTGCGATGGCCGGAGCATCCCGAATTCCCCTCGTTCGGCTATGTCGTGCGTCGCCGCGATCTCGACGCCATGGTGGTCGACCAGGCCCAGGCGGCGGGCGCGACCGTGCGGACGGGCGCCGAGGCGGTCGAGCCCCTCGTGCAGGACGGCGTCGTGCGCGGCGCCCAGGTGCGGTGGGACGGCCGGGTCGAGCCCGTCGCGGCGAAGTACGTCGTCGTCGCCGACGGCGCGAACTCGCGGTTCGGCCGTGCGCTCGGAGCGAGTCGCGACCGCGCGTACCCGCTCGGCATGGCCGTGCGCGGCTACTTCTCGAGCCCGTACCACGACGAAGCGTGGATCGAGAGTCACCTCGACCTGCGCGACCGCGCCGGCAACCACCTCCCCGGCTACGGGTGGATCTTCCCCGTGGGCGACGGGACGATCAATGTCGGCGTCGGCCTGCTCTCGACGTTCAAGGGATGGAAAGAGGTCAACACGAGCACGTTGATGCACGAGTTCGTCGCGACCGCGCCCCGCGTTGGGGCATCTCACCGAGCACGTCGTGCGGCCCACCCACCGGAGGCAAGCTCCCGACCGGTGGGTCGGTCGGACCGAAGGTCGGGCCGACGTGGCTGCTCGCCGGCGACGCGGCCGGATCGGTGAACCCGTTCAACGGCGAGGGGATCTCGACTGCCTACGAGACCGGCCGCCTCGCCGCGGCCGCAGTGGCTGCCGCGCTCGAGACCGGCGACGGGCTCGCGCTCGCGCGGTACCCGCAGCAGCTCGAAGAGCTCTACGGTCTCTACTTCAAGGTCGCCCGTGCCTTCGTGCGCGCGATCGGCAACCCGGCCGTCATGCGCGAGCTCACCCGCGTCGGCATGCGCTCGCGCAGCCTGATGGAGTGGGTGCTGCGCATCATGGCGAACCTGCTCCGCCCCGACGAGGTGGGGCCGGCGGAGGCTGCCTACAAGATGGTCGCCGCTTTGGTGCGCCTGGGACCGGAACCCTGAATTGAGGTTGGCGGGCCAGCGGTGAGGCACCCGAAATTCCCGCTCTCGGCCCTCCGGGCCGGGCCGCTCGGGCCACGGCTCGCTGCGCCGCAGGGTACCTGCGGCGCGGACGCTCGCCTCTGGTCAGCCTCCGCTCACCGGGGGAAGCACCGCGAGCTCGTCGCCGTCCTGCAGGACGGTGGCGGGGCCGTCGGCGGGATCGTCCCCGTTGAGCCACACGCGCGAGCGGTCGAGGATCGCGGCGAAGCCGTCGCCGTAGCGACCGCGTGCTGCGGCGAGGACCTCGCCGACGGTCGCGGCGTCGAACTCGTCGTGGCCCCGCCCGGCGGCCTCGCGAGCCTGCGCGAACAGACGGAGGCTGACCGCCATCGTGCTATCGGGGTGGGTTCGTATCGACGTTGGTGCGGGCCGCGGGGAACGCTTCGAGACGCTCGGGATCGATCGGCTGGCCGGTCGTCTCATCGATGCCATAGGTGCCCGCGTCGATGCGGTCGAGCGCGGCCTGCAGCTCGGCGAGCTCGGCTTCGAGCTGATCGAGGATCGACAGGTCCTTCTCGCGTTCGAAGGTCTCCGTGCCGGTGTCGGCGGGATGCTGGTCGTAATCCGAGAGCTCGGAGAGGTTCTCGCTCTCCGAACCACCCAGCCCGGCGCGCAGGTCCCACGCAAGGGCCTCGACCCGGGTGCGCTCGTGGAGCACCCGCTCGCGTGCCTGCTCGGAATCCATGCGGCCAGGCTATCGACCCGGTCACCTCCCGGTCAGGCCCCGGAAAGACGAAGCTCCAGGATATCCGCCGCGTCGCCGAGCAGTCGCTCGAGGCGACTGAAGCGTTCCGACGTGTCGTCGAGCGCGAGCAGCTCGTGCGCGTCGAGCGGCCCGAGCCCGGCGTGCGCCGCCGCTTCGAAGGAGGCTCGCTCGGGATCGGTCGAGAGCTCGAGCGCGGTCACTGACGCCGCAGGCTCGCCCAGCTCGGCCCGCAGCGCCGCGACGCGGCACGAGCAGCCGCGCCACCCGGCTCGATGCTTCGGCGACGTCGGTTCCCGGGATCGCCCGATCGGTGAAGGTCTCGACGTCGGCACGCGGGTAGGGATCGTCCTCGAGCCAACGTCGCACGCGGAACCGCTCCGCGCCGACGCACGCGAGCAGAAACCGACCATCGGGCATGCGTGCCGCTTCGACGATCCGCGCGACCGTCCCCACGTCGAAGCGACTGTCGCCGCCACCGACCTCGCTGCCGCGCTCGATCAGCACGATCCCGAACCGACCGTCACCCCGCAAGCACGTCTCCGTGAGCTCGCGGTAGCGCGGCTCGAACACGTGCAGCGGGATCACGGCCGTCGGCAAGAGGACCGTGCCGACCGGGAACATCGGGAACGTGCGCTCGGACACGTTGAGCACGCTATCGGGATCCGCGATCACGAATGTTCCGGGAAGATGTCAGTTCGCGCGCGCTCGCAGACTCGTCGCCGCCGAGGCCGCGCGCGCGGCCGCGTCCGACGGGAGCTCGTCCCGAACCGCGTCGAGCTCGCGAGCCGCCTCCGCGAACGCACCGAGCTCACCGAGGGCGCCCGCGAGGCCGGCGCGAGCACTTGGTGTGAGGCCGGGAACGAGGAGACGCAGTCGGATCACCCACACCGCAGACGCCGGATCCCGTGCCAGCAGCGACGCGTGCAGGTTCGCGAGCACCCGCTGCACGATCGCACGCGTGCCGGACGGCGCGAGAAAGTCGACGCGAAACCCGACACCTGGGTTGGCGCGGGCGAACGTCGCTGCGACGGCGGCTTCGTCGAGCTCCACACCCCCGTGGAACGGATCGAACCAGCGATCCTCGGCGCCCACGATGAAGTGCCCGGGCATCCCCACGCCATGGAGCGCCTGGCCGCGGCGGCGCCCGACCTCGATCATGAGGATGCTGAGCGTGATGGGCAGGCCGAGCCGGCGCTCCAGCACGACGTCCAGATAGGAGTTCGCGGGATCGCCGTAGTCATGTGCGTTCCCGCGGAAACCGAGCTGCTGGAACAGGTGATGCGCCAGCACGTCGGGCCCACCGGACGGGACGCCCGCCGCGAGCGCGTCGAGCTCCCGCAAGCCGGCTTCGACATCGACGTCGTGGGCGTGCGCCGCGACGAGCAACACCGCCTCGTCGAGCGGCATCGTCGCTTCCGGCCCGCGCGACGAGCGCGGCAAAGCGCGCCGTCGCGTTCACGCGGCCAGGCCCATGGAGCATCCGAGGAGGCTCGGTACACTCGGTCCATGGCCGTCGCCAAGCAACGCTCCGACGACCGCGCCAGCGTGCAGACCACCGCGGCGCTGCGGTTGCACGCCGTCGGACAGCGCTTCACCGCCAACCGGGCTGCGCTGGTCCAGGTTCTCGACGAGACCGGCGGGCCGATCACGATCCCCGAGATCCTCGAGCGCCGCGCCGACCTCGCCCAGAGCTCGGTCTACCGGAACCTGGTCGTCCTCGAAGAGGCAGGAATCGTCCACCGCATCGTCACCGATGGCGAATTCGCGCGCTGGGAGCTCGGCGAGGACCTCACCGGTCACCATCATCATCACCTCATCTGCGCGGAGTGTGGCCGCGTGGAGGACGCCCCCGCGTCGGCCGGGCTCGAACGTTCCGTCACGGAAGCGGCCGCCGCGATCACGCGAGCGACCGGCTTTCGCACCCAGCGCCACCGTATCGACCTCGTCGGGCTGTGCCGCTCCTGCAGCTGACCTCGCTCAACCCGTGCCCACGATGGGGAGCGGGCGGCCGGCGACGAGGGCGGAGACGATCGTGCGGAGGTCGGCGGGCGAGACCTCGCCCGTGATGCGTCCCGCCACCTTTCCCGAGGCGTCGACGAACACGAGGAACGGGTAGGCGGTCAGACCCCACGCCTGCGCGGCCATGCTCTTGCGCGAGTCGACCATCACCGCGAACGGAAAGTGCTCTCGCTTGAGCCACTTGGATGGCGGGTAGTTCGGTCGGCTCCCGAGCGTGCCGGTCGCGACCGCGGTGACGTGCACACCGTTGAAGCCCCCCTGCGCGGCGAGCTGCACGATGCGCGGGACCTCGGCCTGGCAGTGAGGGCACCAGTGCGCGAGGAACATCACGACCTGTGGCTCTGTAGAGGCGGGGGGGACCACGATCTTCTTGGCCGCGAACGTCTTGCCCGTCAGTGTCGGCACCTTGGTGCCGACACTGGGGTCCTGACCCGTGTCGGGCAACGCGGGAAGGGCAGTGCCGGACACCTTCACGTGTGCGACCTGGACCGTCTTCGCCGGCACCGCGCCGAGCGCGACGGTCGCGGAGACGATGACCAGCGCGAGCGCACCCGCGATCCCCAAGACGATGCGCCTGGTCATGGACGATCACTCTCCTGCATCCCCGCGACGCGCGGCTCGTGCGATATGACGCCTGCCTCGGCTGCGACAGGTGCGACGGCTCGACGTTCGGACTGCGCGACCGCGGTGACCAACAGGCCGATCAGGAGGAAGCTGCTGAGACACATCCACGCCAACGTCACGAACCCGAGCTTCTCGAAGTAGGGCACGGTACAGGGCGCAATCGCCGAGCAGGAGCTGCCGCTCGCCAGGCTCGGCACTCGCTCGATCAGCCAGTGATAGGTGGAGAGACCGGCCCCGAGCGCGACGAACGGGACCGCGGTGGCCCACGCACCTCGCGGCATCCTGCGTCGCCGGAGGACGGCCACGCCGAGGACGAAGACCAACGGGTACATGAGGATGCGCTGGTACCAGCAGAGCTTGCACGGGATGTAGCCCGCGTGCTCCGAGTAGTAGAGGCTCCCCGCCGTCGTCACGATCGCGACGACGAGCGCCGCCGGCAACCCGCGCCGGCCGACGACCGCCGCGACGCCACGAAGGCGAGCACGCCACGCCTTCGAGACCGTCGCGGCAAGCACCGCGGCAACGCCGAGCACGACGACCGCGTCCGCGATGATCGTCAGCACGAGGAGGAGGTTCGTGGTGAAGCCGACCCCGGGAAGCACCGCTATCGCACCGTGAATTCGTGGGTGAACACGACTTCGTCCGTCGGTCCCGTCGTCACTCGCACCGTCAACTGCCAGGTACCTCCGAAGGGGACGTCGAACGCGGGAACGATGTAGTGCCCGGGGGCGAGCCGGCGCAATGCGACGGTGATCGGCGCGATGTTCCGCTCGCGGTTCGACAGTTGGACCTGCATGTCCACGACGTTCGTGAGTGTCCCGCTGGGATCGAGCGCCGTCACGTGGATGTCGTTCGCGCCGCGAACAGCGGGAGCGATGATGATGTCGACGTCGAGATGCTTCGACACCATGGTGAACGACATGGGCTGGACATCGACGATGCGCGCGGGCGCGCGGTTCACCAGGATGGCGCTCGCCGCGAGGACGACCGCCAGGAACGCGATCTCGATGAACACGGAACGCCGGAGCCGCCGGCGGTCCGAGTCTCCTCGGTCATCCCACTCGTCGGCGGGTTCGTCATGGCGGTCATCATCGCCGAGCGCAACGCCCTCGGGCAGCACACGCCCTGTCGTCCTGCTCGCACCGGGTTCGGCTGGACCTCCAACCGCTGCTCCGACGGCTGCTCCGACGGTGGCGAGCTCGCGCAGCTCGCTCTCGACGGCGGGCTCGCCGTACCGCCAGCGGTTGACGACCTCCCGGCTGAATGCGGCTGCCACCACGACCAGCGCGACGAGCCCCAGCTTCACGAGCAGCACGCGTCCGTAATCACTGGTGCGCAGCGCGGCGACACTCCCCGCCTGGCGCCATGCCTGGAACACGCCCGTCGCGACGAGGACGCCCACGCAGCCGAGCGCGATCGCGGAGAAGCGAGCGGACGCGGCTTCCCGCGCGGGAACGTCGTCGACCTCGCCGAGCACACACAGCACCAGCAGCACGAGCCCACCGATCCACACCGCCATCGCGAGCACGTGCGCGGCATCCGCAGGGATCGCGACCGACTGCCAGATCCCGGTGGTGGCATGACCGCCGAGCCCCGGTGTCAGCGCGAGGGCGACCGCGGTGACGGCGCCGGCTCCCCACCACCAGCGCGGCAGCGACTCGCCGGTCCGGGTCGGACGCAGCAACCGCAGGAGCAGAGGGACGGCGACGGCGAGCACGAGCAACCGGAGGAGCGCGACCTTGCCGTAGCGCGTGCCGAGCACATCGCCGAACAGCGACGGGTCGAGTGCGTCGACCATGGGACGCGCCGCGCCGTACGCGCCCTCGAGGCCGATGCCGGCGACGGTCGCCAGCGCGGCGGCGGTCCAGCCGATCATGACGACGCGGCGCGCGCGACGGTCGACGCGCAGCCGGCGGTCGACCGCCGCGACGAAGACTGCGGCTCCGATCAGCAGCGCCAGGCCACCGAACAGCAGCCAGCGATCAACGGCGTAGACGCCGCCGACGAGCTCGCTTCCCCGCTGCGTCGACAGCAGGCGCGCGGCAAGGCTCCGCGAGTCGACGACCGTCGCTCGGTTCCCGACTTGGAACGAGAACGATGCCTGCACCGGGTGGCTGTCGGCGCTGATGACGCGCCACGTCACGATGTAGGTGCCGTCATGCAGGTTTGGCAGTGAGACCCGGACCTCGTTCCCCCGCCCGTGCGGATGACGCGGCCGTCCGGTGTCGACCAGGCTCCCGGTGTCGTCGTAGACGCGGATGCCCGCCAGGCTGACCTCGACCCGCTCCCCGAAGACCAGGCTGATCCCCTTGGGCGAGGTGTCGAGGACGCTCTCGGGTTGGGGGTCGACCGACACCAACGTCGCGTCCGCGAAGGCTGCGGACGCACTGAATCCCAGCGCCGCGACGACGAGCAGGAGCAACGCCACGCCGCGGAAGACCGCGCGGCGAGGACGCCCCCGGCGCGCGACGGGATCACCGAGGGTGGAGGCACCGCGAGCGGGGATCCGGGTCGGGATCATCGTGAGGCAGCCGACCCGGGTGGGCCGTCGGTTCCCCAGTATCGTCGGCCGGGATGAGCCGCCTGACGCGGGTGCTGGCGGTTGGCGCCGCCACTGCGGCGGCTGCGATCATGACGGCGCCTCCGGCTGCTGCGCACGGGCTCGGAGGGCTCAAGCCGTCGAACTACGAGACCCGACTGCTGGGGCTCTCACCCCAGGTGCGCGGCATCGACGTCGAGGTCACCGACCTCGGGACCCGGCTCCGCCTCACGAACACGACGAACGACGACGCGGTCGTCCTCGGGTACGACGACGAGCCGTACTTCCGCGTCGGCCCGCGGGGCGCGTTCGAGAACGTTCGTTCCCCCGCGACGTACCTCAACACGACCCTCACCGCCGCCGTCACCATCCCGAAGCGCGCCGACTCGTCGGCCCCACCGGAGTGGCAGAAGCTCTCGGGCTCGACCCGCGTGACCTGGCACGATCACCGCGCGCACTTCATGGGCGTCGACGACCCGCCCGTCGTGCAGCGTGACCCCGCAAACCGTCATCTGATCCAGCGGTGGACCGTGAAGATCCAGACTGCGGACGGCGTCGTCGCGGTACGCGGCACCGTGGTGTGGGTACCTGGTCCTTCGCCGTACCCTTGGCTCGCGTTCGCGGCCGCGCTCGCCGCTGCGGTGTTCGCGTTGACGCGGACACGCTGGTGGCGCGCCGCCGCCACGGTCGGGATCGCTGCGTTGGTGGCGGGCGAGTCACTCCACCTCATCGGCTCGTGGGGTGCGACGACCGTCGCGGTCGCGACGCGCCTCGGGTACGCGTCGTACTCCATCGCCGGTCTCATCGTCGGCGCGGTCGCCTTGGGATGGATCGCGCGGCGCGGGTCCGAGGCCGCGATCCCCGCCGTGCTCGTCGCGGCCGTGGTGCTCCTGGTCGTCGGCGGGCTCACCGACGCAACCGCGCTCGGCCAATCGCAGGTGCCCAACACGTTGGGCGCAACGGTGGCGCGGCTCCTCGTCGCCACGACGCTCGGCGTCGGGACGGGGCTGGTCGCCGGGTGCGGGGCCCGCTTGCGATCCTCGCTGCCGGCCTGAGCCGGCAGCGCCCGGCATGCGCCGGCCGAACCGGACCTATATTGAGAATGATGCTCACTCCTGATCGAGGGGACGAAGTCGTGCTCTCGTTGCGCGGCGTGTCGTTCGCCTACGGCGGCCACCCGGTGTTCGATGACGTGAGCTTCGAGGTCCGGCGGGGTGAGTTCGCCGCGCTGGCCGGCCCCAACGGTTCCGGCAAGTCCACCCTGCTCCGCATCGCGCTCGGTCTGCTCACCCCACGGCACGGCACCGTCCAGCTCTTCGGCGTCGCGCCGACCGAGCTTCGACAACGCTGGCGCATCGGGTATGTCCCGCAGCGCACGCTCATCGCTCCCGACCTCCCTGCCACCGTTGCCGAGGTTGTCGCCACGGGTCGCCTCGCCGCGCCAGGGATGGTGGCGACGGCCGCGTGCCCAGGACCGCGCCGCGGTCGACCACGCGCTCGAAGCCGTCGCGCTCGCCGAGGCCCGGGACCGCCGTCTGCACGAGCTGTCCGGCGGGCAACAGCAACGCGCCCTGATCGCACGCGCGCTTGCAGCCGACCCGGAGTTGCTCGTCCTCGACGAGCCCATCGCGGGTGTCGACGTCGAAGCTCAGGCGCTGTTCCGGAACTCCCTCGTGCACCTCGTGCACCACCACGGCAGCGCCGTGCTGCTCGTCTCGCACGAGCTCGGCGCCGTGGCAAACGATCTCGACCATCTCGTCGTCCTGAAGGATCGCGTCGTCTTCGACGGGCCGCCCGCGGCGCTCGCAGCAACGGGCGTGAGCCTCGGAGTGCACGACGACGACCTGCCACGATGGCTCGAGGAGCTGAGGTAACGGTGGCCGGCATGCCGTGGCCGCTCCCCTGGCCCTTCGACCGCACCTACATGCAGCTCGCGCTGGTCGCCGGCTTGGTGGTCGGGGGCACCGCTCCGCTCATCGGCGTCTACCTGGTGCAGAAGCGACTCTCGCTCATGGGCGACGGCATCGGCCACGTTGCCGTCGCCGGTATCGGCGCGAGCTTGCTTCTCGGCACTGCGCCCACGTGGACCGCGCTCGTCGTCGCGGTGCTCGCCGCGCTGCTGGTGGAGCATCTCCGCGAGCGCGGTGGAGGCGCGGGCGACCTCGGGCTCGCGCTCATCTTCTACGGCGGCATCGCGGCGGGCGTGGTGCTCGCCAGTCGCTCGGCGACGAACACCAACCTCCAGCCCTATCTGTTCGGATCGATCCTGACGACGACGAACGGCGACGTCTGGACCGTGCTCGGGCTCGGCGCGCTCATAGCTGTGACGATCGCGTGCACCGGTCGGGCGCTCCTCGCGGTCGTGCTCGACGCGGACTCGGCACGCGTCTCGGGCGTGCCGACGGTGCTGTTGAACCAGGTGCTCGCGGTGCTCACCGCGGTGACCGTCGTCGCCGCGATGCGCATCGTCGGCGTGCTGCTCGTCGCCGCGCTCATGGTGCTGCCGGTCGCCGCGAGCCGCGCCGTTGCACGCTCGTTCCGCGGCACGGTGCGCGGCGCGGTGGTGGTCGGCATGGCCTCGGTCGTGCTCGGGCTCTTCGCCGCACACGTCTGGGCCCTCGCGGCCGGCGGCGCCATCGTGCTCGTCTCCGGCGCGCTCTTCGCGCTGCTGTCGGTCGTCGGCGGCGTTCGCCGCGCGTCGGGTCATGCCGAATCGCTGCTCGCCGGGCCGCACTGACACGACCGGACGCGGCGTCTCGGCCCGGCGCGCCGCGAAGTCGACCGGTAGCCTGCGCCGCATGCCCACGCTCTTCACTCGCATCATCGAGGGCGAGCTCCCGGGCGCGTTCGTTTGGCGCGACCCCCAGTGCGTCGCATTCCTCTCCATCGAGCCGATGCACACCGGCCACACCCTCGTGGTCCCGCGCGTCGAGGTCGACTACTGGATCGACCTCGATCCGGGCCTGACGTCGCACTTGTTCTCCGTTGCGCAGGTCATCGGACGCGCCCAGCAGCGCGCCTTCACGCCGCGCCGCGTCGGCCTGCTCGTCGCCGGCACCGAGGTCCCCCACGTCCACATCCACGTGGTGCCCTTCGACGGCGTCGACGAGCTCACCTTTGCGCACGCCGATCCCCATCCCCCGGAGGGCTCCATCGACCGCGCCGCGGCGCGCCTGCGCGAGGCGCTGCGGGCGTTGGGCGCGGAGCATGCCTCCGAGTGAGGACGGCAATGAGCGACACCGAGTCGTGGATCCGGCGAGACGCCGACGTCGTCTGGCACGGCTTCACGCAGATGTCGTCCTACGCCGCCAACGCGCCGATCGTCGTCGAGCGCGCCGAGGGTCACGAGCTCGTCGACGTCGAAGGTCGTCGCTATCTCGACGCGATCTCGTCGCTGTGGGTCAACACCATCGGACACTGCGTGCCCGAGCTCGACGACGCGATCCGCGCGCAGCTCGGGCGCGGTGCGCACTCCACGATGCTCGGCAACGGCAACCGCATCGTCATCGAGCTCGCCGAAGCACTCGCGCGCGTCGTGCCCGTCGACCGTCCACACTTCCTCTTTGCGTCCGACGGCGCCGCAGCCGTGGAACAAGCCCTCAAGATCGCGTTCCAGTACTGGGCGAACCTAGGCCACGACGGCCGCACACAGTTCCTGGCCTTCCGCGGCGCGTACCACGGTGACACCATCGGCGCCTTGTCCGTGGGTGACGGCGGGTTCGGCACCGACGTCTTCGACCCGCTCCGCTTCCCCGTGCTCCGTGCCCCGCACTTCGCGACGCCTGGCTGTTTCGAGACCGCGGCGTGCATGATCGAGACACACGCGCACGAGCTCGCCGCCGTCATCGTCGAACCGCTCGTGCAGGGTGCGTCGGGGATGCTGCTCGCCGATCCAGCCGATCTCGCGACACTCGGCGCGGCCTGCCGCGATCACGACGTGCTGCTCATCTGCGATGAGGTGGCGACCGGCTTCGGACGCACGGGCACGCTGTTCGCGTGCGAGCAAGCCGACCTGCGGCCCGATCTGCTCGTGCTCGGCAAGGGCCTCACCGCGGGGTATCTGCCGATGTCGGCCACCGTCGCGTCGGGCCGCGTGTTCGACGCATTCCTCGGCCCCGACCTGTCGGAGCGGACCTTGTACCACGGACACTCGTTCGGAGGGAACACGCTCGCGGCCGCGGTCGCGCTGCGCCACCTCGAGCTGCTCGAAGCACACGACGTGCTCGCCAACGTCCGCGCGCGGGCGGAGCAGTTGCACGACCTGCTGGACGAACGGATCGCACCGCACCCGGCAGTCGGCACGATCCGGCTCCAGGGCCTCATGGGAGGTGTCGAGCTCGCACCGCCAACCGAAGGGCTGCGCTGGGGACGCCGGGTGTGCGCAGCTGCCGTGGAGCGCGGCGTGCTGCTGCGGCCGCTCGGCGACGTCGTCGTGCTGATGCCACCGCTCACGATCACCGGACCCGAGGTGCAGCGGATCGTCGACACCCTCGCCGCGGCGCTCGACGACGTCACCCGGTGATTCGCTGGAGCGACTGGGCAACCGACACCGAGCGCGTGATCCGCGCCGCCGACCAGTGGCCGCGCCACGTGCGCTCGGTACGGCCGGCACGACGTACCGGATCCTTCCGGACGGCCGGCAAGTCGTGTCCTTCGCGTCGAACGACTACCTGGGGCTCACCGACCATCCCGCAGTCGTCGCCGCCGCGCACGCCGCGCTCGACCACTGGGGCGCCGGCGCGGGCGCCGCCCGTCTCATCGTCGGATCACGCACGATCCACGCCGAGCTCGAAGCCGCGCTCGCGACGTGGAAGAACGCCGAGGCCGCCGTGATCTTCGGAACCGGCTACATGGCGAACCTCGGGGTGATGACCACGTTCGGGGGCCCGGACGTGCTGGTCTGCTCGGACGCGCTGAACCACGCGTCGATCATCGACGGCCGCAAGCTCGCCGGCAGCCCGCTCGCCGTCTACCCACACTGTGACGTGACCGCGCTCGACCGCGCGCTCGCCGAGTCGTCGGCCGCGCGTGCCGTCGTCGTGAGCGAAACCGTGTTCTCGATGGACGGCGACGTCGCGCCGGTGGACGACCTCGTCGACGTGTGCGCGCGACGCGGCGCGTTCCTCGTGCTCGACGAGGCGCATGCCGTGCTCGGACCCGATCCGCAGCTGGACGGCGTCGACGCGCTCCGCGTCGGGACGCTCTCCAAGACGCTCGGTGCAGTGGGCGGCTTCGTCGCCGGCCCGCGGCTCTACACCGACCTCCTCGTGAACCGCGCCCGCTCCTACATCTTCACGACGGCGTCGCCGCCTGCGGACGCGGCGGCCGCGCTCGCCGCGCTGACCATCGTGCGCTCGCCGGAAGGCGACGACCGGCGACACCAGCTCGCCAGACACGTGCACACCCTGCGCCCCGGTCACCCCTCGCCGATCATCCCCTACCTCTGTGGCGACGAGGGGGCGGCCCTCGCCGCGGCCGACGCGTTGCTCGACCGCGGTTTGCTGGTCTCGGCGATCCGGCCCCCGACCGTGGCCCCGGGCACGTCGCGCCTGCGCGTGACCGTGTCGGCCGCGCACACCGACGAAGAGGTCGTCGCGTTGGCCGGCGCAATCGACGACCTCGGCCTCGAGCGATGACCCGGCCCCGGACGGTCGTGTTCGTCGCGGGCACCGACACCGACGTCGGCAAGACATGGTGCACCGCCCGCCTTGCCGAGCAGCTCCGCGCCAACGGCCTGACGGTCGCGGCTCGCAAGCCCGTGCAGTCGGGTGACGGTGAAGGTCCGTGGGACTCGGAAGTGCTGGCGACGGCGACCGGCGAGGACGCGACGGCGGTGTGCCTGCCACGCCGGACGCTGCGCGTCCCGTGGGCCCCCCCGATGGCGGCCGACTACCTCGGGGAGACTCCCGCGACCGTCGCCGACCTCGTCGGTGAGCTGGTATGGCCCGCGGGCATCGACGTGGGCCTCGTCGAGGGCGTCGGTGGGCCGCGCTCACCGATCGCCGAGGATGGCGACACCGCCGCGCTCGCGCGGGACCTCGCACCCGATCTCACCGTGCTCGTCGCAGATGCCGGGCTCGGCGTGCTCAACGCGGTGCGGCTCTCGGTCGCCGCGCTCGCCCCGCTCCCCCTCGTGGTGCTGCTCAACCGGTTCGACCCCGACGACGAGCTGCATCGCCGCAACCTCGAATGGCTCGCTCGTCGCGACGGTCTCACGACGCTGCCCCGCGTCGATGCCTTGGTGGCGCTGGTGGCCCGCCGCGGATGATCGCGTCGCGCGCGGACGCTCGGCTCTAGCTTGAGTCTGTGAGCACCTCACCGCTCGTCGTCGGCGTTCCGCGCGAGACGAAGGAGGGCGAGCACCGGGTTGCCATCACGCCCGACGGCGTCCACGAGTTGACGTCGAACGGCGTGCGCGTGCTGATCGAGACGGGCGCCGGCGCAGGTTCGTCGTTCCCGGACGCGGACTACCACGCCACGGGCGCGGTGATCGTCCGCGACGCCGCCGGCGTGTGGTCCGAGTCGGGCCTCGTGCTCAAGGTCAAGGAACCACAGCCCGACGAGCTCGCCTTGCTCCGGCCTGGCCTGGTGTTGTTCGCCTACTTGCATCTCGCCGCCTATCCCGAGGTGGCGCACGCGCTCCTCGAGGCCCACGTGACGGCCATCGGCTACGAGACGGTCCAGCCGGCAAACCGTTCGCTGCCGCTGCTCGCGCCCATGAGCGAAGTCGCCGGGCGCATGGCGCCTCAGGTCGGCGCGCACTTCCTCGAACGAGAGCACGGCGGGCGGGGGGTGCTCCTCGGCGGGGCACCGGGGGTTCGTGCCGCACGCGTCGTGGTGCTGGGCGCCGGCAACGTCGGTTGGAACGCGGCGTGGATCGCGGAAGGCATGGAAGCCGAGGTGCTCCTCCTCGACCGCAACCTCGACCGGCTTCGTTGGGTCGACCAGATCCACCAAGGCCGGATCATGACGCTCGCGAGCACACGACTCGCCGTCGAGCGCGCCATCGTGGAGGCCGATCTCGTGATCGGCGCGGTGCTCGTCCCCGGGGGCCGCGCACCCGTGGTCGTGACCGAGGCCATGGTGCGCGCGATGCGTCCCGGCGCGGTGATCATCGACTGCGCGGTGGACCAGGGCGGCTCGGTCGAGACCACGCACGAGACCTCGCATGCCGACCCGATCTACGAACGCTTCGGCGTGATCCACTACGCCGTCGGCAACATGCCGGGCGCCGTTCCCCACACGTCGACGTACGCGTTGACCAACGCAACGCTGCCCTACGTGGTCGAGCTTGCGGTTCACGGAGTCGTCGCTGCGGTCGCGCGGGATGACGGGCTCGCCGCGGGCGTGAACGTGGCCGGCGCCCGGGTGACCAACGCCGCCGTCGCCGAGGCGTTGGGGGTCGACGCCACGTCACTTGCGGCTGCGCTCGACACCTGAACCCCGGCACGCCGCGCCCGTGAACGGACGACCTCTGGGTCCCGGCCACGGAAGATGGTGGCCTATCGTCGCCGGACGCTGCTCCCGACCCTTCCGCACGTCCACCGCACTCCGTCGCGCCCGTGCGGCTGGCGCCTCGCGGGCGCGTTCGTGGTGCTGGTGCTGGTCTCTGGGGGTGCGGTCGTCTCGTCGTGGTCCGCCGCGGATGCGGCCCCGCCATCACCGGCATCGACCCCTGTCGCACCATCGACCGCGCCCGACCGGGTGCTCGTCCTCTCGGTCCCCGCGTTCACCTGGGACCAGATCGCCACAGCACCTGCGCCGAACTTGAAACGCCTGCTCGACCGCTCCGCGGTAGGAGGACTCATCACGCGCGGGTGGTGCGCGGTCGTCGATCGCCAACGGCTACCTCTCGCTCGGCGCCGGCGCGACATCGGTCGGCGAGCCGCAGACCGTCGGGAAGGCATTCGGGGTCGACGAGCCGTACCACGGCGCGCCCGCCGCAGCCACCTTCGCACGGGAGCACGGCACGCGGGTGGCGTCGGGCATCGTGCAGCTCGACATCCGTCAGGTCAAGGCCGACAACCGTCACAGCCTCTTCGACGCCAAGGTCGGTGCCCTCGGCGACGCGCTCGCCCGCGCCGGCTACCACCGCGCGGTGATCGCAAACGGTGATGGCAGCGAGCCGTGGACGGTCGACGCGCCGCTGCCCGTCCACGAACGGGCGGCTGCCGTCGCGTTGATGGGCAGCAACGGCGTCGTGCCGGGCGGGCGCGTCGACACCGGCCTGCTCGTGCACGACCCCGCCGCGCCGTTCGGCCTGCGCCTCGATCCCGACGCCGTGGAGACGGCATTCACCGACGCGTGGACGTCGAAGAGCGTCGTGCTCGTCGAAGCGTCGGACCTCCTGCGCGCCGACGAGTACTCCCGATTCGCGACGCCCACACAGGCAGCCGCACTCCTGCGCCAAGCGATCGTGCGCACCGATGAGCTCGTCGGACGGTTGCTCGAACACGTCGACCTCAGCCGTGACGCCGTGCTCGTCGCGGGAACGTCGGGATCGAGCGCGCGCCGGGGCGTCACTCTGATGAGCGTCGCCTCCCCCGGTCGATCCGTCGGCCTGCTGCGCTCCGCGACCACCCGCCGTACGGGCTTCGTCCAACTCGTCGACATCGCGCCGACGATGCTCGACCTCCTGGGCGTCCGAGTACCGGACGTGATGAAGGGTCGGCCCATGGTGGCTCGGCGCACCGCCACGATTGCCGTCCAGCGCGAGCGCTTCATCGTGAACACGAATCGTGACGGCGTGTTCCGTGATGAGAATGCCGAGGGTGTGCGTCGTGCGCTGATCTTCTGCGCGATCGCGCTCGGCCTGCTCGCGCTGCTCGTTCTGACCCGCTGGCCGCGCGGCGCACGATTCGCCGAATGGGCGGCGCTCGGGCTGCTCGCCTTCCTCATCGCGACGCATCTCGCCGCGCCGTTCCACTTCGCTCGACACGGGGGCATCGCGGCCTACCTCGGATTCTCGGTGTGCATCGCGGGGCTGATCGCCGTCGGCGCGCTCGCGGTCGGGCGACGTCGGCCCTATGACCCGTTGATCGTGGTGCTCGGAATCGTCGTGGCGGTGCACCTGCTCGACCTCTTCACCGGCGCGCGCCTCCAGCTGAACACGATGCTGGGGTACTCCGCGACGAACGGCATCCGCCTCGTGGGCGAGGGAAACCTCACATTCGCGGTGTTGGGCAGCGCACTGATGCTGCTGTGCGGGTTGCTCTGCATCCGCCACCCCAGCCGGAGGACCATGGTCGGCTGCATCGGTCTGCTCGTGGTGACGCTGCTCGCGATGGCCGGGCCGGCGTGGGGTCAGGACTACGGCGCCGCCATCGCCGGCGCTCCGGCGTTCGCGCTCCTCGGCTGGCTGCTCCTCGGACGCCGGATCACGCCGCGCGGCGTGCTGGCGCTGGCCGCCGTCCTGCTCGTGAGTGGTGCGGTGTTCGGCGGGGTCGACCTGCTACGGCCGGCGTCGCAGCAGACGCACGTCGGGCGCTTCTTCAACCGTGTGCGCCACGAGGGGCTCCACGGCCTGGTGTCGGTGCTACGCCGAAAGGCGAACACCAACATCCACTCCTTCACGAACTCGATCCTCGCGTGGCTGCTGCCGTTCGCGCTGGCCGCGCTCGTCGCGCTGTGGCGGCCGCGTCGTGGCGGGATCCGTGCGTTCGTGCTCGGCAACCGCACCGCGTGCATGACCCTCGTCTCAGTGCTGGTGTTCTCGCTCCTCGGCTATGCACTCAACGACTCCGGGGTCGCGATCCCCGCGATGATCGCCCTCGTCGTCGAGTGCGCGGCGGTGTTCGTCGCCGCCCGGCACGTGCGCCGGCCGGAGCTGGTGCCTCCCGAACCGATCCGCCGACCGCTCCCGGTCGTGTCAGCGCTCCGCCGGGCCATCGGCGTGGGCGGTCTCGTCGAGCCAGTTGGGTAGCGCGAGCCCCATCGCGCGTAGCTGCTGCGCAAGTCGCGCGTTCGGCTCCTGGAATCGTTCGGCGAGCTGGCAGCGCGTGAGGTCGTCGACGGCTTCCGCCGTCGAGGCGCCGTTCACGCGGTAGTAGAGGTCACGCATGCGGCGCTCGACGCCGGGATGGCGTCGCAACACGCGCTCGAACCGATCGTTGACGCCCAGCGCGATCCGCTGGAGGCCGCCTCGGCGGAATCCGGTGGTGCGGTTCTCGTCGGCGAGCGCGCGACTCGGCAGGCGCGCGGGGTCCACACCCATCCATGCGACGGTCGACGCGAGGACGTCGGCGGTCCGCGCCACGAGGTCCTCGAAGAAGATCACGTGGAGCGCCGAGGGCGCGAAGCACTCCGCCCAGGCCGGCAGGAAGTCCGCGTAGCAACTCCCGCGCGCCGCGAAGTACCGCTCGTTCGCAGGATCGCGGAAGTCGTCGTCGGTCATGCGATCAGCGATCGCGAGGTACTCGGCGAGCGACAGCTCGCGCGGCACGCGCAACCGGGTCTTCTGGTACGCGAAGAACGACAACGCCCGGTCGACGGGCTCCCGGAGCACGAGGAGGATCTGCGCGTCGGCAAGGTTGTCCGCGATGGCCGTCGCGACGTCTGCGCCGCCGTAGCAATACGACGGTGACGCCTCGAGGCGGACCGCCTGGTCGCCCTCGAAGTACGACTCGTAGACCGAGAGCGGTGGGAGAGCTTGGCCCCAGCGCGGCGGGAGGAAGAAGCGCGTCTCCTTCACCGTCGACGCGCAGACATCGGGATGGGCGCCCAGGGCCACGTAGAGCGACGACGTCCCCGCCTTGTTCACTCCGGCGATGATCACATGACGTCGGTCCGGCACCACTGCGCCACCCTAGGACCGCGACGCGGCATGATCTCTGCTTGCCGAGGAGGACATCATGACGAGAGATGAGTGGCTCGACGCGTTCGCAGCCGCGGTCGGCGCGGCTCCGCTCGACGAAGCCCAGGCCGACGCGATCCTCGAGCTCGCCGGGATCGCCGCGCACTCGTCGGAGCGATCCGCGGCGCCGCTGACCGCGTGGATCGCGGCCCGCGCCGGGATCTCCGCCCGCGAAGCGCTCGCCGTGGCGCACACGCTCGAAGCAGGAGCGGCGTCCTGACGCCGGTGTCGGAGCCCCCGGAGCGTCCGGACCTCCCGCAGGAGCCGTCACCCCGGGACCACGCGGCGAGGAAGGGAGCGCGGGGTCGTCGTCCGGGGCCTGGGGTGGTCGGCGCTCGGCTACCCGTTCAACGTCGGGCTCGGGTTCGCAGCACAGGTGCTCGCGGCACGCGTCCTCTCCGCCGAAGGCTTCGGCACCTGGTCGCTCGCGCTCAGCATCTTCACCATCACCGGCCTGGTCGCCGCGCTCGGGCTTCCGAGCTCGCTGCTGCGGCGCGCCTCGGCCGCGGTCGCGCGCGGCGACGTCGTCGAGGCACGCCACGAGATCGTCTCGGCGCTGCTGATCGGCGGCGGCGCAGCCGCGCTGACCGGCATCCTCATCGCCTCACCGCTGGGGCACACGATCCTCGAGCACTCGTTTCCCGAGACGGCAGTCGCGACGGTGGCCGTCCTGCTCGGGGTGCGGACTGCGCTGCGCGTGCTCGAGAACATCGCACCCGAGGCGTTGCGGGCGTTCCGCGACTTCTTTCGCGTCATGCTGTTCGACGGGTTGCTCACGAACGTTGCGTTCGCCGCCGCGCTCGTCGTGCTTCTCGCCGCGGACGACGGCACCTCCGTCCGGACCGTGATGCTCGCGAGCGTGCTCACCTCGATCGTCACGCTGCTCCCTGCGTGCCTGGCCATCGCGCGCAAGCTGCGAGGAACCCGCGGCGCGGGCGTCGAGCTTCGCAACAACGTCGAAGTGTCGATGTGGGCGTCGACCATCGGCCGTGCGGTGCTGGCCCAACTCGACCTGCTGGTCGTCGGCGCGCTGGGCACGAGTCGCGAGGTCGCGCACTATGCGGCACCGTTCCGCGTCGCCCTGCTGGTCGGGTTTCCGCTCATCGCCGTCAACCAGGTCGTCACGCCCCTGATCGCCGGTTGGTACGAGCAGGGTCGGCTTGCTCGCTTGGAGCGAACGCTGCGCGGCACCGCCGGTCTCGCCGTGGTGGGCGCGGGCGCGGCGGCGCTCGGGTTGGTCGTCGTCGGCCGGCCGATGCTGCGGATCCTCTTCGGGCACTCCTACGGCACCGGATGGGCGGTGCTCGTGATCCTGGCGGTCGGTCAAGTGCTCCAGACCTGGGCCGGGTCGTGCGGCTACGCGCTGATGATGACGGGCCACCAGCGCTGGTACGCCGCCCTGCTCGGAGTGAGCACTGCGCTCACGATCGCCGCCGACGTGTTGTTCTTCGAGCTCATGGGCATCGAAGGCGTGGCGCTCGCCACGACCGCAATGCTCGTGCTGCAGAACGTCGCGCAGGTCGTGTACCTGCGGCGACGGGCGGGGTTCAGGACGGATGCAGACCCCCGCGCCGTGCTCTCCGAGCTGCGCACGTGGCGCGCCGGCGAGCTCAAGCTCTAGGTCCGCTCAGTTCCAGTCCCAGCGCGCCCCGAGCAGGTTCCACAGGCTCGCGTCGTGCGGCGCGAAGTAGTCGCCGAGCCGTTGCCGCGTGGTCGCGCTGAGCGCACCGGCGCCCGGATGCGTACGCACGTTCCGGTTCCGCACCGCGCCTGCAGACGACGGTTGCAGTCCGAGGAACGCTTCGACCCGTCCGCGTGCTGCTCCGCTCGCGAGCTCGCCGACCTCGAGCACGAGGAGCTGCTCGCGGGGGTAGACCCACAGCCACCGTTCGAGTTGCTCCGCGTACCGGCCGCGCGCGAGGTAACCGCGTCGCCGCACGGCGTTGTCGTCGGAGTCCCACCACCCCGCGTCGTGGTCCGACCCCACGGGTTCCTCCGCCGCCGGATCCAGTGCTTCGTCGACGACCCGGTCCTCGTGGCCGAAGCGCACGGCGTGGTGGTAGCCCGACACGGCGCGCTCGACCGGGTCGCGCAGGACGACGATGAGTCGGGCTTCGGGAAGGAGCTCGTGCATGCGCGCGGGCACCAGCGGATGCACGAGATAGAAGGGCGTCGCCTCGCCGGTGAGCACCGGCGCGCCCGTCTCGTGCTCGGCGCGTGCACGGGTGCGAGCGGTGGCGAAGTGGGCGCGATAGCGCGTCGGGTCGCGCTTCTCCCGATCGAAGAAGTGCACCTCCTTGCGGAAGGCGGGCACGACCTGTGGATGCGCGGCGAGCTGCGCGTACAACGTGGACGTGCCGGCCTTCTGCGCACCGAGGATCACGAAGTCGGGAAGCGGGCGATGGTCGGCGTTCATCCGTCGTGCCGCGATCGCGGTCTCGGATGCCGAACGCCGGGCCAGGCCCGGAATCACGCCCCGCAGGTGGCGCACGGCGCCGTCGGCCCTCACCGGATGTTTCTACCACCGCGCCGCGCGAACCACTCACGGGAGCGCGCCGCGCGAGCGGACGACCAGGCTCAGCGCTCGTCGGCGGGGTACATGCCGCCCAGCACGGCAGGATTCCCGCGGCTCCAGACCGGCCGCTCGCGGAGCGACCGGATCACCCACTCCGCCGAGGTCCGCACGCATTCGGTGTCGTAGCGGCAGCCCAGCATGAAGCTGATGCCGTCGCTCTGGGTCCGGTCGAGATGCTGGATCACCGCATACCAGCTTCCGGTCGCGAGGTCGCCGTCGATCTCGAACAGATGGTTCGTGAAGCAGTGCAGCGTCTCGAGGGCTCCGAACCGGCCGCGTACGGCGTCGAGGTAGACGTCGCGACCGTCGAAGACGAACCCCGGCGCGGAGTAGTCGAGATGGACGTCGGGAGTGAACATGCGCTCGAACGCGTCAGCGTCGTGCGCGTCGACCGCGCGTGAGTACCGGTAGCTCAGCTCCGTGAGCGCGATGACGTCGTCGGCGTGCCCCATGGTGCTCCTCTCGTCAGGCTCGTTGCGGTGGTCAGGCCCAGATCTCGTCAGGTCGGAGCGAGACCTCCGTGCCGGCATCGACGAAGATCACCTGGCCGGTGATCATGGAGTTCTCGGCGCTCGCCATGAACGCGAGGGTGGGCGCAACCTGCTCGGGGGCGCCGAAGCCGCCCAGCGGCATCGGGTAGTGCTCGGCGAAGTACGCCTGACCTTGCGCGGTGTTGATCGCGTCGTGCATCAGCGGCGTGTCGATGATCCCGGGGGCGACGACGTTGCACGGGATCCCTGCTCCCGCCCACTCCTTCGACGCCGCGTGGCGGCGAACCCAGCGCCCCAACGCACGCCGAGCCGAGCAGTAGCTCGTCGCCGCACCCACTTCCTCGGCCCGGCGCACCGCACGGTCCTCATCACCGTCGAGACACGCGGCGACGAGGTCGTCGTCGATCTCGGTCACCATGCCGACCGAACCCACCGCAACGGCGCGGGGGTGCGGCGCGGCCTCGAGCAACGGCCGAACGCCCTGGAGCACCGCGAGCTGGCCGAAGTAGTTGCAGCGCACGACGAGCTCACCGGGACTGGTGACACCGGCGCAGCCGATCACCGCGTCGAGGACACCGCCGGTGAGCGCCGCGCACTCCTCGACGACGCGGGCGCGATCGTCCGGCCGGGAGAGGTCCGCCATGATCTCTCCGCCACGGCGATTGACGCCGATGACACGACAGCCCTGCTGCTCCAGCAGCTCGCGCGTCGCCGCGCCGATGCCGGACGCGCTTCCCGTGAGCAGCACGGTCCGGGTCATGTCCGTCCTCCATTGGTCGGTTGTGAGTCGAGGGAGTCGTCACTAGCTTCGACGGGTGCTCGGGTCGACCGAGCGAGGAGGAATCTTGGAACCGACGCGTTTCGCCGTCAACATCCCCGCGCCGGAGCTCGACGACCTGCGGCGTCGCCTCGACCACGCCCGTCTGGCTCCGGACTACGCGAACGACGACTGGAGCTACGGCGTGGAGGGTGCCTACCTCGCAGACCTCGTACGGTACTGGCGCGAGGAGTATGACTGGCGGGCGGAGCAAGCCCGCATCAACGAGCTCGCACACTTCCGCGTCGAGCTCGACGGCGTCCCGCTTCATTTCGTGCACGAGCGCGGACACGGACCTCGACCGTTGCCGCTCGTGTTGAGCCACGGTTGGCCACTCACCTTCTGGGACTTCCACGCGGTCATCGGTCCGCTGACGCGGCCCGCGGACTTCGGCGGCGATCCGGCGGACGCCTTCGATGTGGTCGTCCCGTCGTTGCCGGGTTTCGCGTTCTCGTCTCCGTCGACGTTCGCGGGCATGAACTTCTGGACCGCGGCCGAGTTGTGGTTGCGTCTCATGCGCGACGTGCTCGGATACGAGCGATTCGGCGCCCACGGTGGCGACTTCGGCGCACGGCTCTCGGCGCAGCTCGGCCACACACACGCGCAGCACATCATCGGCCTGCATCTGACACAGCCGGTCGGGCCCCTCTCGCAGTGGTCGGCCGCGCGGCCGTGGGCCGACATGTTCGGTCCGGTGATCGAACGGGCAGCGCCGGACGAGCGGGCCGACATCATCGTCTGGGAACGCGAGCACGCGAGCCATCTCGCGATCAACGCGCTCGATCCCCAGACGATCGCGTATGCGCTCAACGACTCTCCGGTGGGGCTCGCCGCGTGGCTGGTCCAGCGTCGCCGGAACTGGAGCGACTGCGGCGGCGACGTCGAGCGTCGCTTCTCGCGTGACGATCTCCTCACGACCGTGATGCTCTACTGGCTCACGCAGACGGCGGGTTCCGCGGCGCGCTCGGTACGCGGACGCGATGCGCAACCCGTGGAGGCCGGCGCACGACCGGATTCCGATGGTCGAGGCGCCGACCGGCGTATCGCTCTTCCGGGCGAACGATCCTCCCCATTGTCCACCCGACTGGGACGCGATCCGCGTGTTCCTACCACCTCGTGTTCCGTCGGGAGCACGTCTCGGGAGGGCACTTTCCCGCGCTCGAGGAACCCGACGCGCTCGTGGCCGACATTCGGGACATGTTCCGTCCCCTGCGTTGACTCCTGTGGATCAGCCGTGCATGCCGTCGCGCAGGGCGGCGGTCCATGACGCGGTCGCGCGCCGCGAGACCGCCGCGTCGGGCACCAGGCCGTCGAACCCGTGGAATCCACCGGGTGCGACGTACAGCTCGGTCCGAACTCCCGCATCGAGCAGGGCCTGCGCGTACGCGATGGCCTCGTCGCCGAGCGGATCGCACTGCGCCGCGAGGATGTACGTCGGAGGCAGGCCCCGGAGGTCGGTGGCGCGCGTGGGAGCCGCGTACGACGACACGGTCGCCCGTGTGGTGCCGAGATAGTGGTCCCACATCCGCTCGCAGTCGCCCCGGCTCCAGAACCGACTGTCGACGCACGTGCGTGACGACGTCGTCGTCAGCCGGTCGTCGAGGACGGGGATCCGGAGCATCTGGAACACGAGCGGTGGCGCGCCCTGGTCGTGCGCGTGCAACGCCGTCGCCGCGGCGAGCCCTCCCCCCGCGCTCGAACCCGCGACGCCGAGTCGCGCGGGATCGATGCCGAGCTCTGCAGCGTGGTCTGCCGTCCAGCGCAGTGTGTGCACACAGTCGTCGAAGCCGGCGGGGAACGGGTGCTCGGGCGCGAGCCGGTAGTCGACCGACACGACGATCAGCTCTGCGGTCGAACACGAGAGCTGGCAGCGGTCATCTTCGGTGTCGAGGTTGCCCATGGCGAAACCCCCGCCGTGGATCCACAGCAGGCCGGGCAGTGGCCGGGTCGCGCCGGTCGGGCGGTAGATGCGGAGTCGCAGGTCACCGGCGCCCTCGGAGCCGGACACGCTGCGGTCCTCCACCGCCACCCGGCTCGGGTCCCGCACCAGCGGCCCGAGGCGGGCCGCGCCCAGCGCACGCGACTCCGCCACGTCGACGAGACGTTCGGCCGCCGGCCAATCGGCCGTCGCGGCGGCAAGCTCGGGATCGAGCTCAGGCATCGCTCACCTCGTCTCCAGGTCCACGACCGGCGGGTCACCTTCGCATCTCGTACGGGATCGGGATCGCTTCGAGGAGCTCCCGCGTGTACGCCGTCTTGGGGTTGCCGAAGAGCTGGGCAACGGTCCCCCGCTCCACGACTCGGCCGTCCTTCATGACGATCGCCTCGTCGGAGAAGGCCTCGACAATGGCCAGATCGTGGGCGATGAAGAGGTACGAGACGTTGCGTTCCTCTTGGATGTCGAGGAGCAGGTTCAACACTTGGGCGCGGATCGACACATCGAGTGCCGCCACCGCCTCGTCACACACGATGAGTGAAGGATCCACGGTGAGCGCGGCGTGCGATCGACACGCGCTGGAGCTGGCCGCCACTCAGCTCCGCCGGGAGGCGATCGAGATGGTGCTCACCGAGGCCGACGCGCTTCATGAGGTCGAGCGCCGTGCGCTCACGATCCTTCTTGTCGAGGGACGTGTGGACTCGCAGCGGTTCCGCGACGGACCGACCGACGGGTACGCGGGGATCGAGCGACCCGTAGGGGTTCTGGAAGATCATCTGCATCCGGCGGCGCTCGCGTCGCATCTCCTCGCGAGAGAGCTTGCGCAGGTCCCTGCCGTCGAACACGATCGAGCCTGCGTCGGGCTCGATGAGCCTCAGCACCAGCCGGGCCGTCGTCGACTTCCCGGCCCCGGACTCCCCGACGATGGCCAGGGTCTGGCCCTGCTCGAGCTCGAACGACACGTCGTCGACCGCCCGGTGCTCGTCGTCGGCGGCGAAGAAGCGACGCCGACGGAACGTCTTCGTCAAACCCTCGACGCTGAGCAGGCTCATCGCGATCCGACTCCGGGAAGGTCGATCGTGGCCGCGAACAGACAGCGGGCGACGTGTCCGGGGCCCGTCTCGACCAGCTCCGGCATCTCCGCCGCGCATCGCAGCGGGTCGGCGTGGACGCACCGAGGGTGGAAGCGACAACCGCTGGGCATGGCTGCCGGAGGCGGCACCTGGCCCGGGATCGCCGTCATTCGCTTGCCGGCGCCGGGCTTGGGGATCGAGTTCAGCAGGCCCTGCGTGTACGGGTGCCGGGGGCCGCGGAAGACCTCTCGGATGGGTGCGACCTCGACGATCTGACCCGCGTACATCACCGCGGCCCGGTCGCAGAACTCGGAGACGACGCCCAGATCGTGGCTGATGTACAAGATGCTCAGGCGTCGCTCGTCGCGGAGCTCGCGCAGGAGATCGAGAACCTTTGCCTGGAGCGTGACGTCCAACGCGGTGGTCGGCTCGTCTGCGATCAGCAGGTCTGGCCCACATGCGATCGCCATCGCGATCATCACACGCTGACACATGCCGCCCGAGAACATGTGCGGGTAATCGTGGGCCCGCTTCAACGCGTGGGTGATGCCGACACGGCCGAGGAGCTCTGCAGCCTGGCGCCAGGCCTCACGGCGGGGCAGCCGCATGTGCACCCGGAGCGACTCCGCAATCTGGTCGCCGACGGTGAACGCAGGGTCGAGACTGCGCGTGGGCTCCTGGAAGATCATCCCGATCCGTCGCCCGCGCACTCGCAACCATTCCGGCTCGCGAAGGCCGGTCATGTCGCGGCCATCGAAGTGGACCGTGCCGGCCGTGAGTCGTCCGCCCAGGGTCGGCACGAGGCCCATGATCGCGAGCGAGGTCATCGTCTTGCCCGAACCCGACTCACCCACGAGGCCGAGCGTCTCGCCCCGGCGGACCTCGAACGACACGTCGTGGACGACCTCGACGGGATTGCGCTCCGACCCGAACACGATGCGAAGGCCGTCCACCGCGAGCAGCACATCGACGTCCTCGGACTTCACCTGGCTCTGGGCGTCGGTGACCAGCTGCTCAGACATCCGTGAACCGCCTCCGCGCGACGATCGCTTCCCGGAAGGTATCGGAGACCAACGTCCACGCGAGGACGCTCAGCGCCAACACCACGCCCGGCGGGTAGATCAGGTACTCCAGATCGAGCCTCGACGCCGCGTCCGACAGCATCACGCCCCAGCTCGCGGTCGGCGCCTTGACCCCGAGACCCAGGTAGCTCAACGCGGACTCGGCAAGCAAGGCGAACGCGAAGGCGGTCGAGACGACAACGAGCAAGGGTGAGGTGACGTTCGGCAGCACGTGCGCGAAGAGGACCCTCCGACTCCTGCAGCCCAGCGCGATGGACGCCTCCACGAAGGTGGTCTCGCGGACCTCGATGGCGGCGGCGCGCACGACGCGAAAGACACGAGGAGCGATGACGATGCCGACCGCCAGCATGGCGTTCCCCAACCCCGGACCGATGACGGCGACGATCGCCAGCGCCATCATCAGCGCCGGGACGCTCGTGAGCGCGTCGTTGACGCGGCTGAGCGCCCCGTCGATGCGGCTCCCGAAGTAGCCGGCCACGAGACCGAGCGGAGCGCCGAGACTCGTCGCAACCGCCACCGCCTCGGCGCCACCGAGCAAGGACGTACGTGCGCCGAAGATCAAGCGCGACAGCTGGTCACGACCATACCGATCGGTGCCCAGCACATGACCCGGCGTGAACATCCGCTGGAACTGGTGGATGGGGTCGACGGCATTGGGGTCGTGTGGCGCGACCTGGTTGGCGAAGATCGCGACGAGCACGAGCACGACGAGGTACACCAGCCCCACGATCGAGACAGGATGCCGGCGGAAGGCGACCACGATCTGGCGGGCCGTGGTCTGGCGTTTTGGGGGCAGCACGGCCTCCGCGAGCGACAACGGCTCCTCGTGCTTGGTCATCGCGTCCTCACCTTGGGATTGAAGTACGCGTAGGAGACGTCGACCACGAGGTTCGCGAGCAGCACGACGAGCGTCGAGACGACGACCACGCCGAGCACGACCGTGATGTTGCGCGCCAGGACCGCGGTCACAAGGAGGCGGCCGAGGCCGTCGATCAGGAAGATCTGCTCGATGATCACCGCACTTCCGAGGATCTGTGCGAGGCGGATGCCGAGGATCGTGACGACGGGGACAGAGGCGTTCTTGAGACCGTGCTTGAGCACGACCCGGTGGTTCGACATGCCCTTGGCACGTAGCACGAGCGCGTAGTCCTGCGCGAGCACGTCCTGGAGTCCGGCGCGCAGCTGTCGGGCGAGCTCACCCCCCACGGGGAGGCCCAACGCGACAGCGGGGAGCACGAGATGGCGCGCCCACTGCCACGGGTTGTCGGTGAGCGCCACGTATCCGAGCGCCGGCAGCACATGGTGGGAGACGGCGAACCACGCGGTGATCAGGAGCGCGACCCAGAAGTACGGCATCGACATGCTCGCGGAGCTGATCAGCGTCGAGATGCGGTCGAGCGATTGGCGCCGTGGGAACAGCATCGGCGTCGCGCCGAAGACGAAGGCAAACCCGAGAGCAACCACCATCGCCGCGACGACCAACGACAGCGACTTGGGCAGCACTTCCTTGATGCGATCTGCCACGGGCGTTCCGGCGACCATGTCCTTGCCGAGGTCGCCCTGGACGGCGTCGGTCATCCACTCGCGATAGCGCGTCAGCAGGGGCTCGTCGAGGCGCAGCTCGTGTCGGATCTGCTCGATCGCCTGCGGCGTGGCGTTCTCACCCGCGATGGTGGTGGCCGCGTCTCCGGGTGCGAGGTCGAGCATCACGAAGACGAACAGCGTGACGAAGATCAGGATGAAGGGCATCCAGACGAGCCGCTGGCCGAGCTGGCGCCACATCGCTCAGTGCGCCGATCCGAGGGCTGGGCGTGCGTCCGTCAGCTGCAGCATGAGGTTCCCGAGGTGTACACGGATCGCATTTCGGACGCAAGGTGCGTCAGAACGCGGCTCGGGTCGCCCGGGCGACCCGAGCCCGCGTCCGACGAAGGTCGAGGGGGCTACTTCACCTTCGTCATGGTGATGTACCGGAGGCCGGGCACGGCGGCCCAACGGTCATAGGTGGTCTCGAGGCCGAGCACTCCCGGCTTCGACACATACGTCGCCCGCAAGAGGCACAGCGGGATGGACGTGGCGTACTCCATCACCGCCTTGTTCACGGCCTGCAGGGCGACATCTCGCTCCTTCGACTGGAGCGGAAGCGCGTTCGCCTTGGCAAGCAGGTCGGTCAGGGTCTTGTCGAAGTCCGGACCGGCGAGGTGATAGTTGCCGAAGTAGAGGGTCTGGATCACCATCGCGAGGTCCGGGAACCCGCTCGTCGGGATCGAGAACGCGTCACGCGTTCCCTTGGGGAACTCCGAGATGGACCCACCCACGGTGAAGGGCGTGAGCTTCACGTCGAAGCCCGCCGCCTTCAGGTCCTGCTGGTAGACGAGCGCAGGACCCTCGCTCGAGGCGAGCCCAGCCGCATAGATCATCTCGATGCTCGGCGTGGTTCCTCCGAGGGTCGACTTGGCCTTCGAAGGGTTGTAGGCGAACTCGTCGTACCCCTTGATGTAGCCCTCAGTGCCCTTGCGCACCATCTGCGAGGCGTAGACCTGGCAGTTCTGCGACGAGGTGATGTCGGCCTTGCGGTTCACCGCGTACGCCGCCGCCTGCCGCACGTTCAAGGGAACGCGGGTGTCGCGGAAGGCGAGGAACTGGAAGCCGTCACCCGGTGACACGACGTATTGCGCGTCGGGATACGCGGCTTTTGCCTGCTCCTCCGGGACATTCCAGACCGCCGCGTCGATCGCGCCCGTGGCGAGCGCGTTGCCCATCGCGACGTTGTCCACGATGGCCGTCCACTCGATGCGCTGGTGCGGGTACGCCGCCTTGTCCCAGTACTTGTGACCGCCCGAGCGCTTCTCGAACACGATGCCCACGCCGGGCGTGTACGACTTGACCTCGTACGGGGAGGATCCCACTCCCGGCGGGCCCTTCGAGATGTCGGCACCGCTGTCGATGTACTTCGGGTTGACCATCATCCCGGGGCTGTCGGCGAGCACGTACGGGAGGGTGGCGTCGGGAGCCTGGAGGTTGAAGCGTGCGGTCCTCGCGTCGACGACGTCGACGCTCAACACGTTCTTGAGCAAGCCGGCCTGCAACGAACCCTGCTTCGTCTTGTACCGCTCGATGTTCTTCTTCACCGCGGTCGCGTCGAATTGCGTGCCGTCACCGAAGTACGCGTTGTCACGAAGCGTGAACGTGACTTGGAGACCGTCGGACGACACCGTGTACTTGGTCGCGAGGCCCGGTGTGAGCTCCTTCTTGTAGTTCGTGTAGAGCAGGGTGTCGAACAGGATCCCGGTCTGGTAGAAGCCACCGGTCAGCGCCGGGTCCAGCGTGGACTGCACGAGCGAGTACCCGAAGCGCAGCGGAGCCTTCGAGTCGATCTTCTTCTTTTTCGCCAGCGGCTTGGGGAGGTCGACCAGCGTTCCGCTGACCAACCCCGTCTTGTTCTTCGCGGCCCAGCTGGTGCCGGAGGCCGCGAGGCCTGTCGTCGCCAACGCCAGCACACCCGCGACGACGACGAAGCGAAGTCCCCTGCGCACGTTTCCCCCCTCCAAGGTCCCAGGTCTGCCAGGCCCGGTCATCCGTGTCCGCGTAGAGCGGTATATGATATTTGAAGGCAAGTATACGGAGGTCGCCACCAAATGCAAGGTGGGCCTCGACGGCGACCTGCCGACCGGTGGTGGGTCGATCACACAGCTCGACGCCGATCCGCGCGAGTTCCAAGAGTCCGTCCAGGCGTGATCCCGTCACCTGCGCGTCGGCCAGCCCCTGCATGTCTTCAAGCAGGACAGGCACCGACGACGTCGACTCGGAACAGGCGTCAAGACCCGGCGTCGAGGAGCTCGACGGAGACCCCGGGATGGAGCTCTACCGGATCAAGCGCCTCGCTGACGCGCGCTCGACGGGCCGGGGGCACCGCATCGAGAAGACGGGCGGGACGCCTCCTGGATGGCGGTGCCCCCGCGATTGCACCAGGGCTCGGCAGATTCGGTCAGGCCACCGCGGACGCCCCTGGCGGCGTCGTCGAGAACCTCCCAGCACCCTCGCGGACGAACACGTTCGTGCGCTCGATGACGCCCGCGGGCTTTCCGTCCAGCCCGATTCCGTATTCGAGTCGTCGATGCTCTTCGATGGTGTTGATGAGGCTGCTCGCATGAGCGCGAAATGAGCTCCGGGTGACGTACTCGACGGCATCGGGTGCGCCATCGCCGCTCATGTCGAGATACCGGACTTCTTGAGCGTTGACCCGCACAGGCTCGCAGCGTTCGCTCCGCGCGAACAGCTCTCGCTCGTCGGGTTGCGTTGGACTGATCCTCATCGGATGTCCCTTCGTTGCTTCGACCCTTCGCGGTCTCGTTCTCTCTAGTATCGGAGCGCGGCGTGCGCATGGGATCGCGATCGGGTTGCGATTCGGGAGCAATCCGAGTCTGGAATGTCCCTGGTGGATGCGAACTCGCCTGCGAGACCAAGGCATCTACCCGGGGAGCGTGGAAGCCGTGAATGCGCCGGTGGTGACGATCAGTGCACCGTTCGGAACGGGGGGCGGGACCATCGCGGCTTTGGTGGCGGAACAACTCGGTGTTCCACTGGTTGACCGTGCGATCCCGGCGTCGGTGGCGCTGAGCATGGCGATCCCCATGGACGAGGCGGTTGCTCACGACGAACGCGTCGAAAGCCGGATCACGCGACTGCTGACCGCGTTCGGGAACTCGGGGATGGAATTCGCTCCCACGATTCCGCCGATGGTCCCGATGACCGAGCGTTCCTTCCGCGAGCAAACGGAGCGCGTGATCCGCGACAGAGTCGCGGAAGGAACTGGATGTGTGGTCGTGGGTCGCGCCGGTGCGATCGTGTTACGCGACCACCCGGGCGCCATCTTTGTTCGCCTCAGAGGGTCGTTCGAGGCGCGCGTTCGCCAAGTGCTCGCCTCTCGCAGTGATGAGGACGAAGCGGAGGTCCGTCGTCATCTGGTCGAAGCGGACAAGAACCGCGCCGCGTACTTCCGTCACTTCTACAACGCAGATCCCACCGACCCGAAGCTGTACCACCTCGTCATTGACTCCACCATCCTGGGCAACGACACCACGATCGATCTGATCCTGACCGCGGTCAGAGGTGGCACCCGTGAGGTGAGTGGCCGGTGAGCCTGACCTGAACGTCGCGTCGGCGCGGCTCGACGGGCAGAGACCCGGAAGGCCGACGGCTGTGGCGGGGAACTTCAACTCCCCGAGCAGTCGCACCTCGACGAATGCACGGCTGAACGCGTGCCGATGCCGTCTCTTCACGGCCTGGTCTCGAATCGCCTGGCGTTGTACCGCCGTCGATGGGTCATCGACCTGCCGATTCGCGGTGGGCCGCCAGGGGATCGAACCCTGGACCAGCGGATTAAAAGTCCGATGCTCTGCCAACTGAGCTAGCGGCCCGGGGGTTGGAGAATTCGTGGATGAAAACTCCGCTCCTCGGCGCAAGGCTACGACGGTTCAGGGTTCAGGGACTGCCCTCAGTCCGCCGCGGGGGCTTCGGACCGGGCCTGACCGATTCCGGGCGCGCCAAAGTTGCCGTTCAGGTGAAGCGAGTCAGTGAGCCGACTCAGGCGGCGATCGGCTCGTCGCGGCGCTTGCGGTGCCGGTGCACGGCGAGCGCGTTCACGGCGAGCGCGAAGCCGAGCAGGTTGAGCTGCTGGCGAGAGTGGCCGAGACTGTGGGCTCGGCCGAGCCACATGGTGTCATCCAGATGCCGGTTGATCGACTCGATGTCGTTGCGGCGCGGGTAGAGCCGCGCGAAGTCCGGGTCGGAAGGCGGAATGGCCCGGACGTTTTCGGCCCGGTTGAACTTGCGCGCTGCGTCCTCGGTGTTCCCGTGCAGCCGAACGGTCACCATGCCCCCGCCGTAACTGTCGGGCAGCTGATAGTCGCTGTACCAGCGGTATCGGCCGTTCTTGTCCTGGTTCCGATGCGTCCGTATGCGCGTCAGCGGGACGAAGTGCAGCTCGCCCTTGTCAGTCAGCTGGCCGAGCCCAATGGCGCCGTCCTGCGCGTGCAGATCGACCGTGCGCTCGGACCCGTCGGCCAGGCCAACGGTCTTGGTTTCGACGTACGTGGTCTTCGGCACCCGTCGCCGCGCACCTCGCTTGGCCGTCCGCGGCCCGCCTGACTGCGCAGCGGCCACCCGGTTGATCGGCAGTAGCCCGAGGTCCCGTAGGAGCCGTTGGTGGTGGGTGCCGCGCAGGGCGGTGTCGTAGATGACCGCCTGCGCGCCGGGAGTGTGTTCGGCCACGCGGGTGAAGCAGTCGAGCGCGACGCTCGCCTCGCCCCCGGGCTTGGGCACCCATTCGACGTCGAGGATCACCCGACCGTGTCGTTCCTCGGTGCGGCACGCGACGAGGACGAACTTGGTGCCCCACGCCGTCTCTCCAGTTCCCTCGAAGTGCAGCCCGGCATCGGGCTCGGCGCGACGTTCGACAATCTCGCCGGTACACGGGTCGAGACGTCGATCACCCGGCTTCGCTCGATAGAGCGGCGCGATGACCTTGCCGTCGGCATGTAGCACACGGCTCAAGTGGGGGTGCGTCCACGAGCCCGGACCTGCCGGGTCGAGCAACCCCATCTCTCGTGCCGTCCGGGCACCAAGCTCCCGGTGCAAGGCACCGAGCCGTGCTAGGACATCCGGGCGTGTCAGGTAACGGCTCCGGACGTAGAGGTAGTGGTGCCGACGCATCGACTGCGCCGGAACCTCCACGCCATGACGAAGAAGCGTGCGCCGGATCAGTCCCCACACCATCGGGTGTGCCAGCTCGGCTTCGACCTGGCGGGCGCTGCCGTAGACGCTGATGAGCGCCTCATACAGGAGCACCAGCACCATCGGATACTGGCGACGTCGCCCGCCGGCCTGGCGCGACGGCTCCGGCACGGCCGCCGCCAGCTCGTACAGCGGATCGTGATCGAGCAGCGCCTCGACACGCTCGAGCGCGCCGACACCGACATCACGCATCCGCCGCCGCCTCGGTTCGCGATACGCGCCAGTCCCATCCAACAAGTCGCGCCGCTCGGTCGAGGCTGTGCATCCCCAACGCCGCAGCTGCCAGCTCGATCCGGCCGGTCTCGAGCCATATCCGCCGGCCAGCCCACCCCGCTACTGAGAGCGGCCGCACCTCCGGGCTCGAAACGCCCGCTCGACGCAGGATGCCACTCAGCGTTGCCGACACCGCCGAGTACCGGCTCCCCAAGCTGCTGTAACGACCCCCGAACAACAGCTCTGCCTCGTTCGTCGGACCGAGCTCCCGCAGCCAGCGCTCAACCTGAGCCCTCCCCCAGGCGCCGAGCAGAGCCTCCCTACCGTCGACCTTGGTCCCGCCGGCCAGGCGAACAGTGCCATCCACGACGTCGCGACGCAGCACCCACGCGATCTCCGTGGACCGTGCCGTGGCTTCGGCCAACGCCCAGATCGCGGCCGCGCGCGCTCCATCTCCGCAGGTCGACGCGGCGCTTCGACACCCGTCGACCTCGGAATCCGTCAACGGCCGCGGCACGCGATCCGGCCGCGCCGGGGCCGTCAGTTCCAAGCTCGGATCGCGCTCGATCAGCCCGTTCCGACGCAACCACCGGAACAGCAACCGAACTGCCGTCCGACGCCCGTTCCGCGTTGCGGCCCCAGGCTTACGGAGGCCCGAACTCGTGGAGTACGGCGCGTCAACGAACTGCTGAATGACCGTGGATCGCACTTGCCCCAGGTCAACAACCGAGCCGGCGGAAGCTCTCAGGAACCATGAGAGGCGCATCAGGATCTCGCCTGTCCGCAGGGCCGTCAGCTCGCTCAGCGCTCCAGCTGCGAGCCCATCGCCCACGACCTGAGCAATCACGCCGTCGTCGAGCACCAGCGCTTGAAGTGCGCGACCCATAACCTTCGCCACGTCGGAACCTCTCTGCAGGTACCGGCCAGGCCCCGGGGTGCTTCAACACCGCCGGGGCCATTGCTGTCTATGTTAGTAGTCTACTCTCATCTGAGGTCAGCAGTCAACATCTGTAGACTGAACCCATGACGCCACGCGTACGCACCGAGGATCTCATCGGCGCCTCCGAGGTCGCGCAACTCCTTGGCCTGTCGCACCACAACAGCGTGACGACTTACCTCAGGAGGTATGCCGACTTCCCGCGGCCGGTCGTCGACCTGAGCGAGAGCCGAGTCCGCCTGTGGTTACGACCGGAGATCGTCGCGTGGGCTCGCGAGACAGGCCGTTCCGCCCCGCTCTAGCCTTCGACTCGCGACGAGCTGAGGACCGGCTGTGCCTTCAGTGCGTTTGATGGGGAGGCCTACGCGCAGCCTGAGCCTCTTCGCCGCATCGGAGGTGCGAACGTCGCGCTGACTCCCCGCTTCGATCGGATCGCTGCCGAGAAGCGCGGTAGACACTCGGGGCGTCACTAGCGGTTGGTAGGACCGCAGTGCCATCCCCGCGGAGATGACTGTGCAAGGACAGACTGCTGAGCGATGAGCTGCCCGCCAAAGGCCAGTCGCGTGTTCGAGTCCTACTGGCGGTTCGCGGCCGAGCGCCAGAAGATCTATGAATGGCGGCTACGCGGCACGCCCGAACCGTGGACAGAGGACACAATTCTCGGGTCCTTCCGGTTCACCAATGTCTTTCGCGCATCCGATCGGGTCAGCCAGTATCTGATCCGCGACGTGATCTATCGGGGTGACGTCTCGCCGGACGAGATCCTGTTTCGCGTCCTGCTGTTTAGATTCTTCAACAAGATCGAAACCTGGGAGCTTCTCGAGCGCGAACTCGGACCGCTCGCGCTGGCGACGTTCGATCCGGCCCGAGCCGACATCGCGTTGACACGAGCACGCGCGCGCGGATGTCGCATCTACTCGAACGCATACATCGTTCCTCCAGTACCGGGTTGGCGGACGCCAAAGCACGCTGGCCACGTATGGCTCGCGGTCGAACTCGCCTCTAAGGGGTTGGCCGATCATGTTCATTCGAGCGGCGGCTTGGAGGAGCTCTTCTTGTTGCTACGAGGCGTGCCAGGACTAGGCAACTTTCTTGCTTACCAACTCGCTGTCGATGTTTGCTACAGCCCCGTGGTCGACCACGACGAGAACGAGTTCGTAGTAGCTGGTCCTGGCGCGCTCGACGGGCTCTCCAAAGTCTTCCCCGGGATGGAGCTACATCACGCAGCGAACGTAATCCGCGCTCTTACCGAAGAGCAGGAGCACTGGTTCGAGCGGTTCGGGCTTTCGTTCTCGGGGTTGTTCGGTCGCCGCCTTCATCTGATCGACGTGCAGAACCTGTTCTGCGAGATCAGCAAATACGCCCGCGTCGCCCATCCCGAGTATCCCGGCGTCTCGGGACGCACTCGTATCAAACAGACGTTCAAGGCGTCAGGCCCGCTGCCGGCACCGTTCTTCCCACCGAAGTGGGGCCTCTGCGTGCCTGTTGCGCCGTCTGCGGAGGCGGATCTACCTCCAGGCGGTCGGCTCGGGTTCGTCTAGATAGTCAGCAGGGTGGCGGGGCCTGGCAGGTGAGCGTACGACGAATCAAGTCGGCGGTGAGCGTGCCTCCACGGTGGTCGACGACGTGGCGGAATGCTCGATACCCCGACAGAACAGCCCGGTGCCAGTCAGCGACACTGCGGCTCGATACCTCGAGATGCGCAGTCATCTTGGCGCAGACCTTGAGGATGCTCGGTGGCACGTGTTGGAGGTGCGCGAAGTACGAGTGATCACCAGCCATCGTGAAGAGGTATGCGGTGAGGCCTTCCTCGATCGCCGCCGCGCGGCCTCCATCCTCGACGCGGTCGATTGACGGTCGCTCTCGTCGTTTGCGATCCAACAGGCGACGCATCACCGGCGACCAGCCGAGTACGGCCATGTGGGCGAGGTGGAACACGTCATGGTACCGATAGTCATCGTCGTGCTCGCTGTTGTCGTCGAGCGGATGGCCGACCGCCTTGTCGCCGGCATACATCCGAACCCTGAGCAGCTGCTCCCCGTGCCTGGAGATCTCCTCGGTCTCGACCAGCGTGACGGTCAGTTGGTCAGGAAAGCGCTGGTCGTCGGGGAGACCCATATCAAAGAGCTCATGCAGCTCAAGCGCGTCACCTGATTGGAACAGATCGTGGGTCTTGGCCAGGTTGCGACGGGCAATGTCTCCCAGGTCGAGGTCATTGCGGCGGGCCAAGGCCGCCGCGTACCACAGAATGTCGCCTAGTGGTCCGTCGCTGAAATAGCAAGTGTGGTTAGGGTGGCAGCATGCCGGTGATGGTTGCTGCCCCGTTGAAGGTCACTCGCAAGCAGCGTGGCGAGCTCGAGAGCATCGCTCGCTCGTCCACGTTGCCGCATCGGATGGTGGTGCAAGCGCGTGGTCTGTTGCTCGCCGCGCGACGGTGTCGCGAACAATCAGATCGCTCGGGAGTGCGACGACGACCGCGGACACGGTGCGACGGTGGCGGGCGAAGTTCGAAGCGGGTGGTGTCGACGCGGTCGGGTCGATCGCGCCGGGACGGGGTCGCAAGCCCGAGATTCCACAGCCGGTGATCGACGCGATCGTGGAGGACACGTTGCACACGATTCCGGACGACGAATCGACCGCATGGTCGACGCGCACGATGGGTGAGCGTCACGGTGTGGGCAAGGACACCGTGGCTCGGATCTGGCGGGCCAGGAACCTGCGGCCGTGGCGGGTCGAGACGTTCAAGTTGTCGAACGATCCGCGCTTCGAGGAGAAACTCGTTGATGTCGTCGGCCTGTATCTCGATCCGCCGGAACGAGCGGCGGTGTTCAGCTTCGACGAGAAGACCCAATGCCAGGCGTTGGATCGCACCCAGCCGTCGCTGCCGTTCAAACCCGGGCGGGCGAAGACCATGACCCATGACTACAAACGCAACGGCACCGTCGATCTGTTCGCCGCGTTGAACATCGGGACCGGTGAGGTCCTGCACCAGACCCGCAAGAAGCACACGGCCAACGATGTGTTGGCGTTCTTCAAATGGATCGACCTGCACGTGCCGCGCCGACCTCGACGTGCACGTCGTGTTGGACAACCTCTCCGCGCACAGCGCGCCGCCCGTCGCCGAGTGGCTCGCGCACCCGCGACGCGACCGATGGCACCTGCACTTCACGCCGACGAGCTCGTCGTGGCTGAACCTCGTCGAAGGCTGGTTCGCGCAGCTCACGAACCGGCGCCTCAAGCACGGCAACTTCGACTAGCGTCGCCGCGCTCGACGAGGCCATCGACCTGTGGGCATCGCACTGGAACGACGACCCCAAACCCTTCGTCTGGCACACCCCGGCGAAGAAGATCATCGCCAAGGTCCGTCGAGGTCGCGCCGCCCTGACCCACCAGATCAAATCCGCGACGCACCACTAGCTCCTCGCTCACCTCATCCTTGAATGCCCGGTAGCCATGCACATCTCGTTGGCGCTTCTTGTACTCGGCTATGAGTTGGCCGACTTCGCCGGCGAGGCCGAGCAACGGCATCAGTGCATCGTTCTTGCTGAGAATGTCGGTCTCGCCGGCGCGCTCTTGATAGATGGTGAGGTCCATTCGCGCAACTTTCGGGTTGGGGTCGGCGGCGGTCATCGCGTCGCCAGCGTGGTGGGATCTACGGCGCCGGCCTGGACCGCGAAGTTGACGAGGTAGTCATGGGGGAGCCAGCCGTAGCCGCCGGCTCCCCAGCCTGAACCCCACGAGTTGCGGATGAGGAATCGTCGAGCGGTGCCACTGGCATTGGTCGCAGCGCCGACTGCAGCAACCGCGTGGTAGTCACCGACGGGTGCGGTGAGAGCCGGGATATCGATCTCGCCGTCTGCGTCGGGCGCTTCGAGCTGGGAGGTGACTTCAAGAATGACGATTGCCAGCAAGCCAGCAACAAGAGTGTCTTCGAGGTGCTGCTCGATGCCATCGTGAGCCAACGGTACGTCGAAGACCTCGGCTGTGTTAAACGAGCTGGCAGTAGCGTTGGCCGGGGTTGGCTCCGTTCCAGAGCCGAGCTTGGCGTTGTATGGCCAGATCATTTCGATGGTTTGACCGGTAAATTTGACGGCGTCTGTGACAGCGTAAAGGGTGGTGCCGTCGTGGCCAGCGGCACCAGCGTTCACGCAGTGCTGCCATAGCGGCTCCACAGCCAGGTCTTCGGCTGCAACTGCGGCAAAAAGGGTACGGGCGCCTTCGTGCGCAAGAGAAATGGAGAAGGGCACACACAGCGGTCGTGGTCCCTGGGCCCGCACATTGGGCGTGAGGAGGTGGCGCAAGTCGATCGGAGCAAGCAGCAAGCTCGCGGCGCGGCGTTGGGCATACGTCGTCATGAGGATCGTCGGCCGCCAGTTAGTCCGATTCGTCCTCGTCGTCGAGTTCGTTGAGCTGCTCGTCGTCATGAAGCGGATCGGGTGGTCGCTCAAGTTGACGCCGACGCACTTGCGCTGTCCAATGCTCTTGGTTGCTCGTCCTGAGCTGATCCACCGAGAAGCCGACGTGACGCGGTTCAACAAGCGCGTGTAGCACGTAATCGTCGACAGGAGCCTCATCGCTATACGGGCTTCGGTAATGCAGGCGCACCGTGGCCGGTCCCGGATGAGCGAATCGAACACCAAGTAGTCGTCTGCCAGTGCCTGCGACCATGGTGTCGCGGACCGATGCCGGTTGATCTCGACTCACGAGCGGTCCGTGTTGAGCCAACCGGACTCGCCGGACGACGCGAGGTGGGAGCCACGGCGCTCGCGCTGGCAAGTACTCGTCGCCGACGACTTCTGCGCCGGCGACGCTGGGCAGAGGGCGAGCAGGCGAGGAACCGATACGCCGGAGGCGATCGAGAATCACACCCGGTGCCCGGGCCGGCAAGTTCAGTGTCGAGCCAGTGCCGAGGCGGGCGCGGAGATGCGAGATCTTCTCGGGATCGGCAGTGTGCGGTCGTGTTCCGGTCACTGGTGGAGGCCGCGACGCGGAAACGGCCGGTCGGTGCTCGTCGGGAAACATCCAGCGGTATCCGGTGCTGCGGTTCTCGGGGAGCGAAATTACGACCTCGTCCTCGATTCTCAACGCGAGGAGCTGGTCATCCCACTCTTCGTTGACGGGCCATACGTCGGCATAACCGCTAACGGGTCGTCGACCAAGCGCGAGGTCCGCCTTCACCTGTAGCGGCCGTCTGCGCCGTAGGTTCGCGGCTTGCTCAACAGTGACCACTTCGAGGTTGGTGAGTTGCCGCACGGCAGCCTCGTAGCTGACGCCGGCCTCGCGTGCGACGGCGTAGGCATGCTCGGGCTGGACGGGGTCGCCAGCAAGCCCGCAACGTTCTAGAACCCCAAACACCAACGGAGGTGGCATGAGGAAGTTCCCGGCAAAGACCTGGGCCAGTTGCTCGCGTTCGATTGGTGTGGCGCCAAGGATGTGCTCTTCGCCGTCGAGAGCGAGGCCGTGCCAGTGGTCGAGGCGCCAGTGGGCGATCTCGTGCGCGGCGGTGTAGCGCTGGATCGGTATGGGTCGCTGCGTGGTCACCAGGACACCACCAACGCCTTCCGGGATGAACGCGCCAAGGAGGTTGTCCAGCGGCAAAAATGCCAGCCACAGGCCAAGGCCTTCACAAATGCCGAATACGTCGATCTCTTCGGTCTGATCGACCGCAAGTTCATCGAGCAAGCGTCCAGCCGATTCTGCGGCCTGGATCCGTCGCTGCCAGCGTTCTCCCTGTGGCGGCATGGCCCGTTCTACCGACCTTCGCCCGTAGGTGCGCCCCGGCCCGCGCGTCGCCCCGCGCCACCTGGCCTGCCGGCGGCAGCGAGAAACTCCGCGAAGCGGAGCACCTGATTCTTGTCCTCTTGCGAGAGGACCGCCGTTGCGCGGAACAACGGCTCGGCGTCATCAAGCGGGACCTCCTCCTCGCCGAGCAGCCAGCCAACCGGCCGTCGATACAGGCGCGCGAGGCGCCTCAGCTCAAGGCCGGTGACTTTCCGTTTGCCCACCTCGAGCGCGTGCACACTCGTGCGAGGTATGCCCAGCGCGATGGCAACGTCTTCTTGGAGCAGACCGATGTAGTCGCGGGCGTCCTTGAGGCGCGCACCGAGCTTCGCTTGCTCGCCTTCATCGACATCGAGGCGCTCCGAGGGGTCGCGGCTGTCGGCTGAGTGATGGCCTGATCCGTCTTGTTCAGGCATGTCCATTCCTTTCGTGCAGTTGTGCCGCGCCCGTCGCTGCTGACTGTCGATTAGCGATCGCGATCGCGACGGCCCAGCCCTCTTCGTGACAGAGCGAGAGGTGCCAATCGCGTACTTGGAGCGTGGACGCGGCGGCGAGAGCGTTGCGGTGGAGGACGACGCGGGGTGAACCGTCTGATTGGGTCAGTATCTCGACGTCCAGCGGGTCCAAGACACCAAGTCCGCAGTGGAGTGCCTTCATAACGGCTTCCTTGGCAGCCCATCGGACTGCGAGCCGTTCGGCAGAGCCCTCAGCGTCGTGTTGTTCCTGAGTTGACCAGCAGTTGTCGAGGAACCCCGATCCTCCCGCGGCGAGCAAGCCCGCGAACTGTGCGGCGTCGACGAGATCGATACCGGCGCCCGCGGTCGTGCCGAGTGAGGCGGTGGACACGTTCCATGCTGAGCGGATGGGCGATAGCGGTGAACCGGTCATGGCGCGATGATCCCATTGGGGTCCGTGGTGGTCGCGCTGTCAAGTGTCGAGCGGGCATCGGCAGCGAGCCGCTCGACGCCCGCGAAGTCGCCACGTTGGTCGTCCGCCATTGTGGCGTGCAGGACGAGCTCGCCTGTCTTGTAGCCACTTTGCTGACAGAGGAAGTGCAGCAACGCCGACAGGCCGACCATGTTCCCGTATGCCTTGTCGATCAGGTATTGGTGCCGGTACACCGCCATGCAATGAAGTCGACCGAGATACAGACTGAAGTCGATGTGTGTGAGGCAGGGAAAGCCGCGCGTTCGCCGGTCCCTCGCCGCGTACACCTGGAGGCCCTTCAACGGCTCTTCGACGTCGGCATCTGCAGCGACGTCCATATCGAGTGTGTTATTGGTGCGTCTGCCTGATCGGTGTTGGCGGCGCAAAGCGCTCGACACGATCGGCGAGCTGATTGACGCCGCCGGCGTCCTTGCCTGGCCAGGTGACCATCCGACCGAAGTACGTTCCCTTGTTGTTCGCCTGCACCGTACGCAGCATCGGCAAGATGTCGCCGTACTTGCCGTAGAGCGCGTCCGCTGCTGCGTCGAGTTCCGCCTCCTTGTCGGGTGAGATTCCGGGCAACCAGTCGTAGCCTGGATCGGAGTACAGCGAGCCCGGGAAGATCGTCTCCGCGACCGTGTCGATGTCTTGGGATCCCGCTTGCACGAGTGCTCGATCGACAACCTGGCGCACCGGTGGAATCTCGATACCAGGGTCGGTCACCGTCAATACGAGGTGCACTAGGCGTCCTCCGGGCTCAGACCTCGTGCGTTCGAGTGCCATGAGCCAGGCCTCACTCAGCGACTGGACAGGCGGCAAAGCGATCATGATGCCTTCGCCTCCGATGGCACTGGGTGCAGAGTGCGGTGGACAAGCCGTGCCACCCCGCCGACGCTACGAAGTTCTTCGCGCGGCACCTTGGAGAGGTTGACGAGTTTCGGAATGCCCACAGCGTTGCCCACCTGACTGATAAGCCACACCGACACCAGGCTCGGGACAGATGGACTTCCATCCGCGGCGAGCTCACTCAACTTGCGAGTCGGATGAGCCTCGTGGAGAAGGTCCGTCAGGTCTTTTTCGAGTTCGGCGACAGATCGAGTCCGAAGGGCCGCCGCGGAGGCTGCAGGCGTCGACGACTCTCGGCGCCTCGGCGGGGCGATAGCCCCCTTGGCAGCAATGTCACTCTTCACGACATCTAGTGTCGGATAAGCCGACACGCTTGTCAAGCGCTGCCCGCGCCTCCACCCTCGTCGGGTCTGCATCTAACAATAAACCCCTTCGAGTTTCAGAACTGGATCATCAACGCCGTCAACGGCAACACGCCCGCGCAAGGTTGGCGACTTCGGCATTGACGGATACTGGTGGTTCATCAACGACCCAATCCAGGTCAAGCAATCTGATCGTGTCGGTCGTCCGGTCGTGGACAGTCTCGTTGCAGCGTTGTGCGCGAGACACCTGACAGCGGGTACATCATCGGGTCCAGCTTCACGTCTGGCGCGCACGAGGAGGTCGCCCGACTGAAGCGTTCGAGCGGTCTCACGATGAGGCCGATCACGGTGAAGGAAGTGCTGCTGCTGGTGCGTCGTAACCAGACGCCCAAGGACTTCGCATCACAACCAGAGGCTGACTTCGTTCCGTTGCCCGACATGCGAGAGCAAAGCGAGCTCCCCCGCCGAGGAACTGATCGCCAGCGGCGAGCTCGCTGGAGTAGCGGCCGGGGCACAGCCCTTCCGGTTCGGTCCAGCGCCCCCTCAGGTTGCCCAGGGCGGCGTCTGCGCGAACTGTCGAACTTGGCACACCAGGCCACGAGTTCACCCTGGACTTGTCTTGCCGACAATGCCAGTGCAGAGCGTCCGTCCGGGGACGATAGACAGTATGGTTCGATGTGTGACACAAATTGGTCTCTTGCTGTTTCCCAGCCTCACGCAACTTGACCTTACCGGTCCGCTTGAGGTATTCCAGCGGCTCCCGAATTCTGAGGTACATCTAGTTTGGCAATCCGTAGGCCCAGTCACGGCTGAGCACGGTCTGCTTCTGACACCGACGATCTCATTCGACGACTGTCCTCAGCTCGACGTCCTGCTCGTCCCCGGCGGTTCCGGTATTCACGATCTGCTACTCGACCACACTGTCTTAGCATTCCTCTACTCACAAAGCCGCGCTGCCCAATGGGTCACCTCAGTCTGTACCGGTTCCCTGGTACTTGGTGCCGCAGGTTTGCTCCGCGGCTACAGAGCGACAACGCACTGGGCTTATAAGGAGCTGCTCGGTGTCTTCGGTGCGATCCCTGCGGAGGGCCGGGTAGTAGCACATGGGAATCGCATTACGGGAGCGGGCGTGTCGGCTGGGTTAGATACCGCGTTCGTCATCGCGGGCGAGCTATTTGGTCGGGACGTCGCGGAGGAGATTCAACTAAGGATAGAGTATGCTCCGGCTCCACCATTCCAGTCTGGCGCGCCAGACACCGCCGACCCCAGCCTCACCGCACGGGTGAGGGAAGACCTTTCGCCTCTGCTGGAAACCCGGCGAACGATTGCACAACAGGCAGCACTCAATATCGACCGGCTAATTTCGAGCGTCACCTAAACGCTTTCCCTGCGACCACTCAGCGCCATCCCATTCACTGGGACCCCCGTAAGCGCGTGTTCCCGGGCAACCGAACCGAGTGTCCCCCCAAGTCGGAACGCGCATCCACTAGGTTCCTAGAACTATTTCTGGGTACAGCGGGTGGCGCACCAACAGCTCCGCACATCGTCGGCGGCATTGATCTGCCAGGCCCTCTTCCATCCGGTACGCCGCCAAAGACGGCGGGGCAGCGGCCGTTCCGCGGAGGACACGATCAACGAGCTCCGCTATCTCGTCGAACTCCGGCCCAGACAGTCCGAGAGTCGTCAACACGGGGGGTGCCTAGTCGGATGCCAGATGTGTACCACGCTCCGTTCCGCTCATCGGGCACAACATTGCGGTTCGCGATAATGCCCGCGTCTGCAAGCGCCGATTCGGCTTGGCGTCCCGTTAGCCCGTAGCTCTCATCTACGTCTATGACGACTAGGTGATTGTCCGTACCACCACTCACCAAATGAGCCCCGCGTCGCAATAAGCCCTCTGCGAGTGCCCGTGCATTCTCAACGATTTTCGCGGCATAAGCCGAGAACTCAGGCCGCCGGGCCTCCGCGAATGCGACGGCCTTCGCGGCAATCACGTGGGGAAGCGGGCCTCCGAGGACTGTGGGACACCCGCGGTCTACAAACTCCGCGAGTTCTTCCGAACACAAGACGAAGCCGCCCCTGGGACCACGGAGCGATTTATGAGTCGTCGAAGTGACGATATCGGCATACTCAACTGGGTTCAGACTCCCCGTTAGAACATTGCCCGCGACCAGTCCTGCAAAGTGCGCCATATCCACCATCAGGACTGCACCGACCTCATCAGCAATATCACGAAAGATGCTGAAGTCGGGGTTCCGCGGATATGCGGAGTAGCCGGCAAGCAAGATTAATGGCGGACATTCGCCGCGCCGCCTTTCGGACCGCGTCATAGTCTATTCTCCCCGTATCGGAGGAAACGCCGTAGCTCTGTTGCTGAAACATGCGTCCCGAGATATTCGGTCGGAACCCGTGCGTAAGGTGGCCGCCCGCCTCCAGCGACATTCCGAGGAGACGCTGACTCATCAGCTCCTGTCGCAAATCCTCCCATGCGCTCTGTTCCAGATCATTAACTGTCTTGAGGCCCAGCTCGACAAGCCGCGGCTGCTCGATCCGGCTTCCGAGTACTGCCCAGAACGCTACGAGATTGGCGTCGATCCCCGAATGGGGCTGTACGTAGGCATGGCTCGCCCCGAACAAGGCCTTCGCATGGTCGATTGCACACCGTTCGACTGCGTCGACAACGTCACAACCACCGTAAAACCGGTGCCCCGGGACGCCTTCGGCATACTTATCAGAGAGCCAATTCCCCATCGCTAGCAGAACAGCGGGCGAGGCGTAATTCTCCGATGCGATGAGTTTGAGTTGCGTTCTCTGGTTCTCCAGCTCGCTAACAATCGAGGCAGCAACCGCTGGCTCCGACTTACCGATAACGTCGAGCGCAGCTCGATAGGCGTTCGACGCTTCCGAGTTCTCGACCGAGACGTTCACCGCCGCAACCCCTCTCATCAATTAGCCGGACCGGAGGAACCGCGTCCGCTGTTGGCGCCGACAATGCCTTCGTCATGAAGTCTCCCAAGCTCAGAGGGCGTTAGCCCCAAGACCTCAGACAGCACCGAATCTGTGTGCTCACCGAGAACCGGCGCAGCCGCGGGTGGTGCTACCCGAAGCCCGTCGAATCGAAAGGGGGCCGTCGGCGTTCGAACCAATCCGAGACCCGGTTGCGCCACGTCCTCAAACAAGCCACCACTCGATGACGAAGAAATCCTAGGATCGGTCAAAAGGCTACCCAGGGTTTGGTACCGGCCCCAACAGGCGCCATAGCCGGACAGGATTGCTTCGGCTTCGGCAATTGTTTTGCTCGCAAACCAGGGTTCCAATATTGCGGCGATGGCGTGACGCTCCGCGTATCGATGTTGGTCGGTTTGAAGGCTTACGTGACGCGCGGTTTCGAGCGTTTGCATCTGGTCGGAAGTACCGGTCGCCTTCACGAGAGCGCGCCACTGATTCGACGTAATGGCCACGACCATCAACCTGTAGTCGTCAGCAGTCGCAAAATCGCGCGCAAATGCCCCATATACATAGTTGCCGAGTGCCGGTCGCTCCAAGCCGAGAACTTCGACCTCCGCGAGAAGCCCCAGATTAGCAACTGTAGCGAAGGCCACCTCAGCAAGCGACAAGCTAATGTGACTGCCGTGTCCGGTGGTGGAGCGCGTCAAGAGAGCGCCGAGGATCGCTGTCGTCGCATACAAACCAGTCAGAAGGTCCCACGCTGGTAGAGCGTGGTTCACTGGAAGTCCACCCCCTTCCGGGCCCGTCAGGAACGGTATACCGCACTCAGCATTCACGGTATAGTCGACGGCCGTAGGCCGATCAGGAGACCCAGAGATGCTCAAGTATATGAGGTCTCGTCGTTCCCCAGCGAGGGCATCATAGGACCGCCATCCGGTAGCTGGGGAGTTCGACAGAAATAGAGGTGGGTCATGAGTGCGACTTGCGAGAAGCGCCGTGAGCAGTTCCTGGCCCTCCCGGCGACGCAGGTTTAGCACGACGGACCGTTTGCCCTTGTTAAGACTCGACCAATAGACGCTAGTTCCAGCGGCCGATAGCGGGAGTCGACGGTAGTCAGCGGCTCCCCCGATCGGATCTACGCGAATGACGTCAGCACCCATCTGGGCAAGGGTCATTCCACAAAGTGGGCCCGCGACGAATGAACATGCCTCGAAAGCGCGCACCCCGGACAAGCAAGCCGGAAACGACGGCCACATACTTCACCACCGACCCGAAGCGCCGGCACACCGATTTAGGTGCGCAGGCCTCTTCGCTAGCGGAATGGGCAAAGCCAGTCTCAGCTTGGCGACGACATCTGTTCCGGCGTGAGGTGAGATATGCCGTGCGCCTTGATGGCGTCAATGATGCTACCGACGCTCGTCAGAGCCTCCAACCACTCTTCCGGCTCGAGCATTAGGCCGTACTCAGTCTCAAGTAGGTCGATCACAGCAAGCAAATGGCCAGAGTCAACTCCAGCGTTCGTGAGCTCGCCCTGCGCCACACGGAGATCGGACGGCGTGATCGAGCCATCAGTCGCACGAACTAAGAGGTCGACAATATTGCTTTCTAGATCGTTTGTCACGCTTACATCTCCCTGATCTGCGAATCCAGATTGTCACGTATCGTGAGGGATTTCTCTAGGGCCCTATTCCCACTAGACCGCGGTTCTCGAAGCCTGCCCGCAGCAATACTTACACCAGACTCGATCGCCTCCGGACGAGTCACACCATGATCCTCACAGATCCTCACATTGGGATTGCCTCACTAGCGACTCCCAGTAGCTTCTGATAGCTGAGGTACTCCATACGTAGCCGCGTTTGGCTGCCACATCGTCCGGCGACGACTGCCGGAAACGGAGCCCGGTTCCTGCCGCCAGGACTTGGAGCTTGCAGGCGCGCTCGAGCACAAGCGCGCCAATCGTTGCCTCGCGAATCGTACGTCCAACAATCATCGCACCGTGGTTCTGCAGTAGGACTGCATCTGCACCCCCGAGGACGGCCGCCACCTCCGACGCCCGGACATCGTCCAAGACGGGAAGAGTGGAGGCACGGTAGGCAGGCGTCCCAGCAAACCATGCACCATCGTGCGACAGCGCAGCAAGGTCAAGGTCGGCAGCACCCACCAACACGGTATAAGGCGCGTGGCTATGCACGATGCCATTCACGTCCAGACGCCTTGTATATACAGCCTTATGCATGGGTGTTTCTGCTGGCAATCCGGTTATGGCCCGCTGGTACTCAGAGTCGATCACGATGATATCGTTCCGAGTACACTCCGCGAAGGCGCGCTCGGCGTGCTTGATAAGGATCCACTTGCCATCGGGCGATCGTGCTGACACCTGGCCCTGATTAAGATCATCGTGACCATGCCTGGCAAGTATCGCGGCGGCTTTCACGAGCATGTCGGCGAGGCGGCCGAATGAGTCGAGCAGGCTCGCCTCGCTCGGCGCTGCGTCGCTCACGGGGTCTGTCCCTGTATTCCGTTGGCGAATCCCGGGAGATCTTGGAGGTCACAATAACCAGCTGACATATCCGTTAACGCCTCTGCACAGAGCAACGCGTGATGTGCTGCCGCCATCAGATCGCTAACCTCGTGCGTAATCACCAGACGCTCCGATAAGCCCTCGACATGTAACGAATGCGCGCTTACTAAGGAACCGACCCGAACTGCCTCGACGCTTGCCTTTGTCTTCTGCCCAGTATTGTTCCAGCAGGTTTCGAGCCGCCGCACTGTCGCGCTGCGGACGGTCTCTTTTAGTTCGAGGGTGCTGATCAAGAACGACAACATCAGCAATCGTCGCACCCGTGAGCATCTCGCCGGCGAGGCGCACCAGTTGAAGCTGGATCGCATGCAGCGGGGATAGATTCACAGCGCGTAGGACTGGCACCACCTCACCGAGGTCTTTGAGGTTCTGGAGATCCGACGCGCTGAGATCTGAGACGGCCGCGACTAGCGCGCAGCTATGTTCCCTGCAATAGCCGAGAACCTCAGCCTGACTTGCTGCAGCCGATACGTCGATAATGACACTGGCCTCACCAGTACGGGTCCAGCCCGTGCTCGAAGCCATAACCGTCGTCGGAATGCGCTTTTGCCTCGCGGCAGCCACGATTCGCGACCCGAAACGTCCTGTGGCACCGACAACGCCTACGCGCACTGGTCGACCCCCAGCCGACGGGACATTCCGGTATCTCTCATGGTGTCTGCGTCTGCTCGCGGCCCAAGAGCGATTCCAACGCGGCGCGGCGCAGCTTACCGACCGACGTTCGCGGAATGACGTCCACGAAGTATACGCGGCGACGGCAGCTTGTATTTTGCTACACCCGCGCGGAGCCACAAGAGCACATCAAGGGGGTCGATAGGAGTCTCGGACACGACTGCAAGGACAACCCTGCTGGCCGTAGGACTCTCGCCTCGATGCTCGATTAGTGCGGCATCAGTGACGCCTGGCATGGACCGCGGACGCGCCTCCACCTCAGCTGGATCGATCTTTCTGCCCGAGCGGTTTATCGTCGCGGACACGTGTCCGTGCAGAAAGAGACGCCCGTCCTGATCAACATGGCCTAAGTCGAGCGTGTCGAAGAAGCCTCCCGTGACCCTCGCTTCGAATCGTCCGGGAACGTTCAGATAGCGCGTGGCCATTGACTCAGTGCGCACCAACACCCTGCCCACAGGAATGCCTCCAGCTTCCTCAGTCTCATCTGCAATGCACAGCGTCACTCCCGGTAGGGGCGTCCCCAGGCCCTCCCGTCGTCCTGGGTCGAGCTCGAAGGTGCATGGCCCGCACTCTGCCACACCGTAATAGTCCGAGATTTCAATACCATACGTATCCCGAAAGGCGTCGCGCGTAGCGACGGCGAGCGGGGCGCCGGCCGAAATCACACGTTTGACGCTCCGGGGCAGGATTTGCCGATCGGAACAACGGAGCATCGCGTCGACTAGAACAGGAAAGGCCACCATGGAGGTAACCTCTTCCGATGCTGCAACCCGAAGAACCTCGGATGCACCCGATAGTCCCTCGAGAAGCACGAGCGTAGCGCCCATTGTAAACACGCTCAGAAGCGACGTATTGAAGGCGAGGCCGTTTGCCAGACCCGCAAGACAGAAGACACGCTCGTCTATAGTCATGCCGGTGCCGACAGCCCAGTTGCTGGCGGCATTGGCGACGGCTTGGCCGGAAAATTCCAAGACGGTCGGAACGCCCGTCGATCCAGAAGTAAAGCGGCATATCTCCGTCGTGGCATGAAGCTCCGGGCCCGCTCCAAGATCCCGCCGGGACTCGACGAGTGCGATTCCGCCATCGGCCACGGCGCGGCGGGACCGCCGCCATCCCGGACGTCGCATCATGCCACCGCGCGCCTTGCGATGCCGTCACGAGATGGGTTACGCCGCAGCTCTCGGCCGCATACCCAATCTCGCTATTTCCAAATCCGGTATCTATCATAAAGGGAACCACGCCCGAAAGCAGCGCCCCAAAATACGCCGCTACGGTCCCGCTAACATTTGCGCACCAAATCCCTACACGGTCACATCCAGTCGACGCGAGGTCGCGTGCTACGTGCTCGGCCCATTCGTATAGCGCGCCGTATGAAACCCGTTGAGCGCGATCCCGCACTGCTATTCGTGACCCATGGCGTGGACACGCCTCACGAAATCGGTCGGCGATAAAGCATTCGCTCATCGTGACACCGCCGCGGTAGTCTTGCGGTCCCACTTGATCGTTGCGGACCCATCATCTCTGCCGAGGGCCAGCACATTAAGTATCTCGACGTCTTCTGCGATCCACCCGTATTCGTGTGCCAAGGCATCGTCAAAAGCGCCGATGCACGTGATTCCTATTCGGCGCTCTGCGGCGCGAAGGTAGACGGCCTGAGCAACTGCACCTGCGCAGAACAGTTGCATCATAAGATCGTCGACCGCGCCCGATGCCTCTCGATGAGCGCACAGGAGCATAAGCGCCGACGCGTGTTCCACGACGGTCTGCCCCATCGTGAACTCCATAAAGTGTGCCGAAGTTATGTGTTCCATTCCCACATGCATGTGGGGATGCAGGGGGCGCAGCTCACCTGCTCGGGAGCACGAGTACACGCCTCGCGTAAGGCCGCTGAGGGTTCCATTCACGAGCACTGCCCACGGCACCTTGGGGAATGAGTGGTCCACAGCAAGTCTGATACCGAGCTCCAGGAGGAGCGCCTGAATGTCGCCTGCACGGACTGGCGGATCGTCTAGAAACCCACACGAAGAACGGCGCGCGAGGAAGTTTTCATGGGGCATCGATCCTCCCACGTGCGGAGCTTCTGCCGGCGAGACCCAGTCGGACACTCCAGGAGCGTCGGAAGCGAGGGACGCGACCGGACAAGGGTCGAAGGCTCTCCTAGGCCGCTCTCGGCCATCTTCCGTCAATGTCAGCATTTCCCTGACAGGCGATGAACTCCGGTCATATAGGTCAGGTGGCTCTCGCTCGAGCTCTCGCCGGATCATGACGGCGCTGTGGACATTTCCGGCGGCGAGATCCAAGGCGCGTGCGAGGAGTTGTGCTTCCTTCGGCAGGCTGCACAGATAGAGCTCGGTTCGGAGCTTTAGTCCGGGAGCGCTGAGGCAAATGCTTGTGACGACGTGAGCTAGGTCGAGGCGAGAGTAGAAGATACCACGGAGTCCGTACCTTTTGGGAGTGGCTCAGTTTGAATCGGCTGGCCCGCCGACCTGGAGCGCGTTGGCGTCCGGGTCACGCATCCCCCACTCGACCATTCCGTAGAACGTGGTCCCCGGCTCGTGAATGAACCCGTCATCCGATACGTGACCGACCCACTCGCGGTAGAGCGCGACCGCCTCTTCCGAGGTGGTGAACCCGAGGTAGGCGTTCGTCATGTTCTTGCTCGGCACGAGGTCCGGGTCGAGCAAGAAATGGATCCTGATCCCCATGGGATGCTCGAGGATCATGTAGCCCACAACCGGCTGGTCTCAATGACTGTCGTTTCGTTCGATCGTCGACACACGCCGATACTTCCACCCCTATGGCATTAGTGGATGGACGACGACACCATCGAACTACATGGCGTTCCGATGGAGTGGCGTCGTCCAACGCATCCATCACGTCGACGCCTACCGCATTGTCGACGGGCTGAAGACTGACTTCCCGAACATTCCGGCGACACCAGACACCGAGCGTCAACACCTCCTATATGATCTCGGGTCCGAGAGCGCCCAGACGCGCCCGCTTCCGAACGGTCAGGGCATGCATCTCCAGGGAAGACTGTGGGTTGCTCTGGATCTGCTCCTCACATGCGCGACGTTGCGCGAGGCCCTCGACGCGACAAAAGAACGAACGGCGCACGCTTGACGAGCCGCTCTAGCCACACAGCACTCTCGCAACTGGGGAGAACGCAAATGCCGCCGGAGGCCTAGCGGATATAACCCGACCTGGCGCCGCCCGCAAAGCGAGAAGCTATCGCCGGCACATTGCAGAAGGCACTACGACGGATCCTGCGGCGCACCGAAGCAGCCAGCACTCTCTCTCGTCACAGCTGGACGACCGGCCTGCATAACTCAGCCCAAGTCGGAACGTCCGGTACCAATGTCATCCTCGCTGCCCTCTGGAGGTCGCAGCGCGTCAACCACCGCTTCGACCTCGGGGGGCATCTGAGACAGCATTATGCAGGATATCACCTGCCGCACCTTCTGAGAGCTGCCTCCCGATTGGATCGCATCCACCAGCTCCCTTCCCCGAGCGTCAATGAGAGGTTCGACCAGGTACACACCCATCGTGATGAGTAGATCCTCAGCATCAATGGAATCGAGGAGGGAGAGCACTTGCGCCCACGCCTCGGTTGGGCTCGCATACATGGCATACGTCAGCGCCCGGTTCGCGAGGCTCATATCAAAAGTCGGGTCTCGCTCAAGGCCCTCATTGATCTGATCGGCACTCATGGTGACGGGCTCGCGTTGCTCGCTCATGCGACAGGAACAGGAATCGGCGGCAGGAAAGGAAGGAAAGGAACCTTGGGAATTGCATCCCAGATCTGACCTAGTACTGAGTGACCAGGGCGTTTGCCCGGGTGCCCAAGATCAGCGGGATCCTTCGTCATGTAGTAGTTCACAAACCGCTCCTGATTGCGGGTGAGATCGTCACACTTTTTGTCATATGCCTCTCGCACCCGCCCGAGGAGGGCTTGCACCCTATCGTATCGTTCGACGTGTCCTGCATACCTACGGTCCTTATAACCGAAGCCGTGCTTATTTGTGACGAAGTCCGTATCTCGACTCGCGAGCTCCTTGGTCAAGAGCCCCATGTAGTTCAGGAGCTGATCGCAATCCCACCCGAGAAGATCATCGAGCGTCAGATCGAGGTTTGCATAGTGCTCGGCGAGTCCTGCTTCGTCCTTGAAGTCCAACGGGTCGGCGCCTGTATAGCCATAAGCAGAGCGCGTGATGCTAAAGAGCGGGTCTCGACTTAGGAACTGACCTGTCGCTGGGTCGTAGTAGCGGGCTCGGAGGTATTGGAAGCTTGTCTCGCCGTCCGTGTACTGACCTGCGTACCCGAGATGCGAAAGGGTGCCGCTGCTCGCCGCGACCGTGCCATACGCGTCGTACGTGACCGTACCGGTGGTCGTGCCACTCGCGTCCGTTAGGAGGCGGATGCTACCGAGCTGGTCGTGATGTAGGTAGGTGGTGGTCGTCGTGTCGTCAGCGATCTGCGCGTACGCGACGTCACCCGGACCGTACAGATAGAACGTGTCATCACTTCCGGCCGTCTCCCGCAAGACCAGGGGCAGGCTCGCCGACTTATCCCACGCATACGTCGTTGTTGTCGCGCTGACGGTCTTCGAGACGCGGAGACCCTCGGGGTTGTAGTCGTACGCCGCACTCGCGGTGTCACGCGGCGGGCGTCGGTCACAGTTCCCTCCCTAGTGGCAATCTATTACAGAGAGGGGAGATTATTATTGACTGCTGCGCTCGTCAACTGTCACCATGGGCGACGACTCGGCGGGGACCATCGGAAACGCCGGGAAGGAGCTCAGGTCACCGGCACGTCACGACAGCGGCTCGGGATGGGATAACGCGAATGATGACCCTGAGGCCTGGAGAGGCGTTGATCGGACCCCGCGGGTCCGATCAATTGTTGTGCACCTCGTTGGCAAGCCCCTCCGAGTGTGCTCCTACTTGTGAAGAGGCGATGTCAGTCGACCGAGGTAGAGACGCTTCCGGCTTGGGACCTGCGCCAGCGCCACGATGGGTGAGGTCCGCAGTCCGGAAGAGACGGCCGCCGCGGCGCTATGGGATCGCGGCCTCCGCAACATCCTCGGGCGGAACACCGGCATCTCGGAACGCCTGGGCCGGAATCCCCTTCCGACGGGCGTACTGCGCGGCGTGCGCAATGAAGTTGCGACGCAAGTCCTGCAAGTTGAGTGCCGACGCTTCTAGGTCGAGCTCCTCGTTGATCTTGATCCTGCGCGCCATTAGATCAAGCTTGTCGAAACCCTTAGCCTGCCGGAGTCTCTGCTCGACCTGTTCCAGCTCTGCCCCTAGTTGTTCAGGGGTCTTGCGCGAGCGCCTCGACCCCTGAACCTCGAGCGCGTCAAGATAGGCGCGCACGTGGCGGGCCGCCTCCCTACCCGCTGCGAGAGCAGCCTTGTGCGCATCGGACAGCTGAGTCGGGCCCGACCGACGGCGCCCCTGCCTTGGCGTTGCGGGCTGCGATGGATCTACTGCGGTCACCAGTCCTCCCGGCTGTCATCATACCGACTCCGGGGAAACGCACTCCGCTCGCCTCGAGCATTTCAAAGATGAACTCTTATTGAACCGACGTCTTGCGGTAGCCCGTACCGCCGGAGTAGCTTTTGTTCGAAATGGTCCCTCGCAGGAAGGCGACCAAGCGGCAGGCGGTGAGATGGGCACAGGCGAGGTAATTTTTCTACGCCACTATGAGGCGTTGAACTGCGCGCCCGCACTCTTTCTCGCGGACGACGGGCACTGGGTGGCAACGCTTTCGGCTGAAGCAGTCGTGGCGCTACTCGACGCCTGGGTAGATGCGCAAGGAGAGGCAACATGGGCCGCGAAGCCACACCCTCGCGACTTGGCAGATCGCTGGTACTGGGGTGCGGTTGCGCTCAAGCGCACCGGTAGCGTTCCTTCGGCCGGCGAGGCGACCGAACACCTGGTGGACATGCTTCTGGCCGCGGGCTCCATCTCGGCACTGGACGGCGGTCCTAGAGGACCGGTCTGTCGGCTACTCGCACGCGACCCTACCTAGCGCTTCCTGGGGGAGTTCCGCGGCTCAGCCGGCGCGGCCCTCTCAACGAACCGCAGGACGTCCGCAGGGGTACGAGCAGTGAGATGGTTCCCGTCGATCATCCCTCCGCAACCCCAAGAAGCGTGGATAGCCAACGCTCCCGCGCTTCTGGCACAGGCAATATCGACCGGGGCATCGCCGACATACGCAGCAGCCTCCGGCGAGACGCCGAGACTGTCGCACGCGAGATGCAGGCCTTCAGCTGCCGGCTTCGGAGTGGAGACGAAGTCTCCTCCGATAACGCTTGAAAACCAACCAGCGATTCCAGAGTTTTCGAGCATGAGCTCCGCGGCCCATTGCGTTGCTGTCGTAAATATTGACAGCGAACGACCGGAACTCGTGAGCTGGCGTAGCAATGAGAGGATCCCAGGAAATGGCTGAACTTCGGCGACAGCCACTCTGAAATTCTTGGTGAAGCACTTCAGATCCTCGTCCGTAGCATCGCGACTAAGAAGTTCTGTCAGGACCACCCGAGTCGGGCCCAGATTCCAAACCTCAATCACGTCTTCGATCGACACCGCGCACCCACTGAGGTCTCGAACGGTGTCCGCGTAGGCCTGAGGGGCGCTCGTCATGGTGTCGACAAGGGTGCCATCGAGATCGAAAACGACGGCGCGTACGGTCATCGCTGCCATGCAGGGCGAAGCCCTTGGCGAGTGGTCCATCTCAGCATGGAATTCACAGCTCCATTGTGGCAGTGCGCGCGCATCATCTCGACGAACGCTGGCGTTGCGCCCGCACGCGTCCGGTGGAGGCCGCGCTTCTCGAGATGGCGACTTGGCGATTAGGGACGTACTGGGTAACCGACCGCGTTAGCTAACCGATCGTGCAGGTTGGCGTTCGAGTAGAGCCCGCCGCCCTGGTCGCCGCGTCGGCCGCCGGACCGATCGGTGAACCGGCCACCAGCCTCTTCGATCAGAAGAATCCAGGGAGCGTGATCCCACAAGTGGCAGCACTCGGCCAGGAACCCATCGATCTGACCGCGAACCAGTTCGACAAGGCCGAGCGGGCTGGGTGGAGCAATCGTCGCCTCGTGCGGAAGACGCTTGCGTGACTCCTCGTCGAGCGCGTCGAGACGAGCACCCGTGAGGTTGTCGGTGTGACTCACCGTCAGCCGCTTCGCGCTGCGATCGCGCGGCCAGGATGATTCGAATGTGCCGCCACCACGGGTCGCCCACCATTGATGACCAAGTGCCGGCGCGGTCACGACCGCAACCTCTATCTGCCCGGCAACCTCGAGCGCCATGTGCACTCGCCAGTTGGGATCACCTCGACTGTAAAACGACGTCCCGTCGATCGGATCTAGCATCCACACACGGTCGGAGGCGCCGAGCCAACCGAGCTCTTCGCCTAACAGGGCGTCCTCTGGCGCTTCGGAACCCAGGATTTGGCGAAGTAGGTGCTCAACTGCGAGGTCAGCCTCAGTGACGGGCGTGCCGTCCGCCTTCGTGGTGGTCGAAACACCGACCTCGAAGTGCGCAAGCGCGAGTTCCGCGGCGGCATCCGAAGAGCGCAATGCCAGCTGCAGGTCGCTTGGTCTCGGCATCGGCTCGGACGCTACCAATCTCCGCCGAGGTCCCTATCAGGGGATGGCTATCTGAGTCTGGCGGCTTCGCCTTCGGCGATCCGAATCGCCCTGGCAGAGCAGCCGCAATTGTCCACCGAAATGCGTGCGCAGCGCGTGTGTCAGTGTGACAATGCTGTCGCTCACGTTGGGTATTGATCGGAGCGTGTCGTGGTCGTCGGGGGGCAGGGCTCGTTCGGCACGGATTCCGCGACGACGTCCGTCGGTAGCGACTGGCGCGCTCGCCGACGCCGATGGTCCGCAGCCATGGCGGGCACGTTTCGACAGCAGCTGCGGTTGGCCCTACGAGAGTCGTGGACCGCGAGCCAGCTCTTCAGCTCGGTCCCTCAGGCGGCGGTCCTGGGTTGGCTCGCACAGCACACGACGTCGCCCGCGGTGCTCACCCGATTTGTCGTCGGCGCGTTCTTGGTCACGCTCTGGAACTTCTCGTCGTTGCGCGTTAGTGGCTCGTTGACCAATGAGCTGATGGCAGGAACCTACGAGTTGTCGGTGGTGTCGCGCACCCCGGTGGTCATCTCGATCCTCGCCAAGACCGCTGCGTACGTCTGCATCGGTGCCGGGGGTGGTCTGATCAGCGCCGCGGGCGTCGTCCTGATCGCAGGGCACGGGCCGCAGGTGCACTCACCGATGTTGGTAGTGGCCGGCGTCGTCGTGGCAGTGAGCACACTGGTTGCGACAACCTTGGTCTTGGCACCGTTCGCCGTGCTCGGGCAGGGGCGCAGCAGTTTGTTCACGCTGTTCGTTCCGTTGGGAGCGATTCTCGGCGGCTTCGTCTATCCGCTCAGCAGCCTGCCCGTTGCGCTCGAGGTGGCAGGACGGTGCCTGCCGATGTCGTGGGGCACGGCCGCTTTGATGGATGCCGTGAGTGGTGGCAGCGGATGGGGGTTCGTGGGTGATGCTGCGATGGCGCTCACGCTCGCCGCGTTGTGGACCGTTGTCGCGTCGGTGCTGTTCGAGCGGGTGCAGCGGCGTTTGGTCCGTATCGGCGCGGTGTTTGCATGAGAGCATTCGAGCGGTTCTGGGTGCAGGCGCGGTTGTCCTATCGGGCGACGTACCTCTGGGCGGGTTGGAAGCCGTGGTTGTCAGCAGTGGTGCTGCGACCAGCGATGGTGATCGCGACCTTCGCGTTCGCGACTCGCTACGCCGTCGGTGACGTCTCGGCGCGCATCGCGATCGGCCTTGCAGTCTTCAGCGCGCCGGTCATCGTCAGCGAAGGCGTCGGGCACGCCTTCGTCTATGACCGGCTGGGCGGGACGCTGGGCGAATCCCTCTGCACGAACGTGCGGCGCGTCGTTCTCTGGTCAGCACGAGCGGTAGTCCACATTGGAAGCGCGCTAGCGACCTTCGCGGTCGGGCTTGTCCTGGGCACTGTGGTGTTCGAGTTGGACTGGAGCCAAGCGAATTTGGCCGCGGTCGTCGCGTCGGTAGCCGTGATTCTGATCACGTCAACGGCGATCGGCCTCGCGATTGGCACGATCGCGCTCACGTGCAGGGAGTGGGTCGGCCCGACCGTTGCGCTGCGAGCGGTGCTGCTCACGATGTGCGGGATCGTCATCCCCGTACATGAACTCCCCCGTCCCCTGAATCACGTCGCGACGGCGTTTCCAATCGTGCACGCACTCGCCGCGTTGCGCGCGAGCGCACAAGGACGGGCGATCGGCGCGGTCATGGGCAATCTGGTCACCGAGCTGATCGTCGCGGTCGTCATCATCGCAGCGGCGTACGGACTGTTCCTCGCGTTCCTCCGGAAGGCCCGGGAGACGGGCGCGCTGAACCTCGCGGAGAACTGAGGGCGTCATGAGAGGAAGTGCGGGATGAAGCACACGTCCGCCGTCACGTGCGAAGGTCTCCGGCGCACGTATTCCGCAGCGTCGCATGAAGTCGTGGCGCTCGAACACCTCGACCTTGACGTGCCCTCCGGCAGCGTCTTTGGGCTCCTCGGACCCAACGGAGCCGGTAAGACCACGCTGGTCCGCATCCTCGCGACACTGCTCTCACCCAGCAGCGGCACCGCCCGCGTGTTCGGGTTCGACGTCGAAGCGGAGCCCGCACGCGTCCGAGAGCGCGTCGGCTTGGTGCTCGGAGGCGAACGCGGCCTCTACGGGCGACTCACGGGCATGGAGAACCTCGAATACTTCGCCGCACTTCACGGCCTGCCCCGGGAGGTGGCGCGCGATCGGTGCCGATCGATGCTCGACCTCGTCGAGCTTGCGCCCGCTCGTGACCGACTCGTCGAGCAGTACTCGCGGGGAATGCGTCAACGCCTCCATATTGCGCGTGGACTCCTCGACGAACCGGCGCTCGTCTTCCTCGACGAGCCCACGAACGGGCTCGATCCCGAAAGCGCCGACAACATTCGTCAGCTCATCCCGCAGCTCGTCGAACGCGGCAGCACCGTCCTCCTGTGCACTCACTACATGTCCGAAGCCGATGAGCTCTGCGACGAAGTCCTTATCCTGAACGCCGGCCGCGCGATTGCACAAGGAACGCCGGGCGCGATCAAACGAGCAATTCAGCCCGATCCGCGTCGTCGAAGCGAACCTCGTGGCCACCCTCAGCACGTCCGATGTCGCCACCATCGAAGGCTTCGACGGTGTGCAGCGTGTCCGAGTCATCCGCGACGGCCCAATGTCGCGCGTCCTCATCAACGTCACGCTCGACCAGCAAGACACCACCGAAATTCACGGCGCGCTCAGTCGCCACGGGCACGTCGACATCACGGTCCGTACCCCGAACCTCGAAGAGGCCTACCTCAGCCTCCTGCGCTGATCGCGGAAACGGTCTTCTGAGCGTCGTTGATTCCTGGTGATCCGAGCGCCACAGTCCCCTGTCGCGCCATGGCTCCGCAGGGCGCTGGAGAGGCAACATTGAGCCGTCTTAGCGGTTCATAAGGCAACCACAGCGCGGAGATCCGCGAGCTCTCCGTCTGCAAATGCGCACGAAGAGTGGCGTCAGACTTCGTCACTCACCCCGTCAACAACGAGGTTCGTTGGGGCTTCGACAAAGCCGGAGTACTCCACCTCGGGCACACGCCCGACGCGCTATGAGCCAGGTGCTCGGTACTGGACAAGTGCCGCGACTGGCAAGGCGTCACCCACAACCTTGTCCTCCGGCAACCTGTTCAGACAGCCGGATTAGCTCGGGAATGCCCGCCCTCTGCAGTTTGCCGCGGCCGCGTTCGTAATCGTCGAAGTGTCGTTGACATCGAACTCGTCCCGCCCGTCCTCGGAGGCGTCCGCGGCCCCGTCAGGAGTTGGCCCTCGTGCGTGTTCCTCCTGGCGGTTCTTGCTCGAGATCTCGGGCGACTTCGCGGAGTAACCGGGCCTCAGCCGACATCTCCCTGGCGATGAGACGCAATCGCTTCGCGGTAGTGGTCGGCGCGAAATGCCGGATCAGCCAGAGCTCCCGCAGCTCCTGGCTCCACTGCGCCAAGGCGAGCAGTCGAAGGTCTCGCTCGAAGACGAAGCGTTCCACGGCTACCGTTGCTTCTATGACCTGCTGGCGGCGTTGCGCCGCCCGCTGAACCTGCGGAGCACGACCCCCATGCGCATGACAAACAGTGGTTCCGAGCATCGCGAAGTTCCGACACGGCTCGCCGTTCGAACGGCGAGCGGCACAACGAACCGCGGGTCTGACACGAGCCATCAGCCGATCGTACGGGGGACGCCTCCATGGGTCCTCGGTGTGGGGACACCTTCATAGGTCGTTCCCAATAACGCTCGATCCGTTCCGCGCTACGAGAACACATGGCTGTTGACCAGGACTAACGCGGTTCTCTACCGGCCCGAGCGGCCCTTGTGCTGCACCGAATAAGGACGGTGCAGAGAAGTGAAACCCCTCTCAGACGAAGTTATCTGCTCCAACGCCGAGCTAGCTCGGGCCTACTTGATGTGGCTCAAGGGCACTCGAGGTCGAGCGTCGAGCACTGCGTACAGCTACAGCAGAGTCCTCCAGCAGTACCTCGACCACATCGAGGACACTCCCCTCGCCCGCGTGAAGCTCCACGACATGGAAGCGTACGTACAGCGCAACCGTGGCGGACGCGCCCGCGGGTCGCAGGGATCGGCGGCCACGCAGTCCCGAGAGGGGACGTCCCGTGACGTGGTGTAGATCGGCGTAGGGGTCCACCGGTTGGTGGGCCACCGGCGTGATGCTCGGTGTGACCTTGCCGGGTACACGAAGGAGACCACGCCGGTGACCTTGTTCCAGTCTGACTTGTCCGAGTTGCTTGACGCGATCCGCGCGGGTGGTGATCTTGATGTGATCCGCCGGAGTGTCGAGATGGTGCTCCAAGCGTTGATCGAGGCAGAAGCGACCGAGGTGATCGGCGCTGGTCCCCACGAGCGGTCAGCGACGCGCACGAATCAACGCAATGGGCATCGTGCTCGGCTGTTGTCAACCAAGGCGGGTGATGTCGAGCTCGCGATCCCGAAGATGCGGCGTGGGAGCTTCTTCCCGTCGGTGTTGGAACGCCGTCGGCGGATCGACCGGGCCCTGTTCGCGGTGGTGATGGAGGCGTACGTGCACGGGGTCAGCACCCGCAAGGTCGATGATCTGGTTGGGGCGCTTGGGCTCGAGGCGGGGATCTCCAAGAGCGAGGTGAGTCGCATCTGCAGCCAGCTCGACACCGAGCTGAACGCGTTCCGGGCTCGGTCGCTTGCACATGTCGAGTTCCCGTATGTGTTCTGTGATGCCACCTACGTCAAAGGGCGAGTCAACGGCCGGGTGGTGTCGCGCGCCGTGGTGATCGCCACCGGTGTCACTGCGACCGGCGACCGCGAAGTCCTCGGCGTCGACGTCGGTGACAGCGAAGACGGAGCGTTCTGGACCGCTTTCCTGCAAGGCCTCCGAGCCCGCGGGCTTTCAGGCGTGCAACTGGTCATCTCCGATCATCACCTCGGATTGAAAGCCGCTATCGCGTCGGTGTTCATCGGTGCCGGCTGGCAACGCTGCCGCGTGCACTTCATGCGCAACGTGTTATCGAAGGTGCCCAAGGCATCCGGCGAGATGGTCGCCGCCGCGATCCGCACGATCTTCGCCCAACCCGACGCCACCCACGTTCGCGCGCAGCTCGACGAAGTCGTCCGCATGCTCACCAGCCAGTTCCCCGACGTCGCCGTGATGCTCACCGACGCTGCCGACGACATCCTCGCCTTCTCCACTTTCCCCAGCGCGCACTGGCGCAAGATCTGGTCCACCAACCCGCTCGAACGTGTCAACGGCGAGATCAAGCGACGCACGAACGTCGTGGGCATCTTCCCCAACGACGATGCGGTCGCCCGCCTCGTCACCGCCGTATGCGTCGAAACCCACGACGAATGGGCCGTCCCCGAACGTCGTTACCTCTCCGAAGAATCCATGGCCAAGCTCTACACACCCATCGAGCCTGACCCCGCCGAACCCGAGGAGCGGCCCCTCGCGATCAGCGCATGACACACTGACCACGACGTCGAACATCACGACGTCGAACTACACCACTCCGCGGGGCGCGATCCGTGCTGGTGCTCGAGACCCTCTGCGGACGTTGGCTTCGCGCCGGAGAGCACGTCCGCAATGCCCCGACGCTCATGACCGCCAAGACACCAAGAGCCCAAGCCGCGCCACCACAACCCGCGTATCGCTTCGGCGAACGACTCCGTGTGCGGGGCCTGACCAACACCGCCTCCGGGATGCCCACGGCGGCACTCGCCGACGAGATCCTCCTCGAGGGCGAGGGCCAGGTCCGTGCGCTGCTGAGCTGCAACGGAAATCCTGCGGTTGCCTGGCCCAACCAGCACAAGACCGCTCGAGCGTTGTGTTCACTCGAGCTGATGGTCCAGATCGATCCGTGGATGTCACAAACGGCTCGGCTTGCCGACTACGTCCTCGCGCCGAAGATGAGCCTCGAGATGGCCGGAATGAGCCAGATGACCGACGTCCAGGCGACGTGGTTCACCGGATACGGGCCCAGCGACTCCTTCGCGCAGTACACCGATGCGATCGCAACACCCCCGGAAGAATCGGATCTCATCGAGGAATGGGAGGTCTTCTACGGACTGGCACGCCGGATGGACCTTCCCCTCTCGATCAATGCGCAGATCGGTCTGCCGATCACACCGATCGAGGTCGACATGAGATCGAAGCCATCGACACCCGAGCTGCTCCAGATGCTGAGCCGAGGGTCGCGCGTGCCACTCGAAGAGGTCCGCAAGCACCCCCACGGCGAGTTCTTCCCGACGCCCGCCATCGTGGTCCAACCCAAAGACCCTGACTGGCCGCACAAGCTCGACGTCGGGAACGCGGACATGATGGAAGACCTCGAGCGACCGCGTTCGAGGCCTCACACCAGGACGACATCCCGGAGAGCGGCACAGCGGTGTTCCGACTGGTGTGTCGGCGGATGTCGGATCTCCTCAATTCCTCGTGCGGAGGCGCGCCGACGCGACGGCGAGCAACACCCAACCCTGCGTTCTTGCATCCCGACGACCTCGCCCAACTCGGCATGACTCCAGGCGACATTGCTCGCTTGGAATCCGCGACCGGATCCATCCTCTCAGTCGTCGAGGTCGACGCGGGACTGCGCCGAGGGATCCTCTCCATGCAGTTCGGTTACGGGGAGAGCACCGAACATGACCATGAAGTCCGATCCATCGGCAGCAACGTCGCTCGCCTCGTCGACGACGAGACCGACTTCGACCGCTACTCCGGACAGCCTCGAATGAGCAACCTCGTGGTGCATGTCACAAGAATCGGCCCCTCCATCGCCGCCAACACATGAGGCCTTCCATGCGTCGAGTCGTCGTCGGCACCGCGGGGGACGGACGCTCTGTCGTGTTGTCGCACGACGTTCCCCAACTGATCCAGCAGGTGACAGGGCGAGGACCCCGACCCCGGTTCGCTACGCGTCACCTGCAAGAACGCGGCAATTCAACCGGCCTGAGCGGGCCCATTCGAGCATTCTCGCAGCTCGGAGACCCGGGCCCGCGACGACACAAGGGCGTAGACGGCAACCAGCCCACCGATGCTCCCTATCGCAACGCCTGCGCCAACCCACGACGGGGGACTGTCAGCGGCGGTCTCGCGTCGCTTTCGGTCTCGTCGTCATCTCTCCTTCACGAGATCGCTCGTTCGAGTCGTCGGAGTTCGTGGTGGAGCTCGGTCGGCACGCGGTCGCCGAGTTGGGCGTAGTACTCGGTGATGGCGACGATTTCGGCTCGCCATTCCGTGGTGTCGATCTCGAGGAGCGCGTCGACATCGTCGGGGGTGAGATGGGTGCCGGTCACGTCGAGCGCGTCGGAGGTTGGTACGAGGCCAATGGGGGATTCGTGGGCGGGGGCTTCGCCGACACATCGGTCGAGCGCCCATGCAAGGACGCGGCTGTTGTCGCCATACCCGGGCCAGAGGTACGAGCCGTCCGGGGCTTTGCGGAACCAGTTCACGAAGAAGAGCTTCGGGAGTTTCGATTGGTCCCGGTCACGTGCGATGTCGAGCCAATGACGGAAGTAGTCGACCATGTTGTAGCCGCTGAAGGGGAGCATCGCGAAAGGGTCGCGGCGGATCTCACCGATGGCGCCAGCCGCGGCCGCCGTGCGTTCGGAGGCCATGGTGGACGCAAGGAAGACACCGTGTTGCCAGCTGCGAGCTTCGACGATGAGCGGCACTGTGTTCCGCGGCGTCCACCGAAGAAGATCGCCGAGAGGGGGACACCACGTGGGTCGCGCCATTCGGGCGCGATCGACGGGCAGCGCGAGGCCATCACGGTGAAGCGGGCATTGGGGTGTGCGGCGGGTTCCAGGCGTGCGGGCGTCCACGGGCGGCCCTGCCAGTCGGTGAGATGCTCGGGTGCGGGACCGATGCCTTCCCACCAGACGTCGTCGTCGTCGGTGAGCGCGACGTTGGTGAAGATGGCGTGTGCACGCAAGGTTTCCATTGCGACGGGGTTCGTGTCGGTGGAGGTACCTGGGGCAACCCCGAAGAACCCAGCTTCGGGGTTCACGGCCCAGAGGCGACCGTCGTCGCCGAAGTGCAACCAGGCGATGTCATCGCCGATGGTCTCGACCTTCCAACCCGGGAGAGTCGGAACCATCATCGCCATGTTCGTCTTGCCGCATGCGGATGGGAACGCCGCCGCGACGTAGCGACGGGCGCCCCAGGGCGACGTGACCGCGAGGATGAGCATGTGTTCTGCGAGCCAGCCTTCGTCACGGGCGATCACCGATGCGATGCGCAGCACGAAGCACTTCTTGCTGAGGAGCGCGTTGCCGCCGTATCCAGATCCGTAGGACCAGATCTCGCGTGTTTCGGGAAAGTGCGCGATGTACTTCGTTGTCCGATCGCACGGCCATGCATCGTCGACGTCGAGACCGTGCAGGGGCGCGCCGAGGGAATGGACGCAGCGGACGAACTCGCCGTCCGCACCGAGCACGTCGAGCGCGGCGTCGCCCATTCTGGTCATGAGCCGCGTGCTGACCGCCACGTAGGCAGAGTCGGTGAGCTGGACACCGACGCGGGCGAACGGTCCGGGAGGTCCCATCAGGTACGGCACCACGTACATCGTGCGTCCCCGCATCGAGCCACTGAAGAGCTCGATGAGCTCCACCTTCATGTCCGCGGGGTCGCGCCAGTTGTTGGTCGGGCCAGCGTCCTCGGGGCGTGCCGAACAGATGAAGGTCCGGTCCTCCAGGCGGGCGACATCGCTCGGATCGGAGCGCGCCAGATAGCTCTCCGGCCGAAGGTTCGGATTCAGCGGCAGGAACGTCCCCACCTCGACGAGTTCGCGCGCACAGCTCGTCGAGTTCGCGCTTGGACCCGTCGCACCACACGATGTCCTTGGGCGCGCACACGTCCGCCCAGGTGGTGACCCACGCGGTGAGCTTCTCGTTCGTGGTCGGCACGGACCCTCCCGACGGTTCAGGACTCCGACAGAGCTACCATCTGATAAAGTTGTCAGATTGTAATTCTGAGTATATGGCGGAAGGTCACTCGTTCGTCGGGTGCTCGCCGGAGAGGGTGGAGATGCCGGAGCGTGGCATGGAAGCGGCGTTGAGCCGCCCGATCTCGGAGATCAAGGCGGAGCTGTTCCGCGCGTTGGCGCATCCGGCTCGCATTCGGGTGCTGGAAGTGCTCTCCGAAGCGGAGCGCTCCGTGGGAGAGATGCAGCCGCTCGTTGGTATCGAGTCGTCGCATCTCTCCCAACAGCTAGGGGTGTTGCGTCGAGCAGGCCTGGTCACGACTCGCAAGGAAGGCTCCACCGTGTACTACACGATCCGCGATCCGGCCCTCAGCGAGTTGTTGGCCGTGGCGAAGCGGATGCTGATCAACTCGCTCACCGAGTCGACCGAGCTGCTGGCAGGGCTGCGCGCTGCGGCCAGTGCCCGGTGAGCACGGCGACATGAGCGCCGGGAATCCGCCCAGCGCACCCGCGATGCGCGGAGGCTGGGCAGGCACCGCGGCGGGTTCACTGCGGGCCCTGTTGCCGCGTCGAACGGACTATGCCGGCCTGGCGCGTTCGTGGCGCGGCGATCTCGTCGCCGGCGTGACCGTCGGTGTGGTGGCGTTGCCATTGGCGCTGGCGTTCGGGATCGCGACGGGGTTGGGGGCGGAAGCCGGTTTGATGACCGCCATCGTCGCCGGCTTGGTCGCGGGAATCTTTGGCGGATCGAGCGTCCAGGTATCAGGGCCTACGGGCGCGATGACGGTGGTCTTGGTTCCCGTCGTGAGCCGCTACGGGAAGGACGCGGTGTATCTCGTCGGCCTCATGGCCGGGGTACTCATCGTCGTGGCCGCGTTCGCGCGTCTCGGGCGGCTGTTGGCCTACATCCCCTGGCCCGTGATCGAGGGTTTCACCGTCGGCATCGCGATCATCATCTTCTTGCAACAGGTGCCGGCTGCGCTGGGGGTGGCGAAGCCGGACGGGGAGAACACTGCGCTCATCGCCTTGCACGCCGTCAGCGACGCGTTCACGGGCGGGAGGATCGCCGCGATCGGAGTGGTGGGTCTGGTCGGGATCGTGATGGTGTCGGCGCCTCGAATCCACCGATCGCTGCCCGGCTCGTTGATCGCGGTGGCGGTGTCAACCGTCGTCGTGCAGGCGGCCGGGCTGGATCTGGCCCGGATCGGAGCCTTACCGGGCTCGTTGCCAATGCCGTCGTTCCCTTCGGTGTCGACGTCGCGAATCAGCGAGCTCCTCTCCGCTGCCCTCGCGGTCGCCTTGCTCGGCGCCTTGGAGAGTCTGCTCTCGGCGAGAGTCGCGGACGGGATGGCGGATACCGGTCGCCATGATCCAGATCGCGAGCTCTTCGGTCAGGGCCTCGCAAATCTCGTGTCGCCGCTCTTCGGGGGGATGCCGGCGACGGGAGCGATCGCGCGAACTGCGGTGAACGTTCGGGCGGGTGCCCAGACGCGGCTGGCCACGATCGTGCACGCGCTCGTGCTCATCGCAGTCGTCTACTTCGGTGGCGCATTGGTGGCGAAAATTCCCCTCGCCGCGCTGGCCGGAGTGCTGATGGTCACCGCCATACGAATGGTCGAGGTCCACAACGTCCGAGCGGTGTTGGGATCGACGCGATCAGATGCTCTCGTACTCGGCCTCACCGCGGCAGCGACCGTTGTCTTCGATCTGATCGTCGCGGTCGAGATCGGCCTGGGTGTCGCGGTCGTTCTTGCTCTGCGGAGCGTGGCCCGCACGGCCGCCGCAGTCCCGGACGCGCTCCCATCAGCAAGGAACGCCACCGCCCCAGAGGTCACTGGCGAGTCCGAACATGCGTTGCTGTCCGAACACATCGTCGCCTACCGCCTGGACGGGGCGTTGTTCTTCGGCGCAGCCCAACGCTTCCTCACCGAGCTCACCAACGTCGCCGACGTCCGAGTCGTGATCCTGCGTCTTCCCCAGCTCCAGGTCCTCGACGCGACCGGCGCTCAGGCACTGGGTCACATCGTTGCCGAGCTCGAACGACGCGGCATCACCGTCCTCCTCAAAGGCCCCCGCGCGGAGCACCTCAAGATCCTCCGAGCCGTGGGCGCACTCGACCAGCTCGCCCACGAAAACCACCTCTTCAGCAAGTTCGATGCGGCGCTCGCGCACGCGCAGCTCCACGTCGCACGAGGACCGCGTCATGCTGACCGTGGCCACGACGGCGCGCGAGCTTCCGTCACCCTCGAGGACTCCCACCGGGGCCATGACGCCGCGTAAGGCAGACGAGACACCTCCAAGCTGACAGTCTGAGAGCCCGCACACTCCACCGACATCGGCGCGGCCTTGCACCCGACGACTCCCGCGTCGTTGTCGACCACGACCCCGAGCTCGACGACACCATCTTCGGTGAGCTTCCCGGCGACGCGATTCAACCGCTGCCTAAGCTCGGATCCTCAGCATCGCGATGGTCGGGAGCCCCGAGTCACAATGCGAGTCGTGTCCGTCGACGATCGTCAGGCCGATCTCCGTCGTGAGGTCGCGGCGTTCTTCGCCGACACCGACGTCGCAGACCTCACGACGCTGTACCTCCGCCTCCTCGACGAAGACCCGGTTCATCGCAGTGACGTCGGACTCTGGATCGTCACGTCGCACGCGCTGGCACGAACCGTGATCACGAGCAAGGACTTCGCGCGCGAGGGCCAGGGAATGTACGGCTCGCTCACAGAGCGCGGACCCGCACAGGAGCTCTGGGCCAGCGCGATCGTGACGCTCGACGAACCGAACCACACCCGGCTCCGGTCACTCGCCGCGCACGGATTCTCGACTCGCAGCGTCAACCTCTTGCAAGCCAAGGCCGAGCTCGCGGTCGGCCGAAGACTCGGCGAGCTGCGACCAACGGGGCAGATGGAGCTCCTCGCGGACTTCTCGTATCCCTACACGCTCGAGATGATCTGCTCGATGCTGGGCGTCCCGGATGTCGATGGCCCGCTGCTCATGAGCTGGACCCAGGCACTGGTGAGCATCTTCCAACCCAGGTGTTCGGTGGACCAGCGCGAGGCAGCCGACGACGCCGCGCGTGGCCTCGTCGACTACTTCGGCCGCCTCGCCGACGAGCGCGCGGCCGATCCCCGCGACGACATGATCACGGCGTTCGTGCGTGCGAAGGATGCCGAGAGTCGCCTCACGCGTCAGGAGCTCGCTGCCCTGTCGGCCGAGATGGTGGTTGCCGGTCACGAGACCACGGCGAACCTGATCCCCAACGCTCTCCTCACCTTGTTGCGTCACCCGGCAGAGCTCAAGCGCCTGCGTCACGATCCATCGCTGATCGAGAGCGCGGTCGAAGAGTGCCTCCGCTTCGAGACACCCGTGAGGTTCACCATTCCGTCCGTCGCGACTCGTGACGTGACGCTCGGCGACACCGTGATCCCGAAGGGCTCGCGCGTCGTCGTGTGGTATGCCGCGGCGAATCGGGATCCCGCGGTCTTCGACGAGCCCGACCGCTTCGACATCACACGATCGCCGAACCGCCACCTCTCCTTCAGTGGTGGGATGCATTTCTGCCTCGGCAATGCCTTGGCGCGCATGGAGACGCGGGTGGCCATCGCCGGCTTGATCGCGTTGCCGAATCTGCGTCTTCGTCAGCCAGACGTTCGTTGGCGCAGTGACTGGCCGACGAGCCGCAACCTCGTCGCGCTCGACGTCGACTGGGACGACAGGACGACCTGCTCGGAGGTGTAAATGCTCTCCCACGCCGACAATGCGCTCCTGACCGAGACCGGCCCGGAAACCCCAATGGGCGCGTTGCTCCGCGAGTACTGGATGCCGGCGCTGCGCTCCGGCGCGGTCGAGGCTGGTGGCGCCCCGTGCCGGGTGCGGCTGCTCGGCGAGAATCTCGTCGTCTTCAGAACCGAAGACGGCGAGGTCGGTGCATTGGATGAAGCCTGCCCACACCGCGGCGCGTCGCTCACGCTCGCACGCAACGAGGACTGCGCTCTCCGGTGCATCTACCACGGCTGGAAGCTCGGAATCGACGGCCGGGTGCTCGAGACACCCAACGAAGGGGATCGTCGGATCGGCCCTGCGTTGCACATGCGGACGCACCTGGTCGAGGAAGCCGCCGGGATCATCTGGGTCCGCTTCGCGCCGACGGGATCGGCGCCGCCTTTGCCGCGATTCGAGTTCTTCGACCTGCCACCGACGTCGGTACGCGTGAACTGCCTGACCGTCGAATGCAACTGGCTGCAGGTCATCGAAGGAGAATGGGATCCGACCCATCTTCCTTTCATGCATCGTCTGCTGGGTGGACCGGACGGTCACATCTTCGAGGGTGACGCGTCCGGCGCCAGCTTCGTCGCCCAACAGCTCGGAAGCGCACCGTCGCTGGAATTCGAGCGCACGGACTACGGATTCCGGTACGCGCAGATCGAAGCCTCGCCGTCGCGACTCACACGAGTGATCGTCTGCGCCTTGCCGTGGTGGGTTTCCATACCGACGGGTCCGACGGAGCACAACACACGGAGCTTCCTCGGGCACGTACCGATCGACGACAGACACACACGATGGTGGTTCGTTTCGTTCAACACCGACGGCTCCCCGGTGGGCCCGTCACCACCCCCCTCGTCACAAGGTCCACGCACGCTGGGCGATTGGTCGATCCCCGGAGAAGCGACCCACTGGGGACAGGATCGCCTGGCCATGGCAGCGGGTCTCAGCTACACGGGCATCGACGATGGTCGCGGGCCCGCGGGCGGCGTTGCGGAAGATGTCGCCGTGTGCGAAAGCATGGGTCCGATCGTGGACCGGACCCGCGAGCACCTCGGCGCATCCGACCTCGTCATCTCCAGGGCTCGGCGGCTCCTGCTCGAGGTGGTCGATATCCACTGCGGCGGCGGCGCAGCGCCCTGGCTGGATGCGCCCCTCTCCAAGATTCGGTCGCAGTGGTTCGACGTCCCCGAGGGTGAGGACTGGCGCACCATCGCCGACGCGTTGTCGGATTCCCTGGCGCGCGAACCAACCGTCGGGTAGATGAGCACCTGACGAGGCAACCGCTCACGGCGGTGAGGTGATCGCCGACACGGACGCCATCTGGGCCGCGGCGCCGCGGTTGACCAAGCAGTCGGCCGGCTCCTCGTGCCTCGTGCCCACGCGCGACAATGGTGTGCTCCCACCCCCCGATGGGCGCCCCCACCGCTCCTAAGGATCTTCTCTCGTGCTGACCGTCCGCGATCTCACCGTCGAGGTGGGAGGAACCACGATCGTGCGAGGGGTGTCCCTCGACATCCGAGCCGGTGAGAAAGTCGGGCTCGTCGGACGCAACGGCGCCGGCAAGACCACCTTGCTCCGGGTGCTCGGCGGTGCCACGACACCGAAGTCCGGCCGGGTGCAGCGCGCCCCGGCGACCGGCTACCTGTCCCAGGATCCACGTCTCGACGCGCACGCCGACACGAACTGCATCGCCCACGTGCTGTCGGGTCGTGGGCTCGACGCGCTCCAGGATGCGCTGGACAAGGCGCGAATCGCGATGGAGGAGAGCCGATCGGCAGAGCACATGGACCGCTTCTTCGCCGCGCAGGAGGCGTTCGAGGCGGCGGACGGCTACGCCGCTGAATCGGAGGTGTGCAAGCTCGCGGCCGGGGTGGGCCTCGCCGAGGATCGCCTGCATCTCACGCTCGGCGCGCTCTCCGGTGGCGAGCGCCGCCGCCTCGAGCTGGTACGCATCCTCTTCGCCGGCAGCGACCTCCTCTTGCTCGACGAGCCGACGAACCACATCGATGCCGCGGCGCGGGACTGGTTGCTCAAGCTGCTCCGTTCCTATCGCGGCGCACTCCTGGTCGTGAGTCACGACCTCGATCTGCTCGACGACGCGATCACACGTGTCGTGCACCTCGACCGCGATACTGACAGCGCAACCGGCGAGATCATCGAGTACAAGGGCACGTACTCGGCTTACCTGACCGCTCGGGACCGCGATGAGGAACGGCTCGCGCAACAGGCCAAGCGACAGGCCTCCGAGCAGGCACGACTGTCGACGCTCGCGAACCAGATGCGCGGCCAGACCGCCAAGCGAGCGCGTGTGGCAAAGAACCTCGACAAGCGCGTCGCGCGGCTGGAAGCGCAGCGCGTGCACGCACCGACCAAGCGCCGTCGACTCGATCTGAAGTTCCCGCGCCTCCGCACTGTGGGCGGACCGTGCTCGCCGCCCGCGAGTTGTGGAAGAGCTTCGGCGATCACGACGTCTTCGCCGACGTGAACTTCGACGTGGGCCGGGGTGAACGCCTTCTCGTCATGGGCCTGAACGGCGCCGGCAAGACGACCCTGCTCAAGGTGCTCGCCGAGCGACTGGAACCGGACATCGGCGATGTCGAGCTCGGGTTGCAGGTGTCAACGGGGTACTACGCGCAGGAGCACGAGGGAATCCTCGGCGGGCAATCTCTCCTCGAGCACATGCGCACGTGCTCCGAGCTGGGCGACGGCGATCTCCGTGCGCTCCTCGGCATGTTCGGTCTCGTCGGCGACAAGGTGTTCCAAGAAGCCACGACACTCTCGGGCGGCGAGAAGACCAAGCTCGCGCTGGCCCAGCTGGTCGCGGGACGACACAACCTGCTGCTGCTCGACGAGCCGACGAACAACCTCGATCCTCCGTCGCGCACCGCGACCGGTGCGGCGCTCGCCGCCTGGCCGGGCACGATGATCGTCGTGAGCCACGACATCGAGTTCGTCCACGCGCTACCCCGATCGGGTGCTGCTCATGCCCGAGGGAACGCTCGACTACTTCGATCCGTCGATGCTCGACTTCGTCGACTTGGCCTAGGAGACTGCTGAGCAATTCGGCTTGTGGTGCTCGCGTTTGTGTTCGGCGCGGGGGACACTCGGTGGATGCAGGGCAATAGCGATCCCAATGCTGAACTGCTTGACGCGGGTGCGCTGGTTGGGCATCTGGTGCCGGAGGGTTCGGTGCACCGGTTCCTGGCAGAGCATCGTCACCGGGTGTTCCCGGCGACGATGTTCGAGGACCTGTTCCCCTCGGGTCGTGGTCGGCCGTCGGTGCCGGCCGATGTGATCGCCACGGTGATGGTCTTGCAAGCGTTGGAAGGCCGCTCGGATCGCGATGCCATCGAGGCGCTGCGCACCGATCTGCGTTGGAAGGTCGCCGCGGGCCTCTCGCTCGATGACGAGGGCTTCCATCCCACGGTGTTGACGTTGTGGCGCAACAAGCTGCGGGTGTCGAAGGCTCCTGAGCGGATCTTCGACGCGGTCCGCCAGGTGGTGGCCGAGACCGGTGTGTTGCGCGGCAAGACCCGTCGGGCACTCGATTCGACGTTGCTCGATGACGCGGTGGCCACCCAGGACACGGTGACGCAACTGGTGTCGATGATCCGCCGGGTCCGCAAGGCCATCCCCGCCGCGGCCGCGGTGGAGGTGAGCGCCCATGATTACGACGCGGGCGGCAAGCCGGCATGTGCGTGGGACGATCCCGATGCTCGCAACGAGCTGATCACCGGGTTGGTCAACGATGCCCGGGCCGTGCTCGAGGTCCTCGACGGGGTCGAGCTCGACGAGCACGACAAACAGCTGGTCGCGTTGTTGGCGCTGATCGCCGGTCAAGACGTGGAACCGGATCCCGACCGAGGTCAGGGCGCGTGGCGAATCGTGCGAGGGGTCGCGTCCGAACGGGTGATCTCCACCGTCGATCCCGAGTCACGGCACATGCACACGTCGCGGTCGAACCCGACACCGGGATCATCACCGGCTGCGATCTCACCCCGGCCAACACCGGCGACGGCCCCATCGGGGCTCGGCTGCTCGCCGGCGAAGAACCGGGTCTCGACGTGCTCGCCGATTCGGCCTACGGGTCAGGTCCGGTGCGCGCACAACTCGCTGAGCGCGGTGACAGCGCCATCATCAAACCGTGGCCCCTCGCACGGAACCCGAACCTGGGATCGGACCAGTTCAGCCGTGAGGACTTCGTCATCGACCACGACGCTCGGACCGTGACATGCCCAGAGGGTGTGACCGTGGCGATCCACACCTCGGGTCACGCGACCTTCGGCGTCCGCTGCCGGGGTTGCCCGGCACGGCCGCGTTGCACCAGCGCCGCCGAAGGCAAGACCATCAGCGTCACAGAACACGATCACCTGCTCGCCGCGGCTCGAGCCGACTGGCGCGCCGGCACCCACCTCGACGACTACCGCCAACACCGGCCCATGGTCGAACGCACCATCGCCTGGCTCGTCGCCAACGGAAACCGCCGGGTCCGGTTCCGTGGCGTCGAACGCAACCGCATCGGCATCAGCCACCGAGCCGCGGCGATCAACCTGCGACGACTGCTCAACCTCGGCCTCCACCACAACCCCACCGGGTGGGCAGTCACCTGAACGGAGCGCCGGGGAGGGCAACGAAGGGACCTCACCTACGGGCCCAAACCCAACCAGGGTGACCGGCTCGCACCCACAACACGCCCGCTCTTCGGTTCGGCCACTTCCCCGGACCCACCCGCGAGCCCAGAAGCCCCTTTGCTCAGCAATCTCCTAGTCGCCCTCACGACCCAGCATCGACCCGCAGATGGACACGGTCGATCCCTCGGACCAGGGTGAAGGTACGTCGTCCGCTTCGCCGTGAATCGACGCGATAGCTGGGAACCATGCGGTGAAGCTCCTCCAGCGCAACGATCATCTCCATGCGGGCGAGGTGCGACCCCAGACATCGATGTGGACCCGCTCCGAATCCAAGGTGGCGCGTCGTGCTCCGTCCGAAGTCGACATGCTGGGCGCCGGGGAACTCGGCGTCGTCGCGATTCGCGGACGGCAACACCACGAGCACGCGCTGTCCTGGCTGCATCGCGACACCACTCACGGACACGGGGGTACGAACCGTGCGCCATGAGCTGCCGAGCGTCTCGTAGCGGATGAGCTCCTCGACGGCAGTGGGAATTCTCGACGGGTCCTGCACGAGGAGGTCGCGCTGATCGAGGTGGCGGCCGAGATAGTCGACGACGAGCCCGAGCTGCGACGCGACGGTGTCGAGACCGGCAAGAAAGAGGAAGATCACGAGGCGGAGAAACTCGTTCTCGTCGAGCGGGCGGCTCCCATCGAGTCGTGCCGAAAGCAGGACGTCGATCAGACCGCCGTCGGCTTCGCCGTGCGGCCCCATTCGGAAGCGCCGCGAGAAGAAGGCGAGTACCTCTCCGAGGGCACGGCGGAGGCTGCGCTCGGCCTCTCCTTCGGCGACCGAGAAGCCGGCCGACATGATCTCGTCCTTCCAGGCAACGAAGCGGTCGAGCTCGTCGCCCGGCAGACCGAGCATCCGCAGGAAGGCGGCCGACGGGAGCGGCACCGCGTACTCCGCCATGAAGTCCCACTCGTGACGGCGGGCGAGCGGTTCGAGGAGCTGTCGCGCCGTCGCGCGTACGTCGTGCTCCAGGCGTCGGATGGAGTCGGGCGCGAATGCCCGGAGGAGCAGTTGTCGGTACCGCATGTGGTCGGGGGCGTCGACATGGTCCGGGAGCAGTGGGCCGAGCTCATCCTCGAGAAACGCGATCGAGTGCTGTCGGCTGGAGAAGAGCTCTGGGTGTTGCAGCACGAAGCGAGCGTCCTCGTAACGGCTGATCACCCAGAAGCCACCCTCCGCGTCGCTCCAAGCGATCGGACAACGGGAGCGCAGCTCCGCAAGCAGCGGGAATGGATCCTCCTGCAGCTCCGGCACGTGGACGGTGAACGCCCGGCCCAGGTCGCAGGGGCTCGGTGTCTTCACTCGCTCCGTTCGGGGGTCGGCACGCACCACGTCATCCTCTCACGCACCCACCCAGCGCCGCTCGCGTCCCGCATGCGGGGAGGTGGACGCGTCCGGTCGTCGTCCTCCCGACCTGCACCCGGCGCTCAGCGTGTTCACCCCGACTGGGTGCAACTGGGCCGAACAGGACACAGCGAATGTCGCCACTCGGGGTCGTTGCACGAGCTGGAGACGAGGGAGCGACCATGACTCACCCGTCGTTCGACGACGACCTCCTCCGCCGGGTCTTTGCCGCGATCCCAGCCCGTCTGGTGGTCCTCGACCCGAACCTCCAGATGATCGGTGTCACCGACGCGTACCTGCAACAGACGATGACGTCGCGTGAGGACATCATCGGCCACCACACGTTCGAGGCGTTTCCCGACAATCCGGAGGACGAGACCCCGACCAGCATGACTGCGATGTGGGACTCGTACCGGCGGGTGCTCGAGACCGCACGACCCGATTCCATGGCGCTGCAGCGGTACGACATTCCCCGCCGCGACGACCCCTCGGGGCCTTCGAGACGCGGTACTGGAGTGTCGTCAACAGCCCCGTTCTCGGCGACGACGGCGCGGTGGTCGCGATCACTCATCGGGCCGACGACGTCACGGAAGTCGTCGAACAGTGGGACGACGACGCCGAGCAGGCGTCCGACATGTCGTTCCTGCGCAACTCGGCGATCCTGCAGCGCTCGGCCGAGATCCAGGAGGCCAACCGCCTGCTGCGGCTGGCCGACTCCGCCAAGAACGAGTTCCTGTCGCGGATGAGTCACGAGCTCCGGACCCCACTGAACGCGATCATCGGGTTCGCGCAGCTGATGCAGCTGGCCGACCTCCCGCCCGACGACCAGGAGAGCGCGGATCAGATCCTCAAGGCGGGGCGTCATCTGCTCAATCTCATCAACGACGTGCTCGACCTCTCCGGAATCGAGAGTGGCCGCCTCCGGCTGTCGCTCGAGGCCGTCGAGCTTCGAGGTGTCGTCACGGAGGTCGTCGATCTGTTGAGCGCGGCGTCGGCCGCGCACGACATCTCCGTCCTCGCGGCTGACATACCGGACGTGGTGGTCCAGGCAGATCGCCAACGCCTGAAGCAGGTCTTGCTCAACCTGGTCGCGAATGCGATCGAGTACAACCACCGAGGTGGACGCGTCTCGTTCCTGATCTGCGAGAGAACCGAGCGGGTGGAGATCGGCGTGCAAGACGACGGCCCGGGCATCTCCCCCGAGCATCAGGCACGACTCTTCACCCCGTTCGATCGACTCGGCGCAGAGCAATCCGAGATCGAGGGAACCGGCCTCGGTCTCGCCCTCAGCCGCAGCCTCGTCGAAGCGATGGCCGGCACCATCCGCCTCGACACGGCCTTTGGGCGCGGCACGACGTTCTGGTTGGAACTTGATCGCGGCTACACCCAGACGGCCGAGTTGCCCAACGTCTCGGTCGGCGGCGGGGGCCCGAGCCACGTCGCCGCCGCCGGAACGATCCTCTACGTCGAGGACAACCTCGCGAACATCAGGCTCATGGAGCGCGTCCTCGCCCGGTTCTCGTCCCTCAAGCTCATCACCGCCCTGCAGGGAACGATGGCGCTCGAATTGGCGAAAAGCCAGCAACCCAGCCTCATCCTCTTGGATCTCAACCTGCCCGACGTGACGGGCGAAGTCGTGCTCGCACGACTCAGAGCTGACGCCCACACCTGCGACATCCCCGTCGTCGTGGTCAGCGCCGATGCGAGTCCGCGACTGGCAGAACGTCTTCGAGAACAAGGCGCGACGTCGTATCTAACCAAGCCGTTCGATCTGGCGGAGCTGATGGACCTGATCGGCAGTCACTTCGGCGACGAGTCCATCCACAGCACATGACTGCTCGATTCCGCGGACGGGCGACAGTTATCCTCCGGCGATGAGCGGTCAGAGAGAGGTCCACGACTACGGAGCCAACATCTACACGGAGGCCGACGGCGACGACGACACGCTCGCCAACCTCGGACCGCTCCGTCCCCTTGCCGGGGTCTGGACCAGCGACGACGGAGCCGACGTGCACCCCGTGGGTCCGGGATCGGACATCACCGGTCCCGTGATCGACGGCGACGAGCACAACGTGTACGTCGAGCGCTACGAGCTGGCGCCGATCGACCCGCAGACGAACGGTCCACAACTGCTGTACGGACTGCGGTATCACACGCACATCGTCAAGCCCGGTGAGGTCGAGACGTTCCACGACCAGGTCGGCTACTGGCTCTGGGAGCCGGCCGCGCGCACCGTGCTCCACACGCTGGCCATCCCCCGCGGTCAGGTGCTCCTCGCCGCAGGGGCCGCCGCACCGGACGCGCGGGAGTTCGAGGTCAGCGCCACGCTCGGCTCCCGGACCTCGGGCATCGTGTCGAACCCCTTCCTCGATGCCGCGTTCCACACGCATGAGCTTTCGCATGCGGGTGACCGTCCACGACGACGGCACGTGGTCCTACGAGGAGCACACCATCATGCGCGTCCCCGGCCGTGAGGGCTTGGTCGACCACGTCGACCGGAACACGGCTCCGACGGATCGCCGAGCCCACACCGAACCCGCTCGCGGCAACCACCGACAGCCGCCACGACTGAGCGGCCGAGGCCGGCGCCTCGGGGGCGATGGCACACCACCCGCGCCGTGCTCCGGCGGCCACCGCGGCACGGGCCGTCATCCGCCAACAGGGGTCACAGCAACTGGGTCTCGCCGCGTCGGGTGCCGCCTTCTGGCTCGTGATCTCGGCCCTCCCGGCCGCGCGAATGCCGGCGGAACACCTCCGAGCCCGAATCACCTCTCGAGTCGATCCACGCGAGTCTCGTCGCCGGCCTGACCGAATTCGAGCACGACCGCGCCAAGCTGCTCGCGCAGGCACGAATCGTCGCGGAGTCGCCCAGCCTGCGCGTCTACCGGATCGAACGTCAGCAGAGCTGGGAGGACGCGAGACCTCACCACCTTGGTCGGGGAGGCCTTCGAGCGCATCGCGGAAGGTCTGGCACTCTCCCGCCATCGGGGATGACCCAGCACGCGAAGCCACCGCAATCCCTCGGGCGGGTTCTTCCGTAGATCTCTCGTACCCCGCGACGAGGAGAGCAGGACATGGAGCACACGGGTCGGCATCGCGGATCGCATCGGGGCGGTGGGGCGGGCCGCGTCGCAGCCATCGCGCTGGCCATGGTCGGGCTCGCCCTCTCGACCGCCGCACCCCTCGGTGCAACAACCACGCGGACGACGGCGACCGAGCTGGCGACCGCCAAGAGCGGCAAGCTCGGCACGATCCTGATGGCCGGTCAACGCCGTCTACACGCTGAAGCCGAGCAAGGCCGCCTGTACCGAGCGGTGCTTGAAGACTCTGGCCGCCGGTCCTGCTGCCGGACGGCGTCACGACGCCGACGGCGGGCAGTCGGTGTGGACGACTCCAAGCTGGGCACGGTCACGACCGACGAGCGGCGCCCTCCAGATGACCTACGGCGGAAAGCCCCTCTACTGGTTCACCAAGGACAAGGCCGCGACGTCAGGTGCACGGAAACCTGACCGACAAGTGGGGCAAGTGGTCCACGGTGGTCACGACGAAGGCAGGTTCGGCATCCAAGGGCGGCTCGAACGCGGGCACCGGAGGGACCGCGTTCTAGATGCCGAAGGCCCCGGCCGGGAGACGGTCATCGCCGTCAGTAGTCGTTCGCCCCCGCCGCGGTTGCGCCACCGGCTCCGAGAGCAGGCCGGGGCGCCGCGTCGGCTGCGCGTCGCGCTGTCGTCGCGCGTGTATCTCCCGCCTGCTCGATCGCGGTCGCGGCGATCGCTCCTGATCGGGGTCGGGTGGGCGACCGACTGGGGGGGTGCGGACTTCGCCGGTTCGATGACGAGTCTCCGCGTCGTCGTCGTCGGTCCCTTGACCCTGGCGATCATCGGCGTCTTCCTCGTCGTGGAGCGGGTGTGGCCGGCACAACGGCGACCGCTCGTTGCCCGCGGGTATCGCCACGATCTCCTCTTCACGGTGTTGAACGCGACCCTGCTCGTGCCGCTCGTGACGGGCTCACGCTCTCGTTCGTGGCCGTCGTCCGCACGGTGTTCCCGTGGATCGTGCTGCCGCAGGATCGGCATGGTGCCGCGCTGGGGCGCCATCGCGCGCTGATCGTCGTGGCCATGGACGGATGCAACTGGTTCGTGCACCTGGCGAATCACCGCGTCCAGATGCTGTGGCGCTTCCACGAGCTGCACCACTCGCAGGAGGACATGAGCGTGCTGACGGTCTTCCGCACCCATCCGCTGATTCACGTGTCGTACCTGCTCGCGCTGCGTCCCGGGGGTGGTGCTTCTGGCGAACGGCGCGCATGTCGACCACCGTCCTCGTCGTCTACGCCGCAATGGTCGCGTTCGCGCACTCGAACACGCGGCTGGGGTTCGGTCCGCTCGAGCGGATCTTCGTCAGCCCGAACTATCACCGGATCCACCACAAGCTCGACGGTCCGCAGGACGTCAACCTCGGCTTCGCGCTGACGATCTGGGATCAGATGTTCGGCCGGGCGGTGTTCCCGACCGAAGAGACGATGCAGGACGGACACGGGGCTTCCCGGCCGGCCGCTCATCGTCGAGCAGACCGCACCGCGCGCGCGTCACCTCACCGTGTTCGCCGCGCAGCTCGTCGCCCCGTTTCGTCCGATGCACGATCTCCACGGACCGTCCGCCGATACGGTCGGCAAGCTCGCTCGAACTCGAGTCGAGGAGGCCTGAGGTGACGATGTCCGCTACGGCACATGAGTCTCGCGCTCGTGGGCTGCTCGCGGTGGCCCTGGTCAGCACGCGCACCGCGCGCGCTCGCCGGCCGACTGTCGCGCTCATCGCGGTACGCGCACGCTGGCCTGATCTTCATCTACCACGGGTCGCGGCGATTGTTCGGGTGGTTCGACGGCCCGGGCATCCACGAGTCGGCGGAGTACTTCGCGAACACCGCGCACCTGCACCCGGGCAAGCTGTTCGCGGTCCTCGGCGGGGTCATCGAGTTCGGCGGTGGAATCGCACTCGCCTTCGGGCTCTTCTCGCGGCTCGCGGGAGCTGGCGATCTTCGGCGACATGATGATGGCGATCATCACCGTCACCTGGTCGAACGGGATCAACGCCACGGGCGGGCAGTCCGGATACGAGTTGAACCTCGCGCTCGGGGTGCTCGCGCTCGTCGTCGCGTTCTTCGGCTCCGGTCGATTCAGCGTCGACGCAGCGCTCGAGCGTTCCGCGTTCGGCCCACAGGCACCGGCAACGCCCTAACGCGCGACGTCGGCCTCCGCGTCGAAGACGACGCATTCGGACTCGGGTCGCACGTGCAATGGCTCTGGATGCACGAGCGGCCCGACGCGGCCGGCGATCGGCGCGAGCGCAGTCAGATCGAAGCCGTACACGCGTGCGGCGTTACCACCCAGCATGGCGGCGATGCTCGTGTCGTCGACGCCGTCGAACGCGACCTGGATCGCCTCACGTGAGAACGGATACGTACCTTCGAGGTGCGGGTAGTCGGCCCCCCACATGATGCGTTCGACACCGACCGCGTCGCGCGCATCGCACTCGGCTCGGGTGAGGAAGCTGGCACCGACGGCGCAGTTCTGGGCGAAGTACTCGCTGGGTCTGCGAGGTAGCTCACGCGCGCAGGCGCCGCCGAAGAACGCCTCGGCCGCTCCGGCGCGCCGCATCCGGCGAAACGTCTGGTCGAGAGTGCGCAGCGTCTGCACGACCCAACCCGTCCCGAGCTCGGTGAACACGAACGACAGACGGGGATGACGTTCGAACACGCCGCCGAAGACCAGGTGCCCGAGCGCCCGGCGCCCGTACCAAGTGAGCTCGGTGAGCTGGACGGTCTGTGACACCGGGTCCATGGCGAACTTCGGAACGCCCGCGCCCGCGTGGTGATTGGCCGGAACACCGAGCTCCGCGCAGAGCGACCACAGCGGATCGTACGCATCGGACCACAGCCCCGGGAGCAGCGAGCTCGGCGATGCGCCCGGGATCAGCACCCCGCCCGTCAAGCCGCGCTCGTGGACCCATCGCACCTCGCGGCACGCATCGTCGACGTCGTTGAGCATGAGCTGGGCGATCCCCGCGCGACGACCCGGCGCCGCCGCACAGAAGTCCGCCAGCCAGCGGTTGTGGGCCTGGAGCCCAGCCCATCGCCGCTGATAGTCAGCAGCCGACTCGACCTCGGGTGGCACGAAGAAGCCCGTCATCGGATAGAAGGGCGGCACCGTGTTGGGGAACAGCACCTCGGCGACGATGCCGTCCTCCTCGAGGTCCGCGAGACGCGCGTCGCTGTCCCAGTTGACCTCGACCCCGCGACGACTGACACGCGGACCATCAGGCCGCTCGAACTGGTCTCCATACGGGTTCGCGAACGTCGCCGCCCAGGCATCGAATTCGTCGTGCCATCGCGACGAGAGATACGGCTTGTACTCGAGGAGGGACGCGCCGGCATGGCAGTCCGCCGAGATCACGACGTACCGATCAGCCGGCCCGGTCACGGCGCGTCGAGCTCGATGACGGTGCGGATGCCTTCGCACGCGCGCATGGCGGATACGGCGTCGTTGATCCGAACCAGCGGCATCCGCTCGGTGACGAGACTCTCGAGATCCAGCCGGCCCGACCTCCACAGTGACAGCACGCGTGGGATCTCCCGTGTGGCCGGACCGTCGCCCAGCGTGCAGCCGCGCACGCACTTGCCCTCGGCGACGAGCGTCTGGGCGGAGATCGACAGCTGCGGATCCGCGAAACCCGCACCGACGAGGACCGTGGTGCCGCCAGGAGCTGTGGCGTCGACGCCCGCGTGCACCAAGTCACGCGAGCCGACCGCGTCGAATGCGTAGTCGACTCCGGTGCCTCCGGTGAGTGCCCGGGCCTCCGACACCACGTCGGCCGCATGCGGGTCCAACGCGACGGACGCGCCGCAACGCATCGCCGCGGTGCGCCGCCCATCCACCGGATCCGACCCGATGATCAGCGATGCACCCGCGAGCCGCGCACCTTGCACGATCGACAGACCAATCGCGCCGAGACCCATCACCAACACCGTCGCGCCCGGTGGCACGCTCGCAGTGTTGATCACGGCGCCGACACCCGTGCGGGCCGCACACCCGACCAGGCAGGCAAGCTCGCGCGGCACGGTCGCCTCGATCGGTATCGCAGACTCCGCCGGGACGACGACTCGCTGCGAGAAGCCGCCGACGCCGAAGCCGCACGCAACCTCGCGGTCACGCCACCGCAGCCCGGTCGTGCCATCGCGGCGGCGCCGTTCGAGGAACGAGCCGCCCTGCACGCACTGCGTGGGATGTCCTGATCGACACGCGTGGCAGCGACCGCAGGACGCGATCGCAGTGAGGACCACCGAGTCGCCCTCGGACAGGCTGCTCACCTGGGAGCCCACCCGTTCCACGACACCGGCGGACTCGTGTCCGAGCACGACGGGGATCGGCATCTGCTCCGAACGATCGATGACCGCCAGATCGGAGTGACACACGCCCGAATGGGTGATTCGGATCCCGACTTCGGCCGGCCCGGGCGCCGCGACCTCCAGGTCGTCGACGACTCGTAGCGCACGATCACCCGGCACGAGGAGCGCGGCGAGCACGGCCGGAACCTATCAACAAGGATGCAATCATGGATGTCTCCTTGCGCTATGACCTGCGGACCCCGCCGCTCGGGACCGATCCGAGCGCGCTGTATCGAACGTTTCTGGAGCAGTGCGCGTGGGCGGACGCCCGCGGAATCTCACGGATCCGCCTGCACGAGCACCACGGAACCGCCGACGGCTACCTCCCGTCACCGTGGGTCGCGGCCGGCGCCGTCGCGGCCTGCACGATACGGATCCCGATCCGCATCGCGGTCGCGCTCCTCGCGCTGCACGACCCACTACGACTGGCCGAGGATGCTGCGGTCGTGGATCTGCTGAGCGCCGGCCGACTCGAGCTGGTCGCAGGCCTCGGGTACGTGCCCGCCGAGTACGAGATGTTCGGCCGTGAGTTCGCCACCCGCGCGCGACATGGAGGACGCGATCGGTGTTCTACGTCAGGCGTGGACCGGAGAGCCCTTCGAGCACCGCGGGGTCACCGTGCGCGTCACGCCACGTCCCGTGCAGCGACCCGGACCTCCGATCCTCATCGGCGGATCCGTCGAGGCGTCGGCGCGGCACGCGGCGCGAATCGGCGACGGGTACGAACCCGCGACCCCGCGAGCGCACGAGGACGTGTACCGGTCCGAGTGCGCGCGACTCGGCAAGGACCCCGGACCCCCCCTCCCCCCTCGACTCACCGTGCCCTTCCTGCACGTCGCGGAGGATCCCGAGGCCGCGTGGCACGCGATCGCTCCCCATGCGCTGCACGAGATGAACGCGTACGGAGCGATGCAAGTGGGCACGGCCGCACCGATGTTCACGCCCGTTGCGGACGACCTCGCACGCTTGCGCGCCAGCGGTTCGTTCCAGGTCGTGACGCCCGAGGAGTGCGTCGGGATGCTGCGCCCGCTCGGACCGTCGGCCGAGGTGCGCCTCCACCCGCTGATGTCGGGACTCGAACCCGAGCTCTCGTGGTCGAGCCTCGAGCTCTTCGTCGATCGGGTCCTCCCCCGCCTCGTCTGACGCCCGGCCCGACCCGTCCCCCCCGGTTCGGCCTGCCAGACCGGCTCGCCGCGAGCCAGACTGCACCGGGCTCCCCGGAGGATCGTCGTGCGGACCGAAGCATTGCTCGTCATGGATGTGCAGACCGGAGTGCTCGAGCGCTATTCGGAGCACGCCGAGTCGCTGCTCGAGACGCTGAACAAGGCACTCGACGCGGCGCGATCGACCCAGACGCCGGTGATCTACGTGCGGATCGCGTTCCGCGACGGCGCACCCGAGGTGAGCCCGAGGAACAAGAGCTTCTCGAGGTTCGCGGGCTCGGGCACCATGAGCGACGACAGTCCTGCCGCTCAGGTCCATTCGGCGGTCGCTCCGCAGGCCGGTGACGTCGTCGTCACGAAGCGCCGGACGAGCGCCTTCTCGGGTAGCGACCTGGACGTCGTCCTGCGCTCCCTCGGCGTGGACTCGTTGGTGTTGACCGGTGTGTCCACGAGTGGTGTCGTGCTCTCGACCTTGCGCCAGGCCGCCGACCTCGACTTCACGCTCACCGTGCTGAGCGACGCGTGCACGGACAGCGATCCCGAGGTCCACGACCTGCTGTTGGGCAAGCTCTTCCCGAGACTCGCGTCCGTCATCTCCACCGACGAGTGGATCCACCAGGTTCGAGACGAGCACTGACCAAAGTGCGGTTCGAGCGCGCCTTCGGCGCGGGGGAGGCACGACCATGGGTTTCATCGACGCCGACGCACACGTGCGGGAGAACGACTCGACCTGGGACTACTTCGACCCGAATGAGCGGCACTACCGGCCGATCACGGTTCGTTCCGTCGACGCGAGCAGCAAATCGGGCCAGATCAAGGTCGACGAGGACCACGCCGCGCTGGGTGGTGTGCCGTACTGGATCATCCAGGACCAGCGCGTCGTCCGTCACGATCGCTACAACTCGTACGACGACGCGGCGTTCAAGACGAACTTCCCCGAGGGCTCGCTCGACCTGAGCGGCCTCGCGTCACGCCTGGCGCGGATGGACGAGCTCGGGATCGACGTCCAGGTGATCTTCTCCACGTTCTGGATCGAAGTCGTCCTCGACGACCCGCTGGCCGAGGCGGCGTTGGCGCGGAGCTACAACCGATGGATGGCCGACGCAACCGCGGGGAGCGGAGGCCGGCTCCGATGGGTGCTCAAGGCACCGCTGCGCATCGACCGCGCGCTCGAGGAGCTCGAGTTCGGCAAGCAACACGGCGCCGTCGCGGTGCACATGCAGGGCGTCACCCACGAGCTCGGACTGTCCGATCCCAACCTGTGGCCCCTCTACGAACGCGCGCAAGACCTCGATCTCGTCATCGCCGTGCACACCGGCACCGACTCCCGCGTCTTGCAGCGCCAGCCACAGGTGAGCTCGCTCGGGCGCTCCTGCCTGCCCGTCGCGTCCGCGTTCTTCGCCACCCTGGTCAGCGATCTCCCGGCGCGGTTCCCGAGACTCCGCTGGGCCTTCCTCGAAGCGGGGTCCGCCTGGGTCCCGTGGGCCGTCCAGGAGTATTCACGTTGCGGCGACGACTGGGATCGTCGCTTCCGAGGCGAGTGGCAGCAGATACACGACATCGCGGGCGAGCGCAACATGTACGTGAGCTGCCAGATCGACGACGACCTGCCCTACATCCTGCCGTTCGTCGGCGCGCGCAACATGGTGATCGGCACGGACTACAGCCACCTCGACATGGGCTCCGACCCCGAGGCGCACCGCCTGCTCCTCAAGCGCGGCGACGTTCCTCCGGCGACCCTGCACGACATCTGCGACACCAACGGCCACACCCTCTACGCGCTCGACTAGCTCGCGCGCTCCTCCCTCGGCGGCTCGACCGCCGGCGGAGGTGGCGGCTCGGACACACCGTCGGCGCGATCGCTGACGGCGGACCCCGTGACGCCGACGAGGCCCTGCAGCAGGTTGCTGAACTCGAGCGGCAGGACGAACTTGGTGCTCGGCGACGCACCCAGCGCCTTCAGCGCTTCCAGGTACTGGATGCCCATCGTCTTCGCGTCGACCCCGCGAGCGGATTCGAACACCGTCGTGAGGGCGAGGGCGAAGCCTTGCGCGCCGCGGCGCATGCCCGCGCGCACCAGGATGAGGAAGAGGGCGGCAAACGCGACGCTGAGCGTGATCAGCAGCGGTCGCGAAACCCGCGAGGTGGACCCGTGGTACAGGAGCAGTCCCCCGAGAACGAACAGCGCGATCCCACCCGCGGTCGGGACTCCGTGCGCGCTCACCTTGAGACCGACGGCTCTCGGCGAGCGCTCGGATGTACGCCGCCGCGTCATTGGTGACCTTCTTGATCTCGGTCGCGCCCGAGACGCCGACGGGGTGGGCCGCGCATCGAGCTGTCGAACCCACCTGGCCACCAAGGTCGCCGTTCCTGGGTCGACACCACCGGTGAGCGCGACCTCGTCCACAACCGGGTGTCCGGTGGCCGCCGAGCCGCTCGGGGCAAGGATCAGAGCGCGGCGGCCATGGCGGCAACGCATACCAGCACGCGGCAGGTACGGCGTATCGACCACCCGCGCGGTGCATCGTCCTGCACGCCTGCAGCCTACGGCGGTGCCGATGACCTAGCGTCGCCGGGCGTGAGCCCGGAGCTGCCGGTCGCGCCGGCAGACGTCGCCGCCGCACGGGATCGCCTCGCGGGTGAGGTTGCCCTGACCCCGGCGGTGCGCTGCACCGCGTTGTCCGAGGCGACGGGCACGCAGCTCGTCGTCAAGCTCGAAAGCCTGCAGCACACCGGCTCGTTCAAGGAACGGGGTGCCCGCAATCGCCTGAGCCTGCTCACGGACACCGAACGGCGAAACGGAGTCCTTGCCGTGTCGGCAGGCAACCACGCGCTCGCGGTGGCGTACCACGCACAACGGATGGGCGTGCCGTGCACGGTCGTGATGCCCACCACCACCCCGTGGGCCAAGATCACGCCGATCGAGTGGTTCCGTGCCGACATCGTCCTCGAAGGCGACACGTTCGACGACGCGCTGGAGCACGGCATGCACCTCGCGACCGACGCGGGGCTCACCGTGATCCCGCCGTTCGACGATCCTGCCGTCATCGCAGGGCAGGGCACGATCGGGCTCGAGCTGCTCGACGCCGTTCCCGACGTGGACACCGTGGTGGTCCCGGTCGGTGGTGGGGGCCTTCTCGCCGGCATCGCGATCGCCGTCAAGGCCACGCGACCCGACGTCGAGCTCATCGGTGTCCAGAGCGACAGCCACCCGACGCTGGTGCGGACGCGACGAGCCCCGACCGACGGCCGCGCACAGGTCAGCGTCGCCGAAGGAATCGCGGTGAAGACGCCAGGGCGCCTCACGAGGGCGGTCATCGACACGCTGGTGGACGACGTGGTCGCGGTGAGCGATGCGCGCATCGAGGAGGCCGTCGGTCTGTATCTCGCCACCGGCAAGCTGGTCGCCGAGGGCGCAGGGGCTGCCGGCCTGGCCGCCGTCCTCGACGACCGCCCGCGCTTCGCTGGTCGCACCGTGGCAACCATCCTGAGCGGCGCGAACATCGACGCTCATCTCCTCGCCCAGCTGATCATGCGCGGGCTCATGCGATCGGACCGGCTCGTCCGTCTCGTGCTCGCCCTGCCCGACCGACCCGGCACGCTCGCCAACGTCGCGGCCCTGATTGCCGACCACGGCGCCAACATCGTCTCCGTGGCGCACGACCGCTACCGCCCCGAGCTCGCGCTCCGGGCAGCAGAGCTCGAGCTCGTCGTCGAGACGCGCGACGCCGCGCACGCGCAGGAGCTGTTCGACGCGCTGGCCATCGCGGGCTACGCGCCGAAACGCGACTGACTGCTCGGCTTCAGCTCAGACCGTGATCCCGATGCGTTCGAGGCCGTAGGCACGGATCGCGTTGCCACGCAGAAACAACCACTGCTCGTGGTCGTCGAGCGCGGCGGCCGTGCAGAGGGCTTCGGCACGAGCGCGTGAGTGCGGCCACGTCGAGTCGGCATGTGGGTAGTCGGTCTCGAAGCAGATCTGCCCGATGCCGATCGAGCCGCGACTGGCGAGCCCGACCTCGTCGTCGAAGATGCAGCCGTACACACGATCGGCGACGTAGCTGCTCGGAAGCTCTGGCACCCGCTCGCGCAGCGCGTCGTCGTATCGGGCCGATCGCGTCCACAGCTCGTCGGCGCGCTGGAGGACGAACGGCATCCAGCCGACCTGTCCTTCGCTCAGCGCGAGGCGCAGCCGCGGAAATCGGGCCAGCGTGCCGCAAAGGAGCCAATCGAGCAACGCGTGCACGGCGTTCTCGTAGGTGAGCGCGACGCGGACGATCCCCGGCGCGTCGTCGGAGGTCCCCGGCATCCGCGACGACGAGCCGATATGGGTGCTGACGACAATGTCGGTCTCTTGGCACGCGCTCCACAGCGGTTCCCACACGGCGGTGTGCACGCTCGGGAGGTCGAGGTCGGCGGGCTGCTCGGAGAACGCGACCGAGCGGACACCGAGGTCCGCGCAGCGGTACACCTCGTCCGCCGCGAGCTCCGCGTCCCACAGAGGGAGGATCGCCTGCGGGATCAGACGGCCGGCGCCGTCTCCCCCGCACCACTCCTCCACCATCCAGTCGTTGTAGGCGCGCACGCCGGCGAGCGCGAGGTCCTTGTCGTGGCCCTCGAGGAAGAGCTGCCCGCAGAACCTCGGCACGGTCGGAAAACACAGCGACGCGTCGGTGTGGTTGCGGTCCATGTCGGCGAGTCGCGGCTGCTGTTGCCAGCACCCCGGCAGGATCTCGTCGTAGGTCAACGGATCGAAGGCCAGCTTGCCGTGGTCGCCGAGCGCGGCATAGCCGCCGTGGAGCGGCCATTCCTGGCTCTCGTAGCACCACACGTCGCACCATCCGACGTTCGGCCCCTGCGTCTCGCCGGTTGCGAGCGCCGGCCGCCCGTCCGCGTAGACCACTCGACCGTGGCGGCGCTCGACCCGAGGACCGTCGTCACGGAGCCGTGCGGGCAAGCGGTGCGCCCAGAGGTCCGGCGGCTCGACGACGTGATCGTCGACCGAGATGATGCGCGGTGTCTCGTGCGCCTCACCTTGCGTGCTGATCGCCACGACGGCCCCCGGAGCTCACGACCTACGAGTGCGTACACTACGGCCTTCGTGACCGGCGACGAAGCCCTCGACGCGTTGGTTGCAACGATCGCGACGACGCGCCCCGAGGACCTGTCCGCGTCGGTGCTCGACGTGGCGCGCCGCATCGTCGCGGACTGCCTGATCTGCGGGCTGGCCGGAGCGCCGTACGAGCGTTCGGCGACGTTCCGCGCGGTGCTCGCGCGGGATGGTGGTGTCTGGGACGCGACGGTGTTGGGCGACCACCGCATGATGCCCGCGCCGCATGCGGCCGCCGCGAACGCAGAGGCGATGAACCTGCTCGATGCGGACGACTCCTTCCTCTCGGGACCGCATCATGGGGCGTTGGTCGTCCCGGTCGCGCTCGCTGAGGCCGAGGCGAACGGCGAGCCGTGGGCGCGGTGCCTCCTCGGGGTCATCCTGGGCTTCGAGGTGACGGCACGCATGTCGTTCGCGTGGCCCGGTCCTGCGCCCACCTTCGCTGCGGGCCTCCCCGCGGTCGGCACCGCAGTCGCCGCGTTGCTCGCGAGCGGGTCGCATGCATCGGTCGTCGGTCACGCTCTCGGGTTGTCGATGCGCAGCGCGCCGGGGCCCGTGCCAATCGTCCACGCTACGGGCGAGCTCCGTTCCACCAAGTACGCGCCGTACGGCGCGATCGCGTCGCAGGCGGTGCTCGCGGCGCGCCTTGCGGTCGCGGGCTACGCCGCCGACCACCGCTACCTCGTCATGGAGCCCGGCTTCTTCCACACCCAGGGCGTACCCGACGTCGATCCCGCCGACGTGCTGGCGCGCACCGCCGAGCGCGGATGGTGGATCGAGGAGACGTCCCTCAAGCCGTATCCGTCGTATCGGCTCGCGCACCCCGCGGTCGACCTGGTACGGGAGCTCGCCACGAGCGCCCGCGCCGAACCAGGGACGATCGAGCGGATCGACGTCTGGCTCGATCCTCGCAACCGGATCCTCCCCTTCCTGGAAGCACCTCCGCGCTCCATCGCGGCGAACGCGCTCGCGCCGATCCGCACCGCGATGCACCTGCCCTACACCCTCGCGCTCGCTGCGCTCGGCGTTCCTGCGGGTCCTCGGTGGAGTGCACCCGAGACGCTCCGCGATCCGTCGGTCTGGGACGTCGCGGCGCGGGTCGTGCTCCACCCGGAGCCGGCCTGCACGCTCGAGGAGGTGGCAGCCCGGGTGGATCCGCGCTCGCGCGTGAGTCGCGAGGCGTGTGCGCGCGTGCGCCTGACCGTCGGCGGCGCGGCGCACGAGGCAGAGCAGTGGGGCGCGGACGGCGACCCCTGGAACCCCAATCGACGGCCCGGGTGGGAATGGCTCGTTCGCAAGGCCGAGTCGTTCGGGGCCGATCCCGGCATCGTGCGCCGCGTGCGCGACGTCGCCGTCGACGATGGGGTCGCGCTCGCCGAGATCCTCAGCGGCTGAGATCCCGGTAGTCGGGCCGGGCGAGCTTGACCGACGCGCCGCCGTCGAGGTGGAGCAACGCCCCGTTGAACGCGCGCCCCGCGTCCGACGCGAGGTACAGCACGAATCCCGCAACGTCGTGATAGGTCGGCACCACGCCGAGCGTGGCCGCACGGAGCCGGCTCATCGCCTCGGGATTCTCGGCGAAGGGATTGTTCGCCTTGTCGGTGAAGCCGATGACGACCGCGTTCGAGCGGATGCCCGTCGGTCCGTAGTCCAGGGCGACCTGGCGCACGAGACCGTTCAGCCCTGCCTTCGCGGCCGCGTAGGCCGGGTGGGCCGGCGTCGGGAAGCTCGACGCGTTCGAGGAGATGCTGACGAACACGCCTCCGGCCGTGCCCATCGTGGGGATGGCGTACTTGAAACACCAGAACGCGCTGTACAGCGTCGCCCGCACGAAGTAGTCGAACTGCTCGCTGGAGTGCTGGACGACCGGCTGTTGCGCGACGCCCAGGCCGGTCGCGGCCGCGTTGTTCACCACGACATCGACCCGACCCAACTCGCGGGCCACGGTCGCGAAGAGCTCGGCCACGTTGCTCTCTTCCGAGACGTCGCACCGCACGAACATCGCACGTCCGCCGTCGCTCTCGATCTGGCTCGCAACCGCTCGCCCCGCGTCCTCGGTGCGTCCGGTCACGACCACGACCGCGCCCGCGCCGCCCAAGGCCGCGGCGATGGTGCGTCCGATCCCACGAGTCGAGCCCGTGACCACGCAGATCTTCCCTTCGAGGCCGGCCGCGGCGGGCCAGCCCGGCCACACGCTCACGTCAAACCCAGGCCAGTGCAGCCGAGTTGGTCACGGTCGCGAGGTCGCGACCGGCGCGGAGCACCGTGCCCGGGCGCACACCGGTCGGGCGACCGTGCTCGGCCACCGCGGTGCCGTTGACGAACACGTGCTCGATCCCGGCGCCGGGTTGGAAGATCGCCATCGCGCCGTGCGGTAAGTCACGGCTCAGCGACATCGGTCCGGGGCCGACAGTGGCGGGGTCGAACACGACGAGGTCGGCACGACACCCGTTCGCCACTCGCCCACGATCGTGGAGTCCGAAATGACGGGCCGGGTCGCCAGTCAGCGACTGCACGGCGCGTTCGAGCGACATGAGCTCGCGATCACGCATTTGGGCCAGCATGCCGGTGACGAACGCCGCACCGCAATGCATGTCCATGTGCGCCCCGCCGTCGGATCCGCCGACCATGAAGTGCGGATCGGTGGCGAGCTGCGCGCGGAGCCGCCAGGTTGCGTCGTCGTCACGACTCGACGGTGCCAGCGCGACGGTCCGCAGGTCGTCGGCGAGCGAGACGTCGACCAACGCGTCGAAGGCGCTGATCCCGCGCTCCCGCGCGATGTCACCGACGGTGCGTCCGGACAGGCCGCGGTTCTCGTCGGCGAAGGTCTCGAGGATCACATGGTCGGACCAGCGGTGCAGCTCGGACACCGCCGACCACTGCGGTGTCGCGTCGGCATCGGCCACGAGTCGACGACGCACCGCTGGATCCCGCAGGGCGTCCATCCGCTCGGAGAGCCCGAGCTGGAAAAGCCCCAGCCAGCCAGGGATCGTGTCGAACATGAACCCCGACGCCAGCGTCAACACGTACGGAAACCGCTCCGGACGAACCAAGGGCTTGAGATACGCGCCGCGCGCCCACGCCTGCTCGGCCGCCGCGATCAGGGCATGGTGCTTCTCCGGATCACCGACACCCGGCTCGTGGCCACCCCAGTTCATCGGCCGGTCGGCGGCGAGCGACATGCCGATCATGGCGTCGACGATCTCCGGCGAGAGCCGCGCCCCCGGTGCGGCTTGCAGCGTGGTGCCGGGCCGCCGGCCGACGACCTCGGCAAGGAGCGCGCGCTCACGAGCATCGGCCGCGATCGACGGGACCGGCTCGAGGTCGCCGTCTCGATGATCCGGATTGAACGAGGTCGAGAGTCCGGCGAAGCCACAGGCCAACGCGTCGTCGAGCACGGCGGACATCGCCGCGAGGTCGTCGTCGGTGGCCCGTGCCCCCGCGCGTCCGCCCATCACGGCGCGCCGCAGGCTCGAGTGCCCGACGAGCATGGCGACGTTGAGTGCGACCCCGTCCGCCTCGACACGGTCGATCATCTCGGCCGGTGAGCGCCATCCCCACCGGATGCCTTGCGCGAGCAGCTCGTAGGGCATGCCTTCCACGCGAGCGAACATCCGCAGCACGTACTCGGCCTGCTCCTCGACCGCGGGGACCAGCGAGAAGCTGCAGTGCCCCGCGATCACGGTCGTCGCCCCGTGCAACGGGGCGGGGCTCAAGTCGGGATCCCAGAAGACCTGGGTGTCGTAGTGCGTGTGGACCTCGATCCAACCCGGCGTCACGACCAGCCCGTCGGCGTCGATGACGCGCCGCGCGTCTTCGTGGTCGGGGTCGGCCACGATGCGTCCGTCTCGCACACCGACGTCGGCGTGTTGCCTCGGCGCGCCGGTGCCGTCGATGACCTCGCCGCCCTTGATCAGAAGGTCGAGCACGGGATTCCCCTTCCTGGGTGTCCTGGCAGAATGCGCCGATGACTCCGGCTGCCGACGACAACGATCTCGATCCGGTCGTGCTCGCCGGCGCCCTCCGCCTCGCGATGGGACGCTTGTCGCGCCAGCTCGGCCAGCGACCGGCGCCAGGGCTCGAGCATGCCACCGACTCCCGACTGCTCGCGCTCACCACGCTCGAGCTTCACGGCACGGTCACCGCGAGCGACTTCGCCGCGATCGAGGGCATCCATCCTTCGAGCGCCACCCGACTGATCGACGGCATGGAGCAGCTCGGACTGGTCGAGCGCACCCCGGACACTCGAGACGGCCGCATCGTGTGGCTTCGCTCGACCCGGGCGGGGCGCGCACTGCTCACCCGCACCCGCACGGCCCGCAATGCCTTCCTCGCGAAGGTCCTCGCGGAGCTCGACGAGCAGTCGCGGCGCGACGTGCGGGGCGCGATCGAGACCCTCCAGCGGCTGCAGGACGGGCTCAAGGACGCGCCCGCCTGACCACAGGCAGCCGTCATGTCGTTGCTCCGGCATCGCGCAGCGCGAGCGCGGCACGGGGGCATCGCTCGACCGCCGCGCTCCACGGCCGCACGATCCTCCTCGCCCAGCACCGCCGGCAGGACGATTGCGACGTCGTCGTCACCGACCCGAAAGATCTCCGGCGCGATGCCTTCGCACACGCCATTGCCCTCGCATCGCTCGCGGTCGACCACGACCTTCATCGTCGCCCGCCCGACGCGGTGGGCTGCAGGCGCAGCGGGAGCTGCTCCACGTGACGGATGCCGTCGGTGTGCGGGCCGACCCGCACCCCCGCTTCGACCGTGATCCCGGACGGGAACGCGGCGCGAGCGCACCGAGCGCTTCCTGCATCTCGATCCGGGCGACGTTCGCCCCCAGGCAGTAGTGGAGCCCCGCGCCAAATGAGAGCTGGCGATCCGCGTTCGGACGTCGCGGCTGGAACTCGTCGGGGTGGTCGAACACCGCTGGGTCACGATTCGCCGAGTCGAGCCTGATCGCGAGACGTGTTCCCGCCGGGAACAGCACGCCGGCGTGCTCGACGTCCGACACCGCGGTCCGGTGGGTGCACGGACCCACGGGCTCGAGCCGCATGCCTTCGTCGATGGCGTTGGACACGAGCTCACGATCGTCCGCGAGCGCAGACCAGACGTCGGGCGTTTCCGCCAGCATCCGCACGATGAACGCGAGCTCGTTGCGCGTCGTGTCGTCGCCGGAGAACGTGAGCAGCACGATCATCCATCGCAGCTCCGAGGCGCTCAGTCGATCGCCGGCCTCCTCCGCACGGATGAGATCCGAGAGCAGGTCGTCGCCGAGGTTCCGACGTCGCCGTTCGATCACGTCGTCGGCGAGCGCATACAGCCCCCGCACGCCGTCCTCGACCGTTCGGCGCACGGCCCGCAGGTCCGAGCTCATGAACAGACCGACGTCGTTCGACCAACGCGCGAACTCGTCGACGTCGGTGTCGTCGATACCGATGAGGCGACAGAACACGGTGACGGGATAGCGATCGGCGAATGCGGCCAGGAACTCGCAACGATCGTCCGCGGCAAAGTCGTCGATCATCTGCTCGGCGACCTCGCGCATGGTCGCGCGCATGCGCTCGACGGCTCGCGGCGTGAAGGCGCCGCTCACCAGCCGACGGAGACGCCCGTGCCGCTCTCCTTGCATCGTCGCCAGGATGGACTGGTTCACGAACTCGTAGATGAAGCTGTCGCGCTCGAGCCCGAGCACCTCGAGGAAGTGGTCGCCCCCACCGTCGACGCCCGGGTTCCGCAGCAGCTGGGCCGCGTCGGCATGCGTGATCACGGTCGGCCCGTACTCCGTGCAGACGAGCCAATGGTGCGACCGAGCGTTGCGCCACACCCCGTGAGGATCCCGCGCGAAGTCCTCGGTCGTCGTGGACACGAAGGGAAGCTCGAGATCGAGGACCGACCTCACCATGAACTTGCACCCTACAACTAGTTGACGAAGGCGTCGGCGTCGAACCCTCCGGCAAGAATCACGGCGTGATGGGGCTCCCGTCGAGGCTGCATGCGCCGTAGAGCTCGAGCACCCGCGTCGTACGGCCATACGCGAGGAAGTAGCCGATGCTCAGGGTGAGCACCAAGACCTCGTCCTGCGTGAAGTGGTCGAGGAGCCGCGCGACGAACTCATCGTCGATCGTCAGGTGGTCTTCGACGAACTTCTCGGCGTACTCGATCGCGATGCGCTCCTGCGCCGAGTAGCCGGGCCAGGTGCGCCACTCACGCACGTGGTCGTAGAGGTCGTTGGTGATCCCTTCGCGCTCGAGCCACCGGGTGCCACGGCACGCGAAGCAGTTGTTGATCAACGCGATCCGATAGCGGACGACTTCGCGCACCCGGATGGGGAGACGGTCGCTGCCGTAGACAGCCGAGGTGAGCGCGAGCGACGGGGGACCGAGCTCGTCATCCATCTGCATCGCGTGGAAGAACTCCGGCGTCTCGCCCTCGGGGACTTTGATCCGTGCCACGCGGTGTCCTCTCGGCTTCTTCTGACTAGCTCGATGCGAGCAACGCGTCGCGTACCCAATCCAACCACTCGGTCACCATTGTGCGCGCGTCGTCGTGCATGAAGACGTAGCACCGATTCGTGCGGATTGCGTCCACGGCGATCCGGGCGATGTCGGATGGTTCGACGTAATACGGCGGTATCGACGCGGCCATCTTCGGGATCGCTTCCTGGCATGCCCTCGTCGAAGAGCTGCGATGCGAGGGCGAAACCGATGCCGCTCGCGTGGCCGGTGACCACCGCGATCCTCCCCCGGAGATCGTCCGCTCCTGACAGAGTGCCCGTGACACGGTCTCGGTGTCAACCTCCTTGCGACCCCTGGCACGGCCTGCCATGCTCCGGCCCGATGGCGACCGAGTGGACCGCCGCCGACTATCCCATCGACGTCTTCCTGCACGGCGGGCACGCGTACACCTCCGACACGACCCTGCAGCTCGTGCGCGACATCGAGGCGTTCCCGGTCGGCGGCGACGATCTGATCATCGTCGGGTTCCCGAAATCCGGGACCAACTGGATGAACATCGTCCTGGCGCAGCTCTACGACCACTGGGAGACGACCAAGCGCACGCCCGGCAACGTCGTTCCGGAGTTCTCCGTCCCGATGCGTCCCGCGGTCGGCTTCCAAGGCTACGACGTCTGCGTGGATTCACCTTCACCCCGTTTGATGAAGACGCACCTGGCGTTCCCCTTGATGCCGCGAGCGTTCCGCGAGGGCCACGGGAGGGCCATCTTCATCGCCCGCAACCCCAAGGACGTGTGCGACTCCTTCTTCAACAACCTGCGCAAGGTGCTCCACGACGGGTGGGGCTGGGACGAGTTCGTCGACGCGTTCCTCCGCGGCACGATGCCGTTCGGACCATGGCTCGACAGCGTCTGCGGCTGGTACGACCGGATGGGAAGCAACCAGGTGTTGCACCTCACGTACGAGGGCGCGCAGATGGACCACCGTGGCGCGCTCGAGCAGATCGTCGAGTTCGTCGGGCCCGTGACGCCGGGACGAACCGACGAGGTGCTCGCCGTCATGGGATTCGAGGCCATGCACGAGGCCGGCCTCGACCAGAAGTTCCAGCCCGGGATGGCCCGTCGTCAAGGCAAGATCGGCGGCTGGAGGCGCCACTTCACGGTCGATCAGAGCGAACGCTTCGACGAGCTCATCGACGCGCCGCTCCGGGCGCGGGGCATCGCGATGCGCTACGACGCTCCCGCCCCCACCTGATGGACCTCCTGCTCCGGGGCAAGCGAGCGCTCGTCACCGGAAGCACCGCGGGGATCGGAGAAGGTATCGCCCGCGCGCTGGCGGCCGAAGGTGCATCGGTGGTCGTCCACGGGCGCAACGAGGAGGAAGCCCGCCGGGTCGTTGACGACATCGCGCGGCTCGCGCCCGCGGCGGTCGCACTCGGTGACCTGTCCCGCGACGACGAGCTCGAGCGCGTCGCGGAGGAAGCGATCGCCGCCTTCGACGGCATCGACATCCTCGTGAACAACGCGTTGCAGTACGGCGGCGCGAACTGGTTCGACGTCACTGCGGACGACTGGGTGCACCATTACCGGGTCGTCGTCGTCGCGGCCGCCAGGCTCGCCGGCTGGATGGTCCCCGGCATGCAGGAACGGCGATGGGGCCGCGTCATCCAGATCGGCTCCACCGCCGGCGCGACGGCCTTCGCGATGTCGCCGCACTACGGCGCGGCGAAGGCCGCGTTGGTGAACCTCTCCGCGAGCCTCAGCAAGGAGCTGGGCGCGAGCGGCATCACCTCGAACACCGTCTCCCCCGGCCCGATCGCGACCGCGACCATACGGTCCAGCATCGCTCGGGCGAAGGAGAACGCCGGAAACCCCGACATGAGCGACCACGAGTTCTTCGACATCCTCGCCACCCGTCCCTATGGCGGGATGATGTGGAACCCGTTGCACCGCTTCGGTCGCGTCGAGGAGGTCGCCGCGCTGGTGACGTTCGTCGCGAGTCCGCTCGCCGGCTTCATCAACGGCGCCAACCTGCGCATCGACGGCGGCGTGGTCCCGACGATCAACCCGTGAGCAAGGCCGTGCGCAGCAAACGGGTGATCGCACGGACGGGCGCCCGGCTCCGGACGGCATCCTCCAGCTCGGCGGTGGCGCGCGACCCGAGTCGGGGCTCCACGAGGCTGTGGAACTTGGCGGCGACGAGCGCGTCGTCCTCCGACGGAGATCGCGCGAGACCGAACCCAGCCGTCGCTCGTTGCTCCTGAGCTCCGCGCGTCCGCACGACGACCGTCGCCTCGTGCACGCCGATGGACGCATCGGGCACGACGCGCACGCGGGCGCGCAGATCGTCGACGACGGGGTCGAGGACTCGCGCGTCGGAGAACGTCGCCGGCAAAGCCATGTCGTCGCCGAGGAGAGCGAGCGTCACCGTCGTCGGGATGCTCCACCGGGCGGCGGTACCCGGTGCGCTGGTGGCACTCGGCGCCGCGCTCGATCTCGAGCTGCTCCGGTGAGAGGTGGACGTCCACCGACGCGAGGTCGTCGGGTGGGCACGACATCCGGAGCGAGACCGTGGCCGCGATCGCAGCGTGGGTCCATCCTGACGAGGCGTACGCCTTGATGCGCGTCTGGAGGATCGCCCAGGTCCCGTCGAGGATTGCCACGCCTTCGAGATCGGCGCTGCCCGACCCCGCGGCTTGCGCGAGGCCCTGCCGTGCGTCGACGACGTCGGGGTTGGCGGTCAGGCCGCGCCGAGCGAGCCGTGCTGCGAGCACACCGTTGGCGGCGGCGTTCCCCGCGTGGAGTGGGTAGGCCATCGTGGCGCAGTTCGCCTTGACGCCGCTCGCCATGCTCCCGGCGAAGCCCAGGGCATGGTCCCAGGACGCGGCATCGAGGCGCAGGAGGTTGCCCGCCGCCGCGGCCGACCCGAACGTCCCCACCGTCCCGGTGCCGTACCAGCCCTGGTCGTAGTGCGCCTGGCGGAGTGCGGTCCCGACCCGGCACTCGACCTCGACGCCCGCCACGAGCGCGGCCAGCGCGTCCTCGCCGGAGGCATCCTGTGCCTCACCGACCGCAAGGACCGCCGGGACCACGGGCACGCTCGGATGGCCGATCATGACCGGGTTGAAGTCGTCGTAGTCGAGCGCATGGCCGGCGCCCCCGAACCACCGGGCGCTCGCGACCGCGGAAGGATCGCCGCCGAGCTCGTCGGCGAGGATCACACCGAGCGGTGTGGGCGCTGCCGCGACGGCGCAGGAGAGCCAGTCCAGCATCGAACGGATCGCGGCGGCGCGCACCACATCCGGAAGTTCGGGCCACGTCAGCGTGCGCCAGCGCCGCGAGGGAGCGGGCCAGGCTCGGTTCCATCGAGGAGCTCAGCCGTCAGCCGACGCGGCCGCCCGCAGCACCGGTTCGACGGAGTCCGTCAGCCGCTTCGACGACAACGGGTGCGGGAAGATGTAGAGCTCACCCGCTTGGATCGCGGCCAGCGTCCGGTGAGCGACATCGGCCGGCGACTGGTGCTCGAAGGTGCCACCGACCGCGCGGAGCACGGCGTCGTCGTCGGGCAGGGCGGGTGACTCGCCGGTGCGCGACCGCGCCAGCTCCACTTCGCGATCCATCAGTCCGGTCGTCGTCGGTCCAGGGCAGAGCACGGAGGCGCCGACCCGCGAACCGCGACGCTGCGAGCTGGAGATGCAGCGCCTCCGAGATGGCGACGACCGCGTGCTTGCTCGCGCCGTACGGGGCCGAGATGGGGCTCCGGACCACACCGGCCATCGACGCCGTGTTCACGACGTGTCCCGGTTCGCCACTCGCGTGCATCGCCGGCACGAAGGCCTTGATCCCATGCACGACACCCCAGAAGTCCACGTCGACCACGCGGTGCCACTCACTCAGCTCGAGCTCCCACAGCGGATCGGCCATGGGTCCCGCGATGCCTGCGTTGTTGCACACGACGTGGACCGAGCCGAACGCCGATCGCGCCCGGTCGGCCAGGCGCTGCACGTCGTCGAACTGCGCGACGTCGACCGCGACCGACAGGCTCTGCCCGGGTGCCGCGCCGAGGCCCTCCGACGCGCGCGTCAACGCCTCTTCGTCGCGATCCGCGAGCACCACGCGCATCCCGCGCTCGAGGAGCTCCCGCGCGAGCGCGAGCCCGATGCCGCTCGCGGCGCCGGTGACGACCGCCGTTTTCCCAGGCGCGAGCAGGCTCACAGCGGCCACGGCGTTGCCGGCTTCACCTCGCGGGTCACGGGTGCAGTCCACCACACCCTCGGTGGGCGTGGTCGAGCTCGTTGCCGTCCTCGCCGTCACCGCGTTCACCAACCGCGGGAACGAGACGATGGCGACCGATCTCGAGCCGGCGCGGCAGCCGGCCGGTCGATGGGACCGGGGTTCGCCGTGAATTAGGACCCTTCTTCCTTGCCCGCGCCGTCCATTTCGTGTACGAATAGCGATCGGCCGCTCGGTGGCGGGTCAAGGGGGAAATCCATGAAGCGATTCGGCGTGGCGCTGCTGCTCGCTCTCAGCCTGATCGGCGTGCCGAGCGCCGCCGCCTCGGTGCCCACGGCGCCGGGTGCGGCGCCCAACAAGGCGAAGGTGAACAAGAACGCCAGCCTGAGCCTGACGACGATCGTCCCGCTCACGCAGTTCGACCCCCACTTGGAGGCCGGCCAGGCGGCGCGGGCCTACTACTTCGAGATCTACGACCGGCTGTTCTACATCGACAAAAACATCGAGCTGCAGCCGATGCTCGCGTCGACGTGGACGTTCACGCCGGACGGCAAGGCGCTCACGATCAAGTTGCGCACCGATGCCAAGTTCCACGACGGATCCCCGGTCGACGCGACCGCGGTGAAGGCGAGCATCGACCACGCGAAGACGCTGCCGAAGAGCACGGCCGCATCGCAGCTGACGAGCGTCGATTCGGTCGACGTCGTCGACTCGTCGACCGTCCGCTTCAACCTGAACCGCCAGGCGGCCGACCTGCCGTACGCCTTGGCCGCGTTTCCCGGGATGATCATCAACCCGAAGGTCATCGCGTCGGGTGTGAGCCTCGCGCAGGGCAAGCCCGACGACGCCGGCTCGGGCCCGTGGGTGGTCACCAGCTTCACGCCGAACAACTCCGTGAGCTACACGCGCTCCGCGGTGCGGTACTGGGACAAGAAGGCCGGTCTCATCAAGAACATCACGATCAGCCTGACCGCCGACGCGACCACCGCGCTGAACCAGGTGACGTCGGGCCAGGTGGACGCGGGCCTGATCCGTGATCCGGTCGTCGACGCGGCCCGCCACATCGCCGGCCATCGCTTCTTTCAGTACGGCACGGTCACGAACCTCAAGCTCATGTTCAACAACAAGCGGCCGCCCTTCGACAAGATGGCGGTTCGTCAAGCCGTCGCGATGGCGATCGACAAGGACGCGATCGGCAACCAGCTCCTCGGCGGCCGTTGTGTGCCGACCGACCAGGAGTTCCTCCCGGGAACCTTCGCCAACGACACCAAGCTCAAGAATCCGGTGCCGTTCAACGTGACCAAGGCAAAGCAGAAGCTCGCCGACGCGGGATACCCCAACGGCGTCGAGTTCACGATGGTCATCCCGACTGCGCTCGAGCCGTCGCAGTCCGCGGGCACCGTGCTGCAGCAACAGCTGCTCAAGGCCGGGATCAAGGTGAACCTGCAGTCGTTCGAGGTGCTGACCACCCTGAGCGATTTCGCGGCCGGCAAGTACGACGCGCTGCTCACCACGCCGTCGGGACAGCCGTACCCGTACCTGTATCTCGCGAACTACTACTTGGGCGGCGGGCTCTGGAACCTCGCGGGGCCCGACACCGACACGATCAAGCCGGCCGCGCTCGCCGCGCTGGATCCGACGCTCACCAAGGCCCAGCTCGCGCAGAAGTGGGCCCAGATCGACCAGACGCTCGCCGAGTACCAGTGGGACGTGCCGATCTGCTTCCTCCAGGCGTTCTGGAGCTTCCCGAAGGACGTCGTCGGGGCCAAGCACATGTCGTACGTGTGGCAGACGAGCTTCGACGTCCGCTACCTGTCCCGCACCGCGAAGAAGTAGACAGTCATCCGCGACCAACGAGGAGGGGACCCGGTGACGGCACACACGCAGTCGGAGCGCGTTGCCGAGGCAGCGCAATCGTTCCATCTCTACAACGCGGAGCTCCAGGACGACCCGTTCCCGTTCCTCGCTGCGCTGCGCGAGCACTGTCCGGTCGCGCGGAGCGATGTCGGAGGCGGCTTCTGGATGCTGTCCCGCTACGAGGACGTCGTGTACGCGCACCAGCACCCCGAGTACTTCGCGACGCAGCAGTTCACCGTTCCGGAAGTCGAGGACCCGCTCGGGACGATCCTGCCCGCGGGCGTCGAGGGCGCGGAGCACAAGGCCTACCGGCAGATCATGAACCGCGACTTCGCGCCTCCGGCGGTCGCGGCGCGCGAAGGCGACATCCGCCGACTCGCCGCCGACCTGCTCCAGGCGATCGCAGCCAAGGGCTCGTGCGAGTTCGTCGCGGAGTTCGCGGTGCCCTACCCGACCATCGTGTTCGCCACGATGATGGGCTGGCCGCTCGATGACCTCGACCAGCTCGTGGAATGGAAGAACCGCGTGAAGCGCGAGGGCCTGTCGCCGGAATCGGCGACCAGCGGCTCGAGTCTCGACATCCGCCAGAAGGTCGGCGACTTCTTCAGCGCGATGTACGACGAGCGGCTCGCACGCGGCAGTGACGGCGACGACGTCGTGGGCTCATTGATGCGGGGCACGTTCCAGGGGCGAGCGCTCACGAAGAACGAGTTCCTGCGCATCTGCTTCGCGCTGTTCTCCGCGGGTCTCGACACGGTGACCGCACAGCTCGCATTCGCACTCTGGTATCTGGGGACCCACACCAACCGGCGCGACGAGCTGGTCACCGACCCGGGTCTCATCCCCGGGGCCGTCGAGGAATTCCTGCGCTACCACACGACGGTCAACGACTGCCGCCGCGTGATCGCCGAGGTCGAGATCGGTAGTGTGCGGATGGTCCCCGGGGACGTGGTGATGCTGCTGCGTTCAGCGGCCGACCGCGACCCGGCAGAGTTCGAGGACCCCGACGAGTTGGACTTCCGACGCGAGCCGAACCGGCACCTCGCATTCGGTGCCGGAAGTCATCGCTGTCTCGGGTCGCATCTGGCCCGCCGTGAGCTGCGCATCGCGTTCGAGGAGATCCATCGGTGGATCCCCCGTTACCGCGTCGACGAAGGCGCTCCGGTGAAGCGGCACTTCCAGTACGTCATGGGCGTGGACGAGCTGCACCTTCGGGTCGACTGACACCGGACGGCGCGGTCGGATACCCGCCGCCACCGAAGCGCTCGTCCAACGCGTCGTAGTCGACCGCGCCGTCGCCGCGGCGAGGCAGGGCATCGACGAACTCGACACGCTTGGGCTTCTTGTACGACGCGATGCGCCGTCGGCAGTGCTCGACGATCGCGGTCGCGTCGAGCACCTCGCCGCCCTCGACGACCACGACCGCCACCACGTTCTGCGTCCATTCCGGATCCGGCTCGCCGATCACGGCGGCGTCCGCGACCGCGGGATGCTGACGGAGGCATGCCTCGAGCTCCGCCGGATAGATGTTCTCGGAGGCCGAACGCAGCATGCGGGTCTTGGGGCCGACGAAGGTGACGGAGCCGTCGACCTCGCGGCGGCCGAGGTCGTTGGTCCGATACCACCCGTCGACCCACCGGCTCGCGTTGAGCTCCGGCCGATTCCAGTAGCCGTTCATGACGGTCGTGCCGCGCACCGCGATCTCCCCGACGTCTCCGGGCGCGACGTCGCGACCCGCAGCGTCGAGGATGCGGACCTGTACCCACGGCGACGGCCGCCCCGACGCCCCGATCGCATCCTCGGCGAGGGCGCAGAACGTCGCGATCCCCATCACCTCGGTCTGCCCGTAGCCGCCCGGCCGTCGGCCCCAGGGCGACGTCGCCTCGGTGGCCATGCCTTGCCACCGCTCCTTGTCGCGCGCGATCTGGAGGCTCGAGAGGTCGTAGCGATGATTCGCGTTCAACGTCACGATCGCGTCGATCGTGGGCGCCATGAGCGACGCGCCGTGGCAGCGTTCCTCGTGGATGGCGCGCGCGACGGCCTCGGGCTCCGCCCGGGGCACGAAGACGTTCTTTCCTCCCATGACGAAGGTCGCGCACGTCATCATCAGCGTGGCGACGTGGAACATCGGACCGCAGTTCAAGTAGACGAACTGGGGCGTGATCTCGTGCACCAGCGCAACGACGACGCTCTGCGCGACCACAGCACGCTGGCTGATGAGTGCGCCGTTGGGCCGACCGTCGAACGCAGCCGTGTAGAGCATGACCACCGGCGAGCCTGGATCCGCGCCGTCGACAATCTGCGAGTCCTTCGCCGTGCCGGCGAGCAACGACTCGTACTCGTCGTCGTCGTCGTCGGACGAAGCGGCGCCGCCGTCGCGGATCCAGCTGGCGCGCGGCACCGCGCGTCGGAGCTCCACCACGTGTTCGACGGCGTAATCCTGGCAGACCACGAGTGCGGGCGCCGCGTCTCGGAGCACGAACTCGAGCTCCGACGACGACTGGCGCCAGTTCACCGGACAGACGATCGCCTCCACCGAGGCTCCCGCGAGGATGCACTCCAGCAGCCGGAACGAGTTCTGGCCGAGCCACAGGATCCGGTCACCGGATCGGACGCCCCTCGCGCGCAGCACGCGAACGAGCGCTTCGACGCGGTCGTGCAGATGCGCGTAGCTCAGGCGGGTCGTGCCGTCGACGACCGCCGCGTGCGACGGCCGAGCGCGCGCGTGCTCAGCGAGGATCGACGACAGCGTCGGCAGCGACGGGCCCGTCGGCGCCGTCAACGACGCCGAGCGGTGACCGCGAGGGCGGGCGACGCGCCCGCGACGTCCGCCGAGCCGATCTCGGCGCCGGGAGAAACGATCGCGTCGATGCGGTCGAGCAGGTCGTCGTCGAGCACGACCTCCGCAGCCGCGAGCGAGTCCTCGATCTGCTCCAGCGTGCGCGGGCCCATCAGCATGGTGCTCACCGCGGGGTGTGCGAGGGTCCACGCCTGCGCGAGGTGGGAGAGCGGCATGCCCGCGTCCTCCGCGATCTTCACCAGCTGCTCGACGAGGTCGTACTTGTGCTCGTTGACCGCGTCCTCGGCGAAGAGCCGCGCGTAGAAGCCGTGGAAGGCCACCGCCGGCCCGGCCGCGAGCCCGCGGGCGGCGCGGGAGTTCTCCGGGATCTCGCGACCCGCCCGGTACTTGCCCGACAACCAACCACCGTTCAACGGACCCCACACGATCACGCCCATGTCGTGGCGCCGGCACGTGGGGAACACGTCGGTCTCGACGCGCCGCGAGAAGATCGAGTACGGGCACTGCTCGGTGACGAAGCGAACGAGATTGCGGCGCTCCGCCACCCACTGTGCTTCGACGATGTCTTCGGCCGGGACCGTGCTCGAGCCGATCATCCGCACCTTGCCCTGATGGACGAGGTCCGAGAGCGCGCCGAGCGTCTCGTCGATGTCACAAGTCGGGTCGGGCCGGTGCATCTGGTAGAGGTCGATCCACTCGGTCCCAAGGCGACGAAGGTTGGCCTCGACCGCCTGCATGATGTAGCGGCGCGAACCACCACCCTTGTTGGGACCAGGCGCGAGCGGAGTGCGGAACTTCGTCGCCAGCACGACGTCGTCACGACGACCCTTGAGCGCCGCACCGACGATCTCCTCCGACTCACCCAGAGAGTAGAAGTCGGCGGTGTCGATGCAGTTCACACCGGCATCGAGCGCGCGATGGATGATGCGGACGCACTCGTCGTGGTCGGGGTTCCCGAGCTTGCCGAACATCATCGTGCCGAGCGACATCCGGCTCACGACCACGCCGGTACGCCCCAGCGGAAGGTATTGCACGTGCGCTCCGATCGTCAGTCGCGAGGCAGGTCGTCGCCAAGCAGGTCGTCGCCAAGCAGGTCCTCGTCGGCGACCCAGCGAACCATGCGGGCGAGAACGTAGTACCCGTCGTGCGGCCGGCCGTGAGGCGGCGCGCCGCCGATGCCTCCCAAGGTCACGATCCGTTGCACGCCCGCCCCGAAGTACGCGTCACGCAGCGTGCGCTTCCGGACCTGCGGGTAGATCCCGACCGTCTGCGTCTCCACGTCGGCGTACCGCGCCGGGTCGGCGAGGTCCTTCGTCGTGACGACGTTGACGGTCCGCCCGATCGGATAGATGTCGAGCGGCTCGTGCGTGCGGATCACGAGCCCGCGCCCGTCGAGCTCGCCCCACACGCGCGCATCCGGCAGCTGCTCGGGCAGCGCCTCCACCACCGTGCGGATCTCGGGGGGCGTCGGGCGCCCGGCATCGTCACCGGCAACGACGTGGAGGTGCGCCAGCAGACGCTCGCAGTACGAGTCGACCTCGTCGTCGCTTCCTTCGACGAACTGGAAGCGGCTCTCCTGGCACGCTTCCTGGGCACCCACGTCGTTCGCGGCGCGCCGGGCGACCTCGTCCAGGGTGGCCTCGTCGACGAACGCTTCGTTGCCGATCAGGGAGATCGACGCCTTCGGGTTCAGCGCCACGAGATCGAGACCGGGCCCGATGTACTTCTGCACGTTGCGGATCGCGCTCGCACCGCCCCACGCGACCACGGTGTCGAAGTACTCGTTGCGGAACAGCTTGGACTCGATCTCGTCGTCGCCGCCTCGCCAGTACGCGGCCGAGAACGAGCGGACGACCGGGTGGTCGGGGTCGATCCCGGCCATGGTGGCCAGGATCGCCGGCGCAGTGAAGAGGTCGTTCGACGCGAGCTTCAACACGTTCACCCCGCGGCTGAGCGCCGCCGCGCGCGATGCTCACCGCCGCGAGGCCGGGCCCGTTGCCCGCGAGGAAGTGCAAGAGGCGGATCGGATACGCCTGCACCCACATGATCGCCCCCGTGGGCCGCTCGACCCGGCGCCATCCGGAGCCGTCACCGATGCTCTCCGCGACCTCGAACTCCAGGTACTCGCGCTGGAAGAAGTCGCCGAGCGCGTCGTAGTAGCGCGCCATGTCCTCGGTGGCGAGGTTGTTGATGACGCACGAACCCTCGAGCGCACGTTGCATGAGCGGGTTCTTCGCCGGCGAGAGCCGCGTGCCGGTCTCGACCAGGAAGTCGATGACCTCCTCGATCGGAGTCTGGAACAGCGGGCCCGCCTCGGGGCGTGGCCAGACCAGGGACTCGACGTCGAGGCGTGGCGTCGCGAACGAGACGCCGAGGTCGCGCGTCGTGTAGGTGACGTCGGCCGCGTGCACCGGTCGGCCACGGTGGATGTGCGTGACGATCAGAGGCTGCTGCTCGCTCATCTGCGTTCACCGTTCTTCGTGTCGTCGGCGCGGACCCAGGCGTCCGCAGGAACCCCCGCTTCGATCAGCTTGAACTTCTGGACCCGACCGACCTGGTTCTTCGGCAGCTCGTTCACGACCCGGATCACCCGCGGCAGCGCGCTCGGCCGGGACCTGGTCGCCAAGCCAGGCCCACAGCTCGGCCGCCTCGGTCGGCGCACCCGACTCGACGATCGCGACCGCCACCGTCGGCGCGCCGGTCCCGGGCCATGGCACCTCGTACGCGGCGACGTCACGGATGCCGGGATGCCGGCGGACGATCGCTTCGAGCTCCGTGCCCGAGATGCCGCCCGTGCTCTGGAGATGATGCTTGCGGCGATCGACGAACACGAGGTTCCCGGCGTCGTCGAAGCGCCCGAGATCACCGGTGTGGAACCAGAGGTTGCGAAACGCGCGCACCGTCTCCTCGGGGCGGTTCCAGTACCCCTCGAACATGATGTGCGCCTGGTTGGGGCGGCAGACGATCTCGCCCACAGCTCCCTGCGGACACTCCCGGTCCTCGTCGTCGAAGATCCGCACGTCGTAGAACTCGTTGCGCCGGCCGTTCGTACCCGGTGTCGGCACTGCGTCGAGTGGAACGCTCGTCATGCGCCCGACCTCGGTGGATCCGTAGGCAGAGGAACCGACGCGCTGCACGCCGAAGCGCTCGCGCCACATCACGTCTTCCTCCGCCGAGAACGGGCCACCGCGGACAATGCGAACCTGCCCGACGCACGCGCGCTCGTCGTCGGAGACGTCAGCGTTCGTCACGGCCTGCACCATCGACGCCAAGAGCGCGGTCACCGTGGCGCCCGTGCGCCGGATCTCGGACCAGAAGGTCGCGATGTCGAAGCCAGCGGCGAGGCTGAGCGTTCCCTGCGCGAGCAGGGTTCCCGTCGCGCTGCTGATCGCGTTGATCTGGAAGAACGGGAGCGGCATGAAGAGCGTCTCGTGAGACGCCTGCTGGCCCCCGTCGACGAGCTGGCGACCGGCGTGACAGAGGTAGTTGTGCGTGATCATGCACGCCTTCGAGTTGCCCGTCGTCCCCGAGGTGTACATCAGTGCGGCGAGGTCCTGCGGCGCGGGCGGCGCAGGGAGCGCGTGCGGCGCCGCGACCCGCGGCGAAGAGATCGTCGAAGCGGATGTGCGTACGACCGTCGCGCGAGGCCGGGGGTGCACCGACCCAGACGCACAGCGCGAGCGAGTCGACGTCCGGGAGCACCTCGAGCACCCGCGCCGCGAACGTCGCGTCGGTGAAGAGCACGGACGCACCCGAATCGCGCAACTGGTGTGACAGCGCCTCGGCGACGAGCGACGTGTTCAACGGCACGACGATCGCGCCGCACCGGTTCGCGGCGATCCACGCCACGATCGCCTCGTGACAGTTGCCGAGGAAGGTCGCGACCCGCGCACCGGGTTCGATCCCGCGGCCGGCAAGCGCCCCGGCGACGATCGCCGTCTGCTCGTCGACCTCCGCGTAGCTGTACTGCTTGCCGCCGATGTCGAGGAACGTTCGGTCGGGGACCGCACGCACCGCGTGCTCGAGGGCTTCGGGAACGGTGCGGCTGTCCAGGGAGTCCATCGGCGGCCAATTCGTCGGCGTGCGGTGTCCTAGAGCTTCAGGAGGCGGCGGGCGTTCGTCTCGGCGATCTTGACCGCGATGTCGTCGGGCACGTCGGCCAGCGCCTCGGCAAGCATCTTGCGGTTGTGCGGCCAGTGGCCGGCTTGGTGCGGAAAGTCACTCTCCCACATGATGTTGTCGACCGGCATCTCGTCGAGCATCGTGAGACCGACCCGGTCCTCGATGAAGCACACGAACACGTGCTCGGCGAAGATCTCGCTCGGTCGGCGCTCGATGCCCGTGGGCACGCCGCCCCGAGCACAGAGGAAGTCGTACCAGCGCTCCATCGACTCGAGCAGGTACGGCACCCACCCGATGCCGCCTTCGGAGAGCATGGTCCGCATCTTCGGGAAGCGGTCGCAGATCCCGCTGAAGATCCAGTCCGCGCACGCCATCAGGCAGGGAATCCCCTGCAGTGAGACGTGCACGAGCCACGGCGCGTTCTCACTGGTGGTGAAGAAGCGTGACGACGAGCCGATGTGCATGGTGATGGGCAGCTCGGCGTCGGACACCGCGGCCCAGAGCGGATCCCAATGGTCGGTGTGGAGGGAGGGAAGCCCGAGGCCGGTGGGATCTTCGGAGAACGCGATGGCCCGGGCGCCCTTCGCGGCGCACCGCTCGACCTCCTTGACCGACTCCTCGATGTCCCAGAGCGGCACGCAGGTGAGCGCCAGGAGCCGTTCGGGATTCGCGGCGCACCACTCGTCGAGCACGAAGTCGTTGTACGCCTTGAGGCACAGGAGGCCGAGCTCCTTGTCCTTGCTCGGCACGAAGCGGTGCCCCGCGAACCGCGCGAACTGCGGGAAGCCCATCTCCGCCCACACGCCGTCCGTGTCCATGTCCTCGAGGCGGGCGTGCGGGTCGGTACACGAGGGCCGCAGCTCGTCGTAGCGCGCCGTGCCGCCGGCCTCGCCCACCTGGCCGCCGATCGGTTGACCGGTCAAGCCCGGGAGCTTCTCCACGTTCTCGTTCGGCAGGCGCTCGAGCTGGTTCTCGTACAGCCACGCGTGCCCGCCGTTCTGCACTTCGATGACCCGGGGTGCGTACGGCCGGTAGCGCTCCGGCAGCCGGTCGATCCAGAGGTTCGGAGGCTCGGTGATGTGGTTGTCGACCGAGATGAGCTTCGCGGTCTCGGGAAGCACGGCGTTCCTCCTCGCCCCGGCGCAGCGCACCCTGGTGGCACAATGCTTTACATGTGTAAAGCATTGTGCCACACGCGGCGGGCGGCAGCAACCGCGTGCCGCACCACTCCTTGCTGGTCAGATTCCTTGTTGGCGGTAGGCGACGGCTCGGCTCACGGCCTGATCGACCGCCTCGATGTCGACACCCTCTTCACCGGCCATCTCCCGGAAGAGACGGATGTCCTTCTGCCAGACGCTCAGCGCGTACGCCGCGCCACGCGCGTGCGGGTTCGCCTCGGTCGCATCGTCGCGGAACAGCGTTGCCGCGACTCGCTGCAGCGCCCAGTTGGACGACGACGACACCTGGAGGATCTCCGCCGCGGCCGCCAGGTCGACGCCAAGCGACTGCAACACGCGCCGCGTCTCGTAGACGCTGAAGAAGCTGACGCCGAGCATGTAGTTGTTCACGAGCTTCAGCTGCTCACCGCTGCCAACTGCACCAACATGGCGCACCGTCGTCGCGAAGGTCTCGAAGACCGGGCGACACCGCTCGAACGCGCCCGCATCACCTCCCACCATCACGGCCAGCGTGCCGGCCCGCGCGCCGGCTGCTCCCGTCCCGGAGACCGGAGCGTCGAGCACCTGCACGCCGCCCGCCACCGCGGTCTCGGCAAGCTCGCGGCAGGTCCGCGGGTGGACCGTGCTGTGAATGGCAACGATCCCACCCTCGCACATCCCGGACAGCACGGTGTCCCCGAGCAGTACCTCGCGCACCTGCGCATCGTCGACGACGCAGACGCCCACCAGGTCGCTCCGCTCACCCAGCTCGTACAACGACTCCGCAATCGACGCCCCCAATCCGGCGAAGTGCTCACGCACCTCAGGCCGGCGCGCGAACACCGTGAGTGTCCACCCGTGGCTCAGGATCCGCTCGGCCATCGGCGCGCCCTGATCGCCGACACCCACGAATCCGACTCGCAGCTGCCCCTTCGTCTCCCCCACCGGAACCTCCAATTCATGAATGCTGGCGCGCCGATTCACCGACACCGGCGCGTCACCGCGCGGTCTTGGTTGCCCCCACCGAAGGCCCGAACAACGTGGACTGGAACGCCTCGACGAGCGCGCCGATCGCGTCGTTGCGATCGAACTCCCAACCGCGGAGCCACCAGAAGTAGCAGAACCGGTCGATCTGCGCATAGAGGAGCACACCGCGGCGCGGGCCTCGGCGTCGCTCACCGGGGCGCCGATCTCGGCGCGCACCGACGCGACGTACGCGGTGAGCACATCCGTCACGCGCCGCTGCATCACGTCGATCGCGTGCAGGGAGGCGGGGTCGCTCTCGGCGCACGCCCATGCCTGCATCGTCTCGACGTTCGCCTCGTAGAGGTTGACGAACCCCTCGACCCACGCCCGGAGGTCGTCAGGTGTCGGCCGCGGATTCGCGGCGAGCCGGGCCGCAAACAGCAGGCTCGCCTTCTCCGCGCGCTCGGCGAGCAGGTGCGCCAGCACGTCGGTCTTGTTCCGGAAGTACTGGTAGAAGGTTGGGCGGCTGACCTGCGCTTCGGCCGAGACGCTCTCGACCGACACCGCCTGGAAACCCTCGCGCTCGAACACCGCCGCCGCCGCCTCGAGGATTCGAGCCCGCGTCAGTTGCTTGTGCCCGTCGCGCACGGAGGCCTTGGCCATCACGAGATGGTAACCAGCACGTCACGACGCCTCCGCGGCCGCTGATCGCTCCGGTCCGGCACGACCGGTGCGGCTTGGTTACCCTCGTATGAGGTAATCCGCACCTCAGCAGGAGCGTCCATGTCCTCGTCGGAGATCGTCGGGCTCGGCGCCATCGCCGGCTTCACCATCTTCCTGGGCCTGCCCGTGGGCCGGCTCCGCAATCCGGCGCCCCGGCTGCGCATCCTGCTGAACGCGACCGCCATCGGGATCCTCCTGTTCCTGCTGTGGGACGTGCTCGCGGGGGCGATCGAGCCGGTCGAGACCGCGGTCACGGACGCTGCGAACGCCGACGGATCCTGGTGGAGGGTGATCGGGCTCGGCGCGGTCATGACCACCGGTGTCGCGATCGGGCTCTTGAGCCTCGTCTACTACGACCGCTGGATGCGACGCCGGATGCGTCCCGCCGGTCCGGGTGCTGCGGTCGCGGTGACACCGCGCACGGGTATCGCCGCGAGCCTCAGCGAGCCCCAGCGCCTGGCGCTCTTCATCGCGCTCGGCATCGGGCTCCACAACCTGTCGGAGGGCCTGGCCATCGGGCAGTCCGCGGCCAAGGGCGAGATCGGGCTTGCGGTCCTGTTGATCATCGGCTTCGGATTGCACAACGCAACCGAGGGTTTCGGCATCGTCGCCCCACTCGCCGCCGAGCAGGAACGGCCGTCGTGGGCGTTCCTGGGCGTCATGGGCCTCATCGGCGGGGGCCCCACGTTCGTCGGGACGCTGATCGGCCAGTCCTTCGTCGACGACTGGATGTTCCTGGCGTTCCTCGCGCTCGCGGCCGGCTCGATCCTCTACGTCGTCGTCGAGCTGCTGGCCGTCGGTCGCCGGTTGGCGCGACCCGACCTGATGGGCTGGGGCATCGTCCTCGGGCTGTTTTTCGGCTTCGCCACCGACATGGTCCTCGTCGCCGCCGGGGTCTGATCGGCTGACGACACGCGCCGCGACACCCCGACGCGACGCGACGCGATCAGGCGAAGCGCGCGATGCAGATCGCGCCGAAGACGACGGAGTAGATCGCGAACGGGAGCAGGCTCCTCGTGCGGAAGAACCGCACGAGGAAGCGCACGGAGCAATACGCGGCGATCGCCGCCACCAGACTGCCGACGAGCGCCTGCCCGCGCACTCCATCGCCGAGCGGACCGAAGAAGTCGGGCAGCTTGTACACGCCGGCCGCGAGGATGATCGGCGTCGCCAGGAGGAACGAGAACCGCGCCGCGTCCTCGTGATCGAGGCCACGGACGAGCCCTGCGACCATCGTGACGCCGGAGCGGCTGATGCCGGCGAAGAGCGCGGCCGTCTGCGCAACACCCACGACGCCCGCCTCACGCACCCCCAGCGTGTCGAGGCGGCGTCCCGTCTCGGCCACACCATGGGCCTGCTCGTGCCCGGCAACGAGCGCGCGCACGGGCGCACGCCGGCGGAACCATTCACCCGTGCCCAGCACGAGCCCGTTGAGGGTCAGGAAGATCGCGGCGGCGAGCGGCTTCGCGAAAGTCGTCCGCAGCGTGTGCTCCAAGACCAGGCCCGTGATGCCCGCAGGAATTGTGGCGATGACGAGCAGCCAGGCGATGCGCTCGTCGGGTGTGTCGATCCTGCGCGTGCACAGGGTGCGGAAGAAGCCTCGGATGATCCGCGACCAGTCGTCACGGAAGAACCAGAGGAGGGCGAGGGCCGTCGCGACATGAAGCGCAACGAGGAACGCGAGGTAGAAGGACTCCTTCGACTGCGCGGTCGAGATCCGATCCCAGCCCAAGAGCGCGGGCACGAGCACCGAGTGGCCGAGGCTCGAGATCGGGAACAGCTCGGTGACGCCCTGGAGCAACCCGATCACGATCGCCTGGAAGTAACTGATCATCACGCACCCGTGTCCCTGCGACGCAGACGTGCTGCGGCATCGATGCTCCGACGACGCGGCATGCTACGAGCGGCGGCGGCTGTGGCATCTGATCTCCACACAATCCTCACCGGAGCACCATCGCCAGACCGGCCTCGGGTGCGTACGGTCGACGCGTGCGTGCCCGTGACGCCGTTCGGCAACTTCGCTCGGATCGACCGCTGCTCCGAGGTCTCGCCCTCGCGGCGCTGCTCCTCGGGTCGATCGGGTTGCTTGCCATCGGCACCAGCGGAGCACTGGCCGCGGTCCTCCGCGCGATCGCCGGCGACCGCTTCCTTGCGGGCGACGTCCCCGGCGTCAGCTACACCGCGGCGCGCTGCGCCGAGCTCCGCGAGTACGTCGCCCACACGCGCAGCTGCCTCGACGCGGCCGCGACGCATCATGCGGGCGAGGTCGTCGACTACCGGCTCGCCGCAGGCGTGCTGGGCTGCGTGACGCTCGCGGCATGGTTCGCGTTGCGTCGACGCAGTCCGGGACGGCCGCTGCCCGCCGCGTTCGTCCCCACACTCGCGGGCGCCGCGTTCGCGCTCGCGGGACTCGGGCTCAGCGCGTTGGCCCTGCAGAGCCTCATCCTCGACGCGTCCGGAGGGGGAGCGGGTCAGTGGATCAGCGCCGCGGTCGTCGCCGGCGTCGCTGCTGCCGCGTGCGTGCGTCGCCTCCTCGCCACGTTCCCGTCGTTCGGCTGCCCCGACGGCTGAGGCGCGGCCTCAGCCGTCCAGCTCCGCCCGCAGGTCGAGGTACCAGAGCGAGGCATCGGTGATGCCGCGGCGCCGCGCTCCGCTCCGGAAACTCCGACATGTACCGCAAGGCGCCTGCTTCGTCGGCCCACTCGGTGACGAAGAACACCTCACAGGGGTTCTCGTGGTTGCTGAAGATCCGCGTGCCCACGCTGCCGTGCTCTTGTCGCGTCGGCGCGCTCTTCGTGCACCACTCCACGTACTGGTCGACGTCGTCGACCGAGTGACGGATGATCATGTACACGCGTCGCCCTCCCTTGCCTCGAAGCCTTCCTCGTCGACGACCCAGCGCACCATGCGATGCAGCGGGTACATCGCGTCGTGCGGTCGTCCGAAGGAGTTGACACCGGTGACGTGGCCGAGCGTCACGATCCGCTGTGCCCCGGCCCCCCCGACTGCGTCCCGCAGCTCCTGCTTCGTCGCGACGGGGAAGATGCCGACGGTCTGCGTCGCCACGCCGACGAACGCGACTGCGTCCTGCGGCGACGCGACCGGCACGACGTTGACGGTCCGCGCGGTGAGCTCGACATCGATCGGGTCGTCGGTGCGGATCACCAGGCCGTCCCCGTCGTAGCCGCCCCACACCCCGTAGTCCTCGGGGAGCGTGCGCAGGACCTCCGCCTGTGCACGCAGGTCGGCCGTGACCGCACGGCCCGTGCTGCCGTCCTCGGCGTACGCGACGCGCAGCGCATCGAGCAGCATCTCGCAGTAGGCGTCGACCTCCGGCACGGATCCCTGCACGAATTGCACGCGGCTGTTCTGGCACCCTTCCTGATCGCCCACATCAGCCGCCACGCGCCGCGCGACGTCGGCGAGAGTGATCGGGTCGGCGAAGGCCTCGTGACCGATGACCGAGATGGACGTCTTCGGGTCCATGGAGACGAGCTCGAGGCCCGGTCCCACGTGGCGCATCACGTGGCCGATCCCGGCTTCACCGCCCCAAGCGACGACCTTGTCGAAGAACTGCGGCCGGTAGAGCACCGACTCGACCTTGTCGTCTCCCCCACGCCAGTACGCGGCCGAGAAGGAACGCAGCACCGGATGGTCGGGGTCGAGATCGGCCATCGTCGCCAGGATCGCCGGTGCTGCGAACAGCTCGTTCGACGGCAGCTTCATCAGGCTCACGCCACGGCTGAGCGCGCCGCGGATGATGGTGATCGCGGAGACCCCGGGGCCGTTCCCGGCGAGCACGTGGAGCATGCGGGCAGGGAATGGTCGCACCAGCAGCGTCTCACCCGTCGGTCGCGCCGCCCGCGACCAGCCGGCCCCATGAGCGCCGAAGGCCTGCTCCAGCTCGAACTCGAGCTCCGCTCGATCGAACATCGGCGCGAGGCTGCGGTACTGGCGCTCGAGCTGCGCGTGCCCCGTCTCATTGACCAAGGCGGCCGACTCGACCGCTTCTTGGAGGTGCACGTTGCGATAGAGGTCGAGCGCGTCACCCGTCGCCGCGAGGTAGTCGAGGACTTCCTTCATGGGCACGTCGCTCGCGGGACATGGATCGGTCCGGCGCCAGACGAGCTCGCTCAGGTCGAGCGCGGGCGTGACGAACACGGTCCCGCGCGTGCGGGATGTGTGCTCGACCGTGGCGCGCTCGAGGACGCGACCCTTCGCGACGTGGCGTACCTCGAGGCGCACACCCGTGGTCTCAATTGTCACCGGCGAACCCCTTCAGGTAGCTCTCGATGGTTCCCGCGCACGTGATCTTGTCGTCGCCGACGACGTCGGCGAAGCGCTCGACGGGGTCGAAGATCACGGGACCGGGACGCCCGCACCCGCAGATCGCGCTCACCGTCGCGCGGTCGCCGGTGATGATCCCGCCCCACCGTCCTTCCAGCGTGAGGTCGAAGAACGCCATCCGCGCGACGATCCGCTCACCGTCGGCCGGAACCTCGAGCAGCTCCTCGCCGGCTTCATCGAGCGGGAGGAAGACTGTCCACGGTGGGCGGTGGTACGAGCCGGCCTCGCACTTGGGGAGCGCGGTCGAGATCTCGGACATGCCGTAGACCTCGAGCACGTGGCCCTCCGCGAGGAAGGCGAAGATCCGCTCCACGCGTCTCCGGGCACGGTCATGTCCGAGCCCCACGCCGCTCGCCCACCCTTGAACCCCCCACCCATCGAGAAGACGGTCTCCGGATGGAAGTCGCCGCCCGCAAAGCCCATCTCCTCGGCGATCAGCAGTCCGCGGAGATACTCACGGCTACTCCCCGACACGATGCACGGTTCGTGGCGAGAGTCGATCAGCCGTTGCACGCACTCGCGCACCGCACGGTTCCCGATCTCGGCGCGCTCGACCGACTCGCACTCGAACGCTTCGATCTCGCCTGCGCCGGCCAGCCCCTCACCCATGGCGCGGCGCAGCTGACCGAGTCGGTTCAGGTCCGACGCCCTGACCGCGATGTCGCCGTAGCCGAACGCCATCCCGGGCCGGGCGAACGCGCGCTTACGGCCGCGGAACGACTCGTGGAAGCGCGTGGGCCCCACGATCGGGGCAAGTTGGAAGACGACCCGCTCGTTCGTGATCGGCAGCGCGAGGTCGGGCCAGCCGAAGTAGTGCGCGAGCTGCGCGTCGTGGAGATCCAGGTCACGTGCCGTCTGGTTGAAGAACGAGCACTTGCCCCCCGTCCCTCCGGTGATCATCGTGAAGTGGCCCGCGGCATGTAGCCGGTCGATGAAGTCATCGATGTCGGCGACACCGTCGAGGTCGGTGTCCGTGACATCGACCATCGCGAGCGACCCGTACCAGCGCAACAAGCGATCCCATTGCCCGCGCTCGATGAACCGCTCGTCGTAGGTCTTGTAGGTGCTGTGCGCCAGCAGCAACGGGACGATGTCCGCGAGGGTCTTGATCTCGTCGATGCCCCCGTCCTGCGCGCGACGCTCGATCAGAGGGAGAACCTCCCGACCGACCGCGAAGCGCTCGCGCAGCGCATCGACTTGCATGCTCTCCACCTCTTCGGGGGTCCGGAGGAACGGGTCCGGCTCTCCGATGAGGCTGGTGACTGCCTCGACTGCCGGCCCCGCGGTCGTGCTCTGGGTCACTGGTCCCTCCGTCGTCCGCGAATCACCGGGTGTCCACCAGCTCGCCCACCGCGTGCCACGCGGCGCGGAGTCCGAAGACTGCCGCGTTCGCGAGCCCGCCTGCGTAGCCACGGACGAAAACGCCCGCCGCGTCGGCACCCGCGGCGTACAGGCCGGGGATCGGTTCGCCGGCAGGATCGAGCACACGACCCTCGGTGTCGATGGCGATGCCCCCCTCGGCGAACGTGATGGCCGGCTCGACCTCGACGGCGCGGAGCGGTGGCACGTCGAACGCGTAGCGGTACCTCGACCGGGTGGGATCGACGGCCCCGCTGGCGATCCCCGCGTTGTACTGGTGGACCGTGGCGAGGAGTTGTGCCCCGTCGTAGCCCCACGGTGTGACCTTCGCTGCCAGCTCCTCCCAGGTGTCGGCGACCGCGACGTGCACGCCGTCGCGCTCCGCCTCTGCGAAGCGGTCGATGGCCTCCGCGCCGGTGGCGATCGGTGGGATGACGAGCTCGCGGTAGACGCGCTCGTCGAGCAGGATGAGGCCGCGGTTCTCCGGCTGGCCGACCAGGGCCTGCGCGCACCAGTGGTAGCCGTAGGACTCGTCGACAAAGCGCCGGCCGCTGCGATCGACGAGCAGGCAGTGGTACCGCGTAGAGCTGCGAGAGTCGCAGGTAGTCGGGCGGATCGAAGCGGCCGTGCGGCCACGACACGAGATGCCCGTAGAAGCTCTCCATGTGCGGTGTGGTCCCGGCGCCGATCTCGAGAGCCGCACGGAGCGCGTCGCCCACGCTGTCGGGGTTCGCGCGCAGCAGGAGATCGGTCGCAGGCTCGCCGATGTACCGACGGCGGAGCTCGGCATCGCCCTGGAACCCCCCGGTGGCGAGGATCGTGCTGCGGGCCCGGATGCGCGTGGGACCGTCGCGGTCCACGACACGTGCGCCGACGAGCACGCCCGCCGGCGCGCTGGATCTCTTCCAGCTTGCAGCACGTCACCACCATGCCCGACGCGCTGCGCACGATGCGCGCGGCACCGCTGCACGAAGTCCAAGACGTCGAACAGATAGCCGTGGCCGTAGCCGAGGTTGCCGGACATGTGGTCCGAGAACCAGGCGCCGATGGTCTTCGCCCATTCGACCGTCGGCTCGAACTCGTCGACGAGGATGCGACCGAGCTCCGGATCGCCTTCGGGGTTGAACTCGCGCAGCAGGTCGAACGACACGGCCGTCCAGAGGTACCCGCCGGACAGCACCGCGGAGCCCCCGATCTCGGGACCCTTCTCGACGATGCACACGCTGGCACCTTGTTGCGCCACGTACACGCTCGCGCACATGCCCGCCATGCCGCCGCCGGCGACGAGGACGTCGACCTCGATCTCTTCCAGGGTCTTGCTACTCCTGCTTCGTCAGGGTGGGTGTGTTGAGGGTCGGCGTCGTGGGCGCCGGCAGGTCGCCGTGCTCGTCCTTCCAGCTCGTGCGCGCCGTCATGTCGAACACGCCCACGGCCAAGCCACCCATCGTGCCACCGTCGCACGCGAGGTCGACGCCGGTCACGTATCCCGCCGCGTGGCTGTTCAGGAAGACGAGCGGGAACGCCTGCTCGTACGGCTGCGCGTCACACGCGAGCGAGACCGGCGTGCGGTCGATCATCTCGCGGCCCCCGGCGCGCTCGAACTCGATCAGTCCCGGCGTCCGTGTCGTCCCGGGCAACGTGCAGTTGACGCGAATTCCTCGCGACCCGATCTCGGTCGACAGTTGCAGCGACCAGACGATCATCGCGATCTTCGCGACCGCGTACGAGCCGCCGAGCGAGGTGAGGAGCGTTGCGTGTGCCCGAGCCCACTCGGCGCCGCTCGCGAAGTCGGGCGTGTCCACCAGCGGCCGCACCGCATGTTGGTGCTCACGCCATCGCCACGCGGAGCGTGACGACACGCAGCCGATCGTGCCGCCGGCGGACATCAAGCCGTCGAGGACGCGGTGGGTGAGGTGGCGCACGCCGAGGAAGTCGACCGCCATGACGTGGTCCGGTCCACGCGTCTCGATCACGCCGACGACGTTGAAGAGCGAATCGATGGGGCCCCCGACCTCGTGCAGCGCGGCGTCGATGGCGTCGGGACTCGAGAGGTCGGCGTGCACGAAGCCGTCGACCTCGTCGACGGGCTCTTGGACGTCGAGGACGTGCACCTCGCCGCCGAGCTCGCGCACGGCCCGTGCGACCGCGGCTCCCATGCTGCGGCCCCCACCGCCGGTCACGACGACCCGGCGACCGTCGTAGCGCAAGGCATCGATCATGGTCGGCGGCCACGCGTCATCCACCGTCACGTTCTCCACCCGGACCAAGTCGGCGCGCACTCCGCATGCTCATTGTATACAGTTTAGGTGGCGCCCCGCACGCCGGCAAGCCGGCCGCCGGGACCACGATCATCCCGCGACGGACACGAGGGACTCCAACAGCGCGAGCTCGTCGACCGCAAGCGGACGCTCGCCGATGGCGGCGATCTCACGGACATGCTCGGGCGTCTCCGCGCCCACGATCGCCGCGGCCACCCCCGGGCGGGCGAGCGCCCAACCGACGGCCGCTTCTCCCGGAGCGCGCCCGGTGGCCTCTCCGAACGAGCGCAGCGCGTGGGCCAGACCGAACACCTCGGGCGTCCAGTAGCGCTCGACGTGACCGGGCCGCGACGCGATGCGCGTCCCGGGAGGCGGTGGCCTGCTGCTGTCGTACGCATCGGTGAGGACGCCACCCGCGAGGGTCTGGAACGCGAGCGCACCCACACCGAGGGCGGCGCACGCGGGGAGCAGCTCGCGCTCCGCCTCACGCTGGCAGAGGTTGATCCGCACCTGCACGCTGGAGAAGCGGTTGCGCCGGCCCACATCGGCAATCCAGAGCGCCCGCACCAGCTGCCAGCCGGCGAAGGCCGAGCACCCGACGTAGCGAACCTTGCCCACGGTCACGAGATCGTCGAGGACGGCCACCGTCTCCTCGAGCGGCGTCTCGGGGTCGAAAAGGTGCACCTGGTAGAGGTCGATGTAGTCGGTGCCGAACCTTCGCAAGCTGTCTTCAACGGCGCGCACGATGTGCACGCGCGACAGGCCCTCGCAGTTGGGCACCGTGTGATGTGCCGGGCCCGCCTCGCGACCCGGCGCGACGCTCTCCGGAACGGCGCCCGGGATCGCGCGCGAACGCGCGTAGTTGGCGGCCGGATCCTCGCCGACGCGCAGACCCACCTTCGTGCAGAGCACGACGGAGTCGCGCCGACCCTTCACCGCGCGCCCGATGATCTCCTCGCCCAAGCCAGCGGCGTACACATCGCCGACGTCGATGGCGTTGATGCCGAGGTCGAGCGCTTCGTGGATCACCGCCGTCGTCGCGTCCTCGTCGATCAGCTCACCGAATGAGGCCGACCCCAGGACCAGCGGGGAGATCGTGAGGCCGGTGGTTCCCAGCCGGCGATACTCCATCTCGGTCAGGGTCGGGTCGGTGCGGACACCGTCCGGTCGACGACGGTGAGGAGCTCCGTCACGCTCCGGACGTCGGGCACGGTTTCCAGCGCGAAGAGTGCGTCGGCAGCACGCTCGAGGCGATCGCGAGGAACGAAGTCACATCCGAAGTCGATCAGCTTTTCGCGGATCACGTCGTCGGACAGGACACTTGACGGGTCCCATGGGTCGCCGTCAGCGATCTCGGTGCGCGCCTCCAGGCGACGGCCGTCGTTCATCGTGACGACCACCGTGACCGGGAAGCGCGCCAGCCGGCAGATCCCGGGGGTGCTCAGCTGGTCCCAGTAGACCTTGAGCGCATCGGGGTCGAGGCGGATCGCGACCTTGCGAGCCAGGGCGCGGGCCTCGGGCGAGGTCAGCGTCTCGGGCCGTTGCCACTGCGGTCCCGGCACGCCGAGCAACGTCATCGCCACCGCCCAAGGCGTGCTCAGCTGAGTGTCGAGGTGACTTGCGGGATCGGTCACGAACCACGGCGCGGGAGCACGCCCGTCGGCCTCGGCGCCCCCCTCGCGGAGCGGCGTCTGGATCCGGTAGTGCGCGTGGAACACCTCGACCTTCGCGATGTCCCCAGGCTGGATCGCGTGCTCGGCGAGCAGGAACCGCAGCGGCGCGCGCCGGGTACTTCCCGGCGCCGCAGCTGGGGTCACGCTTGAAGCCCGTGTCGAGGATCCACCATTCGTCGCCAAGGTCCTTCGTCAGCATCGACTCGTCGGAGGCGAGCGCGCCGGTCATGGTCCAGAACCCGGCGTCACCATCGAGCACCGTCTCGTCAGACGTGAAGCCCGCCTGGGCCAAGAGCGCGGCGGTCACCGAGTTCCACGACGCCTGCCCGTAGGAGGCGTACTTGTTCATGGTGAGGTTCGAGCGGAGCGCCTTCTGGATCGACGGCACCGGCGCGCTGTACCCGGCGAGGCCGAACGCGTTGCGCATCTGGCCCGCGTGCAGGCCGAGCACGTTCCCGCAGCCCGCCGCGCCACCGAGCGTCGTGAAGCCGATGCCGTTGGTCTTCGCGGCGCGGATGTCGATGTCGGGCCAGGTGCCGGAGAGCAACGTCTCGCGCGGGAACGAGAGGAGGATGCGCGCGCTCGTCTCGAACGCCGCCGCGACGGCCTGGATGAGACGTGGACCGCTCGCGCCTTCACGCTCGGCGACCGCGAGCGGCGCGACGACCGAGACGTTCGCGAAGTGCGTACGAAGGTGGAAGTTGTCGTCGAGATCGAGCAAGTTGGCGAGCTGACCGTTGATGAACGCGGCCTGCGGCGCGCTGGTCAACAAACCCGACGGCAACGCACGTGACTCGGGACAGCCGCCCAAGGCGCCGAAGACGCCGACCAGGATCGACGCGGCCGGATACGGATGCGCGCCGACGACGCACGCCAACGTGTCGGCGATCACGCGCTTGACCTGGTGGACGACGTGTGACGGCAGATCCGAGTAGTCGAGCGTGGACATGAAGCCGGCCAGGCGACCGGTTGGCGACTCTTCCATGTCGTGCGGGCTGTATGCGCGCTGCATGCGCCCGTGGTCTACCCGGCCCCTGACCGCCTCGTCAAGGGCACATTCGGGTCGCGTGGCGCTCCCCTCGTGCTTGCCGCGGTCCGCGGACTGCGTGCACTATGTATGCACTTGCCGCGCCGCCGAGTTCCAGCCTTGAGGAGACGCCCACCGGTGATCACCCACGTCGTGCTGTTCCGCTTGCTCGACGCCTCACCCGAGCACACGGCCGCCGTACGGGACCAGTACTACGAGGCGCTCGCGCGGGTCGCTTCGATCGACTCGGTCGAGGTGCACGTCAACGCTCGCGAGAACCGCTTCGCGCACGACTTGGCAGTGATCATGAGGTTCTCGACCTGGGAGCGGCGCGAGGCCTACGTCGCCGATCCGTTCCATCGAGAAGCCGGAGACATGATCGGCGCGCTCAGCTGCGGCATCGCTGCCATCGACTACGTGACCTAGCAAGAACGCCCACAGTTTCGACACGGATCGAACGGAGGCCCACGTGCTGCCAGCAGACACGAAGCTGATCTCGGTCGACGACCACATCATCGAGCATCCGCACGTCTGGCTCGACCGGTTACCCGAACGGACCCACGAGACCGCGCCACACGTCGTAGAGGTCGACGACGGCCGCCAGGCCTGGGTGTACGAAGACCAAGTCGAGCGCCTCTGGAACGACGTGGTGACGAAGAAGCCGGGCATCGCCGCGCCGCGCATGGGCTTCGCCCGCTACGACGAGCTCATCCCCGGCTGCTACAACCCGGTCGCCCGACTCGAGGACATGGACACCGACGGCGTCTGGGCACAGCTCGCGTTCCCTCAGTTCGCGCGCTTCGGCGGCCAGCGCTTCGTCACCGGCAAGGACAAGGATCTCGCGCTCTTGTGCTCGAAGGCGTACAACGACTTCGTCATCGACGAGTGGTCGGCCGTGGCCCCGGATCGCCTGCTGCCCATGGCCGTGCTCCCACTCTGGGACGTCCCGGCGTCCGTCGCCGAAGTCGAGCGCGTCGCGGCAAAGGACATAAAGGCGATCGCGTTCTCCGAGCTCCCGGCGTGGCTCGGGCTGCCGTCGGTGCACACGAAGGACTGGGACCCTCTCTGGGCCGCGATCACCACCGCCGATCTCCCGGTGGCGATGCACATCGGCTCGGGCAGCAAGTTCATGAACACGAGCGACGACGCGCCGATGGGCGTGTACGTCGCGTTGCAGGGGACGAACTCGATGATGGCGTTCGCCGACTGGCTCTTCAGCGGGATCTTCGAGCGCTTTCCGACGTTGCGGATCATGCTGTCCGAGGGCGGGATCGGCTGGGTCCCCTACATGCTCGAGACGGCCGACCGCTCCTTCCGGTACTTCGACGACGCCGACTATCCCACGGGCACCACGCGCCTCCCGAGCGAGACCTTCGCCGAGCACGTGTACGTCTGCTTCGTGGAGGACGATCTGGGCCTGCGCTGGCTCGACGAGCTTCCGATCGACAACGTGATGTGGGAGAGCGACTACCCGCATTCCGGGTCGCACTTCCCGAACTCCCGCACGATCCTCGCCACATCGCTCGCCGACGTGCCCGACGATCGTGCGGTGAAGATCGCCGGTGGAACACGCGGCGCGTGCTCAAGCTGTAGCGCTCGGAGCGGTCAAGCGGTGCCGTGGGTGATCGTCGTGCGCCCGCCGTCGACCTTCAGCGTGGCGCCCGTGATGTAGGAGGCGTCGTCGCTCGCGAGGAAGGCGATGGCCGCCGCGGTCTCGTCAGGGTCCCCAAAGCGGGCCAACGGGGTCGCGGCGATGAGCTGCTGCTGGTACTCGGGCGGGATCGGCCGGTCGAGGTCGCTCGATGCCACGCGCGCCACGTAGTTCACCCGGATGCCGTCGTGTGCGAGCTCGTGCGCCATCACGTGGGTGAGCGCCAGGAGGCCGCCCTTCCCGGCGGAGTACGAGGGGACGAAGGGATTGCCGAAGATGCCGTCGACCGAGCCGACGAGGACCACCGCGCCCGCAGGGGCGCGACGCAACGCTGGCAGCAGCGCCTTGGTGACCGCGAGCGGGCCGGTGAGCGTCACGCGGATCACGCGTTCCCAGTTGTCGAGGTCGCATGTCTCGATACCGGCGAAGTCGAAGTCCATCTGATAGCTCACGAGCACATCGATCCGCTCATGGTGTGCGAGCGTCGCACCCAAGCCGAGCAACGCGTGCGGATCGTCGAGCGGGACGACGTGTGTCTCGACGGAGCAACCCTCGGCTTCGACCAGGGCGGCCGTCTCCATCAGGGGCTCATCGGGCGCGTCGATCGCGATCAGGGTCGCGCCCTCGCGCGCGAGCCGTATCGCTGTCGCGCGACCGATGCTGCGGCCGGCGCCGACGACGACAGCAGTGTGGCCCTGGAACCTGGTCCTCCCCGGCTCGACCATGTCAGGAGAACGGGCCACGCTCGCGGAAGCCCATCGAGAACCGGCTGCCCTCGGGAGCTCCGGCGTACGGCTCGGCGAGCGCCTCGACAGTCGGGCCGATGCGCGCCGCGATCGGCAGGAGCGCGTCGCGATCGAGGTCGAGCACGCGCAGTGAAGTCTCGCCGAGGATCGCGCGGACCAGCGCGTCGGGTAGGCCGCTGAAGGTCTTTCGCATCGACTGCGCGGTGTAGGGCCAGGTGCCTTCGGGATGCGGGTAGTCGCGTCCCCACATCATGTTCGCCCAGATGTCGCCGTCGATCGCGAGCTCCGCTTCCACGCGGGACATGAAGCTCGCACCGACGTAGCAGTTGCGACGGAGATAGAAGCTGGGCGGCTCCGGCAACAGCTCGCGGATGAACGGCGTCTCGCGCTCCTGCAGCGTCGCGAAGTACGTCGAGTCGAGCGTGGCCATCGCCTCCGCGTACCAGGCACTCTCCTGCTCGGTCAGCACGAGCGTGAGCTCGGGGAAGCGCGCGAACACGCCGCCGCACGTCATCTGCCACACCCCACGCCGTGAGTAGAAGTGCACCTCGACCGACTTGATGGCCGTCGCGCCCGGGCCGTCGAGGGGGAGGAGGTCGAATGCGGAGTGGGTGTGGAGCGTGAAGCCGTGGGCAGAGCACACCGCCCAGACGGGATCCCACGAGGGCAGGTTGTACGACGGGAGACCCGGTCGTGGCGCGGGGAAGTTCACGGCACGAAAGCCGTCCCGCGCGAGCTGCTCCACCTCGGCGACGACGGCGTCGACGTCCCAGATCGGGACGTGCGCGAGCCCGATCAACCGTTCGGGCGCGGCAGCGACCCAGTCTGCGAGATAGCGGTTGTACATGCGGATCCCCGCGAGCCGCAGCTCCGCCTCGCGGACGTTCGCCGGGACGGCAGCGCTCGCGAACGGGACCGGCTGTCCGTTGAAGCCACCGTGGTGGATGACCTCGGCGACGATCCCATCGGCATCCATGTCGCGCAGTCGGCGTTCGACCCCGGCGTTGAGGTCCTCGTCGCCGTAGCGTGCCGCAACCTCGGCGAGATAGCTCCGGCTGCGCTCGGTCGGCTCGCCGTACGACTGCTTGGGTCGCAGCACTCCGGGAAGCGACCCAGTGTTCGTGCCGATCGACGCCGCGAACGCGTCGAATTCCTCGAGATGACCGGCCTCGCAGTAGGAGCGAAACACCACGACCCTGGGGCTCACGTGCGAGTCGAGCGACACGAGGAGATAGCGATCGGTCGGCGTCGCCATACCCTCGCTCGCGCCGTCACGTACCTCCGTGGCCATCGTTCAGCCCCTTTCTCCTCGGTCTCAGGTCTCTCGCATCGCCGGCGCCGTGCGCCGGCCGGAACCTACGTCTGCTCAGTGCTGCTGGTCGAGGGGTCGCATCATGATCTCGTTCACGTTCACGTGCGGCGGTTGCGTCACTGCGTAGATCACCGCTCGCGCCACGTCCTCGGGGTCGAGCTGGCGGATGCTCGCGAGGTACGCCTTCGTCCCCGCACGTGTCTGCTCGTTGGTGACGTGGTCCGAAGCCGCGGTGTCGACCGCACCGGGCTCGACCACCGTGATGCGCACACCAGTCCCGAACGTCTCCTGGCGCAGCGACTCGCTGAAGGTGTTGACCGCCCACTTCGTTGGCGTTGTAGGCGCCGGTGCCCTTCCCGATGAGCCTGCCCGCCGTGCTCGAGATCTGCACGACGTGACCGGAGCCCTGTTGTACGAAGCGCTGGGTCGCGGCGTGCGTCATGTACATGAGGCCGAGCCAGTGCGATCTTGCCGTCCAACCGTGCCATGCCTGCGTGACCGCTCCATTCTCCCGCGAGGGGACTATGAGAACGCGCCGAGCGTGCGGAAGCTCGAGCCCAGTGGCGCGTCCGGCAACCGTTGCAGCGGGCGATCGATCTCGGTTGGCGTCGGCCCGATCTCGTCGGCGATGCGCCGAAGGGCCACCGCGTCGAGCTGGTAGCACTCGAGCGCGTTCTCACCCAGGATGCGGCGCACGTCGGCCTCGGGAATTCCCGCGAAGGTGTTCCGCAGGTGCTCCGCGGTGTATCCCCAGGTGCCCTCGTAGTGCGGATAGTCGGCGCCCCACATCAACCGATCGGTGCCGATCTCGTCACGCAGGTCCACTTCGAACCGGGCGAGGAAGCTGGCGCCGATGTAGCAGTTCGTGGACCAGTACTCGCTCGGGCGGCGCGGAAGCTCGCGCCGCAGGCTCGTCAGATAGACGGACTCGTACACGGAGTCGAGGTGCCGCAGCGTCGACCCGACCCAGTCGGCGCGCTGCTCGGTGAAGACGACGCGGAGTCGCGGATGGCGTTCGAACACGCCGCCGAAGATCAAGTACGGCAGCGTCCGCCGTGAGTACCAGTGGTTCTCGGCGAGGAACATCGCCATCGCCGCCGGACCCACGTACGTCGGATGGTCACCGCCGCCGCTGTGGCAGTTGAGCGAGAAGCCCAGGTCCTCGCAGGCCGACCAGAAGCGTTCGTACTGGGGCGCGTCGTACTCGACGAGGTCGCGACACCGGCGCGGGGAAGTTCACCGCTTTCAGCCCGGAATCGCGCGCCCACGTGATCTCGCGAAGCGTCGCGTCGAGGTCCCAGATGGGGATCTCGACGATGCCGACGTGGCGCTCCGGCGCAACGGCGACGAAGTCGGCGAGCCAGCGGTTGTAGATCCGCTTCCCCACGGCCTCGAGCACACGGTCCCCGGACCCCTCGAAGGGGATGGCCTCCTCGTTCTGGCCCCCCGCGAAGATCGCCTCGGCCGCGATCCCATCGGAGTCCATGTCCTCGAGGCGCTTGCGAGGATCCTGCAGACCCGGGGTCGCCGCGCTGGTAGCCCAGCGGTCCTGCGCCGTCTCGCGGCCGAACCCATGCGCCGAACCCGCGCCCACGGGGTCGGGCTGGGCGTCGTCGGGCGCCGTGGCGTTCCCTGCGTGCTCGCGTGCGGCGACATAGCCGTCGAAGGCCTCGAGGTGCTTCGCTTCGCAGTAGTCGCGCAGCTGGTGGCGCAACGACGGACCGACGTGCGAATCGGCCGAGACGATCAGGTAGCGCCGGCCGGACCCCCTGGACACAAGCCTTCCCCCGATTGCATGCGATCTGCATGCTCGAGGAACACTCTAATGGTGGCGGCCGGGACACGCCAGAGCCGGCCGCGGCGAGCCTCGCCGAGATCACGAGTAATGGGGACGCCTCGCCAGATCCTGGATCCCCGTCATGTGCTCGTCCATCATCTCGAGGCACTTGTCGCGGTCGCCCTCGATCAACGCGGCCATCAACGCCTCGTGCTCCCCGGTGACACGGTCGCGGACGTCTTGCGTCGAGTCCACGTCGACCGCAGTCGCACCGAGACGGAGCTGGCGAACGAAGAGCGACGCGGCAAGCTCCGAGAACAGCCGGTTGCCGACCGCGTCGACCAGGATGCGATGGAAGCGCTGACCGGCGCGGGCGAACTCGTGCTGACCCGCCAAGCGTTGTTCCTCGACCGCATCACGGAGATCCGCGAGCAACCGCTCGGAGGGAGGCTTCCGGGCGACCTCCCCGAAGGCCCAGACCTCGAGGACATGACGCAGCTGCAACACGTCGGAGACCTCGCCGGAGCTGACCGGACTCACGATCGCGCCCCGCCCCGGATACAGCCGGATCCAGCCATCGCGCTCGAGCACCGTGAAGCACTCCCGCACCGGAGTGCGGGACAACCCGACCGCCTCAGCGATGCTCGCCTCGGTGAGCAGGTCGCCCGGCACGAACGACCCCGCGAGAATCTGCTCGGTCACGTACTCGTAGACGCGGTTGCGAGCGGCGAGCTTCCCGCCGTCCTGCATCGAAGTCCTCAGCTCCCGAGCGCCTGCATGCCGTCTGGATGCTACTGCCGACCAGGCGTGCGGACGGTGACGACGCCCGCCGCACGAGGCATCGCAGCTGAAGGACCCGCCGCGCGTTGAGCTCGGCGAGCAGCGGGTCGTTCTGGTGCCCGTTCGAGTTGAACGGCGTGAACGTGGGCTTCTCGGCGAGTCTGCGGTTCTGCTCGCGGCGCTCCGCGGCGAACGCGTCGAAGTCGTCGAGATGCAACGGCGGGCAGTAGGGGCGCAACTGGCGCTCCATCAGCGGGCCGGCGTGGGAGTCGGTGGAGATCACGAGAGAGCGCTGCACGGTGGTCCAGGTCGGATCCGATTGCGATCGGAGCTCGCTCATCACATCGGCACCCCCACTCCTGGCCGGCATGACCGTAGCATGCTCACGGTATACATCGCCCGGCGGTTACGGGCTCGCGAGCATGAAGTCGAGCAGTCCCTCCTCGACGTACTCGGGGAACTCGCGCCCCGTGAGCGGCTTCGGCACCTGGCCGGGATAGCCGATGCCGGTCCTGGACCGAGGGATCGTGCAGGTACGCGGCGAGGACCGCGACGAGCAACGCGTCGTACGCAGCCGGATCAGTCCGCTGGAGCTCGCGCACTCGACGCGCTGCGTCGTCGAAGGCGTCGACGACGCAGCGGCGAAGGGGCACGAGCAGATCGGGCCGGGCGCCGAGCACCCAGTCGAGCAGCGCTCCGGACACGTCGAACGTCGCCGGAAGGTCGGGCCCGGCGGGTACGACGACACCCGCCAGCCGAGCCATGCGCTGACGCTCGTCGAGCGACAGCTCCGAATCCGGCGCGCGCAGCCCGACCGTGGTCGCCGTCGGCATCACGTACGGCGTTGCCGCCGGCCCCGACCGCGAACGTGCGAGACGACGGGCTCGTCGGCAGGAATCCGCGCTGGTCGAGCAGGTGCTCGGCGGTGCGCAGCGCCGAGCGCGCTGATGGTGCTCGTCGGGTTCACCGCGCCCGCGGTCACGAACACGCTCCCGTCGACGATCGCGAGGTTGGGCACGTCGTGGCAGACGCCCCACCGGTCGACCACGGAAGCACGTGGGTCTTCACCCATCTTGGCGGTACCGAGCAGATGACCTTGCCGCGCGAGCGACGTGGTCTCCGTCATGACCGCACCTGCCTCGAGCAAGGACTCGGCCGCACGTGCGGCCTGCCACGCGGCGAGGCGACGCGTGTTGTCGCCCATCCGGTAGTGGATCTCGGGCGCCGCAACCCCGACGCGTCGACGATCGTCGGCGAGAGCTCCACGCGGTTGTCGTCGTCGCGCAGGTCCTCACACATCAGACCCCAGCGCGCCCCGCGACCGAAGCGGTCACGGAACGCGCCGAGCAGCGCGGTTCCGAGCACGCCGTCGCGTGCCTGGTCGAGCGCGACGCCGAGAGGGCCGCCCGTGGGGGACAAGCTCCACTTGCAGCCGCCGACGTAGCCCCGCTCTTCGCTGGTCTCGTAGAACTCGAGCGACTGCACCGCCGAGGCGAGGTTTCCCTGCCAGCTCTCGAGATCCTCGTCGAAATAGCCGGCCACGCCGGTGAACGGATGGAGCATGAGGCCTCGGCCGACGAGACCGGAGCGGTTCGCCAGACCGTCGGGGAACGACGCGCACGCCGAGGCGAGCAGCAATCGTGGTGTCCCGACGCCGTTGGCCGCGCAGACGACGACCGAGGCGTCGCACGCATGCTCGCGCCCGGCGCTGTCGACCCACTCGACACCGCTCGCCAGGCCGCGCTGCGTCGACGAGGATGCGACGCACACGCGCGCCCGTCACCACGCGGGCGCCCCGGGCGATGGCCTGGGGGAAGTGCGTGATGTCGGGCGACGCCTTCGACCCCTCGTTGCACCCGTTGTGGCACGTGCCGCGCTGGACGCAGGCCCGCCGGCCTGCATAGGGCGCGCGAGAGCACCGCGTTCGCGTCGGGCCACCAGTGCCACCCGAGCCGGGCGTGTGCGCGCGCAATGCGGAGACCCGCGGGGCCGATGGGCATGGGCGGGAGCGGGTAGTCCGCGCCCGGCGGGTAGGCCGGGTTCCCCGCCAGCCCCGACACACCGAACTGGCGGTCGGTCCGCTCGTAGAACGGCTGGAGCTCGTCGTAGGTCAGCGGCCAGTCGTCGCCGAAGCCGAACGTCGATCGCGGTCCGGAAGTCGCAGGGCACCAGCCGGGGCCACACGCCGCCGAAGATGATCATCCCCCCACCGACTGCGTTGAAGTTCACGACTGCGATGTCGGAGTCGGAGTTGTCGATCGGGTAGTCCGCCGGCGCCTTCCGCACGTCGGGACAGGGTGACCACGCGCCCCCGAGGGCGAGCTCCCAATCGTCCTCGGTGCCCCGGTACGCGGCGGGGTCGGGCCACTCGCCCTGCTCGAGACAGACGACGTCGAGGCCGGCTTCGGCGAGGCGGAGTGACGCGACGCCGCCGGACGGCCCGGCGCCGATGATGAGCACGTCGGCGCGATCGGTCACGCGTCCCCCGTGGTCGACTGCCCGGGCTCGAGGCTAGTTTCCGTCTCCGTGGCCCCGACCCCCCACGACGCGGATCTGGTGGTGATCGGCGGCGGGCTCGCGGGGATCTCCGCCGGCCTACGTGGCGCGGAGCTCGGCCTGCGGGCCGTGATCCTCGAACAGGGTGACGACCCCGCGTACGCCTGCAACACCCGCATCTCCGGCGGCACGATGCACGTGGCGTACCGCAGCCCGTACGAACCCGTCGAGGAGCTCGTCGCCGCCGTCGAGCGCGTGACCTACGGCAACACCGACCCCGTCCTCGCGCGCCTGTTGGCGACGCGTGGACGCGAGTCGCTCGCCCGGCTCGCGGAGTACGGAGCGACGTTGACCGAGCTCGACGCGGTGGCGGGCGTGCTCCCGCAGGTCGCGCTCGCTCCCGCTGGGCGCGACGGTCACGTGGGCGAACGCGGGCAGGGACCCGACTTGCTGCTCCAGGCCATGACGCAACGCGGCGAGCTTCTCTCGGAGTCTCGTTGCATCTCGGGCACGCCGCGACCGGCCTCGTCCTCGAGGGCGACCGCGTGCGTGGTGTCCACGTGATGTCCGATCGTGGGGAACGCACGATCCGCGCACCCGCCGTCGTGCTCGCCGACGGCGGTTACCAGGGTGACGCGGAGCTCGTCACGCGCTACATCGGCGCACACGCCGGCGCGCTCGTGCAACGCGGAGCCGGTACCGGGCGCGGGACGGGATTGCGCCTTGCGCGCGACGCCGGCGCACGTCTCGTGCACCTCGACAGCTTCTACGGACATCTGTTGAGCCGCGACGCGCTGCACAACCCAAAGCTGTGGCCCTATCCCCTGCTCGACCCGCTCGCCGGTGCGGGCATCGTGATCGACGAGCACGGACGGCGCTTCTGCGACGAAGGGCTCGGCGGGGTCGACACCGCCAACAAGGTCGCGCGGCGCCCGGGCCTGCGCCCGACGATCCTCTGCAGCGAGACGATGTGGAACGGCCCCGGGGCGTGTGCGAGCCGACCGCCCGGTCCCAACCCGAACGTGGAGCACTACGGAGGAACCGTGCACCGCGGTGACTCGGTGGAGGAGATCGCGGCGCGTGCGGGCTTCGATGCCGCCGTCGTGCACGCGATGATCGACGACTACAACGCGGCCGCGGTGCCGGCCGCACTCCCGAGCTTCCCCTGCCGCGCAGCCTCGGCCACGCGTCGATCCATGCGAGTGGCCCGATGCCCGAGCCGGTCACACCACCGTTCGTCGCGGTGCCGTGCGTGGCGGGCATCACGTTCACGCTGGGCGGTCCCAAGGTCGATGACCACGCCAGGGTGCAGGACGACCGCGGGGAGCCGATCGTCGGTCTGTACGCCGCGGGTGGTGCTGCGGGCGGTTTCGACGGAGGGCCCGACGTCGGATATGCAGGCGGCCTCGTGAAGGCGGCGGTCACCGGTGTGGCTGCAGCCGAGGATGTTGCAGGCCGGCTCCCGGAGCTCGCAGCCCCCTGACGCCGCGGCTCGATGCCGCGGGGTCACACGAGATGCAGCCGCTGCATCCAGGCCACCGTCTCCTCCACACCCGCGTGGATGAGCGCGGGGTCGTGCCCGAGGACGTCCATTGCGCGGTTGCGTGTGCCCGCAGGTGGAATGGTGGGAGGGGTCTCGAGGTCCATCTTCGCCCGCGTGAGCATCGACGGGCCGAAGCGCTCCGCCAGCTCCGCGCTCTCGAGCTCCTCGGGCGTCGCGGCGCGCACCCGAGCGTCGACGTTCGCCGCCTCGCACGCCCACCCGAGGAAGTCCGCCGCCTGGACGAGATCGTCGGGGCGGCCGCCGAGGTCGAAGCGGTCACCGGGCTCGCCGATGGTGAGCGCGGCGATGGTCGAGCGGGCGACGTCGCGCGCCTGCACGTAGGACGAGAGCCAGGACGGGACGATGGGCATCGCTCCCTGGATCGCGGCGATGATCCGCGAGTTCCACCCCGGCGGCGTGACCGCTCGCCCGCCGGCCGGCGCGGCCCCGAACACCGCGCCGGGACTGATCTCCACGAGGTCCTGCCCATCTCGGCTGCGCCGGAGAACTTCTTGGCCCACGCGGTACTTGGTCGAGAAGTACGGATCCTTCGCGTAGCGCGCGCCGTCGGTGACGCGGGGGTCCGGGACGGATGCGAAGCTCACGACGCGTGCCATCCCGAGCTCACGCGCAGCGTCGAACACGTTCGTGCTCCCCGCGACGTTGATCTGCTCGTAGTCCTCCCAGGGATGCACCGGTCCGCCGACGACGAGGGCCGCGCAGTGGATGCACGAATCACACGACTCGGCAGCACGGCGGACGTCGGCCGCTGACGTGACATCGCCGGGCACGACCACGACCCCGAGCGCGTCGAGGAAGCCGGCATCGGTGCTCGGCCGCACCAGCGCGCGCACCTCGTCGCCCTTCGCGACGAGTTGCTCGCAGACCGCCGAACCGATGAGGCCCGTGCCTCCCGTCACCAGGACCGTCGCCATCGTCCGTCCCCCTCGTCGTCTTGCACCGCCGCGATGGGTGTTCCACCATGGCAACGATTCGGAACGACCGCAAGGCGATGACGCGCGACCAGCGAGGTGAGGCACCGTGATCGAAGGACGAGTCGACATCCCGACCCGCGACGGCGTGATGCCGACGTTCGTGTTCCACCCGACCCACAATGGCCCGCATCCGGTCGTCCTGTACCTGATGGACGCTCCGAGCATTCGCCCCGCGCTCCGCGACATGGCGTCGCGTCTCTCCACCGCCGGCTACTACGTGATGCTGCCGTACCTCTACTACCGCGGGGGCCCGTACCGCGAGTTCGGGCAGAGCGACGACGAGCTGCATGCACGCCGCGAGCTGATGCAGTCAGTGACGCCGACCGGCATCGTCAGCGACGCAGAGGCGCTCCTCGCGCACGCGGATCGCGATCCCAGCGCGCGGCCTGGCTCCGTGGGCGCGGTCGGCTTCTGCATGAGCGGCGGACTCGTCATCTCGTTGGCACGGGCGCTTCCCGACCGCGTCGCGGCCGCGGCGTCGATCCACGGCGCGTGGATGGTCACCGCCGCTGCCGACTCACCGCACCTCGCCCTCGACACCGTGCGCGCCGAGGTGTACTTCGCGTGGGTGGACCCCGATCCCAGCGCTCCACCCGAGACGATCCCGGTGATGCGCGACGCGATGGAGCGCGCCGGCGTACGCGCGACCTTCGACATCATCACCGACGCGCTGCACGGCTTCGCCCCACCGGGGGATCGCTACGACCATGCAGCGTCCGAGTTGCACTGGGAGCGCGTGCACGCGCTCCTCCGGCGCAATCTCTGAGTCGAGACTCAGGTCTGCGCGCCCTCGGCCGCCGCCACGCAGTTCCGGCCCGACTCCTTCGCTCGGTACAGCGCGGCGTCGGCCCATCGCACGAGCTCTTCGGAATCGTCGCTGGCAGTCACGGCACACCCGCCGCTCACCGTCACGCCCACCCGGATACCGGGGGCCAGCGCGAACGGCTCGTCGTCGACCATCGCGCGGACGCGCTCGGCGAATGCCAGCGCATCGGCGAGCGTCGTGGACGGCAACACCACGAGGAACTCCTCGCCGCCCCAACGGCCCGCGAGCTGACCATCCTGGAGCGCGTGGCGCAGACGGGTCACGAACTCGCGGAGCGCGGCGTCACCACCGGCGTGCCCGATCGTGTCGTTGATGCGCTTGAAGTGGTCGAGGTCGAACAGCACCACCGCCAAGGGCTCCCGCGGCGGTGCGCCGACAGGGCCAGCTCGGCAAGACGCTCCTGGATGTGACGCCGGTTGGCCAGCCCCGTGAGCATGTCGGTGCGGCTGAGGAGATCGAGCTCGGCGTTCCGAGCCCGGAGCTCATCCTCGACTGACTTCAGCCGCACCGCCGCAGTCACCCGTGCGATCAGCTCACTCGGCTCGAACGGCTTCTTCAGGTAGTCGTGCGCCCCGAGACGGAGGCCTTCGACGACGTCGTCGGTTGCTGTACGCCCGGTCAGGAACACGACGGGCACGTCGCGGAGTGCCGGATCGTCCTTCAGCGCGGCGAGCACTTGATGGCCGTCGAGCCCCGGCATCTCGATGTCCAGCAGCACCGCGTCCGGCGCCGACGTGCGGCAGACCTCGATCGCCATGGGACCGTCGTGCGCTTCGACCACCCCGTAGCCGTGGTTCTCGAGGTGCTGACGGAGCACCGCGCGGATGACGACCGAGTCCTCGGCGACGACGATCGTCTGACTCATGCGCCGAGCCGTTCGTCGAGGGCATCGACGTCGACGACCAGCACGACGTCGCCATCCTTGCGGAAGATGCCCGTGATGCACGGATGCTCCTGCCCGCGCGGGGCCTGCTCGACCCTGCCGTCGACGTGAACGACCTTGGTGACCTCTTCGACGATGACACCGAACGACTCGCCTTCGCGATCGAGCACGAGGAGGTGAGCGCCCTCGTCCCCGAAGACCGTGAGCACCGGAACTGCTCCCTGTTCGTGGGCGAGCAACCCGGCAACGCCGTGACGAGGCGAGAGCAGGGGCAGCAGCGTCCGGTGAGGTCGTACCTCCCGGACGGACTCGACCGGCACCGCGTACTCACCGCCGTCGGAGCCCCTGAAGCAGACGAGGGTCGTCACCGCGACGCTCCGACCTTCGCCTCCAAGAACCGGGCGAGCTCGTCAGCGTGGTAACCCTCGAGTGTCGCCTCGATCGTCGCGGGGTCCGAACGCTCCAGGGCCGCGCGCGCCGCGGCGTACGCACGCGCTGCGGCCGTGGCATCACCTGCGCTATCCAGCGCGAGCCCCAGATGGAGATGCGTCAGGGGATGGTCGGGCGCGAGATAGACACACTTGCGAAACGCCGCAACGGCCGCGGTGTGGTCACCCGCACGCAGCGCCGCCTCCGCCTCGGATGTCAGCCGGGCGATGTCGTCGCTCGTTCCCGCCGGCTCGTTCCCGTCGACCACCGCCGCGCACGGTGCCACGGGATCGCGGCGCGCCGGGGCGGGCTCGTTGTGTGCGCGCCGCGCCGACCGCACAGGAGGCGGCCGGCGCTTCGCTTGCGGCGCGGCGGCGGGCACCTCGCTCCGAGGCGCCCGGGGCGCTTCACGGCGGCGGTAGACGAACGCGTCGGCGAGTCGCACGAGCTCGAAGCGGTCGGAGACCTGCCACAGCGATTCGGAGTAGCCGAGGAAGAGCCACGCGCCGGCCGGCATCCAGTCGGCCAGACGATCGAGGAACCGCGCGACCTCCTTGCCGCTGAAGTAGATCAGCACGTTGCGGCAGAAGACGATCGGGCATGCGTACCGCGCCAAGGGCGGCGCGTCGGTCACGAGATTGTGGTGAACGACGTCGATCCGCGCGCCTAGCTCGGGAACGATCTGGAACTGCGGGTCTGCGGGCGCGAGATACCGCGCGCGGCGTTGCGGGGACAGACCGCCGATCTCTCTCACGGAGTACACGCCGGCACGCGTGCGGTCGATCGCCTGGGTCGACACGTCGCTCGCGATGACGTGCGACCGGTGATAGCCCAGCTCGTCGAGGACCATGGCGATGCTGTACGCCTCCTGCCCGTTCGCGCATGCGGCGCTCCAGACCGCGATCGGCTCCGCGAGCTGTGGCAGCACGTGCTGCGCGAGGGCTTCGAACTGCGCCGGGTCCCGGAAGAACGACGTCTCCTGCACCGTGACCCGATCGAGGAGATCCTGGAGCGCAGCGGAGTCGGTCTCCAGCCGCGCCACGTACTCGTCGACGCTCGTCTCGCATGCCCGTGCGCCGTCGTCGAGGCAGCGAGACAGCCGGCCGCGCGCATTCGGGTCGGTACGCAGACCGACGCGACGCGCCAGCACCGCCGCGGCGTGGTCCAGCGAAGGGGTAGGGACCGCGCTCATCGCAACGCTCGCCTCGCCACCGCCAGCACGGCTCCGGCGATCTCGGTCAGCGGGAGCACGGAATCGACAGCGCCGAGACGCATCGCTGCGCGTGGCATCCCGAAGACCGCCGACGACGCTTCGTCCTGTGCGATGGTCAACCCACCACGGCGCCGGAGCTCGGCCAGGCCGGTGGCACCGTCGCTCCCCATGCCGGTGAGGACCACCCCGATCCCGTCGGCGCCGGCGTGCTCCGCGACCGACCGGAACAACTCGTCGGCAGAGGGGCAATGGATCGACGGCGGATCGGGGCTCAGCTCGACGCGCCCGCCGACGGCCAGTCGCAGATGGACGTTTCCCGGCCCGATGTAGACCGTTCCGGGCTCGGCCGGCTCCCCCGAACGGGCGACCCGAACCGGGAGCGGTGAGACCTGGCGCATCCAGGTGGCCAACCCCTCGACGAACTCTGGATGGATGTGCTGCACCACGAGCACCGGTGCCGCGAGCCCGTCGAGGTCGCCGAGCACGCGCGCGAGCGCAGGTGGGCCTCCAGTGGACGCGGCGATCGCGACGACGTGACGTCCCCTCCGGGGCGTACGCGAGGTGCGCGGCGTGTCGGCGAGCCCTCGACGAGGAGCAAGCGTGCCGCGCGGATGACGCACGACCGCGACACCACGTACCGCGCGCGCTGCACGTCGGAGCTCGTCCTCGTAGGCGGGAGTCCATCGCGACGGCTTGGGCAATGCGTCCGTCGCACCGGCAACGAGCGCTTCGATCGCGGGGACCGATTCGCGGCTGGTGACGGTCGCGGACAGCACCAGGATCGGAGTCGGCATCGATGCCATCACGTGCTCGATGACGCGCATGCCACCTCCCTCGGGAATCACGAGGTCGAGTGTCACGAGATCCGGCCGCTCGCGCTCGATGACCGTGATGGCGTCGGACGCATCGCTCGCCTGTCCGACGACGCACACATCGGCGTCGCGTTCGAGGACGCTGACGAGGTGCGCACGCTGGAGGGCTGAGTCTTCGACGACGACGACGCGCGTCGGAGTGCGAATCGCCATCACTGTCTCCCGAGAACGCGATCGACCGACTCGAGGAGGCTCGCCTCGTCGAACGCGCTCTTCACGATGTAGCCGTCGGCGCCCACGTCGAGACCGCGTTGGCGGTCAGCCTCGCTCGCGCGCGACGTGAGGACGAGCACCGGCAGGTTCGCAAGCTTCGGATGCGCTCGGATCGACTCGGTCAACGCGAAGCCGTCCATACGTGGCATCTCGACGTCGGTGAGCACCAGATCGGCCGGTGCTTCTGCGAGGCGCGCGAGCGCCTCGATCCCGTCGGATGCGACGCGGACCTCGAACCCCGCCCGTTCGAAGATCGACCGCTGGAGCTCCCGCACCGTCAGCGCGTCGTCGACGACGAGGATCGAGCGTCGGCGCGCAGCCGCCACCGGCGCCTCGTCTCCGTGCAGGAGCGCCGGGGTGACCTCGGCGCGATCTCCGCGGGCCTTGTCGATCAGGGCCGCGGCATCGAGTACCACGAGGATCGATCCGTCAGGCTCGACGCTCGCACCCGCGACGACGTCGAGGCGCGGGACGAGGCGGCCCAGCCCCTTGACGACGACGTCTCGCTGGCCGAGGAGCGCATCGACGCGGAACGCATGGCGGCGCGTGATGCCGGAGACCACCACGATCGGACCCTGTGGCTCGGGCACGCCGTCGAGCTCGAGCGTTGCGTGCAGATCCGACACCGGAACCGGTGCCCTGCCCACCCAGATCAGCGCGCGCCCCTCTGCATGAGCCTCGTTGGTGTCGTCATGGCCCTGGGCGAGGGCGACCGAGTGCATCGGGATGGCGTACCGGTTCCCCGCCACCGCGACGAGCAGGCACGGAAGCACCGCCAGCGTGATCGGGACGACGAGCCGGAACTCGCTTCCCTGCCCGGCGTCCGAATGCACCTCGACCCTGCCGCGCACCGTCTCGAGATTCGTGCGTACGACGTCGAGACCGACACCACGGCCGGAGACTTCGGACACCGTCGCGGCGGTCGACAGCCCCGAACGGAAGATGAGCGTCAGGGGGTCGTCGGTCCCGCTCGCACCGTCACCACGCAACCGCGCCTGCTCGCGCACGCGCGCGCCGTCGATACCACGTCCGTCGTCCGACACGGTGATGATGACCTCGGAGCCGAGCTGCATGGCATGGAGACGCACCGTGGCCTCTTCGTCCTTGCCTGCAGCCACGCGCTCGGCCGGCGTCTCGACCCCATGATCGACGGCGTTGCGGACCAGATGGAGCAACGGGTCGGCGAGGTGCTGCAGCACACCGCGGTCGAGCTCGGTGTCCTCGCCCCGTGCCTCCCAACGCACACGCTTGCCGAGCGACCGGGCGAGGTCCCGCACGGCACGGTGGAGAGGGTCCGTGATCGTGGACACGGGAACCATGCGCGCCCGCATCGTGCGTTCCTGGAGCTCGTTGAGGACGCGGCGACAGGTCGCGCACCTCGGGGAGCGTCGACGCGTCCGAGCCGAGCCGTTCGCTCACGGCGCGCCCCACGCGCAGGTGCGCCGCAGCCGACTCGCCGACAAGTCGCACCAGCTCGTCGAGCCGGCTGATCGAGACGTTGACGGTCTCCCCGTCGAGGCGGCGGCCCGGCCGAGCTGCCAGCTCGTCGGACGACTCCATGACCTCCGCAGCCGGTACCGGCTGGGCGTCGACCCGTGGTTCGGGCTCCCGGGGCGCCGGCGCCGGGGCGTCGCGTTCGCGAGCTGCGTCCGCAACGACCGCCTCCCCGCGTGCACTCTCGCGGGTGTGACCGAGCATGCGGACGAGGTCCGTCGCCTTGCTCGCGGAATTCTCGCCGGCCAGCACGCGCGGCAACATGGCCGTCAGGCCGTCGACGGCGACGAGCGCAGCGTCGACCAGATCGGGGGTCGGCGCGCGCGCTCCCCGACGAAGCGGTTCGAGCAGGTCTTCGAGGGCGTGGGCGACGCTGCCGATGTCGTCGAACCCGACCACTGCCGCCGCGCCCTTCAGGGTATGGGCCTCGCGAAAGATCGAGGCGACCAGGTCGGCCCCCGCTCCGCGCGCTCGAGCTCGAGCAGCTGCTCGCCGAGGCGGCTGAGTCGGTCGTCTGCCTCCTGCGCGAACAGCGCGACGAAGTCCGTGCTGCGAGCGCCGCTCACCCGGGGCCGGCCGTCACTGTCCTCAGGCACGGCCATTTCGACCCTCGCGAGGCGACGGATGCAACCGCGCGTGCACGTCGACCAAGGTCACGACCCGCCGACCGACCGCGTAGGTGAGCGAGGCCAACGAGCTCTCGGCCGCGCTCAACGGTTGCGGGAGCTCCGTCGCTTCGGGCATCCCGCTCGATGCGAGGCCCGCCGGCCCGAGCTCGCCGTCCACGACGACCGCGAAATCAGCGGACCGGGCGCGACCGATTCCGACCAGTGCTGCCGTGTCGAACAGTGGGACGATCTCACCGCGGAGGTTGAACACACCGAGCAGCGGCGGGCGCGCGGTCGGCAGCTCCGTCACCATCGGAGCAGCGACGACCTCGCGGACCTGGGCCAGGTCGACCGCGTACCAGTCGTGCGCAACCGGCAGGAGCAGCGCGCGCACGACGGGTGGCTGCGTGCGGTCGCCGACTTCGAAGGGCGCTCCGTTCACCGACGCCTCAGCCTGCTTTGCGGATCGCCGCCGTCTGCTCCAGGTTCACCGAGAGGCCGGCGAGCGACGCCGACGCCCCCGAGATCTGCTGCGCGGTCGCCGAGACCTGCCGTGCGACCTCGGCGAGCTGCTCCATCGTCTCGACGACCTGGCCCGTCGCCGAGCGCTGCTGCTGGGTCGTGAGCCGCACCTGATCCGCGGCCTCGGTCACCTCTTCGAGCAGCGCGAGGCCGTGCTGCATCTGCTTGGCGCCCTTCTCCATGGCCATGACCGTCGCGTTCGTCTCGCTCTGCACGCCGTCGGTGATCGACGCGATGTCGGCGGCGGAGCGCTTCGAGCGCTCCGCGAGCTGGCGGACCTCGTCGGCGACGACCGCGAAGCCTCGGCCCGCCTCGCCGGCGCGCGCAGCTTCGATCGCCGCATTGAGCGCGAGAAGGTTGGTCTGGTCGGCGATGTCGTTGATCAGGGTGAGGATGGCGCCGATCTCGGTCACCCGCTTCGCCAACGCCACCGTCCGGTCGCTCGATGCTTGGATGTCGGTTTCTGCGAGCTCGAGGTTCTCGCGCGTCTCCGATGCGCGAGACGCGACGTCGTCGACCGTGTCGGCGATCGACGCCGACGCGCGGGCCAGCTCCTCGGTGGTCGCAGAGACCTCCGTGATCGCCGCGCTCTGCTCGGTCGTCGTCGCGGCGAGCTCCTCCGCCGAGCTCGAGAGCTCGGCGGCCGACGTGCTGACCTCCTGGCTCGCGACGCCCAGGCCGTCGATCATCGCGGCCAGCGTGTCGACCATCGCGTTGAAGACCCGGCCGAGGTGCTGGAGCTCGGTCGCGCCCTCCACGGGCGCGCGAGCCTCCAGCTCGCCGTGCTTGAGCTTCTCGACCGTGCTCGACAGAGCGAGGATCGGTCGGGTCACCGACGAGTTGATCGCTCGCCAGAGCGCCATCGCAAGCCCGATCGCGATCAACCCGAGGATGATCGCGATGAACGAGTGCCGGCGGGCCGACCGCTCACCGTCGACCACTGCTTGATGCCAGCGCCCGTCGGCGGTCTGCTCCACCCGGGCGATGGCATTCGAGATCTTGTCGAAGATCCGGCCCGAGTCACCGACGATCGCGCTGTTCGCGGCGCGCAGCGATGCGGGGTCACCCGCGCGATAGAGCCCGATGATGCGTGTGTCCAGGTCCATGAAGCTCTGGTACCGGGCACGCGCTCGCCGGAGAGCCGCCTGAGTCGAAGGCTCGTGGTCGGTCCGCTGCAACGCGCGGAGGGCGCGGTCGACGTCCTGGGCCCGCTGGAGAAAGCGCTCACGTGAGGTCGCGTGGTCGTCGGTCGCGTTGGGAACCCCCGCAACGACGTCGAGGCCGTAGGCGGTCTGCAAGCTGTTCATGTCGGATGCGAGGTACGTCAGGTGAGTCGCGTCGCGGACGACCTGGGCGTGCTCGTCGATCCGGTTCGCAACCCGCTGCTCGGCGTGGGTCGCCCACAGGCCGATCCCGACCGCGCTTGCCAGCAGCACGACCAGCGCCCCGAAGGCCGCGCCGACCCGTGCACCGATCGCCTGTGGCCAACGCACGATTGCGCCTCCCCATCACCCCTTGCCCATTGCCCGGCAACGCCGACGCGTGGCCCCGTCCACGCCGCGTTCGTGGGAAGCATCGGCCACATGATCACGGGCCTTGATGGCCGATTGGCACCGTTTCATGTGCTCTGCGCAGTTCGCGGGTGGGGCCCAGTCTCGTTCAGCCGGTGCGCTCGGTAGTTTGGGGACGCGCCGATCCCGGGCACACATGCCGCGAGCCGACCGCAAGCCAAACGGGGAGGGGGGCGACGATGGCGAGTGAGGGACTCCACGAGCCGGCCGAGACGCTGCCTGCGGCAACGATCGATCGCCATCGCGCGGTCGTCTCGCTCATGGAAGAGCTCGAGGCGACGGACTGGTACGACCAGCGGATTGCCGCCACCGACGACGCGGAGCTCCGGGCGATCCTCACGCACAACCGCGACGAGGAGAAGGAGCACGCGGCGATGGTGCTGGAATGGCTGCGGCGAGCCGATCCGGAGCTCGACAGGTTCCTCCGCGAGTACTTGTTCACGGAGGCCTCGATCGTCGGCCGGGAGGCGGCCGGAGACATGACGGACGCCGCCAACGACGCCGGCACGTCGGGTGGGCTGGGGATCGGCAGTCTGCGGGAGGTGTCGTGAATCACCTGTTTCGCGAGCTTGCGCCCGTTTCGGATACCGCGTGGGGCGAGATCGAACGCCAGAGCCGCAGCGCGCTGAGGAACTTCCTCGCCGCCCGGCACGTCGTCGATTTCACCGAGCCTGCCGGGTGGGACGCCTCCGCGATCTCGCTCGGCGAAGTCGAGCTCCTGCCCGAGGGCCCCAACCCCGGTGTCGAGGCGGGCTTGCGGCGCGTGCTTCCGTACGTGGAGCTGCGGGCCCGTTTCGCCGTGCGCCGAGCCGAGCTCGAGGGCATCGACCGCGGCAGCACCTCACCCGACCTGCACCGGGTGGTCGACGCGGCGCGCAGCCTCGCGCAGGCCGAGGACCGCCTCGTGTTCCACGGCTTCGACCCGGCGGGCATCGAAGGCATCGTCGACGGATCGCCGAACGAGCCCATCTCGCTGTCGGAGAACTTCGGCCAGTACCCGACCTCCGTGGCGATGGCGGTGGCCAGCCTGCGCGACGCAGGCGTCGAGGGTCCGTACGCAGCCGCGCTGGGCCCACGGTGCTACGCGGGAATCCTCGAGACGACCCAGGACGGCGGCTACCCCGTGCTCGAACGGCTGCGGGTCATCCTCGGCGGCCCGGTCCTCTACGCGCCGGCGGTCAATGGTGCCGTCGTGCTGTCGACCCGTGGCGGTGACTTCGAGCTGTCCTGCGGGCAGGACATCGCGATCGGCTACGAGGGCGCGGACGCCGTCGAGGTCCGCCTGTACCTCGAAGAGAGCCTGACGTTCCGGGCCAACAGCGCGGAGGCCGCGGTCTGGCTCCGCTACCCGACCGAGCACTGAGCACCACGGGAGCGAGGCGTACCCGAATGGCAGGGCACGAGGCCGCGCTCGATCGTCTCGCGGTCACCGACGTGCTGTACCGCTACGCGGCGGCGATCGACGTCCGTGACTGGGACGCGCTGCGCGACTGCTTCACCGACGACGCCACGCTGCACTTCGAGATGACCGGCGTGTTGCCCGCGGCCGCCTTCGTGGCTCGGGCCGCGCACGATCAGACCGTCTGCTACAGCGCGTCGCAACACGTGGTGTCGAACGTCGTGGTCGAGATCGACGGCGATCATGCGACCGCGCGCGCCGACGCCCAGTCGATCCACTTCCGGCGCGGTGCGCAGGGCGGCGAGGTCCAGACCGTGCACGGCGTGTACCGTGACCACCTGCGGCGCGAGGGCGCGACATGGAGGATCGCCCGGCGCGAGCTGACGACCACCTGGATCAGCGGCAACGCCGATCTGAAGCAGGCGCCCGTCATCGACCCCGAGACAGACGGCTCAGCCATGAGCTGATGCCGCGACCGCCCCCTCCGGTCAGGGCAGGCGACCTTCTCCCCGTTGCTCGGCGCCGCGACGGGTCATCTCCCGCTCGTGCTCGCTGACTTCGGGATCCCCCTTGAGGCCCCGGGCCCGGCGCTCCTCGTCGGGCGTGGGTTCGCGGTCCGCGACGTGCTCGCGCTCTGCTTCCTCGCGTTCGGCACGGACGGTCTCTTCGGACGGGCGCGTCGGTTCGGGCATCCCTACCTCCTGGGCACGCCGATGGGCTGCCGAGTCACTACCCAACCCGTCGGTCCGTGAACCGGCGCCCAAAAGCCGCTTCAGGAACGCCCGAATCGTGCCGTTCTCAACCCCAGCAGTTGGGGTCGTCTGCAGATCAGGGGTCCTTCGAAGACTACGGGGAACGTCATGGCCGAGGACGAGAGCTCAGCCCGAGAGCCCGGGCTCGCCGCGGGCGGGGGCGCGCCTCCGCAGCCGGCGCACGACGTGTCCCACCTCCTCGTCGTCGACGACGACCCGATGACACGCGAGCTGCACGTTCGGGTCCTCAACGACGCGGGCTTGCATGCGTCGGCCGTCGCCGACGGTCCCAGCCTCTTCGACCATCTGCGCAACCACCGAGTGAGCATGGTGCTCCTCGACCGGCACATGCCAGGCATGGACGGCCTGGGCGTTCTCGAGCTGTTGCGCAAGGACGCGAGCACGAGCGGGCTGCCGGTCATCCTGGTCTCCGGCGACGCCGCGACGACGGACCGGGTGCGCGGGCTCGACGCCGGAGCCGATGACTACCTCACCAAGCCGGTGAATCCGATCGAGCTCGTCGCGCACGTGCGCGCAGTGCTGCGCCGGCGCGCCGGCGAGCACGAGATCCGCCGGGTCGTCGACGCCGCCAACGACTCCTACGTCTCGTGGGACGAACAGGGACTGATCACGGACTGGAACGCGGCGCGCCGCGGAGACGTTCGGCTGGGAGTACGCCGCAGTGATCGGGCTCCCGATGACGGAGACGATCATTGCCCCGACCCACCGCTTCGCGCACGAGCAGAACGTCCGCCGCGTGCTCGATCCGAGCCTGTCCCTGCTCGGCGAGTGGTTGGAGCTCGAGGGCCTCCACCGCAGCGGGAGGCGCATCCCGCTCGACATGACAGTGTGGATCGTGACCTCCGAGCGGGGCACCACCTTCCACGCGCTCTTCCGCGACCTCACCCGCAGGCGGGAGCTCGAGCACGCGCTCGACCAGAGCGGCAGCCTGCGCGAGCTCCTCGACAGCGCGCCGGACATGATCACGCTCAGCGACACGTCCGGGTTCTTCTACGCGTCGCCGGCGTGCCGGGGCATCCTCGGCTACGAGCCGGAGGAGCTCCTGCGCATCTCAATCGAGAAGCTCGTCCATGCCGAGGACCTCGAGACGGTCCAGGTCGCGCACGCGAAGGCGCTCGCCGCCGACGGAAGCTTCGGGTGCTCCTGTCGACTGCAGGCCAAGGACGGGCACTACGTGTGGCTCGAGAGCCGCGGGACCGCGGCCCGCCGTGACGGCGAAGGCCACGTCGCGGCGATCGAAGCCGTGTGGCGCGACGTCTCGGCCCGCGTGATCCTGACGCAAGAGCGCGCCCGCACCACCTCGCTCCTCGAGGCAGCGAACGCGAAGCTCGCCGAGGCGCTCGACCGAGAGCACCAAGCAGTGGAGGAGCTGCGCGAGCTCGACCGCGCGAAGACCGACTTCGTCTCCACGGTGTCACACGAGCTGCGCACCCCACTGACGAGCATCCTGGGCTACCTCGAGATCCTCGGCGACGAGGACGAGTCGAGCTGGGACCCCGAACAGGCTGTTGCCGTCGAGGTCATCGACCGCAACGCGCGGCGCCTGCTCGCGATGATCGAGAACCTCCTCACGATCGGCCGGGTCGAGGGGGGTGAGCTGACGGTGTCGCCCGTCAGCACTGCGGTCGTCCCAATGATCGACGCGGCGGTCCGCGCCGTGCTGCCGGCTGCGCAGGAGGAGGGCCTGGACATCCACGTCGATCTCCCCGCCGACCTTCCCCAGGTCATGGCCGACGCGGAGCACATCGACCGCGTGCTGCTGAACCTGCTCTCGAACTGCATCAAGTTCACGCCGAGAGGCCGCCACATCGACATCACCGCCAGGGCGGAGCCGCACGAGGTCGTCGTCACCGTGCGCGACGACGGGATCGGCATCCCCGAGCAGGACCACGGGAAGCTCTTCCAGCGCTTCTCCCGGGGTTCCGAGGCGGCGGTGCGCGCCACGCAGGGCAATGGGCTGGGCCTCTTCATCGTGCAGCGCATCGTCGAGCTGCACGGCGGCAACGTCGCCCTGCGGTCGGCAGCCGGGAAGGGCACCGAGATCGACTTCAGCTTGCCCGTCGCCGCCGCGCCCGACGAGCTCGCGGCCACCTTCGCGTCCGGGGAACCCACACTCGCCGAGGAGATGGCATGACCACGGTCCTGGTGGTCGACGACGATCCGGACATCTGCGGGCTGGTGGAGTTCAAGCTCTCCCACGTCGGCATGAACGTCTTCGGCGAGTCGGACGGTGAGGGTGGGCTCAAGGCCGCCGAGGAGCTGCTGCCCGACATCGTCATCCTCGACTGGATGATGCCCAAGCTCACCGGCATCGAGGTCTGCCAGCGGCTGCGCGCCGGGGCGCGGACCGCGGGCATCCCTGTGCTGCTGCTGACCGCAAAGGCGCAGGAGCTCGACGTGCAGTGCGGGCTCGACGCCGGCGCGAACGACTACATCGCCAAGCCCTTCAGCCCCCGCGAGCTCCTGCGACGCATCGAAGCCCTGCTCGCATCGTCGCCCGCGCCTGAGGGCACCGACGCGCCCCCGGGCTTCTGATCTTCCTGTCCCTACCAACCGAACGCAACCGAGCAAAGGAACGCACCGAGATGGACACGAATCACACCGTGCTCCTGGTCGACGACGAGAGCGCCGTGCGCGACGGCGTCGCCCAGGCACTCGAGTCCGCCGGGTACCGCGTGGCACGCTGCCGCGACGGTTCCGACGCGATCGCCTGGCTGCGCGAGCACCCGATGCCAGATCTGCTCATCGGCGACGTGCACATGCCCGACGTCGACGGCTTCGAACTCCGGACCCGTGCACACGCGCTGCACCCCGAGCTCTCCGTGCTCCTCATCACGGGCGACCCCCGGATCGGCACCGACAGCGACGGGCGCGCCACGGGCCCGCTGCTCTACAAGCCCTTCACGCGCCGCGAGCTGCTCGACATGGCGGAGCAGGTCATCGTGAACAACCGGAGTGCGCTGAGCGGCAACGCCGTCTGGTCGTGAGCGCGACAGAGGCACCTCGGAACGGCGCGACGCGCCCGGCAGGTGGGGACGACGTGCGCACGGTGCTGCACTCGTTGAACAACGCACTGGCCGCTGCCATCGGTCGGCTCGAAATCTGCGAGGACCTCACCGCGGAGGTCGAGGGCGCGGTCCACGAGGACCTCTCGACCTGTATCGCCGAGGCCGAGTCGGCGCTGCTGCGCGCCCGCGGGCACGTGGCGCAGCTCTCGACGCTGACGGCCGTGCCGGTGGTGCTCGGTCGTTGACCGCGCGACCGTCAGGCCCCGACGCCCGGCGCCAGCCCGGGAGAGGACACGTGATGGCGGCTCGTCGCCTCAGCCCTCGTTGGCCGGCAGGGTGGCCGGCTCGATACCGGATCGTGGGCGCCTCGGCGCGCTGGAACGAGTGTCGCGTCGTCGACGCGTCGTTGGCGGGCGCCGCGCTGGCGCTCGGAGGCGACGCCGCGGATCACCCGATCGGTGAGCAGGCCGTCCTCGAGTTCGAGCTCGCCGACGCGCCTCCCGGGATCCGCCTGCACGGCGCGGTGCGCAACCGCACCGCGGATGCCGACGGCACGGTGCGCGCCGGGATCGAGTTCGTCGACCTCAGCACCGCCGAGCGCGCCGCGCTGCACTTCCTGCTCTCACTCCGCTCCCGCGACTGAGCGTCCGCGGCCCGAGCTGAACGCCCGGGGCCGGGTAACCCGGCTCGCGGCGAGGCGTGGCCCGAGCGGCCCGGCGCCGCAGGCGCCAAGAGCGGAGAGCCGGCCGCTCACTCGCCGAGGAGGACGTCAACCACACGCAACAGCTCTCGAATGTCGAGCGGCTTCGTGAGGTAGGCGCTCGCGCCCGCGGCCATGAGCCGCTGCACCTGTCCCGGCGTCGCGTCGGCGCTCACGATCACCACGGGGATCGACGCGGTCGAGGCGTCGTCGCGGAGGCTCTGGAGCACCTCGTCGCCGCTGACGTCGGGGAGGTGGAGGTCGAGCAGGATCAGCTCGGGCTGGTGCTGGCGAGCCAGCTCGATCCCGAGGCGTCCCTGCATCGCCGGCATGATCTCGACCTCACTGCGACGCTCCATCACGCGCTGCACGAGGTTGAGGTTCGCGAGGTTGTCCTCGACGTACAGCACCGTCCGGTGTGGGACCTCGGGCGGGATCTCCGGAGTCTCGGGCTCGGCCGGTGCGTTGAGGCGCTCGTAGCGCTCGACTGGGCCCTCCACCAGCGGAAGCTCCACCCAGAACGTGCTCCCCTTTCCGACGGCGGTCTCGACTCCGATCGTCCCGCCCATCGCTTCGGCGAGCCGCCGCGAGAGCGCCAGCCCGATGCCGGTGCCCTCGACGTCGGTGCGGTTCGCCCCGAGCCGCTCGAAGGGCACGAAGAGCAGCCCGACCTGCTCGGCCGCGATGCCGGGCCCGGTATCGGTCACCTTGATTCGAAGGCGCGTCGGCGACATCCGCTCGCACGCCAGGGTGACGGTGCCGTCGGGGTGGTTGTACTTGACCGCGTTCGACAACAGGTTGAGCACGATCTGCTTCAGGCGTTGCCGGTCCGTGAACACATACTGCGAGCAGGTCGCATGACGGTCGCCGATGAGGTGCACCGACCGCTGGGTGGCGAGGGGGCCGATGAGGTCGATCCCCTCTCGGATCACCTCGCCGACGAGCACGGGCTCGGGTGACAGCGCGAGGTCACCGGTCTCGATCCGCGAGATGTCGAGCACCTCGTTCACGAGGCCCAAGAGGTGGCTTCCACCCTTGAGGATGTGCCCGATCGCATCGCGCTGCTGCTCGGTCGGGTCGTCGAGCTCGAGCAACTGTGCGAAACCGAGCACCGCGTTGAGCGGCGTCCGCAGCTCGTGGCTCATCCGCGAGAGGAAGTCGCTCTTCGAGCGGTTCGCCGACTCCGCAGCCGCGCAGCTGCCTCGAGCTCGGCGACGGTGCGCTGCAGCTCGTCGGTGCGGTCGTCGACCAGCAGCATCGCATAGCGGCGCCGGCGGGTGACCACCTCGACGGCCAGGGCAGCGAGCAGGGACGCAACGATGCCGATGCCCAGGATGATCCACGACGCCGAGCGTGCGAGCGTCCCGCCGAGAGGCTCGCGGGCTGCCGTGATCATGAGCCATTGCTCCGCGCCGATCGTGAGCTTGCGCCGGTCGACCGTGCCGGGGAACGACTGGTGCTTGGCGGTCGTGAGCACGAGCTGGTCGGCAGACTTCGTTGGGCTCCGGTAGAGCGCGAGGTCGATCTCCTCGTACGGCGACCCGGGCGTGCGCGGCGCGGGATTCGACGGGTCGACGATGGAGTCCTCGTAGACCACGGTCCCGTCGTCGCGGCCGAACGCCAGGATGAACAAGGTCCGTCCCGTCGTCGCGTCCTTCGAGAGCACCGAGACCAAACCCTTGGCCTCGAGCGCGCGGCGCGCCACGTCGGCATGCGCGAGTGTCAGCACCGAACCCGCCGGGGGAACGCTGCCCTCCGCCGCCTGCACGACGAGGTCCGATCCGACGACGTCGGCAACCCCCACGCCGACCACACCACCGCTGACCAACGACTTGGCCGCGGCGTCGTAGGCAACGCCCGCGGTGCCACGACCGGCATAGGTCGTGCCGAGCAGGCTCAGCGACGACTGCACGCCGCCGATCGCGCTCGTGAGCAGCGTCGCCACTTCGCCCGCGCTCGTGCAGGAGATCCCGCTGCTGAGCGCGGCTCGCGCTGCGGCTCACCACGAAGCCGGCGATGCTCAGGCCAACGAGCGCGGCGAGCACCACGAAAGAGAGCCACCGCTGGAAACGCCGCCGCGACCCTGCCTCGCTGTTCCGTTCCTGCGGGCGGGTCCCTTCCTGCTTCGCCGTGCGCCGGCGTGACGAACCGTCCACGAACTGAGCCATCGATGCTCCCTCGACACGACCCCAGTGCGGATGTTCGACCCCAGTGACCTATCGGCACGGAGCAGCCCCAACTGGACCGTCGGGCACTCTGGGCGGCGAAGACCCGGGGCGGCGAAGACCCGGCCTCGGCCGTCAGGGCCGAAGCGGCGTCCTGACGGTGAGCCCGGCTGAGATCTGCGACGACAGCAGCGCACCCGGCTGTCCGAAGCAGAAGCCCTGACCCCACGGGATGCCGATCCGCCGGAGCGCGTCGAGCTCCGCCTCGGATTCGATGCCCTCCGCCACCAGCTGCGCGCCGATCTCGGACACGAACCCGACGAGACCGCCAGCCGCGCGCGGCGGGCCGGGTCGACGTGGATCTCGTGGGTGAGCGCCAGATCGAGCTTCACGATGTCGGGCTGGACGCGCAGGATGTGCTGGAGGCCGGAGTAGCCGGTCCCCGCGTCGTCGACGGCGATCCGCACGCCCTGGGTCCGCAGCTCGTCGAACGCAGGCCACACGGTCTCGTAGTCCTCGATGCGATCGTGTTCGGTGAGCTCGAGAACTATCCGGTTGCCGGGGATGGCGGCCAAGTGGTCGCGCAGGGCGGTCGACATCGCGGTTGTCGCGGAGACGTTGATCGCCAGGAACATCCCCGCCGGGATGTGCCGGAAGTACGAGAGCCGCGGTCGACTGCTTCGAGCTCGAGCTCGAGCCCGAGCCCGACTTCGGCTGCCTCGGCAAACCATTCGTCGGGTGCGCGCGCGGGCCGGTGCGGGAAGCGGGCCAGCGCCTCGACACCCATCACGGTGCCCGTCTCGAGCTCGACGATCGGCTGGAACACCATGTCCCACTCGTTGCTCCCTACGACCGTGCTGATCCGATCCGTCCGGAGCCGGCGCACCGCCGCGAGGCTCCGCTCACGCGCGAGCTCCACGTCGAGCGCGACCCGGAGCCGCTCGGCCCGGGCCTCGAGGCGCTGGTACAGGAGTCGGGTCGCCAGCAGGTTCTTCGCCCGCTGGACGACCTCGGTGCGGTCGAAAGGCTTCGTCACGAAGTCGATCGCGCCCGACGACAGCGCGCGGCGCGGGTCTCGGGCGTTGCATCTGCAGTCAGCACCAGCACCGGGATGAACGTGTCGTCGGGCGTCGCCGCTTGGAGCGCCGCGAGCACCTCGAAGCCGTCCATGCGGGGCATGTGCAGGTCGAGGAGCACGAGGTCCGGTTCGAGGTCTCCACACGATGCGGCGAACACCTCGGGGTCGGTGAACCCGTAGATGTTGTGGATGCCTGCCGACCGCAGGAGCCCTTCGAGCAGCCGCACGTTGGCCTCGAGGTCGTCGACGATGATCACACGCGCGTCCTCGACCGAGACGCCTGTCGCGTCCAGGCCGGACCCCCAGGTGGCGGAGCCACCAGGCACCTGTGCCTCGGACCCTGCCGTCATGTCCGTGATATCGGCGTCCGTGCGCGGCGCCTGTAGCTCGGGGCGGCGCCGGTCGCGGAGGCTCATGGTCACCCGCGATGTTCCCGTCTCGGCTCACCCGACGGGGGCGAGTCGCCCCGCGGGCGGCCCTTGGCCCGGTACAGCGACACGTCCGCTTCGAGGAGCAACTCGTCGAGTCCCGCGGACGCCGTCGACACCGCGGAGCCCGCGCTGATCGACACCGAGACCGATGCGAGGGGCGAGGCCTTGATCCGGGTCTGGATCCGCTCGCGCAACGCCGCGACGAAGACCGCGACGCCTTCCGCATCGGTGTCGGGGAGCACCCACGCGAGCTCGTCGCCGCCGAGACGGGCGGCGAGGTCGCCGGGACACGCGCAGTCGAGGCAGCTCGCGGCGATGAGTTGGAGCACCTGGTCACCCACGGCGTGGCCGTAGGAGTCGTTCACCTGCTTGAAGCCGTCGAGATCACCGAGGACGACTGCGCACGACACTCCCCGCTCACGTGCGGCCGCAACGAGGCGCGGACCGCGTTCGAAGAACTCGCGACGGCTGGCGAGACCGGTCAGCGGGTCGTGACTCACCAACGTGGAGAGCTCGTGCACCAGGTGTTGCACGTCACGCTGGAGCACGGCCTGCCGGCCCACGATCAGCAGCGCGAGCACGCATGCGCCCACGCTGAGGACGAGCAGCGAGCCGGAGCGTGGGGCCGCCACGCGGTACACGAGGAGACCGAGGCCGACGAACAACGCCGCGAAGGGGATGCCGCTGACGTGGCGGGCCCGCACATCGCTCGTGGCCGTCCACGATTGCCCGCGGTTCGCCGCGCCGCGGCCGTCATCACGAGGAGACCAGCGAGCACATAGATCGCATCCGGCCACGCGCCGGATCCGAGCGACCACTCAGCGAGAGGCGCGCAAACGCGACGTCGGCCACGACCATCCCGGCGATGCCGACACCGAGGAGGTGCACCACCGTGCGCATCTCGGGAGCCGGGTGGCGGACCATCACACGCGCGATCGCGAGCAGCAGGATCAGGTCCCCCACCGGGTACGCGACCGCAAGGGCCTGCGACAGCCACGAGCCGGATCCGGTAGCGAGCGTCGGCTCGATGACCATGTACCAGACGGTCATCGTCGATGCGACCATCATCGTCGCGGTGTCGAGCACCAGCGTGAGGCGGTCGCGCGCCCGCCGTCGCTGCACCGGCATCAGCGTGAGCCCCAGGAACGTCAGGGGGTAGAAAGCGAGATAGAAGGGGTCGGCCACCGACGGGAACGGGTAGGTGTGCCGGACCACCTCGAGAAAGAACCATGCGACGTCCCCGAGCAACCAGCAGGCGGCGCCGGCGGCGAGACACCACCACACGCGACGGAGCCGGTCCGTGGCCTCGATGGCACGCCGCGCGCCGAGGATGACGGCGCCTCCCAGCACGGGCCAGGAACCGACGTCGGAGACGAGGACACGATGGCCGCCCCAGTGGCACACGGTCCACGCGGCGTATGCGGCGCAGTAGACCGCAACGAGCGCGAGCGCGACCCGCTCGCCTCGGCGCATCCCTGCTCGCCGAGGGGTCGGATCGGCAGCCGGGTCAGCTCGGAGCCACTCCGTCGTTGTCGGCCGTTCCGACCGGTTCCTGAACCTGCCGGGTGTCGAACGGCCCCGGAATTCAGCGAGGATCGATCACGAGGTGCACGTTCTCGATGTCGCGGACCCAGCCGTAACGCCGGATCGGCTGCTGGCTCTCGTCGCGTCGGTAGCCCGGAATCAGGCGGTGGACCTCTTCGAGCGCGAACGCGCATCTCTCGCCACGCGAGATGCGAGCCGGCGCACCGGTGCACACCCGCACCGAACCCGAAGTGGCGGTTCGCGGTGCGCCCGAAGTCGACAGTGTCAGGGTTGGCGAACTGCGCCGGGTCGCGGCCCGCCAGCCCGTACAGCACGATGACGACCTCGCCCTCTTTGATCGTCTGCCCGCCCACGTCCACGTCGGTCAGGGCGACGCGCGCGTCGTTCACCAAGCTGTCGTAGCGGATGAGCTCTTCGACCGCATGCTCCACGAGCGACGGGTCGCGCACCAGGGCGTCGCGGTGCTCCAAGTGTGTCCCGAGATAGTCCAGCGCGAACCCGAGCTGTGCCGTGACCGTGTGCAGCCCCGCGACCCAGAAGAACGCGGCGATGCCGATCCACTCGTTCATCGTGAGCTCGCGCTCACCACCGTAGCTCGCGGTCGTGAGGCGGCTCAGCAAGTCGTCGCCGAGCTCATCGCAGCACGCGGCGTTGCTGGTACTGATCGGTGAAGTACTCGGCAAGCTCGCGCTTCACCGTGCCGGCGACCTCCTTGCGCTGCTCCGGCGTGGTCGCGGCGAAGATCACGTTCTTCCAATCGACGAGCATCGCAAGATCGGCTCGCGGAAGGCCCATCACATCGCAGAACATGAGGCCCGGAAACGGGATCGCGAACTCGGTGGTGAAGTTGCACGCGCCTCGTGCGGCGATGCCCTCCAAGAGCTCGACCGCGACCACGCGCATCCGCGGTTCGATGGCGTCGACGGTTCCCAGTGACAGGACCGGGTTGATGATGGAGCGGTACTTGCCGTGCTCGGGTGGGTCGATCTGGTTCGGGATGTCGGGTGAGAGCGGCGTCTGGGACGTGACCGGGATCGTGTTGATGCGGGCAGAGAACAGGTCGTGCCGTTGCAAGATGAAACGCACGTCCTCGTAGCGCGACGCGATCCACACGCCTCCCAGCCAATCGCTGTGCACGACCGGGCACGCCGCGCGCATGAGGTCAACGTACGCGTGCGGGTTGTCCTGCAGCTCGGGCAGGAAGGGGCTGAAGTGCCGGGCCCATGCGCAGACATCGAAGCCGTCCATCGTCGAACTCGTGGCGCTGGTGCTCATCGACCTCGCTCCTCACTCGAGAACCGGTCCGTCCGACCGGCGGCTTTCATGCTCATCGCGCGATCTTCACCCGACGTGCGTCCGCGGATTCCTCGCCGGTCGCACGTTCGAGCATCACCGACACCATCTCGGCGGAGAACAGCTCGTGCGCGGCGTCGCCCGCGAGCTCGCGCAACAGCTGGACGTCCTTTGCGAGGAGGCCGAACCCGAAGCGCGCGCCCTTGTCGTGTTCCGGCGGGTCGAACATGCTCGCCGCCAGACGGTCGAGCACCCAGCTGGCGCCGCTGCCGCTCGGGAGCACCGCGGCGGCCGACGCCACGTCGAGGCCCAGCGCCCGGACGAGCGCTTCGACGTCGTTGGCGACCACGACGTGGGCGGCCATCGCGTAGTTGTTGATCACCTTGGTGATCTGACCGCTGCCGAGCGGCCCCATGTGCCGCACCAACGTCCCGTATGTCTCGAGCACCGGCAGCACGCGCGCATGCGGCAGGATCGCCGCCGACCATGACCGTGAGCGGTCCGACCTGCCGGCCGTGCAGACCCCCGGTGACCGGCAGCGTCGAGGACGGTCACGCCCTGGGGAGCTGCGAGGCGCCCGAGCTCGCGACAGATCTCGGGATGCACGGTGCTGTGGATCACGAGCACGCTGCCGTCGCGCAAGCCGTCGAGCAAGCCGTCGTCGATGGCAACCTCGCGGACGGCGTCGCCGACCACGACCATCGCCACGACGTCGCACACGTCGCCGAGCGCGCGCACCGACGACACGACCGCGGCGCCCAGACGCTCGTCGCACGCTCGAACCTCGTCACGCCGACGCGAACACCGCGAGGGGAAATCCCGCCGCGAGCACACGGTCGGCCATCGGGACCCCCTGGTCGCCGAGCCCGACGAAGCCCACGCGGAGCAGGTCACTCATGGCTGAGCGCCTCGCCCCCTGCCGTGTAGAAGGTCCAGCTCGGGATCACCGACGGGGTGAGCCGGAAACCGCCGTCGACGTGCAGCACGACGCCGGTGATGTAGCGCGCCGCCTCGCTGAGCAAGAAGACCACGGGATCGGCGATCTCCTGAGGCACCGCGGGGCGACCGCCCAGGGCCACCATGCTGCGCATGCCCGACGTCTTCTGATCGCCGAGGAACTCCCCGGCTCGCGGCACGACCGTCGCGCCGGGCCCGACTACGTTCACGCGCAACCCCGCAGGTCCCCACTCGCCGCGACGGTCTTCGTCAGCGACTCCAAGCCGGCCTTCCCCGCCGAGGAGTCCGCGATGGCCGGCACGCCCCGGGACAGCGGCCGCGCTCGAGAGCGACACCGCGGCCCCGCCCAGCCCGTCTCGGAGCAGGGGCTCGGCCCAGCGCCGCAACACGTTGAAGCCGCCGAACAGCGTCGACTCCACGACGGTGCGGAACGACTCCTCGCTCATCGTGATCGCCGGCTGGTGATCGACGTTCGCCGCACAGTGCGCCAGCGCCTGGGCCGGACCGCCGTCGGCTTCGACCGCCCGGAAGGCACGGTCGACGATGTCGGAGTGCCGCGTGTCGCACGGGACCGCAACCACGCGACCGGCGAGCCCCGCCGCGAGGGCCACCGTCTCCTCCAGCGGGTCCTGGCGCCTGCCCATCACGTAGACGGTCGATCCGACGTCCGCGAGGGTGAGCGCGATCGCGCGGCCGATCCCGCTGCCCCCGCCGGTAACGACGGAGCGCTCGTACTGCAGCGGCACGTTCCAGGTTTCGGGCATCGTCGCCTTCTTCCGTCGAGCTTGGTCGTCAGTCGAGGCTGGGGACGACCGTGATGTGCAGCACGTCCTCGCCGGGGATCTCGGCGCCGATCAGCTGGAATCCGCGCTCGACGTTGTCGATCGGGATCGTGTGCGTGTGGAGTTGATCCAGCGGATACCGGCCCGACTCGATCGCAGCGATTGCCTGCTCGAACGCCCACGAGTCGACGCTGAGCACGCCCTTCACCACGACGTCGCGCAGCGTGATCTCGTCGGCGAAGAGACCGTCGACCGGATGCCTCCCCTTCACTCCCCCGAGCACGACGGTGCCGCCGGGCCGTACGCAGCGGATCGCGTCGACGACGGCCTGGTTCGCGGTCGGTGTCGTGTCGATCACCTGGTCGGCCATCCGGCCGTCGGTGAGCTCGGTCACGCGGTCGACGACCCGCTCGCCGCGACGTCGATGACGTGGTGCGCCCCGAGGCGCTGCGCGAGCGCGAGCTTGTGGTGATCGCGTTCGAGACCGGTGACGATGATGGTGCGCGCCCCCGCTTCTGCGGCTGCCATCACGCAGCCCAGCCCACGCTGGCCGGGACCGAACACCACCACCGTGTCGCCGGTGGCGGTGCCCGCGCGCTGCACCCAGGCGAAGCCCGCGCCCAACGGGTTGAAGAGGACGGCATCCTGGATGTCGAGCGCGGGGCTCATGCGGTGCACCAGGGTGCCCGGCCGCAACACCATGTACTCGCCGAAGCCTCCGAAGAGCCCGGTGGTCTCGGTCGCCGGTTCGTAGCCGTAGAGGAACCGCCGGCTGCAGTACTTGCGCCGACCCAGCCGGCACGGACGGCACGCCCCACAGGCGACGAAGGCCTCGACCGCGACCCGGTCCCCGATCCCGACCTCCCAGGCCGCGGCGGCGGCGTCACCGATCCACTCGATGCGACCGACGGTCTCGTGCCCGGCGACGACGGGAAAGCCCGAGATGCCCATCCGGGCGAGCTCCCCCGTGTACTGCTCGTAATCGCTGCGGCAGATGCCGTTGCCCTCGACGCGCAGGAGCGCCTCGCCGACGCCGAGCTCATCAGGGACTGGCAGCGTGCCCATCCGCACCGATCGCTCGCCGACCAGCAACGAGACGCGGGCGTTCATCACGCGACCTCGACCGGCCGAGCGGGACCACCCGGCGCCCAGCGTGCCTCGCGCCGGCGAGGGCGGCCGTCCCACTCGTCGAGCGGCGCCGAGTGCCACCACCAGTCGTCGCCCACCCGGGCGTGACCGTCGAGCGGTGCACGACCTGTGGCGCAGAGCAACCGGCTCCAGCCGTCGTGGCCTCGCGGCGCCCAGGGGAGCACACGCTCGACGGTCGCGGTCGCGACCTCGTCCGGCGGCGCATCCCCCCGCACGCCGGTCGCCTGGGCAATGTCCCAGCCGTGCGCCAGCAGCTCGACGCAGGCCATCGCCGTCCATCCTGAGCGATCGACGAGCCCGGACGGATGGAAGACCCGCACATCCTCGGGAAGCGCATCGACGACGATGCCGAGCACGGCAGCACCCGAACGCAAGGAGTCGATCAACACCATCGGCGTCGCGTCCGGTTGGAACTCCCGCGGGAGTGGAACCAGCGCGTCCGCCGCGGCGGGCGATCATCGCGCTGTAGAAGAACAGGACGTTGACGACGTGGTCGAGCGTGTCCCGCGCCGTCCACTCGCCCCCGGCCGTCATCAGCCCCCAGCTCGTCGTCGGGACACGCGCGGCGATGGCCGCCGTCCATTCCGCGGCACCGGCCAGGTGCTCGGACCTCACGCGCGCGACCGCGTGGCCTCAGGAACGACGACGGAGCGAATCACCTCCCCACGCTCGAGCGCGGCGAAGGCGTCGTTGATCCCGTCGAGATGGATCGTCGTCGACACCAGGCCCCCGAGGTCGAGCAGGCCGCGCTCCGCGAGCCGGATGTACTTGGGGATGTCACGGCGCACGTTGCCCGAGCCGAGGCTCGTGCCGCTGATCACCTTCTGGCCCGACAGGAAGTGCTGCGCCTCCCATGTGAACTCGGTGCCGACGCGCGGGAAGCCGATGATCACGATGCGACCCCCGGGGCGCGCACCGTCGAACGCCGCGTGCGCGGTGTCGGCCCGACCGACAGCTTCGATCGTGAACTCGGCACCCCGACCCCCGGTGCGCGCGCGGATGGCTTCCACGGTGTCTTCGACCGTGGGGTCGACAAGGTCGGTCGCGCCGGCGGCGCTCGCCGCGTCGCGCCGGGACGCCACCGGATCGACCGCGATGATCTCCGCGGCCCCGGCGATGCGGGCGCCCTGGACCGCAGCGAGTCCCACGCCTCCACAACCGATCACCGCGACGTGCGAGCCCGGCGTGACGCGCGCAACGTTGAGCGCAGCACCGAGCCCGGTCGTCACACCACACCCGATGAGCGCGAGCTGCTCGTCGGGCAGGTCGGTCGTCACCGGCACCACGCTGGCTTCGTGGACCGTCATCGTCTCGGCGAACGTGCCGAGACCGACCATCGCCGGGACGACCGTGCCGTCCGCACGCCGCGCGCGGGGCGACGAACAGCGAGCCGATGAGCGAGCAGAGGTTCGGTTCGCCGTTGCTGCAGTACCAGCACACGCCGCACTGCGGATACGAGACCGTCACCACACGGTCACCTGGCCTCACCCGTTCGACGGCGCTGCCGACACGCTCGACGACTCCGCAACCCTCGTGACCGACGACACACGGCACCGGCCAGGGCAGCGACCCGTTGACCAAGGAGAGGTCGGTGTGGCACACGCCGCTCGCGGAGACCCGCAGGACGACGTCGTGCGCCTCCGGATCGAGGGGCGTGAGCTCCTCGATCCGGACCGACTCGTGACTGCCGTCGAAGACCGCGGCGCGCATCGTGACTCCCCCCGTGCGGACCGGTTCAGCCGCGCTGACCCGACCCCTCGGACTGCTCGAGCACCTCGACATGGATGGTGATCGCGCTCGTGGGGCACAGCTGCGCGGCGATCGTCGCCTCCCGCTCCTGGTCGTCGCGGAGGTCGGGGCGCACGCAGGCGATCTGGCCCTCGTCGAGGTAGAAGATGTCGGGTGCACGCAGCTCGCAGTTGCCGGTTCCCATGCAGACGTCGCGGTCGATCGTGATGCGAAAGCGCGGACCCGCCGTCATTCGGCCACCTTCACTCGGCCACCTTCACGGGCAGGGCGCGGATGGCCCTGCCCCAGGTGGGGCGCCACTTGACGTCCTCGTAGGGAATCGCGAGCTCGAGGCGAGGACCCTGGCGAAGCTCGTTGAAGATCACGTTGGCCTCCATGCGCGCGAGCTGCGCGCCGAGGCAGAAGTGCTCACCGGCCCCGAAGCCGACGTGCGGGTTGGGGTCGCGCATGATGTCGAGACGGTCGGCATCGGCGAAGACCTCGGGATCGTGGTTCGCGGCGTTGACGTTGACGCCGACGCGGTCTCCCTCACGGATGAGCTCGCCACCGATCTCGACGTCTTCCACGCAGACCCGGAGGTTGCCCCGTGCCGTCGTGTCGAAGCGGATGAACTCCTCGACGGTCGGCTTCACGATCGGCTCGTCGCTGCGCAAGAAGAGGTCGTACTGGTCGGGGTGGCGGATCAGCGCGAGCAACCCCGTCCCCGAGAGTTGGGCCGTCGTGTTGTGACCGGCCGTGATCGCAACCATGCCCGTGGAGATGATCTCGTGCTCGGTGAGGCGGTCACCCTGCTCTTCGGCCGCAACGAGCTGTGAGAGGAAGTCGTCGGCCACCTCGGCACGTCCCCGACGCTCGGCGATCTTCTCCTTGAAGTACCCGAAGAAGCCGACCGTCGCCTGGACCAGCGCGTTCTGGGTCCCGCTGCTGTCGCCGGTGGTGCGGTTGTACTCGTTGATCAGCTCGGTCCACGGCAACCAGACCTCTCGATCGCTGAAGGGCACGCCCATCAGCGAGCAGATGGTCGCCTCGGTCTCGGGATAGGTCAGGTCCGCGAGGAGGTCGAACGTCCCCATGTCGAGGCACTCGCGGAGACGGACTTTCACCCGTTCGGTCATCTCCTCTCGCCAGCGCGCCACGGCGCGGGGGACGAAGCCGTGGTTGAGGAGGCGACGCAGGCGCGTGTGCTCGTCGTGGTCGCTGTTCAGCACCCCGGTGAGCGCCATGTCGAGCGCCTCGGAGACCTCGGGCGGGTCGTCGTCGCGACGCAGCGGGGCGAAGTCGCGCCGCTGACCCGGCCCGCGCAGCAGCACCGCGCTGCGCAGGCACGCGACGGTGAGCGGATAGCTCGTGACGATCCACGCGTCGACCGGGCTGTAGTGGATGGGCGCGAGCTCGCGCACCCGCTTGAACATGGGATACGGGTCGGCCACGCTGCTCGTATCACGCAAGTACGCGGCCATCTCCTGGATGACCTCGTCGCGCTCGGTCAACTCCGCGGTCTGCGTCATGTCGGTCCCCCCAACACGTGCTCGCGTCGGCTGGCTCAGCGCCGGCCGATGCCGGAGGCCTGGAACTTGAAGATCCGCTCCGCGTTGGCCCGCAGGACCTTGACGATGTCGGCCTCGTCGAGATGGCGGAGCTGCTCGCGGAACAGCTTCTCACTGTGCGGCCACGTCGAATCTGCGTGCGGATAGTCGACCTCGGCCATCACGTTGCCCACGCCGATCTCTTCGATGCACGCCGCGCCGTGCGGGTCGTCGATGAAGCAACCGAAGATGTGGTCCGCCACATAGCTCGACGGCGGCTCGGTGAGGAGAGACCCTGTCCAGGCCGCGTGGTTCTTCCAGTTGCGGTCGCAGTCCTCGATCACGTGAGGCATCCATCCGATGCCACCCTCCGAGAACGAGACCTTCAACCCCGGAAAGCGTGCGAAGTGGCCGGACGTGAGCCAGTCGACGAACGAGAACAGCGAGTTGAAGTGCGTCAGCGTGAGCTGGGTGACGACCGGACGATCGGCTCGGTGCCCCACGACCGTCGACGACGAGCCCATGTGGATGCACAGCGGCATCTCGGCGTCCTGCGCCGCCGCGAACACCGGATCCCAGTGGCCGTCGGGGTCGTGCAGCGACGGGAAGCCCTGGTGGACGGGGTCCTCGGAGAACGCGATGGCGCGCGCACCCCGGGCCGCGTTGCGCTCGATCTCGGCGACGGCGAGGGCCGGGTCCCACAAGGGCACGAGGATCATGGGGATGTAGCGGCCCGGCGCGGGCGCGCACCACTCTTCGACCATGAAGTCGTTGTACGCCTTGATGCAAGCGAGACCCAGCTCGAGGTCCTTCGCCTTCGAGAAGAGGGTGCCGGAGAAGCCGGGCGCGAACGGGAAGTTCACCGCGGCGAGGACGCCGCCGGCGTCCATGTCCTCGAGGCGCGCCACCGGGTCGTAGTAGGCGGGCCGCATGTCGTCGTAGAGGATGTCGGCGAGCGACGGATCGTCGCGGTCGCGGCCCGACGCGGCGCCGTTGCCGGCGATCGGATCGACGTGATCCTCGAACACCCAGGCGTCGCGGGTGGGCTCGAGCCTCACGACCTTCGGACCGCGGTCTGCAAGACTGGACGGCAGCCATCGGGTCCACAGGTCGGGCGGCTCCACGAGGTGATCGTCGACCGACACGATTCCGACTGGGCCCATCACATCCGCTCCTTCAAGATGAGACATGATATATCGGGCTCCGAGATCCGGCCAGCGGCGCCGGTTCGGGAGCGCATGAGCGTCCCCTGACACGCGCAGGAGGTCGAGTGGCCACACCGATGGAACCGGTCCGGAGAGGTCGACTCGCCGACCAGGTGTACGCGCGCCTGCGCCACCTGATCTCGACGGGCGAGCTCGCGGAGGGCCAGCAGCTGCGGGAGGACGCGCTGGCGAAGAGCCTGCGTGTGAGCACCACTCCGATCCGTGAGGCGCTCCAGCGGCTGGCAGGCGACCAGCTCATCGACACCCGACTCGGATACTCGGCCGTCGTGAAGTCGATGGACCCCAAAGAGGCGCTCGACTTCGTGACGGCCTACCGCGCGATCGCCGGCTGCGCCTTCGCGCTCGGGTACGAGCGGCTCACGGTGGACGACCACGCCGAGATCGCCGCGCGGGTTGCGCAATACCACCAGTACCTCGACGCCGAGCGGTGGGAGGACGCGTTCCAGCTCACGATCCTGGTGAACGAACGCGTCTACAGCGCTTCCGACAACGCGGAGCTCGTGCGGCTGCTCGACTCGATGCGTCCCCGCCTCGAGCGTCTCGCGCGCATGCGCTACCCCGACATCAACCGCTCCGCGACGCAACAGCGCCAGCTGGACCTCCTCGGCTCGGGACCCGCCGATGCGGCGATCGCCGGTGCCGACGCAGTGTGGGCAGAGCTCGCTGCTCATATGGCGTCGGAGACCGGCGATACCTCGCCGGCGAGCGCGTCGGGGCTCGCCGGCGAGGCAACCGCCTGACCTGTCGCTACTTCGCCGCCTTGGTGCGCGAGAGGTAGCGGATGTCGAATCCGACCGCCCACACCCACGACATCGTCCCGCCGCCCTTGACGTTCTTCGGGAACGACCAGTAGCGGACGTCGTAGCAGATCGGGACCATCCACACGTTGTCTGCCATCAGCTGGTTCATCTTGTCCCACGTCGCCTGCAGCTGCGCGGGCTTGAGGCTCGGGTCGGTCGCCTGCTTCACGAGGTCCTCGAGCTGCTGACCCGGAGCGCCGCTGGCGATCTTGTAGAAGGTGCCGCTCGGCGTGATGTACCGGATCCACCACAGCGTCGGAAAGCCCTGGTAGGCGTCGACTTGGAGGTAGGAGTCCACGCTGCCACTCACGAAGTTGCTGAAGGCCTGGTTCGACGCGGCAGTGTCGACATTCGCCGTGATGCCGACCTGCTTCAACTGATCGACGATCGCCGTCACGATCTCGGTCTGAGGGCTCAGGCCGGCGCTGTTCTGGATCGTGAACGTCGGGTTGCTGATCCCCGACTGCGCGACGAGCTGCTTGGCCTTGTTCACGTCGTGGGGATACGGATCCTTGATCGACGGGCTCCCTCCGAAGGCATCGGCGGGGAACGACTGGTGCGCCGGGGCGCACTTGCCGCCGAGGAGCTGGTTGCCGATGGCGTCTTCGTCGATCGCGGTCGCGATCGCCTTGCGCAACGTGACGTTGCTCACGTTCGGCCGCGTGTCATGGAACATCAGGGCGTACACGCCAGGCGTCACGTAGCGGTGGAGCTTGTGGCCGGCGATGTTCTTCGCCGCATCGACGATCGACGTCGAGATCAGCCCTCCATCCGCGCCGCCGGAGTTCAGCGTGTTGAGGAGTGTGTTCGGGTCGGCGGAGGACGTGATCGTCACGGTCTTGATCCGACCTGCCTTCTTGTCCCAGTACTTCGTCGACGCTCGCGTCAGCACGACGCTGACGCCGGGCTGGAAGGTCTGGACGACCCACGGCCCGGAACCCGCCATGTTGGAGTCACCCAGCGAGAGGTCGGTCCCTGCGGTGATCGCCTTGGGGTTGATGATCGCCCCCGCGTTCCGGGCGAGGAGCCACGGCATGTCGCCACCCGGACGGCTGAACGTGAACCGCACCGTGCTCGCGTCGACGACGTCGACTGCAGTGATCGGAGCCAGGCCGGCGACCGCGGTGCTCCGCGGCAGCGTCTTGGCCCGCTCGATGCTCATCTTCACGGCGGTGGCGTCGACCTTCGAGCCGTCGTGGAAGACGGCGTCGGTGCGCAGGTTCACCGTCATCTGCAGACCGTCGGCGGAGAACGTCCACTTCTGGGCGAGCATGGGTTGCAGCTCGATGTTGTGGTCGATGTAGAACAGCCGGTCGTAGATCGCGAAGGGCACCGGCAGCTCGGCGGTGTTGGCCTCACGCGCCGGATCCAGCTGGTTGAACACCCCCGACTGGATGATGCTCAGGCTGGCCTTCTTGTCGATCTTCTTCGCCGGCACCGCGTGCGGTGTGTCGGCCCCCGCTACGCCCCCCGCGCACAGCAGCGCGCAGACGGAGACGATCAGGATGAGTCGTCGCATGTTCCCCCCCCCGGGATTGGGATACTAGATGCACGAAGATATATCAGATCTCGGGACCGGTGTCCCGTCGCCCCCGGGAACCTCGGCCCCCAATCCGCGCAGGACCAGCCGGACCAGCTCGTCGACGACCGCTCCGTCGATCGAGGCTGCCGTCACCGTGACCCGGTGCAGGAGGGGGCCGATCACGAGGTCACGGACCATGACCGGGTCGGCGCCGGCGGCGATCTCGCCGCGGCGGACGGCCCGGTCGAGCATCGCCCGCACGTCGTCCTGGCCGGGTTCTATGGCACGCCGGCGTAACAACTGCGCCAGCTGCTCGTTGTGGGGGACCTCTCCCAGGACCGCTTGGAGGAGCCGCCCGCCGGGACCCGTCAGGAAGTCGGCCGCTTGATGGGCGAAGCCGCCGAGGTCGCCGGTGAGACTGCCGGTGTCCGGGAGCGGCAGCGGCCGGCCGTGCTCGAGGAGCGCGGCCATCACCAGCTCGTCACGGTCGGCGAAGCGCCGGTACAGGCTCGCCGTCGACGCCCCGGCACGCGCGGCGACGCCGTGCATGGTCAGCCGGGTATAACCCCCCTCGAGCAGGAGCTCACGCGCCGCCGTGATCACCGCCTGATCAACCAGCGACCCCGCGCGCCGGGTCCGCAGGGTCGGTGACGCTTCGCTCGCAGCGTCGCTCACGATCGGCGCGCCGCGAGCGCAGCTGCGTTGTCGACCGTCGTCGTGTCGCGACCCGAGCGCAGCACGGTCCCGGGAGCGGCACCGGTCGGGGCCCCGTGGTCGATGAGCACGGTCCCGTTCACGATCACCGCGTCCACGCCGCGCGCCTCGGCGAACACGCGCCGGCCACCTCTCGGGAGGTCGCGGCGTGTCTCGAGCGGTCCGGGGACGACGGCCTCGAGGTCGAGCACGACCACGTCCGCGTGGCAACCGGGCTCGAGGCGTCCTCGGTCACGCAACCCGTAGTAGCGCGCGGGAACGTCGGTGAGCTGGCGGACGATCTCCTCGACCGGCAGGAGATCACGGGCGGTGAACTCGCGCAGGATGCGTGTGGGATAGGTCGCCTGGCACATGAAGGCGACGTGCGCGCCGGCATCGGAACCACCGAGGATCGTCCAGGGACTGGTCGCGAGCTGCGCGCGGATCGCCCAACCGCTCGCGTTGTCGAGCTCCGTCGGCGGGCTGATCCCGGTGCCGAGCTCGTCGGCCACCACGATGTCGAGCAGTGCGTCGAACGACGACGTGCCGCGCTCGCGCGCGATGTCACCGACGACGCGGCCTTCGAGGCCCGCCTGCTGCGGCGCGGTCGTCTTGGCAATCGTCCAGTCGTCCCAGCTCGCGAAGCGCGGATTGAACGGATCGCTCGCTGCGCCTTCCTCGAGCTGCGCTCGCCGCCCGGAGTCGGCCAGCGCGCGCACCCGCTCGGCCTCCGAGAGCTTGAAGAGGTCGGCCCAACCGGGGAGCGCCTCGAGGCGGAAGCCGAGCCGGAAGTCGTACACGAGCCGGAACACGTCGGGCAGGAACAGCGCGACGACGCACGCCCCCCGGCGGCGGCGCGCTCCGACATCGCGAGGAGCTCGGCCGGGAGGTCCGGCGCGGTCTCGAACAACGCGAGGATGTTCCAGTTGAGCGGACGGTCCGCGGCAGCGCGACATCGCGACCATCAACGACTCGATCTCCGCTGAGAACGCCGCCCGTTCGAGCGGTGGCGCGAACTCGAGGGTCGTCCCCGGATACCCGCGGACGATCGAGCACATGGCCTCGATCTCGGCGGCGGTCGCCCAGCGCGACGGGACCGGGTCGTGGTCACCGTCGGTGTGGTTCGCCTGCCACGACGTGCCGAGCCCGATCGCGCCGCCCGCCAGCGATTGCCGGAGCAGACCCTGCATGGCGGCGATCTCGTCGCCGGTCGCCTGCTCCCCGATCGCACGCGGTCCCATCACCGAGCGCCGGATCGTGGAATGGCCGGCGAGGAACGCGAGGTTCGGCCCCACGCCGCGGCGCTCGAGGTCGTCGAGCAATTCACCCGTGGTGCGCCAAGTCCAGGGCACGGCCGCCTCGATGGCCTCGCGGGGGATGCCCTCGACGTTCGCGAGCATCCGCGTGACGTACTCGCGGTCGCCCGGCTCCACGGGCGAGAGCGTGAAGCCGCAGTTGCCGCTGACCGCCGTGGTGACTCCGTGCAATGTCGACGGCGTGAGGGCGTGGTCCCAGAACACCTGGGCGTCGTAGTGGGTGTGGATGTCGACGAAGCCCGGAGCGACGATACGTCCGTCGGCATCGATCGTCGTCGCGGCATCGCTCCCGTCGTCGGGCACGATGCGGCCGTCGCGCACGGCGACGTCATCGCGCCGCGCAGGTGCACCGGTGCCGTCGACGACGAGCCCACCGCGAATCCGCAGGTCGATCACGAGGACACCTCCATCGCACGGACCGCCTTCTCCAACATCGTCCCGTCGAAGAACGCCGGGTTCGCGGTGGTGAGCATCCGGGTCACGTTGCCGAACACGAACTCGCGGAACTGCGCGCCGTCGAGACGTCCCTCCTCGACGAACTCCCATGCCTCGGGGAGCATCCCGCGCATGTCGGGCACGTCCCAGTGCCCACTGTCCGACGCGAACATGGGATTCAGGCACCGGCTCCCGTCGTCGGAGAACGCGAGCGCGGTGCCGGGATCGTCGGCTTCGCAGCCGAAGAACAGCTGACGCTCGAACACGTCGCGGATGTCGTCGTCGCCGGTCAGACCCGACTCCGCGTAGTCGTCGGGCACGTCGACGGTGTGGTAGTCGGACACACCCTCGAGCCACTCGGCCCCGTGGGCCCGCGCCTGTTCCAGCCGACCGCGGCCATATCGGTCGACGAGCTGGCCGAACAGGGCGCGGTCGATGTTCGCCGGGTCGTAGCGATGCATCACCGCGCGGTTGCGCTTCTCGTACGAATGCCGAACGTCGGACAGCAGCTGCCATGCCCAGGTGACTCCACCTTCGAGGAACGCGAAGGGGAGCGTCGGAAAGCGCTTCGGCACGCCTCCGAAGAGCAGCGACCGGCACACCGCCTCCCCCGCGGTCGCGAAGTTGCCGATCTGGTTGTACGCGTTGTTCGTGGTCGACATCCGCGTTCCCCACCCCTGACCTCCCGCGTGGAAGGTCGGTACGACGCCGAGGTCCGCGCACCGCGCCCAGAGCGGGTCGTAGTCGTACTCGCTGTCGTGACCGAGCGTGTCGAGCCAGAACGACGACCGCGACGACTCCCACCCCGGTAGCGGTCGAGGCACGATCCCGGCCATCATCACGGCCTTCAGCCCGAGCTCTCCGACGGCGTGGTCGAGCTCGGCGATGGCTTCGTCGGGCCGCACGGTGGGGATCACCGCGACGGGCTCGAGTCGATCGCGGAAGCCTGCGAACGCGTCGACGTAGTAGTGATTGAGCGCGCGCGCCACGACGGGCCGGAGCTCGTCGTCGATCATGTTGATGACGCCGATCCCGTACGTCGGGTAGAGCAATGCGAAGTCGATGCCCAGCTCGTCGAGGCGCTCGTACCCGAGCGCGGGGAGCATCGCCGTCGCGCGGTCACGCGTGTTCTCGGTCGGCAGCACCCACACGCCGGTCCGGAAGAGGCCCGCATCGCGTCGCGGTCGGCCCGGTGCCGTCTCCCGAACCATCCGGGCCCGCTCGGCCATGCGCCCGCGGAACCGCTCGGCCAGGTCGTGGCCGCCGACCTCGCCCACGTACTCGGCGACGATGGGCAGGAACTCGATGACATGCCCGTCGGCGTCGACCACCGGATGGTCGAGTCCGGCCCGGATCGTCGCCGCGTCAGGTGTCACCAGCATCTCCCGCTAGAAACGAACGCGTTCCTTTCTAGCGCGCCGCAGGTCCGGCGTCAACCGTGCCCGTGCGGGCGCGACGGGTGCGTGACGTGCTCCTGACGCTCGAGGTGACCGGGAGCGTGCACGGTGCTCGGGAACCCCGCCGCGCACCCGGTCGGCATGCTCCTCGGCCAAGTGGGACTCGAGCTCGGTGGTGAAGGCGAACCGCAACTCGCAGACGGGGCACTGATGGGTGCTCATGGCACCTCCTGTTGCCGTACTTCCTGGCGCCGCACTTCCGGGCGCCCCTCCGCCTCATTGTCCCACGAAGTCGTGCGTTGCCAACCCGGTTCGGGCGACCAGGACCCTTCGGTCAGACCGCGTCCTCGGCTGCCGCGAACGCCTTGCGGATCGCGGCATACGGCTCCCACCGCGCTCGGGGTCTTCGCGACCGAGGAGCACCTGCCCGGGCCGGCAGGCCACCTCGGCCCGGTGACGCTCGTCGACCGACAGCTCGAGCGCCCGGCGGTGCACGTCACCCGTGACCTCCGCGGCGGCCCGGTCGATCCAACCGGGGTCGTCGGGAAGCTCGAAGAACTCGGCAATCCGAGTGAGCGTGGACGCGGGGCTCGCACAGAGGTCTTCGAAGTAGATCTCGAGCACCTGGGCCGGATCGAGGCGATCGAGCGCACGCACGCCGTTCGCGATCAGGTAGCTCCAGTACCGCGCAAACTTCTCCAGCGCCGGCATCGCCGCGCCGTAGAAGCGCGCGTAGGGATCGTCGTCACCCGTACCGGGGTGCTCGAAGGCCGCTTGCAACGTCTCGGGGTCGGGCGGGTTCTCGAAGAACTCGGCCGCGAGCACGAACCAGTTGTGCTCGCGCATCGACAGCGCCGCCTCCAAGCCGTCGCGGTGGATGTGCACGTAGCGGCCGTCAGGAAACGTCCGGGACAGCTCGGGCATCCAGCGGAAGCTCGCGCCGGTGCGCTCGACCCACACGCGTCGCGCTGGAACTTGTCGCAGAGGAACCGGAACAGCTCGCGGTGTTGGTCGGCGACCGGGCGCGTCGGCTGACGTCGGGCGAAGTCCAGGATCTCGTCGAAGAGCGTCACCACGTCGTCGGTCAACAGCGGCAGCGCGCCCGCGAACAGCGCGGGGACGAAGCCGACGCCCCAGCGCGCCTGCTCCTCGGTCATCGTGCCCGGCCTGATCGCCGACTCCTTGATCTGACGGCCACGTGTCTGCATGAGCAACCCGACCTCGTCGGTCTGCGTCAGCATCCACGCGAAGTGCTCGCCGGTGACGGGCTCGCTGGTGAAACGACCGACGTAGTCGAGCGAGCCGAGCCACTCGGACAAGCTGAGCACCCGGTGGTTCTCCGTGAGCAGCTTCGACAGCAATGTCGAACCTGCGCGTCCGGTGCTCACGACGAAACGCTCGATCTGGTCCACTGCCTCTCCCCCTTGACCCCTCCCCCTGACCGGGTCGGCGAGCTAGCGTACGCGACCTCGAAGAGCCCGTCTCGTGGCAAGGGGGATGCCGCATGAGCAGCGTCGAGACCGTCGCGAGATCGTGGGACACGTTCTGCGACGACCTCAAGACAATGGGCCGCGACATGATGGGCACGGTCGACCCCACGCCCGAGCGCGCGGCTGAAGCGCTGCTCTTCCTCACACGCATGCTGCGCCTCGGCCTCGAGCACCAAGTCGACGGGGGCGATCGCCTGCATCCGCACTTGACGTGTGTCGACCGAACGAGCGCAGGTGCCGCGATCTACGCACCGAACCTCGACAACACGTACTACCTCGCGAACGTCGACCCGCGAGACCTATCGCCTCACCTTCGACACGGCCACCATCGACGACATCGTCCTCACGATTCACGCCGCGCGCTCCGTAGCGGGCAACGTGCAGACGTGGGGGAACCTGTCACTCGCCGACCTCCAGGTCGGCGCCGACGGGGCCGTCGAGGTGATGCTCGGGCCGGACGTCAGCGGACCGAACACGATCCGCATGGAACCCGGCTGCGACCACCTCTTCGTGCGGATCTACTTCTTCGACTGGGACACCGGCCGAGTGCCCAAGATCGACCTCGACTGCGTGAGCTCGCCCGCACCGCTTCCTGCCTTCATGGATCCCGACGCGCTCACCGAGGGACTGCACGCGAGCCTGGGCTACATCGAGCACACGACCGAAGCCGTCATGGGGTGGGGAAACAATTTTCTCGCCCGGGCGCCGGGTCCGAACCAGTTCTCACCCGCGCTGGTGGGACCGACCCCGGCGATCACGTACGGGGGAACGCGCTTTCGACCTCGGCCCGGACGACACGCTCGTCATGGAGTTCGTGCCGCCACAGGCCCGCTACTGGGTGGTGCAATGGCACCGGCTGCCCTGGGGCGACGCCGCCGATTTCCTCCGCACGATCACCAGCCTGAACCACCGCCAATGTCACGTCGACGACGACGCCAAGGTGCGCATCGTGATCTCACACCGCGATCCCGGCGTGCAGAACTGGCTCGACGCCGGCGGGCGCCGCGACGGGCTGCTGATGAACCGGTGGATCTGGACGACCGACAACCCGGTCCCGGAGGGCACGGTGGTGGCCGTCGACGAGCTCCACACGGTGCTGCCCGAGAGCACCCCGCGGTTCAGCGCGGCCGAGCGTGCCGCACAGCTCGCCGCGCGGCGCGACCATCTCGCACGCCGCTACGACTAGCGACGCCTCCGCGCTGACGGTGGCGACGCGAACCGTGAGCCGGGAGGCTCACCACGGCATCGTGAGGCCCCCGTTGGGCCGCAGCATCTGACCCGTGAACGACCGCGACGCGTCCGACGCGAGGAACAGCACCACCTCGGCGATGTCGGCCGCGTCGCTCACGAAGCCCAGCGGATGGAGTGCTTCCATCCGGCGCACGTACTGCGCCTGGAGCTCGGGACTGATCTCGCCGTCGGCGTTCCGGAAATGCCGCGCCGTCATGTTGGTGATGACCGCGCCGGGAGCGATCGCATTGACCCGGACCCCGTGTGGCGCGACCTCACCCGCGAGCGTGCGGGTGAGCTGCGTCACGGCCGCCTTCGAGACGCCGTAGCTCAACGAACCGGGGACTGCGGTGTCGACGGTCGTGGAGGAGAGGTTCACGATGCTGCCCGCACCCTGCTCGATCATGAGACGGGCGGCGGCCTGACAGCCGAAGAGCACGCCCTTGAAGTTGGTGGCGAGGATGCGGTCGAGCTCCTCCTCGGTGGTCTCGAGGACGGTGCGGTCCGGATGGTTGATCCCCGCGATGTTCGCCATCACGTCGAGGCAGCCAAGGTCGGTGGCCGTGCGCGCGACGGCGTCCTCGACCGCGCCGGCATCCGTGACGTCGAGCTGCACGGCCTCGGCGCGACCGCCGCTCGATCGGATCGCGGCGACGGTCTCCTCGGCGCCCTCCAGCCGGACGTCCGCGCATCGCACGCTCGCACCGCGCGCCGCGAGCAGCTCCGCGCTCGCGCGCCCGATCCCGCTGCCCGCGCCGGTGACGAACGCCACCCGATCCGCGAGCACGCCCTCGACCGCGTCCGTCACGTCCGTCACGGGACGAGCGTCATGTGCACCGGGTGCTCCTCGGGAACCTCGTTGCCGAGGATGCGCAACGCCCGATCGACATCCGCCAGCGGGAGACGATGGCTGTGCAACCGTTCGATCGGGTAGCGATGCGAGGCGATGATCCGGATCGCGGTGCGCACGGACCACGGCGTCTTCCCAAACGCGCCGATGATGCGCAGTCCTTTCGCGAAGACCCGGTTGTACGGCAGCCCGATGGGCTCGCCGGGCGCCTTCGTGCCGATGAGCACGACCGTGCCCTCCGGTCGCAGCAGATCGAAGCTCTCCGTGAGCGGTGCAGCGGTGGCGGGCACGAAGTCGGCGATCACGTCGACCGGATCTCCGACGGCATCGCGGAGTGACTCACGCTCCACGTCGACCACACGCGTCGCGCCGCACGCCAGTGCGAGCTCGAGCTTGTGCGCGTCGCGGGTCAGGCCGGTCACGATGATCTCGGCCGCGCCCGCCTCCTTCGCCGCGATGGCACCCGCAATCCCGCGCTGACCACCGCCGAGGATGAGCACGCGATCGCCGACGCCGACGCGCGCGAGCGTGCAGATCCAGTGGAACACGTTGGCGAGCGGCATCGCGAAGACCGCGTCGGCAGCGGGCAGATCGTCGGGAACGAGGTGCGGCGTGCTGTGGCGGTCGAGGTAGAGATACTGCGACATGCCGCCCCAGAGCCCGGGACCGTGCGAGAGCGGGATCAGGCCGTGGATCCGCAGGTTGCGACAGAAGTTGCCTTGGCCGCCGCGGCACTCGCGGCACACCCCGCAGCGCATGAACGATTCGACGACCACGCGGCTGCCTTCGCCGATGCCCCACTGCCGCGCCATCTCGGGATCGATCGCGAGCACCCGACCCACCGGCTCGCTGCCGGGGACCATCGGGTATGGGTAGCCGAACGACTGGATGTGGCCCACGTACAGGCTGTAGTCACTCCCGCTGAGGCCGTCCTCCTCGACGCGAATCGAGCGCGGCCGCTTCCGGCGGCAGGGTGTCGGGGACCGCCAGGTCGCGGACTTCGGTCGTGCGCTCCGCGACCGCCACTGCCGCGCGACTCGTCGTCACGCGAGCGGCACCTCGCGGGCACGGAGGTCGAGCGTCGTGCGCGGGTCGTGGACGTCGCGCTTCAGCGTGATGAGCCCGTCGTCGCGCACCGTGCCGATCGTCGCGATCGTGAACCTGAAGGGTTCGCCGAGCGCGCGGAAGCCTTCGGCCGCGCTGTCGTGCGTCCCCGAGAAGAACCATTCGGCGCACCAGACGTCGCCGTCCTGCCCGTAACGGACGAGCTCGGTGCGAAAGTCCGACGAGAACATGCTTGCAGTCAGCCGCAGCACCTCTTCGATCTCCGCGCGGCCCCGCCAGTCGATCCCCAACGCGACGTCCTGGTACAGACCGTCTTCGGCGAAGCGCTCGCTCACCCCGCGGGAGTCGTGCGCGTTCCAGAGCTCGAAGTACCCGGGGATCCAGTCACCGTTCACGATGCCTCCGTTGCCGGTGCGCCAACGGGTCGCTTGCCGAAGACGGGGTTCCCCACGTCGAGTCGCGCGTCGACCAGCAGGTCGCGAATGCGGGGCGAGAGCGCGAGAAACCGCTCGCTCGAATGGTGCGCCGCGCGCGCCTCCGCATCACGGTAGAGCTCATACACCAAGAGCACGTCGGGCTCGTCGGCGGAGCGGCTGATGATGAAGAGCTGCGTCCCCGGTTCGCCCATCGTCTGCGAATCGACGAGCTCGCGGAGCAGCTGCTCGACGGTCTCGCGCGTCCCGGGTCGCGTCTCGAGCCGCGCGGCGACGGAGATCTGTGAACCGCTCCGGTCGTTCATCGCGCGGCAGCCTTGCACACGCCGACGATCGCGGGCGAGCGGTCAGGAGCGCTCTCCTCCTCTTCCGCTCTCGGCCCTTCGGGCCGGGCCGCTCGGGCCACGAGCCTGCGCGCCTCTCGGCGCGCGCTCTCACCGCTCCTGGAGCACCATCTCCTCGAGCTGGTCGAAGACGGCCTCGGTCGTCGCCAGGATCTCCGAGAGCCCACCTCCACGGATCGCCATCAGCTGGGCCCGCTCCGCCTTCCCAACCGCGATCGTCACGTGTCGTGAGCGGACGAGACGTTCCAGGCGGGGGCGGAGGAGCGAGATCAGGCGCAGCAGCTCCGCGTTTTCCGACGCCTGCTGCACGATGTCGTTGACCCGGAAGGAATGATCCAGCGCCGCCGCGGCGTCACCGGCATCGGCGGCGCGCAACGCTGCGTCGACCTCGACGCGAATCTCGGCGCGGTGGTCGGTCGACAAGCGCGAAGCGCCACTGCGCATTGCGCACAGCACGAGCGCGCGGTACGCGAACAGGAAGTCGATCGCCTCCGCATTGCTCATCGACTTCACCACCGCCGAATGCCCGAAGCGCGTGGTGACGAGCTGCTCGGTCGCGAGTCGCTGGAGCGCCTCGCGGACCGGCATCGGACTGACGTCGAGCGCTCGAGCGATCTCGTCGACTCGCAACGACATCCCTTCGGCGATCACCCCGGTCGCGATCGCGCGCAGAAGGATGGCGTAGACGTCCTCCGACATCGCCCGGCCCCGGATCGGTGACCTGGCCGCATGCTCCAAGAGCTCCGCGAGGTCCACCGCTACGTCGGAGACCCGCCCTTCGACCGAGAGCCAGCCGCCCGCTGTCGAGGCCATCGCACCCTCCCCCCACACACTCGAGGCGGAGCCCAAAGCCAAGGCCTTAGGTCCCTTGATATTTGATCACATATCTGTTCCGATCCTATTCGGGGCAGGACCTGTCGACAAGGGAGCGCACGGGTGACGAGTCGTCCCACATCCGACGCCCCAGACATGCAGCCGCCGCTGAATGGGCTCCGAGTGCTCGACGCGTCGAACTACGCGGCCGGCCCGCTGTCCGCGCAGATCCTCGCCGGTCTCGGTGCAACCGTCGTCAAGGTCGAGCGACCACCGCACGGGGATCCGGAGCGCGGGTTGTGGTCCGAGATGTTCGACGCGCACAACCGCGGCAAGCACAGCATCGTGCTCGACCTGCGGGACGACGCGGGCGAGGACCGCAGGACCTTCGATGCGCTGGTCGCAGAGAGCGACGTCGTCGTCGAGAACTTCCGGCCCGACGTTGCCCTGCGACTCGGTCTCGATCTCGCGACGTTGAGCGCGGTGCAGCCCGAGATCGTCGTCGTCTCGGTCTCGGGTTACGGGTCCGACGGTCCGTACGCTGGCGCGCCCGGATACGAGCATCAGTACCGCGCACTTGCAGGCGATCTCTTCTTGAGCGGCGGAGCTACGGGCACGGTGGTCGAGACATGGATGCACTCGTACCCGGTCTTCGGATACGCCGCGGCGATGTACGCAGTCATCGGGGTACTCGCCGCACGCGCGATGACGCCGCGACGCGCCGCGCACGTGCAAGTGCCGCTCCTCGCCGCAGGCTACGCGTGGATGTTCGGCGCGCTCCGCAATCCCGCGTACCGCGACATGGCCGCGGCCCCAGCACAGCAGACGTTCCGCGCGGGCGATGGGCGTCTGCTGTCGATCACGACGCCTCTCAAGGAGCAGTTCCGGAGCCTCTGCGACGTGCTCGGCCTCCACGAGCTTGCCGCGGAGGCGGGCGATGACCCTTTCACTTGGCAGTACCGACACAACCGTCAGCTCGTCGACGCGGTCGAAGGAGCGCTTGCACGCGACACCTCCATCGCATGGGTGGCGCGACTCCGCGAGGCAGGCGTTCCCGTCGCGCCGGTGCTCAGCCCCGAAGACATCGAGCGTGAGGCTCAGTTCAGGGCACTCGACCTCGGAGCCGACTCGCCCGAGACCACGCTCCGACTCCCGATCCAAGGTCTTCCGACCGTGATGCTCGGCCCCGCACCGGCGCTCGATGCCGACGGCGAAGCGGTGCGGACCCTCGGCTGGAACGGGGTCGGCGACGCGGGAGCCACCTGATGAATACGGACCGACGCCTGGCGTCTCGTGCGTTGGAGGACCCCGACGAGCGATCGCGTCTCCACGTCGTCGAGATCGGACGGTTCGTCGCAGGGCCCTTCGCGGCGACCCTGCTCGGCGACCTCGGCGCCGAGGTCGTAAAGGTCGAGCAGCCACACGTCGGCGACCCGATGCGGCACCTCCCGCCCGGACCAACCGCCGACGCGATGGGGTGGCAGTGGGCTGTCGACGGGCGCAACAAGCGATCGGTCACCATCGACCTGACGACCGAGGATGGCCGCGACCTCGCACGTGGCCTCGCGCTGGGCCGACATCTTGGTGGAGAACTCGGTGCCCGGATCGATGGCGAAATGGGGTCTCGACTACGAGTCGCTCGCCGCGATCAATCCTCGACTCGTCTACGTCAGCGTGAGCGGTTACGGCCATGGGCATGCGTCGTCGGAGCAGCCCGGTTTCGACTTCGTTGCGTGCGCGTTTGCGGGGCTCACCTACGTCACCGGCTTCCCCGACCGGCCACCCGTGCTCCCGGGCTATCCGATCGCCGACTTCGCCGCGGGGACGTTCGCGGCGTTGGGCGCGCTCGAAGCGATACGCCGGCGGGACGGACCACCTGGAACCGGGCGCGGCGAGTGGGTCGACGTCGCGCTCTACGAGCCGATCCTCAGGTTTTCCGCCGCCATGATCCCGAACTACCTCCTCACCGGAACCGTGAAGCAACGCGAGGGGAGCACGCCGAATCCCGATCTCGACGCGCCCGCCGGCAACTACTGGGGCTATGCGTACGAGACGCGCGATGGTCATTACCTCTCGATCAATCCGGTGGGCCACAGCCGGGAGTCGCACCGCGCGCTGCTGGAGGTGATTGACCAGACCGATCTGCTCGACGATCCGCGCCTCCAGACGAAGCTCGATCTCATCGCGAACGCACGGATTCTCGACGCCGTGCTGCGGGCGTGGGTCGTCCAACGCCCGTGTGCCGAAGTCATGGACCTTCTCGAGCAGCGGTCGATCCCGGTGAAGAAGATCTACGACGTCGCGGACGTGTGCAGCGATCCGGTCGTCCAGTCTCGCAATCTGGTTGCCGTGCCCGACCCGCAAGGCGGTCCCGACATCCCCATGATGGACGTCGTACCCCGGCTCGTGGGCGCCCCGGGCGAGATCCGCTGGTCGGGTGAGCCACTGGGAGCATCGAACCAACTGGTACTCGAGGAGATCCTCGGCCTGTCGTCGGCGGCGATTGCCGACCTTGCCGCGGCGGGGTCATCTAGGTGCCCGGCCGGCTCAACGGGCGTACGGCACTCGTCACCGGCGGCACGCGCGGCATCGGCGCGGGCATCGCGCTCGATGTTGGCGCGGGAAGGTGCCTGCGTCGGCGTCGTCGGTCGCAACGAAGCGCGCGGGCGCCTCGTCGTGAACTCGATCCTGGAGGGCGGAGGCGCGGCGTTGCTCGCGCTCGGTGATGTGAGTTGTGAACGCGACGTCGTCGCAGCGATCGAGCACACCGCCGCGACCTTCGATGGGCTGCAGCTGCTCGTCAACTGTGCCGCGCTGTCACCCTCGCGTCGCGGCGCCGCCGGCGGGGGCGTACGGACGATGCCGCTCGACCTTTGGCACCGGTACCTGGCAGTGAACCTGACCGGGGCACTCCTGGTCAGCCGTCACGCGATCGGGCACATGCTCGACGCGGGGGTCGGCAGCATCGTCAATATCAACTCGGTCGCCAGCCTGCATCCCATGGGCGGCGACGTCGGCTACGCCGCGAGCAAGGCGGCACTCGGCGGCCTGACGCGGTCGATGGCGGTCGACCTCGCGCCGAGCATTCGGGTCAACGAGGTGCTGTGCGGCTTCGTCCCCGTCGACGACAATCCCGTGCACCAGACCTTGGTCACGCAGGCGGAAGACGCGGGTGCACACCGCGAGACACTGACCGCGCGCCTCGGGCTCCCCGAGGACATCGCGTCGGCCTGCGTCTACCTCCTCAGCGACGAGTCGGCCTATGTCACCGGTCAGTCGCTGTTGATCGACGGCGGCGCGCACACGCCGATGCGATTCGCCGGCGTGGAGACCGAGGATCAGCCGCTGCCGACGCGAGCGGCCGACGCCTCGCGTTCCGCGACCCAGGCGGCCGGCGGCTCGGGGATCCGGTAGAGGCGGCAGGCGTTGACGTAGGCGAGCTGGCGCTGCTCCGCCTCCGGGAGATGGCCGAGCTCGCCGGCGAGCACGGACTGGGTGAGAGGCCACGACGTGTCCGGGTGCGGGTAGTCGACCTCGAGCATGATCCGGTCGATTCCGATCTCGTGGCGGTGCTCGATCCCACTCGGATCCTCGATCGAGGCGAAGTGGAAGTTCCGTTGCAGGACCTCGATGGGATCCTCGCGCTGTTCCACTCGGTGCCCGGTCGACGGGGCGCGGCCCGCGCGGCGCAGACGCTCCATCACCATGGGCACCCAGCTCAGGCCCCCTTCCGACATCGCGATCTTCAATCCCGGGAACACCGTCGGCACCTGGGAGAAGATCCAATCGACGGTCGACAGGATCGCGTTCACCGGGAACAGCGTGAAGACGCCGTCGATCGGCGTCTCCGAGCTCGGCGAGAAGGTGCGGCTCGACGACCCGATGTGGAGGTTCACCACCGTCTCCGTCTCGTCACACGCGGCCCAGAACGGGTCCCAGACGCGCTGATAGATGGACGGATACCCGAGCGCCTCGGGGTTCTCGGAGAAGGTGACGGCTTGCACGCCGCGCGCGGCGTTGCGACGGATCTCGTCGGCGGCGATCTCGGGATCGGGGAGCCAGGGCAGCTGCTGCGCGATCAGACGGGCCTGGTCCGCGCCCGCCCACTCCTCGACCATCCAGTCGTTGTACGCGCGCAGGCACACGAGCCCGAGCTCGCGATCGGCCATGCGGTGGAACACCTGGCCTACGAAGCCGAAGATGCTCGACGGGAACGCCAGCGACGCCCACACCCCCGCGAGGTCCATGTCGTACAGACGCTGGCCGGGGACATAGGAGCCGGCGCGCATCTCGGAGAACAGCACCGGTTCGTTCCGCCACTCCTCGGGCGGACGCCCGACCACCGACGTGGCGAGCGTGCGGTTGGCGACGAGCTCTGCACCCAAGCTCCAGTACTCGACGCCGGCGTCGTCGACGACGATGCGGGGCCCCGGCTCGACGAATCGCTGCGGGAGACGCCCCACGAAGAGGTCGGGTGGCTCGACAAGGTGGTCGTCCACCGACACGACGGGCATGACGAGCGGCTCGGGGACCGGGTCGGGCAGCAGCGTGTGCACCGTGCCGCGTTCGGCCCATCGAACCGACGAGCCGGGGGTGTTCGCAGCAGTGGTGTCAGTCGGCATCGCTGACCTCCAACGCGGTGGCTCGGTCGAGGATGACGCCGGGACGACGCCCGGCGAGCTCTCCCCCGGCTTGGACGACCTCGCCGGCCACGATCGTGGCGCGGTAGCCACCGCCGGGGCGACGGAGGCGGAGCCCGCCGCCGGGCAGGTCACGGACGATCTCCTCACGCTCCCACGCCAGCTCGTCGAGCGCGAAGACCGTGACGTCGGCGGGGCGTCCGGGCTCGAGGACACCACGATCGGGCAGCCCGAAGATCGCGGCCTGTCGTTGCGTCAGCTCGTGCACCGCGCGCTCGAGGGTGAGGTCCTCGCGCTCTCGCACGTGCCGCGTGAGGAGGAGGGTCGCGTCGCCCGTCGCACACATGATCCCCAGGTGCGCGCCGGCGTCGGAGTTGCCGAGGATCGCAGCCGGGTGCGTGAGCGTGCGCGCGACCATCTCCGCGTCGCTGTTGGCGACTCCGATCGCGACGACCCCGGGCGCGAGATCGTTCGCGAGGACCCATTCGGCAAGCGCGTCGGATCCGTGCAGGCCGCCAGCGGCCATCGCGTCGGCGAGGGTCTGTCCGAGGAACCGCTCGTTCTCAGGCCGGCTCACCTCGACGAGACGGATCCGCTGCGGCTGCCGGAGTGAGCTCGTGAGCGCGACCCCATCCCACTCGGCCCGCACGTCGGCGCGCCACGCGGGGTCGGAGAGCGCGCGGCGTCGCTCGTCGGGATGCATGCGCGGCAGCTTGTGCCACGTCCGCGGCAGCTGCATGAAGGTCATCGTCGTGTTCCAGTTGATGCGGACGTCGTAGGTGCGTGGCGTGATCTGTGGATACATGCGGATGCCCTGGCGACGCAGCTCGAGACAGCGGTCGAGCATGTCGAGACACTCGTGCGGTGCGGCCACGCGATGCACGATGCCGTTGAAGGTCATCGTGGGTCGCAGCTCCCCGGCCGCGACGACCATCTCGTCCATGCTCACGAGCGGATCGTCGAGGAACAGCGCGGGAACGAATTCCGCGACCGCATCGCGCCTCGCCAACGCCGCGACGAGCCCGCGTCGCTCCGCGGGGTCGGCGATCCGGCTCGGCACGAGCCGGCCGTCGGGATCCTCGTCGAGGAACGAGAACGAGCAGCCGAGCGCGCCGGCGTCGAGACATTCCTCGAGGAGCTCGACGATGGCCTGGCGCTCCTCGACCGTCGCGGGGCGCTCCCATGCTTCCTCGCCCATGACGAAGAGACGCAAGGGCGAGTGACCGACGAGCGGCGCGACGTTGACGCCGAAGGCCCGCTCCGCGAGCTCCTTGCGGAACTCGGGGTACGTCTCCCAGGACCACGGGACCCCGCGCTCGAACGCCTCGAAGGGGATGTCCTCGATGTAGCTGAACACCCGCGTGAGCTGCTCGCGGTGCGCGGCGCGCAGGGGCGCGAGCGAGAGCGAGCAGTTGCCGACGACGACCGAGGTGACGCCGTGTTGAGGCATGGGATCGCAGTCGGGGTCCCAGAAGAGGGTGGGGTCGAAGTGCGTGTGGTTGTCGATGAACCCCGGCGCCACGACCGCGCCCGACGCGTCGAGCACCGTCTCGCCGTCGGGTCGCAAACCGGGAGCGACCTCCGCGATGCGCCCACCGGCGATCCGCACATCGGCGTCGACGCGCGCAGCACCGGTGCCGTCGACGACGGCTCCGCCGCGGATGAGCAGGTCGGCCACGGTGGCGATCGTACCGAGAGGCCGATGCCCGCGCGACAGCGACGCCTGGCGGGCGCCACGATTTCGAACACCAAATCGCCAGTGCTGGCTACAGTCGCGCGGAGCAACGTCCGTCGCGAGGGGGATGACATGGACCGCGCTGTCGATCGATGAAGGCCTCGACCTCTGCACATGGGCTCAGAGCTACTCCCCGTTCATGCCCGAGCTCCAAGAGGACCCGAACCCGTACTTCGACCGACTCCGGGCGGAGTGCCCGGTCGCCCACAGCGATCAGCTCGGTGGCTTCTGGGTGCTGTCGCGCTACGAGGACGTGCACTTCGCGCTGCAACGTCACGACCTGTTCTCGACCACCCGTGGCGTCGGCTTCTCGGCCGAGACGTTCACCCGGCTCGGGCCCGACCTGCCCCTCCAGGTCGATCCGCCCGAGCACGGCAAGTACCGCACGATCCTCAACCCGCTGCTCTCGCCGGCCGTCATGGCCGCGCGCGAATCCATCATCCGCGACTTCGCGGGCCGGCTGCTCGATCCGGTGGTCACGCGCCAGCGTTGCGACTTCCTCCAGGACTTCGCGATCCCGTTCCCCTCGGAGATCTTCGTCGACCTCATGGGGCTGCCGAAGAGCGAGCTCGAGACCTTCCTGGCGTGGAAGGACGAGATCATCCGGGCCGACACGCCCGAGAAGGTACGGCGCGCGTACGGCACGGTGAAGCTCGAGCTCGAGGAGTACTTCACCGCGATCTACGAGGAGCGCCGCTCCTCGGACGACCCGGGCGACGACCTCATGGGCGGGATGTTGAAGGCGCGCTACGACGGCGAGCGCCCGCTCGATCTCGCGGAGTTCGTCGGAACCGCGTGCCTGGTGTGGGGCGCGGGGCTCGACACCGTCACCGCGCAGCTCTCACTCGCGATCGAACATCTCGCTCGCCATCCGGATCAGCGGGACATGCTCGTCCGCGACCCCGGGCTCATCCCCGCCGCGATCGAGGAGCTCATCCGGTTCTTCGGGCTCGTCAACTCGTGCCGGGTGGCAACCCAGGATGTGGAGCTGGGGGGCGCGCAGATCAAGGCCGGCGATCGCGTCCAGGTGCTCTTCGGTGCCGCCGGCCGCGATCCGGAGCAGTTCCCAGAGCCCTACGAGCTCGACTTCACGCGCCAACCCAACCGCCACTTCGGCTTCGGCGCCGGCGCCCACCGCTGCGTCGGTTCACACCTGGCGCGCCTCGAGCTGCGCGTGGCGATGGAGGAGATCCACCGCCGGATCCCGAACTACCGGCTCGACCCGTCGATGCCCGTCGTGCACCACTTCGGCATGGTCCGGGGGATCGACAGCCTCCACCTGCTCATCGACTGACGGCTGGTGGGCCGGCCCGCGCGTCCGACGATCAGTCGTCGGACCACTGCAGAGCCGGCGCATGCTCGCGATCCGGTCGGACGTCCTTCATCAATGTGGGCACGTCGATCGGATTGATCGCGAACGCGGCGGAGGATCCGCAGGCCTGAATTCGGGAACTCGTCGCGCGCATGCTGCAGCGCGACGTTGTCCCAGACGACGAGATCGCCGACACGCCAATGGTGCTCGTAGCAGTTCTCGGACGCGTACGTGTACGTCGCGAGCTCATCGAACAAACGGTCGCTCTCCTCGTCGGACCAGCCTTCGACGTGACTCGTCATGTAGCCGACGTCGACGAACGGCTCGCCACTCCTGGGATGGCGCTCGAGGATCGGATGGAGCGAGTGCGGGTATTGCGCGTCGGGCGCGTCGGGGATCCGCTCGCTCCAGCGGCAGCGCCGCGTCGTCGTCGAGTTCTTCGACATGTCGAGCAGCTGGAACACCTCGACGTCCTCGAGCCGCGTGCGGAGGTCGTCCGGCAGCGTGTCGACGGCGCGCACCATGTTCGCGTAGCGGGTGGGCTCGTCCTGCTCCAACGTCTGCGCGTAGAGCGAGAGACCCTGGAGCGCGCCGTGGGGTGTGAACATGTAGTCCGAGTGCCAGAGGATCTCGTCGCTGCCCCCGACGTAGCCCTCGCCCGCCGCATCCGCATTGGAGACCCAGCAGTACTCCTCGCCGGTCGGCACCTCGACGATCACGTCGCCGAAGATGCCCAGCACCCGCACCTGGTCGTCATCGTCGAGCTGCTGGTCGCGGAAAAGGACGAGCCGGTGGCGCGCGAACAGCTCGCGGAGCTCTCCCGCGGTCGCCTCGTCGATCGGCGCACGCAGGTCGAGACCCTCGACCTCGACACCCAGCGCCGGCGACAACATGCGGGTCGGCAACGTGGTCATGGTTCCCCCGATCTCCTCGGCCCCTCGGCGCGTGTGGATCGTATCTTCGGATCCGATAGGTGGCAACGGCGCCGCGCCGCTGGCAGCGCAGCGCCACCCGGCGGCCGCCGGGTCGCTACGAGGACCCGACCGTCCGGGGCGCACGGGCGGCAACCCACGCGAACGCGTCGAGCATCGTGTCAGGGGCCGCGTGCGCGTCGTCGGCGTCGATCTCGCCGAGATGTGCGGCGACCTCCTCCGCGCTCGGTGCCGACGTCGGAGCCCACCACCCCGGGGTGATCCCCTGGTAGACGCGCGCGAAGTTGCCGCCGATCGCGGAATACGCGGCGCCGGTGGGTTCGCAGGCGCTGCTCGCGAGATACACCACCAGGGGGACGACCTGCTCGATGTCGATCCGGCCCGCGAGGGCGCCCATCGCCTCGGCAAAGCGCGCGATGTCGGCGGCGGGCATGTTGCCCGTCCCTCCGGTGGCCGCCACCGGGAGCACGGCGTTCGCGCGCACGCCCACGCGCGGCCGCCTCGATCGCCAGCACGCGGGTGAAGCCGAGCAGCGCGGACTTGGCGGAGCCGTACGCGCTCGCGAGGGGGCGTCCGAAGGCCCCGGCGTGGGAACTCGTGTTGACGATGCGGCCGTATCCCTGTGCAGTCATGTGCTCCAGTGCACGCCGGCTCGCGACCACCGCGGCAATGACGTGCGTCGCGAGCACCGCCTCGAGATCGGCCGCATCGAGGTTGGTCAGGGCGACGCTGTGCGAGGTGCCCGCGTTGTTCACGAGCACGTCGATGCGTCCGAACTCCTCGACCGCGGTGTCCACGACGACCGTCGCGTGCTGCGGATCGCTGATCGATTGTGCGCAGGCCACCGCGCGACCGCCGGCGGCCCGAATTTCAGCGGCAACCGCGTCCGCCGACGCCGACCCGGGCTTCGCTCCGGGCCGGCTGTGCACGACGACCGCGGCGCCGCGACGCGCGAGATCCAGGGCGTAGCCGCGGCCGAGGCCCCGACCCGAGCCGGTGACGACCGCAACCTGGCCTTCGAACGAGATCACGAGCCCAGCTTCTCCTCGGTGCGCGCGATCGCGGGAATGACGGGGTTCACACCGTCGGCCGCGTTGAGCCAACGCGTACGAATGGGCGGACCCAGCTGCTCGGGGTGGGTGTGGATCCAGAACTTCCGGTCGCGAACGTGGGCGAGGACGATGGCGGCGACTTCGCTGGGGTCCATGCCCATCGGTGAGCTCATGTGCTCGGAGATCGTGCGGCGCAGCTGCACTGCGTCGTCGGACAGATCCGGCGCCACCCCGAGACGGTCCGGCCAGTTGCGTTCCGCGGCCATGATCCCGGTGCGCACCGCACCCGGACACAGCACCGAGACTCCGACCTTCGAACCGCGGAGGCCGAGCTCGAGGTACAGCGTCTCCGACAATGCCACCACTGCGTGCTTGGTCGCCGCGTACGCGCCGTTGCCGAAGATGCCGACGAGCAGGCCCGCGCCCGACGCCGTGTTGACGATGTAGCCGTCGTCGCGCTCGAGCATCTCGGGCAGGAAGAAGTGGGTGCCGTGGATCACCCCCCACAGGTTCACGCCGATGAGCCACTCGTAGACCTCGAGCGGCGTCTCCGTCAGCGCGGCGAGTCGTTCCACGCCCGCGTTGTTGCACAAGAGATCGGTGCGCCCGAACCGCTCGCGCGTGCGTGCTGCGAGCTCCGCAACCGACTCGCGATTCGACACGTCGGTGGGGACCGCGAGCACCTCGGCGCCGCCGCTCGCAACATCCGCCGCGGCGGCGTCGAGCGCCTCCGCGTCGACGTCGGCCATCACCACGCGCATCCCGTCGGCGGCACACCGGCGCGCCAGCCCGAGGCCGATGCCGCTCGCCGCTCCCGTCACCACTGCCGCTCGTCCGTGCTCGTTCATGGCCCGCCACCGTACGCTGCGCCGACGCGCGGCGCATCGTCTGCGTTCGACCGCAAAGGGACGGCTGGTGGAGTACCGATCGTTGGGGAAGTCCGGCCTGATCGTCAGCCGCTTCGCATTGGGCACCGCCATGTTCGGCGCTCGTGGCAACGCGGATCGCGACGAGGTCACCCGGATGATGCACACCGCGCTCGACGCCGGCATCAACCTCATCGACACGGCCGACATCTACGGACGCGGGGAGTCGGAGGAGATCGTCGGTGCCGCCGTGAGCGGTCGTCGGCACCAGGTCGTGCTCTCGACCAAGTTCTACACGGACGCACCCGGGTGGAGTGCCAACAGCCGCCGCTCGGTCATGACCGCGGTCGAGCAGAGCCTGCGTCGACTCCAGTCGGAGTGGATCGACCTCTACCAGATCCACCGGCCCGACCCCGCGTGCCCGCTCGAGGAGACAATCGCCGCGCTCGACGACTTGGTGCGCGCCGGCAAGGTCCGCTACTTCGGCACCTCGAACTTTCCCAGCGATCTCCTCGTCGAGGCGCAATGGGCAGCAGCTCGCATCGGCGCGGCCCGCCCGGCATCCGAGGAGTCGCCCTATTCGATCTTCTCGCGGGGTGTCGAGGCGACGACGCTGCCCGCGTGTGCCCGCCACGGCATCGGGTTCCTTGCGTTCAGCCCGCTCAACGCCGGTTGGCTGACCGGCAAGTACCGAGCAGGTGCATCGCCTCCCGCCGATTCCCGCGCGTCGCGGTTCGCGGATGCCCGCAGCGATGCCGACGAGGGCGCCGGGTATTGGCGACCGTTCTTCGCCGCAAACGCGCTGAACGACCAGAAGCTCACGCTCGTGGATGCGCTCGACACCCGAGCTCACGCTGCGGGGCTCTCGCTCGTGCAGCTCGCGCAAGCATGGGTCGTGGAGCATCCGGGTGTGACGAGCGCGATCATCGGCCCGCGCACACCGGAGCAACTCGACGAGCTGCTCGCGAACGTCGACCTGCGACTCGACACCGACCTGCTCGACGCAGTCGACGAGCTGGTACCACCAGGAGCGGACGTGAACGCCGCGAAGATGACCTGGACACCGCCCGGCCTCGAGGTCGGCGCGCGCCGCGGCCCACGCTGAGAAGGGACGCCATGTCATCTCTCGAGATCCCGCGCCTCCAACTCGGGACGGGCTCGTTCGGGACCCAGGTCGGCGCGGAGGACGCGGCAGCAATGGTGCGCGCCGCGCTCGACGCTGGAGTCGTCGCCTTCGACACCGCGGACAGCTACGCCGACGGCGCCTCGGAGTCGATGCTCGGTGACGCCCTGTGCGACGTCGGCGAGCAGGTCTTCGTCGCCACCAAGGTCGGCATGGGTGGTGAGCCGCAGGGTCGGCTCGCACCCGCACGGATCCGCGCGGCCGTCGCAGAGAGCCTGGGACGGCTGAGGACCGACACCGTCGACGTCTGCTACCTCCACGAGCCCGACCCGTCGACGCCGCTCGAAGAGAGTCTCGGCGCGCTCGACGAGCTCGTACGCGCCGGCAGCGTGCGCGAGCCCGGACTGTCGAACTACGCGCTGTGGGAGATCGGCGCGGCGCACGACTGCGCGCGGCGGAACGGCTGGCGACCTGCCCTCGTGAGTCAGCTCCCCTACAACGTGCTGCAGCGACGCATCGACGACGAGGACCCCGACGGCCGGCGACGCGCTGCGCTGCGCAACGTCGTGTACGGGCCGCTGGCCGCCGGACTGCTGTCGGGCCGGCACGACTTCACCCACGGTCCGGAAGCCGGCTCTCGCTTCGCGCGTTACGGCGTGTACCGCGACCGCTACTGGAACGAGAAGAATTTCGCGGCGGTGACACGACTCACCGCGCTCGCGCGCGAGGAGGGCCTCGAGCTCGCCGAGCTCGCGTACGCGTGGCTGAACGCGCAGCCTTCGGTCGACGCGATCGTGATCGGCGCGTCGAAGCCCGACCACGTGACGAGCAACGTCGAGGCCGCGCGTACGCCTCCCCTCGGAGCCGCCGCCCTGCAGGTCTGCGACGAGATCTGGGCGCAGCTCCGCAACGCCGCCGCTCCGTACCACCGCTCGGCGGACGCGCCCGGAGACGCCACCGCCAGCTCCTGAGTCAGCGGTTGGGAACGGAGCCCCTTCCACCCCTGTGAACGCACGAGGTCGCCGTGCTCGTCGAGGGACGGTACGTGCGTGTGCCGAACCGTGGGAAACCCGAGCAATGGTGTGTCGACGTGGAGGTTCGGCGTGAGGTGCAGGATGCCGAGGTCGACGATCGCGGGGTCGTGGATGGCTTCCTCCACCGTCTGCACCGGCGCCGCGGCGACATTGCTGTCATGCAGGATGCGCGCCCACTCCGCGAGCGGACGCTTGGCGATGGCCGCGCGTACCACGTCGTTGCCTTCGGGATGGTTCCTGCGGTCCATGGACGTCGCATACGTCGGATCGTCGCCGAGGGCCGGCTCACCGATCGCGACGCACAACCTCTTCCAGTTGTGGTCCTCGGACGCGGTGATCGTGAGGTGGCGACCGTCCGCGGCGCGGAAGACGCCGATCCCCGCCGCCTGCTCACCGGGCGGGCCGTCGGCCTCGAGCCCGAACACGATCTTCGGAAAGAGCCAGGCAAGACCGGCGGCGACGAGCGGCACTTCGATGCGGATCGCCTCGCGAGGCTCGCGGAGCAGCGCGCAGAGGATCCCGATCACCGCGTAGGTACCGGCTGCGTAGTCGGCGACGTGGAACGGCGATGCGATCGTGGGCGTTCCGTCCTCCATCTGCGGAGTGAACTGCATCGCGCCCATCCGCGCCAGGTACTCGGGGTCGTGGCCGGGCTCGAGCGCGAACTCACCGCCCGAGCGGAAGCCGGGGAGCGACACGTAGATGAGATCGGGATTCAGGCGCACGAGGGTTTCGAAATCGGCGCCCAGACGCGCGGTCACCCCGGGACGGAACCCCTCGATCACGACGTCGGCGTCGCGTGCCAACTCGTGCAGCAGTGCCCGGTCCGCATCGGTCTTGAGGTCGAGCGCGACGCTGAACTTGCCGCGGTTGTACGCCCGGAAGTACTCGGGGACGACGACACGCTCGGGGTCACCCGGATCCGGTGGCTCGATCTTGAGAATCGTCATGCCGAGATCGGCGAGGATCTGCGTGGCGAACGGCCCCGGCGTGTTGTTGGAGAGGTCGAGGACCTTCACGTCGGTCAAGGTCACGGGAATCACACGACTCCTGACTGCTCGAGCGCTGTGAGCTCGGCAGCGTCGAGACCGAGCAGGTCCACGAACACGTCGTGGTTCGACGCGCCGAGCTCCTCACCGGGCCAGCGCACCTCGGCGGGGTGGTTGACGAACCGCGGCACCACCGCGGGCATCGTGACCTCGGCGCCGCGGTCGTTGACCATCGTGACGAGGTTGCCCGCGCGCGGCGATCTGCGGGTCGGCGACGATCCCCGCCGCGTCGTTGATCGGATCGCACGCCACCTTGGCCGCGCGGAGGATACGCAGGGCTTCCTCCGCGGTGTGTCGCGCCACCCATGGTCGCAGCACCGCGTCGAGCGTGGCGGCATGGGTCCAGCGACTCTCGATCTTCACGAGCTCGGCATCGAGGAGTTGCGGCGCCTCGATCGCGTGGGCAAGACCCCGGTACTCCTGCTCGGAGACCGCACAGATCGACAGGTACTTGTGATCGGAGGTCTCGTACGCGAAGACGTGAGGGCTGTTCGCCGGGACACCCACTTGCGGGATGCTGCCCTCGCGCTCGAGCTGGACGCCTTCGTCGAGATACGTCGGGATCAGGTTGGCCGAGATGCGTAGCACGGGCTCGTAGAGGGCGAGGTCGACCCATTCGCCCTCGCCGGTACCGCCCGGGCCGTCACGCCGGCGCAAGGCTTCGAGCGCTCCGATCGCGGCGAACGCGCCGGTCATGTAGTCGGCGACGGCGTAGCCCGGAAGGACCGGCGGTTGGTCGCGGAAGCCGGTCACGTAGGTGAGGCCTGCGAGGGCGCATGCGCTGAAGTCGTAGGCGATGCGGCCCGCGTACGGCCCCGTCTGGCCGTACCCCGAGACGCTCACGTAGACGAGGCGCGGGTTGATCGCGTGCGCCTGCTCCCACCCGAAGCCGAAGCGCTGCATCACCCCGGGCCGGTGGTTCTCGACGAGCACGTCGGCCCACTCGAGCAGCTTCGTGAAGAGGGGCTTCGATGCGTCGTTGCCGAGGTCGAGTGTGACGGACCGCTTGTTGCGCCCGTCGACCTGCCATCGGTGGCTGAGCCCGGCCGGCCCGCCCTTCATGGCACGCTGCATGTCGCCTTGGCCGGGCTTCTCGACCTTGATGACCTCGGCACCGAAATCGCCGAGCAGGGTGGCCGCCCACGGACCACCGATCATGTGCCCGACTTCGACCACATGCAGCTGGTTCCGCGCGCTCGTGAACGGACGGCTCGTCACCACACTCCCCCTGTCCGGTGTGCCGACAACGTATCCGCTCACCCCAAAGGACGGGCAACGAGCCGGCGCATGCGATGCACACGCCGGCTCGTGAGGGGGAACCCGTTCGTGTCCGACACTCACTCGGTGCTTGCCGGAACTCCTCCATCGTGCACCCGCTGTGTAAGAGAGAAGTAGGAAACGCGTCGGAGAATCCTGTCCCGAGCGCAACCGCGTTCAGTGCGACTTCAGGACGTCCGTGACGCGACTCGCCGAGCTCAGGCCGCCACGTCCGGGAGCGTTGCACCGGTCGAGACCCCGGTAGCGTGCGGCCGCAACATCGCGACGGCTCGCGAGGGGTGAGATGCGCATGGAGTACTCGACCATCCTCTTCGAGACGGATGCCGACGCGGTCGCGACGATCACGCTCAACCGTCCCGAGGCGATGAACGCGTTCGACACGCGAATGTGCGACGAGTTCGAGGACGTCTGGGAGCGCGTACGACACGACGACGCCATCCACGCCGTCGTGCTCCGCGCCGCCGGTGACCGCGCGTTCTCGACCGGCGTGGACATCAAGCAGGGTCTCCCCGCGCCCGACAACGTGTGGAATCAGGACGACCCCGGTGTACGCCTGAGCCCGAAGCAGCAGTCCGTGTGGAAGCCCGTCGTCTGTGCCGTCCACGGCATGGCGGCGGGTGGAGCGTTCTACTGGATCAACGAGTCGGACATCGTGATCTGCTCCGACGACGCGACGTTCTTCGAGCCGCATGTGACCTACGGGCTGACGGCGGCGTTGGAGCCGATCGGCCTGTCACGGCGGATCGCGCTCGGCGAGGTGCTGCGCATGGCGCTGATGGGCCTCGACGAGCGCGTGTCCGCCGCTCACGCACTGGCGATCGGTCTCGTCAGCGAGGTCGTCGACCGAGCGTCACTGTGGAGCCGGGCCCACGAGATCGCGGCGACGATCGCGGCGAAACCTCCCGCCGCGGTGCAAGGAACGGTACGCGCGATCTGGGAATCACTCGACCTCGGGCGCGATCAGGCGCTCGCGCGCGCGATGAGCTTCACGCAGCTCGGCAATCCGCGCGCGGTGGTCGACCGGGGCGCCGTCGTACGACCCGAGCCGCGGATCCGCTGACGCAACCCACCACTTCGGCGCCTGTCGACGCCGGCGCCTGCGCCTGCCGCGCTGTGCCCCTGACACCTCGATCCGCCAGACACGCGTGCTCTGCATCGAGGCACCGCTGAACGGAGGGGGTCCAAACGTCGGCGGAGAGGTACAGATTGGGTGACGAACGAGCGCTGGTCACCGTGCGTTCAGCTCGAGTTCACTCAGGTGTCGGATGCTCCCACCAGGGAGTGGGGAACCGGCGAGGGGGCACATGAGCGACGCGTGTCGCGCGCAAGCAGGAACGGTGCTCATCGTCTCGGCGTCCATGGGCGCCGGACACGACGGTGCGGCGCGCGAGCTCGCCCGTCGGCTCGAGGCGCGTGGGCACGCCGTCGAGATCGTCGACTTCCTCGCCATGCTGCCCGGACGGCTTGGGCCGCTCATGCAATGGGCCTACATGCTCCAGCTCCGCCGGCTGGGCTGGACATACGACCTCACGTTCTCGCTGTCCAAGGCGACGGCCAGGGGCGCTCGCGCCATCGGGACCTTCTGCTCGAGCCGGTGCAGCCGGAGACGCCTCCACGCCGCGATCACGCGGCACCAGCCATCGGTGATCGTGTCGACGTACCCGCTCGCCTCGCTCACCCTCGGCTGGATGCGCCGCACGCGGCGGCTGTCGACGCCCGTCGTGACCTATCTCACCGACTTCGGCGTCCATCCGCTCTGGGTGCACCCCGCGGTCGACCTGCACCTCGCGGTGAGCGAGGCCTCGGGTCGCACCGCCGCGCGTCTCGGTGCGTGCGAGGTGCGGGTGCTCGGCCCGGTGGTGGCCCCGCGGTTCGCCCCTGGCACGCGCCCTGCGACCTCGCCGCGCCGGTCCGCGGACCGCGCCGCGGTCCGGACGAGGTTCCAGATCCCGATCGGCGCCCGCGTCGCGCTCGTCGTCGCCGGCTCGTGGGGCGTCGGTCACCTCGAGCGGACCGTCGGTGCCCTGCTCGACGACGGACGGTTCCACCCGGTGGTGGTGTGCGGTCGGAACGACGCGCTGCGTGCCGGGTTGGCCGCGCATCGACGCTCGGACCAGATGACCCTCGTGGGGTGGACCGACGAGATGCCCGCGCTGATGCAGGCCGCGGACGCGCTGGTCGAGAACGCGGGCGGGCTCACCGTGATGGAGGCGTTCGCCTCCGGCCTGCCCGTCCTCACCCACCGCCCTCTTCCCGGCCACGGCAAGGACAACGCGCGCACGATGGCCGGCGCGGGCGTCACCGTGCACGCGGACGACGCGAGCGAGCTGCTCGACGGTCTGGAGCAGCTGACCTCTGGCGGTCTCGCCGCGCGCCGGCACGTGGAGACCGGCCGGCGGCTCTTCGTCGGCGACCCGGCCGCGGAGATCGCCGCCTTGGCGACGCGCCCGGAGCGCGTCGTCGTGCCGATACGGCCACGGCGTCGGTTCCGCGTCGCTGCCGCGGCGGTCGCCGGGCTCGGGCTGTTGTACGGAGGCGTGACGGCCGGCGCCGAAGCCGCGACGGCCGCCGGCGTCGACACGGCCAAGGCGCCCGCGAGGTACCACCACGACGTGTTCCTCGGCATCGCCGTGCGCCGCCGACAGCTCTCGAACCCCGCGACCGTCGCCCAGCTCGAAGCGATCGGGGCGAGCGTCGTCGTCGACGGTCGCACCGCCGACTCGGCGCGATCCTTGATTCGGCCGATGGCGGCCTCCGGGCTCGACATCGCGAACGGGGGTTCGGGACGTCACCGGACGTTCCCGTGGTCCCAGGCGAGCGACGACTGCCACCGCGCGGCCGACGCGATCGCCGACAGCTCAGGGCACCCTCCGCGCGAGCTGGTACTCGCCGGGGACGTGAACGCGTTCCATCACGTGTACTGCCGCAGCCATGCACTGCGCCAACACCTCGTCCACGCGCAGACCACCCTGCGCCCCGGCCGGCTGCCCGACGAGCTCGCGGCACGGCGGATCTACCTCCTCGACGTCCGGAAGCACTCGCCGGCCGCAACCAACCTCGTGCTGCGACGCGTCGCGAGGACGGCCGACCAATCACACGTGACGATCCGCCCGCTGAGCCTCCTGCGGTGAAGCACCCACGCCTCGCGTGGTTCGGCGCGGGGGCCGTCACTGCGGCCGCGACGAGCCACGCGTGGCCGGCGCTGCTCGCGGTCGCGCCGCGTGCCTCGCAACGCGCCGCGCCGGCGCTGTTTGGTCTCGGCCGGCGCGGCCATCTTGCGCTGACCTTCGACGACGGTCCCGATCCCGTGTCGACCCCGGCGGTCCTCGAGCAGCTCGACCGGCTGGGCTGGCACGCGACGTTCTTCATGAACGGCGTGATGGCGCGGCGCGTGCCCGGGTGCGTCCGCGAGGTCGCGGCCGCCGGGCACGAGGTCGCCGCGCACGGTGACGTGCATCGCAGCATGCTCTTTCGCGGTCCTCGTGCCGTCCGCGACGACGTCGAGCGCTGCGTCGACACCCTTGCCGAGCTGTCCGGCAGGCGGCCGACCTGGTTCCGCCCGCCGTACGGGGCGCTGTCGTCGGGCGCGCGCGGCAGCCCGGGACGCGCACCTGGACGTCGTGTTGTGGACCGCATGGGGCCGGGACTGGACCGAGCGGGCGACCGCCACCAGCGTGACCGCCGATGCGATCGCCGGGCGTCTCTCCGGCGGGACCCTGCTGCTGCACGACGCGGACTGGGTCTCGCACCCGGGGTCCTGGCGGGCGACCGTCGGGGCGTTGCCCCGACTCGCCGAGCACGTCGACGCCCACGGCTGGGAGGTCGGACCGCTCCGCGACCACGGGATCGCCGGGGGTCGGTACCGGGGCGCCGAAGTGCTCGACTAGCGGTCGTGGCCGTCCTTCTCGCGCTCGGCGCCGCCCTGCTCTACGGCACCGGCTCGGTCCTGCAGCAGCGAGCCGCGGCAGCCCGTCCCGACTCCGACGCGCTTCGGCTCCGGCTGGTCACCCGCCTCCTGCGGGACGGCCAGTGGCGACTCGGCATTGCGCTGGACCTGGCGGCCTTCGGCTTCGAGGCCGCCGCGCTCCACGAAGGGAGCGTCGTCGTGGTCGGTCCGCTGCTGACGACGGGCCTGCTGTTCGCGCTCTGGATGTCGACGCGGGGTGCGCGTGACCGCGCGCTCCGGCGAGAGTGGCCGACCGCGATGGTGCTGGTCGCGGGACTCGCGATCTTCGAGCTCGTCGGACATCCCGGCAACGGCTCCGCGGATTCGTCGGGGACCGGGTGGGTGGTGGTGCTCGTACTCGCGAGCATCGGAATCGCGGTCCTCGTCGCCGCGGCCGGTCACGCAGTGTCGTCGACGCGCGCACACCGCCTCGGGCTGGCGACCGGGCTGCTGTACGGGTTGACCGGGCCGCTCCTGAAGCGCACCGTCGACCTCGCCGTCGCCGAGCATCTCCACGCGCTCACCCATTGGGAGCCGTACGCCTTGCTGCTCGGGTCGGCGGTGGCGATCGTCGTGAACCAGACCGCGTTCCAAGCGGGGCATCTCGTCGCCTCGCTTCCCGCGATCAGCGCGACGACCCCGCTCGTCGCGTGCATCGTGGGGGTCGTGGCGCTGCACGAGCACCTCGCCGCGCACGGTGTGCTCGCGTGGGTCCTCGTGACGGCCAGTGCCGTCGCCGTCATCCTCGCCGTGCGCGCGCTGGCCCGTGCCGCACCGGAGCTCGAGACACTCACGTCAGTGTGAGCCCCAGTACCCCACATTCCATGTCGCCGCCAACGCCCGTTGACCGCGCTCGTTCGGATGGACGGGTTCGCCGCGCAAGCTCAGGATGCGTTCGGAATCGCGACGGAGCGCACGCACACGTTCATCGCTGCCCGATCCCCGACTGCGCGATCGGTAAGCGCACGGTGAAGCACGCGCCGGGATCGTTCGTCAGCGTGATCGTTCCGCCATGCGCGCGGACCACCTCGTCGGTGATCGACAGTCCGAGACCGGTACCACCCGTGTCACACGCCCGAGCATCGTCGAGCCGGGCGAAGCGTGCGAACACGTGCTCACGCTGGGAGTCCGGCACCCCCGGGCCGTCGTCGCTCACGACGAGCACGACCGTGCAGTCGGTCTCCTCCAGCGTGACCTTGACGCCGGTGGAGGCGTGACGCGCCCCGTTGTCGAGCAGGTTGCGCACGGCGCTCGAGAGCTGGTCCGGGTTGCCATGGACCTGGGCGCCCGAGACACCGGTCGTGTCCAGGTGCACGGCCGTCCGGCTGCGAAGTCGACGCGCTTCGCGCAGCACGATCTCGTCGAGGTCGACCGCTGCGAACGGCTCGGCGACGCGCGTCGGGTCGTCGACCGCCGCCAGGGTCAGCAGATCGGCAACCAGGCGTTGCAGGCGAATGGCGTCGTCGAGCACGTCACGCTCGGTCTGCTGCCAGTTCGCCTGGCCGGGGTGAGCGAGATCGACCTCGAGCTGCGTGCGAATGCCGGTGAGGGGGCTCCTGAGCTCGTGACTCGCGTCGGCCACGAACCGCCGCTGGCGATCGGTCGCTTCCTGGAGCCTCGCGAGCATTGCGTTCATCGTGCGCGCGAGCCGGCCGATCTCGTCAATGGTGCGCGGTTCGGGGACCCGGCGGTCGAGCGCGCCGGCCCCGATCGCCTCCACCTCTCGACGGATCGACTCCACCGGCCGGAGCGCGCGGCCGCTCACCAGCCAGGTGACGATCGCCACGAGGGCGAGGATCCCCGGGAGACCGAGCAACAGGAGTTGGATCAGGTCGGAAGTGCTGCGCTCGACGAACTCGAGGTTCTGCGCGGCATAGACGACATACGTCTCGCCCGCGTTGGTGACGGTGCGGTGCACGACGAGCTCGAACGAGCTCTGCTCGAACGGCAGGCTGTCGACGTGGCGTGCGACGTACGCCGAGCCCGTCGGGACGAAGGTGCTGACGCGGACGCCTCGGGGGATGTTCGGCGACGAGGCCACCACGGTCCCGTCGAGCAGCGTCACCTGCGCGAGGGTCGTGTCACGCCGGGTTGCCGCCAACGTCCCGATGGGGCCGCCGTCCTCGACCTCGACCGTGACGTCGCGGGCGCGCAGCTCGGCCGCCGTCCTGGCGTCCGAGAGCTGCGAGCTCCGGTGGGCTCGTACGAGCCAGGCCCCGCCGAACGCCAGCGCGACGCCGACGGTGACGACGGCCGCCAGGGTGACGCGCACCCGGACCGTCGCCAGGCGCCGCACCGTCATCCGCCGCCAGGATCGAGCCGGTATCCCGCGCCGCGGATCGTCTGGATCAGCTCCCGCCCGAAGGGCTCGTCGAGCTTGCGCCGCAAGTGCCGGACGTACACCTCGACGATGTTCGGGTCGCCGTCGAACGCGAAGTCCCAGACGTTGTCGAGGATCTCCGACTTCGACACCACTTCGCCGGCCCGGCGCATCAGATACTCGAGGACGGACAGCTCGCGCGCGGTGAGGCGGACCGCGACGTCGCCACGGGCGCAGTGATGCCGCGTCGGATCGAGGGTGAGGTCACCGGCTTGGTAGACGACCGGAGCCGAACGCGACGTGCGGCGGAGCAACGCCCGCAGGCGCGCCAGCAGCACGACGAACGAGAACGGCTTCATCAGGTAGTCGTCGGCGCCGGTGTCGAGCGCCTCGGCCTGGTCGTACTCGCCGTCCTTGGCGGTCAGCATCAGGATCGGCGTCCAGTTCCCGGCCTCACGAAGCTTCTCGCACACCTTGAAGCCGTTCACCCCCGGCAACATGATGTCGAGCACGATCACGTCGTACTGGTTGTTCGTCGCCATCCACAGACCATCGGTGCCCGTGAGGGCGACGTCGACCGCAAACCCCTCGGCTTCGAGGCCCCGACGCACCGCTGCGGCGACCTTCTTCTCGTCTTCGACTACGAGCATGCGCATGGTCCACTCCCCGATTCGACGGTACAGCGTCACCCGAAGGCACTGAACTGCACCTGAAGAACCGCTGAGCGCCTCCCTCGGCGTGGTCAGGAGCGGACCGGGACGGCCTCGTACATCCACTGCAAGCTGAGACCGAACCGGCGGATGCGCCATCCCACCGGCTCCCGCCGGAAGCGCAGGTCGTAGCGCAGGCCGCGTACCAGGGTGAGCGGGCTCGCGTCCCGCTCGCCCGTGACGAACGACACGCACGTGGCGTCGCCGGACGCCTCGTCGCCGTCGAGCGCGATCGTGAGGTTGCCGACGACATGGGTCCGGTGCAGCACGCGGTCGAGCTCCGGCGGCCCGAAGCCCGGCGTGCAGAACTGGCGTCGCGCCGCCTCCATCCCGACCGAGGTGCCCACGACGCTCACGATCTCGACGTCGTCGGTGAACGTCGAGACGATCATCTCGCCGTCATCTCGATCGAGCCCCTGCTGGTAGCGGTGGAACAGGTCGGCCACCGCGGCACGGTCCAACAGCTCCCGTACAGCCTTGTTCATCCAGCGCGCTCCTCGTGTCGTGTGGCTTCGTGTGGCGAGCTTGCCAGGCTTTGCCCAGCCGGGAAGGATGGCGCCCTCCCGGCACGGCGGTCGCCGGGAGCAGCGGTCCCAGGAACGGGAGACGGGAGCAGCGAGTGACAGTCCGCCGAGAGCGTCGTGGCTTCGTCGAGATCATCACCCTCGACCGACCGGAGGCGAGGAACGCCTTCGACCCCGAGCAGTCACGCGCCGTGGAAGCCGCGCTCGACGACATCAACGCCAACGACGAGATCCGGGCTGCCGTGATCACGGGCACGGGCCCGGTGTTCAGTGCCGGCGCCGACCTCAAGGTCGCGGCGACCCCTCGAGCCCCGGAGATCGTCACCGAGCGCGGTGGGTTCGGCGGCATCGTCAAGTACCCGCTGCAGAAGGTCCTCATCGCGGCGGTGAACGGCATCGCGCTCGGCGGTGGGTTCGAGATCACGCTGGCCTGCGACATGGTGGTGGCGTCGGAGGAGTCGGTGTTCGGGCTCCCCGAGGTGAAGCGCGGGGTCTTCGCGGGTGGCGGTGGCCTGGTGCGCCTGCCGCGGCGCGTGCCGCGCGCGATTGCGCTCGAGATCATCACGACCGGCCAACCGATCACCGCCGCCCGCGCCTATGAGCTGGGCCTCGTGAACCGCGTCGTCGCCGCCGACCAGGTGCTCGACGAAGCGGTGGCCCTCGCCGAGCTGGTCGCCGAGAACGCGCCGATCAGCGTGCGGGTCTCGCGGCGCATCGCGCGCGCGGCCGCCGACCTCACCGAGGAGCAGGCCTGGGCCCTGCAGGACGAGCTCCGCCCCGAGGTGAGCGACTCCGCCGATCGGCACGAGGGCCTCCGCGCGTTTGCCGAGAAGCGTCCGCCGGTCTGGACGGGACGTTGACGTCCCGGTCCGGCCGCGATCCCGAGGAGTGCCGATGAGCACGAACTTCCGACCCACGACGCCCGAGCAGCTCCTCGCCGCGGAGGAGATCCGCAACCTCGTGCTCTGGTACGGCTTCTGTGTCGACAACGGCAAGCTCGAGGACCTCGTGGCGACCTTCGTGCCCGACGGCGCCTGGGACTCGACCGACAACGGCCACGGCCGCCACATCGGCCATGAGGCCATGCGAGCGTTCTTCGGCAAGTTCCCCGATCTGCGCCAGGCCTACCACCATCTCGTCAGCAGCCCGATGTTCCTCGACATCGGGCCCGACGACGCCCACGCCATCGTGACCTATACCAGCCGGATCATGTTCAACGGCCGCAACGACGTCGTGCTCGAAGCCGGGCGCTACCACGATCACTACGTGCGCGCTGCCGACGGTTGGCGCTTCCGTGAGCGAGTCTTGGAGCACGTGATCCCATCGCGTACCGCGCCGCGCGACTTCGTCGACTCGAACGCGTCGGTCGGCGGAGCGCTCGACTGACCGTCCGTGACGTCGCCGCGTGGGACGATGCTCGCGTGAAACCGAAGAGCCTGGCCGACGAGGCCTACCGACGGCTCCGGGAAGCGATCGTCTCGGGCGTGCATCCCGAAGGCGCGCCGTTGCGCGAGGACAAGCTCGCCGCCGATCTCGGGCTCAGTCGCACGCCGGTGCGTGACGCGCTGCGCCGGCTCGAGGCCGACGGTCTCGTCGAGATCACGAGCGGGCGCGGCGCGTCGGTGAAGGCGATCACCCGCGACGACGCCTTCGCGGTGGTGAACCTGTACTGGGTGCTGGGGCGCTTCGCGCTCGAGGAAGCCGGCCGGCGCCTCGCCCCCGAGGACCTCGACCGCATCGAAGCCTGGTTCCGGGCATCGCAGACCCTGGCCCCCGCCGACCGCGCCGGCGCGCAACGGCTCATCGAAACCGCATGGGAGGCGGTGTACGCGGCAGCCGGGAACCGGGAGCTGACGTGGTGCTCGACTCCCTCCGACCCCGCCTCGAGCGCCTGGTCGCGGCGCGCTACCCGGAGCGGATCGAAGCGACCCTCCCCGACAACGCGGCCACCATCGCGGCGATCCGCGCCGGGCGCGTCGACGCCGCCCTCGCCATCTTCGATCATTCCTTCGCGGTCGCCCGGGAGCGCCTCGACGAGACCTTCGCGCGCACGCCATCTCCGGGCTTGACCCCTTCGGATCCGAAGATACAATCGCGCGGAGCAATCTGAGGAGGCCCCGTGACGACCACCAGCACGCCCACGCCCATCCGCGCCGACATCGACGTGCCGGCGGTGATCAAGGAGGTCGAGGCGCGAGGGTTCTGTGTCGTCCCCGACGTGCTCTCGGCGGAGCACTGCGAGGCGCTCCGCGCCGCCGTCGACCGCGCGGCACGCGAGGACGAGGCCGAAGGCCGCGCGTTCACGTGGGACAACGAGGCCAACCAGCGCATCTTCGCCCTCTTGAACCGCGGCGAGGAGTTCATTCCGATGGCGACCGATCCGGTGATGCACCAGGTCGTCGAGCACTTCCTCGGCGGCCACTTCCTCCTCGCCGGTCACACCGCGGTCGTGACCGGACCCGGCGGGCTCCACGGTCACCTGCACCAGGACCAGGACTGGATGCCGGACCCGCTCCTCTTCCCGGCCGCGTTCCAGACGATCTGGATGATCGACGACTTCACGGTCGAGAACGGGGGCACCCGCATCGTCCCCGAGAGCCACAAGCTGCAGCGTCACCCCTACGGGGAGGAGGCCGACGTCGAGCGCGTCGCGTTGTGCGGCACCGCGGGCAGCGTGGCGTTCCTCGAAGGACGCACGTGGCACCAGACCGGCCCCAACGCTTCGAACGCGAAGCGCCGCGGCATCTTCGTCTCGTACTACCGCTACTGGATCCGCACATTCGAGAACTGGACGCTGTCGCTCAAGCCCGAGGTCCGCGCCGCGCATCCGGAGCTCGAGGCGCTGTGCGGCTTCGAGTCGTACAACTCGATCGGCAGCGTGAACGGCATCGCCCTCGAGCTCCGGGCGCCGACCGAGAGTACGTTCGGCCCCACGACCGATCAGCCGCGCCGGCTCCACGAGCGCGGGCTGGACACCGAGTGAAACGAGGACCCGCGTGACCCACGACGAGCTGAGCGACATCCAGGAGATCACCGACGTCGTCCACAGCTACATCCACGCGAACGACGGTGACGACCTCGAGGGCATGCTCGCCGGCTTCACCGACGACGTCCGGCTCCAGTTCGGCAACACGCTCACCGGCGAACCCATCGTGCTGCACGGGATCGACGCCGCACGGGCCATGTTCAGCACCATGCGCCAGGCCGAGACGCTGCCCATCGACGAGATCGTCGACATCATGCACATGGTGTCGAACGTACGGGTCACCCTCGACGGCGACCGCGCGCACTGCGACAGCACCGCGGCGTCGTACACGCTCGGGCCGCGGGGCGGCGAGAAGATCATGCTGATCCGCGGCTACACCTACTCCGACGACCTGGTGCGCGGACCCAAGGGCTGGAAGATCGCGGCCCGCGTGCACGCGTTGAAGTTCCAGTTCGAGGCCACGCCCACCGTCGGCGGCTAGCGCGGCCGGTAGACGTCCGGCTCGACGTAGATCGTCTGCGCGATCGGCACCGCCGCGCGTATGCGTGCCTCGACGACATCGATCGCCGCGGCGAGATCGGGGATCGTCGCGACGTTCATCTCCACCTTCACCGCCACCAGGAGATGATCGGGGCCCAGGTACAGCGTGCGCTCGTGGATGATCCGACCGACCTCGGGGCCGGTGCACACCGCGCTGCGGATCCGCTCGATCGTCGTCGGCGACGCGCCTTCGCCGATGAGCAGGCTCTTCATCTCACGCGCCAACACGTAGGCAACCACGCCGAGGACGAGACCGATCGCGACGCTGCCGGCTGCGTCGAACGCCGGCTCGCCCGTGAGCTCGGCGAGGACGACACCTGCGAACGCGAGGACGAGCCCGACGAGCGCGGCGCTGTCCTCGAGGAGCACGACGGGGATCTCGGGATCCTTCGAGGCGCGGACGAACGACGTGAGCGACCCGTGCGGCCACGACCGGCGCGCCTCGCGCACCGCAGTGCGAAACGAGAGCGACTCGAGCACGAAGCCGAACCCCAGGACGGCGATCGCCCATACCGGTGAGTCCAACTCGTGCGGGTGGACGAGCTTGCTGATCCCCTCCGAGATGGCAAAGGCGGCGCCCAAGGTGAACAGCACAACCGCCACGACGAACGCCCAGAAGTAGCGCTCGGCCCCGAAGCCGAACGGATGCTCCAGCGTCGCCGCACGCCGGCTGCGCCGACCTCCGAGGACGAGCAGCCCCTGATTGCCCGTGTCGGCGACGGAGTGGACGGCCTCCGCCAGCATCCCGGCCGAGCCGGTGACCGCGAAGGCGAGGAACTTCGCCGCCGCGATCCCCAGGTTGGCGAGCAGTGCGGCGACGATCGCCCGGCGCGTGCCTTCCGCGCTCACGCCGTGACGACCGCCGCCGTCACCACGGCATCGCGATCCCACCGTTCGGGCGCAGGATCTGACCGGTGACAAAGCGCGACGCGTCGGACGCGAGATAGAGGACGGCGTAGGCGATGTCGAGGGGGTCGCCCACGATGCCCAACGGCGCGAAGTGCTCCTGCTCGGCGGTCCATTGCGCCTTGCGATCGGGGTCGACGACTCCCCGCGCGTCCGCGAAGTGCCGGCGCGTCATCCCGGTCAACACCGCACCCGGGGCGACCGCGTTCACGCGCACCCCGCGATCGGCAACCTCGCGCGCGAGCGTACGCGTGAGCTGCACCACGGCCACCTTGGAGATCGAATACATCAGGCGACCAGGCGACGCGGCGTCGACCGCCGCCGACGCCATGTTCACGATGCTGCCACCACCCGCGTCGGTCATCACCGCGCCAGCGGCCTGACAGCCGAACAGCACACCGCGAAAGTTCACTGCCAGCACACGATCGAGCTCGGCCTCGTCGACGTCGAGGACGGGCGTGAGCGCGTGGTTGATCCCCGCGATGTTCGCCATGACCTGGAGGCCGCCCAGCTCGCGCACCGCGAAGTCGACGAGCGCCTCGACCGCGGCGCGGTCGGTGACGTCGACCCGCCGAGCACGCGCGCGCACGCCGTGCTGCTCGGCTTCCGCGGCGGTCGTCTCGGCCGCGGCGACGTCCTGATCCGCGCATACGACGTCCGCGCCGCGTTCCGCGAGGACGATCGCGCTCGCCCGGCCGATACCACTGCCGGCGCCGGTGATGACCGCGACGCGCCCCGCGAGGTCGAACGCGGCATCCGCGGTCGGCGGGACCTCGGCCCGTCCCGGCATGGCTCAGGTGATCGGCTCGAGGCCGATCATGAAGATCGTGCTGGTCCACCCCGGAGTCGTTCGCCAGCGGTGCTTCACGCCGGGAACGACGACCGAGTCGCCCGCCGAGAGCACCACGGAGCCGTTCTCGAGCACGAGCTCGACCTCGCCGCTCGTGATCAGCTGGTAGTCGATGCTGTCGGTGCGGTGGAACGAGTACTCCGTGTCGGCGTCGAACGAGAGATCCATCCACAAGGTCTCGCCCGGGCCGAGCGGTACGCCGAGCAACGGTTCGGTGGCGGGACGGTCCACCTTCGGCGGCGCACCGGCGGTGTCGTAGAGCTTCATCATCCGCACCTCGGGCTCCGCGCTCGTGCGCAGCGCCTCGTCGTCGATGTCGAGTCCGGAGTCGTGGCTGCTCTGGAGGACCTTCTCTTGCGTCGAGAGCACCGTGGATCGGCCGTCCGGTCCGATGCCGGCGACGACGTGCTTCATGGTGGTGCCTCCTGTCTCGGTCCGGGCGGTGCTCCGCCGGGCTGGGGGTGCCGCGTGACAATTACGTATCATGAATTCCCGGGCCGGGCCCCAGACGAGTGGCGAGCCTCTCCCTCTGCTCGTTCCGCGCACGAAGAGGAGCCAGGTGGAAGAAGAACGCGAGGTCCTGCTGAAGCGGCTGCAACACGAACGCGTCCGTGTGATGGACGAAGCCCGCCCCGAGGCCGTCGCGAAGCAGCACGCGCGTGGCTCGCTCACGGCGCGCGAGCGGCTGACCCTCTTGCTCGACCCGGGCAGCGAGTTCGACGAGTTCGGGCTGCACGCGAAGCCGGTCGTCGACGACTACGACGCTCCCGCCGATGGCGTGGTCACCGGCGTCGGTCTCATCCACGGCCTGCCCTACGCGGTCGTCTCGTACGACTACACCGCGCTCGGTGGCTCGCAGGGTGTGATCGGCCACGACAAGCTCGCGCGCATCTTCTCCTACGCCGAGCGGGCGCGGATCGGCATCGTCATCCTCAGCGAGGGAGGCGGCGCCCGCGCCCAGGAGCTCGGCGCGCGCTACGGCACCGGCAGCAGCGACTTCATCATCCTCGGACGCCTCGCCGGCCGTGTGCCGATCGTCGGTGCCGCGATGGGTCGGGCCTTCGCCGGGCACGCCATCCTCCTGAGTCTGTGCGACTTCGTCGTGTCGACGAAGAACGCGGCCATCGGGATGGCCGGTCCGCCGCTCGTCGAGACCGCGCTCGGCAAGAAGTTCACGCCCGAGGAGATCGGCCCGCCGGAGGTGCACGCGGTGGGTGGGAGGCATCGAGCGGCTCGTCGACGACGACCCGGCCGCGATCGAGACGCTGCGGACGTACCTCCGCTACCTCACCGAGCCGGAATGGGACTTCGACCGTGCATCCGACACGCGTGACCCGCGGAGCTGCGCGAGGTCGTGCCGACCAATCCGAAGCGCGCCTACGACATCCGCAAGGCGATCGAGCTGATCGCCGACATCGACTCGACCTTCGAGCTCCGCCCGGCATTCGCGCAGAACATCGTCACCTCATTCGGGCGGGTGCACGGGCGCACCGTCGGCTTCATCGGCAACCAGTCGCGCGTCCTCGCCGGGGCGATCGACAGCGCTGCAGCCGACAAGATGACGCGCTTCATCCGGTTGTGCGATTGCTTCGCGATCCCGCTCGTCTTCCTGGTCGACACGCCCGGGTTCATGATCGGACCCGAGGCCGAGGCCGAGGGCGTGATGCGCCACCAGGCCCGCCCGATCGTCGCGTTGTCGAACGCAACGATCCCGCTCATCACGTTCGTGCTGCGCAAGGCGTTCGGCCAGGGGTACTTCGTGATGGGTTCGCGCGGCTTCGAGCCGCTGGCGCACCTCATGTGGCCCACCGCCGAATTCGGGGGATGGGCCACGGCGGCGCGGCGAAGCTGCTCTCCGCGCGGCCCGAGGAAGGAACGACCGAGCACGAGGCGCTCCAGCAGCTCCGTGCCGACGGCGGCCCCTTCCGCATGGCCGAGCGCTTCACCACGGACGGTGTCGTCGACCCGGCCGAGACCCGCGACATCGTCGCCCGTCTCTTCGCGCGTTCCCCCCGGCGGCTCGACCAGCTGCCCGGTCACCCGAACATGGTCGCCCCGCTCGATCCGTGGTAGGGAATGCTCAGGTCAATGCCGAGGTGTCGCGCCGCGCGAGGTGGTCGGCCATCCAGACCCACGCCTGACGCTCCAAGAGGAAGGTCGGTCCGTTGCGATCGGCCTCCCGGCACCAGCACCAGACGTTGATGCCGTCGGTGGTGTGGATCTCGAGTGCAAACCCCTCCGTCGCGGCGAGCGCCGCGAGCTCCGTGTCCTCACTGGCCATCGTCGCCTCTCTCCCGACGCTGTCGATGTTGCCGGGATCGCGCGCGGTCAAACCTCAGCGGCGAGATGGCGCTCGAGCACCTCGAGCAGAACGGTGTGGTCGAAGGGCTTGGGCACGAACGCGTCAGCCCCGGCCGCAAGCACGTCGCGGACGCGACGCGGCCCTTCGTCGACGCTGGTCACGACGATCGGGAGGTCACGCGTCGATGCCAGCACACGCAAGGTGCGCAGGACGGTCTCGCCCGAGATGTCGGGAAGGTTCAGGTCCAAGATGATGAGACTCGGCCGGCCGTTCACGGCGAGCTCGATACCCTCACCGCCCGTCGACGCCGCGAGGAGCTGACGACCCGTCTGCCCTTCGACGAGCCGGCGCATCAGCAGCACGTTGTGCTCGACATCCTCGATGTAGAGCACGGGGCGTGGCGTCGAAGTGGGCGGACGTCCTGGGTCGTGCGTGCCGTCCACGCGCCCGCCTAGCGGCTGGTGGGTGGCGTTTGCGTGGTCGGGCTCGTGCCCTGGGCTCCGCTCGCCGCGAGCAGCGCGGCCCATTCCGATTCCGACGCCTGGCGGATCTTCGGATGCGCGGTGCTCGTTGCCGCGGGATCGGAGACGATGATCGTCGCGTCGCCGACGTCCCAACTGACCGTCCCTGCCAGTGGAAACCCTGTGAGCAGCGCGTAGTAGCGACTCGCCGGTGAACCAGCAATCGACGATACGGAGCGCACTCCCGTTGACGACGTGCAGGTCGAGGTTGCCACGTGGGCAGTCCCCGCTTCGCCAAGAGATTCAAGACCTGCCGGCAGCTGGCCGGTGCCGGTCCGCTCAGCGAGCGTGACAAGATCCCCGCTCGACAGACCAAGGGCAACAATCTGCCCGACGGTCCCGTCGGCACGATCGAACGTCAGTTGCGCCGCCCCGTTGGCAGCTTGGTCGATGCGTGCGTCACGGTCGGCCACTAGCGCGTTCGCCGGGGACCCGAGCACGACACCGTCGGTCGGCGAGCTCGGCCGCCCGCGAGCGCTGTGAGAGAACGCGAGCGCTCTCTCGGCGCCGCTGGTCGCTCCGAATACCTCAGCCGTCGCCACGGGCGGTGACGCGTTTGTGCTCGTCGCCGCCTCTCGGCGCGCAGTCACCGAGCACGGGCCGCGTATAGGCGTTCGCTCGTCGTCGGGCTCGCCGCATCGTGCCGCTCCGGAGCGGCACTTCGCGTGAGTCCGACCGCACCGGAGACTGCAGCGATGAGCACGAGCGCTGATGCAGCTGCGACGGCGGTTCGTGCGACGCCGGTGGTGTGAGCGCGCTCGGCCGACAACGTCCGGCCAATCCAGGGCGGGGTGGTCATCGCCATACGACGCGGTCGAGCGCGGCACCGAGGCGCCGTTCGAGATCGTGATGCTCGACGCTCATCCGAGGGACTCCCGGAGCACGAGCAGCGCCCGGTGCAGGCGCGACTTCACGGTGCCCGGCGCGATGTCGAGCGTGCGCGCGATCTCCGCCTCGGAGAGGTCGAGGTAGAAGCGCAGCAGCACGACGTCCCGTTGTTGCGGCGGGAGACGCCGGATCGCGTCGAGCACGTGGTCGGTGTCGAGCTGCGCGTGGCCGAGCGGTCGGCTGCGGTGGCGCAACGAGAGCAGGCGGCGGCGGAGGAAACGCCGGCACCCGTTCATGACCGTCGATCGCAGGTAGGCCTCGGCGCTGTCGGGGTCGATGCGGTCGAAGCGGGGCAGCATCCGCGCGAACGCCTCCTGCACCACCTCGACCGCGTCCTCGGTGTCGTCGACCAGCGCCCGGGCGAGGCGGATCATGCCCTGGAACGTGCGGCGGTAGAACTCCTCGAAGGTCTCGTCGATCGTGACGTCCCGCGCGCGCCGGCCTGCCGCCAGCACCGTCTGGGCGTCGGCGTCGAGCTGCTGGTCCACGTCAGGACGGCCCTGTGGTCGGGCGGGCGCGGGCATGCCCGTGCGCGCGCAACGAGACCATGTCCCCCGTGTAGCACACCCCTGCACACCCTGCCGCGACATCTCCCGCCCTCAACTCACAGCAGGCCCCAGCGCTCTGCGCGCAGCATGGCCTCCACTCGTCCGCCGGCCCCCAACTTCTGGTACACGCGCGAGAGCTTCCGGTAGAGCTCCCGCTCCGAGTACGCGCTGCCCTCGGCCAGCGCGGTCACGGTCCGGCCCGTCGCCAGGCCCCGCAACCAGGCCCGCTCCTCCTCCGACATCTGCTCGACCGCCGCCGGTACCGGAGCCGCCACCGGGGTGCCCTCGTCCGGCACGACGGTGAGCCCGCACGACGCGGCACGCAGCGCCAGGAGCACCACCTCGGGCGCGGCGCCGCGCGGCACCACGCCGGTCACCCCGGTGGCGCGGACCGCCGCGGCCGAGAGCAGCCCGTCGGGCTCGTACAGCGCCACCACCACCGTCGCGGGGTGGTGAGCGACAAAGGCGCCCAGGTCGTCGAGCTCCCGTTCTCGCACCAGCCCGACCGCGAACGGGAGCTCCAGGCCGTCGAGCTCGCGAAGGGACGATCCCACCGACACCGAGTAGCCGGCCGCGTCGAGGGCGCCCTCGAGCGGGACCCGCAACGTCGCGATCGGCTCGACCAAACCGACCACGGCCGGCACCGGCACCGACATGAGCACGGTGTCGCGTCGCCGGCGGATGCCTCGGCCCGCCCGCGGCACCCTGTCCTGCGGCGCTGCCACGTGCGGAGCCAGGAGCGCGTCGTTGTGGTGGAACTGCTCCATCACATGAAGAGAGTCACGAGCCGCCAATTCGGTTCCCATCCGCCAGGAAATTTCTGGGGAGCCTGGCAGGGTCCTGCCGTGCTTCGTCATGGATTCCTGTGGGGCACGGGGCGATGGTGCGGGAGGGGCAGCACCACGGGCTCGACCAGGGGGCACCATGCAGCTCAGGAGAACCGCGGCGCGCTGCGCCGCCGCCGCCGCCGTCGCGGGCGGCTCGTTGCTCGGTTTGGCCACGACGGCGGCGCCGGCGGGCGCCGCGTGCGTGCAGCAGGGCCAGAACGCTCTCTACAGCAGCCCGTCGGCTGGTCGGTCCAGTGGCAGTACAAGCCGGCGAGCAGCTGCAACGATCTCAACGTCGACTACGTGAGCGGGGGCACAGGCTGTACGCCGGCTGGTACTACGCGGGCGGCTGGATCATGGGCGCCTCGGGCTGGCATTACCTTATCGGTGGCTACCAGTCGCCATGGGCCGTGCTCGTCACGAGCATCGCAACCGGGACCCCGATCACCGCCACGGCGTTCAACGGATACAACTTCGGGATCCAGTGGGACATCTAGTGCCGCAGGATCGCACCCGGAGCGGGAGGTCCGCGCTGCACACCCGCTCGGTCGACGCGGGTGGACCCACGCGACCCGCGGGCCGAGCTCCGCGCGCTCACCGAAGTGCTCCGCCGGCTGCCGCAGGGCGCGTCGCGGCGCCACCGCGCCGACCGCGAGCTCGCACGGGCGTTCCGGCTCCCGCTCTCCCACAGCCGCCTCCGGCTCGCGCAGCTCGTCGCACGGCTGCGCCGGGCCATCGCCGCGCTCGACGACCCGGAGCGCGCCACCACGAACTTCGAAGGAGCCCATCGTGCATGACGCATTCGACCCCAACGGGGCACAGCCGGCGGCTGACCGCGTGAGCGGCGACGCCATCGGTGCGGACGCATCGGCCCGGCCGGCACGTGACCCCCGTCGCCGGTCGGGCCGCGTCCGCGCGCTCGTCACCGCATCGGTCATGTGTCTGGGTGTCGCGGTCGGTGGCATCGTCGTCGTCGCCAGCGCTCCGGCACCGGTCGGTGGCCAAGCGGCGCGCGCCGCATCGGGCGCGACGACCACGCGGCTCAGCGACGCGCAGGTGAACGCGATGGTGATGCCGATCACCGACGCCGACGTGCGGAACACCCTGCGGCTCGACACGTTCGAAGGCGGCGTGCGTGCCCGTGCGCTCGACAGCTGCATGGCAACCAAGGGCGTCGCCTCGGACCTGGCGGCGACGGTGCAACCCATGCCGGCCGACGCGGACATCCGCCTGTACGAGGACCCCGCGGCCCTGCGCCAGAACGGCTTCGGCATCGTGGACAACGTCCGGACGACGCCGATCGCCACCGCGCCCGTGCCCACGGGCGCGGCGCGGTGGCGTCGGAGTGCACCGCGCAGGCGATGCAGGCGGTGGAGAGCATCGACAACCTGGTCGGCGACCTGCGCACGACGTGGATCAAGACGGTGATCTCGCTCGAGTCGGACCCGCTCGTGACCGCGGCATGGAGTGGCTGGCGCTCGTGCATGACCGGCGCCGGCTACGCCGTGACCGACGAGAGCTCCTTCTACGCCATCGTCGACTCGCAGATCAGCACGCTGATGGCGAAGGGCGACCGCGAGGGCGCGCGCGCGGCGGAGATGACCCTCGCGACCGCGTTCGCGAACTGTCTCGACGGTGTGGTCGACGCGCGCAGCACCGTGCGCACCCAGGCGCGCCAGCAGCTGCTGGAGTCCCGTGGGAGCGACATCGCCGCGGCCGACCGCGGCCTCGCGTCCGCCGTCAACGATCTCGCCGCGCAGTACCAGGTGTCCTTTGCCTGATCCCGACGAGAGGAGCAACCAACCCATGGTCGATCTGAGTCGGTTGAGTCGCCGTCACGGAGCTGCGCCGTCATCGCCCGGAGAAGACCTGGACGCGCCCTGGAACGCGACCGACGAGACTCAGTACGGCGAGCTCTTCGACCCTTCGACCGGGTTGCCGGGCCGGGTGCTCCTCCGCGATCGCGTGGAGTGCGCGCTCTCGGGAACGCGCCGTTCCCAGACGCTCGTCGCGGTGCTCTTCGTGCGGGTGGACATGCTCGAGCCGCCGATCGGATCGCCGCCGCTGAGCGGGATCGAGGTCGAGCAACTCTGCGCCGAGCGTCTCCGCACCGGAGTCCGCCTCGACGACACGGTCGCACGCGTGGCGGACCTGGAGTTCGCGGTGGTCTGCCACGACATCGACGACCGTGAGCACGCCGACGTCATCGCCAGCCGGCTGATCGACTGGTTCCGCATTCCCTTGGCGATCGGCGAGCGGTCCCGGCGCGTGGGCGCACGCGTCGGCGTCGCGATCGGCACGGGGACTGAGACCAGTCAGCTGCTGCTCAACCGCGCACGCCGGAGCGCCGTGCAAGGCAACGCGTAGCTCAGCTCGCGGGACGGAAGAACGGCACCGCCTCTTCGCCCGACCGGTCGAAGTCGACCTCGACGGCGTCGCCGATCTGGAGTGTTGCCGGATCGACGTCGCGGAGCTGCAGCGTCAACCACGGGCCCTCTGCGGTCTCCACGATCCCGATGACCGTCGGCTCGGGCGAGGTGTCGTCCTTCGCCGGGCGCGGGTGGACGACTCCCCACGTGATGACGGTGCCGCGGCCGGAAGCCACCGTCCAGACGGGCTCCTCGTCACTCTGGCAGGAGAGGCATCGATCGGACGACGGACCCTCCCAGTGGTCGCAGGCCGCGCATCGACGCAGCATCAGCACCCCGTCGGCCGCGGCGTCGAAGAACGGGGCGGTGCCGGGATCGCGGGTGACGGTCGCGAACAACATGCTGGACTCCTCGTCGACGGGCGCAGTCAGGACCGGGGCTCGGGGCTGAGGATCAGCGTGGAGTGGTAGTCCAGGATCCCGCCGTTGCCGCTCACGAGCACCACGTCGTTGTGCGGCGCCTGCCTGGCGCCGCCCTGCCCCCGGGTCTGGATGACCGCCTCGGAGAGCGGCGTCATGCCCCACATGTAGTAGCCCGACAGCTCGCCGCCGCCGGTGTTGGTCGGCAGCGCACCGCCGGGACCCAGCACACCCGTGGCGACGAACGGGCCGCCTTCGCCCTTCTCGCAGAACCCGTAGTCCTCGAGCGTGATGACGACCGTGTAGGTGTAGCAGTCGTAGAGCTCGCAGACGTCGACGTCACCGATCGAGATACCGGCCATCCGGAGTGCTGCGGGCCCCGAGATGGCGGCGCCGGTCGTGATGCCGAACTCGCTGCCACGCTCGGGCAGGTGACCCGGATGTCCCTGCCCCCAACCGAGGACGTGGACGGGCGGCTGCTTGAGGTCACGCGCCCGCTCGGCCGACGTGACGATCACGCACACGCCGCCGTTGGTGACGAGACAGCAGTCGAGCAGATGGAGCGGTTCGACGATCCACCGCGAGCTCTGGTGGTCTTCGAGGGTGATGGGTTCGCGCATCTGCGCCGCGCTCGTTCATCGTCGCCCATCTCCGCTGACCCACCGCGACCACGCCGAACTGCTCGCTCGTGGTGCCGAACCGATGCATGTGCCGGCGCGCGGCGAGGGCATAGCGGGAGTTCGCGCCGATGACGCCGCTCGCCTGCTCGAGACTCGCGATGCCGGTCGCCGGTCGCGCCTCGCCGTAGGTGGAGCTCCCCGCCGCGAGCGGGGCGTCACCGTGTACGCAGGCGATCACGTCGGCCATCCCCGCACGGATCGCCATCGCCGCGTACTGGACGGTCGCCGGACCGGTGGACCCGTACTGCTGGATCAGGCTGAGCAGGCGTAGGTTGCGCAGACCGAGACGGGTCTGGATGCCGAGCGAGATGCCCTTCGCCGCGCCTTCGGTGAGGATGAGACCGTCGACGTCGCCCCGCGTCAGCCCCGCGTCGGCGAGCGCGAGCCGGAATGCCTCGGCCGCAAGGTCAGCCGGCGATCCCCGGTCCTTGCGGGTCATCTCGGTGATGCCCAACCCGGCAATCGCGATCGGCTGCTCTGCTCCAGGCATCGTCGTCTCCTCGTCTCTCATCCCGCTCTCGGCGCCGACAGCGCCGGGCCGCTCGGCCCCGCTTCCGCCCCCCTCAGCGGGCTCGCTCAGCGCGGCCGCATTCTTGCAGGCGTCCGGGCGTCCGGCGACTAGCGCGCCACCGTCGTGGTGGTGCTCGACGCCGTCGTCGTGGTGCTCGACACCGCCGTCGGAGGCGCCTTCTTCACGACGAGCGTCATCGACATCCCCGCGTGCAACGTGCACACGATCTTGTACTTGCCCGGCTTCTTCAACGTCCGGCTGTACTGGCCCTTCGACATCGTCTTCGACTTGAACTTCTTGGGGCCCTTGGTCACCGTCACGTTGTGTGAGTTCGTGCCCGTCCACTTCCAGGTGACGGTGTCGCCTTGCACGACCTTGAGCTTCTTCTGCGAGAACGCGTTGTCTCGGAGGTCCTCGGTCGTCGTCGCGGCTCCGCCCGCCGCTGGGAACACGCCGAGCAGGAGCGCCGCGAGCGACGGCGGCGAGGCAGGGTCTCGCGATCCGGCGGCCCGACCAGACCGTCGGTCCGCTCTCCCGCGTCCAGTGCCGCATCATCGTCTCCTTTGGAGGCCGTCGCACGCGAGCCCTCGCGGCGCCGACACCCCACCGTAGGCAACGGATCGGGTGATCACCGAAGCGCGACGACACCGTCGCGGACCTGCCATGCTCGCGCCATGCGGCGGATCCTCGTGGTCGCGCTCTCGCTCGCGACGGCGTCGTCGGTATCGGCATGCGGGAGCAGCGGACACCATGGCGCCACTGGCGGTGGCTCGCACGCCACCACCTCGGGCGGTCCCACGACGACGACCCGGCCGGCGATCAACGAGCCCGAGGACGTCGTCGCACCGCGTAGCGCTTTCGAGGTTGCTTCGGTGCTCACACGGGTGGAGCGCCAGCTCCGCGCGACGGACTTCGATCCGACAACGACGCCTCCGCTGGGCTGGGAGCAGCAAGTCGCGTACGGCACGCTCCTCGACCACCCGGACTGGATGGCAGACGTGCTCGCCCAGGTCCCCGACGACCTGGGGTCGGTGGTCACCGCAATCCGCGACGCCGGGGTCGCGCTCACCGCGCCCGACCTCGGCGCGACCCCGCCGTCGCTTCCGGACTGGACGATCCTCACTCCAGCGCCGCCGAACGTGCTGCTCGGGTACTACCGGGAGGCCGAGACGACGTTCGGCATCCCGTGGACGATCCTCGCGGCCATCCACCTCGTGGAGTCGCGCGATGGGACGGATCCGCGGCAACAGCACGGCTGGCGCGCAGGGTCCGATGCAGTTCATCCCGAGCACGTGGGCCGCGTACGGGGCCGGAGGCGACGTCAACGACAACCACGACGCGATCATGGCTGCGGGCCGGTACCTGAAGGCGTCGGGCGGTGCCCCGAACATCGACCGCGCGCTGTTCAGCTACAACCCGAGCAACCACTACGTGACCGCGATCAAGGCCTACGCATCGGTGATGGGGACAGACGCTCGCGCGTACAACGGCTTCTGGGCATGGCAGGTCTTCGTCGCCACACCCGACGGCAAGGTCACACGCCTCCCCGAAGGATGGACCAAGCCCTGATCTCTGGTGCTCGACGAAAGCACACTGCCCTGGCGCGAGTAGCATCATGCGCCTCAGGTGATCCGAGGCCCCCATCGTCTAGCGGCCCAGGACGCCGCCCTTTCACGGCGGTAGCGGGGATTCGAATTCCCCTGGGGGCACGCGGTGCGCCGCGCAACAACTGGTCCTGTGGTGCAGTTTGGAGTGCACGCCGCCCTGTCAAGGCGGAGGCCGCGGGTTCAAATCCCGTCAGGACCGCGGGAGACTGCTGTCTCCGACCCGGCCGGGTAGCTCAGTCGGCAGAGCACGCGCCTGAAAAGCGCGGGGTCACCGGATCGACGCCGGTCCCGGCCACCAGAAGTGCGAGCGGCGAGGCCGCCGCACGCGGCGCACGAAGCCGTCAGAGCCGGCGAGTGCGCTCGCAGGAGCGGCGAGCGCCTGCGTGCCGGGTATCCCGGCACGCAGCGAGCGCGACCAGAAATCAGGCTTCGGTGCCTTCTTCGACTTGTGCCAGGAACTTCCGGATCTCCGACGCACGGAAGCGCCGATGCCCACCGAGCGTCCGAATGGCCGAGATCTTGCCAGCGCGCGCCCAACGCGTCACGGTCTTCGGGTTCACGCGGAACATCGCCGCGACCTCCGAGGGAGTCAAGAGCTCCTCGGGCTGTCCGTTGGGGTCCATGGGATCCTCGCTTCCCCTGGTCTCCCCAGGCGCGAAGCCGGGGGGACGGTCGGTTCTGCGCCCTTCTGCGCAGAGTAGCAGCGTCCGTCCCTACCCCTGCCCGAGTCGGACACTCTAGGCGGTGAGGTACGTACGTCCCTTGCCGTCGAGCACCTCGCCCACGATCGACGCTTCGTGGCCGGCCGCCCGAGCCGCGTCGAGCGCGTCCAAGGCGTCGTTGCGAGCGACGACGGCGAGCATCCCCAGCCCGAGGTTGAACACGCGCTCCATCTCTTCGTCGGCGACATCACCGGCGTCCTGGATCTCCCGGAAGATCCTCGGCTCCGACCACGCGCCGCGGCGCACCACGGCGTCGGCGTGCGGAGGAAGCACACGACGGAGGTTCGCCGCGATGCCTCCTCCGGTGACGTGCGCGAACGCATGGACGTCGACGCGGCGCCGCAACTCGGTCATCGCGGGCGCGTAGATGACACTCGGCCGCAGCAGCTCCTCACCGAGGTCATGATGCGCGCCCGCCCAGGCCGGCTCGTCGAGCCGACGGCGTGCGCGGTCGAGGAGCGCCACGCGTGCGAGCGAGTACCCGTTGCAGCGCAACCCCGGGCTGGCGAGCCCCACGATCCGGTCGCCCGGCCGCACGCCCGCGGGAAGCAGGCGCGCGCGGTCGACGGCACCGACCGCGAAGCCGACGAGATCGAACTCACCCGGATCCATGAGGTCGGGATGCTCGGACATCTCACCGCCGAGCAACGCGCATCCGGCTTGACGACAACCGTGTGCGACGCCCGCCACGATCGCGTCGATCATGTCGGGGGCGAGGCGCCCGACCGAGATGTAGTCGAGGAAGAACAGGGGCTCCGCGCCTTGGACCGCGATGTCGTCGACGGACATGGCCACGAGGTCGATCCCGATCGTGTCGTAGCGACCGACGAGGCGCGCCACGAGGGACTTCGTCCCCACGCCGTCGGTCGACGAGACCAGGACCGGCTCGCGCATGCGACGGACGTCGTCCATCGCGAAGAGTCCCCCGAAACCGCCGATGTCGCCGACGACCTCCGGGCGGAACGTGGAGCGCACATGCTGCTTGATCAGCTCGACGGCGCGTTCGCCGGCCGCGATGTCGACGCCGGCGCCCACGTAGGTGAGCGGCTCCGAGGTCGGCTCGTCGTGGCGGGTCATCGAGGAGGAAGGGCCGCGCTGCCCTGGAGCGCCGCCGCGGCAACCTCCTCGGCACGATGGAGCTCGACGGGTACGGGGTAGCTCCCCGAAAGGCACGCGGTGCAGAACGAGCTCGCCGACGCGCCGGTCGCGTGCAGGAGACGATCGAGCTCCAAGTAGGCGAGCGAGTCGACACCCAGGTAGTCGCGGATCTCACCGACGGACAGATCGGCGGCGAGGAGCTCGGACCGATGCCCGGTGTCCATGCCGTAGAAGCACGGCCACCGGTAGGGAGGTGACGACACGCGGAAGTGCACCTCCGCGGCGCCTGCTGCGCGCAGCATGGCGACGACCTGGCGCGTCGTCGTGCCGCGGACGATCGAGTCGTCGACGACAACGAGCCGCTTCCCGCGGATGTTCTCGGGCAGCGGGTTGAGCTTCATGCGCACACCCTGGCCGCGCTGTTGCTGGCTCGGTTGAATGAACGTGCGACCCACGTATCGGTTCTTGACCAAACCGTCGCCATAGGGGATGCCGGATTCGCGGGCGAAGCCCTGCGCCGCGGGAACCCCCGACTCGGGCACGGGCATGACCATGTCGGCGTCGACGGCGGCCTGGCGCGCGAGCTCCTCGCCCATCCGCTGCCTCGCCGCGTGGACGCTCTGTCCGTAGAGCGTGGTGTCGGGACGCGCGAAGTACACGAACTCGAAGACGCAGAGCTTCGGGTCGGCCTCGGCGTATCGACGCTCTCGCTTGCCGAGCGCGTCGATCACGATCATCTCGCCGGGCTCGACGTCGCGAACAAAGTGCGCGCCCACGATGTCGAGTGCGGCAGTCTCGCTCGCGAGCACCCAACCGCTGTCGGTACGACCGAGGACGAGCGGTCGGATGCCGTTGCGGTCACGCGCGCCGATGAGATGGGCTTCGTCCATCATCACGAACGAGAACGCACCCTTGAGCTGCGGGAGGACGCGCTCGAGCACGCGTGCTCGAGGTCGCGACCGTCGGAGCGAGGTTCGTTGGGGTACTCACGCGCGATGAGCTCGGCGACCAGGTCGGAGTCGGAGGTCGAGTCGAGATCCTTCGAGGCCTGCACCATCCCCGGCAGCATGCCGAGCTGGCCGGCCAACTCCTCGACATTGGTGAGATTGCCGTTGTGCCCGAGCGCGAACCCGGCGTCACCGACGGAGCGGTAGACCGGCTCGCGTTGCGCCACGAGCTCGATCCGGTCGTCGAGTACCGCACGTGGCCGATGGCCAGGTGGCCTTCGAGGGGTGCGAGCGTCCCGCTGTCGAACACCTGGGTGACGAGACCCATGTCCTTGACGACGGTGACGGTCTCGCCGTCGCTCACCGCGATGCCGGCCGACTCCTGACCGCGGTGCTGCAGCGCGAAGAGCCCCAGGTACGCGAGGTTCGCCACCTCCTGGCCCGGGGCGTAGACCCCGAAGACGCCACAGGCCTCGCCGATGCTGCGATCCGTCACCACTCCAGTATCCCACGCGGCTCCGCTCGGACCGTCTCGGCGTGACACGGGGCTCACCACCCCGCGCCGGGCGCGGCAAGGTCGAGGTGGCCCAACCACGCGGGAATCGAGTCGCGCCACGCCCGCGTCGCGACGTCGAGCGCGACGTCGAACGCCTCCGCGACCACCAGCCGCTCACCCCCGGCGACGCCGAGCTCGGTGCACGGCACACCGGCGTCGCGCGCCCGCCGCACCACCTCGTCGCCCTGCGCGCCGTCGACCGCCACCACGACACGCGGACGCGCTCTCCGAGAACGCCGCGATGCCCACCGAGGTGTCGAGGGCCAGCGCGACGTCGAAACCGCAGCCCCCGGCGATCGCCATCTCGGCCAGCGCCACCGCCACACCGCCGTCGGAGCAGTCGTGCACCCCGCGCACGAGGCGCTCCGACACGATCCCGCGCACGAGCTCGTGGAGCGCGACCGCCCCGGCCAGATCGGCGACGGGTGGCAGGCCGCCCGTGAGCCCGTGCTGCGTCGCCCATTCGGAGCCGCCGACCTCGGGACCCGACACGCCGAGCAGGAGGAGGTGGGCTCCCGGAACCAGCACCGGCCCGGGCGGCGCGAGCTCGAGCGGCTCCACGATGCCGACCAGCCCGACGACGGGCGTCGGGTCGATGTCGCGGCCCCGCGACTCGTTGTAGAAGCTCACGTTGCCACCGACCACAGGGAGCTCCAACGCCTCGCACGCGGCGTTCATGCCGTCGACGACCTGCGAGAACTGCCACATGACCTCAGGATGCTCCGGGTTGCCGAAGTTGAGGCAGTTGACCAGCGCACGGGGCGTCGCACCGACACACGCGAGATTGCGAGCGGCTTCGAGCACTGCGAGTTGCGCCCCCACGAACGGATCGAGGGCGCAGAAACGCGCCTTCCCGTCGGTGCTCAGCGCGAGCCCGCGCCCGGTTCCCTTCAGCCGCAACACCGTCGCGTCGCCTCCGGGCCCGACGACCGTGTTGAGGAACAGTTGGTGGTCGTACTGGCGCGAGACCCAGGTCTTGTCGGCGATGGTCGGTGACGCGAGCAACGCGAGCAGCTCGGGCCCGAGATCGGTGCCGTCCACGAAGCGCGCCGCGAGCACCGGTGCCGGGTCGTCCGCAGCGCGTTCGGCGCGGTCGGCCGGTGGCGCGAGCGGGCGCTCGTACACGGGACCGTCGCCGAGGCTGCCGATCGGCACGTCGGCGAGCAGCGCACCGCCCGGCTCGTCGAACGCGTGGTCGTACACGCGGAAGCGGCCGGTGTCGGTGACACGCCCGATGACCGCGGCGCGGATCTCCCACCGGTCGCACAGTCCGAGAACCTCGGGGAGGTGCTCGGGCCTGACGATCGCGAGCATCCGCTCCTGGCTCTCGGACGTCATGATCTCGACCGGGTTCATGCCGGGCTCGCGCCGTCGGGATGCGCGCCAGGTCGACGTCCATGCCCGCGCCGGTCTTGGCTGCCGTCTCCGACGCCGCACAGGAGATCCCCGCGGCGCCGAGGTCCTGCACCCCGACCGCGAGTCCGGCTTCGAGCAGCGCGATGCACGCCTCGATGAGGCGCTTCTCCTCGAACGGATCCCCCACCTGCACCGACGGTCGCTTCGCGTCCGAGCCCTCCTCGAACCCGGCCGAGGCGAGGACGCTCGCTCCACCGATGCCGTCGCGACCGGTCGCCGAGCCGAACAGCACGGCAAGATTGCCGACGCCTTCCGCCTTGGCCAGCACGAGCCGCTCGACGGGGAGCACACCCAGGCACAACACGTTCACGAGTGGGTTGTCGCGGTAGCACTCGTCGAAGCTGACTTCGCCGCCCACGGTCGGCACGCCGACCGCATTGCCGTAACCACTGATCCCGGCCACCACACCCTCGAACAGGTACCGGGTTCTCGGATCGTCGAGGGGACCGAATCGCAACGGGTCCATGAGCGCGATTGGTCGCGCACCCATCGAGAAGATGTCGCGGATGATGCCCCCGACTCCGGTCGCCGCGCCCTGGTAGGGCTCGACCGCCGACGGATGGTTGTGACTCTCGATGCGGATCGCCACCGCTTGACCGTCGCCGACGTCGATCACGCCGGCGCCCTCGCCCGGTCCCACGAGCACCCAGGGAGCCTCAGTCCGGAAGCGTCGCAGGTGCACCTTCGACGACTTGTAGGAGCAGTGCTCCGACCACATGACCGCGTACATCGCGAGCTCGAGCTCGCTCGGCTCACGCGCGAGCAGCGAGACGATCTCGGCGAGCTCCGCATCCGTCAACCCGAGCTGGCGGTGCAACGGCTCCGTCATCAGGCCCGCATGCTACCGGTCGGGTGTTCCGCGGCATTTCCCGCGACAGAGCGCATGCCGGCGGAAAGGACCTGATCAATAGGGCCGTGAATTCGGCTAGCTTTACCTCGCATCTGGCATCGGGAATGAGCGCAAATGAGTCGCTCGCCTGTGGGTGGGATCTCGACGCTGACCGCTCCAATGATCACAGGAGTTGGCACATGGCACCGGCCCGCAAGAAGATGACCGACGACCACAAGGCCGCCCTCGCAGCCGGGCGTGCCAAAGGGCGCGCCGTCCGGGATTACCTAGAAGCACTCGAGCAGAACCGACCGCGAAGGGGAAGAAAGCGCACCGCCGATTCGGTCAAGAAGCGGCTCGGCGTCATCGAGTCCGCCTACGCCGACGCGAGCCCGCTCCAACGACTGCAGCTCGCCCAGGAGCGCATGGACCTGACCGGCGAGCTCGAGGGGTTCGGCAACACGCTCGACCTCGCGGCGCTGGAGACGGCGTTCGTCAAGACGGCGAAGAGCTACGCCAAGCGCAAGGGGATCTCCTATGCGGCCTGGCGGGAGCTCGGCGTCACGCCCGAGGTGCTCAAGCGCGCCGGGATCACGCGGGCTGGCTGAGCGCGGGCTCGGCAACGGCAGCCACACCGGTCGTGGCCCCCGCCGCCAGGAACGACTGGAGCAGCGGCGCGCCGTCGGACGATCCGAGGATGGTCTCGACGGCACGCTCCGGATGCGGCATGAGGCCGACGACGTTCCGTCCCGCATTCGTGATTCCCGCGATGTCGTCGCGGCTCCCGTTGGGGTTATCGACATAGCGCAGGACGACGCGATCCTCGCCGCGGAGCTCGGCGAGGGTCGCGTCGTCACACGTGTAGTTCCCTTCGAAATGGTTGATCGGCACCCGCAACACCTCGCCGGTCTGCAGCATGCTCGTGAGCGCGGAATGCGTCGACGCGACGCGCAGCTCGACCGTGGTACAGAGGAACGTCAGGCCGACGTTCTTCTGGAGCGCACCGGGAAGCAATCCCGCCTCGGTGAGCACCTGAAACCCATTGCAGATCCCGAGGACCGGTCCACCCTCCGCCGCGAATTCGGCGATCGCCGCCATCACCGGCGAGAAGCGCGCGATTGCTCCAGTGCGCAGGTAGTCGCCGTAGGCGAAGCCGCCAGGGATGATCACCGCGTCGACGTCACGCACCGTCGTCTCGCGATGCCACAGCAGCTCGGCTCGAGCGCCGAGGTGCTCGACCGCCCAGGTCACGTCGAGCTCGCAGTTGCTCCCCGGAAAGACGACCACTCCCACGCGCGTCGTCATGCCTGGTCCAGCTCCACCTGGTAGCGCTCGATCACGGGGTTGGCGAGGAGGCGCCGGCACATCTCGTCGACCTGCTCGCGGGCCCGCTGCTCGCTCTCGGAATCCACGACCAGGCGGATGGTCTTCGCGATCGAGACTGCCGACACGTTCGAGTAGCCGAGCGCCGGGAGCGCGCGCTCGACCGTCGCGCCCTGCGGATCGAGAACACCGGGCAGGTGCGTCACGTCGATGCGGACCGAGTACTTCATGGGGTGATCCTCGCAGCGCGTCACTCGTGATCTCCGTGCCACTCGGAGAAGCTGCAGCCGGTGATGCACTCGTACGCGTTGACGTACCGCGCGCGGGTTCCCTCGATCACTTCGTCGGGAAGCCGCGGTGCCGGAGGCTCGAAGTTCCATCCGAGGCCGAGGTAGTAGTCGCGCACATATTGCTTGTCGTACGAGGGCGGCGAGCCGCCCACGGCGTAGTCCTCCGCCGACCAATAGCGCGACGAGTCAGGGGTCATGAGCTCGTCGATGACGAGGAGGTGGTCGCCAGACCTCCCGAACTCGAGCTTGGTGTCGGCGAGGATGAGCCCCTGTGCCTCGGCGCGTTCGGCGCCCGTGCGGTAGACGGCAAGCGTGCGTTCCAGGATCTCGTCGTAGACGTCGGTGCCCACCAGCGCGGCTGCCTCCGTCTCCGTCAGCGGGCGGTCGTGCCCCGCTTCGGCCTTGGTGGTCGTGGTGAACATCGGATCCGGGAGCCGTTCCGCCTGCCGCAGCCCGCTCGGAAGCTTCCGGCCTTGGACCGATCCGGTGGCGGAGTACTCGTTCCAGGCCGACCCGAAGAGGTAGCCCCGCGCGATGCACTCCAGGCGGACCGGCTGGGTGGTCCGCACCAGCATGGCCCGACCGTCGATCTCAGAGCCGGCGTTCGCGGGGAAGTCGGTGGGATCCGACGAGATCAGGTGGTTGGGCGCGAGGTCGGCGGTGGTCTCGAACCAGAACGTCGACAGGGCCGTCAGCAAGCGACCCTTGTCGGGGACCTGATCGTCGAGCACGACGTCGAAGACCGAGATGCGATCCGACGCGACGATGAGCATGCGCTCGGCATCGACCTCGTAGAGGTCGCGCACCTTGCCGGTGTAGCGGTGCGGCAGCGCGATACGGCTCACACGCCCGCCTCGTCGTCGAGGGCATCGAGCGCGTCGACCGCCCGGCCCGCGTGCGCGAGCGCTGACTCGAGGTCGAAGCACTCGCCGAGGCGCTCGGTATTCAACACCGCGGTCACCGCCGGATCCTTGAGCAACACGTCGCGGAACGACTGGCGCGTCGCCCACGTCTCCGTCGCCGCCTGCTGCACGACGCGGTACGCGTCGTCACGGCCCAACCCGGCGGCCACGAGCGCGAGGAGCACGGGCTGACTGAACACCAGACCGAACGACGCGTCGAGGTTCTCGAGCATGCGCTCGGGTGCCACAACGAGACCGTCGATGATCGCGCGCAGCTTGACCAGCACGTAGTACGCGAGCTGGAGCGTGTCCGGAAGGATGATGCGCTCGACCGACGAGTGGGAGATGTCACGCTCGTGCCAGAGCGCGACATCCTCGAGCGCGGCCTGCAAGTTCCCACGCAGGACCCGCGCGAGACCGCACAACTGCTCGGACTTCACCGGGTTTCGCTTGTGCGGCATCGCGCTCGGAGCCCTTCTGGGCGCCGGCACGGAACGGCTCCTCGACCTCGCGGACCTCGGTGCGTTGGAGGTGGCGGATCTCCAGCGCGATCGTCTCGACGGTCGTGCCCGCCGCGGTGCACGCGTACACGAGCTCGGCGTGCCGATCGCGCGCGATGACCTGTGTCGCCGGCACCGGCACCAGACCCAGGCGCGGCACACAAACGCCTCGACGGCCGGATCGATGTTCGAATACGTGCCGACCGCACCCGAGAGCTTGCCGACGGCGATCCCCGCACGAGCCCGGGCAAGGCGCTCCCGATCACGGCGCACCTGGAGCGCCCACAGCGCCAGCTTGGCGCCGAACGTCGTCGGCTCGGCGTGAATGCCGTGCGTGCGCCCGACCATCGGCGTGGTGCGATGCTCACGCGCGCGCCGGACGAGGGCTGCCTCGAGCTCGGCGGCCGCGGTGCGCACGAGATCGCATGCGCGCGCCAACGTCACCGAGAGTGCGGTGTCGACGACGTCGCTCGAGGTGAGCCCATAGTGCACCCAGCCGGCCGCGCCGCGACCGATGCGCTCCTGCACGACGTCGACGAAGGCAGCGACGTCGTGCTCGGTCACGCGCTCGCGTTCGTGGATCGCCTCCACGTCGAAGCCGGCCCGCGCCTGGATCGTGGCCAGGTCGGGCTCCGAGACGACCCCGAGACGGGCCCAGGCCTCGGTGGCGAGGAGCTCGACCTCCAGCCAGGCGCCGAACCGTGCTTCGTCGGTGAACAGCGCGGCAGCCTCGGGGAGCGCATATCGGTCTATCAAGACAGCGGTTCCTCCTGCCGACACTGTAGGAGCCTGGGTTGCGGGAAGCGGCTCGATCCGAGCCAGGACCGGCGGGTGCGCAGGTGGCCGGCAGTCCGGGCGAGGGAGACCGAGCAACCGTGGATTCCTGCACCAAGCATTGGAACGAGCGTGCCATCGAGCACTGCGACGACTGCGGGGAGGCCTGGTGCGCGCGCTGTCTGGTGCCGCCGCCGCGCCGGGGACTGCCGCTGCGCTGCATCGCCTGCTCGCTCGTCGCCGCCGGGCTCCGGACCCGCCGCCGCGTGCACTGAGCTCACCGAGACCTTCCTCCCAAGACCCCTGGCCGCGCCGCGATGTCGCGGCGGAGTTGCACGCCTCGCCACGAGATGAGATCCGCAGCCGCGTAGGCGCGTGATCGAGCCTCCGCGAGCGTCGGCGCGAGGGCGGTCACGTCGAGGACCCGACCGGCTCCGGTGACGATCTCGCTGCCGGCGCTCACCGTCCCCGCGTGGAAGATCTGCACCCCAGGCAGGGTCGATGCTTCCTCGAGGCCGGTGATCGGGTCCCCGGTGCGCGGGCGGGCGGGGTAGCCCTCCGACGCGAGCACGACGGTCACCGCGGCATCGTCGACGAAGCGGACGTCGGGCAGCGGGAGACCCGCCGCGGCGGCGTGGAGCAAGCCGGCGGGGTCGCCGGCGAGCCGCGGCGCGACCACCTGGCATTCCGGGTCACCGAAGCGAACGTTGTACTCGAGCATCTTCGGCCCGTCGCCAGTCAGCATCAGCCCCGCGTAGAGCACGCCGCGGTAGTCGATGCCATGGCTCGCGAGGCAGCGCAGCGTCGGGCGCACGGAGCGATCCATGACGTGCTCCACGAGGTCGGGCCCGGCGCCGGGCACCGGCGAGTACGCGCCCATGCCGCCGGTGTTGGGGCCTTCGTCTCCGTCGAGCGCGCGCTTGAAGTCCTGCGCGGGGGCCAGCGCCCGGGCGCCGTCGGGATCGCCGTTGCAGATCACGAGCAGCGACAACTCGGGTCCGCTCAGGCCCTCTTCGAGCACGAGCGTGCGACCCGCGTCGCCGAATGCAGCACCGGAGAGGTACTCGCGCACGGCGGTGCGCGCCTCGTCGAGTGACTCGGTGACGACGACACCCTTGCCGGCCGCGAGGCCGTCCGTCTTGACCACATACAGCCCTGGGAGCGTGTCGAGGAAGGCGAGCGCGGCGTCTTGCTGCCCGGCCGTGAACGAGGCGTGACGCGCGGTCGGCACGCCCGCATCGACCAACACCTGCTTCATCCACGCCTTCGAGCCCTCGAGCCGCGCGCCGTCGGCGCCGGGCCCGAAGGCGAGCCGGCCGCGGGCGCGCACGGCGTCGGCCGCACCGGCGACGAGCGCCACCTCCGGTCCGAAGACGACCACGTCGGCCTGGAGGTGGTCCGCGAGCGCCGCAACCGCGGCGGGGTCGTCAGCGGCGACGGCCTCGCAGGGGGCGATCCGGGCGATCCCCGGGTTGCCCGGTGCCGCGACGACCGTCGGCGCCTCGGGCGAACGCAGCAGCGTCGAGACGAGCGCGTGCTCGCGCCCGCCGGACCCGACGACCAGGAACCTCATCAAGCAGCGCGCGGAAGCACGACCGTCTGCTCGCGACCCGGGCCCACCGAGACGAAGCTGACCGGGACACCCGCCAGCTCCTCGACGAAGCGCACGTAGTCGCGGGCGGCTGCCGGAAGGTCTTCGATGCGGTTCACCTCGTCGATCTCGCAGCTCCAGCCGGGAAGGGTCTCGTAGACCGGCGTGACCTTGTGGAGCACCGACTGGTGGTACGGGACGTGGTCGTAGCGCGTGCCGTCGTCGCCCTCGTAGGCGACGCAGACCTTGATCTCGTCGAACGGCGCGAGCACGTCGAGCTTGGTGATCGCCACCTCGGAGCAGGTGTTCAGGCGCACCGCGTGGCGCAGCATCACGGCGTCGAGCCAGCCGGGCCGCCGACGGCGACCGGTGTTCGTCCCGAATTCGTGGCCACGCCGCACGAGCTCCTCGCCGACGTCGTCGCCCTCGTGGAGCTCGCTCGGGAAGGGACCGCTGCCCACACGGGTGCAGTACGCCTTCGTGACGCCGACGACCCGATCGATCGCCCGCGGTCCGATCCCCGCGCCCGTGCACACACCGCCGGAGATCGGGTTGCTCGAGGTCACGAACGGATACGTGCCGTGGTCGAGGTCGAGGTAGGTGGCCTGCGCTCCCTCGAACAGCACGCGGCGACCCACGTCGAGCGCGTCGTGCAGCAGGTGCACCGTGTCCGCGATCAGCGGCTCGAGCCGGGGAACGAGCGAGAGATACTCGGCACACATGGCGTCGGCGTCGAGCGGGAGCCGGTTGTAGACCTTCGCGAGGACGCCGTTCTTCTCGCGCAGCACCAGATCGAGCTTCTCCCGGAAGATCTTGGCGTCGAGCAGGTCCTGGACGCGGAGCCCGACCCGCAGCGCCTTGTCGGCGTAGGCGGGACCGATGCCGCGCTTGGTGGTTCCCAGCTTGTTCTTGCCGAGGAATCGCTCGGTGACGCGGTCGAGCTCCTGGTGGTACGGCATGATCAGGTGCGCGTTGCCCGAGAGCTGCAAACGCTCGGTGCTCACACCCCGACCTTCGAGCATGTCGAGCTCGGCGAGCAGCACCTTGGGGTCCACGACGACGCCGTTGGCAATGATCGGCGTGACGTGCGGGTAGAGGACGCCGCTCGGCACGAGTTGCAGCGCGAAGACAGTGCCGTCGACCACGAGGGTGTGCCCGGCGTTGTGGCCGCCCTGGTAGCGCACGACGTAGTCGCTCTCGCGGGCGAGATAGTCGGTGAACCGGCCCTTGCCCTCGTCACCCCACTGCGTGCCGACGATCACCGTGCCGGGCATGGGTGCCTCAGAGGGAAGGGTGGGAGGGGAGGTTCCGTCCGGGCGAGGCCGCCGGGAGGAACGGAATGGAGGCGCGCGACAGGAGTCACGTTGGAGGGAGCCTAGCCGGGGCGCCCGTTTCAGACCGCTTCGGGGACCTCATCGAGGGGTGGCTCGAGCAGCGGCTCGTCGGCCTCCGCGGGCAGCACGCCGGCGGCGAAGCCGGCGAAGGCCACGTCGACGACCTGTTCGAAGCGCCCGGCCGGATCCTCGGTCACCTGCGGGCAGAGGCCGACCAGCTCGAGCATCACGTGGCCGTGCAGCGACGACCAGAAGACGCGGGCGATGTGCCGCGGGCAGCCGTGGAACGCGCCGGAGTCGACGCAACGCGTGACCCGGGCGACGAGCCGGTCGAACGAGGCCATCGCCAGCTCGCGGCTCTGGGGCGCGGGCTCGAACCCGGGAACGCCGCCACCGAACATCACCATGTAGCGCGTGTGGTGCTCGAGCGCGAGCGCGCGGTACGCGCGGGCGCAGGCTCGTAGGTCGGCCACCGGGTCGTCGGTGTCGACCAGCTGCGACATGGCGGCGTGGAGCTGGCGGAAGCCGTCGGCGAACAGCTCGTCGACGACACCCTCCTTGCCGCCGAAGCGGCTGTACAGGCCCATCGTGGAGCAGCCGGCCGATGCGGCGATGCGCCGGACGGTGAGAGCGGTCGGCCCCTCCTCGGCGAGCAGCTGGCCCGCCGCGGTGAGGATCGCTCGCCCCTGGTCGTCGACGCTGCCTCGCACGGTCTCCATCCCCCCGCTGGGCTGGCTCCGACGGGCGGTCGCCCGAGTGTCGTGCGACCCGTCCGGGCCAGCGTCCTGGTTGATCATCCTCGACGAAGAATCGTCTTGACACCAGTCTATAACGACGTTATACACTCACGCAATAACATCGTTATAACGCTCGCCGGAGGCAGCCGTGACCGAGACCGCGACCCCCGCCACCATTCCGTCCACGTCCGCGGACCCGCGCCGCTGGCTCACGCTCAGCGTGCTCTGCGTGAGCCTGCTCATCATCGTGGTCGACAACACGATCGTGAACGTGGCGCTGCCCACGCTCGTGCGGGAGCTCGGCACGAACATCAGCCAGCTCCAGTGGGTGGTCGACATCTACACCCTGGCGTTCGCGGGGCTGCTCCTCCTCGCGGGGACCCTCGGCGACCGTTTCGGCCGGCGCCGTTCGCTGACGGCAGGCCTCGTGGTCTTCGGTCTCGCCTCGACGGCAGCCGCGTTCTCGAACGGCGTGAGCGAGCTCATCGCGGCACGCGCCGTGATGGGGGCGGCCGCGGCGTTCATCATGCCGGCGACGCTGAGCATCCTCACCAACGTCTTCACCGACGCGCGTGAACGTGCGGCGGCGATCGGCATCTGGGCCGGGGTGGCCGGCGCCGGCGTCGCGATCGGGCCGGTCGCCGGTGGCTTCCTCCTCGACCACTTCTGGTGGGGCTCGGTGTTCATCGTGAACGTGCCGATCGTCATCGGTGCATTGATCGCCGGCCGCTTCCTCGTGCCCGAGTCGCGGGCCTCCGACCGCCAACGGCTCGACCTCGTCGGCGCGGCGCTGTCGATCATCGGGCTGGTCTCCCTCGTGTGGGCGATCATCGAGGCGCCCGACCACGGCTGGGGCGGAGCGCGCACCCTCGGCGGCTTCCTGGTGGCGCTCGTGGCGATCGCGTCGTTCATCACGTGGGAACGGCGCATCCCGCAGCCGATGCTCGACGTCCGGTTCTTCAAGAACCCGCGCTTCAGCGCGGCGAGCGGCACGATCACGCTGATCTTCTTCGCGCTCTTCGGCTTCATCTTCCTGTCGACGCAGTACCTGCAGTTCATCCTCGGCTACTCGCCGCTCGGCGCTGGTCTCCGCACCGTGCCGTTCGCCGCGGCGATGATGGTGGCGGCGCCGACGTCGTCGAAGATCGTCGAGCTCCTCGGCACCAAGCGGACCGTCATGATGGGCATGGTGACGTTCGGGGCGGGGCTCCTCGTGGCCTCGACCTGCACGGTCGGCAGCGGCTACCCGCGCATCGGGCTCGCCATGGTGCTGCTCGGCCTCGGCCTCGGGATGTCCGCGCCGCCGGCGACCGAGTCGGTGATGGGTTCGCTGCCGCCCGACCGTGCCGGCGTCGGCTCGGCGGTGAACGACACCACCCGCGAGGTCGGCGGTGCGCTCGGCGTCGCGATCGTCGGCAGCCTGATGTCGTCGATCTACGGCCCGCGGGTGATCGACCGCCTGCCCCGCGGCGTGAGCCCCCGTGCGGGCGCGGTGGCCAAGGACTCCGTGGGCAGCGCGCTCCAGGTGAGCAGCACCCTCGGGTCCGCGGGGTCCGGCGTTGCGCGGGTCGCGAAGGAGGCGTTCGTCCACGCGATGTCGCGCGCGTCCATGGTGACGGCGGCCGTGTCCGTGGTCGGCTTCGTCGTGGCCTGGCGTTTCCTGCCCGCACGCGTGGCCGGCGAGGTCGAGCTCGCGGCCGACCCCGCGGCGGCGAGCTTCGACGCCGACGGCGCACGCCTCGACGAGATCGTCTTCGAACCTGACGCCGTCTGATCAGCGGCGCGCGCCTGCCCGCGACGGTCAGCTCGTCGGCACCGCCTCCCGGCGGCTGAAGACGAGCTGGCCGTCCGGCATCGCGTCGACGACGACCACGTCACCCTCGCGGTATTCACCCCGCAACAGCGCGAGCGCCACGGGGTCTGCCACCTCGCGCTGGAGCACCCGCTTGAGCGGCCGGGCGCCGTAGTCGGCGTCGTACCCCGCCTGCGCCAGGTGCTCTCGGGCGGCCGCGCTGACGTCGAGCCCGAGACCACGCTCGGCGAGCCGCCCGCGCAGGTGCTCGAGTTGGATCTCGACGATCCGGCCGAGGTGGCTTGCGTCGAGCCGGTGGAAGACGACGATCTCGTCGATGCGGTTCAGGAACTCCGGCTTGAAGTGGCTGCGGGTGGTCGCCATCACGATCGCCTCGTCGGCGCCGCCACCGAGGTTGCTCGTCATGATGAGCACGACGTTCGTGAAGTCGACCGTGCGCCCCTGACCGTCGGTGAGGCGGCCGTCGTCGAGCACCTGCAACAAGACGTTGAAGACGTCGGCGTGGGCCTTCTCGATCTCGTCGAGCAGCACCACGGCATACGGGCGCCGGCGCACCGCCTCGGTGAGCTGACCACCTTCGTCGTAGCCGACGTAGCCCGGCGGGGCACCGACGAGGCGCGAGACGTTGTGCTTCTCCTGGTACTCCGACATGTCGATGCGGACCATCGCGCGCTCGTCGTCGAAGAGGAAGTCCGCGAGCGTCCGCGCGAGCTCCGTCTTGCCGACACCGGTCGGTCCGAGGAACAGGAACGAGCCGATCGGGCGGTTCGGGTCCGACAAGCCCGCGCGTGAGCGGCGGATCGCATTGGCGACGACACGCACCGCGTCGTCCTGGCCGATCACGCGCTCGTGGAGCACTTCCTCCATGCGCACGAGCTTGGCCATCTCCCCCTCCAGCAATCGGGAGACGGGCACGCCGGTCCACTTCGACACGATCTCGGCGACGTCCTCTTCGTCGACCTCCTCCTTCAGCATCTGCTGCTCGCTCTGCAGCTCGGCGAGACGCTCGGTACGAGTCTCGATCTCGCGCTCGAGGTCGCGCATGGTGCCGTAGCGCAACTGCGCGGCCTGCTCGAGCGCACCGTCGCGTTCGGCCCGCTCGGCCTCGAGCCGCGCGTGCTCGAGCTGCTCCTTGAGCGCGCGGATCTCCGCGATGGCAGTCTTCTCGTTCTGCCAGTGCGCGACCATCGCGCTCCGACGCTCACCGAGCTCGGCGAGCTCGGCCTCGATCGCGCCCAGTCGCTGCTTCGACGCGTCGTCGCTCTCCTTCGCGAGCGCGGCACGTTCGATCTCGAGCTGGCGGATGCGCCGCTCGACAACGTCGATCTCGATCGGCATCGAGTCGATCTCGATGCGCAGCCGCGGACGCGGCCTCGTCGACGAGATCGATCGCCTTGTCGGGGAGCTGACGCCCGGAGACGTAGCGATGAGACAGCACCGCGGCCGCGACGAGCGCCGAGTCCTGGATGCGCACGCCGTGGTGGACCTCGTAGCGCTCCTTCAGGCCGCGCAGGATCGCGATGGTGTCCTCGACGCTCGGCTCGCCGACGTAGACCTGCTGGAACCGTCGTTCGAGCGCCGCGTCCTTCTCGATGTACTTGCGGTACTCGTCGAGCGTCGTCGCGCCGATCATGCGCAGCTCGCCGCGGGCGAGCATCGGCTTGAGCATGTTGCCGGCGTCGACCGCGCCCTCGGCACCGCCGGCGCCGACGATGGTGTGCAGCTCGTCGATGAAGGTGACGATCTCGCCCGCGCTGTCGCTGATCTCCTTCAGGACCGCCTTCAGGCGATCCTCGAACTCCCCGCGGTACTTCGCGCCGGCCACCATCGCGCCGATGTCGAGCGCGACGACGCGCTTGTCGCGCAGGCTCTCCGGTACGTCGCCCTCGACGATGCGGCGCGCGAGGCCTTCGACGATCGCGGTCTTGCCCACGCCGGGCTCGCCGATGAGCACCGGGTTGTTCTTCGTGCGCCGCGAGAGCACCTGGATCACGCGGCGGATCTCGTCGTCGCGCCCGATCACCGGATCGAGCTTGCCCTTGCGAGCCTGCTCGGTGAGATCGATGCCGTACTTCTCGAGGGCCTGGAATTGGTCTTCGGGGTTGTCGGAGGTGACCCGATGGCTCCCCCGGACCTCCCGCAACACGTTGAGGACGGCCTCCGGCGTCGCCCCGAGCTCCCGCAGGAGCTGGCCGGCGCGGCCGGCGGACGCGGCGAGGGCCAAGAGGACGTGCTCGGTGGACACGTAGTCGTCCCCGAGGTCGGCCCGCCGCTCGTCGGCGCTCTCCAGCACCGCGTATGCCTCGGGGCCGAGCTGCGCCGTCTGGGCAGTCTGACCGGAGACCTTCGGGAGTGACGCGAGCGTCTCGCTGGTGCGATCGCGAACGACGCGGACGTGCACACCGAGGCGCTCGAGGACGGGGATCACCACGCTCTCCGGCTGGCCCACCAGGGCGACGAGGAGATGCTCGGGTGTCACCTGCGGGTGGCCCGCCTGACGCGCCAGCTGCTGGGCCGTGCCCAGCGCCTCAGTCGTCTTGCGGGTCAGCCGGTTGGGATCGAGTGGCATGCGCTCACCTCGGGTCGACGTCCAGTGTCCCCAAAGTTGACAACTCTGCGCTCAAGGTTATTCCCGTGGCGGTTGGCACCTTCCCCCACGGCCAGGCCGTGGGCCCCACCGAAAACAACAAGGGAGCCGGCCCGAAGGCCGGCTCCCTTGTTCATATCTGGCGCTGGTCGGCCGAGCCGGCCAGAGGAGGTTGCTAGCCGGTGAAGCTCGGGAGACCCGTGCCCGCACCCGCGGCACCAGCTGCGGCAGCAGCGGGAGCAGCAGCGCTCACGAGGACGCCGGGGCAGGTGATGGTGTGCTAGCTCTCGCTGTGCACGATGATCGCACCGGAGGTGAAGAGCGTCGCAGGAGCTGAAGAGGTGGTCGGCGATGCGATTGCGGTCGTCCCAGGCAGCACGTTCGCTGCGTCCTCTGGGGTCACGAAGAACCAGAAGTTGCCGCCGCCGATGTCCGCTGCGTTGCCGTAGGCGTCACGTCCGACACGGTGAAGTTGAAGGGCGTGCCGGCCGTGGCAGTCGCCGGGACGCTGCAGAGCAGGTCGCCGGTGAACTCGGCCGCGCCGACCGTGACGGTGCGCGCCTCTGACCGGGCACGTCGTGTCGGCGTGGTCGGACGCCGGCGGTTCCCGATGCGGTCATCGTCTGGGACCCGCCGTGAACAGCTGACCGGTGAACGTCACGGTAATGAGCGCGCCGGAACCGCAAGGAGCACCGTTACAGGGCAAAGCGGTTCCACGAGACGGCTCCGAGGAGGATCGCCGCCGGGTCGCTCGACGTCAGCGTGACGGTCTCCGTCGTACTACTGTCGACGGTTGCGTCAGGGTGCGGGTCGTCACAGTGACAGTCAACTGTTGCCAGCGGTCGGGAGTACGGTACGTGACATCGAGCGTGAAGCTGATCGGCGATGCGGATGCCGTGCCGGCTGAAGGCCGCGAAGGCGCCCACCAGTGCTACGACGACCGCAACCGCGAGAATATGCGGATCGATTCCGGCGCGAGACGCGCCCCCGGAGACGTTGCATTACCCTCCTCCTTCTGCTGCCCCAAGGGGCGGTCACAGTTGAGCTTTCAGCCGATATATCTGTGTGATGCTTCGGCGCTCTTTCGGACTACCTAAAGGCCCACTCTCGCGAGTGGTCCGCCCTCCGGGTTTCCGCCATGCGAGAACCTAACTGGACCTCGCACGCATTGCAAGCATTCGCTCGATCCCTCCAGCGCCGGGGCGCACGTTACTGGTGCGTAGCTGCATCTGCAACTCCTGCCAATTCGGTTCACGCCCTGTTCACAAAGGCCTTCGACCGCCCGCGGACGGATCGGTTACACCACCCGACGGGTGGGGACCTCAGGTGATGTTGACCGGGGTCCCGAGCGGCGCCGTGTTGGCGATCTGGAGGACCATGTCGTTGGGGATCCTCACGCAGCCGTGGGAGAGGCTCTGTCCCACTTCGTTCGGTCGCGGCGTCCCGTGGACCGCGATCTGCCCGGGGCCGCCACCGAAGGACTCGAGCACGTCGGAGAACCCGGAGATGCCGAGCGCGAAGACGCCGTAGTCGCTGTTGGGGTTGGAGCGGAGGTCGACCGGGTCGGTGATGTAGAAGTGCCCGGGCGGGGTCGGGGTCGCAGTCGCTCCGATGACCACCTTCGTCTCGAACACCACGTCGCGGGCGTTCATGAACTTGAGGTCGTGCGACGCGAGATCGACCTCGAGGTGGTATGGGGTGCTCGCCAGGCTCACCGCGTCTGTTTTGATCCAGCCGCTGGAGCTGTTGGGCCGGATGGGCAACAGGACCTGGAGCCAGCCGTCCGGCCGCTGCTGTTGGACGAGCAGGGTGCGCACCACGCCGTAGTCGGTCTTCGAGGACAGCGTCGTCTTGGGGCTGGCGTCGGCAGGGTCGTTGTAGACCGCGATCGAGCCGCCCTTCGTCGTCGCGATCACGGCGGGGGAGAACGGCGCGGTCGTGCTCGGCGCGGCGGTGGTCGTCGTGCTCGCCGTGGTGGCGGCGGCCTGGTGATGAGGCGAGCCGGCGCTCGAGCTCCCACCGGCGAACGCAAAGAAGAGCCCGACCGCCGCGGCCACGATCAGGAAGGAGAGGGCACCGGCGATCATCGCCCGCGTCCGGCGGCGCTGGCTCCGGCGGTCGGACCGACTTATCGCTTCCACAGGCCCAACTCCCCGCTCAGGAAAGCCGCCAGGTTACACGGGCTGCCCACTACACCAGGTGTCGGCACGGGCACCGAGCACCTGGAGTGCCGCGCCTCACGCGATCCGAACCGGCGTCCCCACCGGCACCATGCCGGCGATCTGCAGGATCGCGTCGTTCGGCACGCGGATGCAGCCGTTGGAGACGCTCTGGCCGACGAGCTCCGGATGGTCGGTGCCGTGGATGCCGATCTGGCCGGGGCCACCGCCGAAGCTGAACCACACGTTCGAGTACGCCGACGTGCCCAGCGCGTAGACGCCGTAGCCGAGATGCGGGTTGTCGTGAAGGTCGATCGGGTCGGTGATGAAGAAGGTGCCGACCGGCGTGGGGGTGTCGGGTGCCCCGACGACGACCGGGGTGCTCAGCACCGTCGCGCCCGCGTGGAGCACATCGAGGCGGTGGTCCCCGAGCGACACCCGGATCTCGTAGGTCGTCGTGCTCAAGCCGACGGTCTCGAGCCGGATCCACCCCGTGCCCCCGTTGGGGCGACCGGGGATGAACACCTCGAGCCAGCCGTCGGGGCGTTGCTGGATCACGAGGAACGTCTTGAGCACGCCGTAGTCGGTCCACGCGGGGACGGTGGTGATGATCGGGCTCCCGGGCGTCGGGGACTCGAACGCGTTGATCGGGTCCCCGAGCGTCGTCGCGATGAGATAGGAGGAGGCAGCCGGAAGCGACGATTGCCCGTAGTTGCCGGACCCGGCAGGCGGGGCTGGGGCGGCGGTCGTGACGGTGGCCGAGGCGGGCGCCACCTTGGCGGCGGTGGTCGTGGGTTCGGCGGTCGTGGTCGGGGCCTCGGTGGTCGAGGTCGGCGTCGCGAAGGTGGTGGTCGTCGTCAGGAGCGTCGGCAGCGCGGCCTTCTCGTGGTCGGTGGGCTCATCGGAGCTCATGAGCGCGCGACGGCGACCGTCGTGCCGAGCACCACCATCACCCCGAGCACCGCAGCCAGGCGCGCGCGACGGCGACGAGCGCGCCGGAGTCGTCGGTTGGGTGAGTCCACGGCCGGTGCCTCCCGTCCTGCACACCGCCTTCGGGACTGTAAGCATGCCGGAGCAGGCCGTGTCAACGACGTCGTTGGGGAACCAGCCCGCGGCGCAGCGGCACGAGGTCGCGCCGGTACGACCGATGCACCTCGGCCACCGCGTCGGCGACGTCGCGGCGAGCCTGCTCCAGCTCGGCGCGGATCCGGGCGACCTCGGTTTCGAGCTGCGCGACCTCCAACTCGAGCTCGAGGATCTTGCGGACGCCCGCAAGGCTCACTCCCTCGTTGGTGAGCTCCTGGATGCGCAACAACACCGCGATGTCGCGGTCCGAGTAGCGGCGGCTGCGGCCAACGGTTCGTTGCGGCTCGATGAGCCCCTTGCGCTCGTAGATCCGCAGGGTCTGGGGGTGGACGCCGGCCAGCTCCGCAGCGACCGAGATGATGTACAGCGCGCGCTCTCGCATCTCGTCACCCTGGGCCATGGCCGGCTCCCGTCGTCGCAGTCATCGCGAATGACCTCTCAGACTCCCAGCGACTCGCGCGGGTTCCCGGGAAGCGCTGCCGCCAGCGCCTCGACCGCGTGCTTGGCCGCGTCGTCGAGCTCCGTGGGAACCACCACGTCGAAAGTCACGAGCAGGTCGCCCGTCGCGCCGGTTGCGTTGCGGATCCCCCGGCCGCGGACGCGGACCGTCTTGCCGCTCTGCGTTCCCGGCGGAACCTTCATGGTGACCGGCTCGTGGAGCGTCGGCACCTTCACCTGTGCGCCGAGCGCCGCCTCGGCGAAGGTCACCGGCACGCGCAGTGTGAGGTCGCGGCCTTTGCGGCCGAACAGCGGATGCGCATCGACGTGGACCACCACGTACAAGTCGCCGGCCGGCCCGCCGTTGGCGCCCGGCGTCCCCCGGCCCTTCACCCGGATCCGCTGACCGTCGGCGACACCCGCGGGGATGCGGACCTTGACGGTCCGCGGCCGCACCTCGACGCCACGGCCACGACAGTTCCGGCACTTGTCCTTGATCACCTGGCCGCGCCCGCCGCACGTCGGGCAGACGCGGGAGAACGAGAACGGGCCCTGGTCGACGGCCACTGCGCCGGTCCCCGAGCAGGTGGGACAGACGTCGGGATGGGTCCCCGGCTTCGCGCCGGAGCCTCCGCACACCGAGCACGTGGTCTCGGACGTGATGGTCAGCTCGGTGGTGATGCCCTGCACGGCGTCGAGGAAGCCGAGGTGCAACTCGGTCTCCAGATCGTGACCCCGTTGGGGGCCCATCCCGGGCCGGCCCGGCCGGCGGCCCCGACCACCGCTGAACAGGTTCCCGAACAACCCCCCGAGGTCGCCCAAGTCGCCCGCGTCGAACGTCGCGCCCTGGAAGTCGGCCCCTCCGGGACCACCTGCTCCCGGGCGGTACCCCTGGGCGACCATCGCCCGGACCTCGTCGTACTCCTTGCGCTTCTCGGCATCGCCGATCACGTCGTAGGCGGCGGAGATCTCCTTGAAGCGGGCTTCTGCGGCCGCGTCGCCCGGGTTCGCGTCAGGATGGAACTGCTTCGCGAGCTTGCGGTACGCGCGCGCGTGACGTCCTTCGCCGGCGCGTCGGCAGCAACGCCGAGAACGGCGTAGTAGTCGGTCTCGAACCACTCGCGTTGGGGGGCCATGGACGACGGCCTCTTCCTAGGGCTCCATGAGTTGGGGTCTCGATCAGTGGGAGCTGCCCGAGGACCCGTCGCCGGCGCCGTGACGACGGGTGACGCGCACCATCGCAGGACGCAGGACGCGGTTCCGTAGGCGATAGCCCGACCGCAGCGTCTCCGCGACCACCGGCTCGCCGTCGCCCTCGTCGTGCATCACCGCTTCGTGCTCGCTCGGATCGAAGTGCTGGGCGTCGGACTCGATGCGCTCGAGACCCGCGCGCTCGAGCACCGCGACGAGCTGCGAGCGGATGCCCTCGACACCGGCGCGGATCTTCTCCAGCTCCGGGGTCTCGCCGACGACGCTCGCGAGCGCGCCGTCGAACGAGTCGAGCACCGGGAGCAGGTCGGCGACGAGCCGCTCCGTGGATCGTTCCACGAGCGCGGTCTGCTCGCGCACGACGCGCTTGCGGTAGTTCTCGAAGTCCGCCTGCACGCGCCGCAGCGTGTCGACGAGCTCGCGTCGCTCCGTGGCCGAACCGCGCGAGGTCGGACTCCACGGCTTCGGCTGCAGCTTCAGACTCGAGCCTCGCCTCGGCGTCGTCCGTGTCGAGCCCCACGTTGGCGTCGTGGGCACCGACGTCCGCGTCGTGCTCGGACGTCATGCGCTCTGCTCGCCGGCGTCGTCGACGATCTCCGCGTCGGCGACCTCGTCGTCGTTCGGCGCGCTCTGCGACGCACCCGCGGCGGAGGGACCGCCGGTCTCCTGCGTCTGCTGGTACAGCTTCTGCGAGAACTCCTGCAGCGCGGCATTGAGGTGCTCGTGCCCGCGCTTCACGGCCTCGACGTCGGCGCCGGCCAGCGCGTCCTTCAGCTCCTTGAGCGCCGCGTCGATCTTCTCCTGGTCGGCGGGGTCGACCTTGTCGGCCTGCTCACGCAGGATCTTCTCGGTCTGGAAGACGAGCGAGTCGGCGGTGTTGCGAACCTCGGCCTCCTCGCGTCGCTTGCGGTCCTCCTCGGCGTGGGCCTCGGCGTCGGACATCATCCGGTCGATCTCGTCCTTCGAGAGCGCGGTGCCGCCCGTGATCGTCATGGCCTGCTCGCGGCCGGTCCCGAGATCCTTCGCCGACACGTGCACGATGCCGTTGGCGTCGATGTCGAACGCAACCTCGATCTGGGGCACGCCGCGCGGTGCCGGCGGGATCCCGACGAGCTGGAACGTGCCGAGCAGCTTGTTGCGGTACGCCATGTCGCTCTCGCCCTGGAGCACCTTGATCTCGACGCTCGGCTGGTTGTCGTCGGCCGTGGTGAAGACCTCCGACTTCTTGGTCGGGATCGTCGTGTTGCGCTCGATGAGCTTGGTCATGATCTGACCCTTGGTCTCGATGCCGAGCGACAGCGGCGTCACATCGAGCAGCAGGATGTCCTTCACCTCGCCCTTGAGCACACCGGCCTGCAGCGCGGCGCCCACCGCGACGGCCTCGTCGGGATTCACGCCCTTGTCGGGGTCCTGGCCCGTGATCTCGCGGACCAGGCCGGTCACCGCCGGCATGCGCGTCGAGCCGCCGACGAGGATCACGCGGTGGATCTGGTCCTGCGTGAGACCGGCATCCCGCACCGCCTGCTCGAACGGGCCGCGGCAGGACTCGAGCAGGTCAGCCGTCAGCTCCTGGAACTTCGAGCGGGACAGCGTGAGATCGAGGTGCAACGGGCCGTCGGCCGTCGCCGTGATGAACGGCAGGTTGACCGTGGTCTCCTGGAGCGACGAGAGCTCGACCTTCGCCTTCTCCGCGGCTTCCTTCAACCGCTGGACCGCCATCTTGTCGGCGGACAGGTCGACTCCGTGCGCGTTCTTGAACTCGGTGACGAGCCAGTCGATGACGCGCTGGTCCCAGTCGTCACCACCGAGATGGGTGTTGCCCGCGGTCGACTTGACCTCGAAGACGCCTTCGCCGAGGTCGAGGACCGAGACGTCGAACGTGCCGCCGCCGAGGTCGAACACGAGGATGGTCTGGTCGTGCTCCTTGTCGAGCCCGTACGCCAGCGCAGCCGCGGTCGGCTCGTTGATGATGCGCAGCACCTCGAGGCCCGCGATCTCGCCCGCCTCCTTCGTCGCTTGACGCTCGGCGTCCCCGAAGTACGCGGGCACCGTCACCACGGCCTGCGTGACCGTGTCGCCGAGGTACGCCTCCGCATCCCGCTTCAGCTTCTGGAGGATGCGGGCGGAGATCTCCTGGGGCGTGTACTTCTTCCCGTCGATGTCGATGTTCCAGTTGGAGCCCATGTGGCGCTTCACCGACCGCACCGTGCGATCAGGGTTGGTGATGGCCTGGCGCTTCGCAACCTCGCCGACGAGCACTTCGCCGGTCTTCGCGAACGCGACGACCGACGGCGTCGTGCGCGAGCCCTCGGCGTTGGGGATGACGACGGGCTCGCCCGCCTCGAGCACCGAGACGACCGAGTTGGTGGTGCCGAGGTCGATGCCGACGGCCTTGGGCATGGGGGGCCTCCTACGCGCTCCGGACTTGTGTCGCCCATTGGGGACAAGATTGAGTGTGACGCTATCAAGTTCTCCTTCCCGCCGTCTATTCCCGCCACGCGGTAGCTTCTGGCGCTGCACCCGGCCCTACGCAAGAGGACAGAGGGAGAGGTCGTCCGCGTGCGTCGTCCCCAGCCCCATCAGCTCGTCCTCGCCGTGGGCGGGATCGCCGCCGTCGCCACCGTCGTCTCCGGAATTCTCCCCCGGGTCACAGGGTGGCACACGACCGCGACCGTCACCCGGGAGCCGTTCGGCGACGTCCCCGATGCGCTGTATTGGGCCTTCTACGCGACCGCCGCCGCCATGCTCTTCGTCTGCGCCTGGCTGATCAGCCTGCGGGTGCGCAACTACGAGCGGGGCGGATCCGACGACCGTCGCACCCACCGGGGGAACCTGCACACCCGCCTGCGCGACCTGCGCTCGGGCCTGTGGATGCGCACGCTCCTGCGTGACCCCGTCGCGGGCCTGATGCATTCGGCCATCTACTTCGGTTTCCTCGGCCTGTTCGCGGCGACGGTCATCCTGGAGCTCGACCATCAGCTCCCGGGCTCGCTGAAGTTCCTGCACGGCACTGTGTACGAGATCTACGCCTGCGGCGCCGATCTCGCCGGCGTCGCGTTCATCGGCGGCATCGTGTGGGCGATCGGTCGGCGCTACGCGCAGCGTCCGTACCGGATCCGGATCAAGACGAAGCCCGAGGACGCCGTGATCCTCGTGACCTTCCTCGTGATCGGCGTCACCGGCTTCTTCACCGAGGCGTTCCGTATCGCGCTCGTCGGCCGGCCCCACTTCGAACGGTGGTCCTTCGTCGGGTACCCGCTGTCCTCGTTCTTCGACGGCTGGTCGGCCGGGGGGTTGCGTGACGCGCACCGCTGGCTGTGGGGCACGCACTTCGCCGCGTTCGTCGCCTTCCTCGTGATCCTTCCCACGACGAAGCTGCGCCACATGCTGGCGTCGCCGGTGAACATGTACCTGCGCGACCGCGACCGCCCCAAGGGCGCGATGAAGCCCATGCCGAACCTCATGGAGACCGAGCTCGACACGTTCGGCGCGGCGACGGTCGAGGACTTCACGTGGAAGCAGCTCCTCGACACGGACGCGTGCACGGTGTGCGGCCGATGCACCTCGGTGTGCCCGGCGCACGCGACGGGCAAGCCGCTCGACCCGCGCGAGATCGTGCTCAAGGTCGGCGAGGTGATGGCGAGCACAGGCAACCCGGTGGTGTCGCCGCCGGTGGGTGTCGATCCTGCGGTGACGGTCAGCGCGGGATCGCTGTTCGACCGCATCACTCCCGCCGAGCTGTGGGCGTGCACGTCGTGCAAGGCATGCGACGAGATCTGTCCGGTGAACATCGAGATCCTCGACAAGATCCTCGACATGCGTCGCTACCTCACGCTGATGGAGAGCGACTTCCCGGCCGAGCTCGGCAACACCTTCCGCGCGCTCGAGAACAGCACCAACGTCTACGGCATGAACAACGCCGACCGCGGCGACTGGGCCGCATCGCTCGAAGGCGTGCCGCTCGTCGACCCGGGCTCGGGGCCGCTCGACCACGAGTACCTGTTGTGGATCGGGTGCGCCGGCAGCTTCGACGACCGCAACAAGAAGACGAGCCGCGCGGTCGCGAAGCTCCTGCAGCGCGCCGGCGTCGACTTCGCGATCATGGGCCCGAGCGAGCTCTGCACCGGCGACCCGGCACGTCGCTCGGGCAACGAGTACCTGTTCCAGATGCTCGCAATGCAAAACGTCGAGACCCTGAACGGGCTCGGCGTGCACAAGATCGTCACGCAGTGCCCGCACTGCTTCAACACGCTCAAGAACGAGTACCCGCAGCTCGGCGGGAACTACGAGGTCGTGCACCACTCCGAGCTGCTCAGCCGGCTGGTCGCAGAGGGACGGCTCTCGCTGACCGGTGCGTCGTTGGCCGAGCGCGTCACGTACCACGACAGCTGCTACCTCGGTCGTCACAACGACGTGTACCTGGCGCCGCGACGGGTCATCGGGTCGCTCGGCGGAATCGAGATCGTCGAGATGCCGCGCAACGGGACGCGGGGCATGTGCTGCGGCGCCGGCGGCGCGCGCATGTGGATGGAGGAGCAGACCGGGAAGAAGGTCAACGTCGAACGCACCGAGGAGGCGCTGGCCACCGGGGCCGGTCGGATCGCGGTCGCCTGCCCCTTCTGCTACGTGATGATGGACGATGGCGTGAAGGAGCAGGGCCGCGAGGACGTCAAGGTGCAAGACATCGCGGAGGTGCTCCTCGAGGCGATCGAGCGCGGCGAGTCGTCGGTCGCGGCGGCGCCCGCAGGCGCCGACCTCCGTCCAGGCGTCTAGCCCGCCGCGAGCCGCGACGGGCGTGGCGGTCAGCGCTCGTCGGCGAAGTTGAGGTAGTAGCGGCTTGGGGTCGGGCCGCGCTGGCCTTGGTACTTCGAGCCGACCGTGGAGCTGCCGTAGGGGCGCTCGGCCGCGGTGGTCATCCGCAAGAACGAGATCTGCCCGATCTTCATCCCCGGGTACAACGCGATCGGGAGGTTGGCGACATTGGAGAGCTCGAGCGTGAGGTGACCGTCCCACCCTGCGTCGACGAAGCCAGCGGTGCTGTGGATCAACAGCCCCAGACGCCCGAGGCTGCTCTTGCCCTCGAGGCGGGCCACGAGATCGTCGGGGAGCGCGACCCGCTCGAGCGTGGAGCCGAGGACGAACTCGCCGGGGTGGAGGATGAACGCGCCGCCCTCGGCGACGTCGACGAGCTCGGTGAGGTCTTCCTGCGGCTCCTTCGGGTCGATGAACGGCGTCGTGTCGTTGCGAAAGACGCGGAACAACGAGTCGCAATGCAGGTCGACCGACGACGGTTGGATCGCCTTGTCGTCGAGCGGGTCGATGACGATGCGGCCCGCGGCGAGCTCCTCACGGATCGAACGATCGGACAGGATCACGGCGGGAGCCTACCGGGCACCGTGTCGACGCGGCCGGGCCGCGTCGACGGCGCGCGACACGACGCCTACCCTCGTGCGCCACATGACTCGAGGACGCGGGGCATGGCTGCTCACCCTTGCGATCGTCCTCGTCGCGGCGGTCACCAGCTGTGCCGCCCGGCCGGCGCGTACGGCGGTCTCGAGCTACCCGGCCGACCGGCAGCTCAGCGTCGACGACCTCCAGGTGGTCGGGACCCACAACAGCTACCACCTGCGACCGTCCGGTCTGCTCGGGGGCGGCGCCGCCTCCACCGACTATGCCCATGCGCCGATCGACGTCCAACTCGAGCAGCAGCGCGTGCGGAGCTTCGAGCTCGACGTCTACAACAACCGCTCCGACTTCCCCGTGCTCCACACGCCGCTCGTCGACTCGGGAACCAACTGCTCGCCGATCGCCTCATGCCTCGCCACCGTCGTCGCCTGGTCGGCTCGGAACCCGGGCCACGTGCCGCTCTTCGTACTGCTCGAGCCGAAGACGCAGCCACTCCCGCTCGACCTCTCGTTCCACGGTTGGGATCGCGCCGCGCTCGACCAGCTCGACACGATCGTGCGTGCGAGCATCGGCGCCAAGACGTTGTTGACCCCCGATCGCGTGCGCGGGTCCGCCGCGACGTTGCGTGACGCCGTCACACGCCGGGGCTGGCCGACACTCCGCGCGGCACGCGGGACGATCGCGGTCGTCTTGAACACGAGTGGATCCATCCGTGACGACTACCTGCGCGGCCGATCGTCGCTCCAGGGCGCAGCGATGTTCGTCACCGCGAATCCCGCAGCACCGTCGGCCGCCTTCGTCAAGCGCGACACACCAGACGAACGCGCCATCCGCACGCTCGTACGCTCCGGCTTCGTCGTGCGCACGCGCGCGGACGCCGACCTCGCCGAAGCCCGGCTCGACGACACGGGACGTGCCGCGGTTGCGCTCAGGAGTGGCGCGCAGATCGTGAGCACCGACGTTCCCGTCGTCGATCCGAAGTTCCCGGGTTACGTGGTCACCCTTCCCAGGTCGCGCGCCGCGCGATGCAATCCCGTCACCGCACCCAAGTCGTGCCGGTCCCGCGACCTCGAGAACCCGCGCGGGCTGCGATCCGGATAGCGGTCATGCCCGCGCCCGACCCTGCCATATCTGGTCGCGCAGCCCGCTCGCGCACACGAACCGCGAGGTCTTGCACGGGGTCGACTGAGCTTCGGCCGGTCGACTCCGAGCGGGGCCTCGCAGTCCCGCTACGATCATCGGCCCGCGCGGGTGTAGTTCAGCGGCAGAACATCAGCTTCCCAAGCTGAGAACGCGAGTTCGATTCTCGTCACCCGCTCCATTTCAGAACCCGCCTCCGACGGGGGCTCGTGCTCCTCGGAGTCTGGCCGGCGGATGTCAGCATGACCCCTCATTGCGCGTCGATCGCGCGGCACACGCGCCAGCCAGGCATGACTGCCGCGCCAATGATGGCGGTGACCCCCCGGCTCCGCGGCTCATGCCATTCTCAGACACCTGCCTGAACGAGCGCGCCTCGAGGCATTAAGTCCGTTCGGCGATGAGGTCGAGGTTGCGGAACTTTGGCGGGCCGTCGCAGAGGCTCATCATCTGTTGGGCCATCGCTGCCGTGTCGGGGTGATTGGAGTTCTCTTCGGCTGCGTCCGCTGAGGAAAAGCGGACCATCGCGAGATAGGGGTTGGGCTGCTCGCGGTCCTTGCATTCGAGAACTTGGATCGGCGCGGTGGCGCCCGCCGCTTCTCGCTTGGCTCGGTAGTCGGCGAGGGTTGCTTCGACTTGATCGATCTTGGTCGTCGAGAACTCCACGATCTGCACGAACTCCACGGGTGACCTCCGGTGGGGGATGTCGGCGAACCCACCGTGGTCCGCGGGTTCCGGCTCGGCAAGTGCCCCGTGGCGATACTGATCCGCGTCGGGTCGCTTCGTCTCCGAGAGCCTCTGCGAGCGTCAGTCCTAGGTCCGCGGGGAGGTCTTCGACTGATTGTCCGGTCACGTCCGCGAGCTGGTCGAGGAGTAGCAGCGCGATGTTCGTGAGACCGGAGGCGAGCGCCATCGTCCGAGCCCACACGATCTCCGCATCGCCGGACCTGTAGTCCTCCAATAACGCGAAGCCAGTTTCTTCGGATCCGGTCGCGATCCGCTCCCATGCCGCGGTGACGTACGCGAGCGCTTGCCTAGTCGCGTGTGCCTCCATAGGCAGCGCGGTAACGACTTGTGGCGCTCACTCCGGCGGCTCGGCGCCGGTCTGCTCCGCGAACATGAACGCGGCGTACCACGCGGGCCAGTCCTCGTCCCGCTCGCCCGTGCGCTTCTCGTGCTCGCCGTGCGCGACCTCCACGCGCTTGAGTGCCCGCGCGAGCTCATGGGTAGAGGTGAACGTCGCGCTGGTCGCATCGACGCGACCGGGTAGCCGACTGGTGATCTCCTGCAGCTGCCAGATGTTCCCGTCTGGGTCGCGGAACTCCGAGAACGACGCGTACGTCCGCCGTTCGGGGTCAGGACCCTTCGCCCGGACGCTCTCGGTGAAGCGGTCGTACCCGCCAGTCGAGTCGTGGAAGACCTCGGCGTCGAGCGCGTGCGCGGCGAGATCGTCGTGCGCGGTCTCGATGTCCGACACGACGAGAAGGTTGACGGCCGACCCCGGTGCGGCCGACGTGAGGCCGGACCCGAACTGGATCGAACATCCCGACCCCGGAGGGTTGAACTGGACGATCCGGAAGTCACCGGCTCCGAGGTCGGCGTCGAGGCGCCACCCGAGGCCTCCGTAGAACGCCTTCGCCCGGTCGACGTCCGAGACGGGAATGACGACCGTCTCGAGAGCCATGTCGACGTGCACGACGCTCGGGTCGGTCGTCGCGCGGCCGGGAACCGCGGTGGTGCTCATGGGGCGTCTCCTCTTCTTCTTGTCGTCTTGTCGAAGACCCACGGTCGCGCCGCGTCACAGTCCGGTCAAACGGACGGTGTGGAAAAGCTTCTCTGCCGCCGCCAGTTCGAAGGTGTGAAACACCGGGCGGGCCAGCCGCGGATCGAGGAAATGGATCTCGATGTCGGGCCGTGTCGTACGCCCCGACCTATGACGTGCCTTCGGCGTCCGTGTGCAGGCCTCGAGGGGCTGCCGTGGTCTGGCCGACCTCGATGAGGTGACCATCCGGATCGCGGAGGTAGCAGCGGATCTCCGTTGCGTGTTGCTTCGGGGTCGTGAGGAACTCCGCCCCACGCGCGCTCCACTCCGCGTACACGGAGGCGACGTCGGCGACCCGGATGTTGAGGAAGCTGCTGGTGCGATTCGGGTCCGGCGGGATCTCGAGGGTGACCGTCGGCTTGTCGTCTGTCGGGCCACCGCCGCGGTTGATGATGATCCATCCGTTCGCGAGCGCGACATAGCTGGGCTCTCCGGTTGTGACGGCCTGACCGCCGAGCACCTCGGTGTAGAAGCGACGAGAACGTTCGACGTCCGCCGACACGATGAAGTGGGCGAGAACGATCCCCTGGGTGGGGGCGGGAAACGGGAGTGTCGCAGACACTGGCGCTCCTTGTGTCTGGCGTGGTGGCCTCGTACTTCAATCCTGTTGCACAAGTGGGCCTGACCCGGTTTGAGGGGACATCCACGATCAGGGATGTAGCCCCGGAGAGGATGTCCATCATGATGGAGACGATGGGACGAGCGAAGCGCCCGCGTCGGTCTTTCACGAAGGAGTTCAAGGCTGAGGTTGTCGAGCGGTCCGCCAGCCGTGGATCTCGGCGGCGAGCGTCGCGGGTGATCTCGATCTGACCGAGACCGCGGTGCGTGCCTGAGGGAAGCAGGCCGACATCGACGACGGCGATCGTGAGGGGTTGACCAGCGTGCAGCTGGCCGAGCTCGCACAGTTGCGCAAGGAGATCCGGGTGTTGCGCGAGGAGCGCGACATCCTGAAGCGAGCGACGGCTTTCTTCGCGAGGGAGACCCGGTGAACGTGTTCCCGTTCATCAAGGCGGAGCATGCTGAGCAGCGCAACGTTGCGAAGGCGTGCGAGCTGCTCGAGGTCTCCCGGTCCGCGTCCTACGAATGGCATCGGCACAGTCAACGACGCTGGGCCGTCGAGTGCGAGCACGACCGAGTGGGGCTAGCGTCGCCAACCTCCGGCCCTCGCTCGAAAGAAGCCCCATGCCAACCGTCATCGGCCACCACAACATCTCGAAAGGCAAAGACCACTGGCTTTCGTCGCCAAGACGCGAGGAGCTCTTCGGCCCGCTCGGCGTGACCAACATCCGCACCTTCGTGAACCCAGACAACCCGAGTCATGTCGCGGTCTTGATGGACGTTCCCGATCTCGACGCTCTCATGGCAGCGATGCAGACCGAAGCAGCAGCGCAGGCCATGACGTATGACGGCGTCATTCCTGAGAGCTTGGTTGTGCTCATCGAGGAGTAGCCCTGATCCGGCATGCACTCCCAACCCGACGAGCTCGGATCCCACGAAACCCGACTGCTCCATCGCGCGTCGATCGCGCGTCCATAGCCGTCCACGCCTGTCCATCGGTTCGACGCCCGTCGGTCGCGAGTCCCCGAGACGGTGACGTCGTACACCTGATCGCTCGAAGACCCATTTCTCAAGCCGAGAACGCGAGTTCGATTCTCGTCACCCGCTCTCTTCCGAAGGTCCGGGTCAGCGCAGGTTCTGGGCGCTCTTGTGGTCCGGCGCATGTGCACCGAAATGGGCGCGTGACCTTCGCGTGACAACCTTCGCGTGACCTTACCGACCAGCTGGCCGAGCACCGTGGTCACCGGAATGCGGAGACCGCGGATGCATGGGAGGCCGCCCATCTGCGTCGGGTTGATCGTGATCCGCTCGAAGGCCCATCGCAGTCACCTCCGGTCGTAGACAACCTCCGCCCCGGCTCCATACGCAAGGCTGGGACGCCAGTAGAAGCGCGCCTTCAGGGCCTCCGGGGCGCCGTCGCCTACGTGAAGGACCCTCATGCGAGCGAGTTGTAACCGGGGACGAGGACGTGAGGCGTGTCGAGATACACCTTCGACTCGGGTGAGCCAACGAAACGGCCATGGCTCCACCTGATCTCAACGTGTCCGTCGATGGCGAGCTCCACACCATCCGAGCGACGTCGCACGATCGCGCGCCAAGTGACTTCGGGCTGGCCAGCGGCCCTTGGCGCTGCCTCGAAGGAGCGAAGGGTGAACGCTTGCATCCAGTCCCACGCCGAGTCGACACGAAGACGGAGCTGCGCCTCGCGGTCCGAGCCGAGCACGAAATAGGTGGCGGTTGTGATGCGGAGTAGCCGCCACAGGAGGCGCAAGCGCTGACGTTGCGTTGGCATCGCAGAGCGCCAACGCCGCGCGGACTCTGCAGCGACCGTCGCGCACAGGTCAGACCATGGAGCCCGCAGCGGCAGCGGCCAAACCCTGCTGGTCAGAGCCTCCTTGAGAGCAAGCTGCTGGCGACGACTGAGCTCGGGTGCGGTCGACGGAAGGCCGGCCAGTCCGGCGTGGGCGCTGGCCGCGACATACAAGGCCTGGAACTCCGCGGGTGCTGTCTCGTGGAACCAATTGATCGTCGATCGTTCCTCGCCGACGAGGAGGCGCTCGAAGAGGCGTCGAGGCCCAGGGTTCGACAACACCTTCGAGACGTACTTGCAGGAGACGAGGTAGACGTGGTCGACGCGGAGATCGGCCGGGATCACCTCGTCACCGGGTGGTCGGTGAGGTCCCTTCCACTCCACTCGCAACGGTGGCCGCCCTCGGAGGCCACCGACCGCGTTGAGGAACATCTGCCCGTTCTGGAATGCAGCGATGAACGAGGCTCCGTGGGCACCGCGGCGGTGCAGATCCACCAGCCGCTCCCAGACCCGGTCATCCACGTTGCTGAGTTGCCACGGACGCCGGATCAACGCTTCTTCCAGGCTCGGGGACAGCATGCCGAGAGCAGTTGCGATCTCGGTGATCTCGGTGAGACCAGGCGGCATGTCAGTCCTGGAACAGCGGCGTGAACTCCAGTTCGTGGGCAGCCATCTCGACGTCCCGCTCCGTGTAGAGCTCGAAGGAGGGATAGACGTCGACCTCGGGACGGTTCTGCATCCAGAGCTCGACCGCCTCGCCCCACTGCTCGTCACGCAACGCTTGCCGTAGCTGCTCTCGCAACTCGTGCGGCAGCTCGGATCCCGGAACACGCGCGATCAGGCGGAGCGCGAGCACCCAGTTGAGTGCCTCCTGGTCTTCGGCGATGAAGACCTTCGGCGGATCGTCGCGGACGACGGCGCACGCCACGGACCGCACCTACGAACCCCTTCGCCCAAGATCCTGAGGCGTCCAGAAGCCGAGCTGTGGGTCGTCGGTACGGCCGCCCTTCGCGTAGAGCTCGAGCCTGGCGAGACTTTCCGGAGAGAGCATCTCGATCGCGTCGAAGAACGCGTCGGGTCCAGCGGCACGCAGAGCTGTATCGCCCTCGCTCGGGCGCTTGGGCAGGTGACTCGTGAGAAGGACGAGTGGCACCTCGCCGCGCGCACCCTTCAACGCGTAGGCGCCGCCCCAGTGATTTCCAAACCGTATCGGTGCGCAGCAGCCCACCACGGTGGCTCGTGAAGGCACCCGAAACGTCGAAGAACCAGGTATCCCCCTCGGAATCGCTCGCCACGAAGTTCACCGTGACGCCCGTCTTCCGGATCCGCTTGTTCTCCTCCTGGATCGTGAAGCCCGCTTCTTCGAGCAACTGCTTGGCGAGCTTTTGGGAGGCCTTGCCCTCCCGGGTGGCCCGGCTCTGGAAGTCCTCGGGCTCGCCGACGTCGACCGAGCACGCGCTTGCACTGGTCGGCGGGGAGACGCCTCCGGCATCTGGACTTCAGTGTTGGTCTCGTTTCCCACCCGGCGCCGAGCGATCTCGACGTACTGGCTGTCGAGGTCGTAGCCCACATACCGGCGGCCCAGACGCGCCGCGGCGACGAGCGCGGAGCCGCTTCCCATGAACGGGTCCAGCACCAGGTCGTCCTTGAACGTATAGAGGCGGATGAGTTGCTCGGGTAGCTCCGCGGGAAACGGTGCCGGATGCCCGACGCGACGCGCGCTCTCAGGTGGGATCTCCCAGATGTCGAGCGTCAATGCCATGAAGTCTTCCGTCATCAGCGTGCTCTCGTACGGGAGTCCCTCCGCGGCACGCTGCTTCACCGATCGGGCCCGGTCGAAGCGGCCCTTGCTCGCAACGATCACCCGCTCACTGATGTCGCGAAGAACCGGGTTCGCTGCGCTCCGGAACGAACCCCACGCGCACGACCCGCTGGCCCCCTCACCTTTCTGCCAGATCAGCTCCCCCCGCAACAGCAAGCCGAGGTCGTGCTCCAAGATGCGGATCACGTCAGCGGAGAGGCTCCGATAGGGCTTGCGACCCAGGTTGGCAACATTCACGGCGATGCGGCCACCGGGTTCGAGCTTGCGCACGCACTCGGCGAACACGCCGGTGAGCATCTCGAGGTACTCGAGGTACGACGAGGGGACGCCCTCGCGTTCGAGCTCCTCTTCGTACTGCTTGCCTGCGAAGTAGGGAGGGGAGGTGACGACGAGGGCGACTGAGCCATCGGCGACCGCATTCATGTTGCGGGCGTCGCCACACACGAATGGCTCTGCCATTGGCTCGGGCGGGAGAACGCTCTGATCGTCCGACAGCGCCGGAGCACGGAACCTGTCGTAGAACGGTGTCGAGTCGTGGCTCTCTCGCGTGCCGACACCGAAGTTCGAGGTGGACGTTCTCCGTCGCTCTTTCACCGCCCCTCCATCTGCTCGGGCGAGCCTAACCGGAGCGCCGCCGGCTATCGAACATACGTGCGGGTGGGCGCGGTTCGATTCCCGTCAACCGCTCCGATCCTCGACGTTGGGGTAGATGCTGCGCGTCTCGACCCGCCGGTTGCGCTGGTCGATCCAGTCGCTGAGGTAGGCCTTCGGGAAGAGCTTGATGACCGCCAGGGTCAGGTACAGCACCGTGTTCACGGCCACGACGACGCTCAGCACCGCGAACCAGTGGCCGTGCATGATGCTCTCCGGCAACAGGATGCCGCCGACGAGCCGGGCGGCAATCACGAGGTCGCCTCGGCGGTCTCGCGAGGTACGTCCTCGTCGGTCTCGGCCGTGCGTGGCGTCGTGTGGACCACGTGTCCCCACGTCGCGTTCCTGGCGAAGGTGATGTCGAAGATGCCCTTGATGTAGACGACGTCGAGGTACATGTCGTAGAGGAGCTCGGGGACCAGCAACATGGCGAGCAGGCGGGCCCTCCATCCGCCCTTCCATGCGCTGACGACCCGATCGACGACGAACACGCTGCCGACGCCGAGCCAGAAGGGGAACCAGACCCAGCGATCCGTCGCGAGCGCGGTGACCGTGATGAGCAGCCAGAAGGAGCTGAGCGCGATCACGGAATAGCCGATGCCGAGCTGCTGGGCCCAGTAACGGAGCATCGCGGGGGCCGGTCCGTAGGCGCCGAGGTTCTCGAGTGCGCCTCGCTGCCAGCGGAGCCGCTGGGTCCACAGGTTGCGCCAGGTGGGCATCAGCTCCGTGACCACCCGACAGCCGTCGGGTGATGCCATCAGACCGCCGAGCGACTTGATGGCCAGCGTGAGCTCGTTGTCCTCGGTGAGCGCCACCGTGTCGTACACGTCACCCTGGACACCCGGGAGCAGGCCGCCTCGGCTCTCGGCGACCGTCCGCAGCGCCCGCCCTCGGAACATCGACGCGGTGCCGGTGAGCACGAACACTCGCCCGCGTCGGCGTCGGATCTCACGCGAGTAGCGGACGTATTCGTTCCGCTGGAGCTGGCCGAGGAGGCCGTGACCCTCTTCGCCGTAGAAGAGGCCGCCGATCGCCATCAACGCGCGATCGCTCGTGAAACGCTGGATGCCGGCGGCGAGGAAGCCGTCGTCGAGCGCGGTGTCGGCGTCCATGCACATGACGACGTCGTTGTCTCCCAGCCCGTCGAGCAATCCGTGCAAGGCCTGGTTGAGGGCCCCCGCCTTCTTGTGCGTGTTGCCGACGGTGACGAAGACCTCCGCCCCGTATGCACGCACGATCGATTCGGTCGCGTCGGTGCAGTTGTCGGCGACAACGATCACGCGGTTCGGTGCAGGGTCTTGGGCGCTGAGCGAGCCCAGCGTGGCGCCGATGGACGCCGCTTCGTTGTGAGCAGGGATGAGGACCGTGACGGTGACCGGCCCGCCGAACACGCCGCGGGTCTCGGCCATCACCCGTTTGGGAGCGAGCAGCTTCTCGACATCGGTCGAGCGCCGCGAACGGTCCGTGACGACCCGTTCGACGAGGGCTACGCCGGCCGCGAAGAGCAGACCGAGGCCGATTGCACCGGCCACCAAGGCGAGCGCGGGCGCCTGGGTGTCGTAGAAGACGTGGAACACGCCGAGCAGCGATCGCGACTTCGCGGACTGCGTGACCGAAGGAGCGCGGCGCTGCCACCGCGAACCACAGCAGGAGAGCGCCACCGATGGCGATGCCGGCGATGACCAAACCGACGTACCGGCCGAGCCAGCCACTGGCGTGGCGGCGCCGGGTAGCCCGAACGTCGTCGCCGACGGGACGGCGTTCTCGAGCCTCCTGTCCTGCGGTTCGGTCAGCAGGGTCGCCGGGCGCCCCGTCGTTCCGGGCGGACGACGAGATCGTTCCCGGCTCGGGCGCGGCCGTGCCGGCGGCCTTCCGGGTCATGTCGTGGACATCGGTCGAACCGACGGCCGACCTGAGGAGACACCGACCGGGCCCGCGCAACCAGCGATGTCCCGACCTGCGGGCCGCGTGCTCAATCCTTCACGGGCAACCAGTCGTCAGGCGGTGCCGGCAATCCGGGCCGCGTGGGCGAGGACGCCTTCGGCCATTCCCTCGTGCGTGAGCAGGAACAACTGGTTGGCCTGCACCGCGTCGGCCACCATGCGCCCGACGTCGCTCGCCTCGATGAGCCCCGGGGTTCCCGGTGCTTGAGGAAGCATCGCCTCCCCGGGTCCGCGCTCGTGCTCCGGCGGCCGATTGCGCAGCGCGAGCCGGATCTGCGTGGCGACGGCCGCGGGGCAGACGATAGTGACGCCGAAGCCTTCGTCGCCCAGATCCATCGCGAGCGTCTCCGAGAGGCCGACAACGGCGAACTTGGACGCGGTGTACGACGTGCTGGGCACCGCCATGAGGCCGGCCCCCGACGCAACGTTGATCACGTGCTTCTCACCGGCTTGCTCGCGGATGCACGGCAGGAACGCGAGCAATCCGTTGACGATCCCCCACAGGTTGACCCGCAGCACCCAGTCCCAGTCGTCGAAGCTGTGGTCCGCGATGTTGACGCGTCGGCCGAGCATCACTCCTGCGTTGTTGCACAGGATGTCGACGGCCCCGAAGCGCTCGAACGAACGGTCGGCGAGCGTCCGCACCGACTCGAGCGACCCGACGTCGGTTCGCACCGCGAGCGCGCCGACACCGAGCTCGGCGACCTCGGCAGCGACGGTCTCCGCGGCCGGCTGCTCGATGTCGGCGACGACGATGTTCGTCCCTCGCTCCGCGAGCGCCAGTGCAATCGCCCGGCCGATGCCACTGCCGCCACCGGTGACGACCGCCGTTCGCCCAACGAGCTGTTCCACCTTCAGACCTCCGGGACAGAGGTGTCACCGAAGCGCGCTTCCACGGCCTCGACCTTGCGGTGCAGCGCATCGCTGACGCCGGGTCGATGGACGAGCCGCACGATCTCGGCGACCGGGACGCTCACGGATTCGCCGACACCGACGGGGGTGACCGAGAAGGCAGCCAACACGCCGCCAACCTACGCCGGAACCGTGCCGGGGCCACCCCGGGCCGTGATGCGGGCTAGACCTCGGCAGGTTCGGACGCGAGCAGCGCGGCCAGCTCCGCTTCCACCACCTCTTCGCTCTCCACGTGGACGGCCGGCAGGATGCGATCGAGCCAGCGCGGCATCCACCAGTTCGCGTCGCCCAGCAATTCCATCGTCGCGGGCACGAGCACCATCCGCACCACAGTCGCGTCGATCAACACCGCTGCGGTGAGGCCGAGCCCGATCTGCTTGATGAACACGTTCGGGTCGAAGATGAAGACACCGAAGACGAACACCATGATCGCCGCCGCCGCCGTGATGACGCGAGCGGTGACGGCGAGCCCGTCGGCGACGGCTGCCCGGTTGTCGCCCGTCCGGACGTACTCCTCGCGAATGCGGCTCAGCAGGAACACCTCATAGTCCATCGACAACCCGAAGAGGATGGCGAAGGCGATCATCGGGATGAACGCGGGGATCGGCGTCTCGGGTATCCCGAGCAGCTTGCCGAACCAGTTGCCCTGAACCGCGTACGTCATGACGCCGTACGCGGCCGCGATCGAGAGCAGGTTCATGATCCCGGCCTTCAGCGCCACGAGCGGCGAGCGGAAGACCATCATGAGCAACAGGAACGACAGGAACACGACCGCACCGATGAACAGTGGCAGGCGTGCGCTGATGTAACTGCTCTGGTCGATCGAGATCGCGGTGAACCCGCCGACGAGAACGGCGGTACCGGTTCCTCGCACGGCGCTCGGCAACACCGTGCCACGAAGGCGGTGCACGAGCTGCGAGGTCGCCTCATCCTGAGGTTTGGTCGAGGGGAAGACCGTGATGATCGCGGTGTCGCCGTCGGAGTTCTCGGCCGCGGGCGTGACGAACGCGACGTCCTTCGTGGACTCGACCGCGTCGGTGATGTCACCGAGGGCCGCGTCGGATCCGACGCCTTGGCCAGGTCGGCCACGAGCAGGAGCGGACCGTTGAAGCCCGGGCCGAAGCCCTTGGTCAGGAGGTCGTACGCGTGCCGGGACGTGTAGGAGGGCTGGTTGTTTCCGTCGTCGGGAAAGCCGAGGCGCAACGAGAAGAGCGGGATCGTGATGATCGAGGAGCACCGCGGCGGCGCTGATGAACGCCGTCCACGGCCGGTGCTGGACGACGCGACTCCAGCGGTACCAGTAGGCACGTTCACCCTGGTGCGACTCGCGACCCGTGCCGGGCACCCGCCACTTGTCGATGTTGGTGCCCACGAAGCCGAGGATCGCAGGGAGGAGCGTCAGCGACGCGGCGAGCACGGACAAGACCGCGAGCACCGAGGAGCCGGCGACACCGTGCAGGTATCCGAGGCCCATCGTGATCATGCCAAGGAGCGAGATCACGACGGTCGAACCGGCAAAGAGCACGGCTCTTCCCGCGGTGCCCATCGCTTTGAGCGTCGCCTCGCGTGGCGTGTGTCCACGCTGCAGGGACTGGCGATACCGCGTGATGATGAACAGCGAGTAGTCGATGCCGGTGCCGAGCCCGATCATGATCGCGACGGTCGACGCCCACTCGGGCGTCTCGATGATCCGCGAAGCGATCGCTCCGAGCACGCTGCCGATGCCGAGCCCGAAGAGCGCGGTCAGCAACGGGAGGCCCATCGCGAGCAGCGAGCCGAACGCCAAGAGCAGGATCAGGGCCGCAAAGATCAGGCCGACGAACTCGGACCCCGGCTTCACGTTGCCGATGAATGTCGTCACCTCGAAGTCGAGCCCGGCGCGCTTGCCCGGGTCCATCGCGTCGAGGAACTTCTTCTGGAAGTCGGCGTCGGCGTTCGCGAGCTTGTCGAAGGGAAGGTCGAAGTGGACCTCGGCGTAGGCGACGCGGCGATTCTCCGAGACCTGGGAGCTGCCGTCCGACGTGTAGGGGCTGTCCACGCTCGCGACGTGGGGCTGCTTCTCAGCGCGAGCGATGATGCTCTCGACGCGCTGCTCGACCGCAGAGCTGTCGATGTCGCCGGCGAAGACGAGCTTGATGGAGTCACCCTGGCGAGCGGGGAACCGCGCCTTCAGGAGGTCGTACGCGGCCGTCGACTCCGCACCCGGCGTCTCGTAGCTGGCGCGGTGCTGTGCGGGAAGCGCACCGCCGAGCGCGAACACGACAACGAGCGCGACGATCCACCCGATGAGCACCAGGCGGCGGCGGCGATAGCAGAAGTCGGCGAGTCGTAGCACGAGACGGTCTCCTGTCCTGTCCGTTCGATGCGGTGCTACAGCACCGACTCGTTCTTGTAGTGGCGGGTCGCGAGCTCGAAGCCCTCACTCGTCGCATTCCCAATGAGGGCGGCGAGCTCGTCGTCGCTCGGCCGCACGAGGACCTCGTCGATGGTCGGGCCCACACGTTCCACCACGGGCGCCAGCAGATCGACGTCGAGCTCGTAGCAGCGTACGGCGTTGAGCCCGAGCATCTTGCGCGCTTCTTCTTCCGACACACCGGCCTTGCCGATCGAGGCCTGCACCCAGGTCCGCGCCTGACCCCAGGTTCCCTCGGGATGCGGGTAATCGACGCCGTACATCATCGTGTCGACGCCAATCGAGTCGCGCTGCTCCATCTCCGAGATCTTCACGAGCGACACGCCGACGAAGCCGTTGGTCGGCCAATACTCGCTCGGCAGCCGTTGGGGAAGGTTGTCGTCGCCGGTCACGAGCGGATGCCGACCTTGGGCGGCCCTGAAGTCCTTGTACGCGACGTCGAGCGCGGCAAGCGTCTCGGGGATCCAGAGTGCCGCGGCTTCGGTGATCGCGACCTTGAGGTTCGGGTAACGATCGAACACGCCGCCGAAGATCAGCTGCCAGAGCGGACGCTTCATGAAGAACTCGTACTCCATGTACAGGAGCGAGTCGTGGTCGCCGAGCGCGGGCAGCCCGTTGCCCCCGTGGATGTTCAGCGAGAAACCGACTTCCTCACACGCAGCGAAGAACGGCTCCCAGGTATCGGGCGTGGATGTACTCCGGCAGGTCGTAGTGGAAGTTGGGGAGGATCACCCCACCCAGACCGTGCTCCTTCGCCCAGTAGATCTCCTGCACCGTCGCGTCCATGTCGTGGAGCGGGAGCAAGGCGAGGCCCACGCGACGGCCCGGCGTGTCGAGACAGAAGTCCGAGAGCCAACGGTTGTACGCGCGCTCACCTGCCCATTGGAGCTCGCGCGTGCGCGGGGTTCGTGCCCGGTACGCGAACACGGAGAGGAAGTCCGACCACGGCGGGTTGGTACCGGGCGACGCGCCCGGGAAGATCACCTCACACGCGACGCCCATCGACTCGAGGTCGCGCAACCGACCCTGGGCGTCGGTGAAATCGGTACGCGCCGCGATGTCCTCACGGTCGCGTATCACGGCCTCCGGGAAGGGCCGGGCCTCGGAGTCCCACGCCGCCAGCGTGCGGTCGTAGTCGTCGAAGTCGGCGAGGTAGCGCTGCTCGAGATAAGGGCGGTAGCGCTCACGCGGGATCCCGCCATGACCGTCGGACGACACCACGAGCACTCGATCCATGGTTCAGCCCCTTCGACCTGGTCCCGGGTCCATCGTCTCGCGCGCCGCCCGAGCCACAAGGTGGGGCGGCGCAGTATGACTGCTCACTCGCGAGGGTACCGACTGCGGACCCGCGAGTGACCGGCCACAGCCCGGCACGAGGACAGGGGGATCGCGATGCCGACGGACACGCCAGCCTTCTCGAGCTTGCCCGTGGACGACCACCGCTGAGAACCGGCGCGTCGGGCGGGAGGATGACGGCCACTTCAGGCCGCGGCTGAAAGACTTCGCACATGCCAGGCCGACGGTCGCGCCAGTCGAGCTCGACTGCAGGGCCCGTCCACGCGCACTCACACTCGGTCGATCACGAGCACGACGCGGTCTCCCGGCGGGCGCGACGCACGCTCACGACACTTGCAGTGCTGCTCGCGATCGCCACCGCGGGTGGCCTCGTCGCGCTCTGGCCGTCGGGCAACGTGCGAGAGCACGCGGGCAGCCTCGGGCTCGTGAAGCAGGTGTACGACGCGGAGGTCGTGAGCGTCCGCCACCACGCGTGCGAAGGAACGTCAGGCGCACAGGCGGTCTCGTGCGCCGTGGTCCGCTTCCGGTTGTCGCAGGGACCCGACCGTGGTGAGGTCCGGACGATCGAGCTGCCGAAATCGCCGACCTCCCCGAAGCTCGCTGCCGGTGACCACGTGGTCCTCAATTACCTGCCTCACGCCTTGCAGGGCTTCCGCTATACGTACGCCGATCACCAGCGCCGGCCGGTGCTGTTGTGGTTGACCGTCCTCTTCGCCCTCACCGTGGTGCTCCTCGGTCGATTCCGCGGCCTCGCGGCCCTCGTCGGGCTGGGTGTCGGGATCGCCGTCGTGCTGGAGTTCGTCCTGCCCTCGATGCTCGACGGCACCAGTCCTTCCCTGGTCGCGACGGTGGGTGCGGCGGCGATCGCGTATCTCGCGCTGTACCTCGCTCATGGCTTTCGCACCATGACGACCGTCGCGCTCCTCGGCACTCTCGCCGCGCTCGCCCTCACAGTGGGTCTGGCGACGCTCTTCTCAGACCTCGCGGACTTCAGCGGAGCGTCGAGCGAGGACGCGATCCTGGTGAAGCTCGGGGTGCAGTCCATCGACCTCGGGGGGCTCGTCCTCGCCGGCATGGTGCTCGGCGCGCTCGGCGCGCTCGACGACATCACGGTGACGCAGTCCTCGGCCGTCGCCGAGCTGCGGCTCGCGAACCCCACGATGCCTCGGCGCGATCTGTACCGCGCGGGGATCCGCATCGGGCGTGACCACATCTCCTCCACCGTCAACACGCTCGCGCTCGCCTACGCCGGCGCCTCGCTGCCGCTGCTGATCCTCTTCTCGCTGTCAGGGCAGAGCCTCGGCACCGTTGCGAACAGTGAGGCCGTCGCGGTCGAGATCGTGAGCGCGCTGGTCGGCAGCATCGGGCTGGTTGCCGCGGTACCCCTCTCCACGGCGTTCGCCGCGCTGTCGGCCATGCCCCCGGTGCGTGGAGATCGGCCGCTCCCGACCATGTCCGCGACGCCGTCAGCGCCCGAGCGCGGACCCGCGCGCACGGCGGAACTCGACCCCGTCGACCCACCCCAGGATCGGCGTTCGATCAGGGAGTCGCGGGAGCGGGAACGCCAGGCTCCCCGACGCCGAGGGGGGCGTGGTCGCGACGTCCCGGACTTGCTGCAGCCGCCGGACGACCGCGACTTCTGGCGCCGCTAGAGAGCGCCCGCTCAGGCGGTCAGAGACGCGATGCCCGCGATCATCACGACAAAGCCGATCACCAGATAGGTCACCGTGCGGGCCATCGGTGCCTGTGCGAGCTCGCGCCGCGCCGGCGCGGATGCCGGTGACCGAACGGGGCTCCCCGGTCGGCTCGACGCGACGGCGTGCTCCGTCGCACGATGCGAGTCGTCGGTCCGGCGCATCAGCGCGACGAGATTGCCGAAGAACAGGGCCGCACCGAGTGCTGCGACGATCTCGCGCAGCATGTCGTCGTAGAAGCTCGCGAGCGGCGCGTGCACGTGATCGATGGTACGAGGCGCCCGCGGCCGGGCTCGGGTCGAGCTTCCCGCTCTCGGCTCGCGCCGTCAGTGAGGTTGGAAGACCATCAGGACGAGCACGGCCACGAGCATCACGTTGAGCGTGGCTCCGGTCGCTCCCGCACGCTGGCCGAGTGCCTGCAGCTCGAGCACTTGCGGTGGTGGGCCCGCTGCCGCACCCGCTGGCGGCGGGCCCCCCGCCGCCAGCTCGCGGAGCAGCACGAGGATGCGGCGCACCGTCGGCAGCATGACCGCGTGGGAGACGCCGATCGCAACCACGTAGATCGCGATCGACAGCCCGACCCACAGGTCCGAGAACTCGATCTGATGGTCGCTGAGGAGCACCAGGAGGACCCCCAGCACCGGGACCGCGTAGATGAAGTACTCGGCGACGGTCGAGACCTTGTAGTTCGCCTCGGCGATCGCGAGCGCGTCGGTGCCACGGTGCTTCTTGATCTGGCTGCCATAGAGGCCGTTGAGCATCACTCCGCCGAATCCGACGATGGCCACCAGGATGTGCAGCACCATCACGATCCGGTAGAGGTCGTCGTTGTTGCGCGTCGCGATCGCGAGCACGGCAGCACCCCCCGAGAACAGCCGACTGCACCGCATGCTAGGAGCAGTGGCTCATCGCCGCGGCGGACCCGCCCGGCCGGTCGCTCCTCGGTGCGTGCTACAACGCCCGGATGCGTGTCCTGATCGCGCGGTGCTCCGTGGAGTACGAGGGCCGCCTCGGGGCGCGGCTTCCCGAGGCATTGCGACTCATCCTGCTGAAAGCGGACGGCTCGATCGCCGTCCACGCCGACACGAGGGCCTACAAGCCGCTCAACTGGATGAGCCCGCCGTGCTCGGTTCGTGAGCACGACGGCGAGCTCGTCGCCACGAGCCCGTCGGGTGAACGCCTGACGATCCGGCTGCACGAGACGCTGTTCGACCACTCGGTCGACCTCGGTGGCGATCCCGGTCTCGCCAAGGATGGCGTGGAAGCGGAGCTCCAGGAGCTCCTCGCCAAGCGGGTCGAGGCACTCCGGGACGGTCTGCGACTGGTGCGTCGTGAATACCCGACCGACATCGGGCCGGTCGATCTGCTGTGCCGCGACGAGCACGGACACGCGGTGGTGATCGAGGTCAAGCGCGTCGGCGAGATCGCGGGCGTCGAGCAGCTGCTCCGCTACCAGGAACGGCTAGATCTCGACACCAGCCTCGCCCCGACACGCGGCATCTTGGTCGCGACGCGGATCAAGCCCCAGGCGCGTGTATTCGCACAGAGCCGCGCCATCGAGTGCGTCGAAGTCGACCTCGAGGAGCTGCGCGCCACGGCGCCACGCGATCTTCGGCTGTTCTGACGCCCTGGCGCGTCACTCGCGCGCCATGTTGACGAACTTGGTCAGGTGGGCCTGGAATGCCAGCCGGGCGAGACCAGTCGGGCCGTTCCGGTGCTTGGCCACGTTGATCTCGGCCACACCCTGCTGGTCGGAGTCCGGGTTGTAGATCTCGTCGCGGTAGATGAAGCACACCACGTCGGCGTCCTGTTCGATCGAGCCGCTCTCTCGGAGGTCAGCGAGCATCGGTCGCTTGTCCTGGCGGTACTCCAACTGGCGATTGAGCTGCGAGAGCGCCATCACCGGCACCTCGAGCTCGCGTGCCAGGATCTTGAGGCCGCGCGAGAGCTCGGAGACCTCGACCTGGCGGTTCTCGCTCCGCTTGGGCGTCGCCATGAGCTGGAGGTAGTCGACGACGATCAGGCCGAGGTCGCCGTGACGGGCGCGGATCCTCCGTGCCTTGGCCCGCATCTCCATCACCGTGCAGTGCGGGTTGTCGTCGATGAACAGCGGCGCCTCGGCGAGCCGACCGACCGCATGGCTCAGCCGGCTCCACTCGGACTCGGGGATGTTGCCGGTCTGGAGCTTGCGCGCGTCGACGCGCGCTTCCGCCGCGAGGACGCGCTTCGTGAGCTCCATGCTGCCCATCTCCATGGAGAAGAACAGCACCGGCCGTCGAGCGGTCATGGCGACGTTCGCGGCTGCGCCGAGTGCGAACGCGGTCTTTCCGGCGCCGGGCCGCGCGGCCACGACCACGAGGTTGGAACGTTGGAGACCGAGCAGGATCTCGTCGAGCTCGTGGTAGCCGGTCGGGACCCCGGTGACGGCACCGTCGCTGCCGTAGAGCGACTCGAGGTGGTCGAGCGTCTCCTGCAACGCGTCGTGGATGCCGATCATCGACTCGGCGACGCGACGTTCGGCGACCTCGAACACCAGTGACTCGGCACGATCGAGCGTGTCGGCCACGTCGTCGGGCATCTCGTAGCCCATCTCGGCGATGTCGCCGGCCACGCCGATGAGGCGCCGGAGCAAGGCGAGCTCGCTCACGATCTTGGCGTAGTGGCTCGCGTTCGCCGACGCCGGCGTGCCGGCCTGGATCTCGAGCAACGTCGAGCGTCCGCCGATCGCGTCGAGAAGCTCCACGCGCCGCAGCTCCTCGGCGACCGTCACCGGATCGACCGGCTCGCCCTGGCCGTAGAGGGAGAGGACCGCGTCATAGACGTGGGTGTGCGCCGGCTTGTAGAAGTCGCTCGCCTCGATCCGGGCCTCGACCGCGGCCGTGATGGCGTCGCGCGACAGGAGCATCGCTCCGAGCAACGACTCCTCCGCCTCGAGGTTGTGGGGAGGGATCCGCCCCATGCTGCGGCGGCGGACTGCCTCGATCGACTGCACCACGGCTGGGGACTGCCTCCGCTCGTGTCCAGGAGATGTTCCGGACGGGAATCGGAGTGTGCGGCCTGGCGCCTGTGGATCGCTAGCCGTACAACCCCGATTTCTCTTGGGGATCACGGGTCGATTTCTCCCCAGGGCTGGGGATGAACGGCCTGCGGAGATCATGCGCGCCGGGCTGTGACAGTCATCCGGGCCGCGACACGGCAAACGGCGACGGAGCGCGCGACCAGCGGCGGAGACTGCCGCGGACGGTGACAATCGCGCGGAGCCCTACTCGGCGACGACCTCGATCGTGATCTCTGCCGTCACCTCGGAGTGGAGTCGAACCGACGCAGTCGTGGTCCCGAGCTCCTTGATCGCCTCCGCGAGCACGACCTTGCGCCGGTCGAGCTCGACGCCGGTCTGCGCGAGCACCGCGTCGGCAACGTCGGAGCCGGTCACGGACCCGAAGAGGCGACCGCCGTCACCGGCACGGGCGCGCAGCTGCAGCGGCTGTGCCTGCAGGCGCGCGGCAAGCTCGTCGGCTGCGGTGCGCTCACGGGCATCCCGCGCGGCACGGTTGCGACGCATCGACTCGGCCTGCGCGACCGTTCCCGCGGTGGCCACGATGGCCCGACCCCGGGGGAGCAAGAAGTTGCGCCGCGTAGCCGTCGGCGACGTCGACGAGCTCCCCCTTCTTGCCGACGCTCTCCACGTCGTCGCGCAACACGACCTTCATTCGCCGGCACCTTCCGCCGCGTCGACACCCGTGTCGACGGTCACGACGTCGACCTCCTCGACGACCAGCTCGTCGGCGACGCTTCCGCTCGTCGCGCGCTCCGGTGCCATCGGCATCGCGTCGTCGCGCGGCTCGCGCTCGCGGTCACGGCGCGAGCTCCGCCGCTGGGTCACTTGGCGCACGCTGTAGGGCAGCAACGCCATCTCACGCGAGATGCGGATCGCACGTGCGACCGCACGCTGCTGCTGCGCGGAGTTGCCGGTCACACGGCGCGCCCTGATCTTGGCGCGCTCCGACATGAACCGCCGGAGCAGGTTGACGTCCTTGTAGTCGATCCACCCGACGCTCTCGGTGTTGAGGATCGACACCTTCTTCTTCATGGGCCGCCGACGGTCGGCGGCAGGCTTGCGACGCTCTCTCGCCATCAGAACGGCTCCTCATCGAGGCTGTCGTGGTTCTCGGCGGGTGCGGGGCGGCTGGCGCCGCCTCCTCCCGGTCCACCGCCGAAGTCGCCGCCGCGGCGGTCGTTCCGGCTCACCTGGGCGGTCGCCCAGCGCAGGCTCGGGCCGACCTCGTCGGCGACCACCTCGATGACGCTGCGCTTCTCGCCGTTCTCGGTCTCCCAGCTCCGCTGCTCGAGACGGCCGGTGACAACGACCCGGGCGCCTTTGGCGAGCGACTCGGCGACGTTCTCCGCCATCTCGCGCCAGCACACGACGTTGAAGAAGCTGGTCTGCTCCTCCCACTCCTGGCTCTGGCGGTTCTGCCACCGGCGGCTGACCGCGACTCCGAAGCTCGCCTTTGCGGCGCCGCCCGCGGTGTAGCGGATCTCCGGGTCACGCGTGACGTTCCCGACGATCGTGACGTTGCTGTCTGCCATCGTGGATCCTCCCTACGAGTCCGCCGCGCCAGCACCGGCGAGCTTCCCGTAGACCGCTTCGGGAACTCGCAGCACCTTGTGGCGGATCACCTCATCGGCAAGGGAGAGCGTCCGGTCGAGCTCGGCCATCGCCGCGGGCTCCGCCCGGGCCTGGAGGACGACGTAATAGCCCTCCCAGCGGTGCTTGAGCTCGTAGGCGAAGCGCCGCTTTCCCCAGTAGTCGACCTGCCCGGGCTGCGCGCCCTTGGACTGGATCAGCTGGGTGGAGCGGCCGACGACAGACCGGATCGTCTCCTCGTCCAGATCCGCGTCGAAGATGATCATGACCTCGTACGGCCTCAAGGCCGGTACCTCCTTCGGACCGCAGCGCGTGCTGCGGGCGCCCGCGGGGTCGGTCGCACAGCGTGCCGGTGCGGGCGCAGGATGGATGTCGCGTCGTGAACGGCGTCGCCGGCGAGCGGCGCTGTGTCACGAAGCGGAGCGAGGCTAGCAGACCTCCTCGGCGCGTCCTATCGGGGAAGATGGTCGCGCCGGGCTGTGACACGTACCGTCAGGGGCACCCCGAGAGCGTTCCCGGGCCCAGCCCGCCGCGCAGCGTCTCGACGGCATAGCGGTAGACGCCGTCCGCCTCGTAGATCGGGCATCGGGCCTCGATTTCGGCGCACGGTCGCATGGTCGTCCGCGAGACCGGTGTCCCGTCGGCGGCGTAGAAGCCGATCTCCAGGGTGACGGGTACCCCCGACATGGTGAACGCCGAGCCACTGTCAGCAGGAAACACGAAGAGCATCGCGTCGTAGGGTCCGAGATCGCTGCGGCCGCGCAGTCCATCGACGCGCTCGGCTTCGTCGTCGGCAATCAGGACCTTCACGCACGCGTTCCCGATGCCGAGCTCGGTGGCGGTCAATTCCACGAACGGTGACGTCGCCGGCGTCGCGGCCCGCAACGCTCGACGCAACGGCTCCTGCGACGACGAGTCATCGCGGGTGATCCCGACCACGGCGAACGCCCCGGCCGCCGCCAGGATCGCCGCACACAACAGCACGGCGAGCCACCCGCCGCCCGCGGCGCTCCGGTCAGAGGGCCGGCTGCTCGGCAAGGCCGTAGAGCCCGACGGCTTCCGCCACCGCGTCGGCGGCGTGATAGGTCTCGGCGCTCGACGGGAACGCGCCCGACCGGACGTCGGCCGCGAACTGGCGCAACGCGTCGGTCGCGGCAGCACCCAGGTTGGCGTAGGAGCGAACGAAGCGGGGAGCAGGCTGGTCCCCGAAACCGAGCACGTCGTGGAACACGAGCACCTGGCCGTCACAGTGACGACCGGCTCCGATGCCGATCGTCGGCACCGGAATGGTCTCGGTCACGGCGCGGGCCACCGCGTCCGGAACGCACTCGAGCACGATCGCGAAGCATCCTGCCTCGGCGAGCGCAACCGCGTCGTCGACGATGACACGGGCCGCGTCGAGCGTGCGGCCTTGGACCTTGAACCCGCCGAACGCGTGGACCGACTGCGGCGTGAGTCCCAGATGGCCCATCACGGGAATCTCCGCGTCGAGGATGGCCGTGATCGCGTCGAGGCGCTTACGGCCGCCTTCGAGCTTCACGGCGTGCGCACCCGAGCGCACGAGGCGTGCCGCGTTGCGCACCGTCTCTTCGCGGGAGACGTGATAGCTCATCCACGGCAGGTCACCCACGACCAGCGCACGCGGTCGGGTGCGGGCGACCGCGGCGACATGGTGCACCATGTCGTCGATCGTCACGTGCAGGGTGTCGTCGTAGCCCAGCACGACCATCGCGACGGAGTCGCCCACGAGGAGGACGTCGGCTCCCGCCGCGTCGACGGCCACGCGCGGAGGGCGCGTCGTAGGCGGTGATCATCACGAGGGGATCCGTACCCTTGCGAGCGCGGATCTCGGGAACGGTCAGGGTCGCGGCGACGTCATCCGGTGCAGCCATGTCGACACCTCCGCCGTCCAGGGCAGCGTGCTCCCGGCGGCACTCCGAGGTTAGCTCGCGGCCAGCGCGCTCCGGACGGGTCAGCCTACGTGGCGCCGGCCGTGGAGCTCCCGACGCACGAGGTGGTTCCAACGGCAGTCGGGACAGACCTCGACGACGTAGCGCACGAACTCCTCGTGCGCGGCTCCGAGCCGCGCCAGCTCGCGCTCATGCGAGATGCAGCGCCCGTTCGCCTGCCGCAGCTGCTCGCCATAGACATAGGAGACGAGACGGAGCGCGTCACCTGCGCACACCGGGCAGTTGTGGCCGGGGGCGTCGCCGAGGTTGCGCGCCGCGCGGACGAGCTCGGGCTGCGCGTCGCACACGTCGAGCCGGTCGAGCCGGCCGCGGCGCAAGTCCCGCAGGACCGCCCGTCGAGCGAGCGCATAGTCCGTGTGCCGGCGCACCGGCGCAGTGTACCGAGGTGTCCGGACCCGCCCGGTGGTGCCTGGCGGCCAGCCGTCGTTCGCCGGGTGTTGACCTGCTCGACACCTTCGGTATACTCACCTCGATATATCGCGTCGATATATCGACGTCGTGAATCGTCCTGCAGGGCAAGCGCCCAGCGCGGTCGTCGCCAGAACCGTCGTCCCCGGAGCAGAGGTGCCGTGCTCGATCTCGCGATCCTCGGGATCCTCAAGGAGCAGCCGCTCCACGGCTACGAGCTGAAGAAGCGCCTGAGCGGGGCGCTCGGCGTGCTCTGGGGCATCTCGTACGGGTCGCTGTACCCGGCGCTCCAGCGGCTCGAGCGTGAGGGCGCGATCGAGATCGTCGAGCCGACGGGCGAGCTGCTCGCCGGGGTGCCGACGACGGGCTCCCTCGCGGGCGACCTGGCGGCTGCCCGCGCCCACGTGAGGCGCGGCAAGCCCACCCGGCGGACCCGCAAGGCGTACCGGCTCACGGGGCTCGGAGAGCGACGGTTCCGCGAGCTGCTCCTCGCCGAGGATCCCTCCGACGACGAGCGCGACTTCGCTCTGAAGCTCGCCTTCTGCCGTCACCTCGAACCAACGTCTCGCGTCGAGCTGCTCGAGCACCGGCGCCGCGTCCTCGTCGCGCAGCTCGCCCAGGCCCACGGCTCGGAGCCCGGTCGCGGCGATCGCTATCTCCGCTCGTTGCTCGAGCACCGCACCCAGTCCACCCAGCGCGACCTCGAATGGATCGACACGCTGATCGCCGCGGAGCACCGCGCCGACCAGTCCGGCGATCCGGCCGTGCACATCAGCCAGTCCCCAGTCGACCGCACGTCGGCCGCTTCGGCCGACGTCGAGATCCAAGGAGCCACCGCCTCATGAGTGGTCGTGTTCGTGTTGCCATCGCCGGCGTCGGCAACTGCGCCAGCAGCCTCGTGCAGGGCGTCGGGTACTACCGCGACGCCGATCCCGCCGACGCCGTGCCCGGTCTGATGCACGTCGATCTCGGCGGCTACCACGTCGGTGACATCGACTTCGTCGCCGCGTTCGACGTCGACGCCTCCAAGGTCGGGCTCGACCTCGGCAAGGCGATCTTCGCCGGGTCGAACAACACGATCCGGTTCTCGACGGTGGGTGAGCTGGGGGTCCAGGTCCTGCGTGGGCCGACGTTCGACGGTCTCGGCAAGTACTACCGCGAGACCATCGAGGAGTCGCCGGCCGAGCCGGTCGACGTCGCGCAAGCACTGCGCGACGCCCACGCCGACGTGCTCGTGAGCTACCTGCCCGTGGGCTCCGAGGAAGCGCAGCGGTTCTACGCCCAAGCCTGCCTCGACGCGGGCGTTGCGTTCGTGAACGCGATCCCCGTGTTCATCGCGAGCAACCCGGAGTGGGCGCAGAAGTTCCGCGACGCGGGCGTGCCCATCGTCGGCGACGACATCAAGAGCCAGGTCGGCGCCACCATCGTGCACCGGATGCTCGCCCGTCTCTTCGAGGATCGAGGCACGACGATCGACCGCACCTACCAGCTGAACTTCGGCGGCAACATGGACTTCAAGAACATGCTGGAGCGCACGCGGCTCGAGTCGAAGAAGATCTCGAAGACCCAGTCGGTGACCAGCCAGATCGACCAGAGTATCGAGTCGGACTCGGTGCACATCGGCCCGTCGGACCACGTGCCATGGCTCGACGACCGCAAGTGGGCCTACATCCGTCTGGAAGGGCGCAACTTCGGTGACGTCCCGCTCAACGTGGAGCTCAAGCTCGAGGTGTGGGACTCCCCGAACTCGGCGGGCGTGATCATCGACGCGGTCCGGTGCGCCAAGCTCGGCCTCGACCGCGGCATCGGTGGCCCGCTCGAGGGGCCCTCGGCGTACTTCATGAAGTCACCGCCGGTGCAGTACCGCGACGAGACCGCCCGAGAGATGGTCGAGACGTTCGCCCGGGGCGAGTGACCTCGTCGTAGCGCACCGGCGATCCGAGCGATGACACCCACGATCCGCTACGGCCCTGACGGTCCGACCGAGCGCGAGCTCCGGCTGCTCGGAACGGTCGTGGGAAAACGCGTGCTCGATCTCGGGTGCGGGACCGGCGAGGTCGCGATCGCGCTCGCCGCGCAGGGAGCAGTCACGATCGCGGTCGATCCGTCCGAGGCCGTGCTCGACCGAGCGCGCGCGAACGCGGACGCCGCCGAGGCGCGCGTGGAGTGGCACGCGAGCGACCTGGCGGATCTCGCGTTCCTCCGCGCCGACTCGATCGACGTCGCCGTGAGCGTCGACGCGATCGCGGGTGTCGACGACCTCGCCCGGCTGCTGCGACAGGTGCAACGCGTGCTCCGCCCGAGTGCACCGTTCGTGTTCTCCTACCGTCACCCCTTCGCCGCGTGCATAGGGCCGGACCAGCGTGTCGTGCGCTCCTACTTCGCCACACCCGATGCCGGGACTCCACGCTTCCACCCGATCAGCTCGATCGTCACGGAGCTGCACCGTGCCGGGTTCCGCGTCGACCTCGTCGCGGAGCCCCGTCCCGGTGACGAGACCGCGCTCGTGCCGTCGACGATCGTGTGGCGCGCTCGCAAAGAGGGCAACTAGGAGCTCTCCGCTCCCAGACCCTTCGCCGCGGCCCAGGCACGAACGCGTTCGATCGCCTGGGACTCTTCGATCGGTCCTTCGTCGAGACGAACCTCGAGCAAGAACTCGAGGGCCTCGCCGACGAGCGGTCCCGGCGCGATGCCGAGCAGGTCCATGACCTGGCGCCCGTCGAGCGGAGGGCGGATCGCGTCCAGCTCCTCTTGTTCTCGCAGCTCGGCGATCCGCGCCTCGAGCTCGTCGATGCGGCGGCCGAGCATCCGCGCCTTCTGCTGGTTGCGCGTGGTGCAGTCACACCGCTGCAGGTGATTGAGGTCGTCGAGGAGCGGGCCCGCGTCGCGCACGTACCGGCGGACGGCCTTGTCGGTCCAACCCATCGCGTAGGTGTGGATCCGCAGGTGCATGTACACCAACTTGGTGACATCGGCAACGACGTCGAGCGGATACTTGAGGAGCCGGAGCCGCTCCTCGGTCATGCGCGGCACCCACCACCTCATGGTGGTGGAACGTCACCCCTCCCGATGCGAACGACCGCGTCTTGGGCTTCCCCACGTCGTGGAACAAGGCCGCCAGCCGCACCCGCAGCTCGGGCCGCGTGTTGGCGACCACGGCGATCGTGTGCCGCGAGGACGTCTTTGTGCGTGTGCAGGGGATCCTGCTCGAGCCGCATCGCGTTGAGCTCGGGTAGGAACTCGTCGGCGACACCCGTCTCCGCCAGGAGCCAAAGCCCGGCACTCGGGTCCGGGACGAGGAGCAGCTTGCTCAGCTCGTCGCGGATGCGCTCTGCGCTCACGATCTCGAGTCGATGGCGCAGCCGCACCATCGCGTCAACGGCGGCGTCGTCGGGTACCAGCGCGAGCTGCGCGACGAAGCGCGCCACGCGGAGCATCCGGAGCGGGTCGTCGAGGAACGACTCGTCGGGGTCGAGGGGGGTCCGGAGGCGACGTGCCGCGAGGTCGACCGCCCCCCCGAAGGGATCGATCAGCTCGGGGTCGGGCAAGCGCAACGCCATCGCGTTGACGGTGAAGTCCCGCCGAGAGAGGTCGGTCTCGATGTCGTCGGCGTAGGCCACCTCGGGCTTGCGGCTCTCGGGCCGGTACACCTCGGCGCGATACGTCGTGATCTCCATGCGCGTCCCGGCGAGCACGCAGCTGACCGTGCCGAACCGCGCACCCGTGAGCCAGAGGTGGTCGACACACCTGTCGAGCAGCTCCGTCACCGCGTCAGGACGCGCGTTGGTCGTCAGGTCGACGTCGTCGTGCGCGCGGTCGAGCAAAGCGTCCCGCACGCTGCCACCCACGAGCGCGCACTCGTAACCCGCCGAGGTGAGACAGCGCGCAACGCGCTGCACCGGCGAAGCCGGATCCAAGAGGGGCCGGAGGCGCGGGGGGACGCTTGCCATCCCGCCATTCTCGTCGCCGCGACCCGCGTCATCCATCACTCAACTGCGTCGAGCAGGCAATGACCCGCGTCGAAGGGGCAATCGCCCGCGTGTCGGCGCCATCCCGCACCGCAGTTGATGCAGGCAGTACCTTCCGAGGCGTGACGGTGCTGTGCGCGCGACCTGGCTGCGGGCAGACCGCGACCGCGGTGTTCGCGTTCGACGCCGCCGCATGTCTGGCCTGGATCGATCCCTACCGGACCGGCGGCGCGCCCGGGGCCGGCCTGCTGTGCGACCGTCACGCCGACCGCCTCACGCCGCCTCGAGGGTGGAACCTCCAGGACCGTCGCGTCACGGCGCCGCGCCTGTGGTCGGACCGATCAGCCGTCACCACATCGCCGCGGGTGCCACGATCGGAGCGGCGGCGCCGCCGTCCGGCACTTTGCCGCGACGGCCCCTGCCATCGCGTTGTTCGACGCCACATCGGCGGCGACCGTGGTCGACTGGCTACCCCGCCTCGCCGACGTCGCCCACGATCCGGTCTTCGATGCGCGGACGCCCCTGTTGGAGCGCGCGTTCGGGATGCTGGGGCGCAGCTAGGACGCTCGGGCGCTCGACGGCAGCCGCGGCTGGGTGCTCGACACCTGCCCGCGCTCGAGGTCGTGTCGGTCGAGGACGAGCTGCAGCGCGGTGCGCCGCTTCGCGTGGGTGAGCGCGTCTGCCCTGGAGACCAGGCCGTCCGCGTACAGCTGGGCCAGGCTCTGGTCGAGGGTCTGCATGCCGTACAGGTCGCCGTCCTCCATCTCCCGTTCGAGCTCGGCGAGGCGATCGTCGGCGATTCGTTCAGCGACGCGCGCGTTCGTGACGAGCACCTCGACCGCGGGGACACGACCACGACCGCGCGCACGCGGCAACAGCTGCTGCGAGACGACGCCCTGCAACATGCCCGCGAGCGTCGCACGCACGGGCTGCTGCTGGTGCGGCGGAAACGCCTGCACGACGCGTTCGATCGCTTCGATCGCGCTGGTGGCGGCGACGCTCGCCAGTACCAGGTGACCGGTCTCGGCCGCTTGGAGCGCACTGGCGATCGCACCCGGGTCCGGGAGCCGACCGACCATCACCACGTCCGGGTCCTGCCGCAGCGCCTGGCTGAGCGCGTCGGCGTAGCCGCGGGTGTCGGATCCGACCTCACGTTGGTCGACGAGCGACCGCTTGTCGGCGTGCAGGACTTCGATCGGGTCTTCGATGGTCACGATGTGCGCCGCACGCGTGGTGTTCACATGGTCGACCATCGCCGCGAGCGTTGCTGTCTTCCCTGACCCCGCGAGGCCGGCGACGAGGACGAGCCCGCACTGTCGATCCACGAGCGCGACGAGGCTGGCCGGGAGCGCGAGCGCCTCGAAGCCGGGGATGCCGGGCAGGATCCGACGGAGCACCAGACCCACCCATCCGCGCTGGCGGAACGCGCTGACGCGGAACCGGCCGAGTCCGGAGATGCCGTACATGAAGTCGGCTTCCGACGTCGTGCGAAACGTCTCCCGCGATGTGCGGGCATGACCGCCGCGGAGAGCCGCTCGGTGTCCGCCGGCTCGACCGTTTCGAACGGCGCTTCCTGGAGCTTGCCGTCCACGCGCACGAAGGGGCGTGCCCCCACCTTCACATGGACGTCGGACGCGCCCTGTTCGACGGCGTAGCGCAACAACTGGTCGAGATCGAGCACGGTGCTGCTATCGGCGTCCGGCGGCCGGGGCTGAAGTCGGCACCCAAGCCCGCCGCAGGGAACCGCCGTCAGCGCTCCCGGCCGTCGTCCCGGTACGCTCCGCGACGTGTCGGCCGACGACCACCTCGGCGGCGAGCCCGCACGGGCGCGGTGCGCGCTGCACCTGCGCCCGTGGCGCGGTGACGCCCAGGTCGCACATGTGGTCTTCGGGGTCGACACCCGCCCGGTCGGGAGCGACGTCGAGGAGGTGCTGACGACGGCGCGGTCGCGCGGCTACGCCTCGGTCGTCACGGCGGCGATGACCGAACGGCAAGTCGAGCCGTTCCGCGTCGCGGGCTTCACGGTCCGCGAGCGTTTGCACCTGCTCGAGCAGCCGCTCCATCACCCACCGCAACTGCCCGCACTCCCCTTGCGGCGGGGTCGCCGCAGCGACCGTGACGCCTTGCTCGCGCTCGACAACCTCGCGTTCGACGAGTTCTGGCGCCTCGGCCGACACGGGCTCGGGGACGCCCTGCGCGCGACGCCGGTCCGGTCGCTCCAGATCGGCGAGGACGCGGGTCGCATGTGTGCCTACGCCATCACCGGTCAGGCCGGCGGAGCGGGGTATCTGCAACGCATCGCGGTGCATCCCGAAGCCCGGCGCGTCGGATGGGTCGCGCGCTCGTCGCGCACGCGGTGCACTGGCTGTGGACGATGGGCAGCCGCCGAGCGGTGGTCAACACCCAATGGGGGAACCGGGCCGCGATGGCGCTCTATCTCTCGGCGGGGTTCGTCGAGGTTCCCTCCGGCCTGTTCGTCCTCGCGTGCGAGCTGTGAACCACGCGGTCGGGACTCGCCGCGTCCGAGCGCTGCGGTCTCGACGGCCCCTCCGGGGCCTCGCCCTCGCCCTGGCCGCGGCCGCCGCCTGCGTCGTCGTGCCGCTCGCGATCGCGCGGCCGGCCGGAGCGCAGCTCGCATCGAACCAGTTCCAGCTGCGGCAGCAGTCGCCGTGGGTCGGCTTGGGTGGCCAGCTCTCGATGATCCTGCATGGCGACAACCTTCCGAACGGCCTCAGCGTCTACCTCGCGCTGTACGACGCGTTGGTGACGCGCACCGCCTTCGACCAGACGTTGGCGGGCGGCAATCTCGGCTCGCCCCTCAACATCGTCCACATCCCGTGGGACGACCTGCCCGACGCGGGCACCGGCCTGCGCCAACTCACCGTCGGGCTGCAGTCCCCGGGTGACAACGACCCGCAGAAGCTCAACGCGCGGCGGACCGGGGTGTTCCCACTGCAGGTTCAGCTCCGTGACCAGAGCGGCCGCACCCTCGTGGGGTTCGTCACGCACGTGGTAGTCGTGCAGCTCGGGGCGGACGGCTCGTTCACCGACGGCAAGCCCCTCGACGTCGCATGGGTCTTGCCCCTCGACGCGGACCCTGCCTTCCTGCCGTCGGGAGCCGCGGATCCGAACGTCCTCGCCGCGCTGCGACCGACGGGTCGGCTGGGGCGGCAGGCCTCCGCGCTCGCTGCCCATCCGAACGTCGCCGTGACCTTGGCTCCGAGCCCCGAGACGTTGGACTCGTGGAACACGCTCAGCCGTGAGCAGCTCGAGCTCGCCTCCGGCATCACCTCGTTGCTCACCACCCGACCGACGCGCCAGATCCTGAGTGGGCCCTACGTGCCGCTCGACCTGGGGAGCATGCTCTCCGAGGGCTTCACGGACGCCCTGCTCGCCGAGCGCATCGCCGGCGCGGACACGCTCCAGCGCCTGTACGGGAGCCGGCTCGACGCGCGGACGGCCCTGCCGGGGACGCTCGACGCCGCGTCGGTCGCCTACCTCCGCGATCGGGGCGTCGACCGGGTCGTCGTCGACGACGCCAACGTGACGCCGAGCACCGCCACGCGCACCCCGGCGAACCCCTTCAGCCTTGCAACGACCGTCGGCGGAACGCCCATCAGCATCACCGCGGCGACGCCCGACCGTGGCCTCTCGCGGCTGTTGGAAGGCGACGACCCTCCCGCACTGCGCGCGGCACACCTGCTGGCGGGCTTGTCGTTCGTGCAACGCGAAGACCCGAACGTCCTGCGCGGCATCGTGCTGGCGAGCCCGGCACACTGGGATCCTCCGGCCGAGCTCCTCGAGGCGCTGTTGGCCGGGCTCGAGACGAGCCCGACGCTGCGCTCCGTGACCCTCGACGACTATTTCGCGCAGGTTCCCGACACGGGGTCGAACGGGCGCCCGATCGTGCGCGACCTCACGCCGGCGCAGGGCGCCGGCGTCCCGATCACCGCCACGCAATACACCGACGCGGCACACCAACTCTCCTCGCTTCGCAGCCTCGTCGGCGACGCGGACTCGCGCGTGCAGCACGGGCAGCGCACGCTCCTCGTGGTCACCAGCTCCGACTGGGCGTCCACCGACGGTCGCACACGAGCGCGGAGCCAGCTCTCCTCGATCGGAGCAGACCTCGGGGAGTTCCTGGCTCAGATCCGGGCAGCGACACGCGGAACCGTGACCATCACGTCGAGTCGCGCCGAGATCCCGATCAGCCTCCTCAACGAGACCGGGCAGCGCGTCCTCGTCCACGTCAAGCTCGAGAGTGACAAGCTCCTGTTCCCGGACGGCAACGAGAAGGACGTCATGCTCGATCCGAGGACCACGACGGTGCGCTTCGCGGTCGAGACGCGCAGCGGTGGCACCTTCCCGATCCAGTTCACCCTGACCGCGGCGAACGGCGGTTTCGTGATCCAGCAGTCCCGCGTGAAGGTCCGATCCACCTTCGTCAGCGGTGTCGGCATCATCCTGACGGTGTGCGCGATCGCGTTCCTCGCCGTGTGGTGGGGCAACGACATCCGGCGCCGACGCCGGCACAATCGACCGCGGATCGAGCCGACGGCGCACGAGACGTGAGCGAGGCGATCGAGACCGATCCTCCGTGCGATCCCGGTTCGCCGGACACCGGCAACGCGCCGGCGTCGATGGCACGTTCGAGCGTCGTGGTGGCGGTCGGCACGGCGCTCTCGCGCGTCACCGGCTTCGGCCGCGTTCGCGGCGATCGCCTATGCGATCGGTGCCGGCACGCTCGCGGGCACGTACAGCTACGCCAACGAGACGCCCAACATCGTCTACGAGCTGATCCTCGGCGGCGTGCTCACCGCGACGTTGGTCCCGCTGTTCGTGCGACACCTCGAGCTCGAAGACGACGAGGGATCCGACGCGGTGGTGACCGTCGGGCTCGTGGTGCTCGCGGTCATGTCGTTGCTCGGCATCCTCCTCGCGCCATGGATCGTCCGGCTCTACACACTCGACGTCCACGGCGCGACGTTGGACGCGCAACGCGAGGTCGCCGCGACGTTCGTCCGACTCTTCATGCCACAGATGTTCTTCTACGGGGTCGTGGCATTCGGAACCGCGATGCTGAACGCGCGACGCCGCTTCGTCGCCGCCGCGTTCGCCCCCGTCGTCAACAACGTCGTGGGGATCGCGGTGTTCGTGTCGTTGCCGCACCTCGTCGAGGGCCGCATCGGCCTCGCGCGTGCACTCGACGACCGTTGGTTGCGCGTGTACGTGGGCGCGGGGACGACGCTCGGGGTCGTGGCGTTCGCGCTGGTGCTGGTGCTGGCGCTCGAGCGCGGTGGCATCCCGTACCGGTTCCTGCTTCGCTGGCACCACCCCGCGGTCCGTTCGTTGCTCCGTCTGTCGGGCTGGACCATGGGCTATGTCATGGCCAACCAGCTCGCGCTCCTCGTCGTGATGATCCTTGCCAACGGCAGGCACGGTGGCCCGTTCCTCTACGCGAGCGCGTACGCGTTCTTCCAGCTGCCGCACGGACTCTTCGCGGTGTCGCTGATGACGACGTTCGCTCCCGAGATGGCACGTGCGGCCGCGCGTGACGACCTCGTCGCGTTGCGCGCCAACCTCGCACGCGGGCTTCGGATCGCCACCGTGGTGATTGTTCCTGCAGTCGCGCTCTATCTCGGTCTCGCCCGTCCGCTCGTCGGTGCACTGCTCCAGCACGGAGCATTCGGCGCGCGCTCAGCGTCACTCCTGTCGAACACCCTGCTTGCGTTCGCGGCCGGACTCCTGCCCTTCTCGATCTACCTCTTCGCGCTGCGCGCCTTCTATTCCCGTCACGACACCCGAACACCGTTCCTGGTCAACTGCGTGCAGAACGCCTGCAACATCGCGCTGGCGTTCCCGCTGGCCGCTTGGCTCGGGATCCCCGGGCTCGCGATCGCGTTCTCGCTGTCGTACTTCGTCGCGGCCGTCCTCACCCTCGTGGTAGTCCACCGCGCGCTCGGACCTGGCGACGACCACGGCTTGTGGTCGAGCATGACGCGAATGCTCGTCGTGGGCGCGGGGGTCGCGGGCGCGAGCTGGGTCGTCGGTCGGAGCATCGGATGGGACAGTCCTGCGCGTGCCACGCTCGCGCTCGTCGCCGGTGGCGCGGTCGGCGTCGCGGTTGCGGCGGGTGGCGCGCTGGCACTGCGTGTCGACGACGTCCGATCGCTCCGCACGCTCCTGTCGCACGGGCCGCGCCACGTGACGAGACATCCCACTGCAGCTCGTTCGGGGGGCTACCCTGCGCCGCCCGCGGTGGAGGAGGCGAGATGACCGTCCGCGTCGTGACGGACAGCAGTTGCGACCTCCCGAGCGAGCTCGTCGACACGCTCGGCATCGAAGTCGTCCCGCTCACGATCCGCTTCGGGAGCGAGGAGCTCGTCGACGGCGTCGACCTGTCCCCGGACACGTTCTGGCAACGGCTGGGGCAATCGGACCAGCTGCCTCAGACCGCGGCGCCGTCGGCCGGAGCCTTCGAAGCGACGTTCCGCGAGCTGTTCGCCCGCGGCGCCGAGCGCGGTCGTGTGTGTCAACCTCTCGTCCGAGTTGTCGGCCACCATGCAGGCGGCGCGCGTCGCCGCCGCGAGTGTCGAGGCACTCGGGCCGGTCGAGGTGATCGATTCTCGGACTGCCTCGATGGGACTCGGCAACCTCTGCCTTGCCGCAGCCCGTCTGGCCGCGTCCGGTGCCGGCGTTGGCGAGGTCGTCGCCGACGTGCTCCGCCGGAGGGAGCACACGCCGCGTCTACGCGACACTCGACACGCTGGAGTTCCTCAAGCGGGGGGGCAGAGTCGGGAACGCGCGAGCGCTGCTCGGTTCCATGCTGTCGATCAAACCGATCCTCGAGATCCGTGACGGGGTGGTCGAGGAGGCCGGCAAGGTGCGGACACGGGTCGCGTGCGCTCCGTGCGCTCGTCGACCACGCGGCCGCCGCTCCGGTGACGGCGCTCGCCGTGCTCCACGGCAACGCAGCCGACGTCGACGAGCTCCTCGATCTTCTCGACGCGGTCTGGCCGCGGGCAGAGATTGTGACCGGTCTCGTGGGCCCGGTCATCGGGACCCACGCAGGACCTGGAGTGATCGGCGTGGCCTTCGAGCTCGCGCCCGCCTGACGTTCCGTTCCCCGCGGAGCGCAGTCGACGGGGGCTGGTCCCGCTACGCTCGCTCACCACGACGAGACCCGTCGAGACGCCGCGCGGGAGCTCGACGGTCTCACGCAGGTTCATGCAAGTGCAGGCGAGGAGGAGCAACCGTGCCGGACTGGACGACCGACGCAGTCGACGCGCTGGACCGAGTCGTCGGCGTCGTGCGCGATCGCACGGTGCTCCCAGCCCAGCGAGCGACCAAGGCGGTCGTCTTCGGGCTCCTGGCCACGTGCTTCGTCCTGCCGGCGTTGGTCCTGCTGGGCATCGGGCTCTTCCGGGCCCTCGTCGTCCTCGTTGACGACGTGTGGCTCGCCTGGCTCATCCTGGGCGGAATCTTCGTGGTGCTCGGCGCGTTCTGCTGGCGATTGCGCTTCTCTCGAGCGAAGGACTGACGGTGAGCGACCTGCGTGACGTCGTGATCATCGGCTCGGGCCCCGCGGGGCTCACCGCGGCCGTCTATGCGGCCCGCGCGAACCTCCACCCCGTCGTCGTCGAGGGTGTCGCGCGCCGGAGGTCAGCTCATGTTGACGACCGACGTCGAGAACTTCCCCGGATTTCCCGACGGGATCCTCGGGCCCGAGCTGATGATGAAGATGCGCGACCAGGCGCTGCGCTTCGGCGCCGAATTCATCACTGCCGACGTCGACCGCGTCGACTTGTCGTCCGCACCCTTCGGCGTCTGGGTCGGGGACGCGCGAGCTACCGCGCGCACGTTCGTCATCGTGCGCACCGGTGCGACCGCGCGCATGCTCGGCCTCGCGTCCGGAGCAGCGCCTCCTCGGCCACGGTGTGTCGACGTGCGCAACGTGCGACGGCTTCTTCTTCCGGGACAAGCCGATCGCGGTGGTCGGCGGCGGCGACTCCGCGATCGAAGAGGCGATCTTCCTCACGAAGTTCGCCGACGAAGGTCACCGTCGATCCACCGGCGCGACGAGCTGCGGGCGTCGAAGATCATGCAGGACCGCGCGTTCGCGAACCCCAAGATCGACTTCCGCTGGAACGCCGCCGTCGACGAGATCCTCGGCGACGGCTCAGGTCGACGGCGCTGCGACTGCGCGACACGGACACGGGCGAGACCTCGGAGCTCGCCGGTGCACGGGCGTGTTCGTCGCGATCGGTCACGACCCGAACACGTCGCTGTTCAAGGGCCAGCTCGACCTCGACGAGAACGGCTACGTCGTCACCGCGCCCGGCTCGACGCGCGACGTCGCGTGCCCGGCGTGTTCGCTGCCGGCGACGTGCAGGATCACGTCTACCGCCAAGCGATCACCGCGGCCGGTCAGCGGCTGCATGGCCGCGATCGAGGCCGAGCGGTGGCTCGAAGCACGCCAGCACGCCGTCGACCTAGGGAATGCGGCCCGCGGTCGACGTTGACCATCGAGGCATCGTCCCGGCACTCGAGCCGGACCGACCCGGTCGGTACACTCGCCGAGACCCACAGAAAGGAGACCCGTGGCCGACGACATCATCACCCTCTCCGACGCCACCTTCGACGAGACGATCGGCGGCGTCCGATACGCCGGTCGCTGGTCGACTTCTGGGCCGAGTGGTGCGGGCCGTGCAAGATGATCGCCCCCGTCCTCGAAGAGATCGCCAGCGAGCACGCGGGCAAGCTCACGATCGCCAAGCTCAACGTCGACGACAACCCCGACATCGCGAGGCGCTTCGACGTCATGAGCATCCCGACGCTGCTCGTGTTCAAGGACGGCGAGCTGGTCAAGCGGCTCGTCGGCGCCAAGGGCAAGGGTCAGCTCCTCCAGGACCTCGCCGAGTTCATCGGTTGAGCGACTGCCGGGCCGCTGCTCCGGCGCCGGCGACCGGCGGCGAAGCAGTCCGTGATCTCCAGCGCCGCCTGGCCGCGCTCGGTCACGACGATCGCACCCACCGAACGACGGGTACTTCGGCGCCGCGCACCGACGCCGCCGTGCGCGCGTTCCAGGAGCGGCGCGGGCTTGCGTGTCGACGGCATGTCGGGCGCGAGACCTGGGACGCCCTTGTCGAGAGCGGCTTTCGCCCTCGGCGACCGTCTGCTCTATCTCCGCCGCCCGATGCTGCGCGGCGACGACGTCGACTGACGCTCCAGCGCCGCTCAACGCGCTCGGCTTCGACGCCGGCCGCGAAGACGGCATCCTCGGCGCCGACACCCGCGAGCGGTCGTGCGAATTCCAGCGCAATGCCGGCCTCGCGCGCCGACGGCATCTGCGGCCCGTCGACCGTCGCTGCGCTGCGCCGGCTCGGCACCTGGCGCAGAGGGCTCGGTTGCCACGGTACGCGAGCGCGAGGAGCTGCGACGCAACCCAAGACGTCTCGACGGTCGACGGGTCTACGTCGTCGCCGCCCCAGGGTTCGAAGCACTCGGCCGCACCGTCGAGCACGAGCTCGACGGCTTCGGCGCGGTCGTCGTGCTCGATGTGTCCGGTGCGGCGAGCTCCGTGGTCGCAGCCGCGGCGAACCGCTTCGGCGCCGAGCTGGTCGTGTCGGTACAAGCCGGCGAGGCTCGGGAGTGCCGTTGCACGTACTTCGAGTCGGGACGGTTCCGGTCCGAGTCCGGGTACCACGTCGCGCTCGCGGTGAGTGACGAGCTGCGCGCGGTGCTGGGTACCAGTGGCGCGGGTCGCGGGGCGAACCTACGCGATCTTGCGCGAGACCCGTATGGCCGCCATCGCCTGCGAGCTGCTCCGCCACGACGACGTCGACGCGATGCGGCGGCTGGTCGGAGCGGCGGGAGACCTGGGGCGTGCGATCGCACGCGGCATGCGTCGCGGCATCGAGGAACCGCTCGAGGCCGAACGCCAATAGTTGCTGCTACAACTACTGGCGGACCGGCGCGCCCTCCGTCATCAGCCGGTAGATCCGCTCGAGATCCTCCAGTGTGGAGAACTCGACGACCACCTTGCCGCGACTCGTCCCCATGCTGATCGTCACGCGGGTCTCCAGATGGTCGCCCAGCAGCTCCTCCAGCTCGAGAAGTCCCGGGGGTCGGAGCGGACGCCGTTGCGCTTCGGCATTCCCGGCCGCCGCATCCGCGCCCGCGGCGACGGGCTCGTGGTGCGCACGGACGAGCTCCTCGACCGCGCGCACCGAGAGATCCTCCTCGGCGATGCGCCGGGCGAGCTGCTCCTGGAACGCACGGTCGGGACTTCCGAGCAGTGCCCGGGCGTGGCCGGGGGTGAGTCGACGCTCGTGCAGCAGGCGCTGGATCGACGGCGGGAGCTGCAGCAGCCGGAGCGTGTTCGAGATCGTCGCGCGGCTCCTCCCCACCTTGGCGGCGACCTCGTCGTGGGTCAGCGAGAAGTCTTCGATCAACTGCTGGTAGGCCGCGGCCTCTTCCAGTGAATCGAGCCCGTCTCGGTGGATGTTCTCCACCAGGGCCTGCTCGAGCGCGGCCGCGTCGTCGCTCTGCTTGACCAGCGCCGGGATGGTCTGGAGCCCCAGGCGCCGAGCGGCGCGCCAACGCCGCTCTCCTGCGATCAACTCGTAGCCTGCACCCACGGGGCGGACCAGGACCGGCTGCAGCAGACCGACCTCTCGGATCGAATCCGCGAGCGCGCCCAGCGCCTCCTCGTCGAAGTGATCTCGCGGCTGGTATCGATTCGGCTGGATCGAGGCGACCGGGATCTCCTCCAGTCCCCCGCCGAGATCGAACCCATCCTCAACACCCGGGGGAATGAGCGCCCCGAGCCCTTTACCCAAGCCGCCGCGCCGCGCCATTGCTCACCTCTTTCGCAAGTTCTCGATACGCCGTCGCGCCCCGCGACGAGGGGTCGAACACGATGATGGGTTGTCCGAACGACGGTGCTTCGCCCAGGCGAACCGTCCGGGGGACCACCGTCCGGTAGACCTTGGCGCCGAAGTGGGCGCGGACCTCGGTCTCGACCTGGTCGGCGAGCTTGGTGCGTGCGTCGTACATCGTCAGGACGATGCCGCGGACGTCGAGCGTTGGGTTGAGGCTGGAGCGCACCAGGGACACGTTGCGGAGCAGCTGGCCGAGACCCTCGAGCGCGTAGTACTCGCACTGGATCGGCACGATCACGTCGTCGGCGGCGGCGAGACCGTTGATGGTCAGGAGCCCGAGGGACGGCGGGCAGTCGATCAGCAGGAGGTCGTACTCGGCCTTCACCGAGTCCAGCGCTCGCTTGAGCTTGAGCTCCCGACTGAAGGCCGGGACCAGCTCGATCTCGGCGCCCGCCAAGTCGATGGTCGCGGGGAGCACGAAGAGGTTCTTGAGGCTGGTGGCTTCGATGCAGTCCTCAGGGGAGACCCCGTTCATGATCACGTCGTAGATCGAGCTCTCGACGTCCCGAGGGTTGATGCCCAGGCCAGTCGTCGCGTTGCCCTGAGGGTCCAGATCGACCACCACGACGCGGTACCCCAGTTCCGCGAGCCCGGCCCCCAGGTTCACCGCCGTGGTCGTCTTACCGACCCCACCCTTCTGGTTCGCCAACGCGATGATCCGAGGCAGCTCGAGCGGGGGAGCCGCATCGCGTGACGCCAGATCGCGCTCGGGCTCACCCCGTACTTGGGGTGCCGGACGGTCGGGTCGCCGGGGAGGTGGGGGCGGGGTCTCAGGCTCCAACGCCTCACCCTGGGACCCGGCAACCGAGGCGGCCGGGGTGACCGGGGGTGCCGGCGGAGGTGCGGCGGGCTCGAACGGCTCCGGCTCCGGCTCGGGCAATGCCGCGTCCTCGTGGGTCGGCCCCGGCGAGTGCGGCGCCGGAGGCCACGGACCGGCAGGAGGAGCCGTCGCGGCACCGAATGCGGGTTCGTGAGGGGGTGCGACGACCGCCGGATCGCCGGGTGCGGGGAGGTGGGGTTCGGACTCGGACCCATCCTCGCGAGAGTGCTCTCCACCCCGGCGGAAGGCCCCAAAGATGCCGCGCCCCCGCGGGCGGGGCTCGAAGTCGTCGTCGGTCATGCACTTCCTTCGGGAGTGGACACCGGGGTGCTCCCGTGCATTGTACCGGAGGTTGGAAGGTTTCACGTGGAACATCTCGGACGGCCCCGCTCCAGGATTCGCGACGCCGTCGAGCCCGTGTTTCACGTGAAACATCGAGGCTGGGGAAAGCTCGGCTCAGGCTCGACCCTCAGCTCGACTCGTCGCCCGCGCGCCAGAGTGGCCGCTTCTCGGGAATGCCGGCTCGACGCGGCCACTGCTCGTCGATCCGGACCAGGTCGACCACAGCAGCCGTCGTCGCCTCCAGCGCGACGACCCTGGCGGGTCCGAATCCCAGCAGTGCGAGTCGCTCGGACGGCCACCGCCTCACGTCGAGCGGCCCAGGGGGTTCGCTGACGACGAGCCGCCCGGACAGCTGGAGGAACCCGGCCGCGCACTCGGCAGTGACCGCCGGCGGCGCGAACGACCTCGCCACCGCGAGGTCGAAGGCGTGGCGCAGATCGGGAGACCGCGCCAACGTCTCGGCCCGGCCACACGTGACGGTCACCCGGTCGGAGATCCCCAACACCTCCACCGCGTGCTCGAGGAATGCGCAACGCCGCTGTTGGGCGTCGACGAGGGAGATGACTGCCCACGGCCACTCCAGCGCCAACGCGAGCCCTGGTACGCCTCCCCCGGACCCCAGGTCGACGACCCGTCGCGGCCGCTCGCCTGCGGCCCGTGCGAGCTGGCGGGCATGGGTGACGTGCGGGATGACCGGCCCGGGACCGAGGAACCCGAGACGGCGGCTCTCGTCGAGCACTCCCTCGAGCCCCTCCGGCCCGGCCGAGCTCACTGCGGGCGCAGGACCACCCGACGGCGGGGATCTTCACCCTCGGACTCCGTGGCGATGCCGTCGATCTCGGCCGCGACGTCATGCACGACCTTGCGGTCGCTGGCATTCATCGGCTCCAAGGCCTGGGCCTTCCCGGTCTCGAGGACGCGCTGCACAAGCTTGCGCGTGAACTCGGCCAGTGCCTCACGACGCTTCGCCCGGTACCCGGCCACGTCAACGTTGATCCGCACGCCGTGGCCGTCTGTCTGGCGCTGCACGACCGTCCGGACGAGCTCCTCGATCGCCGTCAGCGTCGTGCCCTTCGGGCCCACGAGCAGACCCAGGTTCTCGCCCGTGATGTCGACGAGGATGCGGTCGTCGCCGTCGATGACCGTGTCGACACCGCCCCCGAGTGCAAAGGCGGTCACCAGGCCGCTGGCGAAGGCCTGGGCGGCCTGTGCCTGCTCTTCGATCGTGACGTCGCTCAATTCACGCCCGTCCTCGTCCACCGCTGCTCCCTCGCTCGCCGGGCGCGCAGGCGCCCGTCCACCTTGACCTCGTCCACCCCGCCGGCCCCCTCGCTTGCGACCCGAGCCTGGCGCCGCGGAAGACCGCTCGCCCGAGCGGGCCGGCCGCTCGGTGCTCGTCTTCGGCTTCTCCGCACCGCCGCGGCGGGGCCGCCGCGAGCGCTCCCCCGGCTTCTCCCGCGAGATTGGCTTGACCCGAGCGCGAATGCGGGCCTCACCACCGAAACGCCCGAAGAGCCCGCCGCGAGGCTGGGCCAACACCTCGTACTCTGCGTCGTCCTCGTGCACTCCGAGCTCGTCGAGCGCGGCATCGAGCGCCTCGGCCACCGTCCTCCCGGTCGTCTCTACCCACTCCATGGTTGTCGGTCCTACCGTTCTGTCTCGTGGTCGTCAGGGCCGGTTGTCAACGCCGCCGCCGTTTCCGCGTGTTGCGGCGGCCAGCCTGGCCGGGGCGTTCACCCGGAGCCGCGCCCGAGCCGCGCGCCCCTCCCGAGGACCGCGCGGGGTTCGAGGGTTTGGTCTCGCCGGTTCCGTTCGACGCCGCCGCATCTTCAGAGCTCGACGGGTCGGCCGCCGACGGGAGCTGAAACAGCTTGCGGAGCCCGCCACCCGCCCCCGACGTCCCTTCGGGTTTCGACGCGGGCGGCCGCGCGGGTGAGCTCCTGGCGTCGATGGCACCTGCCGTAGCGCCGGGTCCGGTGATCTTGCGCAGGATGATCTCCTGCTGGCCGATCCGCCAGAGGTTGCTCACGAAGAAGTAGAGCACGAGCCCGGCCGGGAACTGGAGCGAGAAGAGCCCGAAGCCGACCGGTAGCACCTTGGTGATCAGCGCCATCTGCGGGTTCATGTTGGTGACGTTGCGTTGGCTCTGACGCGCCTGCGCGAACCCGGTCACCACGACCAATGCCACGAGGACGAAGTACGGCAGCGCGTCGACGAAGGAGCCCTTGACTCCCGTCGCGTGCTCGGCAAGGTCCATGCCGAGGAACTTCAAGTGGTTCGGGAGCCCGTGCGTGCCACAGGCGGCTGCATTGCGAGCGGTCCCGCAGAGCGCCCGGAAGAGCGCCGAGTCGACCGGTACGTGCTCCTGGGGGGTGCGCATCACCCGGAAGAGCGAAAAGAAGATGGGAAGCTGGATCACCAGGGGGAGACAACCCGCCAACGGGTTGATCTTGTTCTCCTGGTAGAACTTCATCACCTCTTCGTTCATCTTCTGGCGATCGTTCTTGTGCTTGGCTTGGATCGCCTTGATCTGCGGCTGCGCGCGCTGCATGGCCATCATCGACTTGGCCTGCTTGGCCGTCAGCGGGAAGAGCGCGAGCATCACCACCACCGTGAGCAGGATGATGGCGATCCCGAGGCCATAGCTGCGATGCGGCACGAGGCCGTAGAAGAACGCGAGGATCCGCCCGAAGAAGTTGTAGACGGGGCTCATGCGAGCTCAGCTCCCTTCCTGCCGAGCACCCGTGGGGGCGTGGGCGAACGTACGTTCGACTGCGGGACGGGGTCGAGCCCACAGGCACCCCAGGGCTGGCAGCGACCCAGGCGTCGGACGGCCAGCGCAGTGCCTCGGAGGGCACCGTGGTGCGTCAAGGCCTCGAGCGCGTACTGCGAGCAGGACGGCTCGAAACGACACCGCGGCGGCAACGCCCGGCTCAACACGCTCCAAGCGCGGATCGGCACCATCAGCACGGCCGCCGGCCACGACGTCCGGGCGTCGCGGACGATGCTGCTCACCGCCCACCTGCCTCGGTGAGCATCCGTGCCACGGCCGCGCACAGGGCATCGAACGGCGCGGTCATCGCGGACGCGTCCGCGCCGACGAGGTACGCCCCCCCGTGGACGAGCAGCGCCTCGTTGGCGCGCATCGCCGCACGGACGCGTCGGCGGATCCGGTTGCGCACGACCGCGTTGCCCGTCCGGCGCCCGATGGCGTAGGCGACGGCGGGCGCATCGGGGCGCCCACCGGCCGCGGCCCGGAGCCACAGCGGCCCCGCGCGATGCCGTCGGGCCCTGGCCAGGGCCTCGAATGTCTCACGGTCCCGGACGCGCCGGATCAGGCGGAGAGCCGCTTCCGCCCGCGAAGGCGGCGCGCTCGCAGAACGTCGCGACCGCCGCGCGTGCGCATGCGGATCCGGAAGCCGTGGATCTTGGACCGCTTCCGGTTGTTGGGTTGGAACGTGCGCTTCACGCCAGGCCTCCTCGAAGTGCCGCGCGGGCCGAGGTGGGGGACCGCAGGGCAGGCGGCGAACGATCAAGTCTACGGGTGCGGGCCGATCCTGCGCAATGCGGAGCCTGGGCAAATCTGACGCATCGGCGTCTTGTCGGCTCGGAAGGCTCGGTGCTAGCTTGCGCGACTCGCTCCCGTGAAGGCGGCGGAGTGAGCCCCGGTGCGGCAGCTGCTGGACCGCCTGGGGGACAACGCAACGAGCCGGAGGCGGGTCCTCCACCGATCTCCACAACTGTGGACGCTCCTGTGGACAGCCGAGAGTGGGGCGGCGTGACGGCCGACGAGATCTGGGAACAGGCAGCGGCCGCGCTCCGTGCACAGCTCACCCGCGCGACGTGGCTCACGTGGTTCCACGGCGTGCGCCCCCTGCGCTTCGACGGCGAGACCCTGGTGCTCACGGTGCCGAGCAGCCTTGCCGCGGAACGCATCCGCTCGAGCTACTCCGGGTTGCTGGTCGACGCGATCCGCCAGGAAACGGGCCTTCCGGTCATCCTCGATCTCGTGGTCGCTCCCGACGGGGTCGACGAGGAACCGCTCGTCGCGCTCCCCGCGCCCACGACGGTCCCGGCCGGTCCGTCCACCCCGTCTGCGCTCGACGTGGCCGAACCGGCCCTCTCCGCATCGGGAACGTGGGCTTCGGGCACCTTGAACAGCCGCTACACCTTCGATCAGTTCGTCATCGGGGCCTCGAATCGCTTCGCACACGCGGCGGCCCTCACCGTCGCGGAGTCCCCGGGGCGTTCGTACAACCCGCTGTTCATCTACGGGCCCGCGGGGCTCGGCAAGACCCACCTCCTGCACGCCATCGGGCACCACGTGCGCGCGGTGTTCCGCAACAAGCGTGTGCGCTACGTCTCCACCGAGGCCTTCATGAACGAGTTCGTGGATGCGATCCGGGCCAAGGCCATGCCCAGCTTCAAACGCCGCTACCGCGACCTCGACGTGCTGCTCATCGACGACATCCAGTTTCTGGAGCGCACCCAAGAGCTCCAAGAGGAGTTCTTCCACACCTTCAACCAGCTCCACGGCGAGGGTGGCCAGATCGTCATCTCCTCCGACCGGGCGCCGAAGTCGATCGCGAGCTTGGAGGATCGGCTCCGCACGCGCTTCGAATGGGGACTCATCACCGACGTTCAGCCCCCGGAGTTCGAGACCCGGCTCGCGATCTTGCAGAAGAAGGCGGAGTCGGAGCACTTGGGCGGGATCCCCCCAGAGGTGCTCGCCTTCATCGCCACGAACATCAGCGACAACATCCGGGAGCTCGAAGGCGCCCTGATTCGAGTTGCCGCGTACTCAAGCCTCAACCGGGCGCCCCTCTCCGAGGAGATCGCTCGCCATGTGCTCGCGGACCTGCTCCCCGCCGCGAAACCTCGCGTCATCACGCCCCAGGTGATCCTCGAGGAGACGGCCAAGATGTTCGGCTGGACGATCGAGGATCTCTGCGGCAAGAGCCGGCGCCGACCCCTGGTGACCGCTCGCCAGATCGGCATGTACGTGTTCCGGGAGCTCACTGATTACAGCTATCCCCGGATCGCCGAGGAGTTCGGAGGGCGTGACCACACGACCGTCATGTACGCGGTCGACAAGGTGAAGCAACAGATGACCGAGCGCCACGTGATCTTCGAGCAGGTCAACGAGCTGATCGGGCGGATCCGACTCGGCAGCGGTGGATAACGCTGTGGAAAGCCGTGGAGATTTCCCCCTCATCCTGTGGACAAAGATCAACTATGGCTCGCACCATCGGAGATGATGTGGACAACTGTGGAGAACCCGTGGAAACGGATGATGGCTCCGACCTGCCGGAACCCCCGGTCATCCCCAATCCACAGGCCCTACAACTACGACGAGAAGACCTTTCTTTGTTCATTGGGAGGACCGAGTGAAGTTTCGATGTGAACGCGACACGCTCGCCGATGCCCTCGCATCTGCCCAGCGTGCAGTCGCGTCACGCACTGGCGCCATGCCCGTGTTGTCGGGCTTGCGTGTCGCCGTCGTGCAGGGGGGCGTGGAGTTCGTCGGCTCCGACTTGGAGCTCACGATCCGTGCACGCGTCCCCGCGGATACCGACGGCGAGGGCATGGCGGTCGTTCCGGCGCGACTGTTCTCGGAGATCGTGCACAAGCTCGACAGTGGCACGGTGAGCGTTGAGCTCGGCGATGACAGCGCGCGGATCGAAGGGGGACGGTTCTCGACAACACTGCGGACGCTCGCCGCGGCGGAGTTCCCGCGACTGACCCCGCTTGCCGAGTCCGGCGTGCGCGTCGATGCGCGTGCGTTCGCAGATGCCCTGCGTCAGGTGGTGCCGGCGGCGTCCAAGGACGACGCCCGTCCGATCCTCACGGGCGTGCTCCTCGCCGCGGCGGGAGGTGGGCTCCGCCTCGTGGCCACCGACTCGTATCGCCTTGCCCTGCGCAACCTCGAGGGCGTGAGCATGCTTGAGGAAGGCCAGAAGGTGCTTGTCGCCGCCCGGGGTCTCGGGGAGGTCCAGCGACTCTTGAGCGGCGGGGAGATCGAAGTGGTGCTCGGCGAGCGCGAGGTGCTGTTTCGCGTCGGCGAGACCGAGGTGACCACGCGGCTCATCGAAGGGGAGTTCCCGAACTACCAGCAGCTCGTCCCGAGTGGATATCCCAACCGGCTGACGGTCTCGCGCGACGCCTTGCAGAGTGCGGTGAATCGGGTTCGGCTCGTCGGGCAACGCAGCGATACCGCGCCGATCCGGTTGGCGATGACGAACGACGAGCTCGAGCTCTCGGCGATCGCGCAGGACGTCGGCGAAGCGCACGAGTCACTCGAGGCGAAGTACGAGGGGAGCGAGCTGACGGTTGCGTTCAACTCGCAGTTCCTCTTGGATGGCATCGAGGCGACGGCGACGCCCGACGTGGTCATCGAGTCGATCGACCCCCTCAAGCCGGCGGTGCTGCGCGCCACCGACGACACCGACTTCTTGTACCTCTTGATGCCGGTGCGGATCTCCTGAATCGATGCAGCTGCGGCGGCTCTGGCTGACCGACTTTCGCGGTTACGAGACGGTCGACCTCGAGCTCCCGAACGGAGTGAGCGTCCTGGCCGGCGCGAACGCGCAAGGGAAGACGAGCTTGCTCGAAGCAGCGAGCTGGATCGCGTCGGGCCGTTCGTTCCGTGGTGTGACCGACGCCGCGCTGGTCCGCGGTGGTACAGACCAAGCGATCGTCCGCGCCGAGCTCGACGTCGACGGGCGGCTGCGGCTCGTCGAGGCGGAGATTCGCGCTCAGGGCCGCAACCGCGTCCTCGTGGATCGCAAGGCGATCCCACGCTTGGCGGACCTGGCGACCGTCGCACGGGTGACCGTGTTCTCTCCCGACGACCTCGATCTCGTCAAAGAGGGACCGGCAGGCCGGCGGGAGTATCTCGACGACCTCCTCATCGTGCTGGCGGCCCGGTATTCGGCGGTGCGGGGCGACTACGACCGCGTCCTGCGTCAACGCAATGCGTTGTTGCGGACCGGGATGCGCGACCGCGACGCGAGCACCACGCTGGACGTCTTCGACGTGCAGCTGGCCCGGGCCGGTGCCGAGCTCGCCTTCGGGAGACTGCGGCTGCTGGAACGGCTCGTACCACTGCTCGGCGCGGCGTACGACGCGCTCGCAGCGGCGGACGGCGCGCTCGGCGTGGAGTACGAGGCCGAGTGGCTCGAAGGGACTCTCACCGCGGGCGACACCGACGACGCCCGCCTAACCGACGCGTTGGCCGCTGCGATCACGAGTCGGCGCCGCGCCGAGATCGAGCGGGGGATCACCTTGACCGGTCCGCATCGCGACGAGCTCAGGGTGACGATCGGGGGGCTCGAGAGCCGGACCCAGGCGTCGCAAGGCGAACAACGGACCCTCGCGCTCGCGTTGCGAATCGCGGGGCACCGACTGAGCACCCAGGTGCACGGTTCCCCGCCCGTGCTGCTCCTGGACGATGTCTTCAGCGAGCTCGACGAACGACGAGCCACCGCGCTCGTCGCGAACCTCGACGCGGGACAGACGCTCATCACCACCGCGGGCCCGTTGCCACCCACGGTCCGCGCGGAACAGCGATTCCGCGTGGAACACGGGAAGATCTCGGAGGACTCGTGAGCCGCGGTTGGTCGCGGCGGCGCCCCGATGACGACCCGGTGTCACTTGCCGCGGCCCTCGACGAGGTGCGCGCCGATCTCGGGATGCCGGCGCTCGAAGGGCTCGCGGCCCTCGTCGGCGGTTGGTCCGAGCTCGTCGGTCCCGAGATCGCGGCGCACACACGCGTCGACGGCGTACGCGCGGGCACCGTGCTGGTGCTCGTCGACCACCCGGCGTGGGCGACTCAGCTGCGCTATCTGGAAGCGACCATCGTGGAACGCGCCCGCTCCCTCCTCGGAGCCGCCGCGGTCACCGGCGTGCGTTGGCGAATCGACGTCGAGCAGGAGGGCGGAAACGACGGCAAGAACGTCGCGAAACGCCCGGAGATCGACGGGCCGTCTGGTAAGCTCTGAACACCGATTTCAGGTGCTCTGACCAGGAGTTTTGCCCGAGATCCCGCGGCTGGCAGTCCGGCTCCCCCCGGTCCGCACGCCGGGTCCGGACGGGTGTTCGCGAAGGCCTGCACACAGGCCTGCCAGAAGGTCGCCAGAAGGTCTGCGAGGTGCACGCGCGTGGCGTACGCGGCGAAAGACATCACGGTCCTCAAGGGTCTCGAACCGGTCCGCGAACGTCCCGGCATGTACATCGGCTCCACGGGTCTCTCGGGTCTGCACCATCTCGTGTACGAGGTGGTGGACAACTCGGTCGACGAGGCGATGGCCGGTTTCGCGACGCGCATCGACGTGGCGCTCCTCGCCGACGGCGGCTGCCGGGTGGCGGACAACGGCCGAGGGATCCCGGTCGACAACCATCCGGAGACCAAGAAGTCGGCTGCGGAGCTCGTGCTCACGACGCTGCACGCCGGCGGCAAGTTCGGAGGTGAGGGGTACAAGATCTCCGGCGGGCTGCACGGCGTCGGCGTCTCGGTCGTGAACGCGCTCTCGACCCGGCTCGAGCTCGAGATCCACCGCGACGGCGGGCGCTGGGAGATGGCGTTCGCCAACGGCGGCACCCCGACGGGCAAGCTCGTCAAGAAGGCGGCCTCGAAGCGCACGGGCACGATCGTCACCTTCTGGCCGGACGCCACGGTCTTCGAGGACACCAGCTTCCGATCGCAGACCCTGGTCGAGCGCCTCCGGGAGATGGCGTTCCTCAACGCCGGGCTCGAGATCCGCTTCCGCGATGATCGACCCGACCCCGCGCTCGAGCAGGTGTTCAAGTACTCGGGCGGAATCGTCGACTTCGTCAAGCACCTCAACTCCACCAAGGAGCCGTTGTTCAAGCGGGTTGCCGCGTTCCAGGACAAGAGCGACGACGCCGAGGTCGACGTCGCGATGCAATGGAACTCGGGCTACTACGAGGGCATCCATTCGTTCGCGAACAACATTGCAACGACCGAGGGCGGTATGCACGAGGAGGGCTTCAAGAAGGCCCTCACGAACGCGATCAACAAGTACGCCGTGCGCGAAGGGGCTCCTCAAGGAAAAGGACGAGAATCTCCTTGGCGAGGACATTCGCGAAGGCCTCACCGCGATCATCTCGGTGAAGCTGCGCAACCCGCAGTTCGAAGGACAGACGAAGACCAAGCTCGGCAACACCGAGATGCGGTCACTGGTCGAGCGCACGACGAACGAGAAGCTAGGCGACTGGCTCGAGGAGCACCCCACCGAGGCGCGCCAGATCGTCTCCAAGTCGACGCAAGCCGCGCGAGCGCGCGTCGCCGCACGTCAGGCGCGCGATCTCACGCGGCGCAAGTCGGCGCTCGAAGGAGCGGGCCTCCCGGGCAAGCTTGCCGACTGCTCCTCACGCGATCGGGCAGAGTGCGAGCTGTTCATCGTCGAGGGCAACTCCGCCGGCTCGTCGGCGAAGGATGCCCGCGACCCGCGCATCCAGGCGATCCTCCCGATCCGGGGGAAGATCCTGAACGTCGAACGGTCACGCATGGACAAGATGCTCAAGAACGCCGAGATCCAGGCGCTGATCCAGGCCATCGGCGCCGGGCTGGCCGAGGACTTCGACGTCGACAAGATCCGCTACGACCGGATCATCGTGCTCGCCGACGCGGACGTCGACGGATCGCACATCCGGACCCTGTTGCTCACGTTCTTCTTCCGCCACATGAAGCCGCTCGTCGAGATGGGCCATGTGTACGTCGCGCAGCCGCCGCTGTACTCAGCCCTCGTCGGGAAGTCGAAGACCTATCTCAAGGACGAGGCGGCCCTCAACGCGTTCCTGACGGAGAACGACAACCGCAAGCCCGAGATCGCGCGACTCAAGGGTCTCGGCGAGATGGACTTCCGTGAGCTCTGGGACACGACGATGGATCCGATGGCGCGCACACTGCTGCAGGTCAACGTGGAGCAGGCGGCGATCGCCGACGAGATCTGCTCCATCCTCATGGGAGACGACGTCGACGCCCGGCGCGGCTTCATCCAGCAGAACGCCAAGGACGTCCGCTTCCTCGACATCTGACCGTGTGCACGTCGGTCCAGGGAGGTAGTTCCGCATGCCCGACGGGCAACCCACGCTCGGGAACATCGAATCCATCGAGATCAACGAGGAGATGGAGCGATCCTTCCTCGACTACGCGATGTCGGTCATCGTGTCGCGCGCGCTGCCCGACGCACGCGACGGGTTGAAGCCGGTGCACCGCCGGATCCTGTACGGGATGCTGAGCACCGGCCTGCGACCCGACCGGCCACACACGAAGTGCGCGCAGGTGGTCGGCCACGTGATGGGTCACTTCCACCCCCACGGCGACGGTGCGATCTACGACGCGCTCGCGCGCATGGTGCAGGACTTCTCGCTCCGCCACCCCCTCGTCGACGGCCACGGCGCCTTCGGTTCCCCCGACCCCGAATCGCAGCCGGCGGCGATGAGGTACACCGAGGCGCGGTTGGCGCCGATTGCGATGCAGCTGCTGGCCGATATCGACGAGAACACCGTCGACCTCGTGGCGTCGTACGACGGGAAGGACGAGGAGCCGGCCGTCCTGCCGAGCCGGTTCCCGAACCTGCTCGTGAACGGAAGCCAGGGCATCGCGGTCGGCATGGCCACGAACATCCCACCGCACAACCTGGCGGAGGTGATCGACGCCACCGTCCATCTGCTCGACCATCCCGACGCCACCGTCGAGGATTTGATGAAGCTCGTGCTCGGTCCCGACTTCCCGACTGGGGCGCTGATCCTCGGTCGCTCCGGGATCATCGACGCATACAGGCGCGGTCGCGGCTCCATCAAGATGCGTGCCGTCGCTGAGATCGAAGAGGCGCGCGGCGGGGGCGAGCGCATCGTCGTGACCGAGATCCCATACCAGACGTCGGTCGAGGGCATCGAGCGCAAGATCGCCGATCTCGTCAACGCGCGCGAGATCGAAGGGATCCGCGAGATCCGCAACGAGTCGGCCAAGGGCAAGACGCGTCTCGTCATCGAGCTGCGCCGCGACGCCAATGCACTCGTCACGTTGAACAACCTCTACAAGCACACGCCGCTCCAGACGAGCTTCGGCGTGAACCTGCTCGCCCTCGTCGACGGCGTGCCGCGCACGCTCGATCTGAAGCGGGCGCTCGCGGCGTACATCGATCACCAGATCGACGTCGTCACCCGGCGCACGGAATACCGGCTGCAGAAGGCGCGCGACCGCGCGCACATCATCGAGGGCCTCGTGCGGGCGCTCGACATGATCGACGCGATCATCGCCCACATCCGAGCGTCAGCGGACGCCGAGACCGCTCGCGGCGGGCTCATGGCTGCCCCGTTCGAGTTCAGCGAGGTCCAGGCACGCCACATCCTCGACATGCAGCTCCGGCGCCTCGCCCAGCTCGAGGGCCAGAAGCTGCGCGATGAGCTTGCCGAGCTGCTGACGACGATCGCGGAGCTGGATGCGATCCTCGCCGACGAGGGCAAGCTCCGCGGTGTCATCAAGACGGAGCTCGGATCGATCCGCGAGGAGTTCGGCGAGCCTCGCCGCACGCGCCTGACCGTCGACAGCGGCGACCTCGACGCGCTCGACCTCATCGACGACGAAGAGATCGTCGTCGTGCTGTCGAGCAAGGGGTACGTCAAGACGGTCGCGGCTGACGCGTTCCGTCGCCAGGGTCGTGGTGGTCGAGGTGTGCGCGGCGGCAACCTGCGCGAGGAGGACTACGTCGCGCACCTTCTCATGACGACCGCGCACTCGTACCTCCTGTTCTTCTCGAACCGCGGCAAGGTCTACCGCCTGCGTGCGCACGAGATCCCGATGAAGGAGCGCACCGCGCGCGGCACTGCGCTCGTCAACTTGTTGCCGATCGAGAGCGACGAGCGCATCCAGGCGGTCATCGACACCCGGACCTACGAGGACGGCGCGTACCTCTTCTTCGCGACCAAGCAAGGTGTGGTGAAGAAGACTCGGATGTCGGAGTACGACTCGTCACTGCGGAGTGGGATCATCGCGGTCAACCTGCACCAAGGCGACGAGCTCGTCCGCGTGATCCAGACGTCGGGCGACGACGACATCTGCCTGGTGTCGCGTGGCGGGATGACGATCCGCTTCCACGAGTCCGAGGTGCGCGCGATGGGTCGCGCCACCGCGGGCGTCCGCGGGATGAAGCTGCGGAGCGCCGACGACGCGGTCATCGGTTGCGACATCGCACCCAAGGGCGCGGTGATGTTGTTCGTGAGCTCGAGCGGGTTCGGCAAGCGCACCAAGCTCGATCTCTTCAAAGCGCAGGGTCGGGGCGGTCAGGGCGTGCGGGGGATGCGGGTGACTGCCGCACGCGGCGAGGTCGTGGCAGCATTCACCGTTGCGGAGGACTCCGAGATTCTGGTGTTCTCCTCGGCCGGAAATATCATCCGCATGGGCGCGAGCGAGATCTCGATCCAAGGTCGCGATGCCACCGGCGTCCGGGTGGCGCGAGTCGAGAACGGCGACACCATCGTTGCGGTGGCGCCCGTGCTCGAAGCCGAGACCGGAGAGGACGGCTGATGGGCAGCGCGCCCGACGACATCGGCGCTTCCAAACCCCGGGCGTTCCGGGCTGCCGCCGTCGCCGCGCGCCGTGTCGGCACGGGCACCGCGGCTCGACGAGGCTGAACGCCGGCCGGTGCGGACTCGTGAGGCGAGGGAACGTCCGTCGTCGACGCAGCCGCCCGAGCGCGTCTACCGCCAGACGATCACCAAGGTCGATCTCTGGTCGGTGCTCAAGATGTCGGTCGGGTTCTACCTCTGTGGCGTCGCGGTCACGTTCGTCGCGCTCGCGACGTGCTACATCGTCGCCGACAGTGCCGGCGTGATCTCGAGCGTCGAGAAGTTCTTCGACGATCTCCTCGACACGAACGGCGACTTCCACTTCCTGAACGGCGACATCCTGCGGGGAGCGCTCCTCGTCGCCGCGGTGGTCGTCGTGTTGCAGATCGTGATCACGGTCATCGCGGCGTCGTTCTACAACCTGTTCGCCGAGCTCTTCGGCGGGATCGAGATCACCATCAAAGAGGACGAGTCCGACTACTGACCGCGGACGTCGTCCCGACCGGACGGCGAGGGGTGGCTGCTACGCTCCCTCGGCTCCCGGGGCTATAGCTCAGTCGGTGAGAGCGCACCCCTGATAAGGGTGAGGTCGCTGGTTCGATTCCAGCTAGCCCCACAGACGAACTTGCTGGGCATGGCACGTCGGTACACTCGCTGCCGTGAAGGCCTACCAGCGCGGGATGCTCGTCGCGTCCCTGGCGGTCCTCGCCGGTCTCGTCGTGCGGCTCCGCGGGAAGGGCTCGAACGTGGCCGCCGACGGGGGGTGGCGGGCGTTGGAGGGCCCCGACTTCCGGTGACGGCCCGCATCCTCCTCGCGGGCACGGGCGAGGTCGGCGTGCGGGCGGCGCGCCAGATCATCGACACACCAGGGGTCGAGAGCGTCCTGGTCGCCGCTCGGTCGCGAGCGCGCGCCCAGGAGACCGCGGCAGGGACTGCAGGACGGAGCGGTCGGCGTCGAGCTCGATCTGCGCGCGCGCTGCCCGAGGGCGTCCACGCCGTCGTGTCCGCGCTGCCCTCCGGCCCCGACGGTGAGCTCGCCGCACTCGCCGTGCGTTCCGGCGTGCCGTTCGTGTCGGCCACCGACGACGCCGACGGTCTGCGGGATCTTCGCCATCTGGACCCGGCGGCGACGCGACGCGGGTGTCCCGTTGCTCGCGGGGTGCGGCCTCGCTCCGGGGATCGGCGACGTTCTTGCCGGGCATGCCGCCGACGCGCTCGACCGTCTCGACGAGGCGAACGTCGCGCGCTGGGGCGTCGCGGGCCCGGCGAGCGCCGAGGTCGCGCGCCGGGCCCTGCGACTGTCGGCGCGTGAATGGCTCGACGGCTCCGTCCGCGAGGCGCCGCGAGTCGGCGCGGAGCTCGTGTGGTTCCCGGACCCGGTCGGCCCGCGCGAGTGCACGCTGGTCGACGCGGGCGTGGAGCTGCTTGCGGGGAGCCGCCACGGCATCGAGCGCGCGACGACTCGGTTGGGGCTCGCAGAGCGTCGGTGGTGGCAGGCCGTCGCCGGCGGACTCGCCGCCCACGATCCCGGGGAGACGTGGGGCGCCCTGCGCGTCGAGGCATGGGGCTGGCGGGGCGACGTGCGCGAGACGATCGTCTACGGGATGATCGAGCATGTCGCGGTCGCGGCGGGCGCCGCACTCGGGATCGCCGGCGCGTGGCTGGCCGGAGCGCTTCCGGAGCTCGGGGCCGTTCCGCCGGCGGGCGTGCACGGCCTGGGCGCTGCGACTCCCGCGGTGCCGTTTCTGCGCGAGCTGGATCGCCGCGGCGTGAAGGCCGCTGCATTCGTGGGAGTCGGGACCATCTGAGGCATCGCCCGGCGGACGGACCCGACTTCGCCGTGCACCCGGCCGTGCGAGGTCGTCCACGGGCCTTCTAGGCTGCTTCGGATTCGTTGCCGGCGGGGGCCTGCGGCGGATCGGCGCCGCGGCGTGCCCCTGGAGGACCGAGACCCACGATGACTTCGCGGCACTACTGGGGCTTGGCGGTCGCAGCCGTCGTGGCGACGATCGCCGCCGCGGTGGCCGGCTGGTCCCTTCCCGGGATTTCCGCAGGAGGTGCCGCGGCGGCCGGGACGACCACGACGGCATCGTCGGCGAACGCGTTGGTCGCGAGCGCGGCGGCCGCCGATTCGACCACCGCGTCCACCGCGTCCACCACGTCCACCACGACGACCGCGGCCCCGGCGAAGGTCGCCGGTGTCGTGGTGACGACCCCGCCGAAGGCGACGGCCACGATCGCCACGACGACGAGCACGAGCAGCACGACCACGACCACCGCGGCGCCGTCGACGACGGACGCGTCGACCGTGGCGTCGATCATCACCTTGTCGAACGCGCAACGCACGTCCCGGAACCTCCCCGCACTCCAGGTGAACGCCGCGCTCGCGAGCTGTGCAGTCACATGGTCGGGTCAGATGGCGACGATGCAGTCGATGGTGCACAGCAATCTTGCCTGCCCACTCACCGCCGGTAGTGGTATCACGACCGTGGGCGAGAACCTCTTCTGGGGATCGGCCGACGCGTTTGACGGGGCGTACGTCGTCGACACGTGGATGAACTCGCCAGCTCACCGCGACCATCTGCTCGACCCGAAGTTCCACTTCGTGGGCGTCGGGCTCGTTGTTGCTGCGAACGGTTCGATGTGGGTGACGATGGAGCTCGGCGGCTGACGCCGCGCGTCACGTGCTCCAGGTGACGAGGGCGTCGAGCGCTTCGATCTCGGAGCCGTGCACGCGGAGCGGGTTGATCTCCAACGCTTCGAGCTCGCCCGCCAGCGCGCCGGCGAGTCGAGCGAAGGCCATCACGATGTCGACGAGACGATCGAGATCAGCGGTCTCCGTGCCGCGCGCGCGCCACGGAGCAACGCCGTGCCCTTCAGCTCGCCGAGCATGGCGCGCACGTCGGCGGTCGTGATGGGGAGGATACGCAGGCTGACGTCGGCGAAGATCTCCGTCCAGACACCCCCGAGACCCAGCGCGAGCACCTGGCCCCACACCGGATCGTGTACGACGCCCAGCAGCAGCTCGACACCGCCGGCACGCATCGGGCTGACGAGGAACCCCTCGACCGTCGGGGCCGGTGAGAGCGCGCGCATCCGGGCGTCCATGTCGGCCAGTGCAGCCCGCAGCCCCTCGTTGTCGGCGAGTCCGAGGCGCACCGCGCCGACGTCGCTCTTGTGCTGGAGCTCGGGCGCAACGGTCTTCAGCGCCACCGGGTAGCCGAAGCGGGCCGCAGCCACGAGCGCGCCGTCGGCATCGGCCACCATCTCGCCCGGGATCACCGGGATGCCCGCCGCGGCGAGCATCTCGCGGGCCCGCTGCTCCGACCAGGCCCCGCGGCGGCGTTCGAGATCGGGGACCGGTACCGGTGACGTCGCCGCGGCGCCCGTCACGGCAGCGCGCGTTCGCTCGAGCTCCGACCAGGTCATGAGCTTGCCGAGCGCGCGCATCGACAGCTCGATTCCACCGACGGCGACGGGCATGCCGTGTTCGATCACCAGCTCTCGCGCGACGTCGCCAAAGCTTCGCGCCACCGTCTGGACGAACAGCGCGGGAACCGGTGATGCCTTGAGCGCCTCGGTGATGTGCAGCATCGGCTCGAAGCGTGCGGGTTCGTGCGAGCGAGCGAGCTCGAATTGCGTGATCACGACGTCGACGCCCGGGTCGTTCGCGATCGCGGTCGTCGCGTCGCTCAGCAACGTCGTGTTCGCGATCACCGCCCCGGTGACGTCGAGCGGGTTGTGTGCGGTGCCGTACTCCGGTAAGAGCTCCTCGAGCGCGGCGCGGGTCGAGTCTGCGAAGTCGGGGAGCTCGATGCCCTCCTGCTCGGCACGGTCGCCGATGATGTCGCACGCGCCGCCGGACGCTCCGGCCACGCCCAGGCGACGTCCGGGAATCGGACCGGTGTGCGCGTACATGGCGGCGGTGGCGACGAGGTCTTCGAGCGAATCGACGCGGATGATGCCTGCTTGGCGGAACACCGCGTCGATGACACGGTCGTCGCCGACGACGGCGCCGGTGTGGGCGGCCGCCGCCCACGCGGTGACCGCGCTGCGCCCGACCTTGAGCGCGACGAGGAGCTTGCCGGCCTCACGAGCACGCGCCGCGACCCGCAGGAGCTCCGCGGGCTTGCGGAACGATTCGGCGAAGATGCCGATCGCGCCGCGTCGCGTCGTCGTCGACGAGGTAGTCGACGACATCGGTCACGGTGACGACCGCCTCGTTCCCCGTCGCTGCCGCGAGGCTCAAGCCGACGGCGTACTGCTCGAAGAAGCCGAACATCACGGAGCCGAGGGCTCCGCTCTGGGACACCAGCGCGACGGGCCCGGGGATGATGACGGAGTTGGTGGCACTCGGGTACAGGCAGACTCGCCGGGTCATGTTGAGGTAGCCGAGCGTGTTCGGGCCGAGGACCGCGACGCCGTGACGTTCGGCGACCTCGGTCAGGCGTCGCTGACGCTCGACGCCCGCCGCGCCGGCTTCGGCAAACCCGGAGGTGAGGATCACCGCACCACCGACGCCCGCATCAGCGGCCTCCTCGAGCGCTTCGGCGACCGCGTCCTGGGGGACCATCAGGTACGCCACGTCGACCTTGCTCCCGATCGCCGCGACGCTCGGCGCAGTCGGCCGGCCCCACGCCTCGGCCGACCGCGGGTTCACGAGGTGGAGCTCGCCGGTGTAGCCGCACGCGTCGAGCGACGCCAAAGTGTTGCGGGTCCACAACGAGCGATCGGATGCACCGACGAGCGCGATCGAAGCGGGCTCGAACAATCGCCGCACCGATTCGGGCGGCACCGGCCCCGGTTGCGTCATGGCGCTCATCGGTCTCCCTCGCCTGGCGGGTCGGTTCTGGCCAACGATCGACGTTATCCCGGCGCGCGGATCCCGTCTCCAGCGTCGGTCGATTCAGTCGCGGTCCGGCCCGGGGTGACCGCTACGCTCGCAGAGCCTGGAACCGCGGCGTGACGTCTCGCTGTGGTCTCGCGGACATCGCGGGGACGTAGCTCAGTTGGCTAGAGCACCTGCTTTGCAACCAGCAGGGTGCTAGCGCTGTGCGGCATCCTGCTTGACCTGCTTGTTTCCGGAAGGGCGCAGAGCGTCAGCCCTGGAGTTATGCGCTCCAGTCGGATCCCCGCCTCGGAAGACGCTCTGCTGCAAAGGCGGGGCTGCCGCCCCACTGCGAGCCATTCGCGATCACATCGTCGACGCAAGAGTCCCGGCTCCCTAGCTAGGAGTTTGCTTCACCGCGCCCGCGTTCGGCGGAGGCCTCCCGAAATTCGCTGTGGGTCTCACGTGGGGTAAGACGCGCAGAGCGAGAGGGCAGGCCCTCGCTTAAGGCGAGCCCGCCTCCTTGTCGGCCAAGAGCGACCCGGAGTCTCGTTAGCAGCGCCAACAGCGACAGACTTCGAGAGATTCTTGTTGCCGTCAGGGCGGCGGCTCAAGACGATGCAGCCCGGGCAGCCCACGCTCACAGGGACATGCTTCCACGGTCTCTCGGGCTAGGTGAACGACCTCATCGAACCGGTCGAACACGGCACGAGTGATGCCCATTCCTCCACCGAAAGAGTCATAAAGATAGATACAGGACGCGTCGCTCGTAGCGTCGATATCGAGCGGATCGCACACGACGACGGCAGGTGCGAACACGAGCAGCACGTGCTCGAGTCCCTTGATCGCCGCCGCTCTGTCCCACGGACCGTCGCTCCATGAGCTCTCGAGGGCGAGACGCACGCCTTCGGTTTCGAACTCTATGGGCGGCCACTTCTTCTCGATCGGCTTTGACACCTCGCCGCCTGAGAACGACATCTCCTTGTAGTTGTGCACCCACCGCGTGATCTTCAGCTCGGAGTACCCGAGGTTGCTCTCGGCAAGCGGCCTCATATCCGAGAGTGGGCGCACCACCTCGACGGAGTCGACCGGCTGACCGCGGGTCAGATACCCGACCTGGAGCGGGACCCTCGGCGAATACCTCGCCACGCTTCTCCTCGAAGCCGATCACAGGGTAGAGGTTCCCGCGTGGTCCCACCCAGATCGCACCGACGAACACGTCACGAGGAGCGGTGGCTCTGTCAATCACCCCGATGGCCTCACGGTCGCGCCCCATCATAGCGAAGACCGTGTAAGACCGTGTTCCCTTCTTGGCTCCGGAGACCGGCATACGGCTCGTCGTCCCACTCGACGCGCCAGTAGTCGACCCCGTCGTGGGTGGCAGCCGGGCTCGCCACCGCCTCGGCAAGCCACTGCTCCACGGCCTCGGTGCCAAAGTAGGCCTCGTCCTCGAAGGCGATGCCGCCGAACTCCTCCTGCGCCGGTGCCATACCGTACCGGCGCACTACCTGAGGAGCATTGGGATTGATGACCACGCTCTCGGCCTGTGCTGAGAGCAGCTCTTGCAACGTCGGGCCGAGATGCGAGATGCTGTTGCAGCGGATCGTCGCCGACGACGAGCACGATGAGGCCCTCACCGGCACGGCCGACGCGACCAGCACGTTGACGGAAGGAGGAATATGGCCCGGATAGCCGCACAGCACGCATAGCGAAAGGTCCGGAATGTCGATCCGAGCTCCAAAGCATTGGTCGACACAACCGCAAGCAGCGTTCCGTCGCGAAGGCTTCCTTCGACCTGTACCCGATCGTCGAAAGGAGGGTGGCCGCGTAGCTCGTGACCATTGGAACGAAATCTTTCCGCTTGCAGGTTCTCGAGTCGGCTCTGCACCCCTTGGTGAGCGCGGAAACCTGGTTGCGCGACCCTCGAAGCAAATCGTTCGCACCGGAGCGTGCGCGCTGGACGCCAAGCGTGCCGCTCGCGATCAGCTCCAGTGCGACGGTCTGGGGCGCGATCCTGCCCTCACCGAGTGTGGCGTCGTCGTCGGATCGTGTCTTCCTTGCCGCCTGCTCGGTGGCAACCGGTGGGTTGCAGAGGACGGTGCGCACACGCTGGGGCGAGCAGTCGTCGTCCACGAGCCTGAAGGGAGGCTTACCCGTCAATCGCTCGGCGAGCTCGACTGGATTACCGATGGTCGCCGACGCAGCGAGGAACCTCGGATTGGCGCCGTGCCACGCGGCCGCCGTCGCAGCCGACGTAACACCTGCGCGACATTGGAGCCAAAAACCCCTTGGTACGAATGAATCTCGTCGAGAACGACGTACCGGATACCGCGGAAGAGGCGCTCCAAGCTCGACCCGTCTGCGTACTTCCGCGTTGCCATCCGGAGGAGCGAGGCATGAGCATGTCGGGAGTACTGATCAGGAGCCGCGCCGACTTCCGGATGCTCGTCTTTTCATGGTCAAGGGTGGAGCCGTCATAGCGGCCAACGGCGATCGCCTGATGCCCGAACCCAGGTCGAGGTCGAACATCGATCCGTTCGTCCATGGATCGTTCTGGAGTCCGAGACGCGCCATGGCGTTGAGCTGGTCATTCGCCAGGGGACGAGGGGTAATACACGAGGATTGCGGGTGCACTCGCGGAGCGCGCCAGCGCATCTAGGACCGGGACCGTCAGTCAGCGACTTGCCGGATCCGGCGGACGTCGCCTGCACGACCTGCTCGCCCGCATCTCGCCTTTCGATCGCCTGCGCCTGATGGCCATATAGGGGCACGACGCCCTGTGCGCTTGAGCGCGTCCAAGAGCGCCGGATGGATTTCCTCGTGGAGGGCCCCCGGGCGCGCGGCGCGTCCCTTCAGCTCCAACGTGTTCATGTCGCGTCCTCGCGGAGGGCAACGAGCTCCTCAGCAACATGAGCGGCCCGAAAATCCTGCGGCGCGACGAAGTCGACCCACGTGTCGACGAGGTCGAGCTCGATGACATCGGCATCGAGGCGCTGCCCGCATTGCGCGCATAGAGCCCGGGTCCTCGCTCGTCCGCTCGTTCCCAGGGCTCCGGGTTTAATCCCCGAGCGCTCTGCACAACCGCACGGAGTTCCACGTGCGGATACCTGCATGAAGTTCGTGAGATTCCTACAGTCGAAACACGCTACGGGGCCCATTACCTATCCGCCTGTTCAACAACGGACCCTGGGTCGCGCTGTCCATCCCAAGTCCTCCAGGAACCCCTTCAATTGTTCGCTTCGCGTGGGATGGCCGAACTTTGCGAGGGTCTTCGACTCGATGGCGGACTCGTTCACGGGTAACCCCGACCTAGCTGCCCCACCTCTTCAAGCGTCATCGGCTTCCCGTGATCGAGTCCGAAACGCAGCCGGATCATGGCCCGCTCGCGATCACTGACTTCCTCGAGCGCTTCCTCCAGCGCCTCCGTCAACATCGCCTGCTCTGCAGCCTGTTCGAAACAGACGAACGGGGATCAGGTATCAGGTCGCCGAGGAACGTCACACCGTCACCTACTGGAAGATCGAGCGAGGTGACGTTCTGGCGGCGGAAGCGGATGAGTAGCACGCTGTCAACGCGAAGATTCAGCTCGTTCCGCGAGCTGTTCACGGTCGCCGCACGCCCGAGCTCCGTCGAGCAATCGATCGACGTGAGCCACCCGCCCCATCTTCTTGTGCATGTGCACGGGAATCCTGATTACAAGGCCTTGGTGGCGATTGCGCGCGTGATCGATTGTCGTACCCACCGGGTCGCGTAGGTCGAGAACTTAAAGCCTCGCGTGGCATTCAACTTGTCCACGGCCCGATCGAGCCCAATCATGCCTTCCTGCACGGTCTTGAAGCTCAAGTTCGCGGTGCTGGCACGCTTCGCGATGTTGATGATGAGCCGCACGTTGAGAGTATAAGAGCTGCTTCGCATGGTGCCCGTCGCGGCAATCTTTGAGAAGATCATGACCACGTCCGCTGGCAATTGTGGTTGTTGTGCGACGCGCTCGGCGAGATGCCCCCGGTCGATTCGATCAGCGAGCGCTACTTCTTCAGCGGCGGTCAAGACCGCGTGTCGGGCGTTCCTAATGAAATTACCGAAGCCGTCGACAGTGGGCCAGCTGCCGTCGAGATCGTCAGCATCGTCGTCCGCCGGTTCCACCTCGGCTTCGATCGTGTGGCCGCGGGCATCGGGCACCGTCGAGGAATTCCGAATAGCGCTTGGCTGGAACGAGACTCTCGTCGACGACATGGCGCACCAACTCCCGGGTGACGGTCCCACCTTCTCCGACCCATGCCTCGATGAGTTCGAGTGCGGCCATGACCGGATCCCCGGCGGCCTCGTCCCCCTCGAGCCCCATCTCGTCCATGACTGCCGCCCCGGTCGTCCGAACCGAAACAGACGCTACGCCAACGGTGGGACATCAAGGACCAAGTCTTAGGTCTGGGCGAATAGACGCCCGAAGGAACAAAAAGCCCGGCATCGACGATCGCCGGGCTGCATGACCGTTTCGATCAGGAAGGACGCGTGAAGGGGTCGAGCCGGCGGCTCTAGGGTGACACCGCACGGAAACGGCGACACCGTAAGGAAAGCATCGTGGCCAGCGGCAGCGCAACACGGCAGCATCGGAGTCGTCCAACCGAGAGCCGAGCGAGCGGTTAGAGGCGCTTCTACTCTTCAAGCCGTACATGAACTCGGAGCGAATGCATTCCCTCGCGTAGCGGAAAGGAAGATCCCACGTAAGGGGGGGTGGGCGTGGGCCAGTTCTGGGGCTTGACCACGTCCACGTCGGACTCCACGAGATCGAAGGACTCAAGGTGATCGCCGATCACCTCGCTCAGTTCTCCCGGCGCCAGAAGGATCGCACACGTCACGAGCTCGGGTCATGGCGACGAAAAGCTGACTCAGTGCAGTGCCCGCTCCTCTTCGTACTCCGACTGATCTTGACCCGGCGAACTGCGGGCGGGGGAATCGCTTGTGAGGCCCGGGAGAAACGGGGGGGGGGGGGGGGGGGGGGGGGGGGGGGGGGGGGGGGGGGGGGGGGGGGGGGGGGGGGGGGGGGGGGGGGGGGGGGGGGGGGGGGGGGGGGGGGGGGGGGGGGGGGGGGGGGGGGGGGGGGGGGGGGGGGGGGGGGGGGGGGGGGGGGGGGGGGGGGGGGGGGGGGGGGGGGGGGGGGGGGGGGGGGGGGGGGGGGGGGGGGGGGGGGGGGGGGGGGGGGGGGGGGGGGGGGGGGGGGGGGGGGGGGGGGGGGGGGGGGGGGGGGGGGGGGGGGGGGGGGGGGGGGGGGGGGGGGGGGGGGGGGGGGGGGGGGGGGGGGGGGGGGGGGGGGGGGGGGGGGGGGGGGGGGGGGGGGGGGGGGGGGGGGGGGGGGGGGGGGGGGGGGGGGGGGGGGGGGGGGGGGGGGGGGGGGGGGGGGGGGGGGGGGGGGGGGGGGGGGGGGGGGGGGGGGGGGGGGGGGGGGGGGGGGGGGGGGGGGGGGGGGGGGGGGGGGGGGGGGGGGGGGGGGGGGGGGGGGGGGGGGGGGGGGGGGGGGGGGGGGGGGGGGGGGGGGGGGGGGGGGGGGGGGGGGGGGGGGGGGGGGGGGGGGGGGGGGGGGGGGGGGGGGGGGGGGGGGGGGGGGGGGGGGGGGGGGGGGGGGGGGGGGGGGGGGGGGGGGGGGGGGGGGGGGGGGGGGGGGGGGGGGGGGGGGGGGGGGGGGGGGGGGGGGGGGGCCCCCCCGAGCGCCTTTGCCGGGCGGCGATCAACGCAAGCGTCGCAGTTATGGGTTCTTGCGAGGCATCCTCGGCGATCGTCCGACGAGCTCTGTCCAATTAGAGATCGGCAAAATATTGTGGCCGAGATGACCTGAGCGGCAATCCCGGCTGTGGGGCGCGACCGGATATCCGGCTGAGGCTGCGGAGTCGCCATGGCGCAGCGGAAGACACTGAGCGAACGACAGCTTGCCGTCCTGCGGTCGGTAGGGGCCGCTGCCCCGAGGGCGTGATGACGGGCGAGTCGCATCGCATCTCGGCGGGCGCGCTCCGTAACCGCGGGATGGTCACGACCTCTGGCCGCGGTCCGACCTGGTCGGCGGAAATCACCGATGCCGGTCGTGAATACCTCAGGCTTGCAAGCAGTCCGAATGCGCCGCTCCCGAGGCAGGCCAACGGCTCGGTGACGCAGCAGCTCGTCGACGACCTCCTCGCCGGAGGCGGCTCCTTGCGGCTGCCGCGGAGACGTTGGTCTGACCGTAACGGCGTCGACTTCGAACAGCGACCGCGGATGGCGCAGCTGCACGGCAAGGTGCCCGATGGGAAGTGGTTGAACGTCTCCATAGTGTCTGGCGACGAGCTGCAGGTCGACTTGGTAGAGGCACCAGCCGGCGACGCCGAACCGCGGCGACCGGTTCCTGTTCCCGAAAAGGTGACGCGCTATCACGCCATAGTCCGCCAGCTCAAGGACGGTGGGGAGCGCCATGAAGTATCGCGAGCAGCGCTCCCACGCGCACTTCGAGTTGTGCAGGCACTCGTGGCTGAAGCCGAGCGACGTGGATACGAAGTGAAGCTCCCTTCCGACGTCCGCGATGGCTATGGCCGCGAGTCGTGGACTGGACATTAAGGACGGTCACCTCGTCATCACTGCGAACGGCTACACAGCGAGCATCCGCGTGAGCGAGGAAGGGCTCCCGAGCCGTTCGTACTGGGATCGTCAGAACTGGTCCTACTCCTACGGGAGTCCCGGCACGACACCAGCACGTCGGCGCGGAAGGAGTACGAAAGCGGAGCTACGGGGCGGCTGTGCCTGGAACTCTTGGGCGGTGGTGGACAGTCGGTGCGTCCTTCGAAGTGGGCCGACCGCAGGTCATGGATGCTTGAGGACAAGCTGCCCGACCTACTTCACGAGATCGAGATTCGAGCCGTCGAGAAGGAGCAACGCCTCCAGGCGGCTGAACCCGAAGCCGCTGAACGTCGGCACGTTATGGGAAGCCGCCAAGATCCGAGCCCGTGACCGTTCACCGGAGAGCCAACGTACTGAGGCGCTCTTCGAACAGATCCAGAACTGGGAGAAGGCCGGGGGAATACCACCGCGTACTGCGATGCCGCCGAGTCAGCCCATCCTGACGTCGCTCAAACGCGAGCCTGGATCGCATGGGCACGCCAACGTGCCGACGAGATGGACTCGTTGCGCATACCGCCACAGGCGCCGGCCGTACCGCGCGACGTAACAGCAGAACAGCTCAAGCCCTTTCTCGATGGCTGGGACCCATACGAGCCGAAGAAAAGGCGCGGATGATGATCCGGAGACGACCAAGGACATTGCCGCGTCCCGATCGGCACTTCTACCCGCGAGTACGGGCGCTAAGGCTTCGTCTCCCCGACAGTCGACGCAGACGTCCCGTACCCTTTGGTCAGTGTGGGATGACGAAGATCAGCTCACCGAGTACAGGTCGCAGCGGACGTTACAGAAGACCTCGACGGCAACGTCATCGAGTTAACCCAGCGTCGCTAATGCCCTCGTGCCGTCCCCGCTGGCGGGGAGTGTCTGTCCGGTCGTGTTCTCTCGCTGCGTTCGCGGGTCGCGGCATTCGTAGCGGGGGCCTGTCCGGGAGTCGCTCAGGCCAGTGCCGCGAAGGTCGAATCACGTCATCCTGGATGTTGGTTCGGGTCCATTGTTGCAAGACCAGCCGTTCAGCGTGACGGTACGCGGGTTGCAGCCCCGCACTCGGGCCGTGCTCGGCGCGACATCGACCGACGCGGCCGGGGTTCGTTGGTCGTCACAGACGACCTTCATTGCCGACTCGAAGGGCCGCCTCGATCCTTCCACGCGTCGCTCCCGTGACCGGCTACTCCGAGATTGACGCGATGGGTTTCATCGCGCACATGAGACCGTCGAATCCCAACGCGACGTTCTATTCGTGGGGTCTCGACAGCCAACAGCGAGTTGGATCTTCACAGTGTCGACCGCACGGGCGCGTGCGAGCGTCCGCCGCGATCCAGCGCTTTGTTGCTGCTCCGGGAGTGACCTACACGCCAACCAGCCTCTCCAATGAGGGATTCGTGGGCGGGTACTTCGCGTCATCGCCGACGACGAGTGGGTTGCGACCCGCGATTCTGGCGTTTGGCGGATCCGGCGGCGGCCTACTCCCGACAGAGATCGGAGACCTCTTCGCCAGTCACGGCTATCCCACGCTGAGCATCGCGTACTTCGGTCTACCCGGCCTTCCGTCAACCCTGTCGAACATCCCGTTGGAGTACTTCGCCGCGGCGCTCCAATGGCTCGCGCGACAGCCGGGCATCGACCCGACGCGCATCTGGGTCTACGGCCTCTCCCGAGGCGCCGAAGCAGCACTCCTCCTCGGTGCCCACTACCCGAACCTCGTATACGGCGTCGTCGACTCCGTCGGCGCCAACCTCGCGGTCTGCTCGTACCCGGCCTGCGACGGGCCTGCTTGGACGATCGGGGGCGCACCGATTCCCTACTGGAGCAAACTCACCGTGCCGAACCCGCCGGCCGCCGCCGAGATCGCTGTGGAAGCGACTCGCGGTCCCGTCCTGGCGATCTGCGGGGGCATTACTTACGCCGGCTATTGGGACTGCAACCCAGCCCAGGCAGTCATGAAGCGCCTCGACGCGCACGGATTCACCCAACCCCACCGAGTCCTCGCATACCCACACGCAGGCCACGCCATTGGCTCCCTGTACCCGTATCGACCCGGCGACACGAACACCAATGACGACGCTCAGAGGAGCGACGCCCGACTCCAACACGCTCGCCAGAGCAGATCTCTGGCCCCGAGTGCTCGCCTTCCTCGCCCAACCCAGCTAGCAACTCGCTCGGCAGCCTGGGTTGGAAAGAGCGCTGACGTCGTCGACGGCGGCGTTATGGCACGTCTGACCCGTACGCAGATGCACGCACGCGATCCACCGCTCAGCGTCCGACCGCGGGTAGGGTCCGGCAGCCGGGTGGAAGACCTCCGGGAGTGAAGGACGGGGCAGATGGATCTCCACCGCGAGGATCAACGAGCACCGCTACCGACTTCGGTCATCCACGTTGATGCTGCACGTCTGGCGAACGCCGAGGGCCTCCTCGTTGCGATTGCCGTCAAGGCGCAACAACGCCTTCGTATCGAACAGAGAGATCGCTCCGAGGAAGCAAGGTAGAGCGGGTTCTGGTCAAGGTGGCTGTGCTTGCGGTCATCTTCGACTTTGATGACACGCTCGTCCCGGACTCCACAACGCTCCTCCTCGAACGCTTCGGCATAGACGCGGATGCCTTCTGGAAACAGGAAGCGTGGAAGCTCGTCGAGCAAGGCTTCGACCCTCCCCTCGCGTACCTCAAACTGATCCTGGATCGCGTCGGTAAGGACCAGGCGTTCGGCGAACTGCGCAACGAAGACTTGCGAGCATTTGGCGCGAGCTTGGACGACGTGCTGTTTCCGGGTGTGCCTCAGCTCTTCGATGACCTCCGGCAGGTAGTGGTTCCGTTCGAGGATGTGGCGATCGAGTTCTACATCGTGTCCGGCGGGCTCGAAGAGGTGATCCTCGGCAGCTCGGTGGTCGCCTCAAACTTCCGAGGTGTCTACGGATGCCAGTTTGGCGAGGATGAGAATGGCGTCATCCGATACATCAAACGGTGCATCACGTTCACCGAGAAGACGCGCTACCTCTTCGAGATCAACAAGGGCATCCGGCCCGAGGACTCGAAGACGCGGCCCCAGCTAGTAAATGAGGACATCGCTGCCACGGACCGCCGGATCCCCTTCGAGAACATGGTCTACGTCGGGGACGGCCTTACCGATATTCCATGTTTCTCTCTGGTGAAGAAGAACGGAGGCACGCCGTTCGCCGTCTTCGACCCGACCAAGTCCGACAAGGCGAAGGTGGCGTTTCAGCAGTTCCTCCGGAGTGGTCGGACGTTCTCTACCCACCGACCGCGTTTCAGTGCGGACGATGATCTCGGGATCTTCCTGCGCGCGGCTGTCTCGACGCGTGCCTCTGAACTCGTCGTGCGACGTGCGGGTGCATGACGGGTCGGCGTGAGACGGGCGTCTAGCCCTCGCTGCTGGGGAGCGGGATTGGAATACCTCCCACGCGAACCGGTTGCGCCCCGATCCAAGCCTGACCGACATGACAGTTGCCCCGACGGTCGCATGACCAGCACTGACGGCCCGGCTTTGCCGCTGCATCGTTCTGCTCGACGATTCCCGCCAGCACCTCGGCGGCGACGAGCACTTCGTCGATCGCCTGACGGAGCATCTCGGAGTCAACCGGACGGGCGATGACACTGGCGTCGGCGGGATAGACGGTCACGGTTCGTAGCGGTGCGCGCCGCCTATCCATGCTGGCTGTGAGTGCATCGAGCCGTGTGACGACAGGATCTGGCCACCCGAGCGCAATCAAGATGCACTCCTGCGCTCTCGAGCCCTTGTGCAGCACAACGACGTCAGGCCGACCGGCAATCACAACCGGACTGTTGAAGCCAAGAGGTCGTAGCCATATCGATTGGAAGCCGTAGCGCAGCCGACTATGGAGGCTCGACCATGGCACAGCGCAAAGAGACCTTGCGGTCCACGTCGCAGCGGCGGCAATCGTTGCCGCCCGGCTTGGCTCATCCTGACCGGACAGCCACAGTCCGAGACTTCGCTCTTCCCGGATCGCCTCGGCGACAGCCTCGCGCACGCCATCCATGACGGCGGTTCCATGGCCGCCGAGCACCCAGCTAAGTGCCGGTAGGCCCAAGGCGCGACTGGCGAAGGTCGACGTCCACACGAACTCATCACGGACGGTGCTCGCGGGACACACGAGAGCCTTTGGAAGCGTGTATCGATCGACTCTGACTTCTGTCCCCTCTGGGAGGCGGTCCGCAACAGGACGGAGGCCATCCACGAGTCGGACTGTCAGCTCGCGCAGGTCTGTCGACGACACCGCGGGTTCCTCCGGCAGATCGTCAAGAACAGCGGCGCGCACTGCCTCGATGTAGGGCGCAAGCTCAGGAGACGTAATAGGCCCGTTCGTCGTCCGATGGCCGGTCCAGGCCGATTTCGAGGTCGCGTTCAGCCATGTACCGCTGACCCGGCTCGCACGACGTGAATTCCGAACACCATTGGCACAGTGCATTGGGCGTCGTCGTGGAGCTGTGGCCGGTGGCGAGGCGCAGCAGTCGACCGACGCCCTCGACGATTCGAGCTGCTGCCTGTTGGACTCGTGGGGAGTCGACGACGCTCAGGTCGAGGATGCCGTCCCGTAAGTAGTAGTTCCCCGACTGAAAAGGCGGGACACCGTGCCGGAGTGTTTCGAGCACCGCGTACCAACCAGCGTCCGTGATGTCGTCGATGCGACGGGTTCCGCTCTTGATGTCGATTAGCGTCGCCCCGGCTCGCTCAGAGGTTGGGGCACCCAGCACCAAGTCGAGTCTCCCCGACAGGATCACGCGTTCGTCGGCGAGCGTGACACGTATCGGCTCTTGAAGGCGCATGAACGCGTTGGCGGCAACGTGGGCCAGCGTGACACAAGTGCCAACGCCGCATGCTCGACGCTCAGGGTCACTTCGGCGCGTTCCGCGGAGGGCAGCCCTTCCCAAGCATCAAGTAGCCAGGCATCTCCGGCGACTGTGGCAGCCGCCAAAGCGTCGGCGACTGGTGCGTTGCTCACACTGAAGCCGGATACCACCTGCGCGAAGAGGCGATCGAGAAGCGCACCCCGTACGACGGGGGCAGAGGGAGCGTCTGGTGGGATTGCAAGTGTGGCAACCAGGTGTCGCTCACATCGAAGGACGCGTCGCAACCGGTCCTTGTTCACGCGGACGACAACACCCTCCCCAAGGTCGGGGAGCCACGGAGTAATCGCATCTTCAAGATCTCGACGGATGTTGGTCGCGAGGGCGTGGTCGATGAAAGGACGCTCGAAGCCCGCGCCCCGCAAGGCGGACAGCAGCTCCGGCCCTCCAAGTGCCTCCTCGACCACGAGCCCATCCTGCACCGGGGGTAGGACGCCTTCAACCGAGGCGCAGACGGGTTCCAGGCACGCATGGCCAGCTGGCTTGTTCTGGCGTCACGAGACGGTCACGGACCACAGGGATCGTCCGCAGGATCAACGGCTTCGCGCAGGCAGAAGCCCATGGCAGCTTGGATCCGAAGACCCGCTCTTGGATCCGCTGGACTTGTTCGCACGGCTGGGCCCTGACTACGGATCACAGCCGCCCGATCGGTTCTTCTGAGCTCTCGTCATCATGCGCTCGATGCGCGGTATGTGCGCTGGTAGCGGCCTCGTCCAAAGGCGCGGCGACACGCCCTCCGTAGATGGGCAGACGCGGGCTGCATAGGGCTGGCTGGATCCATACCGTCGAGGACACTTACCGATATCGCGCACCCACACGCCCAGCCGCGTGAGGCGAGGCGATCGACCAAGGGCTGGCTTCAACAGCGGGTTCACTGCGAGGTCTTTTGGGACCGACCTGGGAGGTCAGGAAAGGACGACCACACCGAGAGGCGCCGAGGTCACTCGTCGTTGCTTCAATCACGTCCGCATGGCGAAACCTCCAGGCGCTAGTTCCCGGTGAGATACGGATGGAGGCGTGCTTCGTGGAATGGCTCGAACCAACTCGCGATCTGCTCGATGGCCGTGGCCTCCGAAAGAAGCTGGTTTTCGGTGCTGAGGTCCCGTGCCCAGAAGAGCCGCTCGAAGTCGCGGTCCTCAAAGGCATCGCATATGAACTCGTTGAAGGCCGGGGCAATCTCGGCCGCTTCCAGGTAGGTCACCGCGTTGCTGATGAGGATGTGCAGAGCGACCTCCTCAAGGCCACATTGCGGGATGGGCAGCGAACCGCATGGGTTCGGCGAGCCTTTGTCCCAGTGCGGTCAAGGCAACCAGGAACCTGCGCAGAAAGTCGGGCGCGTGTACCCGGGTAGGGATGCTCGGGAAGCCACTGGCCGATCTCAGTCTCCGCGACGGTGAGGGCGCGATCGCGAGCCAAGGACACCAAGTCGCTATGGACCATGTCGATGAGTTCGATCAGCGAATGGGCTAGAGCTTCGCGGTGTGCGGGATCAAGGTCGTAGGCGGTCGCGAACTTCATCTGCCTCCCGTCCGAGGTAGCGGCTTCGTCGAAAAGTTCGTGCGCGGCGTCTTCGTAGAGGGCCGGCTGACGCGGGGTGGGGCTCGGAAAAAGTCGTCCCAAGGTGGAAAGTAGGGCTCGCCGATAATCACCGCTATCGGCGCAATCCGATTGAGGGGAAGTTGAGGCACCTCCGGGATCGGAGTTAGGTGAGCCACCGGTCGTGGGCGTTGCGGTTCTTATAAGGCGGTGTCCACACGTTCAGCCAATCCCCTATTGCACAGGCACCGCGGCAGGGCTGTTCACTCTTCACTTACAGTTAAGCTGCGCCGCCCCTTCTCGGTGGGAAGAGATAGGGCGGCCTTCTCCGCGGTATCTATCGGATGAGATCGGCAAAGAAAGCGGGTGGGAGCGGCCTGCCGGCAAGCTTGGTCCGCTCCCACCCTGTGTCCCACAGCAGCCAAACTCAGGAGCTGCAGCCACCTTTTAACTCCGGTTGGCGTGGAAGTCAAGGCGATGCTCGGGCACATTTGAGCAGCGGACGCGCGGTCGTTGACGCAGTGCAAGCGGGACAGCCGCCATTTAGTCGCACCGCGACGGGATGCGACGGGTTTCGCGACAGGTTTGGTGTGCTGAACCGCAAGCATTGATTCAGAAATCTACGTTTCGCCAGATCGACGAAACCCGTCGGGAAGTGCGGGCGCCCACCGAGACACGGATGCCTCTACGGATTTGCCGAAGCCGCGGGCCGACGTGTTATCGGTGACGGGTATCGGAGCTTGCCCAGCGAACCATTGGAGAGCATGGGTTTCACAACTACCCGGCGGATGGAAACGCGTCCGTGCATGCAAGAAAAGGTGTCGCGATCCGGATTGCGAGTCGGCTGGCGTCAGCGGTCGTCCGGGGGGTACGGCCTCGACCTAATCCGCGACTGGCTGGATGCTGTCCTCTTGGGCCCGCGGGCGGTGCTCTGGACGATCTCCTCGATGTCGCCGTACTGAACGAGGGTCTTGACGGCGTTGTTCTGCATCTGCCTCGGGAAGCGGTCGCATGAAGACTCCGCCCGATCTCGCGGACCGTCCGGGGCCTGGACGCCCGTGCGAGTAGCTTCAGGAAGGCGCGCTCGGCAGTGGTTGAACTGACTGCCGGCGTTGAGCCTGCGGTCGACCAGTCCATAGGTCTGCCGAAGATATGGGTACAAGGTCAGAGCGTGTCCTGCCACGATATCGGCGCCGATCGTCGGCGTCTTCTGATCGATCGCGAGGAGCAGCATGACCTTCTTGAGGGTGAAGTCCAGCCGGGTGAGCAGCGGGTTATCGTCGGACACGCGGTGGGATTCCAGGTGTTCCACGAAAGAAGGTCGCCCAGAGTGAACTCGCGCTGCTGTCCATCTGAAGGCTCCGTCCGGAGGAGGCCCAGGCGCGAAGGTCCCCTCAGCGGCTCCACGAGCGCGCGAAGATCGACCTCCGGACCGCCCCACGGATCGAGGGGCTTGAGCTTGCCGGCGACGAAGATCCACCGATTCAGGAAGCTCAAGGGAGCCTCACCTTGCTGAAGAGTTCTCGAACAACCTTCGGCTGGGTCGTCGTGGTGGCAGAGCAAAAGTGCCGATCCGCTTTTGAGTAGCCGGCGGTCCGGCTGCGCAACTCGATCGGCTCATAGGAGTCATAGAACTGCATGAGGGTGGGCTTCAACGTCGAACCGCGCCGGTTCTCGCATTGCGCGAGAAGCGAGGCGAACTCATCGAAACGCACCAGCCCTCTCAACGCCCCGGTAACTGATGATCTTGCTCGGCTGCACGGGATCACGCTCGGTCTTGGAAAACATGTCTACGAGCGCCTCAGCGGAGCCCGGCGTCGCCGGGGATCACCCCAGTGTTGTTGATGTCGTCGTCGTCGTAGGGCAGCGCCTCGCGGAGTAGCAAAGCCTGGCTGCGCACAGCCTTGCTCTTGCCCACCCCCGTGGATCCGAAGAGGCAAAGGAACAGGTTCCCCTTGATCGGGTTGCGCTCCATGAGAACGGCACTGTCGCCGGCAGCAAGGCCAACCATCTGCAAACCGAGCCAGAGGTGGTACTCCTCCGGAAGTTCATCGACAGTGACGGTCTCCATCCACCGCCGCAGGAAGGTGTCCGCCGGGAGCAGGGCCCTCCAGTCGATCGCGAGCCGCGCCTGTTCGCGGACTTCCTCGTCCCACTCCGTGACGTCAGGCGCATCGTCCCTGACCGCGTCGTTCGGGAGCTCCGGATATGCCGCGACGACTTCGATGTATTCCTGACCGCCGACCGTGCGACGCACCGTGTAGCCCAGGTCCTCGGCCATCCGGCGGCGCAGCTCGGGGAACTTCGACCGATCGTGTGCGTCGATGTCGAAGTAGTAGCCGGCGATGTGGAACTTGTCGCCGCCCTCCTGGCAGCCACCGCAGAACCACGTGCCCTTGTCGAGGTTGAGCCATGCGGACGGGTTCTTGTCCGGGTGGTCTGGCTTCGGGCAGGAAATCATGACGGACTCGCTACGTCCGCCCGGCTCGGGCGTCATCTTCCCGCACCACTTCGTGTAGGCGGTGATGATGTCGACGCCGTTGACCACGGTGTCGATCGCGTCGTCCTCGGCCGAGCGCGGCGCGCTGCCGGGATCGGGGATCAGGTCCGGGTCCCATTCGGGTGTGGCCGGGGCGCTGGAGGCGGCGGGCTCGCCCTCGGCGAGGAACACGTCCAGTCGAGCCTCGATGCCGTCGGCTACTCCTGCCACGGAAGCGTCCCGGTGAGCGCCAGCTCGGGCGACATCTCGGTGAACTGGGTCGGCTTGCCGACGAACCGAATGAAGCGTCCAGCCTGGCCGGTCTTGCGATTCACGCCGAGCGGCAAGCGCAGGAAGATTCCCCAGGCCACCCTCGTCGAGGGAAGTCCTGCTTGGGGTAGACCTCGATCTCGAACACGTAGTTGGTCTCGGGATCGTCGCGCGTCGGGTAAAAATTGTCGCCCCGGCTCGGCTCGAAGTGGCCGAAGGACTTCAGCACCTTCGCGGCTGCGGCGTGGACCTTGGCGGCCGGCGCCGACCCCGTGAAGGCGTACACGTGGACGCCTTTGCTCCCCGCTGTAGGCGCACGCGGACGGGGATGTCGAGCTCACGATGGACACGCCGGCCTAATGCTTCAGCCATCGCGTTGAGTCGATGGACGATCAAGGGCCGCGCCCAATGCGAACGATCAAGGAACGCAGCAGCGCGGGTCTGAACGTCTCGAGTTCGTCGTCGTTGTTCCGCCACGTCGTCACCGACTCCTTCTGGACGTCGATGTCGAACGCCAAGAGGCGGCAGTTGCCTTCCGGGCTCAGCAGATAGTGCCCGTACGTGTGCTTCCCTGAGACGTGCGCCTTCAGATCGGCCAGCCTGACGGGCCGACGCACCGGCGCGTAGCTGCCGTTCGAGTGCTGTTCCGCGAATACGTCGCGACGCTCAATGAAGAGCTTTTCGAGCTGACTAATCGTCGCATCTTCGGGTTGACTCGGCGGCTGCGCGGGCCGAAGTTCCTCTTCCGAGCGCGCGTTCGGCGCGGCCAGGTCCGTGGGCATGAACTTGCTCCTGTGTCAGTGACGCCGTGGGTCGGCCTCCGAGTGCTTGCCGGCAGGGGAGGCGCCAGGTTGCTTCTAACCCTCATCAACCGGCATGAACCGGCATCAAGAGAGGCCACTCATTTGCTGCTGAGAACGTAAGGCAATTGCGACTCGATGTGGCCGAGTCAAAACTCGGGGTCGCGCCGCCGAGCTCGTGCACTTTTCAGGGCGAGCTGCGAGAAGTAGGCGCGCTGGCGGCGTCCGCCCGGCGGGCACGCTCGGAAGGGAGCAGGACTCCACCCGGGTCGACCTCCTTCTCGAACCGCGCCATGAACTTGTCGCGAGCGGGCCGGGTCACGTCGCGCGAGTCGTACTTGGCGTGCAGCCGGTACGCGGCAATGCGAGCCCGGAGAGAACGTTCGGAGGGCGTCACGGCTTGACGCTCGCGCCAGTCGGCAGGGAGGAGATCCACCTGTGAAATTCGCCGAGTCGGACGCGACGAGCACGTCCGATGCGACATCCGCGGAGCTCTTCGCGGGCGAGCAGCTTCCAAATGGTGCGTGTCGAAAGACTCGCCAGGTCGGCAACTTCCGCGACGGTAAGGAGGGGATCAGCTTGGCGCGGCGAGCTCGTGATGTCTGGCTGTGCGCTCATGCGAACAGGTTGCCGTGGACCGGGCAGCGATCCACGATTGCGCAACAATCTTTTCCGTCGCCGTTGTCACCAATTCGGCTGATGGGTGCCGCCCTCCGATGCAAGTACCCTGCCCACGCGATGAAGCGATCGTGCGGCAGCTGATGGGATCGCTCTCGTGGCCGCGCCTGAAGAGCGGACCGCTATCTTCTGGGATTGAGGGCGCCCGAGCGGCCTGCTCGGCAGGAGGGCCGTTCGATGGGGTCGTTCATCAGCTGGCTGGACCATTCGGAAGAGGACCAGCGTCGGGTCCGGGAGATGCTCCAGCTCTTCTCGGACAAGGACACCGTCGACGACCTCGGTCTCGGCACCGTCCGCGACGCCATCAGCAACGCCTTGTTCCCGGGCACGTCGGTCATCCAGACCCGCGCCCGGTACTTCTTGTTCATCCCCTGGATCTTCCGGCGCGCCGAGCGGCGGCACCCACATCAGCTCGTCGCCAAGGCCACCGACATGGAACGCAGCGCTCATCGGCGCCCTCAAAGAGGGCGGCGACCACGCGGGCCTGATCGGCGTCGACGCCGGGCGAAACGTCCGCACCCTCCCCTCGGCGATTTTCTGGGGTGGGCTCATTCGCTACGGCATCTTCCTCGCGCCGTCCCTGAGCATCCGCCAGTACGGCCGCCATGTTGCCGCGGCCTTGCCGCGGCTGACACCGAGGACGAGATCGGTGACCGCGCGCCGGCGTTCTGGCAGAGAGAGATCCCCGACGCCCCACCCGACTTCTTCAGTTTCAAGAGCGCGAACTTCGAACTCACACGCAACGAATCGGAATGGCTGTGCGAGCGGATCATCTCCTCTGATCGCTCCGCGCAACACGAGAGTCTGCTGACCGCCTACGTCAAGGATCTCCGGCGCGGCAGACCTTTGGGCGCCGTCGACGCGGTGTGGGATGCCACGCTGCCAACCGACACGGCAGAGGCGATCGCGCGTCTGGTGCACCACGCCGAACACTTCTCGTGCGCGGCGCACGGCGCGGCGCTCCTCTACAACCTTGAACTTGCCGAGGAACGAAGAAGGACAGGTCGCGAGGAGACGGACGCAACGTCGCGCGACGACTATCGGGAGCGCCTCGACGAGTGGCGCGCCCATGCGCGCCGCGTCCGCCTCGCGACGTGGGCCGAGAACATCGACGACTTCTGGGATTGCATCCTCGACCAAGGTGCTCGCATCCCACCTCGCACACGCCGCTTCGTCGACGAATGGGCGGGCTTCCTCGCGTCGGACACAGCCAACATCGCCTCGTCGGCCACTGCTCGCACACTCGTGCACGACCGCGAACTGGAGCACAAGCGAGGTCAGGCCCGACTGGCGAACAGGAAACGCCTCGACGACTGGGCCGGCAACGCGGGAACCGCACCGCTCGCCTTCCGCTGGACGCAGGTTCAGAGGATGCTCACCGACATCGCCGACGGCCTCAACGCGACCGAATCCGATGACAAACATGCTGTCGCCTGACGACCGCGCCCTGCTGGTCGATCTGCTCGCGCCGCCCGAGGCCGGCTTCCGACTGGAGCACGCCGTCGCGACCGACCTTCACTCTTCACCTCACCGCGCTCCTGCCCGTCCCGCTCGGGCTTGCCGGAGCCGACCTCTCGACGTCCACCGATCCCCTGAGCATCCTCCAGGCGATCCGTAACTACGCCGACCGGATCGACATCTTCTGCCAGGCCGGGCACGTTGCCGTACCTGCGCAACGAAATGATCTCTTGGCCTTCCTCGAACCGATGGTCCATCAGGTCAAGGCACCGCGACCCGGGCACCTGTTCCATCCGAAGCTCTGGGTGCTCCGTTACGTCGACGATGAAGGCGACGAACGGTTTCGACTCGTCTGCGGATCGCGCAACCTCACGCATGACCGAGCATGGGATGCAGCCATCAGCCTCGATGGCCGACGCACACTGCAACCGCACAAACTCAATCGGCCGCTCGCCGATCTGCTGGCATCGCTTCCGGCGCGTGTTTCGGCCGGCGTGCCGGCTGACGAGCGGCGAGAGTTGCCGAACTCGCCGATGCCCTCAGGTACGTCGAGTGGGAGCGGCCGGACAACACCTTCAACGACAACGACTGGCTCACGTTCCATGTCTTCGGCGGCGGACATCGGGCGCGACCGAACATGGAGGGGTACCGCCGCCTCATCGTCACTCCGTTCCTCAACGACGTCGGCCTTGAGCAGGCGTGGCCTGACGGAGCAGGGGATTGTGTACTCGTCTCGCGAGCCGAAGAACTCAATGCTCTCGGCTCCGGGTGGCGTGAGTGGCTCACTGACCATGGCGATCTTCGGGTGCTCGACGAGAACGCGGCGATCCCCGATCCCGAATCGGAGGAGGCCGGCCTGCGCTGGTCGCTCTCCGGTCTCCACGCCAAGATCTTCATCGTCGAGCGCAACCGGCAGGCGCACTCTTCATCGGCTCCGCGAACACAACCGACGCCGCCTGGGGCGGCAACGATGAGGTGCTCGTCGAGATCGTGGGCAGCGCCGGCGACCTACGGTGTCGACGCCGCCATCGGCACCACCGGCTTCGGCCGCGTGCTGCTTCCGCACACCCTCGGCGAACCGGTGGAGGAAACGGCAGAGGACGAGCTGCGCCGCACGTTCGAGAACGCGCTTCGGGACTTCGCCTCGCTCACGTACATCGCCAGCGTCGAGGGGGATCACGAAGCCCCGCTGCTCTGGGTGCGGTCCGACGAATCGCTGCAGCGCGGCGTCCGCGCTGCCCGACGATGCCGAACTCACCGTCGATCTACTCACCTTGAGCGGCACAGCACGCACAGGCCATCGTTCGGGAACCGTCTCGACCATCGCTGGCAGCTCGCCGAGGTCGAGGAGATCACCCCGTTCCTCGTCCTGCGACTCGGCTGCGGGCAAGGGCTCATCTCGGATCGAGGTCTCGTCGGTGGTGCTCGCGCGCCTCGTCGGCGATCCGGCGGACCGGCTCGATCGCGTCCTCGCCCGTCGCATCGGCACGCCGAGCGAGTTCCTCCGTTTCATCCTCCTGCTGCTTCAGCTCGCAGGACCGCGAGGGGATGGTTCCCCGAGAGCGACGGGCTGGGCAGCTTCGCCACCTTCTCGGCAGGCGACGGTGCGGGCGTCCTGGAGGCCGTGCTCACCGCCTTGGCCACCGCGCCCCGAACCATCGATGACATCGACCGTCTCGTCAACTCGCCTTGGGGCGACCGAGCAAGGCCGCAAGGTCCTCCCCGAGGCTGGGGAGAGTTCTGGCCGTCAGTCACCGCAGCCCGAGAACGCCTCAGGACGCGAACGTGAGCGGACACGCAGCCGACACGGCGTTCGCGACGCTGAAGGACTTCCAGGTCGAGACCGTCGACTACGTCCTGCGCCGGCTCTACGACGACCCCGATCCCACCGACCGCTTCCTCGTCGCCGACGAGGTCGGGATGGGCAAGACGCTCGTCGCTCGCGGCGTGATCGCAGGTGCGATCGAGCGGCTGCAACACGACAGCGCCGTCGACCGCATCGACATCATCTACATCTGCTCCAACGCCGACATCGCCCGGCAGAACATCGCCAAGCTCGACGTCCGCGGCGACGGCACCAAGCCGCTGTCGACCCGCATCACCATGCTGGCGACGCAGCTGCGCGATCTCAATCGACGCATGCCCGATGGCAGCAAGACCGTCAACCTCGTGGCGTTCACCCCCGGCACCTCGTTCGAGAAGGGGCACCGGGGAGGACGCGTCGAGGAGCGCGCCCTCATCAGTTGGCTGCTCGAACCGATTATCGACGGCGGCGCGCGCCGAGTCCAACGCGCTGCATCGCATCCTCAGGATGGACGTCAACGAAGGGCGTTGGGAGTGGATCTGTGCCGCGCTCGACGATCCCGAGTCGCTGCCCGATGCAGCCGTGGTTCAAGAAGTTCCGAACAGTCATCCGCCGCAAACGCGTGCTGGCTGATCTCGCGACCTCGTCGCCGAGATGCGCGGCCGTACCGGTTCGACGCCGACCAGAACCGCCGACGGCTCGCCATCGTCGGCGAGCTGCGCCGCATGCTCGCCGAGGTCAGCGTTGACTGCCTCGATCCTGATCTCGTCATCCTCGACGAGTTCCAGCGCTTCAAGCACCTCCTCGAACGACCCGAGGAGGACGCCGAGCGCGAGGTGAGCCAGCTCGCCCACGATCTCTTCACCGCCGAACGCGTCAAGGTGCTGCTGCTCTCGGCGACGCCGTACAAGATGTACACGCTCGCCGAGGAGCGCGAGCATGACCGGCGACGATCACTACGCCGACTTCATCGGTACCGTCGACTTCCTCGAATACCCGCGTCAAGCGGGACGACCCAGCAGCTCAAGGCCGCGCTCGGCGAGTTCCGCCGCAAGCGTGACCGGTGGCGATCCACAGGCGGCGAAGGACATGGTCGAAGCGCTGCTCCGCAAGGTGATGTGCCGAACCGAGCGCCCGGTGTCGGGAATCGCCGACATGCTCATCGAGAAGCTCGACCAGCCGGCGGCGCCAACCGCCGAGGACCTGCTCGGATTCGTCGCGCTGAAGCGCATCGCCGACGAGGTCGGTGGCGCGCTGTCGGTCGAGTACTGGAAGTCGGCGCCGTACTTCCTCAACTTCATGGACGGCTACCAGCTCTCCGAGAAGTTCCGTCAACACGATCTCGATCCCTGGAGCCGTCGAGCGCTCCTCGAAGACGCGCAGGTCATCCGTCGCGCGGATCTCCGTGGAACGCCGAGATCGAGCCGGCCAACGCCCGGCTTCGCCAGCTCATCGCCGAGACCGTCGACCGCGGGCTGTGGCGACTGCTCTGGCTGCCGCCCTCGATGCCGTATCACGAGCCTGCGGGCGCGTACGCCGAGGTCGATCCCACCTCGTGACCAAGCGACTGATCTTCTCCAGTTGGGCCGCGGCGCCTACGGCGATCGCGTCGCTCCTCAGCTGGACCGCTCTGCACCGCATGCAGGGCGCCGTCGACGGGTGACGGTCCGACCCGACCACGCCTGGCATATCGGATGGAGGAGGGACGCCCGGCGGGCATGACCGGCCTCGCTCTGTTCCTGCCGACCCCCGGGCTTGCCGAACTGACCGATCCCCTGGACTTCGCGCGCCAGTCGCCCGGCGCAGTCCTTCCCGCTGAACGAGCGATCGCGTGGGCCGAGGCGCGCGTGCTCCGACGGTCGGCGCTGCGCGACGAGCCAGCGTCAGCCTGAGCCGCGACACGTGGTTCTGGGCCGCGCCCTTCGCCATCGACGGAGATGATCGGAACATCGACCTGGCCGAGGCCATCTCCGAGAAGGAGACTGCGTCGGAGGACCGAGGGCTCGTGGCCCATCTCGACGCCGCGGACAAGCTGCGAGGGACGAGGTGGAACTCGGCGCTCATCCGTCCCGACCTCGACCGCTGGGTCGCTCTCGTCGGCCTTGCCGGACCGGCCAACGTCGCGTGGCGCGCCTTGCGGCGCGTAACCGCCGGCGTACCCGGCGTCACCGACGACGGCGTGCGCGAGCCGCGGCCGTCATCGCGGCAGGCTTCCGTTCGCTCTTCAACCGTCCGGAGGTCATGGCGCTGCTCGACAGCCAGGGCTCGGACCTCGCCTATTGGCAAGTCGTGCTGCGAGTACTGCCACGGCGGGAACCTCCAGGCCGTCCTCGACGAGTACCTCCACCACCTCGTCGGCAACGAGAGTCCCGCCACCGACGAGGCCGCTGCTCGCCATCGCTGACGACGTACGGTCGGCATCTCGCTGCGCGTCGCGCCGCTCCAGGCATTCGATCCATCGCGTCCCGACACGCCGTTGCGCTTCAACACGCGCTTCGCGCTCCGCTACGGATCTGCCAAGGGCACGGCCAAGACGGACGAGAAGTCAGTGGAGCGCATGTCTGACGTGCAGGCGGCGTTCAACTCTCCGTTCTGGCCGATGGTCCTCGCGTCGACGTCGATCGGCCAGGAGGGGATCGACTTCCACTGGTGGTGCCACTCGCTCGTCCACTGGAACCTGCCCGCCAATCCGGTTGACTTCGAGCAGCGCGAGGGGCGGGTCCATCGCTTCAAGGGCCACGCCGTCCGCAAGAACGTCGGCGCCGCGCATCGCGAGGAAGCCTTGCGGTCCGATCGTCGCCGACCCCTGGGCTGCGGCGTTCGCGGCCGCCGAACTCTGTCGCCAACCGGAAATGAACGACCTGTGGCCGTGGTGGACGTATCCCGGCGACGCCAAGATCGAGCGCTGGATCCCGTCGTTTCCACTGAGCAGAGACCAACAGCGCGAGACAGCGACTCCAACGGCAACGGGCGCTCTACCGCCTCGCCTTCGGTCAGCCGCGCCAGGAGGATCTGCTCAGCATCCTCGACCAGCAGGGATACGCCGAGGACGACGAGCGCCTTGCCGAGCTGCGGATCGACCTGCGGCCGCCGAGACGCAGCGCCTCACTTCGAGCCGAGAGCTGACCATCTCCTCAACACTCGACGTGACCGCGTAGTCGACACCGATCGGCGTCGAAGTGCCGCTGTGCGCACCGGATCTTGGTCCTTCTCGTCCCCTCAGCTCGTCGGGGTCCGCGGATCCCTTCGTCTCGCGAACGAGGTACACGCGCTCCGATCCTCAAAGACGATCGCCCAGTCGGGGTTGTACGGGCCGATCGGCGTGTCGACGGTGAACCACGCCGGGAGCTTCATGAAGAACTTGACGTTGTTGTTGTCGTCGAGACCCTTCGCGAAGCGCCGCTCGACCTCCGACTCGATCTCGACGTGGTCGTAGAGAGTCTTGTCGGCGTTCTGCACCTTGTAGAGACGCGCCGCGTACCGCTCGATCTCTTCGCTCGCCTCCGGCTCAAGGCGACGCATCTCCCAGTGCAGACCAGGAATCGGCTCGTACTGGATGCCGTCGACCATCTGCTCGTGCATCGCTGCGTTGATCTTCGCGGTCACGAGCACGGTGAACGCTTGCGGGTTGACGATGAAGTCGCCGAGGCGGCCCGATCGCCGAAGCATCTCGACGAGAGTCGCACGCGTGAGGTCGGTCTCGTTCTGAAGGTCCGCCAGGATGTCGGGCAGGACCGTCGGAGCTGCGGTCGCGTAGTCGTGCTGGTCGACGCGCTTGTCGGTCCCGATGCCGGCGGCACTGTGCTCAAGCTCGACGACGCGGACGCGAACCTTCGGCGGCTCGATCGGATCGGCGCTTGGCGATCGCTGCTGCGCCGCGTCGATCAGCTCTTCGGTCGACAGCGAGACGCGGTACTTCGTGCGCTTGCTGATCCGATCCCACAGCTCCTTGAAGCCTGGATCGAGCGTCACTTGCTTGCTGAACCGCACGGTCTGCCGCTTCTTGGCGTTGACGATGCGGTTCGCGAACACGAACCGCGAGACGGCGTCGGTGATCTCCGCGCGGAGCGGCTGCCAAGTCGTCGGGCACGTCAAGCTCGAAGCCTCGTCGCTCGGGTCGAACTTCGGCAGCACTGCTCCGGCTGCGTCGAGGTAGCCCTCGCCACGGAGGTGATCCCAGAGGTCGGCCGAAACGTCCTGGCCGACGGCGGCTCGGCGTCTCGCCCGGCGGCGGCGGCATGGCGAGCTTGGCGAACGCCTGCTTCGGCACGATGCCGAACCGCTGGCCGGTGTCCTCCTCGTACTCGTTCTGCAAGCGCGCGTGCGAACTGGTCGTAGGCCTCGTTGGCGACGATCGTCAGTCGGTTGATGAGCGGGTCGTGGATGCGTTCGCCGTCCTGGTTGACGGGAAGACGCAGCCCACGCCCGATCTCCTGGCGCTTGCGATCCGTGCGACTTCGACTCGTTGAGCGTGCAGATCTGGAAGACGTTCGGGTTGTCCCAACCCTCGCGCAGCGCAGAGTGGCTGAAGATGAACCGGAGCGGCTCGTCGGCCGAGAGCAGCCGCTCCTTGTCGCGCATGATGAGGTCGTAGGTGTCGACGTCGGCCGCGCTGTCGCCACGGGTGTCCTTTGGACGCTGCTTGTTGTCGACGCTGAAGTAGCCGCCGTGCACCTCGGCAACGGGCGGGAGGTCGAGAGTGGCGTACCGCGGCTTGTGCGGCCAGCTCCGCGTAGGCCTCCTCGAACCACTGGCCGATGGGTCCGAGCGCTGGGTTGCCCTCGTCATCGACGGCGCGGTAGTTGGCGACCTTGTCGATGAAGAACAGCGACAGCACCTTGACCCCGAGCGGCGCGAGCGTGCGCTCCTTGTCGAGATGCTGGCGAACGGTCTCGACGACCTGGGCCCGACGCACGTCCTCGTCGAACGACGCCGACGCCTCGCTCGATCGTGACCTCCGCACCGTTCGTGAACTCGACCGCCTCGGCGCCAGGGCGGAACGAGATGTCCGAGACGATCCAGCCGTTGGCGTACTCCTGGCGACCGCCGAGAGCACGGCGAGGTCGTCGCCGGCCTTGACCCAGACCTTCTTCGTCTTGAACGACGTCCCGACGCCGTGGTTGATCGTTACCTGAGCGCGCGCCTTGGCTGACGTCGACGGCATGCAGGCGGACGAACGCGGCGTTGGGGTTGTCGTCCGCGACGACGCTTGCGACCTCGATCCGCTTGACGAGGTTCAGGTCGTACGCGTCGATCGGGCCGAGCCGATACGACGAGGTTGTACGGCCGCTTGTGCGTCGCCGAGTAGCGCAGCGTGCAGAACGGGTTCGAGGCGGTCGATCGCCGCGGCGGCGGCCTCAGACTCCATGTTCTGCGGCTCGTCGATGATCACGACGGGCCGCGTCGCTTGGATGAACTCGATCGGTCGCCGGCCCGACATCCGGTCCTGCGCGCGGTTGATGATGTTCGCCTTCGTCGGGTCGCCGTCCTCCTCAACGTCCTTCTGGAACGCCTGGATGTTCATGACGAGCAGCTGAATCGTGTTCGCGGTCGCGAACTGGCGAACGCGGCCGAGATGCTTCGAGTCGTAGACGGCTGCGTCGAACGGCACGTTGTCGTAGAGCGATCGAAGGTGGTCACGTAAGCAGATCGATGCTGGCCAGCACGCCCTCGCGGATGGCGATGTTCGGCACCACGATCACGAACTTCGTGAACCCGTAGCGTCTTGTGCAGCTCGAAGATCGTCCGGAGGTAGACGTAGGTCTTGCCAGTGCCGGTCTCCATCTCGACCGAGAAGTTCATGCCGTCGAGCGCGTCGCTCATCGGCGATGCCGTTGCGCTCCTGAACCGCTCGGAGATTGGCGAGCGTCGACGCCTCGAACGCAGTCTGCGTCTTCGGGCACGGGTTGGAGACGCCAAGCTCCGAGAAGCCGAGCTGCGACGCCGACTGCGAGGTCAGCGAGAACGCCGCGTCAGCCAGCGGCAAGCTCGGCGAACAGATCGACGATGCTCGCGACGGCGTCGTGCTGGTAGTCCAGCGTCGCGTCGAACTTGAGCTTGAGTCGCTCACGGCCGACTCACACCACTCGCAGCGCGATATCGCTGCCCGATCTGCTGGTTGCGTGCGCGCACCGTCTGCAGCGCGTTGACTTTCAGCTCGTCGTTTCCGCCGAAGCCCGCGTCGAGCACGAGGATCATCGCCGGCTCGAGTTCAACCATCGCCTCGAACGCCTCGATCGAGAGCTCTCTCGACAGGCACACGAGCAGCGCTCCGTCGGCAACGGAATAGCCGGGAACGCCAGCGAAGTCCAGATTCCTCCACGGGGGACGTCAACGGATATCCCGCCTTCAGAAGCAGCTCGGTCAGCATCGAGCGCTCTGAGGCGCCATCGATGACATGGTCTATTGACATCATGAGTTGCTGCTCTAGGTCTTCCACGCCGACCACGTCCGGCGTCCAAACCTCAAAGTTGGATACGCGGAGCGAGAGAAGGCGCGGTACCCATTGTCTTGCGCTCCATTCTCCCGGAGGCTCGGCTTCGCACTTAGGCGTGTCTTCGTCCCCAGCGCCCGACGCCTGGTTACGGCCGCAATAGACCGATCGGCGCCGCCGTCCACAGTCTCCGGAAGCTGGACGAGGAGCACCTTACGGTTCCCTCCGTCGTCCCGATTCTGTTCGAAAACCGCCGTAGCAGTCGTTCTTGACCCAGCGAAGAAGTCCACAACCAGGTCACCCTCATCCACAGCGGTCGCGACCTGGATAACGCGCTTGATCAGACCGATGGGTTTCGGATTATCAAATAGGCCCGGCTCTCCCACGTCCGCCGCAAGCTGGTCCTTGCCGTCCTCATTGGCACCAACGTCAGAGGCAAGCCACAGAGTTGATGGCATCAAGCCTTGACGGCTTTCGCTCAGAAAGCGCTTGAGCCGCGGAACTGAACCGCCCCGGGTTTCATGCAGGCTCGCGGGTTTGAGTCTCAGCCTCGCGGCGTGAACTTGTTTGACGGTAGAAGATCGCTTCGAACTCGGCGGGTGGGATGCGGCCGTGGTCTTCGAAGAGGCGTCGATGGTTGAACCAGTCGACCCATTCGAGGGTGGCGAGCTCGAGGTCGTCGAGACCGCGCCACGGGCCTTTGTTGCGGACGAGCTCGGTCTTGTAGAGCCCGTTGATGCTCTCGGCGAGCGCGTTGTCGTAGCTGTCGCCGCGAGAGCCGACCGAGTTCACAACGCCGTTGGCGGCGAGGCGTTCGGTGTAGCGAACCGCGAGATATTGCACGCCCCTGTCGCTGTGATGGACGAGGTCAGTGAGATCTCGGCCGGCGCGTTGACGACTCCAGATCGCTTGCTCAAGCGCGTCGAGCGCGAGGTCGGTGCGCAACGACCGAGATGCTTGCCAACCGACGATCATGCGCGAGTAGACGTCGGTGACGAACGCGACGTAGACGAACCCCGACCAGGTCCGCACGTAGGTGAGGTCCGCGACCCACAGCCGGTTCGGCGCAGATGCTGTGAAGTTCCGGTCGACGAGATCCGCGGCCGCGCGGAGGCATCGTCAGCGATCGTGGTGCGGTGCTTCTTGCCGCGCACCGCGCCCTGGAGGCCGAGGTCTCGCATCAACCGCTCGACCGTGCAACGCGCGACCCGCTCGCCTTCCCGGTTGAGCTGGGCCCACACCTTGTCCGCGCCGTAGACGCCGAAGTTCTCGGTGTAGACCCGCACAATCTCGGGGCGGAGTGCCTCATCGCGTCGGGCACGCGCCGACGACGGCCGTGCCTTCGCCGCCCAGTACGTGCGCGGGGCGAACTGCAACGCTGTGCAGATCGGCTCGACCCCGAACTTCCCACGGTGCGCGTCGATGTAGGCGATCACTTCCTGGTTCGACCGTCGAGCTCGGTCGCGAAGAAAACCGACGCCGACTTCAGGATCTCGTTCGCGCGGCGCAACTCCCGCACCTCACGCTCGAGCTCCTTGAGCCGCGCCCGTTCGTCGGTCGTGAGCCCCGGCCGGCGCCCATCATCAACCTCCGCTCGACGCACCCAGATCCGCAAGCTCTCGTGATGCACCCCGAGCTTCTCGCCAATCGCGCGGATCGCCCGCCACTGCGACGGATACTCGCTGGCATGCTCGAACACCATCCGCACCGCCCGCTCACGCAACTCCAGCGGGTAACGCCTCGACCTCTCTGACATGACTCCATCCTCTCAAGGAATGAAGCCTGCAACTTTCCCGGGGCGGTTCAAACACCCGTACCCTGCGCTCCAAACCAGATCCTGTTGTCGGCGATCTCGGCTGCCATCTTCTCCTGCGTGTACAGCCATGCCCGGCCGGGAGAGGGGCTGAGAACGCGGCCATCCGGTGTTGTGAGCCCATAGAACTGAGACTTCGTCGCGTGTCCAGCCTGGGCCGTCGCCGGAACAGACAACCAATCTCCGCGTGGATCGTTGTCTGGGTTTGAGTAGCGATCACGTGCCTCTTCGGTCAACGGAAGCAGGTTGCGTGTGGCGGCGAATACTGGAGCATTCCACGCGAAGCACACGAGATAGTCGTGCACAGCCGAGAAGATCCCTCGGTTCTCAGGAGTGACGCGCTTCTGCCAGATGATTGTCGCGACGAAGTTCTCCTCACCGAAGACCTCGTTCATGATGGCCCTGAGGTTTTGGAGCTCGTGATCGTCGATCGAGACGAAGATCACCCCGTCTTCCCGCAGCAGGTTCCTGGCAAGGAAGAGCCTCGGGTACATCATTGAGAGCCACTTTGAGTGGTATCGACCGTCCGTCTCCGCATTGGCTGAGAGTTTGAGGCCTTCCTCGTCGACCTGGCTGGAGTACCGGAGGTAGTCGGCCAAACCCTCGCGGAAGTTGTCGGGGTAGATGAACTCCTTGCCCGTGTTGTACGGAGGATCGATGTAGATCAGCTTGACCTTGCCGTAGTAGGCCTTCTGCAACAGCTTCAACACCTCGAGGTTCTCGCCCTCGACGATTACGTTCTGCGTGGTGTCCCAGTCGACGGACTCATGGGGCATCGGGACCAGCGTGCCGATTGACTGTTCCTGGATCACGCGCATGCACGCCGCCTTGCCGGGCCACGTGAGGCCAAAGCGCTCCGGTCCAGGATCGACCCAGTCACCCAACGACCGGCACAGGGCATCGAAGTCGATGCGATCTTCCCGGAATACCTCGGGGAAGGTGTCGCGGATTGCGTGGAACCGTTCGTCGACGGGCGCCTGGCTGGCGAGGTCGAATCGGTCGGGGAGTTCGTCGGTCATCGTGGAATGCTCTCCTGCTTGCATCAAACGACACTGAACCTGGTTGCGACAACCCGTTCGACCGACTGCGTCACGCCTAGGCGGGCTTCAACGTCGTCGATCAATTGTTCCTTGGCAATTTCGATGTCGCGTGCCTCGGCGTCGTAGGCGCGCCAGGCTTCGTCGCGGGCGGTCTCGACCGAGCGGATCTGCTTCTGAAAAGCGAGCTTGTCGGGCAGCGTGGCTGCCTGTCGGACCTCCCGCTTCAGCTCCTTCAACCTGTCGTCGTGTTCTCGAAGGTCAGCCTTCAAGCCCGTGCGCTTGTCCTCGGCCCAGCGATCGAGCTTGTCCATCTCTTCCTCGAACCAAGTGCCATGGCGAGTACTGATGTCCTGGAGGAGCGCCTCGAGACGGCGCTTGGCGGCAGCCTCAAGCGCGGCGGGCAGTGAGGTGGTCACCTCGGTCTCCGCGCGCGCTGGCACGTCCAGAAGTCGCCGAATCTGCTCAGCGTTCAGCTCGCGTCCGTCGTCGGTCACGCCGGAGAAGACGAGATGGTCTTCCGACTCCAGTCCATCCAGCCTGAGGTGATCCACCGATATGACACCCGAGCGCCCCACGAGAGGTGCAACCTGTTCCGCCCGTACCCCCCATCCGGAGTAATCGAAGGTCAGGTCGCCGTGGCAGGCATTGAGAGCCGCGGCCTTCCGGAGAATCGCACTGGCAAGCGGGTGTTGCGGCCGGTATCGGTGTGCCGTCGGATCCTCGTCGCGCGTGAGGCGGTAGAGCCCGGGATCCACGCCGTGCGCGAACGGCGGTGCGGTTTGCAGCATGAATGATCGCGACGCGGGGTCCAGGTCCGCATAGTCGTTGAGCACGTGCGCAGTGACACGCCAGAGCTGCTCGGTTGCCTTGTCGAGGAACTGGGTGCTCTCGACGAGGCTGACACGCAAGCGGTCGTGGACCTCAGCGTCGAAGTGTTCGAGCAGTTTCCGCCGCGTGTTGTCCATCGTCTCTTCAATCTCGGCGTCGAGATCGAACCGCAACTGCTCGAACTCGGCGTTGATGGCCGCTGTCGTGCGGCAGTCCTGGTAGATCGTCACGATTCGCCGCTCGAAGTCGACGCCCGACTCGATCGCACCGAGCACCTCATCGCTTGCGCCGAACACGCCCGAGAACAGGCGGAACTTCTCGGCGAGTAGCTCGAACACGCGAACGTCTGCTGCGTTCTCGCGATTGAGGAAGTTGATCACTACGACATCGTGCTTCTGACCATACCGATGGCACCGCCCGATGCGCTGCTCTATTCGCTGCGGGTTCCAGGGAAGGTCGTAGTTCACGACCATCGAGCAGAACTGAAGGTTGATCCCTTCGGCAGCGGCTTCGGTCGCGATCATGATTTTCGCCTGAGCTCGGAACTGATCGACCAATGCGGCGCGCATGTCGGCGGACGGTGACCCGCTGATGAGGTCGCCACCAGCGTGGCGCTCCTTCCATGTCGTGTAGATCTCCTTTGACGCCGGGTCGCTATTGGTGCCGTTGAACAGCACGATCTGGCCGTCGTAGCCGGCGGAGGAGAGCAGCCGAACGAGGTAGTCCTGGGTTCGGCGGGACTCCGTGAAGATGACTGCCTTGTCTGCCGCGCCCAGCTCGGCAGCCTTAGCAAAGCCGGTCCGCAACGCCGTCAGGAGCGCAAGGCCCTTGGCGTTCTCGGTGATCGAGACCGCCAGTTCACGAAACGCAGTCAACTCCTGAATCTCGTCGGCGATCGCGGCCTGCTGCGTGTCGGACATGCGACTCGGTACTGGCGTTGGCTCGGGCTCGTCGGCGTCCCACTCGTCGGCGACTTCCGGAAGCGCCTCGTAGTCGTCGGCTAGGTCCTCCTGAACCGATGCTGCGAGTCGCGCCGCCTCATCGTCAGCCTTCAGGGCGCTCTGTAGCCTGCGAGCGAGTGAGTCGAGGGCGCCAGCGATTGCGAAGGTCGACGACGCGAGCAGCTTCCGCATCACGAGCACCATCAGGGTTCGCTGACTCGACGGCAGCGCCTGAAGCTCGGGGCGACGAAGGTAGTCGGACACCCGGTCGTAGAGCTGTTGTTCCTCGGTCGACGGAATGAACTCTTGGGTAATGGGCACGCGGTTGGTGTAACTGACGTACTCCACCACCTGGCGCCGCAGAGTCCGATGGCAGACAGGTTCAAGGCGCGCCTTGAGGTCGTCGAACCGGCCGCCATCCGCCAGCCGCGAGTACTGCGTGCGGTAGCTCTTGGCATCGCCGAAGTGATGCTCGTCGATAATGCTGACCAAGCCATACAGCTCCATCAACGAATTCTGGAGTGGCGTTGCGGTCAAGAGGAGCTTCGGGGTGTTCGAGAGCGCCGTCCGGATCGCGCTGGCGATCTTTGCGCCGGGCTTGAACACGTTGCGGAGCCGATGCGCCTCATCGAGGATCGCGAGGTCCCAGGGAACGACGCCCAACTCGGTCGACCTCCGGGCGGCGAATTGGTACGAGCACACGACCACGGCGGGCTCGTCGCGCGGCTGCTCGAAAGGATTGGACTCACCAGCCTTTGCGGCAGCGTTGAAGGACTTCGTCTCCAGGATCATCGCGGGGAGGAAGAACTTCTCCGCAAGCTCCTGCACCCACTGCTTGCGAAGGTTCGCGGGAGCGATGACGAGTACTCGACGCCTCCCCTCTGCCCATCGCTGTGTCAGGACGAGTCCGGCTTCGATCGTCTTGCCGAGGCCGACCTCGTCAGCCAGGATCACGCCCTTCGAGAACGGTGAGCGAAACGCGAACAAGGCAGCGTCGACCTGGTGCGGGTTGAGGTCGACTTGTGCGTCCATCAGAGCGCTGCCGATCCGGGCCGCCTCACCGACGGGATGACGGCGAAGCAGTTCCAGCGCCATCAACTTCGCTTGGTGGTCTGTGAGTGCCGTCACGACGTGGCTCTCCCCGTCCTCGCCATGGCCGGGTCTAGCGCCTCGATCGACGGCAGAGCACCGCCATCTGCTTCGAGCCATTCGCGTATAGCGAGTGTCGCCTCGACGTCACCTCGGTTGTAGGTGAGCAGCCATGACCGCGCCGCCTCGCGGTCTGATCCCTTCTTGGCTCCAACTGCTGCGTCGTACTGCAACATCGACAGCCCGCCGCCGGGGTCATCCACCTCCCAGTGAAACCCGGCCAAGGGTGCGACTGCCTTCAGGCCAACGCTTCCGCCGGTGATGAGCTGATCGTCGACTACCCGCAGCAGGTCGACCCATTCGTCGGACTGGATGAATTGCGCCACCTCGTCGAGCGTGCCTGTCGCGAGGCCAAGACGCTTGAGATAGGTGTTCTCGGCTGATGCGTTGTAGCAGTAGGCGCGGAACGCACGTGCCGCTCATGTGGGCTTGTCGCTGTTGCTCCATGAGCCACGTCCAAAACGCGAGCGAGTTCGCTGCCTCTTCCTCGGGCGTCAGCGGATCCCACGTCACGAACGCGTGGTACTCCGACGATGCAGCGCTGCCCGCTCGAACTGTCCTGAGCGCGCCCCAGAGGTACACGCCGTCTTCGACGTTCTCCATGTCGACATCGACTTCGATGTCGGCGCGCGGTGTGACGTGGGCGCTCGGCGCCGCGGCGCCGGTACACGGGAGCTTCACCGAGAGCAGCACGGGCGAGATCGATCTGCTCGGGCAGCGCAGTGAGTCCTGCGGCACGCGTACGCAGCCGTTGTCCGATCGAGACGCATGATGTCGCCGAACGTCGCGACGCCTTCGTCTTCAAGGCGGGTGAGCTGTGACTTCGCCCGAACCGACAACACTGAGTTCGCGAACCGGCGTGTCGTCGGGGAGGTCTTCGACGAAACGCTGAAACCCGGGGATGTCGACACCAGCCGCCGCGAGACGAGCCGACGCGGCTGTCGAGCGCCGCCAGTGCTGCGCGATCGCGCACGCCGTGGTCGCGGTGAATCTTCCACTCGCGCCAGCCGACTCGGGCAGAAGGCTCACGTCCCCCGACTCCGCATGCAGTTGTTGGTCGCAGTAATCGAACCACGGGCAGAGAGGACACTCGGCGATTCGTACTGGCTCGACGAGCAGCGGCACCGTGGGTCGGATTCGGTGCGCTGCCGCGACGGCGATGCACGTCCAGCCGGAAGTCGAACTCGAAGTCGTAGACCTCCATCGTCGAGCGGCAGCTTCGGCTGCCCGGTCGACGAAGGGGTCTTCCAGATCGGCGCATCGAGGTCGTACCAGACGACCTCGCTCGACGCCGATGATGCCGCCCCATCGGCCGTCTGCCGGTGCAAGACCCGCGGCTTCCAAGCATCCGCTGGTAGTGGGCGAGCTGCAGCAGGTCCTCTTCACGCTTGCGAGTCCAGAGGTGCTCGTTCGGTGTGCGCGTCCTCGAGGCGCAGCGCCTCAAGTGCTGCGACCAACGCGACGGGACCGCGCCGTTCCGCGATCGCCGGATCCGTAGTGAGGTGGTGCTTGATGTCGACCGCGCGGTAGGTCTTCGGACTCGCCTCGATCAGAAGATCCGGTAGACCGACACGCCGACCTTCGATATCGGTGGGCAACCGGCCGCCGACTATCAATTGGGCTCCCGCCGCGATCGCCGCGCAAGTCGTCGCTTCGGCCTCTGACGTCGTGCTGGTCCTGATGACCTCGGCGTGCGGATGGAGATCAAGGAGGATTGCGAGCACATCACGCTCAAACTCCTTGCCCCGGTCGAAACGGCGCTGCAGTTCGGGTGGCGCCGCAACAGGGATCGCCGGCACGAGCACGTCGTTCTGCGCCCGGACCGGGCAGTGCTTAGCGAGATAGCCGCCCTGCGGCACTACCCCTGAGACGTCCTGCCGTCTCACAGCCGTCCGCGGCGGACAATGGTGGTGCAGGGTCGCGTTCGTGCACTCCGCTGGCTCCCACCGTGGATGAGTGCGACGCTCAATGCACGCGCAATCAAGTGGTCCGAACGATCTCTCACGCCGAGGCCTGACTACCGAGAGCCATCGCGCGACGGGGCCTCTGAGGTGGAGGGGTGACGAGAATCGACCTCGCGTTCGCAGCTTTCGAACCTGAGAACGTCCGGCGCTCCGCCATGGGCGAGGGTCTGTAAAGAGTCACAGGCGGTCACCCGGGCTGAGGCGAGCGTGCGCCTCCCGGGCGCGAGCGTCCGCCGACGAAGCCGCGTACCGAGAAACCATTGCCCGACTGCGCCACCCGGCGAGGCGCATCAGGTCCGTCTCCTGGCCGCCTTCTCGCAGCCACATGTGAGCGAACGTGTGTCGGAGTTGATGCGCGTGGACGGGCTGGATCCCAGCTTCTTTGCTGCGACGACGGAGCATGATCGAGACGCCCGACGCTCCCATCGGGCCAAGGCGAGTGATCCAGAGCGCGACACCCGCGGCATGCGGATGGCGAGAGCGTGCGCGCAAGTAGCGGTCCAGCGCGGTCGCAGTCTTGGCGCCAAACGGGCACACGCGCTGGCGCCGGCCCTTCCCCATGACGAACGCAACGTTCTGATCCAGATCGAGATCGTCCGTGGAGATGCCCAGTAGCTCTCCGCGCCGCATCCCCGTGTCGACCAGGAGTCGGATGATCGCGGTGTCGCGGCGGTCTTCAAAGTTGCTGCCCTTGCAGGCATCCAGGAGAGCCCGTAGCTCCTGCGGTCCAAGAACAGCGACTGGTTGCTCGGGAACCTGGGGTGCAGTCATGCGACGCATGACTGATTCGGTGATCTCACCTTCGTCCTCGAGATATTTGAAGAACTGCTGCAAGGCCCGGAACCGATTCGAGGCGGTGGACGCCGAACGCGTTTCCAGGAGATTTTCGACGAAGGCCTCAACGTGTTCTCGTCGTACGCCGTCCGGCGTTGCCGGCATACCGCGCTCGTCGAGGAACGTGCAGAGTTGGTCGACCGCAGCCAGGTAGGTCTCGATCGTCCGCGGCGACCGGTTTGCAGCTCGGAGATGCCGCTGGAATGAGGCGCCAAGCATTCGCAGCGTGAGTGCTGGAACTAGCCTGGTTCGGGCCGCCACGACCTGCAGATCCACGGCGGCAAGTTATGAGTTCGTCGAGCGCTGTGCAAGGATTGCGGCGCGATTTCTCGATGAAAACCGCAGGTCAGAGAGTATTTTGCGGGGACGTAGCTCAGTTGGCTAGAGCACCTGCTTTGCAAGCAGGGGGTCGTGGGTTCGAGTCCCATCGTCTCCACCGCCCGAGTGACGTTCGAACCCTGACGCCCGCAAGCGTCGGGGTTCGTTGCTCGTCGGGGAGAAGTCCGAGCCGTGTTGAGAGGATGGTCCACGCTCGCTACGGTGCGCGGCGTGACGAATTCTGATGGTGGTCGAGTCGCCATGGTGACCGGCGGGTCGTCGGGCATCGGTCGGGCGTCCGCTCTCGCGCTGGCCGGTGCCGGTGCGAGTGTCGTCATCTGTGACATCGACGATGCGGGCGGCGCGGAGACGGTCCGGCAGGCGATGGAGCTCGGCGCAGAAGCTCGTTACGTTCGGACCGACGTCACCGACGAGGCGGAGGTCGCCGCGGCGATCGATTTCGCCGTGAAGGAGTTCGGTCGATTCGACTCCGCGCACAACAACGCGGGCTTTCAGCCCGGCCACGCATTCACGGCGGATGTGAGTCTCGAGGATTGGGAGCGCAGCATCCGGATCAATCTCACCAGCATCTTCTTGTGCATGAAGCACCAGATTCGTCGGTTCCTCGCGCAGGGCGACGGTGGATCGATCGTCAACACGTCCTCGGGCGCGGGCGTGCGGGGTGCGGCCGGCATCGGGAGCTACTCGGCGGCGAAGCATGCGATCATCGGGCTCACACGTACCGCGGCCGTCGAGTATGGGGCACACGGCATCCGCGTCAACACGATCGTCCCTGGGGCGATCGAGACCCCGATCCTCCAGAAGGCGCTCGACACCAATCCCGACCTGGCCGAGCGCCTGGCGCGGACCTATCCAGTGGGACGAATCGGCAGACCCGACGAGGTGTCGGGTGCGGTGGTGTGGCTGACGTCCGACGCGGCGTCGTTCGTCACCGGCTCCGTCATCACGATCGACGGCGGACGCACCGCGGGTCTCTGAGCAGTCGTGAGCAGTTATGACCCTTCGACCGTCGAACGGCTCACCTTTGCCGACCGCGTGCCCGGGTTCCTCGACGGCAGCGACAGTCCCCGCGCCTTGCTCGAGGAATGCCTCGCCACCATCGACTCGCGTGAGCCCGAGGTTCGCGCGTGGGTGGCGCGGCGCGAAGACGCCGCTCGAGTCGAAGCCGACGCGGCGACCGAGCGGTATCTCGCGGGCCGGCCCCGCTCGAGCATCGACGGGTTGCCGTTCGGCGTCAAGGACGTCCTCGAGACGAACGACCTCCCCACCGCCTGCGGCTTCGCCCCATTCGCGGGACGTCACACCGGCCGCGACACGGCCGCAGCGCGCGAGCGCGCAATGCAGGAGCGGTCCTGCTCGGCAAGACCGTGACGACGGAGTTCGCGGCGGGAGATCCCCCGCCGACGACGAATCCCCATGACCCGACGCGCACACCGGGTGGCTCCTCGAGCGGATCGGCCGCGGCGGTCGCCGCCGGCATGGTTCCGGCCGCGCTCGGCACGCAGGTCGCCGGGTCGGTGATCCGGCCCGCGGGCTTCTGCGGCACCTACGCGATCAAGCCCACGCTCGGCGCCATCAACCGTGGGGAGTTCCTCCACCTGAGTCAGGATCACGTCGGCGTGTTCGCGTCATCACTCGCCGACCTCTGGAACGTCACCACCGAGATCGCGTCGCGTGCGGGCGGCGATCCGGGTAGTCCAGGCCTCTTCTTCTCGCCGGATCCGGCGCGCCAGCTCGAACAGCTCGTTCCCGGACGAGTCGCGGTCATGGAGACGCCCGGTTGGCCCCTGACGCACCCCCGTGCGCGCGCCGCGTTCGAAGCCGTCCTCGACGAGCTGTCTCACCACGGCGTCGCGGTGCTCCGACGCGGCGACCATGCAGTCGTCGAGCGGTTCGAGACGGCCATTGCCGCACCCGAGCTGACCGCGCGCATCCTCGGGTTCGAGAGCAGGTGGTTCCTCGGTGAGATCGACGAGCGCTACCCGGGCGCGCTCAGCTCGTCGAACCGTCGCCTGCTCGATCGTGGTCGCGCGGTCACGCGCGACGACTACCGCGCGGCGCTCGCGCAGCGTGACGACGCGCGTCGTTGTCTGGCCGCGCTGGCGCCGGTCGCCGATGCGTTGATCTCACCGACGACGACCGGGCCCGCGCCTCCGCTCGACACGGGCGAGCGCGTCGGTGATGCCACCCTGTGGACGGGCAACCCTGCGTTCAACGCGCCGGCGTCGATGTTGGGCACGCCCGCAATTGCACTGCCGATGATGGCAGTCGACGGGCTCCCGGTCGGCATCCAACTCGTCGGGCAGTGCCACGCCGACGAGGAGCTCGCGCGCATCGCGGCATGGATCATGAGCCACGTCCCGCCGGTGACGCTCAACGAGTGACGCCGCGGGGCCATCGGCCTCCTGGTGGCGTGCCAGTACGGGTCGATCCTCGCGCTTGGAGCGTGGGGCGGCTTGGTCGCCGTCTGGGGGCTCTACACGATGCGGCGGGTTGTCCCGCCAGTCGTCGCCCCCGACGTGGAGCCGCGGCTCAGGCGTCCCCAGGCGGGGTCGTTCGGTCCGCGAACGTCTCCGCGGGTGGGTTCTGCCGGTGCTCCGGCTGTGGATCGCAGGTGAAGCGGCGCTCCTCGAAGCGCCATCGGCCGTCGACCTTGCGGAGCCGATCCCGATAGACGCCGGTCGCGTTGATGACGGCATCGGGTTTCACGCCCACCGCGACGACCATCACGTACGACCGCATCTCGGCGGTGTGGCCGTCGCCCTCGATGAGCAGCACGTTGTTCCAATGACGGGAGTAGCCGCGGGCGACGTCCATCATCCGGTCGGCGAGGCTTCGGAGCGCCACCGCACCGCGGTGCCGCCCGACATAGGGGAGCCGCTCGTCCATGCCGTCGATCGTGAATGCGCCGTCAGGAGTGAAGCAGTCGACGTATGCCTCGGCGTCGCAGAAGTCCAGGGCGAAGTCGTAGCGCGCGAGGAGCTGGCGGATCTCCTCGTAGTCGATCGGTTCCAAGCTCACGAGTCCCGGCCGTCCTTCGCGAGCTCTTCGAGAACCGGGAGGATGTAGTCGAGGAACTGATCCGGATCCTCCGACATGGGGAAGTGTCCGAGGCCCTCCATGAGCTGGAACGTCGAGCCCGCGATCTGCTCGTGGGCGATCCGAGCGGCCGGCACGGTCGCGAAGTCGTACTCACCGACGAAGAGATGCACTTCGCAGCGCTGCGTGTCGATGAGATGCGCTTCGCCGCGCAGGTCGTGCTCGAACGAGAAGTACTCGATGTCACCGGGGAACACACCCGGCGCTCCCTGCCGCGTAGTGCAAGCGCGTCTCGTGACGCAGTGCTTCGGGCGACGTCGGGCTCATGCACCACATCATCGTCATGGCATGCTCGCCCGGGTCCCAGCCGTGTGGCCGATCCGGGAGGTCATCGGGTCGGTTCTCGATCGTGTCGGCTCCGAGCTTCAGCGCCGCTTCACAGGCGACGACCGCGCGGAAGTCGTCGGCGTGATAGCGCGCGAGATCGAGCGCGAGCATCCCGCCGACCGAGGATCCGATGAACACGGGCCGGTCGAGCCCGAGCACCTGCGCCAGCGCCGCGGGACCGCCATCGCGCGGGCGCGGGTCAGCACGTAGCGCTGTGCCCACCAGGGCTGCGCCGGCGACGGGATCGACTTGCCGTGGTATGGCAGGTCGTAGGCGATCACGCGGAAGTGGTTCGTCACCCGGTCGTCCTCGAGCAGATGACGCCACTGCCGTCCGTCGGACCCGGCCGTGTGCTGACACAGCAGGCCGATCCCCTGGCCGGCCTCCTCGTAGTACACGCGGTGGTCGACGCCGTCGAGGTCGAGGTGGACGTACCGACCGACGGCCTGGTCGTGCTCACCGTGGCGATTCTCGTTGGGCAGGACGCGCGGCGCGGGATCGCTGCCGTTCTCGGCGTGGCGTAGCAGCTCGCAGAGGCGCCGGACCGTGCCGTGCCGCCGCTCGTCGAGCGGAGTTCCCACACCGACGTGCATGCCCGCGTACTCCGCGCCGAAGCAGTCGACGAACGGCGGAGGCGGCACCGATGCGAGGAGCTTGGTCCAATGCTCGGGCTCGCCCTCGATGGCCACGTCGTCGGCACCGAGGGCCGCCAAGGTGTCGATTGCCTGCGGCGTGCCGAGGCGGCCTGACGCGATCGGTACCACCCACCGCGAGTCCCCACAGCGCAGCAGGATCGACCCGGTCCAACCCCCGGCGAAGAGCGAGAACTCGCCGTCATGCGCGGCGAACGCGACGGCCTGCGCCACCGTGGCGTCGTCCATGACCCCTCCGATCAGTTGGGCAGCGGGATGCCGTAGAGGCGCGCTGCGTTGTCCTGCATCACCTTGCGGATGATGGTGGGGTCGACGTCGCGCATCACGTCGAGCGTCCGCTCCACCGGGCTGGGGTAGAGGCAGGTCGGGTGCGGGAAGTCGGACTCCCACAGGATGTTGTCGACGCCGAGGTCGTCCATGAGGCGCAGCGGACCGGCCTCCTCGAACCAGAAGCAGGCGTAGATGTTGCGACGGAACATCTCGTGTGCGGGCGGACGCTCGGGCGCGCCGAGCCCCGCCTTGGGGAACTCTTCGCGGTACTCGTAGTCGACGCGTTCGAGGACGTACGGGATCCAGCCGATGCCGCTCTCGACGGAGACCCAACGCAGCTTCGGCCAGCGCACGAGCACGTCGCTCACGACGAGGTTGCTGATGAACCGCGAGTTGGCGAGCTCCATCTGCACCGAGTTCACCGGCTTCAGTCGCGCGCGGCTCCAAGGACGACCATGCCGTCGCGTGGTGGTCGACCGAGATGTTCGCGGCGCCGACGTGGATGTTGATCGGCAGCTCGAGATCGCTGAGCACCTCGTAGAGCGGGTCCCAGTCGGGTTGCCCGAGGTCGGGGAGACCACCGAGGTGTGGTTCACCCGCCATCAGCACGCCGGTGAGGCCGAGCCCCTTGACCCGCTCCGCTTCGCGGACGGCGGCCGGGACGTCCCAGAACGGCAGCAACGCCTGGGGGAACAGTCGTCCTGGTCCTTCGGCCTGCCACTCCGCGACCGCGTCGTTGTACATCGAGACGATCGCGGCCGACAGGTCGCGGTCGAGGTGCTGCACGAGCGTGGGTGCGGCGAACCCGAGCGTGTTCGGATACACGACCTGGGCCCAGATCCCCAGGTCGTCCATCAGGGCGAGACGCGCCTTCGCGTCGTAGGACGCCTCGTGGATGTCCTCCCAGGTCCGCCCGACGGTGATGTCGACGGTGAAGATGCCGACCTTGTCGCCGTCGCGGTCGACGAAGCTCGCGCCGCCGGCGTTGAAGAGCACCTCGTCGCCGAGGTACCAGTGCAGCTTCCCCTCGCCGTTCGCCTTCACGCGCGGAACCCGGTCGCGGTACTTCGCCGGTGCTCGCGACGTCCACAGGTCGTGGGGCTCCGAGTAATGCGAGTCCGCGTCGATCACGTGGAGGTCTTGGAGCGAGCCTTCGAGGGTCTGCATCGTGCCTCCCGGCGCCGCTCGAGCGAGCGGACGATTCTTCATATCGACCAAACTATTAGGTTATAGTGAACCATATGCCCAGGACCGCAGGACAGCAAGCGGCACCAGCCGACGGCTGACGGCCGACGAGATGATGCTGCGATGGAAGCACAGGCGGCGGTCGCGTTCGACCGCTACCGCTCGCTCGCTCGACTCCGCCACCGCAACCAGGCCGCGGTCTGGGTCGCGTTCGACGTGTCCGTCGCGCAGCTCCGGCTCATCAGCATCCTCGCCACGCTCCCGCGTCTCAGCGTCAGCGAGCTGGCCCGCCGTCTGGGAACCAGCTTGCCGACCGCGAGTCAGGCGATCGACCGGCTGGTCGAGTCCGGCTACGTGACCCGCGTCCCCGATCAGAACGATCGCCGGCGGACATTGCTCGAGCTGACCCCCGCGGGGCTCGAGGTCTCGGATGCCTCACTCGGGACCCTGCAGCCCATGCGGCGCTGGCTCGAGCAGTTGAACCCTGCGGAGCTTGCCGCCGCGACCCAGGGCTTCGAAGCACTCCTCCGGGTCGCGGAAGCGGAGGCCGCCGCTCACGACGGCGACGTCGAGTGACCGACGCGCTCCTCGAGGGGCTGCGAGTCGTCGAGCTCGCCGACGAGCAGGCCGAGTACGTGGGCCTCCTCCTTGCCGGACTCGGTGCGGACGTCGTGAAGGTCGAGCCGCCGGCCGGCGCGGCGACACGTCGCATCGGGCCGTACCTCGACGACGTCGAGGACTCGGAGCGCTCGCTCCACTTCTGGGCGTACAACCGCGGCAAGCGATCGGTGGTCCTCGACCTCGAGCACGGCGACGGTCTGCGCGAGTTGCTCGCGTCGGCTGACGTGTTCGTGGAGTCCACTCCCCGCGGGACGTTGGACGTGATCGGGCTGGATGCCGACGCGTTGTCCGCGGCGTTCCCGAGGCTCGTCGTCGCGCGCATGTCGCCGTTCGGCGACGTCGGTCCGTGGGCCGACTACCGGGGCTCCGACCTCGTGCACCTCGCGCTCGGTGGCGTGATGGCGAACTGCGGGTACGACCCGCGTCCCGACGGCACCTACGACCTGCCGCCGATCGCGCCCCAGTCGTGGCACGCCTACGCGATCGCAGGCGAGCAGCTCGCCATGGGCATCGTGGCCGCGTTGCTGTACCGTCGGCGCAGTGGCCGCGGCCAGCAGGTGTCGTGTGCGGTGCACGACGCGGTCTCGAAGAACACCGAGCTCGATCTCATGAGCTGGGTCATGCGCCGGGTTCCCCTGTTGCGCCAGACGTGCCGTCATGCGTCGGAGCGCGTGTCGCTTGCTCCGACGATCACGCACACCAAGGACGGTCGTTGGGTGATCATGATGGGCCTCGGCGGTCGCGGGGGCGCGGCGATGGCGAGTCTCCTGGAGCGCCACGGGATGGCCGACGACTCGCTCACGGGCGACGCCACGATGCAAGGAGCGCGGCCCATCCCCGGTTCGGGGCAGACCTCGCTGGCGGAGGTGCACCTGACCGAGGCGTGGGGCCGGCTGGTGCGGAAGTTCACCTACGACGAGGTGCCATGGCAGGAGGCCCAGGCGGCGGGCGTGCTGTGCGCGCCGCTGCGCAAGCCGCACGAGAACGCGCTCGACGAGCACTGGTGGAAGCGCGCGACGTTCGACCGGGTCGAGCATCCCGAGCACGGGCGCTCGTTCGTGTACGCCACGGGCAAGTGGGTGTCGAGCGAGACGGCGTGGGTGCCCGGCCGGCGTGCTCCGTTGGCGGGCGAGGACACCGAGACCGTCCCTGCATCGTGGTCGCTCCCTCGCGACCCGCATCCACGACGCCCGCGACGTCGTTGCCCGAGGTGATGTCGGCACGCGGGACGCCTTTCGCGCTGGGTGGCGTACGGATCCTCGACTTCACGTGGTTCCTCGCCTCGGCGGGGGCGACGCGCTTTCTCGCGGCGTTCGGCGCCGAGTGCCTGAAGGTCGAATGGCACGAGCATCCCGACACGCGTCTCGGCGCCATGGCCCCCGTCGGTGGCCGTGCCGCGCGCGAGACGGCGACCGGTCCGCTCCTTCCTGTGAGCGACTCCGACATGGGGGGTCAGTTCAACAACAAGAACCCCGGCAAGCGGGGCATCTCGCTCAACGTGCGCCATCCGATGGGGCTCGAGATCGCGCGTGAGCTCGTGCGGATCAGCGACGTGGTCGCCGAGGGCTTCTCGCCCGGCGTGATGGACCGGTGGGGGCTCGGGTATGACGCGCTCCGCGAGCTGCGCCCCGACATCATCTACGCGCAGCAGTCGGGGATGGGCGCGCAGGGAACGTACGGGCGCTTCCGTGCCGTGGGTCCGGTGGCCGCCGCGTTGGCCGGGAGCTCGGAGACGTCGGGCCTGCCCGAGCCGGCGATGCCCGCGGGGTGGGGCTACTCCTACCTCGACTGGTTGGGCGCGTACAGCTTCGCGTTGGCGATCCTTGGCGCGCTCGAGTACCGCGAGCGCACGGGCCGCGGGCAGTGGATCGACGCATCGCAGACGGAGACGGGGATCTTCGCCGCCGGTGCCGCGATCCTCGACTGGTCGGCCAACGAGCGCGCCGCCACGCGCACCGGAAACCGCTCGCCGTACAAGCCCGCGGCGCCCCACGGCGCGTACCGGTGCGCGGGTGACGACCATTGGGTGGCGATCGCGTGCTTCGACGACGTGGACTTTGCCGCCCTCGCTCGTGTCGCTGCGCATCCCGAGTGGCTGACCGATCCGCGCTTCGCGACCTTGGACGCCCGATTGCGACACCAGGACGCGCTCGACGCGGAGGTCACGACCTGGACGGCGACACGAGACCGCTACGACGTGATGCATGCGTTGCAGGGCGCGGGCGTCGCTGCAGGCGTGTGCCAGACCGCGGAAGACCGCTACGAGCACGATCCGCAGCTCCAAGCGTTGGAGTGGCTGACCGAGGTGCAAGGCACCAAGATCGGTCGCTGGCCGGTCGTCGGCGTCCCGCTCTCGATGAGCGCGCGTCCCCCGTACGTCGGCGGGATCGTCGACCGTGGTGCGCCCTGCTACGGCGAGGACAACGAATACGTGCTCGGCGACCTGCTCGGGATGTCGAAGTCCGAGATCGCCGAGCTGGCGGACGACGGCGTCATCTGAGGTGAGCTTCACGCGCGGCGCGGTGGCCGTCGTCGGTGTCGGCGCGACCCCGCAGGGGGAGCTGCCGGGCCGCGACGCCGACGAGATCGCTGTCGACGCGCTTCGTCTCGCGCTCGACGACGCGGGGATCGACAAGCACGCGATCGACGGCTTGATCACGTGCCGATCGGTGGTCGGTCAAGGGATCGATACGGAGATCGGCCGGATCGCCGGGCTCAACCCGCGCTACAGCGCGACGCTCGAGTACGGGACGTGCAACTTCTCGCTCCACCTCGCCGCGATGGCGATCACGAGCGGGCTGTGCAACACCGTCGCGTTGGTCTACGGGACCAACCCGCGCACCAATCGTCGTTTCGACTTCGGTGCGCCGCGCTCGTCCTTCACCGCGCCGTACGGCTATCTCCACGTCGCGGGGCCGGCGGCCATGGCCTTTCGTCGTCACCAGTACCTGTACGGGACGACAGAGGAGCAGCTCGGGCACATCGCGGTCGCGCAGCGTGCGCACGCCCAGCTCAATCCGCTGGCGGTGTTCCACGACCCGATGACCATCGACGACTACCTCGCCTCCCCGTATCTCGTCGCGCCGCTCCGGCGCCAGGACGTGACGATGATCTCCGACGGCGGCGTCGGCATGATCGTCACGTCGTCGGATCGTGCGCGCGACTTCCCGAAGCCTCCCGCGTACCTGCTGGGCATGGCGCAGCAGACCGCCCTCCGCGAGCTCGAGAACGAGGACAACCTGCTGCGGCCGTGGATCGCGGAGGTTGCCTCGCGCGTGTACCCGGCGGCGGGCGTGACGCCCGCTGATGTCGACGCGCTCTACATCCAGGACCCCACGAGCGTGTGGGTGCTCCAGATGCTCGAGTGGTACGGCTTCTGCGGCGTCGGCGAGGGCGGGCCGTTCATCGCCGAGGGGAACACGCGTCTCGGTGGGTCGATTCCGGTGAACACGAACGGGGGTCAGCTCTCCGAGTCCTACATGTGGGGCTGGCTCCACATGGTCGAGGCAGTGCGCCAGCTCCGCGGCGAGTGCGGCCCGCGGCAGGTCCCCGGCGCGCGGATCGTCCAGCACTGCTCGACCATGACGTTCCAGAAAGCGGCGTCGTCGATCCTCGGGGCACAACGGTGAGCGCGGAGCCCGTGCTCCCTACGGTCGACGATCCGCAGGCCGCGCCCTACTGGGCCGCGGCGCGGCGAGCACCGCCTCGTCATGCAGCGGTGTGAGCAGTGCGGCGCGCTGCGCTGGACGCCGCGCGACACGTGTCCGGAGTGCCTGACGCCCGGCGGGACGTGGAGCGAGATCGAGACGGGCGGGGTGATCTGGAGCTTCGTCGTCTATCACCGGGCGTTCCACCCATCGTTCGCCGACGCAGTGCCCTACAACGTCGCCCTCGTCCAGCTCGACGCCGGTCCCGTCGCCGTCACGAGCATCCAGGCGCCGAACGGCGAGCTGGAGATCGGCCGACGTGTGCATGTCGTCTTCGACGACGTGACTCCCGACGTCACGCTGGTGCGCTTCGTCCTCGATCCCTGAGCTCAGCGCAGGACGGGGATGACCTCTTCGCCCAGGCGCTGGATCAGCTCGGTCGGGAGCGTGAACGAGTCGCCGTGAGTGCACACGACTTCTTCCACGCCGGCGCGGCCCATCTCCAAGAGTCCGACGGCCACCTCGGCGCTCGTGCCCCAGAGGTAGATGTTGCCGCGCAAACCACGTCGCGACCTCGTCCGAGATCCACTCCGACGCGACCTTCACTGCGAGGTCGAGATCTCGCGGGTGGCCCAGATCCGTTCCGTCGGGGAGGAGGATGTCGTGGTCGGGCACGCTCACCGTGAAGCCCGCTGCTTCGAGGAGGGGGCCGGAGCCGAGTTGGATGCTCCGAACGATCGCCGGCTTGAGCCGCTGTGCATCCCGTTCGACGTCGTCGGTGATCCTCACGTAGGCCTGCGTGATGTGAGGGAGAGGGGCGGTTCGTCCCACGGTGGCGACGGCCTGCTGGATGCGCTCCCGCCGCAACGGCAGGTTGGTGTTCGTGGTGATGACGCCGTCCGCGAGCTCGGCCACGAGCGCGAGATTCCTCGGTCCCTCAGCCGCGAGGTAGATCGGAAATGGGCCCGGAGGGTCGTGCAAGGTGCCCCGCGTGGCGCCGAGATCCACCGGGCGCCCGTCGACGAGATCGCGGACGATTCCGACCCCGCGGCGAAGCGCAGTTGTCTTCGCGCGCGCTTGGCCGGTCAGCGTCACCGCGCTGTCGCCGGCGCCGACGCCGAGACGAAAGCGCCCCGGCGCGAGCTCGGCGATCGTTCGGGCGGCGGAAGCGATCGAGGTCGGCTGGCGGGTGACGACGTTCATGATGCCCGTGGCAACGGTGACGCGCTCGGTCTGCAATGCCACGAGCGACAGCGCCGCGACGGTGTCGCGCCACAGCATCGGCGAGTCCGGCATGGAGACGGTGTCGAACCCGGCCGCCTCCGCCATGCGGGCCTCATCGACCAGTTGCGGCAGCGGGCGACACGGCGGGATGCGGACACCAACTCGAAGGGTCGGCCGAGTTGCTTCGCTCATCCGTATCCGTCCGATGTCGGCGGCATTCCCATGACACGAGAGTGACAGTTGTCAGTGTTGCGCGGCGCCGACCGAGCCGCGCAGGAGGCGGCCGGGAAGCGCGCCGGTGTGCACTCCGTCTCGATAGAGCACTTCGCCGTTGACGACGGTCGCCGCGATGCCCTCGGCCCGTTGTTGCAGGCGACGCGCGCCCGCGGGCAGGTCGTGCGCGACCGTCGGCATCACCGGTGCGATCGTCGCCGGGTCGAAAACAACGACGTCCGCGGCCAGGCCCTCGCGCAGGAGGCCCCGGTCGTGCAGCGACCAGACGCGTGCCGGATCGCCGGTGAGCATCCGTACGCCTTCTTCCCAGGTGAATTCCTCGGCACCGCGCACCCAGTCGGCGAGAAGGTAGGTGGGATTGGACGCATCGACGATCTGCGAGAGATGTGCGCCCGCGTCCGACACTGCGACGACGGTACCTGGGTGGCGCAGCATCTCGAGCACGACGTCGCGATCAAGGTTGCCGTTCGGCTGGGCGAACATCTGATCGAAGTTCGACTCGACGCCCAGGTCGATCATGAGCGTGACGGGGTCGGTTCCGCGCTCGCGAGCGACGTCGGCGACCGTGCGGTGCGGTCCCATCGGATGATCGATCACCTGGAGCGTCTCGAAGTCGGGTGCGCGAACCTCGAGCGCGAGCGCGCGCATGGCGGCGTACTGTGCGGGATCGAGCGCTTCGGATACGAGGGCGTGGCGACGGTCCGGGTCCGTCAGCGCAGCGCGCTGCGCGTCCAACGACAGTGACCGGATCGCACGCCACGCGGGCAGCTTGTCGAACGGCATCGTCGTTCGGAACGACATGAGGGTTGCGACTTCGCGGGGGTTGACCTGTCCGTACATGTGACCGCCCACGGCCGTGACCTCCTCGATGAGGGCGAGCGTCGAGCGGTAGCGCAGCGGAGCTCGACGTGAGGACACACAGGCCGAGGTGAATGGTCTCCGGCTCGACAGCGCCAGGTCACGGAGGCGCTGGAACCAGTCCTGCGCCTCGGGTGACCCGTCGGGGTCGAAGCGCTCTGCCAACTCGAAGATGCCGGCGTCCAGCTCGTTCATCACGCCGACGAGCGCTGCGACCTCGTCCCAACCGGCCACGAGGCTCGCAACCGGGCGGTCGTCGGCCGTCTGGTGCATCTCGAGGCGCGAGGTGCTGAACCCGATCGCTCCGGCGCGCAGGGCGTCCTCGACCTCTCGGCGCATCGCTTCGAGGTCGGCCTCCCCCGCCTCCTCCTCGTACGCGCGCTCACCCATGACGTAGGTGCGGAGCGCGGAGTGGCCGATGTAGCCCGAGTAGTTGACGCCCTTGGGGATGCGCGCGACCGCATCGAGATACTGCGGGAACGTCTCCCAGTCCCAGGAGCCGACGCCCGCGAGCAGGGACTCTCGTGGGATGTCCTCCGCCCGTTCGAGACTCCGGAACACGAGGTCCTTCTCGTCCTCGCGGCAGGGCGCGATCGTGAAGCCGCAGTTGCCCATGACGACCGACGTGACGCCGTGCCACGACGAGCAGGTACCGAGCGGATCCCAGAAGACCTGGGCGTCCAAGTGCGTGTGCCCGTCGATGAAGCCGGGCGCGACGAAGTGGCCCTCGGCGTCGACCTCCTGCGCACCACGCTCGTTGATCCTGCCGATTGCAGCGATGCGATCGCCGACGATTCCGACGTCGGCGTCATGGCGGGGCGCGCCGGAGCCGTCGATCACGGTGCCGCCACGGATCACCAAGTCGTAGGTCATGCGGGTACCTCTCGTTCAGGGCGCTGCGGCGCGAGCACCGACTGGAGCTGGCGCTCGACGACCGTGCCGTGGAAGAAATCGGGATTCATGCTGGTCAGCATCGCGCGAGGTTGCCGCACGCGAAGTCGCGGAACTGCCCGGGTTCGAGGCGGCCCTTCTCGACGAGTCCCCAAGCCTCCGGGAGGACCTCGCGCACGTCGGGCACGTCCCAGTGACCGATGTCGGACGACAGCATCGCCGGCAGCGATCCATGGGCCGCGTACGTCGCGTCGAAGGCGATCGCGTTGAACGGGTCGTCGGCCTCGCAGCCGAAGGAGAACTGTCGCGTGAAGATGTCGACGATGTCGTCGACATCTGTGATCCGTGCTTCGGCGAACTCGTCGACGTCGTACGGGTCTCGTCGCGGCGTCGACTTCGCGAGCGCGAGCGCGTCGAGCACCTCTGTGCGCCGCGACGCGATCGCACCCCGCGCGAACTCGCTGCAGATCTGGTCGGCGAGCTCGAGGTCGAGGCGGGCCGGGTCGTACTGGTGTACGGCCTGGCCGTTGCGCTTCTCGTAGTGGGAGATCAGGTCGGCGAAGAGCTGCGCAGCCCACGTCACGCCGCCTTCGAGGAAGGCGAAGCGGAGGGTCGGGAACCGCCGGGGGACGCCGCCCATGATCAGCGACCGGCACACCGATTCCTGCGCGGCCGCAAAGTTGCCGAGATGGTTGTAGATGTAGTTACGGGTCGAGGTCCGCGTGCCCCATCCGTATCCCTGGCTGTGGAAGGTCGGCGCCACACCCAGCTCGACGCATCTCGCCCAGAGGGCGTCGTAGTCGTAGAGACTCTCGTGGCCGAGCGTGTCGAGCCACGGCGCGTCCGATCCGTCGACGCGCACCGTGCGGGGGATCACCCCGGCCATGACGACGCACTTCAGCCCCAGCGTGCCCACCACGAAGTCGAGCTCCTCGATCGCTTCGTGGGGCGTGAACATCGGGATCACTGCGACCGGTTCCATTCGGTCCCGGTACGGCCCGTACGCGTCGGCAAGATAGCGATTCAGCGCGCGCGATTGGATGTGGCGGAGCTCCTCGTCCCGATTGAAACCGAAGCTCAGGCCGATGCTCGGATAGAGGAGCGCGAAGTCGAGCCCGATCTCGTCGAGCCGTCGGTACATGAGCTCGGGCAGCATCGCCGTCATGCGATCGAGCGTGTTCTCAGAGGGGAAGGCCCACAGTGTGCGCACGTGGCTCGCGCCCACCTTCGGCGCGGCGTTCTTCTGGTACTCGACCACGCGGTGCACGGCGTCCTCACCACCGAGCTCTCGGACATGGTCGAGGAGCACTGGCATGTGCTCGAGCAGGTGACCGTCGGCGTCGAGGATGGGATGGTCGAGGTGCTCTCGCACTCGCCGCACCGCCTCCGTCGGCGCGAAGCGCCGATCCGTGTCCATCAGTATCCGGCCTCGATGTCGACGATGCCGTCGAGGGGCTCGCCGGCGAGATAGCGGCGCACGTTCGCCACGAAGATGTCGAGGTGCGTCTTGGATCCGGGGGAGCCGTTGTGCGAGATGTGCGGGGACAGTCGCACCCTCGGGTGCGTGTAGACCCAATGACCGGCCGGAAGGGGGTCGGGTCCTTCTCGCATGGGGAGTGGCTCGGGGTCGACCGAATCGAGAGACGCCATGGCGACGTGGCCGGAGTCGAGGAACTCGAGCAGCGCGTCCTGATCGATGAGCCCACCGCGGGCGATGTTGACGAGGTGGACGCCCCGACGCGTCTGCGCGAGCGTCGTCTTGTTCACGAGGTGCCGACTTTCGGCGGTGAGTGGCGCGGTGAGCACGACGTGGTCGGATGCGCCGAGGAGCTCCTCGAGGGACACGACGTCGACGCCGGCGATCGGGGAGGGCGCCGACGTGCGACGACACGCGAGCACGCGCATGCCGAACGGCAGCGCTCGCTGGGCGACGTTCGTCGCGATGCCGCCGAGGCCGACGATGCCCAGGGTCCGACCGTAGAGCCCGCCCATGTCGGGCGCCTGGTGCCAGCGCTCCGACGGCTCGCTGAGCCAGACGTCGGGGATTCGCTTCTCGAACGCGAGCATCACGGCGAGGACCCATTCCGAGATGGAGATGCCGCTGCTGCCACGCGCGCACGTGAGCGTCCGGTCGCCGACGACGTCGAGCGGGAACTTGTCCATCCCGGTGCCCCACGCGTGGACCCATTCGACGCCGTGCTCCAACGCCGCCTCGAGGTTCGGCTCGCCGAAGTTGCTCGTGAGCAGAACCTGGCCTCCCACGCCGGGATCGAGGGGACCAACAGTCGGGATGGCGACCGCTTCGACCTCGGGCACGCGGGCGCGAACCTGAGCGGCGCGCTCCTCGCCGAGATGGCAGAGGACAGCGAACGGGCCCGCTCATCCATTCCCGCTCATGCGCTCGTCGGGACGGGCTGCGCGGCACGGCGACGGCGGTTCGCGTCGAGGACGCGATCCAGGTTCAGGCCGTAGAACGCCACGGCGGCGTCGCGCGTGACTGCTGTGAGCTGTGCGTCGGTGAGATCGGTGCGGGCGGTGATCGCCGCGGTGAACGGCGGCTCGGTGTCGAAGTGCGGGAAGTCGCTCGCCCAGATGACGGATCCGAGGCCGAAGCGCTCTTGCACGTACGGCACCATCTCCTCGTCGCCTTCGCAGCCGACGGCGCAGCGCTCACGGAAGATCTCACGCGGATCCCGCGCGAGGCCGGCGAGCCAACCGAACTTCTCCCAGTGCTCGTGCAGTCGCTCCAACCAGAACGGGACCCAGCCACACGCGGCTTCCATGAATCCGACTCGCAGGCCGGGGAAGCGATCGAAAGCGCCGCCTTGGTAGAGGCTGGCGAAGGCGGCCATCATCTCGAAGGGGTGCACCGCCGAGTGCTCGGTCACGAAGTTGCGCATCCGCGACTGCCCGAGCTGGTCACGGCAGAAGTCCATGAGGTTGTGGCAGCAGATCGGCACCTCGAGCTCTTGCGCGGTCTGCCAGAGGATGTCGTACGAAGGATGGTCGAGCTCCCGACCGTCGACGGTCGGGTTGGGCCGGATCGCTCCCGCGACGAAGCCGTGATGTTCGACGCAACGACGCAGCTCCGCGGCGGCGAGGTCCGGGAAGTGGTCGGGCAGGGTCGCAGTCACATAGACCTCGCCCGGCGCGCCGCCCGCGTAGTCGGCCGCCCAGTCGTTGATCGCGCGCGCCGCCGCAACCGCGACGTCCGGATCCGTCACGGATCCGATCTGCAGACCCCGGGTGGCGAAGAGGACGGCACCGGCGATGCCATCGCGGTCGTGCATCGTCAAGCGTTCGGCCATGTCCCAGCCGCCGGGCGTCGCGTCCTCGAAGCGCCGCTTCCGGGGAGGGCCCGGCTGGAGCCCGCCTGGCGTCAGGTAATCGCCCATGCCGAACTGCGCTCCCTCGGGAAGCAGGAAGGACCGGGTCACGTCGCCGATCAGGAGATGGTCCGCGTTGCCGCACACGTCGTGCACCACGCGGATCCGGTCCTGCATGGCAACGGGCACGTAGTCCGTCCAGAGGCTGAGGGGCTCGATGAAGTGCCCGTCGCCGTCGATCACCCGGACGTCGTGCATCACAGGCCGAACAGCTTCGCCGAGTTGCCGCGCGCGAGCTTGTCGACCGTCTCTTGCGGGAGATGGCCGAACAGCTCGGCTGCGATCTTCGGACTGTGCGGGAACGTGCCGTCCTGGTGCGGATAGTCGGTCTCGTACAGCACCTGATCGCGACCGAGACGGTCGAGCAGCTCGATGCCGACCGCGTCACGGAAGAAGCAGGAATAGATGCGGTCGTAGTAGTAGGTGGACGGCGGCTCCGGCACGCGTCCCTCGAAGTTCCAGGGCTGTTGGCGCCACAGGTCGTCTGCCCGCGCGATCACGTAGGGCACCCAGCCGATCTGCGCCTCGGCGTACATCAGCTTGAGGTTCGGGAAGCGTGCCATGACACCCGACGTCAGGAAGTCGAGCATCGAGGCGCTGCTGTTGGCGTAGATCATCACGGAGCGCACCGCGTGCGGCGCGTCCTCCGACGTGATCATCGACCGCGAGCCGGAGCCGATGTGCATGCAGACGACCGTGCCCGTCTCGGCGCACGCCCGGAAGAACGGATCCCACTCACCCGAGTGGATGCTCGGGAGGCCGAGCCACGCGGGGACCTCGCTGAAGACGGCCACGCGCACACCACGTGCCGCGTTCCGACGGACCTCCGCGGCTGCAAGCGCAGGGTCCCACAGCGGGACCAGACACAGCGGGAGGAGCCGCCCGTCCGAGTCGCCACACCACTCCTCGACCATCCAGTCGTTGTACGCGCGCACGCAGGCGAGCGCGAGCGCCTTGTCCTGCGCTTCGTGGAAGATCTGGCCCGCGAAGCGTGGGTAGTTGGGGAAGCACAACGAGGCTTCGATCCCGTTGAGGTCCATGTCGGCGAGGCGAGCCTTCGGGTCGTAGCAACCGGGGCGGACATCGTCGAACACGATGGGGGTGTCGTCGACGACCCCGCTGAACCCGGCAGCAGCGAAGAGGCGCTTGAGCGACGAGTACACGCCTTCGTAGACCCAGTAGCTCACCGGCGGCCCGTCGGTCCCCGGAGACTCGACGAAGCGGCCGATCGTGCGGTCGAAGCGCTTGGTGCCGAAGGGCAGGAGCTCGACGTGGGGACCTGCATCCCGGTACTTGTCGGGAAGCCAGGTCTTCCACAGGTGCGGAGGCTCGACGACGTGGTCGTCGGCGCTGATGATCGGCGGGATGACGGCGGTCATTGCATCCTCCGCGTCGGCGGGGTCGGTGCCCAAATCCTTATCAACATTAGCCCCATAGTGTCAAGGTTGAGCCTCGAAATGTGTATAGTCATTTACGTCGGCGCCGCTCGACGCCAGGAGCAGCTCCGTGCCGGACGATGTGACGAAGCGGGACGCGACCGGGCGCCGCCAGAAGCGGGCGAGCGTGGTGGCCGCTGCGATCGCCGACGACATCATCCAGCGCGGCTGGCCTGTGGGTGCGTCCGTGGGACGCGCCGCCGAGCTGCAAGCCCGCTACGGCGTGAGCGCGGCCGTGCTCCGCGAAGCGGTCCGTCTGCTCGAGCACGACGGCATCGCGAGGTTGCGCCCCGGCCCCAACGGTGGTCTCGTCGTCGATGCGCCACGTTCGGAGAGCGTGACGCAGCGCCGCCGCGTTCCTCCTGACCTTCCAAGGGGTCAGCAAGGCGACGCTGATCGAAGCGCGCATCGGTCTCGAGACCATGACGCTGAGAGAAGCGGTGAAGAGCCTCGACGCCGAGGGCGCCGATGCCCTGCGTCACCAGCTCGAGCGTGAGCGGCGCTGGCTTGCGGGACCGCCAGCGTCGCCGTCGCCATTCTGGGACCTTCACCGCTGCATCGCCCGGCTCGCCGGCAACGCAGCGTGGGAGCTGTTCGTCGACGTCCTCAACAGCGTCCAGACGGCTCGTGTCACGAGCGCACAGGCGACGGCGTTGTTCGACGCCGCCTCGCTGGCCGCGCCACCGGCCAAGCTGTCGAGCGCCACACACGCCGCCCACGTCGGGATCGTCGAGGCGATCGTCGAAGGCGACTTGGAGATGGCCGGTATCCGGATGACGTCGCATCTCTGGTCGATGATGGAGCTGACCGAATAGAGACGGGCACGTCCCGTCGCAGTGTGGCGCTGGGCTCAGGGGCGGGGAACGTCAGGCCCGAGCCGCCAACAGGTCTCGGATCTCGGCGAGCAGGATCGCCTCGTCGGTCTTCGGGACCTCAGGGGCCTCTTCCGGTGTCTTGGCCCGACGCCGCTGCAGGCTCTCGAAGGCGCGAATGATGACGAACAGCGTCCATGCGATGATCAAGAAGTTGACGACCGCGGTGAGGAAGCGGCCGTAGTGGATGATGCCGTGGCCGATCGAGAACGTCAGCGCGTCGAAGTTGGGCTTGCCGACGATCGCCGCGATGAGCTGCATGAGCACGTCGTTCACGAGCGACGTCACGACCGCGTTGAACGCAACGCCGATGATGACCGCGACGGCAAGGTCGAGCACGTTCCCGCGCATGACGAAATCGCGGAAGTCCTTCGCGAGCTTGCCCATGGTCGTCCTCCTCGGCCCGGCGAGGCGGGGACCGTATCTCGGGAGGCGCGGCCTGTCACTTGCGAATGCGCACCACCGGTGGGATATCGGCGTCGATCATGGTGTCTCGAGGTGTGCCGTCGGGCTTGCCGGTCTGTGCGTCTCGGGAGACGATCCGATCGCGGCCCGTGCGCTTTGCTTCGAAGAGCGCTTCGTCGGCGCGGCGCAACGCCGTCTCCAGGTCTTCGTCGACCTCGGCGGCGACCATGCCGAAGCTGGCGGTGAAGGTGGGCAGACCGGCGCTGCGGACCGCCTCGCCGAGGTTCACCCGGAGCCGTTCGACGAGGGGTTGTGCGGTCGCGAGGTCGCAGTCGGGCAGGACGACGGCGAACTCCTCCCCGCCGTAGCGGCTCAGGAGATCATCGGTGCGCAGCGAGCTGCGCAGGACCTCGGCGAAGAGTCGCAGCGCGCGGTCGCCGGTCTCGTGCCCGTAGGTGTCGTTGAGCTCCTTGAAGCGATCGAGGTCGCACATCACGACGGTCGCGTGGCGTCGATCCTCACCCAGGATGCGGTACTTGTTCTCGAGTGCGCGTCGGTTGAGCAGGCCGGTGAGGCCGTCGGTCGAGGCCTGGAGCTGCGTCTCGGCGAACACGCGCAGCAGGCCGAGTCGGGTGCCCGTCTGGTTCGCGATGACCTGGAGCTTGCCGACGGCGACGTCGTCGAGCACCGCATCCACCGGACCGACCGTGTGGACGACGCCCACCGCGCGACCCATGATCGCGACGGGCACGCACACCGCGGAGCACCGGCCGTGTGCTCGATCCGCGAGCTTTGGGCATGCGTTCGAGCGCGTCGCTGTCGGGGAACTGTTGGACGGTCGAGCGCCGTGTCGCGGGGCACTGCTGTGGCGAGTCGACCCGGCAGTTGGGCGCCTCGCCGTCGGTCGACCAGAGCGCGACGCGCGAGAGGTGCGCGTGACTGTTGTCGGCGAGGAGCACCTCCACCGCACGGTCGGGCACGGCGGCGGCGAGGGCACGCTCGACCACGCTCAGGGCTTCGGGTTCCGTCTGCGCGATGTCGAGCGCATCGACGAGCTCGGTCTCGAACTGCCGTTGCCGAATTTGGCGCTCCACGTTCTGTTCGCGCTCGACCGCGACATCGTGGGTCCGGTTGGTCTGGCGGACGGCAACGGTGTACATCGCCGCGAGAGGCGGCACGCACAGCGCGAGCGCGAGGACACCGGCGATGAACTCGCCCGCCGTGTCGGACGCGCCCGGCGCCACGACCGGTGAAAGGAGGCTGCCGATCACCGCGAACGCTCCGATCAGGAACGCCATGACCACGCAGTCGATGAACGCGGTCCGGTGGACCCTGTTGCGCGCCTCGACCAGCTCGTCGGGCCGCGCATGTCTCGATTGGTGATGGCCCATCGGTGTCTCGCTTCCCCAGGGCGGGATCTGTCGACCCGGCACAATTCATCGTCCACAGGGCCCCTGTCCTGAACTCCCAAACGCCGGTTCAGCCACCGCTCAGGGTCCCGCCCGTCGCCGCCCCTGATCCGCACGGGGACGGGCGCGTACGCTGCTCGGCTCTGCGACGAGGAGAGGACGTGTCGTGACGGGCGCCGTGATCGTGGATGCGGTGCGTACCCCGATTGGCCGCCGCGGCGGAGGGCTCGCCGACCTGCACCCGGTCGACCTCGCTGCCGTCGTCCTGCGCTCCCTCGTCGAGCGCAACGAGCTGGACCCGGCGCTCATCGACGACGTGATCATGGGATGCGTCTCCCAGGTCGACGAGCAGGCGATGAACATCGGCCGCAACGCGGTCCTCGCGGCCGGGCTTCCCGAGTCGGTGCCGGCCACGACCGTCGACCGCCAGTGCGGCTCGTCGCAACAGGCGCTGCATTTCGCGGCGCAGGGCGTGCTCGCTGGTGCGTACGATCTCGTCATCGCCGCGGGTGTCGAGAGCATGACGCGCGTTCCGATGGGTTCGTCGTTCCCGCCCGGATGTGATCCGTACGGGCCGGCGGTGCACACGCGCTATCCCGGCCTCGTGCCGCAAGGCCTCTCGGCCGAGCTCGTCGCCGAGCGATGGAATCTGGACCGGACCGCACTCGACGAGTACGCAGCGACGTCCCACCGTCGCGTGGCCGCAGCGGATGCGGCGGGTGGGTTCGCCGCCGAGCTGGTGCCCGTGCCGCGATCGGGTCGGAAGCTGGTCGGCGTCGACGAGAGTGCTCGCCGCGAGCTGTCGGTCGAGCGGCTCGGGGGGCTCAAGCCTGCGTTCCGACCCGACGGTGTGATCACGGCCGGTAACTCCGCACCGATCTCGGACGGCGCGGCGGCAGTGCTCGTCGCCAGCGAGGACGTGGTGGCGCGTCTCGGGCTGCGCGCCCGGGCTCGCGTGCATGCCTTAGCCGTCGCGGCTGGCGATCCTGTCCTCGCACTCACCGCGACGGTTCCCGCGACGACCGGAGTGCTCCGGCGCGGTGGCCTGACACTCGACGACGTCGACCGGATCGAGATCAACGAGGCTTTCGCGGCCGCCGTGCTCGCGTGGGTGCACGACACGGGTGCCGATCCCGAACGGGTCAACGTCAACGGCGGCGCGATCGCGCTGGGCCACCCTGTCGGCGCGTCGGGCGCGCGCCTCATGACCACGCTCGTGCACGAGCTCGAGCGAAGCGGCGCGCGGTGGGGTCTCCAGACCATGTGCGAAGGTGGGGGCATGGCCAACGCGGTGCTCGTCGAGCGACTGGGCTGACGTTGTGATGGTCCTGCTCGGGGTCGGCGTGGTCGGCTGGCTGGTCCGTGCCGTGGTCGCGCTCGTCGCCGGAGTCACGCTCTACCTCGTCGGCGTCGGCATGATTCGAAAGTTCACGGTCGCGCCGGAACCGGAGCCGAGCCCGGAGGATCTCCGCGAGGTCAACCTCCGCTACCGCTGCGTGGTGTGCGGTGCCGAGGTCGTGATGACGGTCGCGGCGGTCGACGAGCCCGACGCGCCGCGCCACTGCCGGGAGGACATGGCGCTCGTCACCGAGGTCTGACGCGCGTCCGCGGGCAAGTTATGCACAGGTTGGGGACAAACCTGTGTGAAGTTACAGCAGTGGCATTCGCGCGGCCTCAGCGGTAGTACGTGGCGAGGATGAAACCGGCGATGAGCAGGCCCAGGCCGATGACCAGGTTGGTGTTGGTCGTCTCCCGTCCCGGCATGAACTCCAGATAGTTCCCCGCGATCACGATCACGCCGAGCACCAGGCACGTGAACATCGACGCCGGCACCCAGAGCTTGCTCGGCGGCGCCTTCTTGGGCGCGGGTGGCGTGTAGCGCGAACGCTTGCTCTTCGAGACAGGCACGGCGGGACAATAGCCAAATCGGGTCGGCCCGAAGGTCGAGGGCACTAGCGTGCGCGCCGTGTCGACCCGTGTCGTCGTCATCGACAACTACGACTCTTTCGTCTACAACCTCGTCCAGTACCTCGGGGAGCTGGGTGCCGAGCCGCTCGTGCACCGACACGACGCGATCGACCTCGACGGCCTGCGCGCGCTGGAACCCGACGCCGTGCTCATCTCACCCGGACCCGGGCGCCCTGAATCGGCGGGCGTGTCGAACGAAGCCATTCGGGCCTTCGGCGAGCATGGCGTCCCCGTGCTCGGCGTCTGCCTGGGTCATCAGTGCATCGGTCAGCTGTACGGCGCCGACGTCGTGCGCGCACCGCAGGTCATGCACGGCAAGACGTCGCAGATTCGCCACGACGAGTCCGGCGTGTTCGCGGGTCTGGCGAACCCGTTCACGGCGACCCGCTACCACTCCCTCGTCGTCGAGCGCTCGAGCATCCCCGACGAGCTCGTGGTGACGGCCGAGTCCGACGACGGGCTCGTCATGGGCCTCCGACACCGCGAGCACCCGATCGTCGGTGTGCAGTTCCACCCCGAGTCCATCCTCACCGAGGGCGGGCACACGCTGTTGACGAACTTCTTGGCGCTCGTCCCCGCCTGAGCTCCCCTCAGGGGAGTCGGGCGTGCTCGCCCTCGAGCGTGGCCAGACCGTCCTCGACCAGCGCGTGCAGCGCCTCGCCGTCGAGCTCGTCCAGTGGCACCGGTCCCGCGCGCAGGCGCGCCAGCACGATGCCACGCCGTTGACGGAACGAACCCGCGAAGGACGATTGCCGAGACCGGCGCTCGTCGACCATCTCGCCGCGCGTCGCGCAGCGTCGTCGCAAGGGGCACTCCCCACAACGTGGCTCGCGTGGCCGGCAGAGCAACGCGCCGAGATCCATCAGCGCGAGCAGTCGGTCGCGACCTCGCAACGGGCGCGCGATCGCGACCATCGCCGCTTCGGCGGCCCGATCCGTCAGGCGTGACCCGCGCACGCGCTCGACCACCCGCCGGATGTTGACGTCGAGTGCGGGGACGTCGCCGTCATCGGCCTGCGCGACGACGGCACCGGCGGTGTAGCGCCCGACGCCCGGCAGCGTGCGCAGGTCCTCCGGCCAGCCACGCGTGGCGATCGCCGTTGCGGCTTCCCACAGTCGGCGCGCGCGTCGCGGGTACCCCAGCCGACCCCACGCCACGATCACTTCGCCCACACCGGCCTCGGCCATCGCGGCAGGTGTCGGGAAGCGGCGGATGAAATCGGGCCACGCCGCGAGGACACGCGCCACCTGCGTCTGATGGAGCATCACCTCGGACACGAGGACGGGCCAGCGGTCTCGTGCGTCGCGCCACGGCAGATCGTGGCGGCCGTGCTCGCCGTACCACGACGCGAGCGTCAGTTGCCCACCACGATCGTCACGTTGGCGGCCTTGGCTGCCTGCGTGTTCGCTGCGGGGCTCTGACTGAGCACGTTGCCCTTCTGCGGTGCGGGCACCGTCTGGAACGTCACGGTGACGTTGAAGCCGGCGGCGAGCAGCGCGTTCTGCGCGTTGGCCTGCGTCATGCCCACGACGTTGGGAACGGTGACCATCTCGGGACCCGTCGAGATGAGGAGCTTGATGACGGTGCCCTTCGGCTGGAGCGATCCGGCGGCGGGATCCGTGCCGATCACCTTGCCGACGTCGACGGTCTCGCTCGGCGTGCTCGTCGTCTGCACGGTGAACCCGGCGGCACCGAGCGTCGCTCCCGCGGTCGCCGGATCCTGGCCGAGCACGTTGGGCACCGCGACGGGCGCCTCCTTCGCGACTGTCACGTTGACGGTGGGGGCAGTCTTCGCCACCTTGGTGCCTGCTTTCGGATCGAGCGCGAGGACGGTGCCGGGAGCCTGGTCCGACACCTCCTGCTCCACGAAGTTGGGTGTGAGCCCGACCTTGGCGAGGGCAGCTTGCGCAGCTTCACGTGTCTGGCCCACGACGTTGGGCACGGTGATATCGGCGCTGCTCACGTGGAGCCGGATCACGCTGCCCCTCGGCGCACGGGAGCCGCCCTCGGGATTCTGGCTGGTGACTTGATCCGCAGGATCGATCGATTCCTCGTCGACCCGGCGAACCTTGAAGCCGACGTCGGTGAGCGCGGTCTGCGCTTGCGGGAACGGCTGGCCGGTCACGGTCGGCACATCGACGCGTGTCACGCCGCCTCCACCGCCGATGTTCGCCGTCGCGATCAGCGCGACGATCAGCGCGACGAGGAGCAACAGCGCCGTGACGGTGGCGATGATCGGCCCGAAGCGTCGCGGTCTCGCCACAACGCCCGGTGCATGGTCCGCGACCCGCGGTGCGACGACCGTCATCTCGTGCTCGCCGTCGCTCGCCGCCGATGATCCGGCTGGGGCGCGCAACGCGAGCGGCACCGGCCCGCCCACGAGCGGCCGGCCGCGCTCGAACCGGAGCAGGTCGGCCCGGAGATCCTGCGCCGACTGGTACCGGACCTCGACGTCCTTCGCGAGCGCGGTCATCACGATGCGGTCCAACGCGCCGGGCAAGCCCGGGATGACCTCAGAGGGGAGGACGGGCTTCTCGCGTACGTGCTTGTACGCGACGGACACCGGGTTGTCCGCGGTGAACGGAGGCGCGCCAGTTGCCATCTCGTACAACACGACACCGAGCGCATACACGTCGGAGCGACCGTCGAGCACGTGTCCTTGCGCTTGTTCGGGTGAGAAGTAGGTTGCGGTCCCCATCACCGAGCCCGTGCGCGTGAGCTCACCGCTCGACTCGGCGCGCGCGATGCCGAAGTCGGTGACCTTCACCTGTCCGCTCGGCGTGATCAGCACGTTCGCCGGCTTCACGTCGCGATGCACGACGCCGTGGCGGTGCGCGACGGAGAGCGCATCGGCGATGTCGGCTGCGATGCGCGCGGCTTCGGTCGGGACGAGCCGTCCGTAGGTGTGCAGCACTTCGCGGAGCGACTGCCCCTCGACGTACTCCATCACGATGTAATAGGTGGCGTCCTCTTCACCCCAGTCGTAGACCGCGACGATGTTGGGGTGGTTCAGGTTCGCGGCCGATTGTGCCTCTCGGCGAAAGCGCTCGACGAAGGACGGATCCCGTGCGAACTCCGCGTGGAGGACCTTGACCGCAACGCGGCGCCCGAGGAGCTGGTCACGGGCGAGCCATACGTCGGCCATCCCGCCACGGCCGATCTGACGCTCGATCTCGTAGCGATTCGAGAAGACCTGGCCCGGGGAGGACATTGGCAGAGCAATGTACCTGGCAGGTCCGCCAGCCCTCGGGCGGTCACACGCCGAGCAGCGCGCGCAACACGGAAGCGGCGATGGGTGCGGCGACGGCGCCTCCGGTTGCTTCGTTCCCGAGTGATCCACCGTTCTCGACGATGACCGCCACGGCGTACCGCGGCGACGATGCCGGAGCGAAGGCCACGAACCAGGCGTGCGGCGCGCCGTGCTCGGTCTGCGCGGTTCCCGTCTTGCCCGCGACGCTCACGCCCGGGATGCGTGCCGCGGTGCCCGTGCCGCGCTCGACGACCTGGACCATCATCGACGTGAGCGTCTGCGCGGTCTGTGGCGTCATGCAGGTCTTCCAGCGCGCCGGCTCGACGGTACGCAGCACCCGGCCGTCGTCGCCCTCGATGCTGTCGACGACGTGCGGCTCCATCATCACTCCGCCGTTCGCAACGGAAGCCGCGACCATCGCCATCTCGAGTGGCGTGACGGCCACCTGCGCTTGGCCGATCCCTGCGTACGCGAACAGAGGCTGGTTGTCCTTGAACGAGCCGGCGGTCGGGCCCGTGCTCGTCGCGGCGCCGGGACGAAGGTCGATCGGTGGCGCGCCGTTGATGCCGCACGACTCGAGGAACGGCGGGAACTGCTCGCCGAGCTCGAGACCGAGCTGACCGAAGGTCACGTTGCAGGAGTGCACGAAGCTCTCGAGCAGCGAGCCACCGCACGAATCGCCACCGAAGTTCTGCAGCGTGTTCGTGCTCTGCGGCAGCGGCAGGTCGGAGAGGACGGGGAACACGCGATCGGGAGTCGCGATCCCGAGCTGGACCGCCGCGCTCGCGGTGAGCACCTTGAACGTCGAGCCCGGCGGGTACCGCTCGCGGTACGCGCGCGCCAGCGCGGGGTTGTTCGGGTCGGTGGTCAGCGTGTTGTATGCGGTTTGGACGGCCTGGGTGTCATGACCCGCGATCGGATTCGGGTCGTACGACGGGTTCGAGTACATCGCGAGCACCGCGCCGGTCTTGACGTCGAGCGCGACGACGCTGCCACGTTGTCCCTGCAACCCGTCTGCGGCCGCCTGCTGCGCGACCTTCGACAACGACAGCACGACTCGCGGCGTGATCGTCTTGTTGGAGATGAGGTCGTGCAGGTTGGAGAAGTTGAGCGCGGTGTCACGCCCGGCGAGGACGTTGTCGTACTCGGCTTCGACTCCCGTGTTGCCGACCACGAACGACTGGTAGCCGCTGACCTGCGCGAACAGCGGTCCGAGCGGGTATTGGCGTTGGTACTTGAGCTCACCAGTCGTCGGTACCGAGCGCGCGACGACCTCGCCGTCGGAGGTGACGATGTCGCCGCGAGGGCGGTTGAAGTCGCGCAGCAACGTGCGGACGTTGCGCGGGTCGTTGGCGAGCTCGTCGGAGTGCACGACCTGGAGGTACGTGAGCTGGCCGACGAGCAGCAGCACGAGCACCGAGACCGTGATGCCGACGCGACGAATCGCCGGGTTCATCGACGCCGTCCCAACAGTCGCGGCGGTGGTACCGGTGGGGCCGGGGCGCCGGCATGCACCTCGTCGTGGCGTTGCTCAGCCAGCGCGGCGCTCTCGTCGGAGACGCGAAGCAACAGCGCGACGATCACGAAGTTCGCGACGAGCGAGGAACCTCCGTAGGAGACGAAGGGAAGCGTGACACCGGTGAGCGGGATCACCCGTGTGACGCCTCCGATGATCACGAACATCTGGATGCCGAGGATGGTCGTGAGCCCCGCGGCGAACAGCTTGGCGAACGGCCGCTCGGTCTGGACGGCGATCCGATACCCGGTGCCGACGAGGAGGAGGAAGAGCGCGCACACCGCGATCGTGCCGAGCAACCCGAGCTCTTCGCCGATCGCCGAGAACACGAAGTCGGTTGCCGCGTTCGGGATCTTGTTGGGGTTGCCGAGCCCCAGCCCGGTCCCGGCGAAGCCGCCAGAGCCGAAGGCGAACAACGACTGCACGAGCTGGAAGCCCTTGCCCTGCGCGTCCGACCAGGGATCGAGCCATGCCGACACCCGGTCCTGCACGTGACCGAAGAGCTGGTACGCGACCGTCGCGCCGGCGACGAACATCACCAGCGCGACGACGACGTACGCGCCACGGCTCGTCGAGATGTAGAGCATCGCCGCGAACACCGCGAAGAAGAGCAGCGAGGAGCCCAGGTCGTTCTGGCGCACCATGACGAGGATCGAGACGCCCCACGCGAGGAGGAGTGGCCCCAGGTGCTTCGGGTCGGGGAGCATGATCCGCCCGAGGCGCCGGCTGCCGGCCGAGAGCAGCGCGGCCTTGTCGACGAGGTACGCCGCGAAGAAGACCACGAGCAGCACCTTCGCGGCCTCGCCCGGCTGGAAGTTCACGGGCCCGAAGCGGACCCACAGGCGGGCGCCGTTGATCTCGGCGCCCACCCCGGGGAGCAGGGGAAGCAGGAGTGCCCCGACCCCGAGCAACAAGAAGGTGTACCGGTACCGCTCCAACGTCCGCGTCCGCCGCACGAGGGCGAGCACGACGACGAACGCACCCACACCCACGGCCGTCCAGACCGCCTGCCCGCGCGCGAGGTTGCGGTCGAGGCGCGAGATCGTGATGAAGCCGATCCCGTTGAGGATCGCAACGATCGGCAGCAGCGTCGGATCGGCGCGCGGCGCGAACCGTCGGACCGCGAGGTGCGCGCCGAGGTAGAGCCCGAGCACCGCGACGAGGAAGAACCACAGGTCGGGCGGGATGTCGGGTCGATTGGCCAGCGCAAGGAGCAGGTACCCGCCCACCGTGAGGATGACGGCCAGGATGCCGAGCCCCAGCTCCGAGCCGCGTCGCCGTCGCGCCAGCGCGGAGCTCATGCCGGTGGGGTCGTCGTGGTCGTTGTCGTCGTGGTGGTTGTGGTGGTCGTCGTCTGGCGGAGGTGGCGGACGTAGGCGGTGGCGTCGGAGCGCGAGGAGAACTTCTTTCGGTCGGCGATCGTCTCCCGGTCCACCCCCGGCAGTGCGCCGGCGCGCAAGCCGGTGCGCTGTTCGATCGTGGGGTCGAATCCGAGGAGCCCGCCGGGGACGCCCTTGAAGATCGTGACCTTGCCCTGGTCGAAGCCGACGAAGTAGGACCCGCGGGCATACCACGCGATCGCGGCGACCGCGACCCCGACGACCACGAGGATGGGCAGCACCCACAGCACGGCTCGGCGGACCTGCGGCCGACGGAGTGGAGCACATCGCACGGGTGCGGCGGGCTCGGCGAGCTCCTCGACACGCGCGACGTCGACCACGGGCGCGGGCGTCACCGCGTCGACGGGCGGGAGCACACCCGCCTCGGCCGTTGTTGCCGAGGTGCTCGGCGCGAGCCCCTCGTCGGCGACGTCGATGACGACGACGGTCACGTTGTCCTCGCCGCCGGCAGCGTTCGCCGCGTCGACGAGCGCTCGCGCGGCGTTGGCCGCGTCCGGCTCGCGCTGGAGCATCGCGGCGATCGCGTCGTCGCGCACCATCGTCGAGAGTCCGTCCGAGCAGAGCAGGATGCGATCACTCGTGTGCAGCTGGATGGGTGCACGTCGACTTCGACGTCCCTCTCGACGCCCGAGCGCCGCGTGATGATCGAGCGCTGTGGGTGCACCGCGGCCTGCTCGGCGGTGAGGCGCCCGTCGCTCACGAGCTCCTCGACGAGGCTGTGGTCGTCGGTGAGCCGGCGCAGCTGCCCGTCGCGCAGCAGATAGGCACGCGAGTCGCCGACATGACCGAGGAGCAGCGTGCCGCCGAGCGCGAGCGTGCGCTGCGGTGAGGGTCGTGCCCATCCCCTGCAGCCCAGCGTCGGTCGAAGCCTTCTCGTAGACGGCCTCGTTCGCGCCTCGGATCGCGTCGCGCAGCGGCTGGCCACCGCCGATCGCCGGCGCGCAGGCTCTCGAGCGCCGTCGCGCTCGCGACCTCACCCGCCTGGTGGCCGCCCATGCCGTCGGCCACGGCGACGAGCCCGATGCTGCTCGTCGACGAGGTAGCCGTCCTCGTTGTCGTCGCGGACCCGCCCGACGTCGGTGACGGCACCGGACACGAGCCTCATCAGCACACCCCCCACGGGTGGCTCACCGGACGAGCTCGGCCACGGTCTGGCCGAACTGCACCTGGTCGCCCGGCGCAGCCGCGTCGCTGCCGTCGACCGGCTCGCCGTTCACGTAGGTGCCGTTGCGCGAACCGAGGTCCTCGACGAAGACGTCGCCGCCGCGGCGGAAGAGCCGCGCGTGCACCTGTCGACACGAACTGTCGTCGGCCGAGCACGATCCCGCATCCACCGCCGCGCCCGACGGTGATCTCGTCGCCGAGCGCGAAGAGCTCGCCCTGGCGCGTCGGCGGCTCGAGCAGACGCAGCCGCAGCCTGCGCGAGCGGCCCCGGCGCACGCCGGCGCGGTCGGTGCCGGCGCTGCCGGCGGCCGTCGGCGCGCGCCGGCGCGCGCAGCTCCAGCACACCACCCGCACGACGCGGAAGAGGAAGAGGTAGACAGTGCGAGGAAGCAGAACTTGAGGACGGTGAGAAGCCTCGGACATCGGACACCTACGAAGCCTCGAAGCGCAGCGCGGTCGACCCGACGGAGATCACGTCGCCGTCCGCGAGCGAGCTGCTCGCGGACGGGGGTCCCGTTGACCATGGTGCCGTTCATCGAGCCGAGGTCGGCTGATCACGAACCCCTCGCCGCTCGGCCGGATCTCCGCGTGGCGGCGCGACGCCCGTGGGTCCGCCGACGGAGATCGTCGCAGTCGGCGAGGCGCCCGAGGACGACGGCCTGCTCGCCGAGCGCGACGCGCCGGCCGTCGGGGAGGACGAGCGACCCGACCCGCCGCCGTCGCCTTCGGCGATCTCGGCCGACGACGTCGCAGCTCGCCCGTCCGCAGGGCTCGTCGTCGGCGACGAGGGTGACGGTGACCGGCCCGACGAAGTGGTACCGCTCGTCGCGGCGTGCTCGCGCGCGGCCTCGGCGAGCTCTCGGGCCAGCGACGTCGGCGAAGGAGTGGAACCGGTCGAAGTCGTCGGGCGAGAGGTACACGCCGATGTTGTTCGGCGCGACCGGCACGCCGTCGACGCCGAGCGCGCGCCTGTCGTCGAGCACGCGCGTGATGCTTGCGGCCGAGCTCGACGGGCTGCAGGCCGCTGCGGAACGCCTTGTTGAAGTTCCCTCCACGAGACGCTCGAGCCGTCGCTCGAAACCCTGCAGTCCCACGGCGGGGATTGTACCGGCGGCCTCCGCGGCCTCCGGATGCAGCACCACGCACGCGGCTACGATCGACGCCGCACTCGGGCGAGTGGCGGAATTGGCAGACGCGCAGGCTTCAGGTGCCTGTGTCCGAAAGGACGTGGGGGTTCAAGTCCCCCCTCGCCCACGCTGTCGTGTCTCGAGACATCGGAGACGGATGTCTCGGCGTCGCATCGCGCAGCGGACCGGGACGCGCGAAGAGGTAGCCCTGGCCGTAGTCGCACCCCAGCTCGGTGAGCATCTCCGCCTGACCGCGGTGCTCGACGCCCTCCGCGGTCACGAGCATGTCGAGTCCGTGCGCCAGCTGGGTGACGAGGTGAACCAGGTTGGCGTCCTCCGGTGTTTCCACCATGCGGGCGATGAAGCTGCGGTCGATCTTCACCTCTTGGATCGGAAAGTGCCGGAGCAGCGAAAGGGACGACGACCCCGTCCCGAAGTCGTCGAGCGCGATCGACACGCCATGCGCCCTGAGCGCGTGGAGCTTCAACAAGACCGCGCTCGGTGTCGTAGGACGCCGCCGTCTCCGTGATCTCGAGGCACAGCCGCGAGGGGCGCGATCCGAGAGATCTGCAACGTGTCGCGCAGGTGGTCGAAGAAGTCCTCTTCGAGCAGCTGGTACGTCGAGACGTTGATCGCGACGCCGGGGAGCCGCGCTCGGTCCCCATCGAAGGCTTCGCCCAGCTCGCGCAATGCCTGCTCGATCACCCATCGACCGATGGGAATGATCAATCGTGTCTCTTCGGCCATCGGCACGAAGTCGTTCGGGGGGATGGGGCCGTGTTCCGGGTGGTTCCAGCGCAACAGCACCTCGTACTTGTCCACCGTGCCGGTGCGGAGGTCAACGATGGGCTGGTAGTCGAGCACGAACTCTTTGAGGTCGACCGCCCGGCGCAGGCGAGACTCGACCGCGTAGCGCTGCGTCGCCCGCTCGTGCAGACCGGGCTCGAAGACGGCGTAGCGCGCGCGTCCGTGCGCCTTCGCGTCGTACATCGCCAGGTCGGCGTGGCGGATCAGGTCACCCGCCTCGTCGTGGGACGGCTGCCCGATCGCGATGCCGATGCTCGTCGAGAGGCGCACCATGGTGCCCTTGATCGCGACCGGCTCGGAGACTGCAGCCAGCACCCGGTCGGCCACCTGTTCGGCGACCTCGACGTGCATCACGCCGCGGAGCACGATGACGAACTCGTCGCCGCCGATCCGGCACACGAGGTCGTTCGGACGGAGACAGAGCGCGATGCGATGGGCGATCTCCGCGAGGAGCAGGTCGCCGCACGCGTGTCCGAGGGAGTCGTTCACGACCTTGAAGCGGTCGAGATCGAGGAACAAGACCGCGTCCGACTGCTCGGGCCGCCGCTCCGACAAGTAGTTGTGGAGCCGCCGCGGTTTCCCAACCCCGTGAGCGGGTCGTGCACCGCCTGGAACGCGTTGAGCTCGGCGAGGGCCCGCATGACGGCGCTCGTCGACGCCAGACCGAGTGAGCCGTCCTCGAACGTGACGACGACGTCGTCGAAACGGCGCGACGTGCGGCGCGCGAGCAGCGCCTCGCTCGCCTCGAGGATCCCGGTGCCGGCTGCCAGCACGAGACCAGGCGATGGCGACAGCTGCGCCAGCGAGCTTCGCCGGTGGATCGCCCGCCCGTAGCCGCGGCGTCCGGTCATGAGGTCCTGGAAGGGCTGACGGCCGACGAGCAGCACCTCACCCGAAGATGCCCGGGCAACGACCCGCGGAGCTCGGGCGCCTCGAGGAACAAGTCGTCGACGGCGAGCGCGGGCAGCTCGAGGTCGACTTCGACCGCGGGTTCCGCGATCTCTCCCACGGTCGAGACCGGCATCCGATCCGCCCTTCTGCGTCAGCCAAGTGTGGTGTTGGCGCAGGAATCGGCCGTCGGTTGCGTCGTCCTGAGTGAACTTTTCGGAATACCGGCTCACTGGGTACGAATCGACCGCGAACCCACACGGCGAGGGCCCCACAGCCGCGGCTTACGTCGCGGTGGGTGCGGCGGATTCGCCGATCGGGGACCGACGGAAGTCCGGACTGGGGAACCCCGCCCCCGGCACCACCACATTGGGCAAGTGCTCGGTGGCAGACCGCGAGCGCCTCCAGCTGGGTCCGGGTCAGCACGACCAGATCGGTCGGCGGCTCGAGCAGGCGTTCCAGCAGGCGAGCCCGCGTCTGGGCACCTTCGGTCGTGAGCACCACGGCCTTCACTCGACGATCGCCCGGGTGGTTGCGCCGTTCGACGAGACCGCGCTCCTCCAGGCGGTCGACCATCCACGTGACGTTCGACGCGTCGCACGCGAGACGCTCGGCGAGCGCGCGCATCGGCTGCGCCTGGTCCCGGTCGAGCATCATCAGCATCTTCATGTGACCCGGAGTGAGCCCGAGGTCGCGGAACGAGTCCTGGAAGTCCTGATGGCCGAAGAAGAAACCGATGATGCGCCCCCACACCTCTGCCGCGAGCGCGTGCTTCGTCGCTGCCATCGGCGACAGCGTAGGTCAACCCTGCTAGACTGTCGAGTACCAGCGACTATCGGATTCTTCGATAGTTGACATTCTTCAAGGAATCCGCCAAGCTACTGCGCATGGCAGGACTCGCCGTCTCGGTCGACGGGCTCGTGAAGCGCTTCGGCAACGTCGTCGCGGTCGATGGCGTCTCCATCGAGATCCCGGTCGGGACCGTCCTCGGGCTGCTCGGCCCGAACGGTGCCGGCAAGACCACCATCGTGCGTGTGCTCACGACCGTGACGCGACCCGACGCCGGATCCGCGCACGTGCTCGGCCTCGACGTCGTCCGCCAGGCGCACCTGGTGCGGTCGGTCATCGGGCTCGCCGGCCAGTTCGCCGCCGTCGACGGCAACCTCACCGGGCGCGAGAACCTTCGCCTCATCGGGCGCCTCACCCATCTCCGCCGATCCGACGCGACGGCGCAGGCCGAGGCTCTGCTCGAGCGCTTCGACCTCGTCGATGCCGCCGACCGGCCCGTCCGCACCTACTCGGGTGGCATGCGACGTCGCCTCGACCTCTCGGCCGCGCTGGTGCACCGGCCGCCCGTCCTCTTCCTCGACGAGCCGACGACCGGGCTCGACCCGCAGAGCCGCAACGAGCTCTGGGAGGTCATCAAGGAGCTCGTTGCCGACGGGACCACGGTCCTGCTCACGACCCAGTACCTCGAAGAGGCCGACCGCCTCGCCGACCAGATCGTTGTGATCGACCACGGTCGCGTGATCGCCGAAGGCACCGCCGCCGCGCTCAAGCGCCGCCTGGGCGGCACGGTCGTCGAGCTCGACTTCGGCCGCGACGACGTCGCCGCCGGGGTCGTGTCGACGCTCGCTCCCCTGGCGGTGCGCCCGCCCGATCGGATGGGGTCCGCGGTGCACCTCGAGCTGCTCGACGGCGCGCACACGCTCGTCGAGGTCGTGCGCGCGCTCGACCGCCAAGGGGTCGAGCCCACGAAGCTCGCCGTCCGAGAGCCGAGCCTCGACGACGTGTTCCTCTCACTCACCGGCGCGACCACGGCCGACGGGTCCGGACGAGGAGGCGGGGCATGACCACGACGACACTCCCCGCAACCCAGCAGCACGTGGTGCGCGACCTGAATCCGTTCGTCCGCGCCGTGACCGACACCATTGCCGTCGCCAAGCGGAACCTCATCAGCCTGCGTCGCACGCCGCAGCTGGTGGTGTTCGCCACCATCCAGCCGGTGGTCTTCGTCCTGTTGTTCCGGTACGTCTTCGGTGGAGCGATCCAGCGGATCCCCGGCGTTCCCTACGTCGACTTCCTCATGCCGGGCGTGTTCGCACAGACCGTCGCGTTCGGGGCGATCACGACCGCTGTCGGCCTGGCGGCCGATCAGCAGAGCGGATTGATCGAGCGCTTCCGCTCGCTCCCGATGGCGCGTTCGGCGGTGCTCGTCGGCCGCACCCTCGCGGACCTGGTCCGCAACGTGTTCGTGGTCGCGCTCATGGCCTCGGTCGGGTTCCTCGTGGGCCTGCACGTCCATACCGACGCGCTGTCGTTCCTGGCCGCGCTCGGCCTCATCCTGTTGTTCGGCTACGCCCTGTCTTGGATCTTCGCCATCGTCGGCCTGATGGTCGGCGACCCCGAGACGAGCCAGGCGGCGGCGTTCCCCGTGATGGCCCCACTGGTCTTCGCCTCCTCGGCGTTCGTGCCGGTCGACACCATGCCGAGCTGGCTCCAGGGCTTCGCGCGCCACCAGCCGCTGTCGGAGGTCACCGCGGCGGCGCGGGCGCTGATCCTGGGCGGTCCGACCGGGAACCGGGTGGCACTCAGCCAGGTCTCGACGGCCAACCACGTGCTGACGGCGGTCGCCTGGTGCGCCGGGATCGTGGCGGTGGCGGCGCCGCTCGCCGTGCGGGCCTACCGGAGGTCGTCCTGACGATTGACACGAGGGGAGGCGGGGTATCCGACTGGTGCGGACCCCCGAAGTTGGGGCATGATAGAGGGTCACACGCGCCCGAGCGGAACAACGCCCGGGTCGAGGTGGTTCTCACCTGGCGAGCCGTCGATCCCCCCGGCGGCCCCCAGATATTCGCTCCCGAAAGGCAGCTGTGGCACGAGCCCGGAATCGTATCGAACGCGACAATGAGGATCTCGTCCGCCTCTACCTCGAGGACATTGGCCGGCACGCGCTGCTGACCAAGGACGACGAGGCCCGCCTGGCCCAGGAGATCGAGGCCGGGAAGGCCGCCCGTCAGGCCCTCGAGGAGGGCGGCAAGGGGATCACCCGAACCGAGCGCCGGAAGCTCGAGCGGACGGTGCGCGTCGGCGAGCACGCCGAGCGGACCTTCGTGCAATGCAACCTGCGCCTGGTCGTCTCGATCGCCAAGCGGTACCAGGCATCCGGGATGCCCCTCCTCGACCTCGTCCAGGAGGGCAACCTCGGACTGATCCACGCGGTCGAGAAGTTCGACTGGCGCAAGGGCTTCAAGTTCTCGACCTACGCCACCTGGTGGATCCGCCAGGCGATCCAGCGCGGCATCGCGAACAGCGCGCGCTCGATCCGTCTCCCGGTGCACGCCGCCGACAACCTGGCCCGCCTGCATAAGGAGAAGGCTGCGCTCGAGGCCCGCTTGGGTCGCGGTGCGACCCTCGACGAGCTCGCGGCCGAGCTCGACCTCGCGACCGAGCGGGTCCGCGAGCTCCTGCCGCATCTCTCCGACCCGGTCTCGCTCGAGACGCCGGTCGGTGAGGACGGCGAAACGGAGCTCGGCGACCTGGTGGAGGACGCCAGCGCGACGTCGCCGTTCGACGCCGCGGCACGGGCGATGCTCCCCCTCGAGGTCGAGAAGCTGCTCTCGGTGCTCGACGAGCGCGAGCGTCACATCCTGACGCTGCGCTTCGGGCTCGACCGTGGCGAGCCGCGGACGCCCGACGAGGTGGGCGAGCTGGTCGACCTCAGCCGGGAACGCGTCCGCCAGATCGAGGCCCGGGCGCTGGCGCGGCTGCGCCACCCGTCCGCCGACGTCGGAGCACGCGCGCTGCTCGCCGGCTGACCTCCGAGGTCAGCTCGGGCGGAACGCCCTCGCCGTCATCACCGTCCGCAACGCCTGCACCGCGCGGTAGACGCGCTGGCGAGCCGCGTGCTCGCTGGTGTCGAGTCGCCGCGCGAGTGCCGGATACCCGAGCCCTTCGAGGAACCGCAGGCTCAGCACCTCCTGATGGCACGCCGGGAGGTGTGCCATGGCGACCCGCGACAGTGCCTCCTCGACGGCTTGGAGCACCCGTTCCTCGGGATGGCCCTCTCCGGAGAGCACCTCGGGCAGCGACGCGCGCGGCTCGACGGTCACTCGCGCCCGAGCGCGCGCCTGGTCGGTGGCCAGGTTGCGCACGACGCGCAGGACGTACCACTTGGCCGCCTCCGGGTCCGCGAGCTGCGGTGCCCGCTCGAGCACGCGGACGAGCGCGGTCTGCGCGAGGTCTTCGGCATCGGCGTCGCTTCGGCTCAACCAGCGCGCGTAGCGATAGATCTCTTCGCGGTGACGGACGACGACCTCGCGCATGTCGACCGGCCGCGGCGCAGACGAACGACCATGGGGCGGAGGCACGCGAGCGCTCATGGGGCGCCTTGGTCGACGAGACGTTCTGCGCCGCGGATGACGGCGTCGATCACCTCGGGCGTCGCCGCACACGTCAGCTCGCGGGCGATGGATGCCGCCGCGGTCGCGACCACGACGTCGTGCACGGGTCGCCGCGTGGTCCGTGCACGACGTCGGTGGACCACGATCCACTCGACCGTGACCGGAGCGACGGCCAGGAGCACGACCGCCAACCACCAGCCGATCCGGCTGTGCGCGTGTGCCGCGATCGCTCCGAGGAGCGCGAGCGGGAACAGCCGGGCGTCCTCGGTGAACACGCGCCGGACGTCGCCCCGGCCGACCGACTCGTCCCGAGCGGCGAGGAGCAGCAGGCCCAGCGCGTCGTTGGTGGCCCAGTACGCGAAGCCGGCCACCGCGCCGGTGGCCAGGGTCGACGCGAATGACTGACCCGACAGCCCGGGCACGGCGCGTGCGAGGAGCGCTGCGGCGGCGGCGGAGATGGCGAAGTTGGCGGCGTTGCCGGCGAGCCGGCCCCATGCACGGGCTCGGAGCTGCGGGACGAACAGCAGGCCACCGGCCAGGCCGATCAGCATCGGTCCGGCCGGTGCGCCGCGGAAGATCACGACACTCGCGACGGCGACCGCGATCCCGGCATCGAACGCCGATTCGAGCTGTACGACCAGCACGTCGCGGTGCTGGATCACGACGGCGACGGCGACCAGCAACAGCAGGGTCGGGAGCCGGGGCAGGCCGTCCCGCAGGACGAACCACGTCGGGAGGATCAACGCGGCCGCGAGGAGCCCGGTCGTGAGGAGCGTCACGCGGCGCGTCCACGCGTGCTCGTGGAGTGTGCGCTGCGCGCACGCCGCCGCGCGGTGCTCCATCGCTCGCCTCCCCGCGGTGGCCGCCCGCCACCCGTCCGCCTCACCGGCCGCTCTGCCCGTGACGGGCGAAACCGTACCGTTCCGGACACGCTCAGGCAACGGTGCCATCCGCGGGGCGAGACGACCGGGAAGAAGAAGTGGCGGAGGGAGAGGGATTTGAACCCTCGGAGGGGCTAATCACCCCTCACTCGCTTAGCAGGCGAGCACTTTCGGCCTCTCAGTCATCCCTCCGTGCCCGGCGAGTGTAGGTGGTGGGCCCTACTGGCCGGAACCCCCGGCGAGGCGGAGCCCTTGCTCCCGATGGGCGTCCACCCCTTGCCCGGGTTCGTCGTCCTGACGGAACGAGCTGAGAGAGCGCCGCGAGTCGAGCAGGTTGAGGATCTCGCGCCCGGTGGATCCTGGTTTGACGTCAGCCGTTTCGGAATCGGTTGGGAAAGCGACGTCGGAGCTCGGTGCGGCGCTGCTGGAGCTTCACGAACATCACGATGCGAAGGACCGTGAGCGCGCCGAGCAGGACACCGATGACGACGTGACCGCTCGCGAGCAGCGTGAGCGCGATCACGGCGGCGAGCCCGATGATGATCCATCGGATGACGAACACCGTCGACATGGGGTCACGACGGGACGGCATCAGGCTCGGCCTGCGGAACGGCGGACACACGTGGCGAGGAAGAGCGGGAAGACGGTCCCGTTGCGGTCGACCTCGCCGCATGGCCGGAACTCGACGTCGACGAAGCCGGCGCTCCGGAGGCTGTCACCCAGCGATTCGAGGTGGAATCCCTGGTGGCCCTCGAAGCCGTGGCCGTGGAACGATCCGTCTTCCTCTTCCAGGTCGACGATGCACAGGCGTCCGCCGTCGACGAGCACGCCCGCGAATCCCGCGAGCGCACGTTCGAGCTGTACCACGTGATGCAGAGCCATGACGGTGACGACCAGATCGAACTGAGCTTCGGGAGCCGCCTCGGTAGCGAGGTCGAGGTCCCACACCTGCGCGTCGGGGATCGTCCCCGCTGCGATCTTCGCGAGCATCACCTCGCGCATTCCCCCCGACGTGTCGGCCAGCGTCACGGGACCGACGGAGCCGCGGAGGGCCTGGGTCACGAGGCCGGTGCCGGCGCCGTATTCGAGCATCCGCATCGACCGGTCGAGCGGCACCGCCGCGCGGATCGTGAGCGCGACCGACTCGGCCCGCGCCCGCTTCAGCGGGTCGTCGTCCCACGTCGCGGCTCGTTCGTCGAAGCTCGGCATGCTCATCGGGTCACTGCTCCTGATCAGGGCGGCCGCGCGGGAGGGCGCACCCCACGCAACCACGGCTGATCGTAGGGTTCCGCCGTGGCGCTGCTCACCTTCACGAGGAACCTGGAGCGCCACGTCGCGTGCCCAGCCGAGACCATGAGTGGTGCGACAGTGCGCGAACTGCTCGACCGCTACTTCGGAGCGCATCCCGAGGTGCGCGGCTATGTCCTCGACGAGCGGGGCGCGCTGCGCAAGCACATCAACGTGTTCGTCGACGGCGATCAGATCTGCGATCGTGTCCACTTGTCCGACGCGATCTCGGGCGACTCGAAGGTCTACGTCATGCAGGCACTCTCGGGAGGTTGACGTTGAGTTCGTCGCTGCTCCATGTCGCGACTCGCAAAGGCTTGTTCGTGATCGACGGGCCCGGGGAACGAGCGCGCGTCTGCGCCGCGCACTTTCTCGGCGACAACGTGCCGTTGACGCTCACCGATCCCCGCGACGACGCGTGGTACGCGGTGCTCGACCACGGCCACTTCGGCGTGAAGCTCCACCGCTCCAGCGATCGCGGCGCGTCATGGACCGAGGTTGGCGTGCCCGAGTACCCGCCCAAGCCGGAGGGCTTCGTCGACGTCGACATGTGGGGGCGTGACCGCGCGTGGGCGCTGCAGGGCATCTGGGCGTTGGAGATCGCGCCCGAGGCCGACGGCGGGCTCTGGTGCGGCACGAGCCCGGGCGGGCTGTTCCACAGCGACGATCGTGGCGAGTCGTGGCGGATGATCGACTCGCTCTGGAACAACGAGACCAGGGTTCGCTGGAATGGCGGCGGTACCGACCAGCCCGCCGTGCACTCGATCCGCGTCGATCCCCGTGACGCCCGGCACGTCGTCGTGGCCATCTCGAGCGGGGGTGTGTGGCGCAGCCTCGATGCCGGAGCGTCCTGGACTGCGCACACCACCGGGATGGTCGCGGGGTACGTGCCACCCGAGCAGGCCGAGCTGCCCGAGTTCCAGGATCCGCACCACGTCGTGCAGTGCGCGGGTGCACCCGAGGCCTTCTGGTGCCAGCATCACATGGGTATCTGGCGATCGATCGATGGCCTCACGTCGTGGCAGCAGATCCACGCGGAGCCGTCGTCGTTCGGGTTCGCCGTTGCGGTCCATCCCGACGACCCCGACACCGCGTGGTTCGTCCCCGCCCACTCCGACCAGAAGCGCGCGCCGATCGACGGGTGCGTCGTGGCTACCCGCACCCGCGACGGTGGTGCGAGCTTCGATGTTCTCTCGGCGGGGCTTCCCCAGACCGACGCGTACGACTTGGTTCTCCGACATGCCCTCGACATCGCCGACGACGGTGCGCAACTCGCGTTCGGCTCGACGACGGGCAACCTGTTCGCCACCGACGACCAGGGCGACCACTGGCACTGCGTCGCCAACTACCTCCCACCGATCTACTCCGTGCGATACGCATGACACGCGCGGCGCGAGTCGTAGGACCACTCCGCTGATGGCGTTCGACGAAGGGCTGGTCGAGCGAGTCCGCGACCGCCTCCACGGAGTGGACGGCGTCGTCGAGCTGAAGATGTTCGGCGGCTGGGGCGTCACGATCCACGGGAACATGGCAGTCGGCGTCATGGACCAGGACCTCATCGTCCGAGTGGGGCCAGAGCGCTACGACGAGGCGCTCGCACGGCCCGGCATCCGGCCCTTCGACTTCACCGGACGATCGATGACGGGTTGGGTGTTCGTCGACGGCGACGCGGTGCGGAACGGGCGCAGCCTGGACCGATGGGTCCGGGGAGGGATCACCTACGCCCAGAGTCTGCCGCCGAAGTCGGGCTCCACGAGGCGCCGGCCGAGCGCGCCGCGGCGACAGGGCCGGAGCACTCTCGCCAGCGAAGCAGGCCGCGTGTCTCGTCAACGCCCTCGCACTCGCTGACCGACCCAGGTCGACGACGAGGTGCGCGATCGATTCGCTCGCTGACGCTCCGCTTCCGCTTCAACGGGTAGGCCGGTAACGGCAGACCTGTACGCCGGTGGCCGCGGTCCGGGCTGAGAGGAGCTCGAGGTTTCGCGCCTCACCATCGGTGGGGAACAGGGTCTTGCCGCCGCCGAGGGTGATCGGCTCGATCATGAGCACGAGTTCGTCGATCAGCCCTGCCTTCAACAGTGCTCGGACCAGCGAGAGGCTGCCGTAGATGTAGATGTCGCCGCCCGGCTGGTCGCGGAGCGCCGAGACCGCCCCGACGAGGTCGTCGCCGCGGATGATCGTCGCCGGACCCCAGAGGAGATCCGCATCCAAGAGCGTGTTCGAGACGACGTACTTCTGCGCGCCGTTGATCCAGTCCGAGAAGGGATCTCCCCCCCGCGCCGGCCACGCCGCCGCGGAGACCTGATACGTACGCCGACCCTGGAAGAGCGCGTCGCAACGCTCCGCGAACTCATTGATGACCGGCCCCATCACCTCGGGGTCGAAGAACGGCAGCGACCAGCCGCCGTGGCCGAACCCGCCACTGGTGTCTTCCTCGGAGCCGCCGGGAGCCTGCGCCACCCCGTCGAGACTGATGAACTCGCTGGCAACGACTCGCATGATGCGCTCCATTTCGTCGAGGGTTCGAACTCACCGCACCTTCTACGAACGAGCCCGGTCATTTCGACGCCGAGCCTCGAGAACTTCTTCGAAGGAGTGCCCAGATACTCCACAAGGTGCGCACGGTCTGATCCGCCGCGCAACGTCCGTTCGTGCACCACGCCGACGCCACGCGCGTAGACCTCAGACAGGATTCGATCGGGGGACGCCTTGGACCGGAGCCACGAGTGGGTTCGCGCGCGATGCGTTCTTCGCCGAGCGACTGGACGCGCGGCTGGACACGAGGGATCTGCCTCGCCATGAGGGCCGATGCGGCTGTTGTGGGCATCACAACTGGGTTGCGGAACTAGTGCACCGTCTTTCGAACCCTGCGCGTGGTCTCCAGGAACGGCGTCTCGTGCTCTTGGATGATCGCGGCGGTCGTCTCGATCGTGGTCATAGCTGATCCTCCTCGTCATGGGAGGTCCAGCCAACCGGGTCCGCTCCCCGGCGATCGGGGGCGGTGAGCTCAGGCGAAGTCGGCGACGAAGCGCGCCTGTTCGTCGGTCTCCACCGCCTTGTCGCAGTAGTTTGCGCGCACCCACGCGACCGCCTCGTTCCCGGGCGTGCCCGTGAGGACCGCGAGGCACGCGAGCGCAGTTCCGGTGCGACCGTGCCCGCCGAGACAGCCGATCTCGACCACAGCTCCGCTTCGGGCCCGGTCGAGCACCTCCGCAAACGCCGACCGCGCACCAGCCACGTCCGCCGGGAGATCGAAGTCGGGCCAGTCCAGGTGCGCGTGCGGCCACGGCGGATCCCATCGCTCGTCGAGGTAGAGACCGAAGGACGGCTCCTGGTCTCGCCCAGAGGGATCGTCGGACAGGAAGGTCACGCCGCTGACCGTGGTGCCGTCGATGAAGGTCACTGGTGTGCGATGGATGTGGCGTTCCGCCACGGGCCTTCCGGCGCGCTCCCAGCCGTCCCGAACGGCGGCGAGCTCACCTTCGAGGACCCCGGATCCGCCGCGGCGTGCTCGTTCGACGAGCGCCCGTCCGATGGGATGTTCGCTCGACACTGCCCACACGAGCGCCGCGCCGTCGTCAGCTGTCAGCTCGTCGCTCGAGACGACACGATCCCCTTGATCCGCCATCCCGACATGTTCGCAGGACCCAAGCCGCGACGCTCCCGGCCCTCTGGGGCAGCGGCTCAGGGCGTCAGGTACCGAGAAGTCGCTCGAGTTGACTGGCGAGATCCTCCGGGAAGACTCTCTCGTCAGTCATGGGGAGCTGCTCGATCGCCCACCAGCGGTGGCCGCGAATCGTTGCTTCTTCCGTGTCCATCCACCGCGCGTTGTTCGGCGCGAACGTCGAAGTGCGCGATCCGGCGTTCTGGGGCGCTCACCGACGTTGCGGCCGCGCTGAGGGTGTCGGTTCAGGTGGCCCCTGCGGGGGTGGACGCATGGAGATGCACGATGCGCCAGCCGTTGGTACGGCGGCGGCAGATCAACGTCATGCGGAATGCTGCGGGCGAGTCTTCGTGGGCATGACGAATCTCCCGGCCGAACGCCACGACCCAGCCGACGTCGCCGAGCCCGCGCACCTCCCGCGAGTCCCATTCGAACGAGAAGGACACTGGCTGTGCTGTGTATAAGGCAACGAACTGTTCGAACGACGGTCGGTCCAACACGACGAGGTCTTCAGACGCGATGAAGCAGACGTGCTCGTCGTCGAACACGTCGAGCAGGCGGCGTGGAGCCTGCGTTGCAAACGCGATCGAGAACTCGTCGAGGACGTGGTCGAGGTCGGTCATGGCCATGCGCGGATCATGAACACATCCGACGACCACGGCGATGCTCGAACCCGCGTCGCCACCCGAACGCGCTCCTTGACGCCGGCGTCGTCAGGGGTCTCCCCACCCCGCGCCCAGAAAACGCGTGGCGTCACTCGGACACACGTTTCAACGAACACGCGACGGCCTCGGTCGGACCGGACGGCGCGTCGAGCGGCCGGTGCACGACCAGGCAGACCGAACCCGTCGATGCAGTCGCCACGATCAGCGTTGTGTGGACAGGTGGCACATGCGGATCATCGTCGAGCTGGGTCACCTGGTCGCGGCGAATCGCTTTCGTTGCCCCCGGAACCGTCCAGGCGGCCCCATCGTCGTCCAGGGCCTGGCCGCGTTCACCCATCGGTGGGCCGGGATAGGTCGTGACGATCACCTCGAGGTCGGGCTCGTCGGGAATGCTGTAGCGGGCCATCACGTCAATGTGCGAGTGCCCGTGGCGAAGCTGTCCTCCCACCAGACGCTCGGGCAGTACGAACGCCCAGCCGTCCACCTCGACCCGTCGCACCCGTTCAGGCTGCCACACCGGCCTCAGGCAGTGTCTTCACCCTCAGCGGAGAACTCATCGAGGGATCGAGCCGGCGTTCGGGGACACTCGCGGTGTTCAGTGCGACGCCGCGGCATTCAGCTGGTCGTTGTCTGCCAGCTGCTGATCCGCGTGATCTCAATGAGCAGCACGGGCCCCGTTGGGCGATGGTCGCGATATTGACCGTACTTCGCGGCCAACAGGTCGACTGCCTCCTCGCGCGCGCTGCCGTCCTCGATCACGCGGCCACGCCCCGAGATCCGTACCCACCACAACAAGGACCAGTCGTCGTCGTAGTAGTCGACCATCAACTGAACATCTGGCGTCCGACGCACGTTCTCCAGTCGGCGCAGCTGCGATGTCCGCTTCGGCTTCGCGTCGACGACCGACGCCACTTGATCACCGGACATCGCGAAACAGATCGGCACGATGTGCGGCCGCCCGTTCACATCCACCGATGCCAGTCGCCCAACGCGTGCCGCGGCGATTCTCCGTCGTGCCTCTTCTTCGATCATCCGGCCATCTTCGCCCCGCGCGGTGCTCCAAAGACGACTCGCACCGCAAAGCGCACGGACGCGCGGTCGGGGCGGCCCATCCGGCGATCTGGGGCGAGTGTCAGTCAGGCACCCGGTGCGCGCCAGCCGCTCTTCTTCTCGCGGGCCCGCTCGATGTCCTCCGGAGTGAGCAGCACCGTCGTCGCCGCCGACACTCGGCCCGACGCGGAAGGCTCCAGAGCGAACACGGCTGCAGTTTCGTTGTCCGGGAGCTCGCAGATCCCGACGACGTCGTCGTCCCGAACCCGAAATAGAAGACCTCGAGCGTGCCGCCGAGCGTCTCGATGGCGCTCTCGACAACCGCGCGTCGAGCGGTGCCTCCTTCGGCGAGCACCCCAGCTACACCCTGCGGGGCGAGCGACGCTCGGAACAAGTACTTCGGCATCGTGGCCTCGTCGTCGGCGACAACCTCGCCTGATCACGTTCGCGCCCACACGCTCCTGCGGCAACCGCTACCCCGAAGTACCGGTGAGACGCCACGCACCCGCGGAGCGCACAGCCGGCGTTCTGGGCTACACGCTCCGGCGTGGTTCTGTCTCGATCGGTCGGTGGGCGCCCCAGGGCCCGCTGTGTTGAGCCGCGTACTACGAGTCGACGCGCTCGTAGGTGAGTTGCAGGTCGTCTTCCCAAGGGCCGCCGTCGTGCGACATCGTCCCTCGCGCGTCGAGCCGGGTGCCGTCGGCGGCGATCGTGAACACCATGCGCTGGGCGAACCCCGCTTCGTCGCGGTGCCAGTACACCTCGCCGTCGGCCACCTCGACGATGTACCGGCGCGAGATGTCACGCTCGTCGAAGTAGATCATCGTGAACGTGCCGGCGGCGTCGTCGGAGCCGATGACTGCCACGGCGCTGGGGATCTCCGGCTCGTCGATCTCAGAGCGCATCAACACGAAGGCACCATCCTCGTGCCACTCGAACGATGTGCGGCCGTGGAATGTCGTGCCGGGGACGAGCGGATGCGTGCCGGTCGTGCGCCACTGGCCGACCAATGGCGTCAACGGTTCGAGTGCCGGGTTGGGCCGGCGCGCTTCGGGGCCGATCGGTGTCACCATCCGCACGATGGTCCCAGACGCCACAGGTCGAAGCCGTATTGGCCGCGGCGGTCCGAGGAGGAGCGGAGTCTGCCTCCCGATCGAGCATCTCAGAGCGGCGCCCGAGCCGGCGTTGGGGGACGCCTCGACGCTTCGTTCTGACGTTGTGAATGCGGTGGCGCGGCGAGCGCATCATGGGCGACGGGCCAGAACGATGGTCGTCTAGCTCCTGGGGCGCAGTCCCAACCACGACGTCCCGCTACGAGCGACGTGTCGTCTTCTTCGCGGCGGGCTTGGGCTTGCGTGTCGTGACCCTCTTCACGCTCTTCTTCGCCATGGGTACGGTCGCGGCGCTTCGTTGGCCTCTGGGTCTTCTTGGCGGTGACTTGCCTTGCGGGGCTGCGCAGCGCGGACTTCGTGGCAGCTGTGCGCGGGGCAGCCTTCTTCGCTGACTTGCGCGGGCTGGTCGTGTTGGCCGGTGTCTTCTTGCTGGCCGTCTTGGTCGTGGTCTTGCGCGGAGCGGCACGTGCCGTTGGGGCGCTTCTCGGCAAGCGTGCTTGCGGCGCGGCCTTGCCGAGGACCGTGAGCGTCCCGGCAGCTGGGACGAAGACGGATTCGACGCCAGTCTCCCATCGAACCGTGATCATGCGGCCCCGGACCCTGGTCACTACGCCGGTTCGCGATGCCTGATCGACCTTCGTGGCCACCAACCGGATGCGGTCACCGACTTCTGCCACGAGTCCTCCAGACACACTGAGCGAATGCGTCCGCCGATCAGCGGCGCTGCGCTGCGACCTTAAGACCACAACGGCCTCGCTGCACGCCGACAGCTTCCGTCACACCGACGACGCGCAACGTCCGGCGCACGTCGGCGGTGCGGGCACCGTCCGGTTTACCCTGATCCCATGCCCTATGTGGTCGGCGCACTGGGTTCGCGGCCAGCCCCGTCGAAGGGCCTGGCCAGAAAGGCTGCAATGACTCAGCCACGCGAACCGCGAGGCAAGCGTCACGCGGTCGACTCCAGCACGGGCGATGTGGCATGCGGAACTCTCGATGCCCTGCGGGTGTTCGACGAGCTTCTCTGGAGCTCTGATGATGGTGACCAATGCCAGGCCTGTGCCACCGTCGTTGCTGCCGTGGAAGGGTGAGGGAAGGCTCGTGCCGTTGGCACCACGCCGCGAGGGCGTTGGCTCGCGTTGCCTTCCAGCGGAAGCTCGCCCAGAGCGGGCACAGTCGGTGTCGTGTGCCGCCGGAGCGCCTCCGCGATTCTCTCCGTCGTCACACGAGGCCGTAGCGGAGTTGTATGACGCCGTTGCGGAATCGGTGCTCGTCGAGGAGCTCGAGGTCGGCGCGGATGTTGGTCGGCAGTGCGGGCTTGCGCCCACCGAGGACGACCGGCCAGACGAACAGTTGGAGCTCGTCGACCAGTCCGGCCACGAGCGCCTGTGCGGCGAGATTCGGGCCACCCACAAGGAGATCCCTGGTGGCGGCCGCTTTCAGGTCGTGTACCGCACTGAGGTCGAAGCGACGTTCGAGCCGGGTGTTCACGGTGGACGGCGCGGCCAGGCTCGAGGAGTAGACGACCTTGTCCGCCGCCTGCCACACCTTCGCGTAGTGGGCCGTGAGATCCGACTGGGCGGCCAGGGTCGAGTCGGTCTCCCAGACGGCCATCGTCTCGTACATGCGCCGCCCATAAAGGTACGTGCCAGCCGACCGCATGAGCTCGGTGATACACACGAACAGGTCGTCGTCCGGCGGGGCCCAGTCGAAGGCGCCACGTGCATCCTCGGTGCAGCTGTCGAGGGACATGTTCGACGCGTAGATCAGCCTCGCCATCACCGCTCCCGAATCGCCTTTGCCGGTCTGGACGAACTCGTCGTCCAACCGTAAGGCAGCGCGAAGCGGCTCCATGACCGGCCCAGACGTGCCGTTCGGAGACACGGCGAGCCGACCCTCGAAGGAGTTCGAAAGAGCCGCGTTCTCACGTGGCGACTGCATGTGCGACCGGACAGCGATGTGCCGGATCAGGGGTGATGCGGCTGTTGTGGACATCACAACGGGGTTGCGGAGGGAGAGGGATTCGAACCCTCGGAGGCTTGCGCCTCAACGGTTTTCAAGACCGTCCCATTCGGCCGCTCTGGCACCCCTCCGCGACCAGGCTAGACGGGGCTTCCCTTCAGGCCCGAGCGCTGGCACGCGGTCGAAGCCGGAGATCGGCCGGAGCACGTCGGGCACCGACGAAGCGCGCCGTCGGCATCCTGGTAGTGCTCGAAGCAGGAACACGAGCGTGCGGCCGACGGCGCACGCGGTGCCGTTGAGCGTGTGCACGAACGGTTGCCGCCTTCGGCCCGCACGCGCGTCGACAGACGGCGGGCCGAGTAGTCGAGGTAGTTCGAGCACGACGTGAGCTCGCGGTAGCGGCCTTCCGACGGCAGCCACACCTCGATGTCGTACTTCTTCGCCGCGGCCGCGCCGAGATCGCCGGCGGCGATGTTCACCACGCGGTAGGGGAGCCCGAGATCGCCGACGATGCGCTCCTCGATCGCGAGCAACGCGCTCGTGCTCGTCCCACGAACGGTCGGGATCGGGCGAACGAGAACATCTCGACCTTGTCGAACTGGTGCACACGGAAGATGCCGCGGGTGTCCTTGCCGTACGTGCCCGCCTCGCGCCGGAAGCACGTCGAGATCCCGAGCGTACCGGCACGGGAGGACGGCTCGTCGAGGAGCTCGCCGCGGTGCAGCGCCGACGAGCGGCACCTCGCTCGTGCCGACGAGGAAGAGCTCGCCGCCGTCGACCTCGTAGACCTGCGCGCGGTCGGTGGGGAAGAACCCGGCCTCCACCATCGCCTGCTCGCGAACGAGCACGGGCGGGACGACCGGCGTGAAGCCCTCGTCGACGAGCAGGCGCGTCACCCACTGCACGAGCGCGAGCTCGAGCAGCACCGCCTCGCCCATGAGGTACGCGAACCGCGAGCCGCTGATCGCCACCGCGTGATCCGAGTCGACGAAGCCCGAGCGCTTCGCTAAGCCCGGCGTGATCGAGCGCGGGGCGCGCCGGGAGTCGCGCCGACGACCTTGACGACGTCACCGTCGTCCTCGCCTCCGTCGGGCACCGACGGGTCGGCGGGGTTCGGCAACGTGAGCGCGAGCTCGCGCACGGAACCGTCGAGCTCGCGCGAGCTCCGACTCGGCCGCGACGAGCTCGTCCTTCAGTTCGCCTGCGGCGGCCACCTTCGCCGGCCGCTCGGCGGGTGCGGCCTGGCCGATCTCCTTCGACGCCGCGTTCCGGCGCGCGCGCAGCTCCTCGACCCGCTGGAGCGCGTGCCGTCGCGCCTCTTCGGCGGCGAGCACCTCGTCGACGAGCCCGGGCGCGACCCGCTTGCGTTCGATGCCGCGCGCGGTACTCCGGTTCGTCGCGGAGCCGGCGGAGGTCGATCACGGCGCGTCGGTCACAGGGTGTCGCCCGCGCGCACCTGCGCCGCGGAGGTCGTCGACCCAGCTGCTGGCCGATCGCCAGGCCTTCGGTCGCGGCACGGCGGCGTTGCAGGCCGCTCGTCGCCGGCGACGGGATACGAACCGAGGAACTTCACCTCGGCCTGCTTCGCGACGAGGTTGCGGAGGCAGTCGGCGACGAGCTCGTCGGCCACATGGCCGTCGAAGTCGATGAAGAAGCAGTAGTCGCCGAGATTGCGCTTCGTCGGCCGTGACTCGAGCTTCGTGAGGTTGATCGCGCGGGCGCGCGAACTCCTGGAGGATCGCGAGCAGCGAGCCCGGACGGTCCTCGCGCTGGAAGCACACGATCGACGTCTTGTCGTGACCCGTCGGGCCGGGGATGCCGTGACCGACGACCACGAACCGGGTGACGTTCTCCGGGTGGTCCTCGATGTCGACTGCGAGGACCTGGAGCCCGGCGAGCTCCGCGCCGCCACGGTTCCGATCGAGGCCACGTCGGTCCGCTTCGACGCCGCGACCTGCCGTGCGGCTTCGGCGGTCGAGTTCGCGGCCACGGAGTCGGCCTCGGGGAGCTTGCTTGGCGAGCCACATCCGGCACTGCGCGAGCGGGCTCGGGATGCGAGAGCACGGTGCTTCACGTCGGCGAGCGCCGTGCCGGTCTTGGCGCACAGGTGCAACGACACCGGCAGGTCGATCTCACGCTGCACGAGCAGGTCGGTGTCGAAGGCGAGCGTGTCGAGCGTGACCGTGATCGAACCCTCGATCGAGTTCTCGATCGGGACGAGCCCCACGTCGACCTCGCCCCGCTCGACCGCGGTGATCACCTGCGGGACGGTGCGGAGTGCGACCGCGCTCGCCCGCCGCGAGGTCGGGCTGGGTCAGCAGCGCCTCCTCGGCGAACGTGCCGTGAGGCCCGAGGAATCCGACGCGTGTCACGGCGGCACTGTACCGGCGCCCTCGACGGGCTCCCGGCCGGTTGACGAGCCACACGTCAGGCCGGATCGCGTGCGTACTGCGCTCGGTGCGCCGCGAGCGCCGCGCCGACGATGCCCGCGGTCTCGCCGAGCGAGGTGCCCACCACGGTCGTCGTCGTGGACAAGAGCGGCAACCACCGCTGCGCCTTGCAGCCCAGCACTCCCGCGACGATCACCAGGTCGGGCCACAGGAGCGCGGTCAACGACGCGAGGTACTCGTCGAACGACTCGGCGTACTCCGACCACGACAGGCCCTTGCGCTCCCGCTCGCTCGACGACACGCGCCGCGACGCCGGCTTCCCGCGCACGTCGAGGCGCCCGAGCTCCGTGTTCGGCACGAGCACGCCCTCGGAGAACAGCGCGCTCCCGATCCCTGCGCTCAGCGTCAGGACCACGACGACCCCGTCGTTGCCCCGGCCGGCGCCGAGCTCCATCTCGGCGACCCCGGTGGCGTCGGCCTCGTTCACGACGGTGACGGCGACGCCGAGGGCCGTCGTCAACAGCCGGGTGGGATCGACGCCGATCCACGTGCGATCGAGGTGCGTCGCGGTGCGCGCCATGTGATCGGTGATCACCAAGGGCACGGCGACCCCGGTGCGCCCCGTCCAGTCGAGGGTGCGCACGAGCTCGTCGACGGTCTCGACCACCGCCTCGGGTGTCGACGGTGCCGGCGTCGGTGCGCGGAGGGCATCGGTGAGCAACCCGCCGGTCTTGGTGTCCACCGGTGCAGCGGCGATCTCCGTCGCGCCCACTTCGATCCCGAGCACCGTCGCCACCTGATCGTCGCCTCCCCTGAAGATGCGCCGCGCCCGCCCGGCGGGGACTGCGCGCTGCCAACCTACGCTGTCGCGATGCCGGGCATCACGCAGACCGCGGAGTGGCGGCGGCTCGGACAGCGAGGCGGAGAAGCTGCGCGAAACGCACCTCCGCGAGCTGTTCCGGCGCGCTCCCGACCGCGGCGAGCAGCTCGTCGCGAAGGTCGCCGGCATCCACCTCGACTACTCGAAGCACCTCGTCACGCCCGAGACCATCGAGCTCCTCGTCGCGGTCGCGGAGCGCGCCGGTCTACGGGAGCGCATCGAGGCGATGTTCGAGGGTCGACACCTGAACTCGACCGAGGACCGTCCGGTCCTCCACGTGGCGTTGCGTGCCCCGGCGACCGAGTCGATCGTCGTCGACGGCGTCGACGTCGTGGCGCTGGTGCATGGGGTGCTCGACCGGATGAGCCGGCTCGCCGAGCAGGTCCGCTCGGGCGCATGGACCGGGTACACGGGCCGGCGCATTCGTGCCGTCGTGAACATCGGCATCGGCGGTTCCGACCTCGGGCCCGCGATGGCGTCGCTCGCGCTGCGGGCGTACGGCGACCGCGGCCTGGTGGCGCGATTCGTGAGCAACGTCGACGGAGCCGACTTCGTCGAGGCGGTGCACGACCTCGATCCCGCAGAGACGCTGTTCGTCGTGTGCTCGAAGACCTTCACGACGGTCGAGACGCTCACGAACGCGCGCACGGCGCGGCGGTGGCTGCTCGATCGCCTCGGTCCCGACACGGACGTCGCCCGGCACTTCGTCGCCGTCTCGAGCAACACCGAGGAGGTCGCGAAGTTCGGCATCGCGCCCGAGCACGTGTTCGAGATGTGGGACTGGGTGGGCGGGCGCTACTCGGTCGATTCGGCCATCGGACTGTCGTTGATGATCGCGATCGGCCCGGAGCAATTCCGGGCGATGCTCGCCGGGTTCCGCTCCGTCGACGAGCACTTCCGGAGCGCACCGTTCGACCGGAACGTGCCGGTGCTCATGGGCCTGCTCGGCGTCTGGTACCGCGACCTCTTCGACGCCTCGACGCATGCGGTCCTTCCGTACAGCCAGTACCTCGCCCGGTTCCCCGCCTACCTCCAGCAGCTCGAGATGGAGAGCAACGGCAAGTCGGTCGACCTCGACGGCGCGCCCGTCGCGCTGCCCACTGCCCCGATCGTCTGGGGTGAGCCCGGCACCAACGGGCAGCACGCCTTCTTCCAGCTGCTGCACCAGGGGACCGAGCTCGTGCCGTGCGACTTCATCGGCTTCCTCCGTCCGGTCGACGCCGCGGCATCCCCGGATCTCGCGGAGCACCACGACCTGCTCACTGCCAACCTGCTCGCGCAGACCGAGGCGCTGGCGTTCGGGCTCACGAGCGAAGAGGTCGCGCGGCACGGCGTCGCGCCCGCCCTCGTGCCGCATCGAGTGTTCGCGGGCAGTCGACCCTCGAGCACGATCCTCGCCGAGCGGTTGACGCCGTATGTCCTCGGGCAGCTCATCGCGTTGTACGAGCACAAGGTGTTCACGCAGGGCGTGATCTGGGGCATCAACTCCTTCGACCAGTGGGGCGTCGAGCTCGGGAAGGTGCTGGCGACGCGCATCGCCGGCGAGCTGACCGCACCCGACGAGCCCGAGCTCGACCACGACAGCAGCACGACGGCATTGATCCGACGAGCGCACGCCGCGCGCCAGAGCACGGAGACCGACACGCCATGAGCGGACACGCCCTCAGGGACCGGCAAGGCCTGCAGGTCGGCATGATCGGGCTGGGACGCATGGGCGCGAACCTCGCCCGCCGGCTCGTACGGCACGGGCACGAGTGCGTGGGATACGACGTCGATCCGGCGGTCGTCGAGGCGCTGGCGAAGGAACCAGGAATGACCGGCGCGGCGACGTTCGCCGAGCTCGTGGCCGCACTCCCGCGACCGCGGATCGTGTGGCTCATGATCCCCGCATCCCTCGTCGACGCGACCGTGGACGAGCTGGCACCGTTCCTCGATGCCGACGACATCGTGATCGACGGCGGCAATTCCTATTACCGCGACGACATCGCGCGGGCCGCGCGCCTCGCGGAGCGCGGGATCCACGCGATCGACGTCGGCACGAGTGGCGGAGTCTTCGGGCTCGAACGCGGCTACTGCCTGATGATCGGCGGCGACGATGAACCCGTCGCGCGGCTCGATCCCGTCTTCCGGGCTCTCGCACCCGGAGTTGCCGCGGCGCCCCGGACCTCGGAGCAGCCCACCACGGGCACCGCCGAGTCCGGGTACCTCCATTGCGGACCGCCAGGGGCCGGCCACTTCGTGAAGATGGTCCACAACGGTGTCGAGTACGGGCTGATGGCTGCGTACGCCGAGGGTCTCAACATCCTCCAGCACGCCGGAGTGGGGCACACCGAGCGTGCCCACGACGCCGAGACCGCCCCGCTCGAGGCGGCGGAGTTCTACCGCTACGAGCTCGACGTCCCCGCGATCGCCGAGCTCTGGCGCCGCGGGAGCGTCGTGTCGTCGTGGCTGCTCGATCTGACGGCGCGCGCGCTCGCCGCGGATCCCGAGCTGGCCGCGTTCGGCGGCCGGGTCTCCGACTCCGGGGAAGGACGCTGGACGGTGATCACCGCGGTCGAGACCGGGGTGCCCGCGCCGGTGCTCAGCGCGGCGCTCTACGACCGCTTCGCCTCGCGAGGTGAGGGCGACTTCGCACACAAGGTGCTCTCGGCGATGCGATCGGAGTTCGGAGGCCATCGCGAACGGCCGCAACCGTGAGCGAGTCACCGGTCGTCGTCGTCCCCACCCCTCATGCCCCACCCGTCGCGGGCCCGTACTCGCCGGCCGTGCGCGCCGGCGACTGGCTCGTGCTCGCGGGCCAGCTCGGGCTCGATCCGGAGTCGGGTGCCCTGGTGGCGGGGGGTGTGGAAGCGGAGGCCCGTCGAGCGCTCGCGAACGTCGCCGCGGTGCTGGGCGACGCGGGCGTGACCTGGGCCCACGTCGCCAAAGTCACGATCTACCTCACTGACCTCACGATGTTTCCGTTGGTGAACCGGTGCTATGAGGAAGCCGTCGGCGCCCACCGACCGGCGCGGACGACCGTGGGGGTGGCCGCGCTCTCCCTGGGGGCCGGCGTCGAGATCGAGTGCTGGGCGCGCACGACCGGTGAGCCCACGACCGGCAAGGAGGAGACGTGAGTGATTCCGAGACCACACGTGAGGTGCAACGCAGCGAGGACGAGTGGCGCGCGGAGCTGACTCCGGAGCAGTACGAGGTCCTGCGCAAGGCGGGAACCGAACGCGCGTTCACCGGGAAGTACTGGGACTGCCACGACGACGGCGTGTACCACTGCGCGGGCTGCGGAGCAGCGCTGTTCGACGCGTCGACCAAGTTCGAATCGGGGACCGGCTGGCCGAGCTTCACCGAGCCGATGGTCGCCGAAGCGGTCGAGCTCCGCACCGACCGGGCGTACGGCATGGTGCGCACGGAGGTCGTCTGCCGTCGCTGCGGTGGGCATCTCGGGCACGTCTTCGACGACGGCCCCGGACCGGGCGGGCAGCGCTACTGCATGAACTCCTGCTCGCTCGCGCTCGAGCCTCGCTGACCCGACGACGGCAGCGCCGCGCGCGGCGCCGCCGCCCTACTTCCGGGTGGTTGTCGACGACGGACGCGTGGTGGTCGTGGTCGTCGTGACGACCGGGAACCTCGGCGCCGCGAAGAACGCGAAGAAGTCGCGCTCGCCGGGGACGAGGTAGCGGTCGCCGTTGCGCGACATGCTGTCGTGCAGCTTCCTGCCGACGATCGGCGACGCCGGGTTGTTCGGGTCCGACGGCACGTACGTGTACGCGCTCACCCAGTCGGTGTTGATGTCGAGCTCCATCGCGCGCACGGCACCGGCCGCCTGCAGCGTCCGCGCGATCGAGACCACGCTGTGCGCGGGACCACCCGCGTAGATCAGCCCGCCGTTCGCGTCGACGCCGACACCGGAACGCCAGACGTAGACCTTGTTGCCGAGCGTCGCACCGAACACGTTGGTGTCCTCCTCGCGGAGCTCGGGGTTCAGCTGACCGCCGTCCACCAGCAGCTCGAGGTTCTGGCGCACCGACGCGATGTCGGGACCCATCACGAAGTCGCGGCCCCAGACGCCGACGCTCGCGGTGCCGTCGGTCTTGATCACGAGCGAAGCCGCACCGGTGCGCAAGGGCTTCACCTCCTGCCCGAGGTAGTACACACCGCCGCGCGCCTGGGCGATCTTGAACCCCGAGTTGAACGCGGCGACGAGGTTCGGACGCTCGGCGTCGGGAACCTGTGATCCCCACGGGTTGGAGCCGCCGCCGGGCTCCTGGAGCCCCGGCACGTACGCGGCCCGTAGGAGCTGGGTGTCCATCCACATCAGCCCCGTGTAGTACGAGCTGTAGGTGGCGCTGGGGCGCACGAAGGTCGTGTAGACGGCGGGAACACCACCCACGGTGCGTCCGGTGGGCTGCCACACCCCTTCACCGGTTTGGGCGGGTGCCGCCGGGGTCGACACGACGTTGCTCGTCGGCGCGGGCAGGTGGATCGGGACCGGCGGCAGCGTGGTCGTCGAACCGGCCGTGATGGTGGGCCGCGTCGCCTCGCTCACCAGGTCGCGGTCCTTGATCCGCCCCGGCGTCCCTCCGGCGATCGGCGGGTTCTCCGTGTACCACCAGCGCTCGATCGTGTTGACGAGACCGTTGAAGCCCTGGTCGCGCAGCCAGTCGACGGTGCGGACGCTCATCGAGTCGGTCCCCACGCGGGTGATGGCCTTCGCGTAGGAGATGCCGACGGGGGTCACCAGCGCGGCGAGCACCACCGGGATCAGGAGTCGCCGGGCGACCTTGAAGCGGCGCCGACGCCGCTGGCGCTGGGCGCTGGCGTGCTCCTGGCGCGAGAGCTCCGGCTCCGCGTCCAGGTTCGTCTCCGGCTCCGTCCCCTCGAGCGTGACCGTGGGCTCCACCTCGACCGTCTCCTCGGGCACGAGGGGTGATTCCGATGACTCGATGAGCTCGATCCGCACGCGGGCGTCGCCGCGCCGAGAGGTGCGATGAGGCAACCGATCCTCCGACTCGCACGACGCGTTGCCAGGGCGTCGACCTGGCCGCCCCCGTGGCGGTGTTGCTGCCCCCTACGTCGCCCCTCATTCGGCCTGGGGTGCCGGCCGCTCGGGGCGTCCGGCGATTCGCACGCCTCGGCCCGTCAGCCGGTCCAGGATATCGGGATCCGCCCCCTGCTCGGGCCTCGGGCCCGGCTCAGGACTGGTCGTCACGGCGGCGGAGGTACGGCTCGCCTTCCGCGCGGCTGCGCGCGACCCGCGCGGGAACCCCGTAGGCCACGACGTGCCCGGGAAGGTCGCGCACGACGACGGCGCCGGCCCCGACGACGCTGTGCGCGCCGATCGTGATGCCGTGGATGACCGAGACGCCGATGCCGAGCGCCGTGACGCGACCGATCGTCACGTCCCCGCCGGTGACTGCGCCCGGCGCCAGGCTGGCGTGGTCGTCGACGGTGCAGTCGTGATCGATCGACGCGTTCGTCCCGAGGAGCACCCCGCGTCCGACGCCACAGCCGTTGCTGATCACCGCGCCGGCGAGGACGATGGAACCGGCGCCGACGACCGCGTCACGTGCGACCACCGCGCGCGGATGGATCACCGTGAACGGCGCGAGCGCCGGACACGCGGCGGCCGCACGTTCGAGCACCGCCCCCCGCGTCGCGTTGTCGCCGATCGCCACGACGAAGCTGGTGGCGCCGACCCGCTCTGCCGCGTCGGCGAGGTCGCCGTCACCGCCGAGCACCTCGTAGCCCTCGATGCGCGTGCCGAGGCGAAGGCCGCCGTCCAACACGCCGGCGACCTCGATCCCGCCCGCGACCTCCAGCGCGTCGATGACCTGCCGGCCCTGCCCTGCCCCTCCGATCACCACCACGCGGTCGGGGCGGCGGCTCACGAGGTGCTCCCGCGGAAGCGCTCCATCGTCGCGGAGCCGGGAGCGGAGATGCCGTGACCGGTGAAGACCTCGGTGACGGTCTTGGCGAGGATGCGCAGGTCGAGGCGCAGCGACCGGTGATCGACGTACCAGACGTCGAGGGCGAACTTGTCGTCCCACGAGAGCGCGTTGCGGCCGTTCACCTGGGTCCAACCCGTGACGCCGGGCTTCACCTCGTGCCGGCGCATCTGCTCGGGCGTGTACAGCGGGAGGTACTCGACGAGCAGCGGTCGCGGACCGACGAGGCTCATGTCGCCTCGGAGCACGTTGAACAGCTCGGGCAGCTCGTCGAGGCTGGTACGCCGGAGCCATCGGCCGAGCCCGGTGAGACGGTCCTCGTCGGGGAGCAGGTTCCCCTCGGCGTCGCGGGCATCGGTCATGGTCCGGAACTTGACCATCTCGAACGCTCGGCCGTGGAGCCCGGGTCGGGGCTGGCGGAACAGCACCGGGCAACCGCAGCGCCACCGCACCGCCAGCGCGAGCACGAGCAGCACGGGCGACAGCAGCACGATCCCGACGACCGCGCCGGTCAGGTCGAGCGCGCGCTTCGCTGCCGCGCTAGGCGACACGATGGGCGTCGCTCTGGGTGGATCGGAACCAGGCGATCGTCGCCGCCAGTGCCTGCTCCAACGGCGTCGCCTCGACGTCGGGAAACAGCTCGTGCAAACGGCTCGAGTCGGCCTGGGAGTGCTTGACGTCTCCCGCCCGGGGCTCGACGTGCTCGACTGCCAGCGGCGTGCCCACGAGCGTGGTGAGCATGGCGATCAGCGTCAGCAGATCGGTGCGGGTGCCGAAGGCGAGGTTCACGGGATCCGTCGCGGTGACCCGCCGGTCGATCGCGTCGGCGATCACTTCGGTGACAGTGTCGACGTAGGTGAAGTCGCGGCTCTGGCGGCCGTCGCCATGGACGATCAACGGTTCGCCGGCGAGTGCGGCGGCGACGAACGCAGGAACCACCGCCGCGTACGCGTGACCCGCCGGTTGCAGCGGTCCGAACACGTTGAAGAAGCGGAAGGCCAGCACGGGGAGCCCGAACGAGTGCTGGTACGCCAGCGCGTAGGCCTCGGTGGCGAGCTTGCTGGCTGCGTACGGGCTCAGGGGCCGGCTCGCGAGCTCCTCTTGTTTCGGCAACGTGGGGTTGGCCCCGTACACGGAGGACGACGACGCGACGATCACCTGCGGGAGGCCGGCACGACGCGCGCGGCTTCGAGTACCTCGACGGTCCCGGTCGCGTTCGCCAGGTGGCTCGCCATCGGGTCGAGGATCGAGCGTGGGACCGAGGGCCGCGCCGCGAGGTGCACCACCGCTGCGGCGCCTTCCATTGCGGCGTCGAGCGCGTCGCGCTCGAGGATCGACGCTTCGACGAGCTCCGTCGACGACCCGGCCAGGTTGGCGGGATCCCCCGTCGAGAGATCGTCGATCGCGACGGACGTCGTCCGATGCCGGGCCGCTGCTCCAGTCGCCGGCACAGGTTCGCGCCGATGAACCCGGCACCTCCGGTGACCAACACGATCTTCGAATTGCCATTCATGCTTCCGCGAGGCTACCGGGGTGTCGGGGGGTGGCTCGACGACGCACGCGCGGGCGTCTCGCAGCGTTGTGTAGCGTCGAGCGTCGTGACGCGCCTCTACCTGTCGCCGCCGGACGTCGGCCCGGTGGAACGTGAGCTGTTGCTCGAGGCCTTCGACTCCGGTTGGATCGCGCCCCTCGGTCCCTTCGTCGACCGCTTCGAGCGCGAGTTCGCGCGCGTTGTCGGTGCGCCGTCGGCGGCCGCGGTGTCGAGCGGTACCGCCGCGCTCCACCTCGCGCTGCACATGCTCGGTGTGGGCTCGGGCGACGACGTGCTCGTGCCCTCGCTCACCTTCGTCGCGACGGCGAACGCAGTCGTCTATGCGGGCGCTCGCCCCTGCTTCCTCGACAGCGAGACACGCACCTGGAACCTCGACGCTGCGTTGCTCGAGCAGGAGCTCGCCGACCGCGCGCGTGCCGGACGGCTCCCCGCGGCGGTGATCGTGGTCGATCTGTACGGGCAGTGCGCGGAGTGGGATCCCATCGTGCGGTGCTGCGAGCACTACGGCGTGCCGATCGCGGAGGATGCGGCCGAGGCGCTCGGTGCGACCTATCGGGGCCGTGCGGCGGGGAGCTTCGGTGAGATCGGAGTGTTCTCGTTCAACGGCAACAAGATCCTCACGACCAGCGGCGGCGGCATGATCGTCTCGGCGCGCACCGACCGCGTCGAGCAGGCCCGGCACCTCGCGACGCAGGCGCGCGATCCCGCTCCGCACTACGAGCACTCCGTGCTCGGCTTCAACTACCGCTTGAGCAACCTGCTCGCCGCGGTCGGGGTCGGGCAGCTCCATCGCCTTCCCGCGATCATCGAGCGGCGCCAGGCGATCAACTGTCGCTATCGCGAGGCCTTCGCCGAGGAGCCGGGCATCGCGTTCATGCCCGAGTCACCCGACGGCACGGTCACGAACTGGCTGACCGTCGTCACCCTCGACGAGCCGGCGTTCGGCGCCTCACCGGAGCGAGTGCGCACGCACCTCGAGTCGCTCGACATCGAGGCTCGCCCGGCGTGGAAGCCGATGCACCTGCAGCCGTTCTTCGCGGACGCGCCGATGGTCGGCGGCGCGGTAGCGGAGCGCGTGTTCCGCGAGGGCCTCTGCCTGCCGTCGGGTTCGTCGATGACCGATGCCGACGTCGACCGGGTGATCGAAGCGGTCCTTGAGGCGGCGCCGGAGGAGATTGCTGAGCAAAGGGGCTTCTGGGCTCGCGGGTGGGTCCGGGGAAGTGGCCGAACCGAAGAGCGGGCGTGTTGTGGGTGCGAGCCGGTCACCCTGGTTGGGTTTGGGCCCGTAGGTGAGGTCCCTTCGTTGCCCTCCCCGGCGCTCCGTTCAGGTGACTGCCCACCCGGTGGGGTTGTGGTGGAGGCCGAGGTTGAGGAGTCGTCGGAGGTTGATCGCCGCGGCTCGGTGGCTGATGCCGATGCGGTTGCGTTCGACGCCACGGAACCGGACCCGGCGGTTTCCGTTGGCGACGAGCCAGGCGATGGTGCGTTCGACCATGGGCCGGTGTTGGCGGTAGTCGTCGAGGTGCGGTGCCGGCGCGCCAGTCGGCTCGAGCCGCGGCGAGCAGGTGATCGTGTTCTGTGACGCTGAAGGTCTTGCCTTCGGCGGCTCTGGTGCAACGCGGCCGTGCCGGGCAACCCCGGCAGCGGACGCCGAAGGTCGCGTGACCCGAGGTGTGGATCGCCACGGTCACACCCTCTGGGCAGGTCACGGTGCGAGCGTCGTGGTCGATGACGAAGTCCTCACGGCTGAACTGGTCCGATCCCAGGTTCGGGTTCCGTGCGAGGGGCCACGGTTTGATGATGGCGCTGTCACCGCGCTCAGCGAGTTGTGCGCGGACCGGACCGGAGCCGTAGGCCGAATCGGCGAGCACGTCGAGACCCGGTTCTTCGCCGGCGAGCAGCCGAGCCCCGATGGGGCCGTCGGCGGTGTTGGCCGGGGTGAGATCGCAGCCGGTGATGAGCCCGGTGTCGGGTTCGACCGCGACGTGGGCATGTAGCCGTCGCGATACTCGACGGATCGACTTGTGGATGTGGAGATCACCCGGTATCGGACGGTGGACGATCCCCGGTCCGCGAGCGATCCGCCACGCGCCCTGACCTCGGTCCGGGATCCGGTTCCACGTCTTGACCGGCGATCAGCGCCAACAACGCGACCAGCTGTCTGCTCGTGCTCGTCGAGCTCGACCCCGTCGAGGACCGCGAGCACGGCCCGGGCATCGTTGACCAACCCGGTGATCAGCTGGTTGCGGGCATCGGGGTCGTCCCACGCATACGCCGGCTTGCCGCCCGCGTCGTAATCATGGGCGCTCACCTCCACCGCGGCCGCGGCGGGGATGGCCTTGCGGACCCGGCGGATCATCGCCACCAGTTGCGTCACCGTGTCCTGGGTGGCGACCGCGTCATCGAGCACCGTCGAGTCCAACGCCCGACGGGTCTTGCCGCGCAACACACCGGTCTCGGCGATCACCGCGCGGACCGCGTCGAAGATCCGCTCCGGCGCCTTCGACACCCGCAGCTTGTTGCGCCACAACGTCAACACCGTCGGATGGAACCCCTCATCATCGAGCGAGAGGCCCGGCGGCGACCTTCCAACGCAGATCGGTGCGCAACGCCTCGATCGCCTCGCGATCCGAGCAGGCCCTCCAACGCTTGCAAGCACCATCACCGTCGCGATCACATCGGCCGGCACCGACGGCCGACCCCGACCCGAGGGGAACAGATCCGCGAACATCGTCGTCCGGGAACACCCGGTGACGATGCTCGGCCAAGAACGCGTGCACCGAACCCGCCGGCACCAGATGCCCAACCAGCGCACCCGCGTCAAGCAGTTCAGCGATTGGGATCGCTATTACCCTGCATCCACCGAGTGTCCCCCGCGCCGAACACAAACACGAGCACCACAAGCCGAATTGCTCAGCAGTCTCCTAGCTGACGGCGTTTGCGTAGCGCTTCCGGTTGACGACCCGCCGGAGGGTGTCTTCGAACCCGAGCCCGCCGCGTGCCTTGTGCTCGAACCAGCGCTGACCGTCGCTCAGCTGGATCGGCGAGCGTGCGAGGCGGTACGGATCCGTCGCGCCGTAGCGGTTCACCTTCGTGCCCGCGACAGCCGCGGAGCGAAAGCGGCTGCGCACGGCGTCCGCGGCGGTGGGCGAGCCCATCACCGCCTTGGGGTACGCGAAGTGCTCGGGCGTGGCCGATGTGCTCGCCGATCAGCTCGATCGAGCGGTCGAGCTCGCCGGCGACGAGCGGGGGTGCCAGGCGGTCGAGCAGCGCGTGCTGGTGCGTGTGCGACCCGACGTCGACGAGACCGGTGCTCGCGGCGTCGCGGAGCGCGGCCCACGAGATCGGAGCTCCGTCATCGGGGAAGGAGCGTCGCTCGTCGATGAATGCCGTCGCGACGTACAAGGTGGCAGGAACGCCGTAGCGGGCGAGCACCGGCACCGCCTCGTCGGCGAAGTCGGCGGTGCCGTCGTCGAACGTCACCGCGACGATCGGTTCGACGGGCGCGTGTGGATTCATCACGCGCGTCAGGGCTTCGGTGAGCGGGAGGACGGTAGCGTGGTTCGCGAGCCATTCCACCTGCGCCTCGAACTCCGACCGTGGGAGATCGACCTCGATGGACGCGCGGCGTCCCACCCGGTGATAGATCAGGACGACCAGACCCGGTGGCGGGCGATGCACGACGTCGATCCCCGCGGCCGCCGCCTTCACCAGCTGGCGTGCCGTCAGCCCTCGCATGGTGGCGAACTTAGGCGCGGAGCACGGTGGTGACGGCGCCCGACTTCGAGATCCGGCGCGCGCGGCCCGATGACATCACGGCGATCGTCGACCTCTGTCGCCGCGCGCTCGGCTGGTCGGGGGAACGAGCGACGAGACGCTCTTCATGTGGAAGCACTTCGAGAACGCTCACGGCGCGTCGCCGACCTGGATCGCGGTCGGTGCCGACGGTCTGCTCGGCGTGCGCACCTTCATGCGCTGGGAGCTGCAACGGGACGACGGCACACGGTTGCGCGCGGTGCGAGCCGTCGACACCGCGACGGCGCCGGAGGCGCAGCGCCGCGGCGTGTTCAGCGCGTTGACGCGCGCCGCGCTCGACGAGCTTCAGGACGAGGGCGTGAACCTGGTGTTCAACACGCCGAACGGGCGCAGCCTCCCCGGATATCTCAAGCTCGGCTGGCGGACCGTCGGCAAGCTTCCCGTTCGCGGTGATGCCCGCGACGTTGTGGGGGATCGTTGCCATGGCCACGGCGAAGCAGGCGGCGGAGCGCGCGTCGCTGTCCACGAGTGCCGGCATGGACGCACGCGAGGTCTTCGCCGACGAGGCGGTCGCGTCGCTGCTCGCGGGTTGGGTGGCGCCCTCCGGTCTGTCGACGCCGCGCACCACCGCGTTCTTGCGCTGGCGTTACGGCCTCGAGCAGCTGCGCTACCGCGTGATGACGCGCCACGGCGACCCGCAGGAGGGCTGTGCGATCTTTCGCCTCCGACGCCGAGGAAAGGCCGTCGAAGCGGTGGTGTGCGACGTCCTGGTGCCGCGCGGTGCCGCGTCGCTCGAGCGCGCCCTGACGCGGGCGATCGCGCGCCGGACCGAGGCCGACTACCTCCTGCGCATCGATCAGCGGCCACTCACGCTCGATCCCTTCGTGCGGGTGCCGCGCATCGGGCCCGTGCTGGTGTGCCGCATGCTCGACGGATCTCCGGCGCCTCCCTTGGCGTCGTGGTCCCTGACCATGGGCGACATCGAGCTGTTTTGAGAGCTGGATCGATTGTCCCATTGCGGCGCGATTGACCGCGAAGGTACCGTAGCCCGCGGCGTGCGCCGTCTGGGGAGGCATCACGGGGTGAACCCACGTCCAGTGTCCGACGAGCGCGTCGTTGCGCCGCTGATCGGGGCGCGCCACGCGAACCACTCGGAGCGCGCACGCATGGTTCACGTTCGGTGTTGGCGCGGCCGGGCTCGCCGTCGTCGGCGTGCTGGTCGCGACGGGCGCCGCTTCTCCTCGCCTGCTCCCGCTGGTTGGGCTGTGTGTGGCGGTGGCGATTGCGATCCAACGCTGCGCCGTGTTCTCCAGCGAGCTGGCCGTCACTGCCGAGTCGGCGGTGCTCTTTGCCGCGCTTGTCGTGTTCCGCCGCGACGCTCCGTACCTCGGGCCGTTGCTGGTCGCGGTGTCGACCGGCCCGCTCGACGTCGTGCACTGGCGGCAGCGCTCGTTCGACCGCATGGCGTTCAACGCCGGCAGCCAGACGCTCGCCATGCTGGCCGGCGCCACGACGTTCGATGTCGCCATCGGTGCGTGGGGATCGTCGACCGTTGCGGTCCTCGGCGCGGCCCTGGTGGCGAGCGTGCCGTTCGTGATCGTCGATTCGGCGCTCGGGATCGCGTTGATGGTCGTGCGGCGCGACGGACCCGTGCGCGCCGCGTCCGTCCACGTCGCGAGGTTGAACCTGGTGGTCGTCGGGCTGGCCATCGCGGGCGCGTGCGCGGGGGTCGCGGCGCCGCTCGGTTGGTGGGTGACTGCGCTTGCGCTCGCGGCGACCGTGTTCGTTCCCGAATGGCTCCTGACGCCGCCCCGGAGGACGCTGCGCCGGGTGCTCGCCGACGTCGGGTGGAGCGCGCCATCGCTCGCGGTCCTGGTGTCGGTCGCGATCGCCGCACGTGACGCGGCGATCTCGGTTCCGCTCGCGCTCGTCGCCGGAGCCCTGATCGTCGACGCGTTCGTGTCGTGGTGGGGTCGCGCGCCGTGGGGGTCGACGGTCCTGTCGCGAGCGTTCGCCGCACACGCGCGGCCGCGCGCGGCCCTGATCGCGGTCTCGACGACCGCGGCGACGCTCGCGCTGGTCGCGACCGGAGAGCACGACCGCGGTGTCGTCGCTTTCTCTGCTGCCGGCGCGGCCGAGCTGGGGTTGGCCATGGTGACGATCGGCGTTCGGCAGTGGCGCTTCGAAGGCCGGTGGCGGGCTCGGCTCGCGATCACCCTCGTTGCGACCACCGCGCTGGTCGCGTGCGGCGCGCAATTGGGTGCAAGCGGCGCCGCCGGACCCATCGCGACGATCGCGGCGGCCGTGGTCGTTGCGCTCGTGATCGGCACACCGATCGCGCGTCGAGTCGCGTTCGCCACGAAACGAGCGGCCCTGCCACGCTCCGTGAGATTCCACTAGGCTCCGCGTCAGGGAGGCGGGCGCACGAGCGCCCGGCGGCTCGAATGTCGAAGTCCGAGGCCAAGCTCACGAAGGCCCGGCGCGAGGTCGCCCAGCTTCGGCTCGAAGTCCGCGCGGCGGTTGAGAGCGCTCGCGTGGCGACCGAGATCCTGCGCGGAGACCTCGCGGGGTACCGGGCGGAGCTGGCTCGTTCGGCCGCCGAGCAGCGGGAGCTGTCGTCCAGCGTCCTGCGCGCGGCCCACGCCGAAGCCCGCGCCCTGGTGGTCACGGCCGAACGGGAGGCGGAGCGCATCTTGCGACTGGCCCACGAGGAGGCCGATCGGGCGCACTCCGCCGTGCGAGCGCGCGTCGAGCTCATCGCCGAGCTCGAGAGTGCCATTCGGGCCAGAGACGAGCCCAGTCGTGTCCCACCGCAAGGGCCAACTGATGCATCGCCTACGGCGCAGGTCGATCTCGTCGAATGGGAACGCCGCGAGGCGGCATCAGGCGCAACCGAGGTGCCGCAGTCGCAATGTGCCGATGTGGAGAGCACATCCGAGGTCGAGATGGCCCTCTTCGGGAACGGCGACGGCCCGGACGACGATACGGCCGTCCGCGAGGACGCGACGCTGCCACCCGGGCGTCGCCGGGCGCGACGAAAGCTCCGCCTCGGCGGCTGAGCGGGGCTACGCCCGGAGGCAGGCGAGCCGGAGCATCCGGTCGACGCGCTGCTTGCGCAACGTGGTCACGACACGGTTGGCCACCGAGACGCGAAGGTCGACGGAGATCGCGGCTCCCAGCCCGAACCAGGCCACGGCGGCCTGCCCGGCGCCGAAGCCGCTCGCGGCCGCGATCGACACGTCGCCGAGCCGTCGGCGCTCGTCCCCGAGCGCACCGCTGCGGAAGACCTCGACCCCGCGGTCGGTGAGGCAGCGACCGCGAGCCAGTGGCCGGACTCGGTGACGTTGCGAAGGGCGAGCGTCGGTCTTCGATCGTCGAACTCGGCGAGCACGAGATCGAGCCGTCCGTCGTGATCGGCGTCGAGCACCGCGCCGGACGGCCAGTACTGCGTCGACGTCGACTCGCCGTTCGTCCGGAAATGCGGTATGGGGCCGTCCATCCCAAGGTTCTGGAACACCATCGGCGTCGTGTCGTCGACCGACGCGGTCGTCACGATGTCGGGCCAGCCGTCGGCGTCGAGGTCGGCGACCTCGACGTGCGGCGCCTTCGTGGAGAGACCCACGAGCCCGGCCTCGTCGGTGACGTCTCCGAACCGCGGATCGCCGTCGGCGTCGTTGCCCTGGTTCAGGTAGAGCCGTACCGGCACGCGCCGGCCGGCGTCGATGGTGCTCCCGTAGTGCTGGCCGACCACGATGTCGACGAGGCCGTCGCGGTTGAGGTCCCCGATGGCGACGCCGGCAGGATCATCCTCGTCGCCGAACGTCCGCCACCCGAACGTCCGCGAGCTGCCTTCGTGGAAATGGCCCGTGCGATTCCCGAGGAAGACGCGATTCGAGCCGCCCACGAACAGATCGGTCGCACCGTCACGGTTGAAGTCGGCGGTGCCGACGCCCATGCCCACGACATCGAGCGGGAGGTCCGCCTCCCTGGTCACGTCGCGGAACTGGAGCGCACCTTCGTTGCGCAGCAGCCGGCTCGACCCTCCGGTCCAGCGGTCCTCGGTCACGAAGAGGTCGAGGCGCCCGTCGGAGTCGTAGTCGAGCAGGCCCACGGAACGGGCTCCGCCGGGCTCGCGCAGCGTGACTGCGGGCTCGAATGTGCCTTCCCGGTTCCGGAGGATCTCCGACGGCGAGCGGCCGCGCTCGACATCGCGCACGTTGCGGGCGATGACGAGCTCCGGCCACCCGTCACCGTCGAGGTCGGCGAAGGCCGCGCCGCTGGTGCGCCCGAGCCTGCCGGGGAAGGTCGGGTCGAGCGTGAAGCCCGTGGGGCCTCCGAGCAGGAGACGATCGGGCGCCGGCGCTGTCGCGCCGCGCACCTGGTAGTCCGCGAGCTTGCGATCGGCGAAGGTCCCGACGAAGAGGTCGGTCCAACCGTCCCGGTTCACGTCGGCGGCCGCGATCGTGTGGACCAGCATGCCGCGCAGCAGGCCTTCGAGCCCCCAGGTGGTTGTCATGTCGGTGAGCGTGACCGAGCTGTTCGAGGGATCCGTCGGGGCGCGGTACACGACAGTTACCGCCCGAGCACGGCCTGTCGAGCAGCGTGCGGCGGCCTCGCGTGCGGCTCGCGCGGGGCTCGCGGGAACGAGCACGAGCCCGGCGACGAGGACGCCGACACACCTGGCGAGGAGCGTGTGCCTCGGCGCACGGTGTGCTCCGCTCGAACGCATCAGGACAGGCTGACGACGGCCAGCACGACCTCGCCCCATGGCGAGTCGGGGTCCTTGCCCGCGTTGAGCCCGACGAAGAGTCGGCCGCGCTTCGTGTCGATCGCGAGGTTGTAGGTCCCGGCCAGCGTGAGCCCGAGCTCCCGCTCGGCGAGCGGGTTGAGCTTCGCGATGACGCGCTCGCCGCCGCTCGCCGTGTCGACCTCGATGACCGGTGTTCCCTGGTCACCGGAGTCACCGTGCGCGCCCGGCACGTAGTAGAGCTTCGAGCCGTCCTTCGAGAGCGCGAGTGACGTCGTGTATCCGCGCGCCTCGCCGAGCTTGCGGACCTGACCCCGCTTGTCCATCGCGAAGAGCACGTCGGGCTCGTCGTCGTGTCCCTGGGTCACGCCGTAGACGGTTCCGTCAGGTCCGGGAGCCGTGCTCACCGCGCAGCCCGCCACCACCGGGGAGCACGTAGTCGGTGCGCTGGAGCTTGTCGCCCCCCTCGTAGACGAGGAGGTGCCCGTCCTCCTCCGCCATGTAGACGCGGCCGTCGGCGCCGATCATCAAGCTGCGAAACAGCGTGTGCGTGGGATCGTCGGCTCGGAAGACCACCGCCTGCTTGGCGGGGTCGTACACGAAGAAGGCACCGACGTCGTGATCCGGCTTCCCGTCGGGGAGCGGGTCGGTGGCCTCCCCGTAGAGGAGGCCGTTCGTGCCGGCCATGAGCGATGGGATCCCGTGCTCGGGCACGGGCACGCCGAGGGGCTTGAGCTCGAGCGTCCGCGGGTTCAGGCGCATCAGCAGGTCACCCTGGTAGCGCTGCGAGTACGTGAGCTTGGTGCGAGTTCCCCAGTAGGTCGCGAGGTACACCTCGTCGCATGCACCACGCGCCATCTGCGCGTGGATCTTCCCGTAGCCCCACTCGCCGGCCTGATGGTCGAGTGCGGAGAGCACGTCGCCGATGCGGGTCAGCGTCGCCGTCCGCGGGTCGTAGACGAACACGAACGCGTTGCCGTCGATGCCGAGGTGGTTTCCCATGGCGGACACGAAACGACCGTCGCTGAGCACCACGCCCTGACCCCACTGCGACCATGGCCTCCCGAGGCCGTCGGGGCGCGGGTACTTCGCCATGGCGATCTCGAGGCCGTCGCCCGGCCTCTGGACCACGATCGACTTCTCGGACGGGCCTTCGGGAGCGCTGGTCGGCTTCGCTGCGGGGCACGTCGTCGTCGTCGCCGGTGGCTTGGTGGTCTTGGGCCGCCGTTTGGCGTCGGCAGCGCTCGACGGGATCGCGCTGACCGCGACAGCGAGTGTCAGCGCCGCGACGTAGCGCAGCGACCTTCCTTGCCGCCGCCGACGGGCGCCGCCCATCGCGTGAGCGTAGCGCCCTCGTCGGACCGAGCACGGGGGCGGGTCGGTAGATTCGGGGAAATGGTCCACTTCGTCCGCGAGTACATGAACCACCACGGTGTCGTGCTCGGGCTCGTCATCGGTTCGGCCGCCTCGCTGGCAGTCGTGGGTCGCGCCCGCCGCCGCGGGTCGACCGACTGCGGGCTCCTGATCGGCGCGATCGCGATCGGCGTGACGATGGCCACCGAGGGTCCCGTGGAGGGCACGGTGACGATGATCGTGGGTCTGCCGCTCGTCTGGGCCGGGATGCGCGCCGGTGCCGGTGCTCGGGCGTCGTCGCCGATCCGACGGCTGCTCGTCGTGCCGGGTGCGGCTGCCGTGGCGGTCGGGATGGGACTCGAGACCGGTCGGTGGGTCCTCGCCCCGTTCCTCCTCGTGTTCGTGCTCCTCGCGTGCGATGGCGTGCAGGACCTGCCGAGGATCCCGGTGATGGAAGGTCTCGGGCCCGCGCTCTTTGCGGTCTCGATGGGCGGGGCCTACGCCTGCGTTCCCCTGCCGGAGGACGCGGCCCGCTGCTTCGCAGCCGCCGCGCCGTTCGCGCTGGTGGGCTGGCCGATCGGTGCAGCCCGGCTCGGGAGCTGCGGGGCCGCGGTGTGCCTCGCCATGCTCGCGTGGCCCGCGGCGGCAGGAGGCGTGCGCCCCGGGTCGGTGGTCGGCACGCTGGCTGCCGCCGGCGTGCTGCCCGCGGTCGGACTGCTCACGCGAATCCGCCGGGAGTCACACCTGGCCCAGGTGGCCGAGGCCCTCAACAGCAGGGTCGTCGCCGTCGCAGCCCATGTGCTCCTCGTCGTGTGGTGCACACGCGTGGCAGGTCGCTCACAGTCTGCGTGGGTCGCCGCGGGCATCGCCGCGGGCGGCTTCGTCGTCGCCGGGGTCGCGCTCAGCGCATGCCGGAGAGCTTGAGCGCCTCGCGATAGAAGGGATTCTCGGCTTCGAGACGATCCGAGGCGTCGAAGCCCTGGAGCTCGCCACCGAGGATCACCATGATCCGATCGCAGATCGACAGGGTCGACAGACGGTGGGCGACGATGAACACAGTCTTCGATCCGCCGAGATCCTGCATCGTCTCGCGCATCAGCGACTCCGAGCGCACGTCGAGGGCGCTCGTCGGCTCGTCGAAGATGATCATGTCGGGATTGCCGACGAGGGCGCGGGCGATGCACAGGCGCTGGCGTTGTCCTCCGGAGACCTGTCCGCCGCGCTCGCCCACCCAGGTGTCGTAGCCGCGCGGCCACGACACGATGTCGTCGTGGATGTGCGCGAGCTTGGCGGCCCGCTCGACTCCGGCGTCGTCGACGTCGCGGAAGAATCGGATGCAGTCGGCGGCCGATGCGGCGAACAGCCGCGCCTCCTGCGGCACGAAGCTCACCCGCTCGTACCAGTCGTGCACGAGGATGTCCCGGGCGTCCTCCCCATCGACGAGCATGACACCCGCCGTTGGTTCCCGGAGCCGGAGCAGGAGCTGCACGAGGGTCGACTTTCCGGCTCCTGAAGGCCCCACGATACCCACGATCTCACCGGGGGGAACGGAGAAGGAGATGTTGCGCAGCACGGGGACGCCCGGCTCGTACTCGAAGCAGACGTCCTGGAACTTGATCGTGCCGATGCCGCCCGATGGACGAGCGCCCGGCGGTTGTGCCGCGGCTCGATACTCGTCTTCCTCGTTCCTCAGCTGGTCGAGATACGGCGCGGACTCGTAGATGCCCTGCACGCTCGACTGGGTACCCTGCGCGTAGCTGAGCGAGCGGAGCATGATCAACACGACCGCGCCGACCGACGTCGTGCCCGAGAGGCCCAAGGCGTTCGCGAAGCCGAGGGCCGTGACGATGAGCAGCATTGCCGCACCCTGGTAGATGATGCCGATCGACGAGCCTGCGTAGCCCGTCTTCAACCGCGTCTCTGCTGCACGGTCGACGAGTCGGTCCAGGCGCTCTCCCACCCGATCCATCACGCCGAAGACGCGCACCTCCTGCAGTGTCGACGCGAGCTCCGTGAGACCGGTCGCGAACTCGAGACCGGCTGCCGCAGCGCGAGCCGATCGCCGGCGCACGGCCGCACGCAGCGGCTGGAGCAGCAAGCCGATTCCGATCGCGGCGACGCCCGCTCCCAGCGAGGCCAGGGGGTTCGCGATGAGCGCGACGATCAGCAGGACGCTCAGGTTCAATCCCGAGGTGACGAGCACGACGGAGTTCCCGAGCGCCGTCGCAGTCGCGCCCGCATAGGTCGTGAGGACCTCCTGGAGCCGGCCCTCCCGCTGCCTCGCCTGGAGCTCCCATGTCGCCGCGAGGTAGAGGACGATGAGGCGCCGGCGCGTCGTGGTGATCACGTTGGTCGAGAGCTGGGTCCCGAAGTACGCGCCAACCGCGCGCAGGACCGAACGGGCGACCGCCAGTCCTCCGGCGATCAGCACGAGCTGTGTCACGGTCAGGCGTGCCGATCCGAGCGGGCCGAGCTGCATGACGATGTGGGACTTGCCGGCGGCGATCTTGACCGCGAGCTGGGCCAGGGCCACGAGCAGCAGCGCCTCGGCGAGACCGCCGGCGATCGCCAGGACCGCCACGATCACCAGCCGGACGCGCTCCTGGCGAACGTAGGGGCGGAGGAGCCCCCAGAGCGAGGGCGTGCGCTCGTCGGCGCGAGATCGGCTCGGGACGAAGGCGCGCTTCACCTGGCCCCAGATCGACGGCATTCAGGGAATCCTAGAGTCACGCGAAGTACCCCTTGGACGCTGGGGGCTTCGGGCACGAGCCGACGAAGGGTGTGAGCCGCGTGAAGGGTGAGATCCTGCAGGTCGTCACCGACGACGATCGTCGTGGCGCCCAGACCTTCGCCCTGGATCTCCATCGCGGCCTCGATGCGTTGGGATGCTCGGTACGAACCGTCGCCCTTGCGCCGGGCGACGTCGGTGGCCTCGCCGTCGAGGTGCTCGGGCCTCGACGGCGAGCCGTGACGACCCTGGGCACGCTTCGTCGTGCCATGCGGAACGCCGACGTCGTCGTTGCTCACGGGTCGACGACGCTCCCGGCGTGCGCGATCGCGGGGACGGGCACGGGTGTGCCGTTCGTGTATCGACAGATCAGCCAGTCCCGGTTCTGGGCGGCCAGCGCCACTCGTCGCATCCGCGTTCGCCTGCTGCTGTCACGCGCGGCACGGGTGGTCGCACTGTGGCGCGGCGCCGCGGACGATCTCTCGGGCTGGCTGGGGGTTCCTGCGGACCACATCCGGGTCATCCCCAACGCCGTGCCCCTCGAACGAGTGGCGCCCGCGACCGATCCGGGCCACGCGCGAGCGCACCTGGGCCTGGATCCCGATCGTCCGGTCGTCCTCTACGTCGGCGCGCTTGCGATCGAGAAGGGCGTCGACGTCGCCATCGATGCGGTGGGCGGCCTCCCGGGAACGCAGCTCCTCGTCGTGGGCGATGGTCCCGAGCGCGGCGCGCTCGGAGCGGCGCGCTCGGAGCGCGTCGGTCGATGCCCGGTTCACCGGGTCGCTCGGTGATCTCGGCGAGGTGTTCGCCGCCGCCGATGTGATGGTCCTTCCGAGTCGCGGCGGTGACAGCATGCCGGCGGTGCTGATCGAGGCGGGGTTGGCGGCGCTCCCGAGCGTCGCGAGCGCGGTCGAGGCCATTCCGGAGATCGTGGTCGACGGGGTCACTGGGATCATCGCCGCCGCGGGTGACGTCGACGCATTCAGGGCAGCCATCTCCCGTCTGATCGCGGATCCCGGATTGCGGTCGTCCATGGGCGCGTGTGGGCGTGAGCGCTCGAGCAGCATGTTTTCGATCGAGGTTGTCGCGCAGCAGTGGCTCGACGTGCTGTCGGAAGTCGCGCGGTTCCCGTTGCGCTGACGTCGAAGGTCTACAGCACCAGCGTGCGGGCCCGCGCCGAGCCGACGATGCGGCCCGCGCGACGGCCGAGCTGGGTGCACCATCGCCGCCGCGGCTCTGCCTGCCACAGCAGTGGTAGACGGCCCACCAGCCCGAGGTAGCTCCACAGCACCGACCGGGGAGTCGGCCGCTCGACGCCGGCATCGTGGAACTCGACGTACAGCTCGGGATCGGCGAGGCCGTACGCGTAGTAGCGACGGACCAACGCCCGAGACGACCCACGCCGTCGCGCGGCGACGGCGGCGTCGTCCACCCACTCGAGCCGCGCGCCAGCCAGCTGCAGACGCCACGAGAGCGCGACGTCCTCGGCCGTCACCCAGGTCTCGGGAAACCCGCCGAGGCGCTCGAAATGCGAGCGACGCACCGCGAGGTTGGTGCCGGGCGCATACGGCAGGAAGCCCAAGTGGACGGGCGGAGAGTCGGCGGCATCGTCTCGGGTCGTCGTGGTCTGCTCGCCGTCCCGGAAGGGCACGATGGGGCCGGTGGCGAACACCACGCCAGGATCGAGCGTGCTCCACGCCCCGAGCCACCCGTCCAATGTGACGTCGTCGGCGTCGGTGAAGACGAGGAGATCTCCGACCGAGGCCGCGGCGCCGATGTTGCGGGCGGCCGCAGGTCCTCGGCGAGCTGCCGCGTCGATCACGCGGAGCGGGAGTCGATCGTCGAAGCCGGCGACAACGTCGAGCGTACGGTCCCGCGACCCGTTGTCCGCGACGACGACCTCGAAATCGATGTCGTCGCGCACGTGCTGTGCGGCGAGAGACGAGAGCTGTTCTCCGATCGTGTCCTCGGCGTTGTAGGCCGGGATGACGACTGAGAGCACAGCTCAGCGCGGCTTGAACTGATACGGCGTGACGCCACTCGGCGACGATCCGGAATCCACTGCGTCCCAGGAGCGGATCTGCGCTTCGACGTCGATGCCGACGCTCTTGCTCCAGGCCGCGAGCAGGCGCGACGTCACGTCACCCATGGTTCCCTCGCCGAGCACCGTGCCCTCGACGCTCGTCACGGGGAGCAGGCAGAACGGCGTGCCCGTCACGAACGCCTCGTCGGCGTTGATCGCGTCGTAGAGCTCCAGGTTCGTCTCACGGCACGGGATCCCGAGCTTGTCGGCGAGCTCGAAGACGTAGCCGCGGCTCACGCCGCGGAGGATGTTGCGGCCCTCCGGTGTGAGGAGGGTGCCGTCGCTCACGAGGAAGAAGTTGTCACCCGTTCCCTCGGTGATGAACCCGTCCTCGTCGAGCAGGAGAGCCCAGTTGCGGTCGCCCTTGATGCGCGACACCTGAAGGTTCGCCATCAGGTAGTGGAGACGGCTGCGGTTCTTCACCTTGGGATCGAGGTATCGAGCCGGGATCGAACGTTGCGACGGGACGACCGCGCTGATCCCCTCGTCGAGGAAGCGGCTCATGCCACGAACGGTCCAGCGGAGCGGGAAGTCGGCGATGACGACGTTGCTCCCTCCGGCGACACCGACGCGGCCGTCGTAGATCCCGAGCAGCCCGCGCGTCACGTCGATCATGAGGCGGTGCTCGTCGTCCGGCTCCATCGCGGGGCGATTGGCCTCCACCGTCTGGAGGCACGCGTCCTCGAGCTCGTCGATCGTCATGCCCACGTCGATCGAGAGGATCCGCGTTCCCGCCAGCAAGCGCTCGATGTGCTCACGCAGCCTGAACTGGATCCCGTTGAACGAACGTGTCATCTCGAAGACCATGTCGCCGAACATGAGCGCCGAGTCGTAGATCGACAGACGCGCCTCTGCTTCGGGAACGAGCTCGCCGTTCCAGTACACGACCCGAGGTTGCGTCGTCACGAGATCGCCTCCAGGATCTGCCGGGCATCGGCTTCGGTGAACGGTGTCGGGTGGTTCTCGACCGCGGACGTGAGGTTCATCGATTCCGAGGCGAGCACGGCGAGGTCGGACGTCGTGCATCCGTAGTGCGTCAGGCGAAGATCGGCTCGCCATGGCTCGACGAGCGAATCGAGCGACGCGCCGATCGGGGCCCCCGTGATGCGGTCGAGCTCGTCGTAGACATCCGGTTGGATTCGCGTGCAGGACTGCACGATCTGGGGCAACAGCATGGCGAGCGCCTCGGAATGTGGAACGCCGAGGTGCACCCCGAGGGGATAGGCCATCGCGTGCGCGGCACCGGTTCCTGCGTTCATCACCGCGAGGCCCGCGATGCTGCTCCCGAGGAGCATCGACCGCCGAGCGTCGAGATCGCTTCCGTCTGCCACCACCCGGGGAAGCGCGTCGACGAGGAGCCGGAACGCCGCGGTGGAGAGGGCTCGCGAGATCGGGGTCGCACGCCGGGCGCTGAACGACTCCACGGCATGACCGAGCGCGTCGAGGCCTGAGCTGAGCGTCAGCCGTGGCGGCATGCCGACCGTCAGGGCCGGCTCGAGGAGGGCGATCGCCGGGACGATGTGACGGCTGTTGATCCCGAGCTTCATGTTCTTCTGACGGTTCACCAGCACCGCGGTCCCGGTGACCTCACTGCCGGTTCCCGCCGTGGTGGGCACCGCGATGACGGGCAGCGCGGGTCCGGGGAGGAGATCGAAGCCTTGGTAGTCGGCCGCTGCGGCGGAGGCGGGCGCGAGGCCGGCGACCGCCTTCGAGAGGTCGAGGACGCTCCCGCCGCCGATCCCGACGACGAGGTCGCTGCCCGCCGCGCGTGCCGCGGTCGACACCGAGTCGGCCTCCGCGGTCTCCGGCTCGCTCCCGGGCGCGCGGACGAAGACAGTGGCCGACAGCGGGTCCAGCGCGGCGTTCACGATCGGGTGCGAGGCCAGCGCCGCGTCGACGATGACGAACGGTCGTACGGCACGGTGTGTCTCGAGGGCATCCGCCAGCGCGTCACGCACATCGGCGTCCCACACGAGCCGCGTTGCGCTGAAGTAGCTCTGCACACTGCGCACAGTACCAACCACCATCAGTGGACCTTTCCGAGTCTTGAGCTGGATCAGGGTTCGCCGAGCAGGTCGGCGTCGTCGTGCTCGAGCGCCCAGCGCGCGAAGCGCTCGAGGTCTCCGTATCGACGGATCTCGTCGAGTGATCGTGCCGTGATCTCCACGTTGCGGTCGGTCGGGTGCCATCCGCGCTCGGCGAACTCGAACCGCAGCGCGAACGACTTCGTGAACCAGGGGCGGCGAAGGAAGTAGGTGTGCGCGTAGCGCCGCGCCCGAGCGGTCATGGCTTCGGGAAGTGCGCCGTAGTCCTGCACGCTCCCGAGGCGGCCGAGGAATTCGTCGGTGGTCGCCGAGTCGTAGGTGAAGCCGAGCCCCGCGTACGTGCCGGTGCCCGCAGTGAACGCCGGTTTTCCGAAGCAGGCGATCTCGAGTCCCGGAGTTCCTCTGACGGTCACGCCGTAGTCGGCGAACTCGTAGAGGGACAGGGTGCTGATGCGTGTCTCCGGCAGGAGCAGGTGGACGTGTCCGGGCAGGTTGGGAAAGTGTTCTCGAACGAGCGCCACCTCGGAGCTCTCCCCGCCGACGTCACCGTGCGCGGCCCGGAACACGTTGGAGGGGTGCGCCTTCACGATCCAGTTCACCGCGTCGTTGCCGACCGCGGCGCCGACCGTCTGCACGAGCCAATCCGCGTAGTTGGCGAACAGGTCGACGCCGAAGAACAAGCTCGCGTCCCAGAGCACGTGGGCAAAGATGACGGCCGTCCGTTTCGTCGCGTCGAGGCCGAGCTCGTCGACGATCTCCTCGGGTCGCCGGCGGCTGGTATCGGGCTGGAATTGCCGACTCAGTGCCCACACCCCGCCATAACGCACGTCGAAGTCATGCGTCAGCGCACTGTCCTCCTCCTGGCTGAGCGGTGTCTCGGCGAGCCGCGCGAACGTCTCGGGCGCAACCGACAACGCGTCGGAGCGGCGGTTGGCCTTCGTGAGCCGCTTGCTCATCAGCGCGTCCTCGCGCCAGATGCCGACGGTCTGCACCACGTCGACCGCATGATCGACCGCGACGTCGACCGCAGGTCCGTTGATGCTGTAGTTCGCCTCCTCGACGAGCATCACTGCGGGGGTGAGGTCCCCCATCAGACGCTCGGCTCGGAGCGTGCTGAGCAGCACATCGCGGAGGATCGGCTCGAGGAGCTGGCGATGGCGTGCGAGGCCGAGGTCCGGCGAGCCGTCGAACGTGACCCGGATCAGCGTCGAGAGCACGTGGCTGCCGACATTGCGACCTCGGAAGCTCCATGCCTTGATCGACTCGAAGCTCTCCGCCGACCGCAGCAATTCCTCCACGGCTTGGTCGCACGCGGCGAGGTCGTCACGTTCGAGCGCGAGCGAGTCGAGTGCCAGCACTTCCTCGAGTCCGAACGCGCTCGTGTAGCGGCGCAGACGATTCGCGTGGTTCGACGGGATCGTCACGACCGGCCGCATCCCACGGGATCGCAACGCCGTGCCGAGCACGAACGCGAGCTTCGCCTCGTAGATGTTGTCCCGGTAGAGCGCGACGAGCGCCACCGGTGCCCCAGGCTGGGGATTGGGGAGCGAGCGCAGGAACGTCGTGGTGCGGATCGTCTCGTGAAGGTCGCGGCGAAGGTCGAGTGCCCAGCGCGGGTTGCGGACGCTGCGGTAGACCTCGACGAGCACGGGAACGCGCGCGGCGACATCCGCGGCGACGCGCCGCAGCAGGTTCCGCGACCTTCCGGTGGATGCGCTCACGGATGCGTCCTCCAGCCAGCCGCCGACCGTTCGGGAAGGCATCGGCCTCTCCCGATGCCCGCCTGAGCGTCAGTTTGGCCTTGACTCGGTTGTGTCACGGGTCGAGAGAATGCCAGTGAAGCCGACGAGCCGGCCGAAGGGGACGTCGGAATCGGGCGCCGGAATCGAAGGAAGGGGAGACAGCTATGCCATCGACGGTTGAGATCGGAGGCCGAGCGGTCGGGCCGGGTCACCCCGTGTATGTCATCGCCGAGATCGGCATCAACCACAACGGCGATGTGGGCATCGCCAAGCAGCTGATCGACGTCGCCGTCGTGGCCGGGTGCGACGCGGTGAAGTTCCAGAAGCGGACCCCGGAGCTGGCGGTTCCTCCCGAGCAGCGCGAGCTGATGCGCGAGACGCCGTGGGGGATGATGACCTACCTCGACTATCGGTATCGCGTGGAGTTCGGTCAGCCGGAGTTCAGCGAGATCGACCAGTACTGCGACCAACGCGGGATCAGCTGGTTCGCCTCCTGCTGGGATCCCGAGTCGGTCGACTTCATGGAGCAGTTCAACCCCGCGTGCTACAAGGTTGCGTCCGCGTCGCTGACCGACACCGAGCTGCTCGAACGCCTGTCGTCAACTGGACGACCCCTGATCCTGTCGACGGGGATGTCGACGATGGACCAGGTGCGGGGGGCCGTGCAGGCCCTGCCACGTGATCGGCTTCTCCTCGCTCACACCACGAGCACGTACCCGTGCAAGGCGGAGGAGCTGAACCTGCGCATGCTCGACACGCTGCGCGAGGAGTTCGACTGCCCTGTCGGCTACTCGGGCCACGAGGTCGGGCTGCAGACGACGGTCGCGGCAGTCGCGCTGGGCGCATCGTTCGTCGAACGGCACATCACCCTCGATCGCGCGATGTGGGGGAGCGACCAGGCGGCGTCGGTGGAGCCTGGTGGGCTCATGCGCCTGGTGCGCGACATCCGCGAGGTCGAGCTTGCCATGGGCGACGGCGTGAAGCACGTCTACGACAGCGAGCTCCCGATCCGCGCCAAGCTCCGGCGGGTGCAGGACTGAGACCACGACAACGTTCGGACCGGCGGCGCGGACGATCACGTTCGGGACGCGTGTGAACCGGACGCTTCCGCTGGTTGCTATTTCGTGAAGGTGCCCACGGTTTGTGTCTCGCCGGGGTTGATGGTCCCGGCGCGTTGATCGGTGACGTGACCGTTCTGGCGGATCGTGATCGTGTAGGCCTGGGGGCCGGCACCGCCGGGGCATTGGCCGTAGTAGTCGACACTGATGACGTACGCACCGGTCGGGGCCCCGCCCGTCGGCCAGTAGATGTTCTCGACCGGTGCGGTGGTGGGGTTCTCACATCCGCCGTTGCTGTCGACGTCGAGTCCGCCGCCGCTCGGTGAGGTCTTGTGCCCGTAGTCGATGTTCGTCCCGGTGGGATCAACGACGTGGAGATCGAGATCCGCAGTGGAGGACCACGTCAGCGTGATCTGCAGGGCACCGCTGCCGAGCAGCTCACCCGACGGTGCGACGGTCCCCGCGGGGGCGTTCTGATCAGATGCACCGCTCGTTCCGGCGGGGCGTGCGAAGCCCCGGCCCGTCTGCGGGTCATACAGCACGAACACGTTCACGATCGTGGTGCTCTGGCTGATGACCGTGATGTTGGTTTGGCTGAACCCCGGCCAGGGTGTCCCGGTGTAGACCGGAGCGGAGAGTGGTTCCGGAGCGCTGAGCGGGTTGCCACAAAAGCACTTCGCGACCGGCAGACCGTATTGGTCCACGAGAACCGCCGTTCCGGCCTGCAACACCGCCGGAATGGTGGTCGTGTGACCGTTGACGAAGCCGTGGTTGGTGACCCTTGTGTCGCTCCGCAAGATGACGGGCGTGAGCGTCGCGACGTAGGCACGGATCTGACTGACGGGGATGCCGACGACGCCGGCCCATGCGGCGGCCTTCGCCGGGTTCTGTTCCAAGAAGGTCACGAGCTTGTCGGGGTCACAACTGGCGGCGTTGCGCGTCCCGCCATAGAGGCCGATCGTGTCGCCGGAAGACACTGGGATCGCGGTTGGCGTTGTGCTGGTCGTTGTCGCGAGGCTGGTGCTCGTCGGGGTGAGCGTGCCGCGTTGATCCGTGCCGACACTCGGGGTGAACGGGTGTTGGCCGGTCGAAGCGACGGGCTCCAAGAACACCTCGGCCGCGCCCGTCTTTGCGGCGAGCTTCTTCGGCGGCGGGTTCGAGCCCTTGCCGATCACGAGCACGCCCACGCCCATGCCAGCCAGGAGCGCGACGACGAGCCCGATGACCACCAGGGTCCGGGAGCTGACCACGACGCCGCCGCCTTTCGCGGGCCGTTCCAACGGAACGCCGACGTCCTCTGCGTCCTGGCCCGTCACCTCATCCGGCATTCCGGGGCCTCCTGGCCGAAATCGCCCGAACAACACTTCAGCGAAGCCATCGGCACGTCGCGACACGCTCTGAAGACCCAGGCGCGCCCGCTCTCGAGGTCTCGAGGGCGGTCAGCGCACGGCGCCCAAGCGCCGCTGGAGGTCGCGCAACGCGCGGTAGCCGATAGCGTCGAGCCCGTCCTCGGCTCGAATCGCTTCGGTCAGTCGGCCCGAGACGAGCAGCGCGTGCTCGGCGACGCGGCGGCGCCACTGCGGGTTCGTGGCTCGGAACTCGGACGAGTCGGCCGCCGGGTGTACGAACACCTCGTTGACGCCGGCCACCGCGGCGAGCGTTCCGTGCTCGGGCACCACGCCGGCGTCGTCGCCTGCGGGTACCACGACGTGCAGCGCATCGGCATGGTCCGGCACGAGGATCCCGGCGTGTCGGGCCCGGCGCCGAAGCCGCGCGAGGCGGCGGCGCAACGCACGCGCCCGGGCGCGGACGGGGATTCCGAGCACGGCGCGGGCGTGGCCGGGCTCCGAGATGCGAAGCGGGACGTCGAACTCCCGGGCCAGGTCGAGATAGACGTCGGTGAAGTCGTCGCGAAAGAAGATCGTTCCCATGTGCGAGTCGAGGTGGCTCACGTCGACGCCCATCTCCACGGCGTGCTGGATCTGGGCACGGCACTCGGCCCGGACCTCGGCGATGTCTGCGTTCGCCACCGTCGCGTTGGGTGTGCGATGAAGGCAGCCGTCGGCGTCGCGCAGCGTGCGGCCACTGGTCAGCGGTTCCCAACGTGGTCGTTCCCATTCAGAGTTGAGCGTGAGGTGGACGCCGACGTCGTAGGTGATCGACGCTGCGGCGCCCGCCGCGGCGTCTGCACACGGCACCATGAGGGAGGCACTCGTCGCCGCTTCGCAGGCGAGCGCTTCGACGATGGCGTTGTTCGCGGCCGGCGAAGAACCGAGGTCGTCGCACTTGACGATCACGAGGCGCGCGCCGCCGGCGGCGCCGAGCTCGCGGACGAGTTGTGCACCTGAGGGTGTCTTCCGTGTGCTCACTCGGACGCCGATCGAGCGAGCTTCGAGCACGCGGCCTGGAATGCGTCCGAGGCGAGGAGCTGCTCCAGCTGCACGTCCCAGGTGCCCGTGCGGAGGATCAGCGAGCGACCAGCCTCTCCGACCTGAGCGCGGAGGGCGGCATCGTCGACGAGCCGGCTCAGTTGACGGCCGAGCCCGGCCGCGTCGCCCGGCTCGTAGAGCAGACCGTCGGCACCGTCGGTGAGCAGCCGCCCCACGTCGCCGATCCTCGGCGCGACGACCGGTCGGCCCGCGGCCATGTACTCGCGCATCTTGAGCGGCGAGTAGTGGAAGCCCTGCCCCGCGTGCGCGGTGACCACGGTCGCGTCCATCGCAGCCACCAGCTCGGGGAGCGATTCATGCGCCACTGCACCTGCGAAGATGACCGCGTCGCCGACTCCCGCGGCGCGGACCTGATGCTCGAGCGTGGAGCGTTCGGCCCCGTCCCCAACCAGCAGCAGGCGGGTCGTGGGCGCACTTCGATGTAGGGACGCGAAGGCCTGCACGGCGAGATCCAGCCCGTGGAACTTGCGGAAGCTCCCGGTCCAACCGATCACGAACGTTCCCTCGAGTCCGTAGCGGGCGCGTACGGGCGCGCCCGGGACGGCCGGCGAGAAGCGCTCGGCGTCCACCGCCATCGGGCTGATCACGATGCGGTGTTCCTCGACGCCCAGCCGCGCGACCTGCGTCGCGACCTCGTCGGAGACCACCGCGACGACGTCGCTGCGCACGAGCTGTGGCGCCTCGCCGTAACGTTCGAGCAGCGGTCCCCAACCCGGTCGGCGGACGCCCCACTGCCGGGCTTCCCACACCTGGGGGGCGTGCACGTAGGACACGAGTGGTCGGCCGCGGCGACGGGCGAGCGGCTCACCCGCGCGGTGGAACAGGTCGTGGTGCTGCCAGACGAACGCGACGTCGACGTCGTGCCATTCCGGGCGCTCGTCCACGTCGCGGCAGCGACGCATGACCCGGTATCGCAGCACGTCCTTGGCGCCCGTCCGTACGAGCTCGGGCATCCTCCGGCGGCGCCCGCCGGCTGCGCTCGCCGCGGCGCCGGTGTACGAGAGGGCGGTCTCGGGAGACACGACGGCATCGGGGGTCACGATCCACGCGGCACCGAAGCGGCTCCGCGCGGCGGCGGCCCAACCCGCGACGGTGATCCACATGGCGGCGGCGCCGGCCCACTCCGTACCCGTGCGGGGCATGACGAAGACGGCCCCGCGCTCGATCAGCCATGTGCTCCATGCCATGGTATCGGGAGCCCGCGACCGGTGTTTGCCTTCAACCCCGGCTCGTTGCGGCGCGGAAGCCCTCCGGAATGCCACGCTGTCACCCCGTGGACCTCAAGGCGCGTGTTGTTCGGGTCGGCCGACAAGGAGGCCTGACGGCGCTGCGCGCGGTGAGCCCACTCTTTCGGACTGCGATGCGCCGCGATGGTCGACCATTGCGGATCCTGGTGCATGTTCCGACGTATCCACCGACGGATGTCGGCGGCGCCGAGATCTCCATGGCCGCAGTCGTCGCGAGATTCCGCGATCTCGGCCACCACGTGCAGGTGCTCCTCCAGGGTCCACGCGTGCAGGGAGGCGCGAACGACGTCGTGGCAGATCCATCGCTGGCAGCCACGCTGCGACTCTATCGGTGCTGCGACGTGGTCTTCACGCAGCTCGAGGCACGCAATCGCGCGATGTACCTCGCCGGGCTCACGGGCCGTCCCGTCGTGCACTTCCTCCGTATGGGGGGCGCGAGTCCATCCACGATGCCCGGCATTCCCGATCTCCTCGTGTTCAACGCGGCGTGGCTGATGGACACCACACCCTGGCCCGGAGCTCGCACCGTCCTGCACCCACCGGTGGACCCTGAGCAGTATCGCGTCGAGCCAGGCGACTGCATCACGCTCGTGAACGTGAGCAAGGCCAAGGGCGCCGAGCTCTTCTTCGAGCTCGCTCGAAGAATGCCGGACCGGCCGTTCCTGGGTGTGCGCGGTACCTGGGGTCACGAGGTGATTCCCGCGGTCGTACCGGACAACGTCTCGATCATCGGACCCCTCGCCGATATGCGGGAGGTCTACGGACGAACGCGCCTGTTGGTGGTGCCATCACGATGGGAGTCGTACGGTCGCGTCGGGCTCGAGGGCGCGATCTCGGGCATTCCGACCATCGCCAGCGATCTGCCTGGGCTCCGTGAGGCGCTCGGTGACTCGGCGAGATACGCGCCGCGCGATGACGCGGATCGTTGGGCGAGCGAGATCGCGGCGTTCGACGACGCGTCCGTGTACGACGACTACCGAAGCCGTGCCCTCCGACGTGCCCGCAGCGTCGTCGAGGAATCCATCGAGGAGCACCGGCGGCTCGAACACCTCGTGGGTGGCATCGTCGACGAGCGGCGCGCTAGCCGGCGAAAGGGCCGAGCGCGAGCGTCGCGTCCCAGTCCTCGCTGACGACGCGATCCCGTTCCTCCTTCGGGGCGAGCAGCCGAGCTGGCACTCCGACCGCGGTGTACCCAGGCGGCACGTCGGTCAGCACCACGGCGTTCGCGCCGATGCGCGCGCCGTCACCCACGGTGATACGTCCGAGCACCTTGGCGCCGGCGTAGATGGCGACGTCGTCGCCGATCGTGGGTCGTTGGCCTGCTCCCGTGTGCCCGATGGTGACCTGCTGGTTGATCCAGCAGTTCGCGCCGATCCGGCGAGCGCTGATGATCGTGGCAATCCCATGCTGGATGAAGAGGCCCGGGCCGATGTCACCACAGTGGAACCGCAGCGTCGGCTCCCCCGGGTAGAGCAGGGTCCCGAGGTAGGCGAGCACTGCATGAAACGGCGACGACCGTGAGACCCGGTACGCATGCAGCGATCGGAACGCCGGGCGGGTGGCAAGCAGCACGAGCCGCGCGCCGCGATCGGTTGCGGGAGGATGGAGCACCTCGACCCACACGCGGACGTCTGCTTCGATCACGCCCCGCGCCGAACCGAGCGGGATCAGCAGGAGCGGCGAGTACCACGCCATTCGCAGTCCGACTCGGACGCGCTTGGCGAACGGACGGAGATCGATGACCGATCGTTCTGCGGGCGCCTTCCGTCGCAATCCTGATAGGAAGTCCACGGATCCTCCGCAGGTGATGGCGGGAGGTGAGCCTTCCCGACCTGCCCTGGCCGCATCGTAGGTACCTGGCGTGCCCTCGGGATGGACATCTCGAGCTTTGATGCAGGTCGCGCATCCTCGAGCTCGGCGACCTCGACCGTGTGCTGCCTCAGGTGGCGGAACGCAGCGTGAGCCATCGCCGGCGAGGTGGGGCTTCCCGCTCCTGAAGGGCGAAGAAAAGCTCCTCGCTCCCGAGGAAGCTCTCGGCCCATGCGGCGTCCAGGATCCAGCGGTGGGGATGCTCGGTGGTCTGGAGCAGCTGCGACTGGTGGGCGTCGAGCGCGTCGCGCTTGCGCGAAGCGTCACCGAGCGCATGCACCGTACGGGGATGCATCCGCGCGCTGTCGCGGGCGAGGCCGGTGAGCACGTCAGCAATCTGGCGCACCTTCGAGCGCTGCCTGCTCGTCCACGCGTCGCGCAGCCAGTACCAGATGGGGTACGCGTACACGTTGGCGTCGCGCCACACATTGGAGCGCAGCCCGGCGGTGACGGCTGCGACGATGCGGTGGTCGTCGTGGGCGTCGATGCCGTGGGGCACGAACACGTCGTCGAACGCTCGATCGGACGCGATCGCGCGGAGGCGACCGTCGAGCTCGAGCGCTCGCTCCGTTGGCGGCAGCTCGTCGAGCCCGAGGAACTCCACCGCGGTGTCGTGGAGGCCGAGCCGGCGACAGGCTTCGATGCACTCGGCCCTGCGGATCGCGACGTAGGTCTCGATGTCGGTCCGGTCGTGGTCCCACGACCGTTCCCACGCGTCGCGTCCGTCGAACGCGACGACCACCTGGACGTGCGCGCCCGAGGCAGCCTTCCGGTGGATGGTGTGCCCGCAGCCGAGCGTCTCGTCGTCGGGGTGCGGCGCGAGGACGATCGCCGAGCGGCTGCGAGTGATCTCGGAGATGTCGCGGGCGATGGTGCCGAGGAACCGGCGGTGGATCGACCCCAGCGTTGCGACCTGGCTCAAGAGCACCTCCCACCCTTGTCGACGCACTGTAGGAGTGCCGCTGCTGCCCGCGTCGCGGGTGCACGGATAGGCTGACCCCACACACAGGTCGACGCGCGGCGGGGCGAGATGAAGATCTTCAGGTTTGACGGCGCGGAGCTGGCGGACACCTACCGAGGCCAGGGTTGGGTCCACGCCACGAGTGGCGCCACCCAGGAGTTCTGCGACTACGTCGTGGACTTCGTCAACCGGACCCTGGGGCCGCTCCAGGGCAAGGGCCTCGCGGGCGCCAAGGACCAGCTCTTGCTCGATCTTCCCGAAGATGTCGACCTCGAGCAGGATCTCTTGGCGCCGATTGCGCGGCTTGCGGGCCTTGATCCGGAGCACATGACGCTCGCGGAGCGGCACGTGAAGATGTACTCCGCCGACGCGGCCCCGATTCCGCGGCCCCACAAGGATCGCTACGCATCGCTCGTCTCGGTCGGCGTGTCGGTCGCGGTCCCCGAGGGCTCGCACGTCGTGCTCTATCCGTTCGAGGCGACCACCGTGAACCCTCTCCAACGTCCGGGTCTCGCCGACGTGCTCCCGCCCGACGAGCAGCCCGAGCGCGCACTGACCGGAGCGCGCGAGGTCGCGATCTTCGATGCCCGGGGCGACGTGTTGGCCTTCCCGGGCTCCGCGATGTGGCACCTACGTCGACAGTCGGCGTCGACGATCGTCGTCTACTTCAAGTGCAACAACTTCGGGAGCGATCCTCTCGGCGAGGATCCACGTACGGGCTCGCTTGCTGCGGGCAGCCGACGCCTCCTCGAGGACGACGATCACTTCAGGGAGGCGAAGCCACGCCTCTCTCCTCGGTTCGAATCGGTGACCCTCGAGTACGCGGTGGGACCTCGAGACCTCCTGGCACAACGTGAACGTCTGGGACCAGCCCGCGGCGATGATCTCCGAGCTCGAGGTCGAGGTGCTCCGCTCGGCGGAGACCGCGCCTTCGGTCACCGCGCTCGTCTCCGAGCTCACGGGTTGCGGTTGGGCCAGCAATCTCGCCGAGGTCGCTGTTCGACGGCTCGTCCAGCTCGGCGCCCTCGCACTCTCGCTCGTCGACTCGTTCCCGACCTGAGGTCAGCCGGGCCGGGCGAGTGGGTCGTGTGGCCCAGGATCTGCGACGCCTTCGAAGGCCGGACGACGGTCGTCGGTCGGCGCGACGCGCGGACCGAGCCGTCGCAGGAGACCGTCGAGCACCCCGCGACCATAGAGCCACAGACGCCGCGCTCGATGGTCGCTCTGATGCACGAAGACGGTGCGCACGAGCCGCCAGTGGAAGTGCGCGAGCCGCTTCAGTCGCAGGACCCACGCCACGCCACGCTTGCGGTAGAGGTACACGTAGGTGGCGTTCCGCGCCAGGTAGTAGTAGTGCCAGACGGGACGAGCACGTCCGGGGCGCCTGCCGAGACGTGCGCGGGCCGACCTCTCGCGGACCAGCGGGTAGCCGGCGTCTTGCGCGCGATCGATCAGGTACTCGTGGTCTTCGAAGCCGTAGAAGAGCTCGGTGATCGGGAGACCGATGGTGGCGACGAGCTGGCGCGGGAGCAGCGCCGCACACCAGCCCCAGGTGGAAGCGTGCTCACCGGTCACGCTGTCGGCGGTTTCGGGGAGCACGACAGCCCGGGAATCCCGGGCTGTCAATGCCTCGAGGAGCCGTTCCAAGCAGTCAGGATCCGGCTTGATGTCGTCGTCCATGATCCACACGGTGTCGAACGTGCTTGCTGCCGCGCGGCGGAGCCCTTCTGCGTAACCGCCGGCCGGGCCCAGGTTGCTCGTCAGGGCCACGAGCTCGACGGGGAGTGATGATGCATGCCGCAACTCGTCGGCGCTCAATCGCTCTCGTCCCGCGTTCTCGACCACGAGAATCGAGCTCGGGAGGACCGTCTGACGGTTCAGTGAGGCGACGCACTCGAGCGCGTTGCCAGGTGCGTTGTAGGTGAGAACCAGCGCGAGCACTGTCGGTGCCGGGTTCCTCACGGATGTCGTGTCATCAGGCACGTCGATCAGCTCCCGCAACTGACGCCGTCACACTATCGACGCCGGTACACTTCTTCGACTCCTCCTCGTCACGGGATGAACACGCGATGCGTTTGGCGCGGGCAGCTGCGAAGAGAGTTCGGGCGTGGGCGGCCGCTCTACGGCACCGATCACTGGCTCGCGCGGCCGAGCTCTCGGCACCCGCGAACGTCGGCGATCTGCTCGTGGACGTTCGGCTCCCCGTGCCCAACGTGGTCGCAAAGCGGGTGCTCGTCCTCGGCACGAGCACCACGAACGACCGCGTGACCTTGCTCGCCGACCTGCGGGATGAAGGAAGCCTGCCGGCCGACGCCTTCGATCTCGTCGTGCTCGATCGGCCCGGGAAGGGCGCAGGGGGTGAGGCGATTCTGGCGAACGCGGTCGCGGCCCTACGGCCTGGTGGTGTCTTGGTCATGGGCGGCCCCGCGATTCACCCCCTTCCGCCCGGATCATCAGCCTTCGAGGGACAGCGTCGACGCCACGTGCTCTGGTGCGTGACCGTGGTGAGGCGCGCAGCCTGATGGCCTCGGCGTCGCGGACGGTCGTGCTCATGTACCACAGGGTGGCGAGCGAGCAACCAGACCCGTTCGCGCTCCAGGTGAGCCCCGAGCACTTCGCCGATCATCTGCAAGTCCTGCGTCAGCGCGCCCAGGTCATACCGCTTGGCGAAGCGCTCAGCCCCTCGTCGCACGCGAGAGCTGTGATCACGCTCGACGACGGCTTCGTCGACAATCTCACCACCGCGAAGCCGCTCCTCGAGGATGCCGGCTTGCCCGCAACCGTCTTCGTGACCGCCGGCAAGCTCGCGGATGATCACACTGCCTTCTGGCAAGATCGACTGATTGGTCTGCTGCTCGCCGGTGAGCCCGACGCGCCGCACGTCACGATCACTGTTCGCGGACGTGAGCTGGTCGCTCATGTGGGAACCGAGACCTCGAGAACGCGCGCACTCGAATTCTTCCATCATCATCTCCGTCGCCTGCCGACGAGCGAGATCGACGAAGCGCTGGTCGAATTGGCGGAGTCCGTTGGTCATGGGCCGATCGTCCCGCAGCACACACGCCCGATGAACCCCACCGAGGTCCGGGAGCTCGTCAAGGGCGGACTGATCGCGGTCGGCGCGCACACCATGACCCACTCGATGCTCTCCTGCCTCGACGAGGAGGACCAACGCTGGGAGTTGGCGGAGAGCCGACGGCAGCTCGAAGCCTTCCTCGGTCGGCCCGTGCCGCACTTCGCGTACCCGTTCGGCAATCGTTCCGCCTTCGACGAGAGCACCGTCAGGATCGCCGAGTCCGCGTTCGACCTCGCGCTCATCTCGTACGGCGGAGCCATCGGAGTGGACGCAAGCCCCTGGCGCCTGCCTCGTTGCTACGTGGGTGATTGGAGCACCGAGGAGCTCGGTCACCACCTCGACACCTGGCTGCGCTGAGGGCTACGTGCCGGTCAGAGGAAGACCCGGTATCGGAGGTAGCCGTGGGCTCCTCCTGCGAACCATCCCACGCCCCGGACGTAGCGCCAGCGTGTGTCGCGCCGGAGGAGACGCTCGAGGTGGGCGAGCCGCTTGAGGTGCAGGACACAAGCGTGCGTCGCTGCCATTCCCGTGTCTGCGCGGGCATCAAGCCGCGTCCGACCCGGCGGGCGTAGACCACGGCGAATCCGAGCGCATAGCGGTACTGCTGCCGGCACAGCCTGTAGAGCGACGATCGATAGCGACACTGCACGACCGCCTCGGGGACGAAGGCCAGGATGAATCCTGCTTCCTGCGCCCGCCAGGAGAGGTCGATGTCCTCGGCCGAGGTCCTGAGCGACTCGTCGAAGCCGCCGACGGATTCGAAGGCGGCCTTGTGGAATCCGAGGTTGCCGCTCGGCGCGTAGGGGAGGTAGCCGGCCGGCGCCTGCAGCGCGGCTCCGAAGGGGTTGCGGTGCGCGCTCCTCACCAGTTCCGAATTCAGTGCGGCGTCGTCGAGCGGACCACCCACGAGATCGGCGTTCTCGAGCCCATCCGACATGACTCGAACCCATTCGGGGCAGACGACGTCGTCTGCGTCGCAGCAGAGCAGCTTCACCGTCGTTGCCGCCCGAACTCCGGCATTGCGCGCCGCCCCCGGGCCCCGGCCCGGGCCGGGAACGACCGTGAGGTCGAAGCAGCCGTCGGTGAAGGACTTGGCGATCTCCACCGTGTCGTCGGTGGAACCGTCGTCGACGAGCACCACGGAGAAGGGCTCGGTGACGTCTTGCAGCGCCAGCGCGGCGTAGCTGGTCCGCGATCGTGTCCGCTGCGTTACGAGCCGGGATCACCACGGTGACGCGGTTCGACAACGTCGACGGCTGTGCCATCTCGGAATCCCTGACTCGCCCGTCTGCTCGGCTGGCCCTCAAAAGTATCGAACTCGCTCGAGGACGCTGCCGTACAGTCGGCCAGCGAAGAGTGCGAGTTGAGCGACCGACAGCCGGCGTCCGTAGTGGCTTCGCATCCTCGTAGGAACCCTGAGGGCCGTGCGACCCAGGTCACCAAGTGCTCGAGGGGCGGAGCGGCGCGAGAGACCAGCTGGCCCGTACCGCTTGTAGAGGAGCGCCTGGTAGCGCCCACGATCGAAGATCTGGCGGACCGAGCCGAGCGTGGACGAACGATCGCGGACGTGGACGAGCGACCCGGGTGCGCCTACGAGGCTGTAGCCGGCGAGCTGAAGCCGCCAGAAGAAGTCGTCGTCTTCGCACACACGGAACGCGATGTCGAAACCGCCGAGCGCCTCGAACACCGACTTGCGGACCCCGCAGTTGCCGCTTGGCGCGAAGGGCAGAAAGGAAGCGTCGAGTGTGCGTAATGGCTCGGTCGGCTGCTCAGCGAACGACTCTCTTCCATCGCGCCGTATGTAGAAGCGTTGCGTACGCCCGCTGACAGCATCCGCCTCCTCCAGACCAGACGCCATCGCACTCAGCCATCCCTGAGCGACTCGATCGTCCGCGTCCACGAAGAGCAAGTCGTTGCCCGACGCGTTCGCTGCGCCGATGTTGCGCGCATGGCTCGCGCCGGGCTGCTGCCCCGCGTCGACGACACGTAGACGATGCAGCCCTCGAAACGAATCGACGACCGCGCGCGTCGAGTCGTTCGAGCCGTTGTCGGCGACGACCACCTCCCAATCGCCGTCGTAGTGTTGCGACGCGAGCGCGTCCAGCTGTTCAGCGATGGTGGATCCGCCGTTGCGCACCGGGATGACCACGGAGATCACGGCCGGTGAGGCGCTGCTCGATTCCCGGCGTCGAGCAGCGGTCGATCGGCATCATCCGGGATGACCGTCTTGCCGAGGTGGCGACGCACTCCGTCGACGGCACCGCGCGCGACCATCCAGAGCCGCTTCCCCTGACCCGATCGCTCGCGCAACAGGGCGCGCCCCGCCAGAGCGGACACCCGCGCGCGCTGCCCTCCCAGCTCGAACGTGCGGGCGGAGGTGCGCAAACGCGCAGTCGGGAATCTGGTGCTGCACGTGGAGCCGGAAGTACACCTGGTTGCGAGCCTCGTAGTAGTACTTCCAGGGCGGCTTGCTCCCGTCGGCGCGGGTCCGACTGACCTCGACCACCGAGCGTTCGCAACGGACGGTCTGGAACCCTGCGCACGGTACTCGCCACTGGAGGTACTCGGTGTCCTCGGCCCACCAGAAGAAGTCTTCGCGCGGCACTCCAGCGGTTTGGACCACGTGCCGCGGGATGAGCACGCCGCACCATCCGTGCGTGTCGTCGCGGCGACCGGTGTCGCGATCGATCATGGCACTGAGCTGAACCACATCGGGCTGTGCGCAGCTGAGGATCTGCTCGAGGGCTTCAGGCGCAGGGACGCTGTCGTCGTCGAGCAGCCACGCCCACTCGAACGTCGAAGTCGGCGAACCTTCCGAGAGCGTGCGCGTAGCCACCCGCCGGCCCCAGGTTGCGTTCGAGCCGAAGCAGCTGGACACCGCCATGCCGTGCGATCACTCCGTCGGCCGGGGGTTCGCTGGCGTTGTCGACGACGAGCACCGATCCCGGGCGGACCGACTGAACGGCAACCGCGCCAAGGCAGCGTTCGAGGGAGTGGGGAGCGTTGCACGTGAGGATCACGGCTTGGACGGCAGCGGCTTCGGCGATCGGAATCCTCCCGGGTAGGGCGTCAAACTACCTTCGAGCGATCCGCAGCGGCGCTTGAGCTGCATGCGAAGAACAGGCGGGTGCAACACGAGCCATCAGTCCGACACGACGTGGCTCGGCTTGCGCGAGCCACTAGACCCGCCAGGTGTTCCAGTCGGATTCCCACGCGGCTTGCATTCCCGCTGGCCAACGCAACTCGTCCACGTTCACTCGGATCAACTTGACACCGCGACCGCTCACTCCATGTTGTCGGTGCCACTCGTAGCGCTCGGCGGTCATCTCCTCGTTGCGTTCGGCATGCCCGAACCGGAACTGTTTCTCCATTCCATGTCCGCCCATCCATGTGAGATGCCAACCCGCGGAGGCGGTCGGCAACATTCGGGAGTCGCGACGGTCGCGCATCTCCTGTGGCGACCAGCGGCCGAGGACCGAGACGGTCGTTCCCGCCCACACTTCGGGATGCAGCCAATCGAGGCCGTAGGTGTGCATCCGCATTGGCGGCGCTGATGCAGTCGAGCCCTCCGAGCCCGACGTGGCGGATCGCGGCTGACCCAGTCGCGGTCAGGGATTTCGTCGACATCGGAGACGAACAGCAGATCTTCGCCCGGGATGCCGCCCGCATCGATGACCGCTTGCCCGAGCGCGTCGCGTTGACGCCGCTCCCGCGGACCGGCTCCATCCCGGTCAGGCGGTAGCCCGACGAGATCGCTCATGTCCACGATCTGATTGTGGATCGAGATCCCGTGACGCGTGCGGAACGCCTGGAGCGACTCCTCACTGAGTGCAGGCTCGCGCGGTGCGCCCTGAAACGTGTGGCTGCCCTCGACGATCACGTGAGCAGTGAACGCACCGCGAGCTCGACGAATCGCAGGTCGAGCATCGGGAACTCGTCCGTCGAAGGTGGAACGCGTCGAAAGCCCGTGCCGGATGACCGCGGGGGCCGTCCTGACGAGCGGAATCGATCTTGCGAGCGTGTCGTCGTTTGCGCCATTCGATCACGTGCGCCCGAGGCGTCAACGCCTGGCGGACGCGCTGCGCCAGGCTCATGACCGTGTCCTTGCGTGGCGACGCTCATGACCGCGACCCATCGAGGTGCTCCCTGCATCGAGCCAAGCTGGAAGAGGATGTCGGTCAGCGACGTGATCCAGAATTTCTCAGCGGTGGCGGCAATCGGGGCGCGAATCGGGCGCTGAGCGGGAGTCATTCGGCGAGGCGGTCTCGGCTCGAGCTGTCCACGACGCGGATGCGCCAGTGGCAGCTGATATGGTCCGGACGTTCGCGGAGAGCGAACGATCCGAGGCGTTGCGTGGCACGACGCACGGGTTGGCGAGGAGAGCTGTCCCTTGAGCACGATCGAGGTTCCGGGCCGACCCCGGATTCCGACTGAGTTCGTCGGCGCCAACCTCTCAGGGGTCACCCCTATCGGTCGTCGCGCGCTGGGCGGTGAGGTGTTCGTCGTCCGCGACCTGCTCGGCGCCGTCGCGATGGCGGATGCCGTGCGCGAGGCGAGCCTAGGCGGCATCGCCGAGGTCCTGGGCGAGGCGGCTGCGGTCGCGGTGCCGCGAGTCGGGTCTCGAGCGTCTGCACGAGATCGTGCCGATGACCGCCATCCCCAACGTGACCGAAGCCGCACGCGTGCGGCACCGGCGGCTTGCCAAGGAGTTGGCCCGTCGATGCGCCCGTGTGCTTGGCCACGACCGCCACTTCTTCCTCGAGGCCCAACCGAACGTGCGCTTCACGGTGCCATACCCATCTGCCGTAGAGAATCCCGCGCTCGACGAGTTCGCGTGGAACGGCAAGGTCACGGCACACGGGCCGCACCACGACAGCTGGTACTGCTGCCCGACGAACTGCATCAATCTCTGGATCGCGGTCAGCGATGTCGTGGTCGGGAACGGGCTGACCATCTACCCCCGGTTGCACGGCAAGCGGCTGCCGTGCGATGCCCGTGGACACGTGCTGCGTGGCCAATACTTCCAAGGCGCGCTCAACTTCGAGCTCCGTGCCCGTGACGCTCTGGTGTTCCACGGGGACCACCTGCACACGTCCGAGCTGAACTGGACCGACATGACACGGGCACGTCGTGAGCCTGCGCCTGACGCTCGATCGACCCGAGTACGTAGGGCCTTCGGGTCTGCGCTTCGAGTACGCGCGCGGTCGGGCCCAACGTTGACCCTTGGTCGCGGTTGGTCGAGGCGAGCCGCGAGCCGCTCCGGCGTGCGGCGGCTCGCCTCGACGGCGCCTGGCGACATTCTCGCTGGAATCCCCGTCGTGGCCAGGGCTACTTCATCTCCACCGCCGATCGCTCCCTGTTCGACGACGTGTCGTGCGACTTTCCGTCCGAGCTCGACGCGGCAGCGAAAGTGGCGTCCGATGTCGACCTCTCGCAGCTGGGTGCTGGCCAGATCCGTGCCATCTCCGAGAGACGCTGCATCGCTCGGCTCGATGATGGCAGCGTCGTGACGTTCGGGCGACGGTGCCCCCATCAAGGGGCCGACCTTGCAGGCGGCTACCTCCGAGATTCCGAGGTGGTGTGTCCCTGGCACAATCTCCCGTTCAACCTCCGCTCCGGGTCCAGCCGCTGCGAGGCGATTCGCGGTCTCGACGTCGAGGAGTGGCCACCGGCATAGCTCGTTCGGCGTGGAGCCTCACTCACTCTGAGCGTTCAGCATGAGGATGGTACTCTCACTCTCTGTGAGCAGCTTGGCGGGACCCGCGCCCGGATTCGGGTAGCAACTCGAACCAGCGGAGGGGACGAACCACATTGCCGCTCGCCCCGTGCGGACGTTCGTTGCCTTGAACGCACGAGTCTGGCCCCACGTCCCTCCTCGCGTGGCGCGGACCCGGGCGCGCTCGCCTACGGACGATGGTTGCAGCGGGTCGTCCCGCGCACAGTGCCCGCACGCAGAATCCAAGGACCTACTTCTTCCGCAATCGGCCTGAGCTCGATGTCGTCACGTCGCTTGTCCGCCGGGTGCCCGAGGGCGCCGAGCTCTCGGTGGCCGTGGTGGCGTGCAGCATGGGGGCCGAGCCGTACTCATTGCTGTGGTCCCTCAGGAACGCACGCCCTGACCTCCGCATCGACATGCGTGCGATCGACCTCGAGCCCGAGAGTCGTTGCCATTGCTCGGAACGGTGGTCCGTGGAACGCCGGAGACTTCCAGCTCCAGCGCATGACCGCCGAGGAGATTCAGGGCGTGTTCGATTGTGACGGTGAGCAACTGCGCGTGAAGGAGTCGCTGCGCGACGCGATTACGTTCGAGTGCGCCGATGGGACGGCTCAAGCCGTGATCGACGCCGTCGGGGAGAGGCGCTTGGTGCTCGCCAACCGCTTCCTCACCCACATGCACGCGTCGGACGCCGAGGCGTCGTTGCGACGCATCACGGACATGGTTGCCCCCGGCGGCTACCTCGTGTGCACTGGCGTGGATGTCGGCGTCCGCACGCGCGTCATGGGCTCGCTGGGGTGGACGCCGATCCTGGACCGGATCGAGGACGTGCACTACGGCGACAGCACCCAGCTCGACCAGTGGCCATGGCAGTACTGGTCGCTCGAGCCTCTGGACAAGCGAGTGCGGGATTGGCAGCTGCGCTATGCCACGATCTTCCAGCGCCCTGAGTAGCTTCGGGCCGTGAAGGACCTCCGTGATGGATGCGGGGCCTATGGCCTCGTGACGTTGCGCGGTGGCACGCGTCCTTGGTAGGGACCAGCGTGATGTCACAACGAGTATTGGTCACGGGAGGGCTCGGGTTCGTCGGCTCGGCTCTGGTCGAGCACCTCCTGGACAACGGTCATGACGTCACGGTCTTCGACGATGCCTCCCGAGGGACCGTCGAGAACGTCGACCAACACCGAGTCGAGATTTGCCTGGGCGATCTCGGAGACCAGGGTTCGTTCTCTCGTTGCCTCCGGGCGCACCCGTATGCCGCCGTGGTTCACCTCGCAGCCATGCATTTCATCCCGGACTGCAATCGCGATCCGCAGGCGTGCATCGCGACGAACGTGATCGGGACCGAGAACGTGATCGCGGCATGCGACGAGCACGGCGTCGAGCGGTTGATCGCGGCTTCGTCGATGGCCGTGTATCCGATCTCAGACGGTGCGTGCTCCGAGGAGGACCCGGTTGGCCCGTGCGACGTCTACGGTGAGACGAAGGTGTCGAACAAGATGCAGCTGCTCCGATGGAGCCGCGGAGGTGGGGCGCGGGTTGCCGTGGCGCTACGCCTCTCCAACGCGTACGGGCCTAGGGAGACGAATCCCCATGTGATCCCGGAGATCATGCGGCAGCTCGCCCGAGGCGTGAGCGATCTCAAGCTGGGCAATACGGCACCTCTACGCGACTACGTCCATGTCGACGACGTCGCCACCGCGTTCGTTGCGCTGCTCGGAGCGCCGCTCGATCCCGGCTACCACGTCTTCAACGTGGGATCCGGTGAGGAGCGCAGCGTCGACCAGATTCTGAAGCTTCTTTCCGGTCTCCTCGGCCGCGACATCGAGGTGCGGTTCGATCCCTCGAGAATCCGGCCGGTCGAGCGCATGCACCTCCTCGCCGATGTGGGCAGGTTGACCGCCTCCACGGGATGGAGGCCCGAGGTCACGTTCGAGCAGGGCCTCGCGGGTCTCTGCCAGTGGTACGGGCTCTTGGGTTCGGATGACGACGGTGACGGCGAGCTGTGAGAATCGGAGTCTGGGATCGGTCGTGGCCCGGCTGGACGTCCGGTTCCGAGTACACCCGTGCGCAGGCGGCGGCACTCCTGGCAGTACGGGAAGAGTCCCGCCTGGACCTCAGCATCGTGGCTGAGGCGCCGACCCGCGAGCACTTCCCGGTGGGAAGCTCGTCCGTTCGGATCGTGGCGCAGCCGGCGATCGGTGGTCGATCCCGGCCCAACCGCGTGCTCGACCGCTTCTTGCGCAAGTCGAGACTCGGGCCCGTGTCACAACTGCGCAAGTGGCGTTCCTGGTCGACGAGCGTCGGGTTCGACGTGCTGCTGTCGTTCGAGCCCCCAAACTGGTGGTGGGAGCCGTGCGACGTCGCCACGACCTTCTGGATCTGGGATCTGCAGCACCTGCTCATGCCCGAGATGTTCCCCGACCAGTATCGAAAGGACCTCGACAAGCGGTTCCGTCGTGAGAGTGCACGGTGCGATCTGGTCGTAGTGAGTAGCGAGGCGAGCCGGCGGGACTACGCCGAGTTCATGCCGTCGTTGGCCGAGAAGGTGCACGTCTATCACTTTCCCTCACGATACCGCGTTCGACGAGGCGCTCACGCTCGATGCCGATCTCGACGACGTGCTGGAGAAGTACCAGATTGAGCGGGACTTCTTCTTGGTCGTGAACCAGTTCTGGAAGCACAAGAACCATGAAGCGGTGATCGACGCTGCTGGGATCCTGAAGCACAAGACCGGTTCGTGCCCTCAGATCGTGATGATCGGCAACCCGTTCGACGACCGGGACCCGGGTGGTCTGTACCTCTCGAGCCTGCTGTCGAAGGTGGCCGAATATGGGCTCGAGGGTCGGGTGAAGCTCCTCGGGTTCGTGTCCGGGCAGGAGCGCGACGCGCTGTTCCGGTGCTGCAAGGCCCTGGTGCAGCCCAGCCGGTTCGAGGGATGGAACACCTCGATCGAGGATGCAAAGGCGATCGGGCGGCCGGTCATCGCTTCGGGAATCGACGTGCATCGCGAGCAGGTAGCCGACGCGTTCGGGTTCTTCGATGTCGACGACCCGGCGGGCCTCGCAGACCTGCTCGCTCACGCGGAAGTGCTTCCAGCGGGGCCGGACCTCGACGGCGAACGGGTCGCGCTCGCGCACGCTCGTCGTTCGCTGGTCGAGATCGGCCGGACGCTCTACTCGATCTGCGAAGAGGCGGTGGCTGTCGCTACCGCGGCGGTGCCAAATTGCCGTCCGCTGGAGCAGCGTCCTCGACCTGATGTCGAGCTGCCAACCCGTGTCAGTCTCGATCCGGGTCGGTTTGATTGCCTTCCGGCGAGTTGCCAACACCGGGAACGTCGAGCGGCGCAAGGGCGCTGACGAACTCGGCGTGGATCCGCTCGATCTGCTGGCGCGACGAGGCCAGCGATTCCGCAAGGGTGGTCTTGACCGCACCGTTCAGGCACCTCCTTACGGCGGCACCGATTTCATCCGGCGTCACCTCGTCGGCGCTGAGCACGACCGGCCAACCGACGGCCTCGGCCTGCGCCGTGACCTTGCCACCACCCGTCACGGGGTCGATGGCGACTGCGGGAGTCCCGGCCACGAGCGAGAACACGAAGCCGTGCAGGCGTGTCGTGAGCACGACGTCGAGGCGTCTCAGCACGCTGATGAGCTGCGACGCGCTCGAGGCAGAGGTTCGGTTTCCGACGTGGATCGTGTCGAGAGGGACTGCAAGGACCTCCTCGCGTGAGAGGTACTCGTCGAGGGCGCGCTTCACCAGGGCGTGCTGTTGCCGGTCGCCGTACTCAGGTTGTTCGTGCACCATGAAGAGTCCAGCGAGGGCTGCGTCGCTCGGCTGGTTCGAGGCGAAGACGAGGTCGGGGTTGTGGGCGTCGAGTCGATCGCGCGCGAAGAGCAGATCGAAGCCGTGGTCTCCCGGCTCGACGACGGACAGATTCACGCCGATCTTCACGCAGTGCCCGAAGCGCCTCAAGATTGTGTCGTGGCGCTCTTGGTTCCAAGGCCCACACACGAAGACGACGATCGTGTATTGCAGGGGGTCGACGTGCCAGAAGTCGACGCCGGTCAACCCGTTCACGGGGTGGCAGGCGACGTCGAACGGCACGCCGGCTTCATCGAGCCAGCTCATGACGATGCGCATCGCCTCGGTGTCTCCGAACGTCGCGTACCAGTCGTCGAAGCTGAAGTGACCCACGATCAACGCGAGATGCGAGGAGGGGTCTCGCCGGCGCTGCGGGGCGAACGCCGCGTCACCACCGTCCCCCACTGCATCGCGAGGGGACGCCTTTCGGCGGGCGGTGATCACTCGGGGGAGCCGATGGCGCAACACCCGGTACACCGCCCTGGACCTGGACACGCTCACGCCCCGGCTCCGGTGATCTGGCCTGCGATGGCGTCGGTCAGGGCCGTCGTCGTGCTCGGGGTTCCATCCGCGATCTCGTAGGTCGCGACCCGGCTCCCGGCGAGCACGCCACGGGTCGCGGTCTCGACGAGAGCTGCGGCCTGGTCTTCCCCGAGGTGCCGGAGCAGCATCGCGGCACAGAGGATCGCGGCCACGGGGTTCGCGCGGTCGTGGCCTGCGTGTTTCGGGGCCGAGCCGTGCGCCGGCTCGAACACTGCGACCCCGTCGCCGTAGTTCGCCCCCGGAGCGAGGCCGACACTACCGATGAGGCCGGCACCCAGGTCGGAGAGGATGTCCCCGTAGAGGTTGCCCGTCGCCAGTAGGTCGAAGCGGGTGGGGTCTCGCACGAGCTGCATGGCCACCAGGTCCACTGAGCACTCGTCGAGCTCGAGCTCCGTGTGCGCGGCGAACACGTCGCGTGCCACCTCGAGGAACAGCCCGTCGGTCGCTCGCATGACGGTCGCCTTGTGGACGACGGTGACGCGCCGTCGGTCATTGCGCGTCGCCCAGTCCGCGACGAACTCGAGCATCCGTCGTGCGCCGCGGCCGACGTGTGCTTGATCGAGATCCCCGACTCCGGTGGGATGCACCCACCATTGCGGGCGACGCACACGGTCAGCTCCTGCGACGCGGCAGACCCGGCGACGAACTCCACGCCGCTGTAGAGGTCTTCGGTGGTCTCTCGGGCGACCACGAGGTCGACGCCGGGCGCACTCCGTGCGACCCCCGCGAAGCTCCGCAGCAGCCGCAGCTGCGTGTGCACGCCGAGGCGCTGGCGCAGCTCCAGGTTGGGTGACCTGAACCCACTGATCCCCGTGGTTACAGGGCCCTTGAGCGCAGCTCCATTCCGTAGCACCGACGCGACGACCTCGGCGGGAACCGGTTCGGTCGAACCTTGCTCCAGTGCCGGTAAGCCCACCAGGTGGCGCTCCCACTCGATCTCGACGCCGGTGGCTTCGATGACGCGACAGGCTGCCGCGACGACCTCGGGCCCAATGCCGTCGCCGGGGATCAGCGTGACACGATGCGAGCTCACAAGGCGACCCTCGGCGAGCAGTACGGCGATACTTGAGCGCCATGACTGTATGTCTGCTCTGGAGACTGCCCGCGTGAGCGCCTTGCGCCCCTCCACTCGAGCGCTGATGCAGCTGTATCGGCGAGGCGAGCTCGGCCGTCGGCTCGGGGCTCGTCTCGACGCGTCACGCGGTGGTCGGACGACCCGGAGCCTCGAGCGCCGCGAAGCAGCCCGCCTGAAGCTCGGTGCGACGTTTCGCGAGTCACGTGCATGCTTCTACGACGCGATGTGGCGGAAAGCGGCCGCCACGGTGGGTGCAGAAGTTGGGCCACTCGGCGGAGAGTTCCTGATCATCCGCCGCGGCGGGACACGACACGCTCGTGAACCAGTCGCTCGTGATGCTCGACACACCCGTCACGCTGGAGCTCGCGCTCGACAAGCCGCTGGTGTGCACGCTGCTTCACGAAGCGGGTTTGCCGACTGCACGGTCGCAGACGTTTGGGCGCAACGACCTCTCGTCGGCACGGGCCTTCCGACGAGAGGCTCGCCGACCCGTCGTCGTGAAGCCGACGGGAACGGGCGCGGGGAACGGGTTCACGGGCGGCATCGAGGACGATGATCAGCTCATCCGCGCCGTCATCGCCGCGGGACGCACGTATCCGTCCCTCATCGTCGAGGAAGGTGTCGCGGGTCGTGAGTTCCGGCTGCTCTACCTCGACGGTGTGCTGCTCGACGCAGTCGAGCGCCGCAGGCCCGTGCTGCGCGGCGATGGCGTCACGTCGATTGCGGGACTGGTCGCTCGGAGAACCGACGGCGAGCCGAGGCCGGGCCGTCCGAAGTCGCGCGGCCGTTGCGTCTCGATCTCGACCTCGAGCTGTCGCTTCGCCGTGCCGGTCGCAACCTGTCCTCGGTCCTCGAGCCGGGCGAAGCGATCACCGTGAAGAGCGGCGTCAGTGACAACTGTGCCGCTGAGAACGTCGTCGCGCGATCTTCCACGGGCGCTCGTCGATGACGGCGCCTGTGCGGCCCGGCCGCGAGGCTTCGGCTCGCGGGGGTCGACGTGATCACGCCGGACCCCGGCGTTCCGTTGGCGGACGCGGGTGGTGTGGTGCTCGAGGTCAACGCGACGCCTGGGCTGCACCACCACTACTGGGTGCAGGATCCCTGCAGCATCAGCGAGGTTGCCGTTCCCATCCTCGAATGCCTGTTGCGGCAGGGCTAGCGCGCCACCGCGTGTGTCGGCGAGGAGGCATTCGAGCACGGGAACCGCGACCCTGGTCGCGGCAGCCGTGTCTTCGACGAGGTAGTGGTAGTGCAACCCGGGCGGACTGTTCACCTCGAGCACGGCGCCCCCGGCTTCTGTCAGCGACACCGACGGATCGGGCGTGACGAGGTCGATGCCCGCGAAGCGCACGTGCGCCGCCCGGGCGGCCCTGGCTGCGTCTGCGATCAACGCGGGTGAGAGCCCATGGGCGGTCGAGTTCTCCGCCCTCGCGTTGTCGCTCACCGCCGTCTTGATCGTCACACGTTCGCCGGGCGCGAGGATGGACCCTAGGGTGTGGCCAGCGTTTCGCAGGGTCAGCTCCAGATCGAGATCGAGGTGGATCGGCCGGAGCTCGTCGTGGTTTGGCGTGCTGATCCTGCGCTCGTTCTCAGACCGGATCAGCGCACCCACGGATCGAACGGCCGTCGCCGACCACCGAGGACGGTCGACGAAGGACCGCATCGACGAGCTGCCGAGTCGAGCAGGACAGGATTCGATATTCGTGACCGAGGACGGTGCGTTCAACGACGACGCGGCGACCCCACCTGCGCCCCGAGGTGCACACGCGCCAGAGGTCATCGGCGCACCTCACGCCGCCGGCGACGCCCGCGCCCCCGGACGTTCCTTCGGCCGGCTTGCGACGCAGGGTGAGTGCCGCAGCCAAGGATGAACCGGCACGCTACCTCGAGGTGCGGGACCCGTGCTTCGACGTGCTCGGGTACGGGATCCCTGCTCGATCAGACGACGATGGACGAGGGCCTTGTCGGCGGCGAGCTCCATCGCCGGCGCGCTCGTTGAGGGCGACCATGTGCTGGCGTACAAGCGTCCTCGGCCCGTCGCGCCGGATGACGAGGAACTCGTCCCCGAGGTGCTCCAGCTCGGCTCCGACGAGCGCCGCGGCTTCGGCCCACATGTCCCGGTAGAAGGCGCTGCGGGACTCGCGTGAAACGAGCTCGACAGCCTGCCGGTTCGGAACGCGTTGCGTTGGGCGCGCATCTCCCCGAAGCCGCGGCATCGCAACGCGTCGACCCCGTTTGCGACGCGGTGTCCGCTGTGCCGCGCCTCCGATGCAGGCGAGGGCGCGCGGGTCAGGACGAAGGGCCGCGTGGGGTTGGCTTCCGGCTCACGTGCTGCCCCGATGCCCGCTTGACCGAGTGTGCGATCCACTGCTTCGAGAGCGCCAGCGCGGGTTGGGGATCGTGGAGATCGAACATCGGGAAGTGCTGACGGTGGGCCAAACTGACCAACCACGACGCCGTGGTCAGCGTGCCTTCCGCCGGCCCTCACGGAGCGCCTTGAAGTCTGTGATGGGACTCCATTGACGGATCCCGTCGGCGAACGGGTCGAGAGGAGGGATCGGCGGCTCGAGCGCGCGGCAGTATGCCAGGTACGCGAGGTCGAGCCCTGCGATGCGCAGCAGCGTGTCGCTCGCGGTGGGCCGCGGGTTGCATTCGATCAGCTTCAACTTCCCGTCGCGGCGGTCCTTCTTGAACTCGACGTTGCCGATGCCGCGCAGGCCCGCGCCCTGGAGGAAGCGAAGCCCGGCCCGCGACGTCGGGATCCCACTTGCTCACGTGATATGTCCCGGTCCCCCAGCCGAGGGGGTACTGGCGGAGCTTGCGCTTCGTGAAATGGAAGAGTGGCTCTCCGTGCTCGTCGAGGTAGCTGTAGTACGACGCGAACTCGAACTGCTCGGCCCGCTCACCGGCAACGATCTCGGTGACGATCATCTGCAGCCCCGTCTCGGAGACGAGCTTGTAGGCATCACGGAGCTCCTCCGGCGAGTTGACGACGAAGGCCTTCCGCGCGAAGAGCTGGTTGAATCGAAACGAGTCGCGTGGCTTGAGCGCGCACGGATACTCGAACTCGTCCACGACGGCTTCGAGCGCGTCCCAGGTCTCGACGTTCGCCGTCCCGGGAACGTCGACACCCGCTCGTGTGGCGAGCTCGTAGGTCCGGTCCTTGTCGAGCATCGCCAGCGTCACGTCGTCGTCAGCCTCAGTCGGCACGTACCCGAGCTCCTCCAGCCACGCGCGGTTGTGCGCGGCGAATTCGAGACCGGAGTCGCCACACGGGATGACGACCGCGCCACGGGGACCGGAGGCGAACCACTCACGCCAGCGCTCCTCGGCCCGGTCGGGCACCGGGAGGAAGCTGCGCACGTAGCGTGAGCGAGCGGGGAGCGTGTTCGCGCTCTCGCCGAGGGCGTGGACCTCGATTCCGCGCCGGCCGAGTCCGCGTGCCACGGAGAACGACGGGTAGAAGCCGCCGAGGATCACCGCGGGCGGCAAGTCGTTCGGATGCGACACCGTGACGCCCCTGTGCTGGCGGGAAAACGGCGATGGTAGCGTCTCGGCCCAGCCCCGAATTCCACTGGGGGAGGATGTGTCGTCACACTGTGTGACCGTCGTCCCGGGCGACGGGGTCGGCCCCGAAGTGGTCTCCGCGGCCCGCGAGGTCCTCGAGGCGAGCGGTGCCCCCCTCGAGTGGGAGGTCTGCGGTATCACCTCCGGCACGACCGCGGATTCGCCGTTCGGCCTCGAGCAGCTCGTGGAATCGGCCCGGCGAAACCGGGTCGTGCTGAAGGGCCCTCTGTCCGCCACACGGAACGGCCCGATACGTTCGCCCAACATCGCGCTCCGGCGCGCCCTCGACCTGCAGGTGCAGGTCCGTCCCGTTCGGAGCTTCGTCCTCGCCGGCTCCCACGATCGACCAGTCGACTTCGTGCTCGTTCGTGTGATGACCGAAGATGTGAACGACGGTGTCGAGTACGCGGCCGGAACCGATCGCGGCTACGAGCTCGTGGACTGGATCGCTCGCGACGGAGTGCAGGTCGATCGAGAGTCGGGATTCTCGATCAAGACGACGTCGGCAGCCGCCGCTCGGCGTGGGCTCGAGCTCGGCTTCGCATGGGCACACGACCACCGAAGGCGCCGTGCGACCATCGTGCACAAGGCGACGATCATGCGGGCTACGGACGCGTTGTTCCTGGACGTGGCGCGAGCCGTTGGCTCGGAGGGGGGCGGTCTCGACGTCGACGCGTTGCTGATCGACGATGCCGCGATGCAGCTCGTCCTGCGACCATCCGACTTCGACGTGATCGTGACGTCGAACCTCTACGGAGACATCCTCTCCGGTGTGGCCGCCGGGATCGTCGGCAGCGTGGGCCTCGTGCCCGGAGCCACGTTCGGCGACGAGGTCGCGGTCTTCGAAGCGGCCCACGGCTCCGCGCCGAAGTACGCGGGCCAGGACCGCGCCAACCCCGTTGCCATGATCCTCTCCGGGGCGATGTTGCTCTCCCATCTCGGCACGGACGCGGCCGCCGCTCGGATCGAGAAGGCGGTCGCCGAGGTCCTCGCCGAGGGCCACGTGCTCACCCAGGATCTGGCTCGACGGCGTCGCGATGCCCGCACCGTGGGCACGCGCGGGCTGGCAGAGGCCATCAAGGAGCGCCTGTGAAGTGTCGATCGGGTGGCGAGGCGACTGACGGAGGAGCGTGGTGAAGATCTTCGACTTCGACCCCGGCGAGCACCGGGGCGCCTTCGCTCGTGACGGCTGGGTGCACATCCCCGGCGGCGCGACGGAGGAGTTCGTCGACTACGCCCGGTCCTTCCTCGTCGAGCGAAGCCACGCCGACGCATTGGCCCGCCGGGGCATCCAGCGCGAAAAGGGCCAGTACCTGCTGGAGCTCCCCGATGCGTGCGACCTGTCGACCGACCTCTTCGACCGCGTCGCAGCGCTGTGCGACCTGCGCCGCGAGCGCCTGACCCTCTCCGAGCGGCACCTCAACACGTACGCGTCGGACGCGGGGCCGTTGCCCCGTCCCCACAAGGATCGCTACGCGTCGCTGGTCTCGGTGGGCATCTCGATCGAGGTTCCCGAGGGATCGCATCTCGTGATCTATCCCGACGACGACCGCGGCGTGAACGATCTCCTGCGCACCGGCGTCGCGGAGGCGCTGCTCCCCGAGCACCAGCCCGAGGTGACGCTGCTCCACGCTCGCGAGGTCGTCATCCACGACCGTCCCGGCGACGTCCAGGCCTTCCGCGGCTCCGGCATGTGGCACTTGCGGAGAAACCCGGCGAACGCCGTTGTCGTGTATTTCAAGCTCAACGACTTCGGTTCCGATCCTCTCGCTGAGGACCCGACGACGGTCCCGCTCCGCGAACGGAGCCAGGCGCTGGTCGCCGACGGCCGAGCCCCCGCGGACGCCGTTCCCGCGCTCGCGCGCCAGTTCGAGGCAGTCACGCGCGAGTACCCGCGCTCTGGCGGCCCGGCGTGGCTCAACGTCCACATGTTCGGGCAGGAGCCGCGCCGGATCACGGAGCTCGAGCACGAAGTGATCCGATCGGTCGACGGTCACACGACCGCCGGCGAGCTCGCCAGCGCCGCCGAGGTCGGCGATCGCAGCGCAGTGGAAGCAGCGCTCGTGCGATTGGTACGCCTGGGCGCCGTCGACCTCGTGGAGGAGTCTTCGGTGATCTACGTCCAAGAGGTGGAGGAATCACAGTCATGAGCGACACCCAGCCCCGCGACGATCCGCACCCGCAGTCCGCCGCGATGTACCCCGGCCCGGGATTCCGGGTCCGCTTGGACGTCGAGCGCCCAGACTCCGCGGTGGTGAAGAACCTGGGCGAGTTCGACACGCCCGACATCTCGGACCTCATGAACCGCCTCTACACGATGGCGTCGCGCATCCAGCTCATGACCGATCCCAAGGGTCGCCTTGCTGGGCCGGCCTGCACGGTCAAGGTGTTCCCGGGCGACAACCTCATGGTCCACGAGAGTCTCGACGCGGCGCGCCCTGGCGATGTCGTGGTCGTCGACGCGAGCAACAGCACGCTCACGGCGGTGCTCGGTGACCTCGTCTGCACCAAGGCGAAGCACCGCGGCATCGCGGGCTTCGTCGTCGACGGGCTCGTGCGAGATCTTCCAGGCATTCTGAAGCTGGGCGATCTCCCGGTGTTCGCAACCGGTGTCACCCCGCTCGGGCCGCTGCACCGCGGCCCGGGCGAGGTCAACTTCCCGGTCAGCGTCGGTGGCATCGTCGTGAACCCCGGGGACGTGATCGTCGGTGACCTGAACGGCGTGGTCGTCGTTCCCCAAGATCACGCCGCGAAGCTCCTCGAGGATGTCCGCGCGATCACGTCGGGTCAGGCGGGCTACCTGGCTGCGGTCGCGCGCGGCGAGTTCTCGAACGCGTGGGTGCAGGCCGTGCTCCGCGCGAACGGCGTCGAGACGAGTGGCTCTTGAGGTCTCCCGCGGGAAGGCCGCCAGTCATCGTGCTCGGCGGCCGGGAGACGTCCCTGTCGGTCGCGCGGAGCCTCGGTCGGCGCGGGATCGCGGTGCACGCCCTGCTCGACGGCGCGAGCTCGCTCGTCACCCGCTCGCGCCATGTCGTCGGATCCTTCGCGGGTGATGGCGATGCGGAGGGACGCTGGCCCGAGTGGTTCGAGCGTGGCCCGAAAGGCGCCGTGGTCTTCCCGTGCGGCGATCTCGGGCTCGAGTTCATGGCTCGCCGCCGCGACTGGCTCCAGGACCTCGGCTACCGCCCGATCGAGGCGAACGACGACCTGACGCTCGCGATGCTCGACAAGGAGCGGGGCTACGAGCTGGCTCGCAAGGCCGGCGTCGACGTTCCCCGCACCATGGTCGTGAAGACCAGCGTGGATGTGGAGCTCGTCGCGAACGCGTTCTCCTACCCGTGCGCGCTCAAGCCGCGCGACTCGTATCGGTTCCGCAACACCTTCGGGAAGAAGGCCCTCGTCGTGCACTCGACCGAGCAGCTGCTCGACGCGTTCGAGGAGATCCTTCCGAGCGGGTTCGAGATGATCGTCACGGAGATCGTCACCGGACCCGAGCGCGAGCGCTTCGAGTACTGCTCCTACTACTCCTACATCACCGAAGAGGGCGAGACGCTGTTCCGCTTCACGAAGCGCAAGCCGCGTGAGTATCCCCTGGTGTTCGGCGGCGGCACCTACCACGTCACCAAGTGGGATCCGGAGGTCGCCGCAGTCGGCGAGCGGCTCTTCACGAGCGTGGGGCTCCGGGGAATCGGCAACGTCGAGTTCAAACGCGACCGCAACGGTCGCTACGTGATGATCGAGTGCAACCTGCGCGTGACCGCAGCCGACGCCTTGGTCCGCATCGCCGGTCTCGACATCCCTCATCTGGCGTACCGCCGGGCCCTGGGCGAGCCGGTCGATCCGCTCGCAGGGTTCCGCGACGACCTCAGCATGTGGTACCCGTACGGCGACTTCCTCGCGTTCCGCGACGCCCGGCGCCTAGATCAGCTGACGACGCTCGGGTGGCTGCGGAGTCTCGCCCATCCGCAGCACTTCCCCTTCTTCGATTGGCGCGATCCGGTTCCGACGATGGCGAACACGCGGAGCGCGATCCGCAGGATCACCGCCCGCCGCCGCAGCCCGCGCTCTCCTCAACGCTGATCAGGTGTCGGGTACGCGGGGCTCGTGTCCTGGAAGGCCTTGCCCGCGCCACGGAATGAATTGCCGCGCACGGTCACGTGGCGCGAGTCCCGGATCTCCACGGCAGGAATTCGCTTGAGGAAGTCGATCTGATTGCGGCGGATCGTGACGTCCTTGACCTTTGCGAAGAACAGCGCGCCCTCGGTTTCCTCGTCGTTGACCAGGCCTGCGGCGATGAAGCGGTTGTTCTCGATGATGACCGGACCCCGATAGCCCTTCTTCACCCCGTAGACCCAGATCAAGCCACCGGTGGGCTCGCGCATCACGTTGTTGCGGACCGTGAAGTCGATGTTGGCGCCCGAGCCCTTGCTCGCGATCCAGAAGTTCTTCGCCTTTCCCGTCTCGTTGCCGATGATCTGCACGTCCCGCGCGCCGCGCTTGTCGTTGTTCGGCTCGAGGTCGATCAAAGAGCGCCCGACGTTCTTGATCGAGTTGTCCTTGATCAGGACGTGCTTGCCCGCCGTCACCGCAATGCCCTGGCGACCGCTCCCGTCGAACGTGCTGTTGCGGATGGTCACGTTGTGGCTCGTGGCTCCGTCGTTGTCGCCCACGTAGACGAAGTCGCCGTAGACGTCGAATGCCTTCACGTGGTCGAGGAGGACATTGTCGACGCCGCGGAAGCTGAACGCGTGTTGGAACGCGCGATCGGGTACGTACGCCGCGCTCGGTCGCGTCGGCATGCGGGTTGGCGCCGCGGACCGTGACGTTGCGGATCGTGATGTCGTGCCCGCCGATGAACCACAGGTGCACGCGGTCACGGTTGCCATCGGTCTTCGCGTCGAAGGTCGCTCCGTTTCCTTCGAACGTGAGCCCCGACCGGTCCTCGAGCTTGAGCGAACCGTCGAGCTCGTAGCAGCCGTTGGACTTGAAGGACAGCGTCGAGCCGTCGGGAACGGAGTCGATCCAGTCGAGGAGTGCCTGGGTCACGTCGCGCGAGCAGTCGGCGGCGATGTTGTTGGGGGCGTTCACGGTCGACCGACGGACACTCGCCGCGGCCGGGGGTGCCGCCGAGAGCGCCGCGAGCGCCATCGACAGCACGATCGCGACGGTCCAGACGCGACGCACTGATCGGTGCCTTCTGGTAACCCACGTGCGCATCACGGTGTGGAGCTCGTGGCGCTCGGTGGCGGCCGGAGATCGAGCAGTTGCTCGACGAGCGCCGTCTCGCTGCGGCGAGCATGGGCGTGGACGACGAGGAGCAGCACCGCGACGACGCCCACGAGCGCCGGCTCGATCCACCACCACTCGCGCCATGCGGGGTTGCCGGGATGTGCCCAGGCGACCACGGTGCCGACCGCCAGGGCCGTGAGGGCCACGGCGAGGTTGGCAGATCCGTTGCGCACCGCGTGCGCTCGCTCGAGGAGGATCTGGTTTGGGGCCTCCGACGAGCCCCGACGCTCGGCGACTTGGCGCCAGTAGGTGCTCCAGGCCGGGGTCAGCTCGCCGGTCACGCGCCGCGCCACGAGCTCCACGGCGAATCCGGTGATCCACGACGCGGCGACGAGCAGCAGGATCACCATTCCAGGCTGGAACGCCGTCGCGTCGAGGAGCACCTGGTTGAAGGGCTTCCCGCTGGCCGCGACCGCCACCGCGAGCCACAGCACGGCACCCGGGATCGCGCGGGCGATCAGGTCTCCGAGCAGGATCCGCGTGTAGAGGAGCTCCACCAGCGTCGCAGCCCGCTCCATACCCCCATGGTACGGAGCGCGCGCCCCGCTGTCACCTGGAGTGGTGACCTGGCTGGGAGCCGTTCGCGAGCATGATGGTGCGATGCCCGCCTACGTCGTCATCCCCGCCCGTGGCGGGTCGAAGGGGGTCCCGGCCAAGAACCTCCGCACCGTCGGGGGAATTCCGCTGATCGCACGCTCGGTGACCGCCGCACGTGCGGCGGCGCGAGTCGACCGGGTGTTCGTCAGCACCGACGACCCCGAGATCGCCCGGGTCGCCAATGATGCCGGCGCTGAGGTCATCGAGCGGCCTCCGGCGCTCTCGACCGACGAAGCGTCCTCCGATGCCGCCGTGCTGCACGCGCTCGACGTGCTCGCCGGGCGAGGAGAACACGATCCGGACATCGTGGTCCTGATGCAGTGCACGTCGCCGTTCACGACGGCCGAGATCATCGACGGCACCATCGCCCTGCTGGAGCATGACGCCGACTGCGCCTTCACGGGTGCTCGCTCGCACTTCTTCCTCTGGCGGATGGAGGATTCGAGTGCCGTCCCCGTGAACCACGATGCGGGTCGGCGGCTCCGACGCCAGGACCTTCCACCGGAGTATTTCGACACCGGCGCCGTGTACGCGATGCGCACCGAAGGCTTCCGCCGCACGGGGCACCGCTTCTTCGGGCGTATCGCCGTGTTCGAGGTCTCGAACGACCAGGGGCTCGAGATCGACTCGGAGACCGACCTCGCCATCGCCGACGTCCTGCTCGCGCGCCCCACTTCCCCGCCGAACTCGGTGCGGGCGCTTCCCGCGGCGGTCGCAGGCATCGCGTTCGACTTCGACGGTGTGCTCACCGACAATCGGGTGCTCACGTTCGGCGACGGAGCGGAAGCGGTGTGCAGCGACCGATCCGACGGCCTCGGCATCGAGCGTCTGCGCGCGGCCGGGGTCCCGATGGTCGTGCTCTCGAAGGAACGGCACCCCGTGGTGACGGCTCGTTGCCAGAAGCTGGGCCTGGAGTGCATGCAGGCGATCGACGACAAGGTGTGGGCGTTCAAGGGCTGGGTCGAGCAGCGAGGCCTCGACCTCGAGGCTGTGGTGTTCGTGGGCAATGATCTCAACGACGTCGAGTGCCTGCGCCTCGCCGGGTGCGGCGTGGTGGTCGCCGACGCGCATCCCAGCGCGCTGGCCGCCGCCGACGTCGTGCTGAGCCGCAGGGGCGGCTCAGGAGCCGTACGCGAGCTCGCCGACCTGCTCTTGGACCGTCGGACTGGCTGAGCGCCCGATGTCGGATCGGTGTCGGCGCCGACGTCGAGGCCAGAGCTTTCCCTACAGGGACTCTCGGGGTGCGCCGAAGTCTGGATGACGCTTTCCGCATTTCGGAAAGGGCTGGGTACAGTACCAACGGGCGCATTCGGCTACGCAGCGCCACGAGGCGAACACTCCGAGGGCAATGGACCTTCTCGACTACTTCCGAGCGCTGCGACGCCGGTGGCTCCTCGTCCTCGTCGCGGTCGTTGCCGGCGCGAGCCTCGGTGGGCTGTCGACGCTGCTGAACGCGGGTCCGGTGAAGGTACGCCACTACTACAAGGCGACCGAATCGCTCTATCTCGACGAGAGCGCCGAGCCCACCGGGGTCTTCAAGTCGAGCTTCGGCAAGCTGGACCAGCTCGCGCTGCTCGTGACGATCGGTGACGTCCCGGACCGGGTGGCCAAGGCGCTGAACACGACGGACACGGGTTCCGCGCTCGCGGAGCACGTGCTGGTGCACACGAACGCGATCTTGAGCACGCTCGAGATCACGGCATCCGATCCCGACCGGCAAACGGCGCAGGACCTCGCGAACGAGTTCGGGACCCAGCTGATCGCGAGCCTGCTCGCGAAGGACCAGGCCCGTTACTCGGCGGCGACGAATGACACGATCAACCAGCTCCAGAGGCTGCAGACGCAGAAGGCGCAACTCGACGCGCAGATCGCGGCGAGCCCCGGATCCGATCTCCTGATCGCCCAGCGCGACGCGATCGTCAACCAGTACCGTCTGACGTACGAGACGTTCCAGCAGCTGGCCACTGTAGGCACGCCCACGTCGCCGCTCGGCGTCCTCGTCAAGGGCGAAGCCGTGCCCATCAGCGCGTCCGAGTACAACGAGCGCATCTCGCGCGGCCAGCTCGGCGAGAACGTCATCGTGGGCGACACCACCAACCCCAACGCCGGGGACGGCATCACCGGCTCGTCGAGCGGGGCGTCGTTGCACGGTCCGGTCTCGCGTGGGCTCCTCGGTGCGTTCCTCGGGCTGCTCGCCGGCATCGGGCTGGCGGTGCTCATGGACCGCTTGGACAACCGCATCCAGAGCCGCGAGGACGCCGAGACGGTCACCGGGCTTCCCGTCGTCGCGGAGGTGCCGCCCCTCACCAAGGCCGAGCGCACGCAGCTCGAGCTGCTCGCCTTCACCAAGCCGCGGGTCGCGTGCCGCCGAGGCGTACCGGGCATTGCGATCGTCCATCTTGTTCCAGCGCGCCAGCGCGCACCCGGTCGACGAGGAGTCCGACGAGGAGATCTTCGGCGCGGACCGTCGTGAGACCCAGCTGTTCCAGATCGAAGACCGCGAGCCGCTCGTCGTGATGGTGACGTCTGCCGCGCCGTCGGAGGGCAAGACGACGACCAGCGCGAACCTGGCCGTCGCCTTCGCCGAGGCCGGTGCGTCGGTGTTGCTGGTGAACTGCGACTTCCGGCGCCCGACGCTGCACAAGTACTTCGGCGTGGAGCAGGAGCCGCGGCGCATCCACCCGACGCAGGTCCCCGGCGTGCGGATCATCACCAACGTGCTGGCGGACCCGAGTGCCAATCCGGCGCAGGTGGTCGCGGAGCAGCGCCGCGTCATCCAGTCGTCACGCCGCCACTTCGACGTGGTCGTCGTCGACACCGTTCCGGTGCTCGCCGCGAACGACACGGTCGAGCTCATCGCCGCGGCAGACGTGGTGGTCTTCGCCGAGATGGCGGGCTACACGACTGCGACGAACGTGACTCGTGCCCTCGAGCTGCTCACGCGGGTCGGAGCGCCGATCAGTGGCGTCGTGTTGGTTCGCTCGGGCGAGGCGCAGACCCACCAGTACTACTACGATCCCCGCGCCGCGGTCCCGGCAGGAGCATCCACCGGCGCGCGTCACGGGCAGCTTCAGCCTTCGCAAGCCCCGCCGCGGGTCAACGGGGTGTCCTCCGAGGACCAAGAGGCCTCGACGAACGGTCTCGTCTCGCGTGAGGAGCCCGTCGCCGGGTCCTGACCCGCAGCTGCGGGGACGTCCTCGATGGGAACAGCACGCCTCGCCCGCAAGCGCTTCCGGCTCGCCAACGCACCGTCGGTCGGTCCCAAGGAGTGGCGCGCGCCCGCGGTGTTGCTCGCGATCCTCGCCGTCGTCCTCTACGCGGGGTTGTGGCTCGTCAAGGGCAAGCCCGTGGGGACGGCGATCCTGGCGATCCCGCTGCTGCTGCTGCTCTCCGCCCCGATCTTCCTCAGGGCCGCACGTTCGGAGCATCGCTTCGACCTCGCCGGGTTGCTCGCCGTGGGTCTCCTGCTGCGTTTCCTCGCGGCGTACTACCGGTTCACACACGCCGCGGACGCGATCACCTACCAGGACGCGGGGTCGCAGCTCGCGGTCGCCTACCGCAAATTCGACTTCGGCGCGCCGACCGGGAGCCCGATCCCCGGCACCGGTGGCATGAAGGTCATCGCCGGCGTGGTGTCGGTGTTCACCAACTCCAGCATGTTCGCCTCGTTCCTCGTCTTCGCGTGGTTGGGCTTCCTCGGCTGCTACTGCTTCTACCGGGCCGTGGTCGTCGCGCTTCCCGACGCCGACCACCGGCGCTACGCGCGGTTGGTGTTCCTGTGGCCGACGCTCTTGTTCTGGCCGTCGAGCATCGGCAAGGACTGCTGGTTGCTCTTCACGATCGGTCTCGCATCGCTCGGCGCCGCACGTGTCCTCGCACGCAGGGGCGGGGGGTATTCGCTGCTGGTGCTGGGCCTGCTCGGTGGGAGCATCGTCCGACCGCACGTCTCCCTGATGGTGATGGCCGCGTTCGCGGTCGCACTGCTCATCGGGCGTCGACCGCGGCGGCCCGGGCTCCGCACCCCGGGCGCGCTCGCCAAGATCGTGGGGATCGCCGTCATCGTCGTCGTGGGCGGCGTGCTCGCGAACAACACCGCGAAGCTGCTCCATACGAGCGACCTGAACGAGTCGATCAACGCCGGATTGGCTGCCAACGCGGCGCGTACCACCCAGGGCGGTTCGGCGTTCACGCCGGCCAATCCCCAGAACCCGATCGGCTATCTCGAGTCGGCAGTCACGATCGTCGCGCGACCGTTCCCGAACGAGGCGCATGGCCCCGAGGGCATCGGCACGTCATTCGAGGCGATGTTGCTCGCGTGCTTCGCGCTCGCCTCGTGGCGTCGCTTGGCGACCATTCCGAGACGAGTGCGCGGCCAGCCTTTCGTGACCTACGCGCTCCTCTTCACCTTGATGTTCTTCTACGCGTTCGGCACGATCGGCAACTTCGGCATTCTCGCGCGGCAACGATCGCAGCTGATGCCGTTCCTCTTCGTGTTGCTGAGCCTGCCGAAGGTCCCGTACGTCAAACCTCGAGGTCGAGGTAAGGGACGCGCCGGGCGCCTGGCTCGGGCCAAGCCAGGCGCACGAGGCGCGCGAGCAGGTCATCCAGCTCTCGCGCCGTCGCCGCGTGATCCGTGACCCAGCTGCCCGTCGGGTCTGCGACGTCGTCGTCGCGGGAGGCACCCAGCATCGCCCGCGAATCTCGGCCCTCGTGCATGCGGGCGAGCCACACGCGGAGCGGCTCGGCGGGATCGCGCTGACCGCGCTCCTCGCCGCGTCGCACGAGCTCCTTGAGCGTGAACGTGCGCGGCCAGCCCGCGGGATTGGCGACAACGGTTTCGCGTACGTGGGCCCGCTCCATGCCGACGACGAGGTCGGCGGCGCGAAGTGCACCGGGATCGAGGACCCGGCTGCGGTGCGGGGTGAGATCGACCCCGTGCGCACGACCGATGTCGATGGTGGCCTCGGTTGCCGGGGCGCCGGACGCGCGCGTCCCTGCCGACGCGACTTCGATGTTCCAGTGGCGACTGGCCACGATCCGACGCAGCAGCGCCTCACCCAGAGGCGACCGGCACTGGTTCGCGGTGCAGACGAGCAGGACTCGCTCGACGGATGACTCAGCCGCGATCGAGCACCACGCGGCGACGACGAGTGGCGACGAACAGGACGAGGCCGATCGTCACACAGGCCAACCCGATCAGCACCATCGACGGCGTGTGCGACGAGCCGGTGAAGGCGAGCGCAGGGTCGACGCCCTGGCGGACGACGACTTCTCCGCCCACACGGATCGTGGTGGTCGGCAGCGTCCCCCCACCGTAGGGGTCCTGGATCGCAGCGGCCGCGGTACTTGCGAGCGCGACCATCGTTCCGACGATCAATAGTCCCGCAACGACGATTCGACGCACGTGCCCACCTCGGCTCGACTGATTGGACCACGCCGTCGGCGTGGCGCCTCCCACGGACGACAGTCTGCCACACCGAGTGGCAGATGTCTACTTTCTCGGATGCCCGATCACCCGTTCTTGAGCTTATCCCAGAGGTTCCAGGCGCCCGCCTGCCGCACGATGTGAACACGGAGAGTGGTCGCAGCCTCCGGCCGGAGCACCGCGCTGGCCCTCCCGTCGTAATCCAACCGCATGCCGGGCGCCCGCGAGATCCTCCATCCCGCCGGGACGGTGACCGAGACGTGGAGGACGTCCGGACGAATTGTGGCCTGATGCCCGATCTGCACCTCGTACCAGCCGGACTTCAGCTTCACCGTTCCGGAGAGCGTGAAGCGCACCTCGCGTGAACTGCCTGCCGGGACGTCCACGGCGACCGCCGTGATGTGGCGGCCCGCTTCCGTCCCCACCGACGGTGCCAGCGGCTCCCCTCCCTGCTCGACTTGGTCGACGTCGAGCGTCGAGTACAGCGAGACGAGCTGACGGTTCTGGCCTGCCGTGAATCGGTCGTCGAAGGGTCCGCCGACGATCTGGGGAAGTCCGCTCGTCGGCGCGGTGTTGTCGAGCGCGACTCCGTCGCCGTCGCCGTCGCCGTCGCCGCATCGCCGTCGGCAGTCGGCTGCAGCCGGACCCGGTAGTCGACCGATCGCTTGAGGTAGTAGTCGAGCTTGTTCGCGCTCTGGTTCACGTCGCTCACGAGCAGTGAGTCCGACTTGGTCGGTTCGAGCTTGCCGGCGAACCCCAGCTGCTCTGCGGCTCGTTCCTCCGCTGGTCGCGCGAACGACATCAGGATGTGCCCGCCGTCGGCGGCCTTGCCGAGCACCTCGCCCAGCTTTGCTGGCGCACCGAGCACACCACTCGTCGCCTTGGCGACTGCAGCCTCCGCGACAGACCCGACGAAGTTGCTCCGTGCCGCGGTGTCGCCGCCGGCCGCGAAGGCGAAGTACTGGTCGTGGAGCGTCACGTCGACGACGTTGTCGGCACCGATCGCGGTGGGCCAGCCGCTCACCTCCACCGACCCGCTGAGCTTGAGCAACGCTGCGAGCCCGAGCGGGTCGACTGCCATGACCCCGTCGAGGTCGGTGAGGCCCACGAGCGGTGCGCGGTCGAGCAGGACCTGGGCGACACTCGGGAAGTCCGGCGAGTAGTTCACCGTCTGGAGCTGGTACTGCGGGAGCAGGGGGTCGTACCGGGCGTGGTAGTCCTCGGAGGCTTCGTAGTTCGCCGGTGCATCTCGCAGCTTGTTGTTCCACTCACTGGTCTGGTGCATGTCGTCGACTGCCAGCCGACCGTCGTCGGTGTGGACCACCGTCCAGTTCCCGATGAGACCGCCCGTGCCCCGGAGCTCGGCGTTGTTCTGCACGAGCAGCAGGTACGAGCGCGGTTCTTTCTCGCCGAAGATCGCGCTGGCCACGCGCGCGGCAGTCGTCGCCCGGCGCGCCTCGCGCGTGGCGCGCGTGAGCTGGCGATCGAGCTTCTCGAGCGTGTCGCGCGCGACTCCGACGAGATACGGCGCGCGGGAGAGGTGGCGCAGGCGCTGCTCGGCCCGCACGAGCACGCGCCGGCCCTGCTCCAGGCTCGGGAGGACCAGATCGATCTGTTCGATCGGCAGCCGCCCGTCGACGACCGTCAGCGCGTCCGGGTCGACGGCGGCCGCCACGTTCTGCCCGGCCGAGCGCGAGATCCGAGCCGACCTCGGCCAGGGCCCGCGCAGTCCGAACGTTCGTGTTGAGGACGGGGATCGCGGATGCGCCCGCCCTCAGGGGTCCTGACAGCTGGTCGTGGGCCTTCGCGAAGGCGAGTGACGCCTGACGGAAGCCGATCTGCGCGCCGAGCGTGTCGCCCTGGCGCGCGGCGGAGAGCGCGCGCGTGGCGGCCTCCCTACCCCTCTCCATCAGTGCCCGCCGCGTCACCGGCGACGAGCACGACGGGGAGGATCCCGAAGGTGAGCGCGAGGGCGACCACCGCGAACCCCGCGCGGCCGCGCCAACCGAGGGACGCGGTGGTCGTGCCGAGGCGTGCCCGTGCCCCCTCGATTGCGACTGCGCCCGCGACCGCCGCTGCCACTCCGACGCCCAACCAGGCTGCGACTCCGGCGCGTCCCAGCAGCAGCGCGTCGACTGCGAGCAGGAGCTGCATGCCCACGATGAAGAGCACTGCCTCGGACGGTCTCCACCCGAGCGCCACGAGTCGATGTGGGAGGTGATCGGGCCGTGGCTCGAACACCGGATGCTGCTTCAGTGCTCGGTCGATCACCACGACGAGCGCGTCGACGAGGAAGATCGCGAGCAAGACCACCGGCACCGCGACGCGTCTCCAGGTGCCGGTGGTGGGCTCGACGAGCAGCGCGAGCGAGGCGAGGAGATAGCCGATCCCCGCCCGTCCTCCGACGCCGACGAAGAGCGAGGCCGGTCGTGTGTTGAACGCGAGGAATGCGCCGCAGGCCCCCGCGAGCCCGAGCGCGACCGACGCGGGAGCGAGGTGATCGCCGAAGCCGGCAATCCCGAAGAGCGCGAGCGACGCGGCGAATCCCATCCCCGCGACGAGACCGTCGGCGTCCCCGAAGCCGTCGACGGACGAGCTGACGACCACGATGAAGACGAACGCGGCGACGGGGTCCAACACTGATACCCCGGTCGGGAGCCGCAGGCCCGCGGCGACTGCGATCAGGGCGCCGCCGAGGCGTGCCCCGAGCATGACCGGGCGCGCGCCGAGCCCCCGGCGCTCGACCGACGCACCCGCGATGGTGAGGAGCCCCGCCGTGGTGACGATGACGAGAAGCTTCGTGGGACGCGAGGAGCTCGCGAGGAATCCCACGAGCGAACCCAGCACGATGAGCGACCCGGCCCGGCGGCGGATCCCCTTGGTGGAGCGTGGGCGCCGCCGTGTCGCGGCAATGGCGCGCTCGTGCTGCGCAGCTCTGCGGAGCAAGGCTCCGCAGGCGAGGACCAGCAGCGCAGAGGCAGAGAAGGCGAGAAGCCAGGAGTTGCCCTCGGCCGCTCCGACGAAGCCGGAGGCCGACATGGGCCGATCGTACCGGCCGCTTTCGGCGGCACAGGGTCTCCGGGCCGCCTGCCGCGCGCGTCTCCGACTACTGCGGCGCCGCGGGCAGGGCGACCGGTGACCAGGCGCGGCCGCCGTGCGTGTGGGTGACCGCGCGGCGCTCTGCCCGCGCGGTGTCCTCTTCCACGAGCGAGATGTCGGCGGCTGCCCCTGCCGCGACCGACAACAACGCGAACCGCGCGGCCTCGTGGTTCCCCGACAGCGCGAGCTCGCGGAGGCGGTCGACAGCTTCGTCGACCTTGGTGGGTGAAACGGTGAGCGGCTCGATGTCGATGAACGGACCCGAGATCTCGCGCGTCGTCTCGGCCGGGCCCACCACGGTCTCGTCGAGGTTCTCGCCGGGACGGATCCCGGTGATCTCGATGCGGATGTCACGCCCGGGCTCTTGGCCGCAAAGGCGGATCATGCGCTCGGCCAGCTCGTAGATGCGGGTGGGCTGCCCCATCTCGAGCGCCAGCAGCTTGGGTCCGTCGGAGAGCGACGCCGCGAGCAGCACGAGGCGCACTGCTTCATCGGTGCTCATGAAGTAGCGCGTCATCGAGGGGTCGGTCACCGTGACCGGGCCGCCGGCGGCGATCTGGCGTTGGAACGTCGGGATCACGCTGCCCCGACTGCCCAACACGTTGCCGAACCGCACCGAGCAGTACCGGCCATGTTCGGGTGCCCGCGTGAGAACGATCTGCTCGGCCACCCACTTCGACGCACCCATGACGCTCGTCGGCTTCGCGGCCTTGTCGGTCGAGATGCACACGAGATGGGTCACGCCGCTGCGGGTGCAGGCATCGACGACGTTCTGCGTGCCGAGGACGTTGGTGCGCAGCGCCTCGCACGAGTAGTCCTCGAGGATCGGGACGTGCTTGTGGGCGGCCGCGTGGAACACCACCTCGGGGCGTTCCTCCGTGAAGACCTGCGCGAGCACTGCGGGGTCGCGGATGTCTGCGAGGACCGAGACCCCGGCACCGTGGAGTCCTTGGACAGCATCGTGCAGATGGGTCTCATCGTGATCGAGCAGGACGAGACGTTCCGGCGCATGCTCGGCGACTTGGCGCGCGATCTCCGAACCGATCCAGCCACCGCCACCCGTCACGAGCACGCGACGGCCCTCGAGCAGCTCGCGCACCGAAGTGAGATCGAGCTCACGTTGGGAACGCCCGAGGAGGTCTTCGATCTGCAAGTCGCGCACGTCGCGCAACGTCGGTGATCCGTTGAACCACTCCGACGCGCCCGGTACGACGCGCACGGGAACTCCGACGGCCGCGGCCGCGTCGGCGACGCGCTTCACGAGGGCCGCGCCACCTGAAGGGATCGCAAGGAGCACCTGGTTGATCTCGTGGTCCTGGATCACGGCCGGCAGCTCGTCGACGCTGCCGACGATGGGCACACCGTGCACGGCGCGCCACAGCAGCGCCGAGTCGTCGTCGACGATGGCGACTGGGTTCAACCCGAGTACGGGGCTGCGTTGCATCTCACGCAGCGCGGCTTCGCCGGTGGTGCCGGCTCCGACGACGACGACGCGAAGGCCGCTGCGGTCGCTGGCGTGCCACACCGCGAAGAGGCGCGACTGGAACCGGATCATGCCGAGCAGGAACGTGGTGATGATGGGCCCGGTCAACAGCACGGACAGGGGAATGCGCTGCGGTCCCCAGCTGAAGCCGGCGCTCAGCACGATCAGGGAGATGCCGCCGCCGGCGAGGATCCGGCGCGCCTCGTCGATGCTCGCGTGGCGCCATGCCCTCCCGTAACCGCCGCACAACCATGTCGACACCAGATGGACCACGACGGCCGCAGGAAGGAGGAGCGCGTATCGATGCCAGTACGCGTCGGGTGTCGCGAAGTCGAAACGCACCTCGAGGAGCAGCGTGTAGCTGCTGACCACCATGACCGCGTCCAAGAGCGCGACGGGGAGGTCACCCCGCACTCGAGCCGCCGCGCGCGCAACGCGCACCCCCGTCGACTCCACTATGGGTCTTGCCGTCGTTGCCACGCCCCGTCCCTGCTCCCGCCGCCAGCCCGCCAGCCGGCCCTCCCGCTTCCACACCCGCCCACGTGCACTCGCCCGCCACGAGATGCAGCAATTTCCGCGCAATTCATGGCTACGAAGAGTGATATTCGCGCAGAACGCTCACAAGGTCGAGCCGACGACCACGGAATGCGCGCTTTGTCACACCTTGTTTCCCTTGTATTTACAGCAAGCCCATTGTGCGTGTGTGGTCAGCCACCCTCCGTGGTATTCAGTCCTTTTCGAGCGGCGACGGCACAGTAGGTGTCGAGGACGATCTGCACGACGCGGGCCTCGTCGAACTGCTCACGGGCTCGGACCCGGGCCGCGCTCGCCATGCCCGCACGTCGGTCGGCGTCCTCACCGAGCGCGCGGACCGCACGCGCGATCGCCCCGGAGTCCTGGACCGCGACGAGCAGGCCGGTGCGCGTGTCGTCGACCACCTGCCGGCACCCGCGGACGTCCGTCGCGATCACCGGGACACTCATCGCCGTCGCTTCCATCGCCGCACGCGGGAAGCCCTCGCGATGCGACGCGAGGACGAACACGTCCATGGCCGCGTACAGCGCGTCCACGTCGTCGCGGTGGCCGAGGAACTGCACGCCGCGTGCCCGGGCGCGCGCGACGAGCTCGGGATCGAGCGCGTCGGGCTTCGCGGGATCGCTCGCGCCCACGACGACGAGCGTGTAGCGCTCGCGATCGAGCTGCTCGAACGCTTCGAACAGCTCGGGGTAGCCCTTCTCGGCGACGAGCCGTCCGACCGTGCCCACGACGATCGTGGTGTCGTTCGCGCCGAGCTCGCGACGCGACGCTCGCCGCTGCGCGGCGTCGAAGCGCGCGGCGTCGAAGCGCGCGAGGTCGACACCGTTCCCGAGGAGCTGCGCGTGCTTGGTGAGATGCCACCGCTGCATCAGCGCGAGATCCTCGGCGTTCTGGATCAGCTCGGCATCGGACCAGCGCGCGGCGAACGCCTCGAGGCCGTACACGAGCGCGCGCTTCGGCCACGGGTCGTCCTCCGTTGCGTACAGGCCGTGCACCGTGTTGACGACGACGGGTACGCCCGTGAGCCGGCCGACGATGCGTCCGTACAGGCCGGGCTTCGGGTTGTGCGTGTGGAGGATGTCGATCCGCTCGCGCCGAAGGATCTGGCGCAGCTCACGCGCCGCACGTGTGTCGGCAATGACGCTGGCGCGGCGCGTCGAGGAGTGGAGCGGGATGTGGCGAATGCCCTCGCGCTCGAGCTCCTCCACCCAAGGGCCCGGCGCGCTCGATGCCGATCGATTCCCACCCGAGGTCACGGACGGCACGGAGCTGCGCGAGGAGGAGGAAGCGGAGGCTCAGGTCAACGGTCGTGAGGTGCGCAACCCTGGTCGGGTGCCCGGGATCGCCTGCTCCGCGGGCCATCTCCGCGATGCTATGGGCGTGCGCACGCTGCTCCGGGACGACGCCTTCCAGATGGCGATCATCGTGGCCGGCGTGGTCGTCGCGGTCGTGCTCGTGCTGCGCCGCGATCCTTGGTGGCACGGGTGCGCGGGGCTCGCCCTGCCCTTGGGGGCGTTGGCCGGGATCGACGAACGTCTGCATCTCCCCGCCATGCTCGTCGTCGGTGTGATCGTGCTCGGCTTCGGGGAGAAGCTGGCTGCACGCACGATCCTCCCGATCCGGGCGGCGTTCGCAGTGCCGGGAGCGTTGCTGATCGCGCATTCGCTACCCGACGTGGTGCCGGGATGGGCCATGTGGGTTGTCGCTCTCGGCGTGACCTTCGGTGCGCCTCGCGCCGTGGCCGTCGACCGGCAGTTCCCGCGCCTCACGCCGATGCTCTTGGGCATCTCCGCGTTCGCGGTCTACGTGTGCGTGCCGGAGACGAGCGCGACTGCTGCGGCGGCGCTCGCCGGCGCCGGAATCCCTGCCGCGGTGCTCGCGCTGGTCTCGCGCCGGACCATCCGGCCCAGCCCCGGGTTCACGGCCGCATCGATCGGCGTGATCGCATGGATGTCCGCTTCCGGTGGGTACCCGCGCCCCGGCGCCGTGGTGGGCTCCCTTACCGGCTTGGGCGTGCTCCTGGTCGGTTGGCGGCCGCGAGGCACGCTCAGCTCGCCCGACACCCGCCGCCAGGTGCAGGTCGCATGGCTCTCGGTCCACGTCGTGCTCGCGGTCTGGGCGTCGCGCGTCGCGGGCCTGCGTCACGACGAGTGGGAGGCACTGGCGCTCGTGGTGCCGGTCTTCGCCGCGGGCGCGTTCGTCGCCTGGTATTCAGCGCGCCCGGAGGTGCTGCGCTGCTGAAGCGTAGAGCTCGTTCAATGCGGCGACGGAGGTTCCCGCCGCATACTGTGCCGCGCTGCGCCGGGCGCCTTCGGCAAGCCTCGTGCGGAGCTCGGGATCGACCAACTGGGCCACCGCGTCGGCGAGGGCCGCCGTGTCGCCCGGTGCGACGAGCAGGCCGTTCACCTGGTCGACGATCGCCGTCCGGAGCCCGCCCACCGCGGGTGCGATGACGGGAACTCCGATCGCGAACGCCTCCATCATTGCGAGCGGCAGTCCTTCGTGTTGCGACGCGAAGAGCAGGAGATCGGCGCCGGCGAGCAGTCGCGCCGCATCGCTGCGAAACCCGAGCAGCTGCATGCGCATGCCGAGGCCAAGTTGCGCGTGCAGCGTCCGGATCTCGCGCTCGAGCGGACCTTGGCCCGCGGCCGCGAAGCGGATGGGCAGGTCACGGTCGGCCACGAGGCGCGCCGTCTCGAGCAGACCCGGGTAGTTCTTCGTCGCGCGGATGTTGGCGATGGTGAGCGCGAGCAGCTCCTCAGGCGCGATGCCGAGCTCCTGGCGCACTGCGTCACGCTCCGGCAGGAACGCGCGGACCCGTTCCAGGTCGATGCCATGCGTCAGCACACGCACGCGGTCCCGGTCGCGCGCGTCGATCGAGTCGCGCACCTCGTCGGAGACGGCGACGACCTCGTCGTTCCAGCGGAACGTCATCCGGTTCAGATGCCGAGTCAACCGACGGTGTGACGGCCAGCGGTTGTGCTCCGTCGACACGAACGCCGGTCGCCGCGACTTGCGCATCGTGCGGAGCAGCAGTCGTGCCACCGCGGCCACCTGTGGTGAGTGCGCGTGCACGACGTCGTAGTCACCTCGACGCAGCAGCCGCCGCAGCCGCAGGATCCATCGGGGGTCGGCCAGGCGGCGTACGCCGAGTGGGTGGATCTCCACGCCCTCCGCCGCGAGATCACCGACGAGCGCGTCCTTCCACGTGAGCGCGTAGGCGACGCCGAGATGGATCGTGGTGTCGCGCGACTCGACCGCGTGCTCCACGAGCAGCTGCTCGGCGCCCCCACGACCGAGACCCTTGATGAGCCACAGCACCCTGACGGGCACGTCGGAGCTCACAAGCGCTCGTGCCGCGGTCCTGGCCGGGCACCGAGCGCGTTCACCGCGTCGAAGGTGGGCACGCCGCTCGCGAGCACCGCCTCGACCGGCCAGGCCGCGTTGCGGACGAGCACGACGACGAGGTCGAAGTCCACGAACGGGGGATCCTCGAGATCGACCGCCTTGTGGTCGACACCGTGCAACGACAGCGAGGTGACAAGTGGATCGCAGTACTCGACCGTCGCTCCTTCGACACCGAGGAGTTCCATGATCTTCACCACGCGTGAATTCCGGACGTCGCTCACGCCGGCCTTGAACGCCGCGCCGAGGCACAACACGCGCGCGCCGCGGACGGGCACGCCGATGCGGTTCGCGAAGCTGTGGATGCGGTGCATGACGTAGTTGGTCATGCGGAGGTTGATGTCACCGGCGAGCTCGATGAAGCTGGTGTGGAAGTCGAACTCCCGAGCGCTGCCACGAGATGTAGTACGGGTTCACCGGGATGCACTGACCGCCCGGACCGATCCCGGGCTGGAACGACTGGAAGCCGAACGGCTTCGTCGCCGATGCCTCGACCACCTCCCAGATGTCGATGCCCATCTCGTGACAGAGCATCGCCATCTCGTTCACCATGGCGATGTTCACCGCGCGGTAGGTGTTCTCCATCAGCTTCGCCATCTCGGCGACCGACGGTGACGACACGACGCTCACCAAGCCCGGTTCGCCCATCATCGCTTCGAGGAGCACACGCGTCGCCTCGGAGCTCTCGGGGTCGACCCCGCCGCAGATCTTGGGTGTGTTCGCGAGCGTCCAGGTCGTGTTGGCAGGGTCGACGCGCTCGGGGGAGTACGCGAGGAGAAAGTCGGTCCCCGCGCGCAGACCGGAACGCTCGAGGATGGGCTGCACGACCTCCACGGTCGTGCCCGCGTACGTCGTGGACTGCAGGATCACGAGCTGGCCCGGTCGGAGCTGCTCCGCGACCGTCGCCGACGCGGCGCGCACGAACGAGAGGTCGGGTGTCTTGGTCGCGTCGAACGGGGTCGGCACGCAGAGGTAGATCGCGTCGGCGTCTCGAAGCGCGTTCGGGTCGGCGGTGGGCTGGAAATGATCGGATGCGAGCACGGCACCCAGCTGGCGGTCCGAGACGTCGTCGACGTGGCTCAGGCCGTCGCGCAGCGCGTCGACCCGGCGCGTGTCGGCATCGAGCCCGATGGTGCGGAACCCCGCCTCGGCGTAGGCCATGGCCAGCGGAAGCCCGACGTAGCCGAGCCCGACGATGGCGACGACGGCCTCGCGGGAGGCCACGCGTGCTGCGAACAACGTCTTGGTCACTGAACCCTCCGGCCGGCCTGCAGGCCACGGCAACGTTACCGGGGTTGGCCGCGGCCGCACCGTGCCCGGATCCCAACATCCTTCGACCCCACGATCCTTCGACCCCACGGGAGCCGGTCTTGACGGTCTTTCGGCCCGCCCACGCGCGGGTGCTGATACGTTCCCCCGGTATGGCTGCCGTCGAGATCCTCGTCGCCGATCGCGTGTTCCTCGAAGGCCCACGATGGCGTCCGGAAGGGCTCTACGTGTCGGACATCCACGGCGACGAGGTCCTCCTCGTGCAGCCCGATGGCACCTATGAGGTCCTCGCCGAGCTCGAGCGACCCTCGGGCATCGGGTTCCTCCCCGACCGGCGGATGCTCGTCACCACGATGGGGGAGCGCAAGGTCTATCGCCTCGAGCCCGATCGCGCGCTCGCCGTGCACGCCGACTGCTCCGCGCACGTGTCCTGGCCCATCAACGACATGGTCACCGACCGACACGGCAACGCCATCATGGGTCAGGTCGGCTTCGACTACTTCGGCGGTGAGCCGCCGAAGGCGGTGCCGATGGTGTTGGCGAGGCCCGACGGCTCCGTGACGGATGCGGGGGGCGCGTTCCTGGTCGCGAACGGTCCGGTGATCCTGGCCGACGAACGGACGCTCGTGGTCGCCGAGAGTCAGGCGGACCGGCTCAGCGCGTGCGACCTCGCGGACGACGGCACGCTGTCGAACCAGCGGGTGTGGGCCGAGGTCCCCGCGCACTCACATCCCGACGGCATCTGCCTCGATGCAGAAGGCGCGGTCTGGGTCGCGCTCCTCGACGCCGAGAAGTTCATCCGGGTTCGTCAGGGAGGCGAGGTCGTCGGGGTGGTCGAGACGCCCGGCCGCCGCGCCGTCGCGTGCGCGCTCGGCGGCGACGACGGACGCACGCTGTTCCTGCTCACGACGACCGCTCGCGGGAATCGCGCTGCGATGCAAGAGGCGCGCGGCGCCCGCATCGAGATCACGCAGGTCGACGTCCCGGGTTGCCAACGCCCCTGAAGAGTCGCGCCAGGCAGGGGAAGCGCCGGAGGCCCTTCCCCTACACTGACTGGCCCGAGACCAAGCGCTCGTAGCTCAATGGATAGAGCATCTGACTACGGATCAGAAGGTTGGGGGTTCGACTCCCTCCGAGCGCGCTGAGAAGGTGCAGGGAGCGACCTGCGGGCTGATCGCTCCGAGGTTCTTTCTGCCAACTGCCAATCTGTTGGCGCTCCGACGGGCCTCCCTCGCACCTGGCGGACTGCCTTGGGTCTGACAGACTCCATCGGCCCTGTTCCCAGGAGCGTCGGCCGCGACGTGAGGTCGACTCGAGGTGCGAACCTTCCGCGAACCACGCGATCAGCGCAGGCGTGCCTCGATCGCGCTGATCACCGAGCTCGCGCACACGCTCGCCGGTTGGTCGTTGGTCGCAAGACAGATCGAAGCCGTGAGGACGTTGGCGGTACCGATGATCCCTTGGGTGACCGGGCTGGTCGTGTCGGCCAAGGCGTGCGCGATCTCTCGTGCCGTCATGCCCTGGAGCACCTGCGGGCTGTAGCTCGCTCCCGACACGACCACGTGATTCGCGAAGTCGACAAAGGGTATGGCCCCCTGTGACGACGCATACGGAGGCGCGTCATAGGTGGCCATCACCTGTTGCTGCTCCGGTGTTGGCGTGTCGAGCTGAGGGTACGACGACCCGACGAGCTGGTTGCCCTGGAGCTCGACACCTTCGAAGACGAGGTACTCGCTCTCGTAGCTCGATCCGTGGAATGAGAAGGTCGGCGTGTTCGGGAAGATGTCGCTGGCCGAGGACTCCGTCATCGTGAGCTTGGAGAGATGACCGAACCGCGAGAGCGCGTTGACCATCGCCCAGCGTTCTGCCGCGCAGTACGGGCAGTACTCCGCGCCGATGTAGAGGACGAGTGGCTTGCCCGCACTCGTCAGCGGTGGTGCGCTGATCGCCTGGGGAAGGGTCGCCGAGCCGGTGCCGACTGCTTCGAGGACCGACTGCGGCACCGAGGTCACCTTCGCGACGAGTGACGCGGCCGCGTTTCTCCTCTGATGGCCTGACCTGTCCGACTGGTTGGACGTCGTCGCGACGACGGCCGCGACCCCGAGCACGACGACGACACCGAGGATCACCCACCAACGGACGCTCGACTGCCTCCGAGCACGACGTCGAGGGTGCCGGGCCCGCAGACGCTGGCTCCGGCCACGGTGAGCCTTCGACGTCATCTCGGAGACGCCGCGGTGGTTCCCGGTCCAGATCCGTCGAGAAGGGCGACCACCATCATCGTCATGATGAACGCGAAAGCTGTGAACGCCATGAACGGGATCGAAACGAATCCGAACTTCCAGACGTAGCGGATCGTGCACGGCTCCGTCGTGGTGCAGAACGTGGAGTGCTGGGACGGGAAGGCCTGGAGCTGGACGTGATACAGCGCGACGAGGGCCCCCGCGATCGCTTGGGGACCGACGTACCACCACACTTTGCGGTCGTCCCGCAGCGCGCCCACGAGCAACGTGACCGCCAACGGGTACATCGCGATCCGCTGGTACCAGCACAGCTGGCACGGGATGAAGTGCGCGACCTCCGAGTAGTAGAGGCTCCCGACGGTCGCGCCGAGCGCGACGAACCAGGCGAGCCATGGAGCGGCAGCGCGGATGTCCGCGCACAGGAGACCCAGCCGAGAGCGTGGAGCGCCGCGGCTCCACACGACCGCGATGCCGATGGCCGCGATGCTCGCCCAGCAGGCGCACGCGAGGACCGCCAAGAACGTCGAGACACCCGGGGTATCCATCGATCCAACGTCGCTCCTACTGGTCGCGCACCGACGTGATCGTATTGAGGACCGCGTGGAGAGCACGAGTTGACCGTTCGAGCGCGCCAACTTGCAACGGGGCGGGTGGTCCCGGGTAGACAGGGCGCATCGAGGTGTGACGACTGGTGGATGCGTAGATCTGGATGACAAACCTGCCCTGGGAACCGCATCCCGACGCATGGCTGCTCGTCGGGACACTGGCGGCGCTGTACACGGTCGCTGCCTTCCGCATCGCGCCCCGCGTGAGCAGGGCCAGTGGCGTGGTGCTCACACGCGCCCAGATCGCGTCGTTCGCGCTCGGACTCTTCGCGCTGTGGCTCGTCACCGCCTGGCCGGTGGATGACGTCGCCGATCAGCGAATGTTCAGCGTGCACATGGTCCAGCACCTCGTCCTCGTGCTTGTCGTCGCCCCGCTCATCATTGCGGGCACTCCTGCGTGGCTGGCGCGATGGCTGCTGCGCCCCGGGACGCGCCCGTTCACGATGATGGCCTGGTGCTACCGGTTCGTCCCGGCGGTGTTGCTGTTCAACTTCGTGTTCGTGGCAGCACATCTCCCACTCGTGATCGACGCCACCGTGCGCCACCCCCTGATCGACCTCGTCGACCACACCGTGCTCGTGCTGATGAGCTTCCTCGTATGGCTTCCCGTCCTCAGCCCCCTCCCGGAGCTGCCCCGTCTCCGGCCCGTGGTGCGTTGCCTGTACCTGTTCACGTGGTCGATCCTCCCCACCCTGCCCGCTTCGTTCCTGACGTTCGGCTCGGCACCCCTGTATTCGGCCTATCGCCACACACCCAAGCTCTGGGGCCTGACCACACTCCAAGACCAACAGATGGGCGGCCTCATCATGAAGCTCGGGATGGGCGCCCTCTTGTGGGGCGTCATCACCGTGATCTTCTTTCGCTGGAGCACGGCGGAGGAACGTCAGGATCTCGCCCGCCGTCGCCTGGCTTCCCGAGCTTGGTGAGGACGTGCTGGATGGAGTTGCGCGGCGGTGCGACTCCCGTTCGATTCGAACATCGTCGACGTGCGCGATGCCAGGCGGGCCGGTGACTCAGCGACCCCCGTACGCGCTGTCGTAGTAGTCGCTCCAGCGTGAGACCTTCCCGCTCCGGAACTCGAACGTTCCCATGATCGGGAGCGACGCGATCATCGACCCGTCGCCGCGGGAGAAAGAGTCGACGCGCTCGACGAGGACGCAGTCGCTCGACTCCGCGACGTGACGGAACTCCGTGCGCGACCGCTGCATGTCGAACGTCGCGCGCGCCGACTCCACCAGCTCGACGGCAGCATCGATACCTCGACACGGCGGGCGACCCGAGTTCTCCCACAGGACGTCGGTCGTCAGGTATCGACCGAACACCTCGCGACTGTTGGCGAAGTCGGCGCCGAGCTCCTCGAGGAGGCGCCGCACCACGACAGCACGTGAGGTCTCGTCCACGGACATGGTCGAAGGATCGCGGACATTGATCACCGCGTCCATGGCCCCGTCACCAGGTCGTTGGCCAGGGACGCCTCGACCGAGCTCCCGTACCCCGAGGGAAGCTAGGGCCGCGGCACCAGTGAGTCGGGGACGGGTGGCGGCGGCGCGTAGCCGGTCAGGACGTCCACGAAGCGGGCGAGGTCGGCGTCGGCGGTGATGGTCACGCCACCATTGGCCAGGAACGCGAAGCGGAGCGGTCGATCGTCGACCACGAACCCCGCCATACCGGTGACGTCGGTGAGATATCCACCCTTCGCGCGCACCCGGCCGCTCGTGGTCGCGCGGGCCGCGAGGGGCAGCGCGGTCGCAAGGTCGCGGAGGTCCGCGCGGTCCCCCAACTGCAGGACCGTGACCAGCGTGCGACACGTCAGCTGGTTCCCGCGATCGAGTCCGGAGCCGTCGACCAGGCCGGCGGTTCCGGACACGCCCAGGTTGCGCAGTGCCGCCTGGATCGCGGTAACTCCAGCCGCGGTGGTGCCGTGCCCGGATGCACGCACACCGAGCTCCTTGGTGAGCAGCTCGGCGGTCAGGTTGTCGCTAGTCGCGAGCATCCAGGTGACGATGGTGCGCAGTGGCTGGGACCTCACGCTCGCGACCGTCGTCGCATCGTGCGGGGCGGACGCGCGGCCCGTCGCGTCGACCGTGACGCCGCGGTCTCGGAGGAGCCGCGCCAGCTCGTCGGCCGCGAAGAGCGCGGGGTCGTCGGTCATGACCGGCCTTCCGTTCACGAGGACGATGCCCTGCGTGACGGTGAGCGCGCCGAGGGGGCCGATGTCGAAGTCGCTGCGATAGCTGGGGCTCCAGGTCGGGAGGAATCGTTGGGTGTCGTAGCGGCTGTCGTCGCCCTCGAGCATGCCGACACGACGAATCCCTTTCGCCGCGATCGAGTCGGCGAGCGACTCGAGTGGAGTCGACACCCCCGCGTCGAGGTACTCGGCGGTCCTGATCACGGGATCACCCGAACCCACGAAGAAGAGGCGATCCACGGTCGTGCGGTCGGCGGATCCGTCGGTGACGACGCTCGTCTCGTAGCGGAAGTCCGGTCCCAGGACGACCAGGGCCGCGGCGGCGGTGAGGAGCTTCTGGGTGCTCGCCGGCACCAACGGGACGTCGGCATCGTGCGCGGCAAGCACCAGGTCGCCGCGCTGCACGAGGAAGCACGCAGCTCCGTACGCCGCGACGTCGGCGTCGAGCGCCTGCTGGAGCCGACTGCCGGCGGCGGTGTCGTTGGTGGCGTCGACGAGGGCGAGCGCAGGCTCCGGCACCCTGCGCAGCGACCACAACGGCGTGCGGACGGCCGACGGGGCGGGCGACGACGGTTCCGGCCCGAACGCGGCGATGCCGGCGGCGGCCGCGCCGACCACGAGGAGCGGTGATATCCAGCGGCGCGACCGGGGGAAGCGCATGAGCCACTCCGCGACGGCGATGGGTGGGCGATGCGGGGGAGGACCGCCGACGTTCTTACCAGGCTCTTGCGTGGTGTCGACGTGTTGTTCAGCCCGACGGTGGAGCATGGCCCCTGATGGGCGAGGACGAGGACTACCTCTTGGGCCTGGCGACGCGCCGCGCCGGCCGACCCCGACCCCCGGTGCGACGTGGGCTCGCGGCGGCTGCGCTGGCGCTCACGGTCGCGACGGCCGGATGTGGCGCGGCAACCACCCCGTCCTCGAGCGCCGGCCTGGTCTCGATCGGCGCCAGTCTCGAGGGCAGCGCAGGCCTCGCCGCGAGCGTGTACACCGACGGGCTCGCGAACGTCGCGGCGCTTGCGGTCGACGACGACGGACAGCTCTGGGCCGCGACCGCCGAGTACGACGACGAAGGCAAGGACACGGTGTCGTTCGTCGGCGCACGGGGTGCGAGACCCGTGACCGTGCTCTCCGGCCTGCACACGCCACTCGGACTGCTCTGGTACGGAGGAGAGCTCTCTGTGGCCTCGAGAGGCCGGGTCGATGCGTACCGTGGCTTCGACGGCAGCGCGTTCGCCGAGCACCGAACGGTGATCACCTTGCCCGACGGTGTCGGTGCGAGCAACGGGCTGGCACTGAGCCCCGACGGTCGCATCGTGCTGGGCATCTCGGCCCCCTGTGACGACTGCGTGCCGACGTCGCAGTACGCCGCGGCGATCGTGTCCTTCCTGCCCGACGGCAGCGACCTCCGCATCGAGGCGAGCGGCATCCGCGCGCCGATCGGGCTCGCGTACGTGCCGTCGACGAGTGAGTTGCTTGTGACGATGAACCAGCGCGACGACCTCGGCGCGAAGACCCCGGGCGACTGGCTCGCCGCCGTGCATCGTGGTGACAACTGGGGCTTCCCGACCTGCTACGGCCAGCACACGCCGGAGTGCGCCGCGGTGCCGAGCCCGCTCGCGGTGCTCGACAAGCACGCGGCGGTCGCGGGGCTCGTCATCGTCGACGGCGAGCTCGGCGCGCGTGTCGGGACCGCCGCCATCGTCGCCGAATGGGCGACGGGCAAGGTGCTCATGGTCGGGTTGACCAAGTCGGGGACCGCAAGCGGGAAGGGGACCACCTTGCTGCGTGGGGTCGAGAACCCGGTCGCGCTCGCGCTCACACCGAGCGGCTCGCTCCTCGTCGGCGATTGGAAGACGGGTGTCGTGTACGCGATCGCGCGCTCGATGACAATCCCAGCATCTTCTTGCCCTCGCCTGCCACGCGCCTCGCGGTGCGCTGACGCCCGCGTCGTCCAAGAGCAGCACCAGACGAGCGACGAGAGGAGGTGATTCGCATGAGACATCTCCGTCAAGGCCTCGCGGCCCTTGCCCTGGCGGGTGCCGTGATCGGTGGTGGTGCTGCAGTCGCGTCGGCGCAGACGTCGGACAACTCGACGTCGACGACGACCTCCGACTCGTCGTCTTCCTCCGCCACGACACCCGCCGCAGGCAGCTCCACGAACTGTCCCAACATGTGATGCCGGCCGACGCGGCCAGACAGACGCGGCCAGACAGACGCAGGAGGGCCCAGGCTCGAAGCCCGGGCCCTCCCGCGTGCGAGCGTCCGCTCCGCTACTTCACGAGGTGCACCGGGTCACCCACGATGTTCACCGACCAGGTCGTGCGGTCGGTCGGGCTCGATCCTGCGGAATAGCTGATCTTCCACCACGTCTTGGTTCCGTACAAGCCCGTGTAGTTGGCCGGCAGCGGGATGTCGATGATGATGTAGCGGTCGCTGTACTTGCTCGTGCTCTGGAGACTGCTGTAGGGCTGGGTCCCGCTCCCCGACACGTCGAGGGAGCTCCCGCTTCCACTGCAGCCACCCGTGGGAGGTGTCGGCGGGTTGCACGGAGTCGACCACGAGAACGTCGCCGCGGTGCCGTTGGGGTCGAGGATCCGGAGGCTGTTCGATCCCTCGCCGGGGTCGAACAGCGTCACCCGCATCGTCTTCCCTGCGTGGACGGCGTCGATCTGGGCCAGGTAGAAGGTCGACGTCGCGCTCGTACCGTTGGCGTAGATCGACATGTCCGACACGCCGTGGAGGTGCGGACACGAGGCCGAGTAGCCGGATTGGCCGGTGATCGTGGTGCACAAGGAGAAGCTGGCGCCCGAGTACACGCGGAGCCCGAACCCGTTCGAACCGCGGCTGTTGAGCTGGCCGCCCACGGTGCGGACCCGGATGTAGTACTGACCGGCCTGTGGGTTGTTCCACGTTCGGAACGTGACCCACTTGTTCTGGTAGGTCGACGGCGACGTGTCGGCGGTCAGTGTCGTGCTCGAGAGCAGCGTCAAGTTGGTGAGGTCGAGCGGCGTGGGGTTGCGGTCGTAGATTTCGATGATCGTGGTGATGTCCTGGTTCCCGTTCGCCAGCTTGTTGTCGGAATTGGAGCCGCTGTTGTAGAAGGGAGCGTCGTAGACCTGGAGCTTCATCGAGCTCACCGACTGCGCAAGGTCGATCGCGTACAGGTAGCCGTTGGAGTCGTAGCTGTCCGACACCGCCGACCCGTTGTTGCACTGGGTCGAGCCAGACGACGTCGAGTACGACTCATAACCGGCGAGCTTGTCGTCACCGCTCTCGTGGCCTGCGCAGTAGCCGTTCACCGCTGCCCAGTAGTTCTCGTCGTAGAGGTCGCCGGTCCCGAGGATGTTGCGGGGGCTGCCCAGCGGAACGGGCAGCACGTACTCGGCGAGCGAGTCACGCGCGATCTGCTGGTTGTTCTCGATCAGCTTGGAGAAGTACTGCTTGGCGGCGGTGTCTCGGATCGTGACCTTGAGCTGGCGGTTGTTGTTGTTGATCTGGCTGACGCTCACGACGATGTGGTTGCTGCCGTTCGTGAACCCGTTCTTCGTGGCGGTCGCGAGCGCGACCGTCCGCGCGGTGTCGAAGTCGGGCATCCACACCACGCCGGCGAGGGCGGAGGCGTCAGCGGCGCGCTGCATCTGACCCGCGCGTGCGTACCAGCTGCCGTAGTCGACGGCGAACGCGGCCAGCATCAGCATCACGGTCGTCATGAGCGCGGTCACGACGAGCACGAAGCCCCGCTCGTCGTCGCCTCGCCTGCCACGGCCTTCGTCCCTGAAGGCACGCTTCACCCTGTTGAACATCGTCATCCCTTCGGTTCGACTCGCATCACCGCGGTGGCCTGCATGCGCAGCGGTGAGCCGAAGAAGTTGGTGAGCGTCTGAGAGTTCGCCTTGATCCACACGCCGAGGTAGTCGGTCCCGAGGTGCTGGACCGTCTGACGAGAGGTCGGACACCAGAACCGGTCGGGCGCCGTTCCGCCGCAGCCGAAGCTCGCCTGCGTGAGGCTGGAGAGCTGGGCACCGGTGTAGACGTTGCACGAGCCCAAGGTGGCGATCGGGGTAGAGCTCGCGCAGCTCCCGGTGGGCGCGCCGTTCGCAGTCGTCGACTTGAACACCACGACGTAGTCGACGTTCGACAGGCCGATGTCGGTGAGGACCGACTTGACGCTCTGCAGCAGGTTGTAATCGGCGTACTGAGCGTTGCCGAGGTTGCTGCCGACACGCGCGCCCGGCGCGGGCGGACGTCTCGAGCTTGAGCTTGTTGTTGTACGCGGAGCCGAACTCGACGATGCCGAACACGATGAAACAGAGCATGCTCACGACGAGGGCGAGCTCGACCAGCGCCGCGCCGCGTTCGTCCGAGTGACGGCGAATGCGACTCATGTGAGGGTCCGGGGCTCGATTCGGATGACGGTGTCGGTCGTGAACGTGAAGCTGTTCCCGAAGATCCCCGTCAGGTTCTTGTGCACGGCCGCGATGTACACGCCGATGTAGTCAGGCGGGCCGTTGGCGCCCTGGAGCGCGGTCTTCCGCGTCGTCGGGCACCAGAAGCGGTCGATCTTGGTCGCTGGGCCTGGCGGACCGACGCATCCGAACTGGTCCGAAGCCAGGTTCAGGTCGGAGCCCACGTAGCGGTTGCATCCCCGCGTCGTCGAGGTGTTCGTGACGCTCGCGGTCTTGCACGCGGTGGGGATCCGGTCCGAAGGCCCGGTCGCGCGGTACACGACGACCTGCTGGATCTCGTTGGAGGCGAGACCGCTCGCGGCCTTCTTGACGGTCTGCAGGATCGCGTAGTCGGCGCCGGGGTCGTTCGCCTCGCCGGAGCCGGAACGAGCGCCGCTGACGCTCATGTTGTTGACGGTCTCCTTGCCGAACCACGCCCAGCCGGCCTCCATCACCCCGTAGATGAGGAGGAAGAACATCGGCGCGACGAGCGCCGCCTCCACGAGGCTGGCGCCGCGTTCACCATTTCGTCGTCGCAACACGGCGTCCCTCGTCTCCGAGCACACCACCCAGTCCCGGATTCATCGGCTCGGAGGCGTCCAATGCTTGAGTCGACTTCGCTGAACGACGGTCGGGTGGAACAATCCGTGGCCCGGCCCCGTTGGGTAGTTGCAGTCGCAACGAGATGCCTGCTCCGAACCAGGCCTGCTCGCAACCAGGAGGTCGTCATGCCTGCAGTCACCGCCGACACGCTGCGCCTCCCGAAGGTCCCGACGCCGGGTCCGGACCGCCGGCCCCGACCGGTGAGGTCGGTGACCACGGCGCCGAGCGCCTTCGAGGGAGAAGGCTTCCCGGTCCGGCGTGCCTTTGCCGGCGTGGACCGGCGCGAGCTCGACCCGTTCGTCCACCTGGACCAGATGGGCGAGGTCGACTACGCGCCGGGCGAGCCGCGCGGCACCGACTGGCATCCGCACCGTGGCTTCGAGACCGTGACCTACATCGTCGACGGGACGTTCGTGCACCAGGACTCTCACGGCGGCGGCGGCGTCATCAGCAACGGCGCCACGCAGTGGATGACGGCAGGCGGTGGGATCCTGCACATCGAGACGCCACCCGAGGAGCTCGTCATCAGCGGGGGGCTCTTCCACGGCATCCAGCTGTGGGTGAACCTCCCCGCGAAGGACAAGCTCGTCGCGCCTCGGTACCAGAACCTCGACGCCGACCGGGTCACGCTGGTCTCGTCGCCCGACGGGGGCGCACTCGTGCGGCTGATCGCGGGTGCCATCGGCGAGCTCCGCGGCCCCGGCGAGACCTATACCCCGATCACCGTCGCTCACGCGACGGTCGCCCCGGGCGCTCGTCTCGAGCTCCCGTGGCCTACGGAGTTCAACGCGCTCGGGTACGTGCTGGCGGGCTCGGGGACGGTGGGCGCGCAGCGGCGGCCGATCGAGATCGGCCAGCTCGCCGTGTTCGGCCCTGGCGACACCGTCGTGTACGAGGGCGGTGCGCGCGACCCGCTCGACGTCCTGGCGCTCGGCGGCCAGCCGATCCGCGAACCGGTCGCGGCCTACGGACCGTTCGTGATGAACACGCGCGCCGAGCTCGCCCAGGCGTTCGACGACTTCCAAGCGGGCCGACTCGGGACGGTGCCGGCCGACGGTCTGCGCCCGTATCACCCGTCGTCGTGACCCATTGCACTCAATGCAGCTGCCGTTGCGGTCGATAGCGTCGGTGATTCGAGGAGGCAGTCGATGACCCGTCGTGTTCGCATGGTCTCCGTCGCCGCGCTCAGCGTGATCGTCGCGATGTGCGCCACCACCAACGCCGCGGTCGCCGCGTCGCGTAAGACGACCGCGAAGGCGGCCGTCACGCGGGCGGCCACGCGGCTCGTGAAGGCTGACTCGGTGGCGTACACCGCCACGATCGAGATGCAAGGCATCTCGATCGTGGCCCATGCGCGGGCGGCACTCGATCCCCCGCGGGTGGTCATGACCCTCGACGGCGCGTCGCTGGGGCTGCCTGCCGGTTCCCGGATCGAGGCGCGGGTCCTCGGCGACGCCATGTTCCTCAACTTCGGAGGCATCCTCCCCAGCGCCACCCGCTGGGTGAAGATCGACCTCGGCGCGCTCACCGGCGGCGCCGACGTCTTCGGCAGCCTGGGCTCCTCGGACTCCTTCGGCGGCTTCGCCGCGCTTTCGGGCGCGTCGGGCGTGACGAAGGTGGGGACCGAGAAGGTGGACGGCACCACGACGACGCACTATCACGCGACGATCGACCCGGACCGGGTGCTGCGGAAGGTTCCGTCGCGGCTCCGCGACGCTGTGGAGTCGTTCCTCGCTGGAGGTGCGCTGGAGCTCGACGCCTGGGTCGGGAACGACGGTCACCTCGTGCGTCTGGTCGAGGTCATCCAGACCGGCGTCGCCGCCGACAACGCCACGATGAAGGTGACCATCGACCTCGACGGCGTGGGCGTGCCGGTCGACGTGAAGGCGCCCCCCGCCGATCAGGTGACTGACATCACCAGCAGCGTCGTCGGTGTCGTCTCCCCGCTGACGTCGTCCTGAGCGCGCTCAGTCGGGCAACGCCGCGAGCACTCGGTCCACCCACGGGGTGACCATCTCCCGCGCGTCGTCGTGGGTGAACACGTACAGCCGGTCGTTGCGGATGGCCTCGACCGCGCGCTCGGCGATGTCGGAGGGCTCGAGGTACTGCTGCTCGATCGGCACCGCGGTCTTCACGATGTCGTCCTGGCTCGGGAAACGCGCTCCCTCCCATCGCCCGGGCCTCGCGAGCTCGTGTTCGAGCCCGTTCGTGCGCACCGGACCTGGCATGAGCATCGACAGCCCGATGCGACTCCCGCGACCCTCGAGCTCGAGGCGCAGGCTCTCGCATGCCGAGAGCAACGCGTGCTTGCTCGCGAAGTACGGCGCGGGCGCCGGCGTGGTCATGAGCCCCACGACCGAGACGGTCACGACGATGTGCGCGGGTGCCTCGGCCGCCACCATCCGCGGTACGAAGGCGCGGGCACAGTTCATGAAGCCGAACACGTTGACGTCGAAGACGGCACGCCATTCCGAGAGCGGCGTGTCGAGGACGGTCCCGACGGGAGGCCCGATGATCCCGGCGTTGCTGCACAGCACGTCGACGGCCCCGAGCTGGTCGTAGACGGCACCGGCGAGCGCAACGACTGCTTCGGGTTGCGCGACGTCGGCGACCATGGGGACGACGTGGCCACCGGAGCCTTCGAGCCTCGCGGCGGACGCCGCGAGCTCGTCGTCTCGGATGTCGGCCATCACGACCGTCATCCCTTCCTGGGCCAGCCGCGTCGCCAGCCCGAGACCGATACCGCTCCCGGCGCCGGTGACCACTGCGACCTTGCCCGCCAGCTCCCGCATGACGCCCCTCCCCGTGGCCGGCGCTCACAACCAGTCTGCGAAGCGCTCCAGGTAGCGAGAGAATGCCATCTCCACGTCGGCGTTGCCCAGGCTGTAGTCCGAGAGGTCGTAGGTGAACACGCCGTCGCGGTGACGCGGGTTCTCATCCTCCCAGGCGCGGATCGCGACCTCCGCCGACTCCTCGAAGGGCAGCCCCACCCACTCGTAGATCGTGCGCGTGACGCCCGCCGCGTCGCGCTCGACGTCCCGGTACGCGACGTCGAGCACGGGGATCGCCTCCCGTGAGTCGCGGTACTCGAGGCAGCGGTCGATCTCGAAGGTGAGGATGTGGAACCACTCGTGCGCCGCGGCGCGGGCGTCTCGGTCGGCGACGCCCGTCTGCATCAACTCGACAATGCGCATCATCGACGCCACGCTCGTTCCCGGATGACGGTGGTTCATCACGAAGCTCGTGTCGGGGAACACGGTGGCGAGGGCGTGCAGATTCGCGAGGTGGTACGGGTACTTCAGGAGCCACCGTGCGCCGGGCGGATCGTCGTTCTGCCACTGCAGGAACTGGAGCTGGCGGCGGAAGTAGCGGTAGATGTCGACGTAGTCGGCCTGCTCACACCACCGTTGGTGTGTCGGCACGACGAGCGTCGGTGTCGGGAACATCCACGTCTTGGTGAGGAGCAGGAACTCCATCTCGGGTGCGTCCGGGTCCACGCGGTGCGCGGGCTGGAGCCCGAGCTCGGTCTGGAGGTCGACCCATTGCTGTGCGAGCGCAACGCGCTCGCGCCGGTCTTCCTCCGAGCCCGGAGCGCCGATCGGGATCGGATGGAGCCCCTGCCAGGTGCGGAGCACGACCCACCGCGGATCGCTGGCGATGGCTCGGAACAGCTTCGACGTCCCGGTGCGTTGCAGCCCGATGATGACGAGTGGTGCCGTCACCGGTTGGTCGGCGATCTCGGGATGACGCCGGAACGCGTCCTCCATCTGCAGCCGCGTGATGAGGTCGGTCACGATCTCGCGACGACGATGTGCGCGCGCCGTGGGTCGGAGGAACGACTCGGCGTTGATGGCGTCGACCAGAGATCGCAGCGCGGGGAGGGGATCGAGCTCGCCGAAGTCTTCGAGGTGAGACCGCGTGCGCGCTTCGTCGAGGAGGTCCTCGACGACCACCTCGTCGGCGCTCTGCTCGACCATTTAACGCCTCCTGGTCGCGAGGTGAGAGCGGCGGATCGCGATCTGCCACGGCGCGATCCTCGGGTCCGAACGCGGGCGTGTCGTCGGGAAGGTGCGCTCGGAGGTCGTGGAGCGAGACGACGGCGCTGCGCACGTCCGTCCCTTCCTCACACCAGATCCAGCGGACCACGATCACCCCGTCCGCGTGACCGGTGGTGTCGAGCCAATTCTCGACGCCCGGGTCGCGGCCCGCGAGGACGATGCGGACCCGGCCGTCGGAGTCGACGTGCGCGTGCTTGCTCGTCACCCCGGTCGTGCGGTTGGCCATGTCGGGGTTCTCGTACCAGGGTCGGACCAGCCATTGCGCCGTCCAGGCGCGCGCGGCGGGCGCGTCGAACTCGAGCACCAAGGCTGCGTCGGCCGGGAGCTGGAAGGTGCCGAGCCCGTACCAGATGTTGCGGTTCGACCCGCTCCCACTGCGCCGCGTCGGCGTGGAGACCGTGTTGGGTTCCGTCGGGAACGAACGCTCCACGAAGTCCTTGTGGAACTCGATGTAGCCGCGTGCCCAGCGCGCCGCGGCGTCGAGGCGGCGGGCGAGCTCGCCCGGCTCGAGGCGCGTCGGCGCCAGGTGCTCGCTGCCGAGCCTGACGATCTCGAAGGTCCCGGGACGGTCACGCGTCCAGTCGACGAAGTACTCGCGCACCTGGAGGAACGCCGCATCCCGCGGGATCTCGAGCCAGCATCCCGGCTGCTCGTCGGCGCTGAGCATGAGCTCGAAGCTGCCGTCGGGGGCGACGTCGAGGTCGGCGCGACCGAGGTCACCCCAGACCCCCCGCCCGCCCTCGACCCACGCCCAGCCGTTGTGGACCGAGATGTTGACGTCGAAGAGCGTCGCGACATTGCCCCTGAGGCGGTACGTGGCGTCGCCGCGGATGGGTGCGAAGCGGTTGTCGGCGACCTCGGGCGTGTCGTTGAGCTGGCAGAAGCGCGGGAAGTCGGGATCGCCGTCGACGAACCAACGCAGCGCTGATTCCGTCAGCCGCGCGAGGTCACGGAAACCCTCCGCGCGATCGAGCGGAGCCACGGGGAACGAGGGCTCGAGGATCTCGTTCCCGGCGTCCTGCAACGCGTGACAGAACGCAGCCCATGCGGATCCGTCGAGGAGCGCGTGCGCGCTCGCGCGGTCGTCGTCCTGAGTCATGCATGCACCCTTCATGGCGAGCCGTCTCGGGCGCGCCGTCGCGCGAACGCAGAGTGAACTGAACGTTTCCACGCTACGTGGTCCCGCCGGCGTCGCGCCCGTCTAGGGTGTGTCGACCGCGCACGACCAGCCGCCCGGCAAGCGCCGGAGAATGAGGGCGCTGCCGCATGGAACTCAGCCGGAGCCGGGCAGCCGACGAGCGCCCGAGCTGGCCGACACTCGGCGTCGTCGCGTTCCATCTCGTCCCGCTGCTCGCCGTCTTCACGGGTGTCACCTGGACGTCGGTGGCGTTGTGCGTGGTGCTCTTCTCGGGGCGCGGGTGGTTCATCACCGCGGGCTATCACCGCTACTTCTCGCACCGCACGTATCGCATCAGCCGGCTGGGTCAGTTCGTGCTGGCCGTTGGCGGAGCCGCGACGGCGCAGCACGGACCCTTGTGGTGGGCTTCGCATCACCGCACGCACCACCGGTTCACGGACGTCGAGGGCGACCCGCACTCACCGAAGGCTGGCCTGTTGTGGAGCCACGTGGGATGGGTCGTGTGCCGCAAGTCGCAGCAACCCGATCTGTCGAACGTGCGCGACCTCGCGCGGTTCCCCGAGCTTCGCTTCATCAATCGTCATGACTGGCTTCCGCCGACCCTCCTCGCCGTCGGCTGCTACCTCATCGATGGATGGAGCGGTCTGGTCGTCGGCTTCTTCCTCTCGACGGTGTTGCTGTTCCACGCGACGTTCGCGGTCAACTCGATTGCGCACGTGTGGGGCACGCGCCGCTTCGACACGAACGACACCAGCCGCAACTCGATGCTCGTGGCGCTCATCGCCGGCGGCGAGGGCTGGCACAACAACCATCACCGCTATGCCGCGTCGGCACGTCAAGGCTTCTACTGGTGGGAGTTCGACCCGACCTATTACACGTTGCGCGCGCTGCAGGCGATCGGGATCGTCCGTGACCTTCGGGAGCCTCCACCGAGCGTGCTCGCCGAGGGTCGCCGCAACGTCGAAGAGGAGCGAGTGCCCGTCCTCGCGGGGCGGTAGCTCAGCCGGTCGCTTCGTCGGCGCGCATCATCATCTGTAGGTCACCGCGCGGCGCGTGCGACCCGCGATCGGATCGTTCCGATCGGGACCGCGCAGATCCGCGCCGCTTCCTCGTAGGGGCACCCGAGCATCTGGGTGAGCACGAACGCCTCGCGCCGTGCGGGGTCGAGCGCAGCGATCAGCTCGTCGAGCTCGGACCGACCGGCGTCGGACATCACCGTCGCGCCGTGCAGACGTTCCCGCGCTTCGAGCCGGCGGGCGAGACGGCGCCTGCGCACCTCGCTCCGCACATGGTCGGCGCACGCGCGTCGTGCGATCGACAGCAGCCAGGTGCGCCCGCTCGCGTCGCCGCGGTAGCGGTCCAACGATCGCCAGGCCCGGACGAAGGTGTCCTGGGCGACCTCCTCTGCTGCGTCGGCTCCGACGAGGTGCCGGGTGAGGCGCCACACCTCGGGCTGCGCGAGCCGGATCGCCGCGACGAGGGCGCTGCGGTCTCCGTCGCGCGCTGCGAGCAGCAGCTGGGTGAGATCGCGCATCCGTGGAGGCTAGGCGGGCTCCCCCGAGCCCGGGGAAGCGCCGGATTGCAGGAACCAAACCCGGCCCGGCGCCGACCATCTCCACATGACGTGCCATCGTGTCCGCGACGCCATTTCCGCCCTGCTCGACGGCGAGGAGCCCGGGCTCGCCCGTGCTGTGGTCGACACTCACGTCGGCCAGTGCGCGCGTCGTGCGCGAGCTTCGAACGGTCGACGCGTGCACTCCGTGATCGCACGACCGTCGAGCTTGCACCCATCGTGCCGGACCTCACGGCACAGGTGCTGGTGGCCATCGGCCAAGTACGGGGTCGCGAGAGTCGCCCGTCGGCGCTGCGCCTCGGCCTCGCCGCGGTGGCCGTCGTCCAGCTCGTCGCGTCCCTGCCGGCCTTGATCCTCGGCGACGACGCCGGGCTGCCGGTGCACGCGGCACGGCATCTCGGATCCTTCGGCGTGGCCCTGGCGATCGGGTTCCTCGTTGCCGCGTGGAAGCCCAACCGGGTTGCGGGCGTGCTGCCGGTGGTCGCCGCGTTGGTGGTGTGCCTCGTCGCCACGTCGGCGCTCGACGTGGCCGCGGGTCGTACCGCCGCCCTCGGCGAGATCGGTCACTCGACCGAGCTCGTCGGCGTCGTGCTGCTGTGGCTCATGGCGCGCACGTCGCCGTCGCCACGGGTCGCTCCCGCATAGCGCCGAGCCGCTGGCGACGCGGCGTGCGATTGCTCCCTGCGGCCGGGCCGGCAACGGCCTAGCCTCGTTCGGTGGCCGACGGGGGAGCCGAGCTCGAGCGCCATCCTCCGGCCCCGGCTGCTGAGGTCGAGGCCGCCGAGGTCGTCGAATCCGCGGCGGTCGGCGAGGTCGACGAGTCCGACCAGGTTCCCAAGTGGCTCCGGCGCGCCATCGGGCTGTTCTTTACGTGGGTGCTCGGGCTGCTGCTCGCGTACTGGCTCGTCAGCAAGCTCCACACCGTCCTCATCATGGTGCTGGCGGCGCTGTTCCTGTCACTCGCCATGGAGCCGCCCGTCAACTACCTGACGCGGCGTCGTGGTTGGCGTCGTGGACCGGCCACCGCGCTCGTGCTCTTCGGGGCGATGCTGCTCGGGCTCGTGTTCGTGGCCGCGATCTTGTCGGTGGTCGTCCAGGAAGTGTCCAAGTTCGTCGATGAGGCGCCCCGCTACGTGCGCGACCTCGAACGGTTCTTGAACGACCACTTCGGCCTCGACATCAAGGCCGACGCGCTGGTCAAGGATCTCCAGAGTCACCAGGGCTCGTTGCGCAGCTTCGCGAACGACGCCGCCCAAGGTGCGCTCGATATCACCGTGACCGCGCTCGGCTTCCTGTTGCAGCTGGTCACGACGTTCGTCTTCGCGTTCTACATGACCGCCGACGGTCCGAAGATGCGCCGCACGATCTGCTCGTTGCTCCCGCCGGCGCGACAGCGCCGGGTGCTCGACACGTGGGAGGTGGCAATCGACAAGACCGGCGGCTACCTCTACTCGCGGGGCATCCAGGCCGTCATCAGCGCGCTCGCGACCTGGATCATGCTCACCATCGTCGGCGTGCCGTACCCACTGGCACTCGGCCTCTGGGTCGGGGTGATCTCCCAGTTCATCCCGACGATCGGCACCTACATCGCGATGGTGCTGCCGGTGCTGATCGCGTTGATCCGGGACCCCGTCAAGGCCGTCATCGTGCTCGCGTTCCTGGTGCTCTACCAGCAGTTCGAGAACTACGTGATCGGGCCCCGCATCACGGCGCGGACGATGCAGGTCCACCCCGCGCTGGCGATCGGCACCGTGTTCGTCGGTGGCGCGCTCATCGGACCGATCGGCGCGGTCCTCGCCCTTCCTGCGACCGGCGTGATCCAGGCCCTCGTCTCCGCGTCGGCGCAGCGCTACGAGGTCATCGATGCGCACCTCACCGACGTTCCGTCGCCCGAGGCGCGCCCGAGGCTCCTCGTCCGCCTGTGGCGGCGCGGTCAGGAACGGGAATAGCGCCTCCGGTAGACGACGAGCGCGACCGCGCCGACGGGGAGCGGGAGCCAGAACGAGACCAGACGAAAGACGAGCGTGGCCAGGAGTGCGGCGTTGGTGGAGGTCCCGGCCACGGCCAGGGTGGCCGTGAGGCCCGCCTCGACGAAGCCGAGACCGCCGGGCGTGAGCGGGATCATGCTCAGCACCGACGCGGCGACGAACGCGAAGAGCACGAGCAAGGGCTGCGGCTTCGCCGAGATCGCGTGGAGTGTCACGAGCAACGCGAGGTACTCGAACAGCCAGCGGCCGACCGCCGCGGCGAGTGCCGCGACCCAGCGCGACCCGAGCGTCTCGCGGATCAAGTCGCGCTCCGCGAGCAGTCGATCGCCGAGTCCCGAGATGGACTGTCGGGGACGGACGCGGTTGGCCACCAGCTCGATGCCCTGCCCGATGAGACACAACGGCCGGCGAGTCAGGAGGAGCGCTGCACCCACCGCGGCCATGATCACGAAGACGAGGCCCCCCAGGATCGCGGCGTGGAACAACGGCGACGGGATGTGGGTGCCGCTCAGGGCGATGGCCGGCACGCTCAGCACCGGAAGCGCGAACACCGCTCCGGTGAGGAGCAGCGATTGCGCGGTCAGCGCGGTGGCGGCGGTCGCGGCGGGCACGCCGCTGTCGGCCAGCATCCGTGCCTGCAGGGCCGTGCCCGTCGCGCCCCCTCCCGGGGTGATGCGGTTGAACGCATTGCCCACGAGCTGGGTCGTGATCACGGAGAACCAGTCGTCGGTGCGCAGCGCGAGGCGCTGGAGCTCCCAGACGCACGCAAAGCTCGCCGTCTCGAAGCCCAGCACGACGAGGACCCAGAGCGGATGCAGCTCGCCCAAGCGGTCCCAGGCCGAGAACACCTCGGCGAGACTCGGGGCGAAGAGGTACAGCGACGCGCCGGTGACGACGAGCAGCGCGACGCGGCTCTTGCTCCAGCGCCGATTCGTGCCCGCCGTGCCGTTGCGCATGGTCGGATGAAGGTAGCCCCTACCCCTGTCGTCGGGGAAAAACGCTCCGGCCGAGAGTGCTACAACGGGTCGGGCGAGACGAGACGGAGCCAGAAGACGACGGAGGTGGGCGATGAGCAATCCGGACCACCAAGGGTCGCAGGCGCTGCCCGACATGCTGCCGGAGGTGCGTGGCCGGCGCGACCGTCTGCGCTCCGCCACGCTGGCGCTCGAGGACGCGTCGAGCGCGCCCGCCGGCGGCGACGTGGCTGCGTGGAGCAGCGTCATCGAGGCGCGCCTCGACGATTTCGGCCGAGCACTCGACGCGCACGTCGAGATCACCGAGGACGAGGGTGGGCTCTTCAGTGAGCTCGTCGCGGCTTCGCTCGAGGTGACGAGCGCGGTCGATCGACTCCGACGAGACCATGTGACCTTGCGCGCCGACCTCGAGCGGGCGCGGGCGCACGCGCGTCTGACGCGGGACCACGAAGACGTCGACCGGCTGCGGCGGGCGATCCTCGTGCTCGCGGAAGCCGTGTTCCGCCACCGCCAGCGCGGGGCCGACCTGCTCTACGACGCGTACAGCGTGGACGTGTCGGTCGGCGACTGAGCGCCGGTTCGTTTCACCGGAGGAGCTGTGATGGGAATCGAGCCGTGACGGGAACCGAGCTGGTGCTGCCCACCCGCGACGGCCCGATGCCGACCTACCTCGCGACACCCGCGGGTGACCGGCGCGGCGCAGTCCTCGTGGTGCAGGAGGCGTTCGGGCTCACCGACCACATCCTCCGGCTGTGTGATCGCCTCGCCGCCGACGGATGGACCGCGGCGGCACCCGCGCTCTTCCACCGTTCGGGTGCGCCGGTGCTGGGCTACGACGATCGCGACTCGATCCTGCCCGTGATGGCCAAGCTCGACACCGACGAGATCGCGGCCGACGTCGACGTCTGCCTCGGACTCCTCGAAGGCAACGGCTTCACCGCGGAGTCGGTGGGGATCGTGGGGTTCTGCATGGGAGGGAGCGTGGCCACGGCGACCGCGGCGCGCCGTCCCCTCGGGGCTGCGGTCTCCTTCTACGGCGGAGGCCTGGGCGCGGGACGGTTCGGCTACCCCGCGCTGATCGACCTCGCCGCCGAGCTCCAGACCCCGTGGCTCGGGCTCTTCGGCGACCGTGATCAGGGCATCCCGACCGACCAGGTCGAAGCGATGCGCGCCGCCGCGAAGGGGGCACGGGTCCCGACCGAGGTCGTGCGCTATCCCGACGCCGACCACGGCTTCAACTGCGAGGACCGGCCCAGCTTCTACAACCCGGACGCAGCCGCCGATGGCTGGTCGCGCATGCTCGCATGGTTCGGGGAGCACATCGGGGGGTGAGCCCCTCGGCTCCGGGCGTGTCGCTCAGTCGTCCTTGAGCGCGACCGCGTTCGGGGTGACGTTCATCTTGGGCTCGTACTCCGCGACCTCGATCGTGCGTCGCTCGACGGAGAACCGCTCGCGGAGCTCGTCGCGGCACTGCGTGCAGAGGCCGTAGAACCGCATCGGCTCGACGGCGCGGCAGCGCAGGCATTCCATCTCGACCGGCGTGAGGTCGAGCTCGGGCGTCGGAGTGCCGGTCATGCGGCGGCAGCTTGGCGCAGTGCGGCGCGCCGGTGGTGGATCCACGCAGTTCGACCGGTGCGTATGGTTGGCCCGTGGCGGAGCCCCTCGTCGACGCGGCCGCGGCGCGAGCGCGAGCCGTGCTCCCGGAAGGCGAGCACGATGTCGCCCGCGCGTTCTTCCTCGAGTACTCCCGCGCCGTCGACGTCGACGAGCTCGCCGTCACCGACGACGCCGCTGGCGCCGCAGTGGCGCTCTATCTCCTCGCACGGGACCGACCCGTGCGTGGCGTCGCTACGGTCCGGGTCTCGAACCCGGTGGCGGTCGTCGACGGCTGGACGTCGCCGCACACCGTGATCGAGATCGTCACCGACGACGTGCCGTTCCTCGTCGACTCCGTCGTCGCGGCCGTCGTCGGACGCGGGCTCGACGTGGTCATGGTCGTGCACCGGACTACTGCGGCGCGTCGCGACGACGTGGGACGACTGCTCGAAGTGTGGGCTCGTTCGGAGGCGGACCCGGGGATGCACCTCGAGTCGTACCTGCACGTCGAGATCGACCGCGTCGCGACCGCCGAGCTCGCGGACCTGCAGGTCACGATTGCACACGTGCTCGCCGACGTGCGCGCCGCTGTCGCAGACTGGCCCGCGATGCGGGACGAAGCCCTGCACGCGGCGGCCGCGTTGCGGGCGCAGCCGCCGCCATCGGTCGATCGCGACGAAGCCCACGAGACCGCCGCGTTCCTCGAATGGCTCGCCGACGACCACTTCACCTTCCTCGGGTCGTGCGCCTACGACCTCGTCGAGGAGCGCGGTGAGGACGCATTGCGGCTGCGCCCTGAGAGCGTGCTCGGGATCCTGCGCCTGCGCCGTCTCGCGGAGTACTCGACGAGCTTCGCCCACATGCCGGCGGCATTTCGCCGCCACGCGTGGGATCCGCATCCCGTGACCGTGACGAAGGCCCAGGCGCGCTCGACCGTGCATCGCGCGGTCGCCCTCGACTACGTAGGCGTCAAGCAGTTCGACGCCGACGGTCATGTGGTCGGGGAACGCCGCCTCATGGGTCTGTTCACGTCGACCGCGTACTCGGAGTCGGTCGAACAGATCCCCCTGCTGCGACGCAAGGTCGCGGCGGTCGTTGCACGCGCCGGCTTCGCGCCGGGCAGCCACGACCAGAGAGCCCTCGACACGATCCTCGCGACGCTGCCTCGCGACGACCTGTTCCGGACCACGGCGGACGAGCTCGTCGCGCTCGGCCATGGGAGTCCTCCGTCTCGGCGATCGTCGCCGTGTCGGGCTGTTCGTCACGCGAGACGTGTTCGGGAGGTTCGCGTCCTGTCTCGTGTACCTGCCGCGCGACCGATACACGACCGGCGTGAGGCTGGCCACGCTCGAGACGCTGCGGGAGGCGTTCGGGGGTGGTCAGGTCGAGTTCACGGCTCTCGTGACCGAGGCGGTGCTGGCGCGCTTGCACGTGATCGTCGAGACGCCCGACCCACTCCTGGCGGTCGACCTCGACGACCTCGAAGCGCGCCTGGCGCGGATCGCGCGCGGATGGGTGGACGCGCTCCGGGACTGTCTGGTCGCGACGCACGGAGAGGACGCCGGGCTCGCCCTCTCCCGCCGGTACCGCGACGCGTTTCCGCCTGCCTACCAGGCCGACGTCGACCCCGAGGCCGCGGTTGTCGACATCGACGTCCTCGAGCAGCTCCGGCCCGGTGACGATCTCCTGATCCGCCTCGAGACACCGGGCGACGGCGTGCGCGGCGAAGTTGTATCGCTCGGGCAGCCCGCTCGTCCTGTCCGACGTGCTGCCACTGCTCGAGCGGCTCGGTGTCGTCGTCATCGACGAGCGGCCCTCCACCGTGAGCGTGCCCGGCGAGGACCCGCGATGGGTGTACGCGTTCGGTCTCCGGGCCGAGAGCGCCGAGCATCTGGCCGATCCCGACGTGCAAGCGCGGCGTCGCGGAGGTCTTCTCCGGCGTGTGGTCGGGCGCGGCCGAGAACGACGGTCTCAATCGGTTGGTGTTGCTCTCCGGGCTCAGCGCGGCGGGACGTCGTCGTCGTGCGTTCGCTCTGCCGGTACCTCCGCCAGACCGACCTCGGATTCAGCGACGGATACCTGGCCGACGTGCTGGCGGCGAATCCTCGTGCGGCGCGCCTGCTCGTCGACCTGTTCGACGCGCGCTTCGACCCGCAACGGCACCCGGACCTCGACGCGCCCGACCGCGAGCCGGCCGTCGCGGTGGAAGCGGCGTTGCTGGTCGAGATCGACGCCGTCACGAGCCTCGACGAAGACCGAATCCTGCGCGCGTTGACCGCGCTGCTGGTGCGTTCGATCGCGCGGACCAACGCGTTCCAATCCGGACCCGATGGGGTGCGCAAGCCCGAGGTGGTCTTCAAGCTCGACCCGCGCGAGCTCCCGTTCCTTCCCAGGCCCCGACCCAGGTACGAGATCTGGGTGTACTCGCCACGTACCGAAGGAGTCCACCTCCGGGGCGGCTTCGTCGCGGTGGTGGGATCCGATGGTCCGACCGGCGCGAGGACTTCCGCACCGAGATCCTCGGGCTCATGAAGACCCAGACCGTGAAGAACGCGGTCATCGTTCCCGTCGGCGCGAAGGGGGGCTTCGTGGTGAAGCGTCCACCGCCGACGAACGACCGTGCCGCGATGCTCGCTGAGGGCGTCGAGTGCTACCGCACCTTCGTCGGCGGCCTCCTCGACGTCACCGACAACCTGGTCGGAGGTGTTCCGGTTCGACCACCGGGGACGGTCCACTACGACGACGCCGTTGACGCGTACCTGGTCGTCGCGGCGGACAAGGGGACCGCGTCCTTCTCCGACATCGCCAACGAGCTCGCCCGCGCGACAATTTCTGGCTCGACGACGCGTTCGCCTCGGGAGGCTCGAGCGGCTACGACCACAAGGCGATGGGCATCACCGCTCGCGGCGCCTGGGAGTCGTTGCGCGCGGACGGCCGCGCGCTCGGGCTCGACGTCGACGTCGCGCCACTGACGTTCGTCGGCATCGGGGACATGTCGGGCGACGTCTTCGGCAACGGGATGCTGCGCTCGCGTCACCTCCGCCTCGTCGCCGCGTTCGACCATCGCCACGTGTTCGTGGATCCCGATCCCGACCCCGACGCCAGCTTCGACGAACGCGTGCGCGTTGTTCGCGCTGGCGGGTTCCAGTTGGGCCGACTACGACCGGACCGTGATCTCGGAGGGCGGAGGCGTCTACGCGCGAACGGCCAAGTCCGTGGAGCTCTCGCCGGCCACCCAAGAGGCACTCGGCATCGACGTTGCCGTGTGCGCGCCGGACGAGCTGGTTCGAGCAGTGCTCCGGGCACCGGTCGACGTGCTGTGGAACGGAGGCATCGGCACCTTCGTGAAGGCGAGCAGCGAGCGCAACCTGGAGGTCGCGGACAAGACCAACGACGGCACGCGAGTCGATGCATCCGAGCTGCGGTGCCGGATCGTGGTCGAGGGCGGCAACCTGGGATTCACGCAGGCTGCGCGGGTGGAATACGCGCTCGCCGGCGGCCGCATCAACACGGATGCGATCGACAACTCGGCGGGCGTCGACTGCTCGGATCACGAGGTCAACCTCAAGGTCCTGCTCGGTTCGGCGATGGCTCGTGGGGAGCTCGACCGCGCGGCACGCGACGTGCTGCTCGAGTCGATGACCGACGATGTCGCGGCGCACGTGTTGGCGGACAACGCCGCGCAGGCCACCGCCTTGGAGCTCGCGCTCGCCGAGGCCCCGAGCCTGCTCGAGGTGCATGCCCGGGCCATCGACAAGCTCGAAGCGCGGGGTGCGCTCGACCGCGAGCTCGAGGGCCTGCCGGCCGCGGCGCGATCGCCGAGCGCAAGGCGGCGGGCAAGGGCCTCGCCGCTCCCGAGCTGGCGGTCCTCCTCGCCTACACCAAGATCGGGCTGTCAGGTGAGCTCCTGGCGTCCGACGTTCCCGACGACCCCGCCGTGCAGTCGATGGCGGTCGCGTACTTCCCTGAGCGGGCACGTGACCGGTTCGCCCCGTTGGTCGCCCAGCACCCGCTCCGGCGGGAGATTCTCGCCACGGTGCTCTCGAACACCGTCGTGAACCACGCCGGGATCACGTCACTCTTCCGGCTGGGCGAGGAGACCGGTGCGTCGGCTGCCAGGCTCACGCGTGCCCATCTCGTCGCACGGGAGCTCTTCGGTGTTGCGCCCGTGTGGGACGCTGTCGCTGCCCTGGCCAACCAGGTCCCCGGCTCGGTACGCATGCCCGTGCTGCTGGCAGCCCGACGGCTGGTGGAACGTGCGGCGCGCCGTCTCCTCCACCAGGAGACGGCGATCGACCTCACCACGACCCCCGCGGGGTTCGGGCCCGCGATCGTGGCGGTGCTCACTGCGCTTCCAGAGTTGCTCGTCGGCGCCGCGGCCGTGCAACGAGCCGAGACGATCGCGTCGCTCGTCGACGCGGGGGTCCCGAAGGCGCTCGTGGAGCAGGCCGGTGGTTTCGAACAGGCCCTCGACGCGCTCGACATCGTCGAGGTCGCGGAGGCGACGCACGAGACGCCGCTCGAGGTGGGCGCCGCACACTACGAGCTCGCCGACCGTCTGCGTCTCGAGTGGTTGCGGGCCGCGTCGTGCGCCTGCCCAAGTCGGACCGGTGGCAGACCGAGGCGCGCGCCGCGTTACGCGACAATTTCTACGACCACCACCGCGTGGTCGACGAGGGCCGCGCTCACCGCCGCGAACGATGTTGCCGTGCCCGACCGCGTCGGCGGGTGGCTCGAGACGCACGACGCTGACGTGGCGCGGTTCCTCTCGGTGCTCGGGGAGGTCGAGGCGTCCGGCGTGCACGACCTCGCCGCGCTCGCCGTGCTCGTGCGGGAGCTTCGCGACCTGGCGTCGTCAGGGGCGTTCTGAACCGGCGTTGTGAGCTTCGGCGTCGGACGGTACGGTACCGGCGCCTCGAAATCAGGCTACGAATTTCGTCCGCGACCGTGCCGGAGGCGTCGATGACGGCACGCTGGGAGTGCTCCCTGGTCCACGACCGGCTGGTGGTCACCGGCGCCGGGTCGGGGATCGGTCGGGGGGTGGCGCTCGCTCTCGCCCAGATGCCCGTGAAGGCCTACCTCGTCGGACGGCGCGCGACGTGCTGGAGGAGACCGTGGCGCTCGCGGCGGGTGCGCCGGGCGAGCTCGTCCCGTTGCCCTGCGACCTGTCCGACCGTGCGGCCGTCGACGCGTTGTTCGCCGCGATCGAGGCGGACGGGGGCCCGGTGCCGGCGCTCGCTCACTGCGCGGCGAGCGTCAACTACCAGCCGGCCGACGAGATCACCTTCGAATCCTTCCAGGCCGTCGTGAGCACCACGCTGTTCACGGCCTTCAACACCGTGCACCGCTGGGGTCTCGGGTTGCTCGCAGCCGGAAGCCCGGGCTGCGCGGTGACGCTCACCAGCACGGTCGCCCACCGTGGGACGCCCGGTGTGGCGCACTCGTCGGCGGGGAAGGCCGGGATCGAGGGCTTCGTCCGCAGCATCGCCCGGGAATGGGGCCCTCGTGGCATCCGCGTGAATTGCGTGGGACCGGGGGTGTTCCCGGTCGAGAAGTCGGCCGAGCTGTGGGGTGATCCCGATCGTCGTCCGGCGATGTTCGAGCACATCGCCGTCGGTCTCGTGCGGGTCGTCTCGACGAGATCGTCGGCCCGGTGCTGTTCATGCTCAGCGAGCCCGCAGGGTTCATCACCGGCGAGATCCTCAACGTCGACGGCGGGTTCCGGCTGACGCCGGCAGGTCCGCCGAAGAGTGTGTTCGACCCTTCGATGCCAGGCGTCGCGTGAAGCGGACGACCGATGACCGACGGTTGCGACGAGTGAGTGCCGTACGCTGATGGGGTCGACCGAGCTCATTCGGCCCGAAGGAGGTTCGTGATGGCGAGGATCAAGCTGCTCGACGGGCCCCAGTCCGAGTCGTTCCGGGTCTGGCACTGGCACCCCGTCTACGAAGACCTGCGGATCAAGATCCGCGAGGCGGTCAACGCCGATACGTGCCTCTCGGTGCGCGAGCACGAGGCCGCCCGGATGCGCATCGCGCTGATCAACGGCTGCGAGGTGTGCCGCAAGCACAGCGTCCACGGCGTCGACCGCGACTTCTACGACCATGTGACGGACTGGGCCACATGGCCCGGCTACAGCGAGCGCGAGCGCCTCGCCATCGAGTTCGCCGAGCGCTTCGCCATCGCTCACGAAGACATCGACGACGAGCTGTTCAAGCGGCTGGGCGAGTGGTACAGCGAGACCGACATCGTGGCACTCGGATTCCTCGTGGCCACCTATCTCGGGTTCGGACGGCTCACCGCGGTGCTGAAGGCCTACGGCGACGCCTGCGAGCTGTAAGCCACGCAGATCCCTTCACCCGTGAGCGTGGAGCGGGTGGTTCGCCCAGGGGGAGACCACCGCAGTGACGATCGAGCGCGAGGCGGTCCGGGCCGATCTCGCGCCGCCGCCCGGTCCGCTCGCACCGCTTCGCCACCGCACGTTCGCGGTGTTCTGGTCTGCCGGCTTCTTCTCCAACATCGGCAGCTGGATGCAGATGGTGACGGTGCCCTACGTCTTGGACCACGTCACGCACTCGACGGCATGGGTCGGGCTGGGTGGGTTCTGCACGCTCTTCCCGATGGTCCTGATCCTTCCCTTCGCCGGATCGTGGACCGATCGGTACTCGCACCGCTCCTTGATGCTGATCGGCAACGTCGGCATGTTGTGCATCGCGCTCGCCCTCTGGGCCATCGCGCGTGGCCCGCATCCTTCGCCCGGGCTGATCCTGGTGCTGGTCGTCGTGTCGTCGCTGCTGAACGGCATGATCACGGTGGTCTGGCAGCCGTTCTTCATCCCTCTGGTGCCGCGCCCGCAGATGCTCGGCGCGATCCGCCTGAGCATGACCCAGCAGTTCGCGTCGTGTGCCGTTGGCCCCGGCATCGCCGGCCTGGTGCTCGCCGAGCTCGGGGCCGCGGCGGCGTTCATGGCGAACGCGCGTCACGTTCGTTCCGCTCATCCTCGTGGTCGCCGCGGCGCGGTCCGCGGCGAGACGCACCCGGTCCCCGCACCGGCGTCCTGGCCGAGCTGGTCGAAGCGATCCGGTATCTGACGCGTGACCGCACCCTCGTGACCGCGGTCGTGTTGATGGCATCCTTCGGGCTCCTCGGCCAATCGGTCGTGCAGCTCGCCGAACCCGTGGCGCGGAATCTCGGCGTGGGTGCCGACAAGTACGGGCTCCTGGTCAGCGTGTACGGGTCGGGCGCGGTGCTCGCAAGCTTCGTGACCCTCGGAACGAGCAGCCGTGTGCCGTGTTCGGTGATGGCGTGCCTCGGCGTCGCGACCTGCACGGCCGGCGTCGTGGTGCTCGGCCTTGCCGGGACGTTCACGATCGCGCTCGTGGGCATGGGCCTGATCGGCCTCTCGATCGTCCTGACGCTCATGGCGACGATGACGGCCGTCCAGGACAACGTCGTCGAGCCGTTCCGCGGTCGCGTCGTGTCGCTGGTCCTCATGCCGAGCACGGCGGGCGTGGCACTCGGTGCGCTGCTGGGCGGCGTCATCGCCGAATGGGTGGGCATCCGCGCCACTGTGACCGCCGCCGGTGCGCTGCTGCTGGTGTTCCTGGCCGTTGCCTTCGCCCTGCTCGACCGCTTCCGTGGCCTGGACCGCTCGCCCAGCCTGGTCGGCGCCGCCGGACGGGACCATTCCTGACGGTTGATGACGAGAAGGATCTTTTCAGCAACGAAGATCCGAAAGTCCGGATCCGTGAGCGCTCCGGCTTGCATCGAGGCGTCGACCGCCCGATAGCGTCTCTCCCGAGGCGTCCCCGGCCGTGAAGCAGGACCGGCTGCAGGGAACGACTCCCCCCCCCGAAACCCGCCCCTCTCGTCGCGCGGTTCGCGACGACCCCACACGGAAGGAGCACCCATGCGCGCCAAGATGTTGCTGATCGCGATCTCGCTGTGCGTGGTGGGCACCTTCGCCGCTGCGAGCGTCGCGGCGGCGATGGGTTCCCAGACGGAGCACACCAAGGATGCGGAGCTCGACAAGCTCCATGCGGTGCGGCCGATCGCCGCTTCCTCCCCGATCCTCGACTCGGTCGACGCGAGCGCGACTGCTCCGGCCGGCGATCCCCAGCCGTCCGTCGAGCCGTCCGTCGAGCCGTCCGCGAGCGTTCCGGTGACGAGCTCCCCCCCGGCCCAACCGCTCGTGTGGGACAGCTCCGGAAGTTCCGACCTGCCGCCTGTCCTCCTGTGCATTCGCTGGCGTGAGTCGCGCGGTGACTACTCCGCCCTCAGCCCCGACGGCCTCTATCACGGCGCCTTCCAATTCCTCCGCACGACCTGGGACTCGACGGCTCGCGCTTCGCAACGCCTCGACCTCGTCGGCGTCGACCCGGCGGTGGTCGCACCGGCCGACCAGGACGCCATGGCGATCGCGCTCTTCGAGATGCAGGGGACCCGCCCCTGGAACGGAGCATGCGGCTGAGGAGGCTTCCGCGCCCGCGTCTACCGTGACGGGACGTGAGCGTCCCCGAGCCGTCGCCTGATCTCGAGCAGGGTTCCTTCACCGATCACGGGCCCTGGGTCGTCGACCCTGATCGCCTCCCCTGGCGCGATGGCCTGACCGAGACGCGTGCCGCACTGGCGGTCGACACCGCGCGCCTCCTCGCACCCGGACGGCTGCCGCCGATCGGACGACTCGCACGCGTCGTCGCGACGATCGGCACCGCGGTCGGAATCTGGTACGTCCGCGAGCGGGGAGGTCCGAAGTCGAGGGCCGGCCTCTCGCGGCGCCTGCGGCGTGCCTTCGAGCGCCTCGGGTCGAGCTACGTGAAGCTCGGCCAGATCGTCTCCGGGGGTGAAGGTCTCTTTCCTGAGGAGCTCGTGCGGGAGTTCAAGCTCTTGCGCGATCAGGTCCCGGCCGAGTCCTTCGCTGACGTGCGCACCGTGGTCGAGGAGGACCTCGGGGCGCCGCTCGCGCGGCTCTTCGCCGAGTTCGACGAGCAGCCCATTGCGGCAGCTTCCATCGCCCAGGTGCACGGGGCGCGGCTGCACTCCGGCGAGGAGGTGGTCGTCAAGGTCCAACGACCGCGCGTCGCACGGCTCATGCGGGCGGACATCCAGGCCCTGGCGTGGCTGGCGCCGCGCTTCGTGGGCCGGATCCCGGTGTCATCGCTCGCGAATCCCCCGGCGCTGGTCGAGCTCTTCGCCGAGACGGTGTCGGAGGAGCTCGACTTCCGTCTCGAAGCCGAGAACATGCTCGACATCGCGCGCGTGCTGGCAGTCACGAACCAGCGCGGGATCGTCGTACCCCGGCCGCATCCGACGCTGGTGACGAAGCGCGTGCTGGTGATGGAACGGCTGCGTGGGTTCGCGTTCGACGACGTCGCATCGATGCACGCGGCCGGGATCGACACGACGGCGCTGCTGCGTGCGGGGCTCATCGCGTCGCTCGAGGGCTCGATGCTCTACGGCGTGTTCCACGGTGACCTGCACGGCGGCAACCTGCTCGTGCAACCGGACGGTCGCACGGCCCTCTTCGACTTCGGGATCACCGGCCGTCTGGGCGAGCGCCAACGCATCGCCTTCCTCCGCCTCCTCATCTCAGGCACTGCCGGCAACACTCGGGGGCAGCTCGAGGCGTTGCGTGATCTCGGCGCGTTCCCACCCGATACCGACATCGACGCAGTGGTCCACGACCTCGGCCTCGACCAGCCGGTCAACGATCCCGCCGCGATGTCCGCCGACGAGCTCGTGCTGGAGCTGCGAGAGCTCACGAAGAAGCTGCTCGACTACGGCGCACGCGCGCCGAAGGAGCTGATGCTGTTCGTCAAGAACATGATGTTCTTGAACAGCGCGACTGCGACCCTCGCCCCCGATCTCGACCTGTTCGAGGAGGTGCTCCATGTGCATCGCTACTTTGCGGAGGTGCACGGCGAACGGATCCTGCGCGAGGTCGGTCTCGATCCCGCCCAGACCGAGGTGGATCTCGACGCGGTGAAGGCCGGTTTCGGGGTGCCCGCCGACGTCGAACATCTCACCTTCCGCGAGCTGCAGGAACGTCGGGCCACCATCCTGCGACGCGTGCAGGCGCGCGACCGCGGTGGTCGACGCCGCCGCCGGAGCCGGAAGGGATAGGCGCCGGGATGCCCGAGCTGCCCCAGATGCAGGCCCTGGCGGAGCGTCTCGACGATGCGCTCGCGGGTGCTTGCGTCGCGGGGGTGGAGATGCTCGGCTTCTCGGGGTTGAAGACGGTGAGCCCGGCGCCCGACGCGCTCGTCGGGCAGGTGGTCCGTGGTGTGGGCCGTCGCGGGAAGTACCTCGTTCTCGACGTCGCGCCGTGCCCGCGTGCTGATCCATCTCTCCCAGGCCGGGCGGCTGGATCTCGAAGAGCCGGGGAAGCGGACGCGGCCCAAGGGCGCGGTCATGCGGCTGCGCTTCGCCGACGGTCGCGCGATTCTCGTGCGCGAGCACGGCACCGAGCGCAAGGCCGCGTGGTGGGTGCTCGGCGAGGGTGACGACGGCCCGCTCGAGCGTCTCGGGCCCGAACCCGAGTCGGCGGAGTTCACCGCGTTCGTGCTCCGCGGCGAGGACCGGCGCCGCATCCACACCTGGCTGCGGGACCAACGGACCGTCGCGGGCGTGGGACGCGGGTACTCCGACGATGCGCTTTGGCGAGCACACCTCTCGCCCTATGCGACGCTGCCTGCGCTCGCCGCCGAGGCGCGGGCTGGACTGCTCGACGCGGTGTGCGCCGTGCTGGCGGACGGCCTCACTCGTGAGCGGACGCGTACCGGTGGGCTCTCCGCCCCGAAGCTCGGCGAGCACTTCGAGGTCCACGGCCGTCACGGCGCACCGTGCCCCCGCTGCGCCGCCACGCTGGAGCGGGTCTCGTACGAGAGCCACGAGGTCGTCTACTGCCCCAGCTGCCAGACCGGCGGGAAGGTGCTCGCCGACCGCCGCCTCTCGCGGCTGTTGAAGTAGGCGCGGTGCGGTTGGGCCCGCTGCTGGCATCGATCCCCAGCCCCTCGAGCAACCGGATCGGGCCGTTTCACGTCTATGGCGTGCTGCTCGCGATCGCGGCGCTGCTCGGCGTCGAGATCGCGGAACGACGATGGCGACGTCGTGGCAATCCCGCGGGCGGCATCTACGACGTCGCGTTTCCCATCATCGTCGGCGGTGTCATCGGGGCCCGCCTGTACCACGTCGCCACCGATTGGCAACGCTTCGAGCACGACCTCGTGCGCGTCGTCGAGCTCTGGAAGGGTGGACTCTCGATCTGGGGCGCCGTGCTCGGCGGCGTCGCGGGCGCGGTCCTCGCGACGCGTCGCCGTCACCTGCACCTCCTCGAGGTCATGGACTGCATCGCGCCGGGATTGCTCGTCGCGCAGGCGCTGGGTCGTTGGGGGAACTGGTTCAACCAGGAGCTGTTCGGAAAGCCGACGAGCTTGCCCTGGGGCCTCGAGATCTCACCGGCGAACCGTCCGGCCGGCTACGCCAGGTACGCGACCTTCCACCCGACGTTCCTCTACGAATCGCTCTGGTGCCTGCTGGTGCTGGGGGTGCTCCTTGGCGTCGAGCGGCGTCGTACCTGGCGACGCGGGCAGGCATTCGCGCTCTATGTCGTGCTCTACACGTTCGGGCGATTCTGGTTCGAGAACCTCAGGATCGATCCTGCGCACCACATCGGTCCGTTGCGCGTCAACGCGTGGGTGAGTGTCGTCGCGTTCGTCGTCGGCGCCGTCTGGTTCGTGTGGCTCGCTCACCGACCGCCGGACGCGGACGAGAGGGACGCGGACCAGAGGGACCATAGGGTGGTGCGCTCGCACGGAGGAGTGCAGGACACATGACCTACGCCGCCACTACGAGCACTGCCGCGCGCGCCGTCGACGCGCGCGAACTGTACGGAACGGGTGAAGCGGAGGTGCGCGCGCTCGACGGCGTGACCGTCGACTTCGGCGCGTCGCAGATGACCGCGATCATGGGTCCCTCCGGCTCGGGGAAGTCGACGCTGCTGCACTGCCTCGCCGGTCTCGACCGCTTGACGAGCGGTCGCATCGTGCTCGGCGACCTCGACATCAGCACGCTCTCGGAAAAGGAGCTCACGGTCGTGCGCCGTGATCGCCTGGGTTTCGTCTTCCAGTCGTTCAATCTCATCACGACGCTCAACGCGCTGGAGAACATCACCCTCCCGACGAGTCTGGCGGGACGCAAGCCGGATGCCGAGTGGCTCGACACCATCGTCGAGCGGTTCGGCTTGGGTGACCGGCTCACGCACCGTCCGTCGGAGCTCTCGGGGGGCCAGCAGCAGCGCGTCGCCGTCGCCCGGGCGTTGCTCAACCGGCCCGAGATCGTCTTCGCCGACGAGCCGACCGGCAACCTCGACTCGCACGCAGGCTCGGAGATCCTCGGCTTCATGCGCCGCGCGGTCGACGAGTTCGGGCAGACCATCGTGATGGTCACGCACGATCCGTTGGCCGCGAGCCGCGCCGACCGGGTCGTCTTCCTCGTCGACGGTCGCGTTGTCGACGAGATGCACGAGCCGACCGCCGACCGCATCATCGAATGGTCGAAGCGGACGGGCGGCTGAGCCCATGTGGAAGGTCACGATCAAGGGGCTGCTGGCGCGCAAGGTGCGCCTCCTCCTCACGTCGATCGCCGTGGTGCTCGGCGTCGCGTTCATGTCCGGCACGTACGTGCTCACCGACACGCTCGGCAGCGTGTTCGACGACCTCTTCGCCCAGACCACCCAGGGCGTCGACGCCATCGTGCGCTCGCGCCAGGCGTTCGATCCTTCGACGGCACAGAGCGACAACACCGTCAACCAGCGGGCGCCCGTCCCCGAGAGCCTCGAGGCTGTCGTCGCGCGCGCCAACGGCGTCGCCGCAACGCAGGGCACGGTGTCGGGCTCTGCGCTGGTCATCGGGAAGGATGGCGACGCCATCCAGAACCAGGCACCGACGATCGGTGTCTCATGGGGGCCCAATCGTCGCTTCGACGGCGCGATCAGGCTGACGGAAGGGAAGCGCCCCACGTCCGACGGTGAGGTCGCGCTCGACGAGAGCACCGCGCAGGACGGCCATCTCCGGATCGGCGACCCGGTGAAGATCGTGTTCCTCGAGTCGGCGCCCGAGACCTTCACGCTGCGTGGGATCTTCCGCTTCGGCGACACGGGGAACCTCGCCGGCGCCACGCTCGCGGCATTCGACCCCGCGACCGCACAACGGGTCCTCAACCGGGTCGGTGAGTGGGACACCATCGAGGTCGCGGGACGCAAGTCGTTCAGCGAGACCGAGCTGCGCAACAACGTCGCGGCCGAGCTCGACTCGGCCGGGATGGACAACCGCTACGAGGCCATCACCGGGACTGCGTACGCGGACGAGCAATCACAGGACGTCAAGGACAACCTCAGCTTCTTCAACACGTTCCTGCTGATCTTCGCGCTCGTCGCCCTGTTCGTCGGCGCGTTCATCATCTACAACACCTTCTCGATCATCGTGGCGCAGCGTTCGCGCGAGGTCGCGCTCTCCGCCGCGCTCGGCGCTTCGGGACGGCAGGTCACGGCATCGGTCGCGGGCGAAGCCGTGGTCGTCGGGCTCATGTCGTCGGTGGTGGGCCTCGGGCTCGGCATCCTGGTCGCCGTCGGGCTCACCGCGTTGCTTCGCGGCTTCGGCATCGACCTGCCCTCGGGCGGGCTCGAGATCCGGCTCCGCACCGTCATCGTGGCGCTGGTGGCCGGCACCGTGGTCACGATCGTGTCGGCGATGTCGCCCGCACGCCGAGCTGCGCGCATCCCTCCGGTCGCCGCACTGCGTGAGTTCGCTCTGGAGCAGAGCGGAGGGCGTCGCCGGTTCGTGATCGGTGCCGGCTTCGCGGCGGTAGGGCTCGTGATGCTGAGCTGGGGTCTCTTCGGCGACGGCGGCGGATTCCCGGGCGGCACGGGCGCGCTCGTGGGCGTTGCCGCGTTGCTCGTCTTCATCGGTGTCGCGATGCTGAGCCCGCTCGTGGCGCGCCCGACGGCCAGCGTGCTGGGCTGGTTCCCCGCCCGGTTCCGCGGCATGTCGGGCGTGCTCGCGCGAGAACGCGATTCGCAACCCGCGGCGTAGCGCCACCACGGCATCGGCGTTGATGATCGGGCTCGCGCTCGTCAGCCTCGTGGCGATCTTCGGCCAATCGGCGAAGGTGTCGTTCAACAAGGTGATCGACAACACGATCGTGGCCGACCTCCTCCTGACCGGCGACAACTTCTCCGGGTTCAGTCCCGAGGCGGCGACCCAGGTCCGCGACGCGTTGCCGGGCAGCGAGGTCGTCGAGTTCCGCGCCGGTGCATTCCAGCTGAAGGGCAAGACCGAGAGCCTGCTGGGGGTGAGCCCGAACGTCGCGAAGGCGGTCAACCTCGAGCTCGAGCGCGGCGCCGATCTCAGCGAGTTCCAACGCGACGGTCTCCTGGTGTTCGACAACGTCGCCCAGGACAACCACTGGAAGGTCGGCGACTCCGTCGAGCTGACGTTCGTGCAGACGGGCCAGCAGTCCGTGCCCATCGTGGGCATCTACGACGAGAAGCGCGCGGTGGGATCGAACTACCTGCTGTCGCTTCCTGCGTACGAACACAACTACGTCGATCAGCTCGACGTGTTCGCGGGCGTCAAGAAGCCGGCCGACATCCCCTTTGCTGATGCGAAGCGCGCCGTTGCCGAGGTGCTGCGCGAGTTCCCCAACATCAAGGCGCAGGATCAAGCGCAGTACAAGCAGGACATCAACGAGCAGTTCGACCAGATCCTCGCGCTGGTCTACGTGCTCCTGCTGTTGGCGGTGTTCATCGCGCTGATCGGCATTGTGAACACGTTGGCGTTGTCGGTCTATGAGCGCACGCGCGAACTCGGACTTCTCCGCGCTGTCGGGATGAGCCGACGTCAGGTTCGGCGCATGATCCGGGACGAAGCCGTCATCATCGCAGTCTTCGGCTCGCTGCTCGGGCTCGCGATCGGCATCGGGTTCGGCGCCGCGCTCGTGGCTGCGTTGTCGAGCGAGGGCATCACGTTCGCGCTGCCCGTCGGACAGCTCGTCGTGTTCGTCATCCTCGCGGGGTTGGCCGGCCTGGGAGCGGGCGCCTGGCCCGCGTTCCGCGCGTCGCGGCGCGACATCCTCGAGTCGATCAACACCGAGTAGCTGGGTTCAGCCGTCGTCGCCTCGGAGGCGCGCGTCCTTCGCGCGAACGGTGTTTGCCAGATCGGCCTGATAACGAGCCAACCGATCGGCGAGCGCCGGATCCGAGGCCGCGAGGATACGGATCGCGAGCAGTCCCGCGTTGCGCGCCTTGCCGATGCCGACGGTCGCGACGGGGATCCCATCAGGCATCTGGACGATCGACAGCAGGGAATCGACGCCCTTCAACTCCTCGAGTGGCACCGGCACCCCGATCACGGGGAGCGTCGTCATCGACGCCGTCATCCCCGGCAGATGCGCCGCGCCTCCCGCCCCTGCGATGATCACCCGCAGGCCTCGCGTCGTGGCGCTGCGTGCGTACTCGTACATCTCGTCCGGTGTCCGGTGCGCAGAGACCACTCGCCGCTCCGCCGCGACACCGAACTCCGCGAGCACGTCGAGCGCGGCCTGCATCACCCGCAGGTCGGAGTCGCTGCCCATGATCACGCCGACGAGCGGCGCCCCTTCGGCCACGGTGCGCACGTTAGCGAGCGTCTGGCATCGCCCATGACAGGGTGTCGAGGGGCCCGTCGCAATGGACCGCGCCGAGGTCGACGGCTTGCAGGCGGCCTCGACACGCATGTCCGGACGGTGTTCGCCACGTCGTGAGACCACGACCGCCAATGTGAAGTCCGGGTGAACGACCTGGCCGTCCAAGCGCTCGGCGGCGGGTCGGCTGATACGTTCCCGCGGCGTGGACGAGAGGCCGCTGTGGACGCCGACGCCCGAACGCGCCGCCGCCACCCGCACCGGCCGGTTCGCGGCGCGCGCCGGGTTCGCCGACTACTCGTCGCTGCACGAGTGGTCGTTGCGTGAGCGCGAGGCGTTCTGGTCCCTCGTCTGGGACGACTGCGCGGTCATCGGTGAACGCGGCGATCGCGTCATCGAGCCCGGGGCCGACTTCGCGTCCACGCGCTTCTTCCCCGACGCGCGCGTCTCCGTGGTGGAGAACCTGCTCGCGCCGAGGCCCGGCGTCGACCAGGACGGCGAGGCGGTCGTCGCGCGCGACGAGGCGGGACAACGGCGTGCGCTGAGCTGGAGCGAGCTCCGTGCCGAGGTCGCGGCGATGGCCGCGGCGCTCGAAGCGCAGGGCGTCATCGCCGGCGACCGCGTCGCGGTGTGGATGCCCGCAGGGATCGAAGCGCTGGTCGTGATGCTCGGCGCCGCGGCGATCGGCGCGGTGTACTCGTCGACCTCACCCGACTTCGGCACGCCCGGCGTGCTCGACCGCTTCGGCCAGATCGGCCCGGTCGTGTTGGTGGCCGCCGGCAGCTATCCGTACGGCGGCAAGCGCCACGACTGCCTGGCGCGCCTCGCCGAGATTCGCGCCGGCCTGCCCACGCTGCGCGTCACCGTCGTCGTCGGCGACGCAGCGCCGGGCACGGTGCGCTACGACGCATTCCTGGCACCGCACCGCGAGGCCTCGTACATGCCACGCCGATTTCCGGTCGACCATCCGTGGTACGTCCTCTACTCGTCGGGGACGACCGGGGTTCCGAAGTGCATCGTGCATCGCACGGGCGGTGTGCTCCTCATGCACCTCAAGGAGCACCAGCTCCAAAACGACGTCCGCGCCGGCGACCGCGTCTTCTATTTCACGACGACCGGTTGGATGATGTGGAACTGGCTCGCCTCGGCGTTGGGATCGGGCGCAACACCGATCCTCTACGACGGTTCGCCGTTTCATCCCGGGCCCGAGGCGCTCCTCGACCTCGCCGCGGATGAGGACGTCACGCTGTTGGGCGTGTCGGCGAAGTACCTCGACTCACTGCGCAAGTCCGGCTTCGAACCGGCCGTGACGCACGACCTCCGCTCGCTGCGCACGATCTGTTCCACCGGCTCGCCGCTCTCGCCGGACGGATTCCGTTTCGTGTACGAGCACGTGAAGGCCGACGTCCACCTCGCGTCGATCGCCGGTGGCACCGACCTCTGCGGCTGCCTGGTCGGCGGCAATCCCACAGGGCCCGTGTACGCGGGCGAGATCCAGGTGCCCGCGCTCGGCATGGCCATCGACATCTTCGACACCGACGGAGCGTCGTTGCGCGGTCGACCCGGAGCGGCGGGCGAGCTGGTGTGCCGTGCACCGTTCCCGTCGACGCCGCTCGGCTTCTGGGGTGACGAGACCGGTGAGCGGTACCACCAGGCGTACTACCGCGCTATCCCGGCGTGTGGGCCCACGGCGACTTCGCTGCGTGGACCGAGCACGGCGGCGTGGTGATCCTCGGCCGCAGCGACGCCACGCTCAACCCCGGCGGCGTGCGGATCGGGACCGCGGAGATCTACCGCGTCGTCGACGCGCTCCCCGAGGTGCTCGAGTCGCTCACGTTCGGCCAACGCTGGGACGACGATGTCCGCATCGTGTTGCTGGTGCGACTGGTCGACGGGCTCGTGCTCGACGACGACCTCACCGCGCGCATCCGTGCCGCGGTGCGGGCCGGGTGCAGCCCGCGCCACGTGCCCGCGGTCGTCGCCCAAGTCGACGACCTGCCGAGGACCCGCAGCAACAAGCTGGTCGAGATCGCCGTCGCCGACGCGGTCCACGGTCGGCGGGTGCGCAACACCGAAGCGCTGGTCAACCCCGAAGCCATCGACGCCATCGTGGCGTTGCCGCAACTCCGAGTGTGAGCGGGAGGACTGCATGTCCACGATGTTGAAGGGCAAGACCGCGCTCGTCACCGGATCGACCAGCGGGATCGGGCTCGGGATGGCGAGAGCCCTCGCCGGCGAAGGCGCCAACATGGTGCTCAATGGCTTCGGTGACCCGGACGCGATCCAGGAGCTCGAGACGGAGTTCCGCCAGCTCGGTGTCGACGCCTACCACGACGGCGCCGACATGCGCGAGCCGACGGAGATCGAGCGCATGATCCGGCACGCCGAGTCCGAGCTCGGGCGGGTCGACGTGCTGGTCAACAACGCGGGGATCCAACACGTCGCCGCGGTGCAGGACTTCCCCGTCGACCGGTGGGACGCGATCATCGCGATCAACCTCTCGTCGGCGTTCCACACGATTCGTGCCGCGCTGCCCGCGATGTTGGACGCCGGCTGGGGCCGCATCGTGAACCTCGCGTCGGCGCACGGTCTCGTCGCGTCACCGCAGAAGGTGGCCTACGTCGCCGCGAAGCACGGTGTGCTCGGACTGACCAAGACGGTGGCGCTGGAGACGGCCACTACCGCCGTCACGTGCAACGCGATCTGCCCCGGTTGGGTGCTCACGCCCCTCGTGCGACAGCAGATCGAGCGACGCGCCGAGGCGGAAGGGGTCGCGGTCTACGACGCGAAGCACGCGCTGCTCGGCGAGAAGCAGCCGTCGCAGGAGTTCGTGACGCCGGAGCAGATCGGAGCGCTCGCCGTGTTCCTCTGCTCCGACGCGGCCGCCCAGGTCCGGGGGGCCGCATGGACGATCGACGGCGGGTGGTGCGCGCAGTAGCCACGACGCGCGCGTCGGCGGTCAGTACTCCGCTCTTGGCGCCTGCGGCGCCGGGGCGCTGGGCCCAGATTCCGCCCGCCCCTGGGCGGGCTCTCTCAGTCGTTGGCGCCGATGAAGCTCCGGACGACCGGGTAGATCTGGGTGTTCCAGCGCCGGCCGCTGAACACTCCGTAGTGCCCGACGCCGGGTTGCAGATGATGCTTCTTCTTCGACCGGCGGATGCTCGAGCACAGGTCGTGCGCGGCCTGCGTCTGGCCCACCGAGCAGATGTCGTCGAGCTCACCTTCGACGGTGAGCAGTGCAGTCCGCCGGATCGCCGCCGGGTTCACCTTCTCGCCGTGGTGCGTGAGCTCGCCACGCGGCAACCGGTGCTCCTGGAAGACGCTCTGCACCGTCTCGAGATAGAACTCTGCGGGCAGATCGAGCACCGCGAAGTACTCGTCGTAGAAGCGCTGGGTCGCCGTCGCACGCTCAAGGTTCCCGTTCACCAGGTCGGCGTAGAGCTGCCACTGGGACGCGACATGGCGGCCCAGGTTCATGCTGACGAACGCGCTGACCTGCAAGAACCCCGGGTACACCCGCCGGCCGGCGCCCTCGTAGCGGCGGGGGACCGTCGCGATCACGTGGTCCTCGAACCACGAGATCGGCCGGCTGGTCGCCAGTTGGTTGACCTGTGTCGGCTCGACCCGTGTGTCGACCGGCCCGGCCATCAGCGTCATGCTGCGCGGCTGCGCCGGGTGGTCGGTCTCCGCCATCCGGGCGACCGCCGCGAGCACCGGCACGCATGGTTGGCACACCGCCATCACGTGGGTGCGGGGTCCGAGCACGTCGAGGAACCGGATGACGTGGTCGACGTAGTCGTCGGCGCCGAAGCCTCCGTGGGCCAGGTTCACGTCGCGCGCGTTGTGCCAGTCGACGAGATAGACGTCGTGATCGGCGAGCAGCGTTCGGATCGTCTCCCGGAGCAGCGTGGAGAAGTGGCCCGCGAGGGGCGCGACGAGGAGCACGCGCGGCTGTGGCGCGTCGGTCTCCTTCGTGAAGCGCAGGAGCGTCGCGAACGGTGTTGTCGTGAGGACCTGCTCGTCGATCCCGACCTCGGTACGTTCGACGCGCACGGTGGCGATGTCGAACGGCGGTCGCGAGTGGGACAGGCCGGTCTCGGCCAGGAGCTCGTAGCCGACGGCGAGCCCGCGGATGCTGCGGCTCTGCGCGAGCCGCGGCGGCAGACCGTCGAGGATCCGCGGGTGGCCCCGGCGATCTCGCGCAACGGCGTCAGCAGGTCGACCTGAGCTTGGTACGCCTGATACAGCATGCGTCCCCGCGTCCGTCGCCACGCTCGTCGAAAACCACGCTGGCCGAAAATGGCACCCTCGCCGAAAAAGACGGTACAAGCTCTCGGTACTCGCGTGCGATTCATGCCATGCTGCGGGGACGCGCGTGTGTACCTGACGCGCGCATGTCGAAGGGGACGCCGGGAGCACGCGAGGACGAGGCGATGGCAGACGCGACCCTCACCATCAACAGCCGCAACTACGGGGCATGGTCATTGCGGGGCTGGCTCCTGTGCCGCCTCGCCGGTCTCGACGTCGACGTACAAGTGCTGCCGAGCGACGACCCGGACAGTCGCGCCGAACTGCTGTTGCTGTCGTCCTCCTTTCGTGTCCCGAAGCTCACGCACGGCGACGTGTCGGTCTGGGACACGCTCGCCATCGGCGAGTACCTCAACGAGTGCTGTCCGACGGCCCGTCTCCTCCCCGAGGATCCTGCCGCGCGGGCTCGGTGTCGTTCGATCTCGGGTGAGATGCACTCCGGGTTCGCCGACCTTCGCTCGTCGCTGTCGATGAACCTGAAGGCTCGCCATCCCGGCTTCCGGCCGTGGTCGGGCGCGCAGGCCGACATCGACCGCGTCTGTGAGATCTGGACGAGCTGTCTGGACGAGTACGGCGGTCCCTACCTCTTCGGCGCGACCCCGACGCTTGCCGACGCGATGTACGCGCCGGTGTGCTCGCGTTTCGTGACCTATGACGTCAAGCTCGACCCGACGTGCGCGGCGTATCGCGACACAGTGATGGCGATGCCGGCGATGCAGGAGTGGATCGAGCTCGCCGAGCAGGAGCCGGACGAGATCGAGGAGCTCGACGCCGAGTTCTGAGCTCGGAGCTCGCTCAGTCGTGGTCGGCGCGGTCCCAGTCGGGGTCGAGCTGTCGGAGGAACATCGCGCAGCGGTCCTCCTCGTCGCGCTCGCCGATGGTCGCAGCGGCGGCGCGCAGCCCGTCGAGGGCGCGGAGGAAGCCACGGTTGGTCTCGTGGATCCAGCGCACGTACCCGTTGCCGCGCCATGCCGACTGCCGGAGACGGTCGAGCCCCCGGTGATACCCGACCCGGAAGCACGCGTAGGCCTCGACGTCGTCGCGCGCGAGTTGTCCCAGGCGCGCCCAGCCGTCGAGGAACGTCGGGTGCGCGGCGACGACCACCGACACCGCATCGCGGCGGCTTGCGACGTCGGCGATCGCCAGCGCCGCCGCGAGGCCGTTGCTCGCGCTCGCGGGCTCGGGGGCGAGCACGGTCTCGGGTGGTCCCGACGCGGTCGAGGTTGACGGAGGCATCCGGCATGCGCGGAATCTAGCGGGGCATGGTCGACCGCGAGGACCTTCGCATCGTCGGAGGGTCCAGTCGGCCGGCCAGGGGTCGCGAGGTCAACGTCGGTCACGTCCTCCGTGGAGTTCGGCCGCCGAGGCCGTGGCGCTGCCTCGCCGGTAGCATCAAGGAGTGACGCTTCCCTCCGCGGCGCCTCCGTCGGCTGGTGGTCGTGCGCCGTCGACGCGGCTCGTGCTCGTCCGCCATGCGGTGACCACGCAGACCGGATCGGTGCTCTCGGGTCGCACGGCCGGAATCGACCTCTCCGACGACGGCCGAGCCCAGGCCGAGCGCACCGCGGAGCGCCTGGCGCCGGTTCCGGTCGTCGCGGTCTACTCGAGCCCGATCGAGCGCACCATGCAGACGGCCGAGCTGATCGCGAAGCACCATGGCATCGAGGTTCGAGCCGACGAGGGTCTGCTCGAGGCCGACTACGGCGAGTGGACCGGTGGTGCATTCAAGGAGCTCACCAAGACCGACCTCTGGAAGGTCGTGCAGCGTACGCCGTCGCGCGGTGTCGTTCCCCGGTGGGGAGTCGATCCCTGCGATGCAGGCGCGCATCGTGGCGGCGCTCGAGGCGATCACCGCGCGGCATCCCGGCGAGCTCGTGGTGGCGGTCTCGCACGCCGATCCGATCAAGTCGGTCGTCGCCCATTTCACCGGCGTGCATCTCGATCTCTTCCAGCGGGTGGTCATCTCGCCCGCATCGGTCACCGTGATCGAGCTCGGCGTGGCCGGCCCCGCGCTGCTGTGCTGCAACGACACCGGAGCGCTGCAGGAGCTGGTGGCGACCCCGCCGCCGCCCGAGCCCGAGGCAACACCGTGATGCAGGTGATCGAGCTCGAAGACGTCGACGCGCTCGGCGCAGGCGCCGTTGGCCCGCCGGGCCAGCGCGTGTTCTACATCCAGGCGCGCACGGAGTCGGCCCAGCTCACCGTGGTGGTCGAAAAGGAACAGGTCGCGCTGCTCGCGACCGAGGCGGTCGCGTTTCTCGACCGGATCGCCGACGACTTCCCCGAACCGCCGGCGCCGGTCACGGGCGAGCGGGTCGAGCTGCGCGAGCCGACCGTTCCGCTGTTTCGTGCCCGGCTGATCGGCCTGGGCTTCGATCCCGAACGCGAGATGGTGCTGCTCGAGCTGCGCGAGCACCGATCCGACGACGAGTCCGACGACGAGTCGGACGACGAGTCGGACGACGAGTCGGACGACGATGACGACGACGGCTTCGACGACGATGACACCGAGGGCTACGTCGCCCGCATCTACGCGACGCGCCCCCTCGTGCGGGCGATGGCGGCCCACGGCGCCGCGGCCGTCACCGCCGGCCGGCCCCCGTGCCCGCTCTGCGACATGCCCATGGACCCTGCCGGCCATCGGTGCCCCCGCTGGAACTGAGCCCCATCGAATGGGAGTCGGTGCTCGCGACCGCCGAGCTCGAGGTCGTCGGGCGCATGCGGTACTCCTCGAACGGGACGTTCCTGGTCCAGGCCCGGGCGGACGGTATGGAGCTCCCCGCGGTCTACAAGCCACGTCGTGGCGAGCGACCGCTCTGGGACTTTCCCGGTGGCACGCTCTGCCGGCGTGAGGTCGCGGCCTACGAGCTGTCGCGCGTGCTCGGCTGGGGGCTCGTTCCCACGACCGTCCTCCGAGACGGACCGCTCGGAATCGGCGCGGTCCAGCGCTTCGTCGAGCACGATCCCGACGAGCACTACTTCACGCTGCTCGAGGGTCGTGAGGACCGTTTTCGGCAGTTCGCCGCGTTCGACGTCGTCGCCAACAACTGCGACCGCAAAGGCGGCCACTGCTTGCTCGACGGACACGACGGCGCCATCGTCGGGATCGACCACGGCCTGACCTTCCACGAGCACTGGAAGCTGCGCACGGTCATCTGGGAGTTCGGCGCGGAACGTGTCCCCGACGTGTTGCGCGACGACCTGTGTCGCGTGATCGACGACCTGGCGCACGGCGGCTTGGGGGCTCGCTTCGGCGAGCTGCTCTCGGCCGCCGAGATCGACGCGACCATCGCGCGTGGGCAGGCGCTCGTGGCGGGACGGCTTCCGACGCCCGATCCTGGGTACCACTCGGTTCCCTGGCCGCTCGTCTGATCGGGTTCGTGCCCGGCGAATCAGATCCGCCGGTAGATCGCGATGTGGTCGATCGACCGGACGTAGCGGTACTGGTCGTGCACGATCGCGGCGAACGCGGGGAACTCGGAGATCGGATAGAACTTCGCGCCCCGCACGTTGGCCGGTGACGTGTCGAGCAGGTACCTCGGCGGGTGCGCGGCGAAGTCCTGCAGGAAGTAGCGCCACGACAGGTGTGCGTTCGCGTCGATGCCGGCGGACACGTTGTCGGGACGTCCGGGATGGTGACCGGTCAGGAACGTGGGGATCGTCAGGAAGCGCGTGGCCGGCAGCTTGTCGGAGGCCCAGTAGATCTCGGGCACGCTGCCCCACACCTGGATCAGGTCCTTGGGTCCCGCGTGATGCTCGAGATAGCGACTCACCGCCTGGTACCGAGGCTCGCCGCCGAACGGTTGGATGATGTAGGCGCCTGCGGAGAAGCCGACGCCGGCAACCAACGCCACGGCCACGGTCCCCGCCGCGAACGCGCCGCGACATGCGCGACAGCGCGCCCGCCGACAACAGCGCCGCAGGCGGCGTGAGCTGCATGTAGTAGTGACCGAAGAAGCGGAAGCCGACGGCCACGGAGATTGCGGCGGAAAGGAGCCAGAGCCAGAGGTCGCGGTCGTCGGCCCGGTCGTTGTGCTGCACGCGCCGCTCGCGCCACACGATCGGCAGCGTCCACACGATCGGCAGGTTGCACAACGCCCATGCCACGGTCATCACGACGAACATCCCGGCGACGTACGCCGTCATCGTGTCACTGTCGAGGTATGAGCCGTTGCCGAGGACGGCCCAGTGCACGAGCTGGCCGGGGCCGACCGCGAGCGCGACGAGACCCGTGGGGATCACGAACCCGAGCACTGCCCGGGACACGCCGTCGCGTCCGCGTGCCTTCGCCATGAGGTAGAGCACGGGCAGCAACGTTGCCGCGCCCGTCTGTTTCGCGAGGGTGGCAATCCCGAGGGCGATGCCCGACGACAGACCGCGCCCGCGGCGTGCGAGCAGGATCGACGCCGTCATCCACGGCAGCATGAAGACCTCGAAGTTCGCGGCCTGCCCGTCCTGAGGCGCGAACGCGACCATGGCGACGACGAAGAGCACCCCCGCGATCCATGCCGCCGTGCGTCCGTACCGCCGGTGGGCCTCCACTGCGAGCAGGAGGCCGGTCGCCGCGACCGCCAGCATCGCGACAACCCGCACCGTCCACAGCGACGAGCTGCCGAACACCTCGAACGTCGCGGCGTACAGATAGGGCACGAGCGGCGGTTTGCGGTCTGCCGCGTTGCGATACAACTCGCCACCCGCCTGGATCACGCGTGCTTGCACCGCGAGGAACGCTTCGTCGGAGTTGAAGACCTTGACGAAGAACGCAGGCAACCGGACCAGTGCCGTCAGCCCGCACAACACGCCACCGATCCGAACCAGGAAGGTCGCCCGCTCGCGTCGGGACTCCTTGCGCTCGGGGGGCGCCTCTGCGGGCGCGTCGGGTTGCAGCACGAGGTCCATGGGCACGCCGCCACCCATTGTGCCCGCGTGGCGGATCAGGTGGGGTGCCGGGCCGCCTCGACCGCCGCGGCGGGGTCCCTGAAGAACCGTGACCGAGCCAGGACGGCGTCGGCACCATCCGTGCGAGCACGCTCGAACGCCTCGTCGTCGACGTGCGACCCGAACGCGACGATCACGGCCCGCGGTGCGAGGTCCCGAACCTCCGCGACCGAGGCCGCGGATCGACCGAGGTCGACGATCACCACGGCCGCGCCCACGCCGTCTCCAGACGTCTTCGCGAACGTCGCGTCAGGGAACGCGGCCGAGATGCGCGAGCGGTCCATCAGGTCGTCCACGAGCGCGACGATCAGTTCACTCATCGCGAATCCGATCTCCCGCAGGAGGACGGCCGAGTCGGGCAAGGACTGCGAGCCCCAAGGTCGCCGCGAGGATCGACGCGGCCACGACACCCATCTTTGCCTCCTCGAGCCTCGCGCCGGTGAACGAGAGCTCGGCGACGAGCAGGGAGACCGTGAAGCCGATGCCCGCGAGCGCGCCGATCCCGACGACGTGGCGCATCGTGATCCCCTCGGGGAGCACGCCGAGCCGGCTGCGCACCGCGAGCGCCGCGGCACCGCTGATGCCCACCGCCTTGCCGACGACGAGTCCCGCCACGATGCCGAGTGTGACTCGGCTGCCCATTGCGGCACGCAGCGCAGACTCGTCGATCCGGATACCCGCGTTCGCGAGCGCGAACACGGGGACTACCACGAAGCTGCTCACCGGGTGCAGGCGGCGCTCGAGGCGTTCGATCGAGGCGCGCTCGGCTACGAAAGACACGGGCGGGAACCAGCAGCCCGAGCGCGACTCCCACGATGGACGGCTCGACACCGGCGTGGTTCGCGGACACCCACAGCGCGACGCCGGGGACCGCGTAGACGAGGGGACGTGTGACACCGAGGTGCTGGAGTGCCACCACCGCGACCAGGCAGGTCGCGGCCCCGGCGATCCAGCCTGCATCCACGCCGTGTGAGTACCAGGTGGCGAGGAGGAGCACTGCGCCGATGTCGTCGACGATCGCCAGGGTGAGGAGGAAGAGCTTGACGTTGGGAGGTATGCGTCGCCCGAGGATCGCGAGCGCGCCGATGGCGAAGGCGATGTCGGTTGCGACGGGGATCGCCCAGCCATCCGCGCCGGCGGAACCGAGGTTCACGGTCGCGTAGATCGCGGCCGGCACGAGCATCCCTCCGAGGGCCGCGATCGCCGGTGTCGCGGCAGCGCGCCAGCGTGTGAGCTCCCCGACGACGAGCTCGCGCTTGATCTCCAGCCCGACGACGAGGAAGAAGACGGTCATGAGACCGCGGTTGACCCAGTGGTGAAGATCGAGCGCGACGCCGACGCCGCTCGGCCCGACGCTGATCGAGCGGTGCCACCACGTGACATAGCCGCCAGGGTCGAGGTTTGCCCACGCAAGCGCCGCGACCGTGCCGACGAGCAGGACGAGGCCGCCCGCAACCTCGATGGAGACGAACTCGGAGCCGACTGGCGCGAGCGCACGTCCAACGACAGGCACACGGATGTGGTGACGGCGTTCCATCGAGCTCCGGAGTTCCTTCGGCTGTGTGCGATCGAGCTGCCGACGAGACTTCCCGGCTCGCCGCGACCAGGGTACGCAGCGCCCGCGTCCCCCAGCAGTGAATCAGGTGACCGGCAGGAGGCGCGGTGCGTTGTCCCCGAATTCTGGCCACCGTTTGCGCGAGACCCGTGAGAGCTTGTGGAGCAGCTCGATGGCGCCGGGGTCGTCGTCGCCGGGCCGGACCTCGATCCAGCCGTCGCGCTGCACGGCTTCCATCAGCTCGCGCCCGGCGTCGGTCCGCACGATGGTGAGGGTCCAGTCGCCGAACGCGCCGATCCCACCGGTCGAGATGTCGGCGTGCTCGGCTGAGAAGTCGGGGCAGAGCTTGCAGCCTTCACGAGTCCACGCGTGGCATTCCTTGAGTGGGATCTCGTGATAGTCGCCGTTGTGCATCCAGATCTGGAGCTTGCCCTTGATGTTCATCTTCTTGATGTCGGCGCGCTTCAGTCCGTACTTGGCGTCGAGCAGCTCGTCGAAGATCGCGTCGTCGAAGGTCTTCGAGCAGAGCAGCCCGATCGTCAAGGCAAGTCGCCGCGCGACCTTGCCCGCCTTCCGCTGCTTCATGATCCCGGGCACGGATGCCTGACAGCTCATTCCCACGAGCGCGATGCGCTCCGCACCGGACTCCACCGCGTCGCCGTACGCGAGCGTGTTCGCCGAGTACGTGTAGCGGCTTCCCGCGCCGTGGACCACGTCGTCTCGGTTGCGGGCAACCCCCGGGACGGCTTTCCACGTGGAGCCGTCGCCCTCGAGGTAGCTCGTGAGCGCGGCGTCGATGACGTCGTGCTCGAGCGCGTACACGAGCAACGCCGAGACGAGCCCGCCGTCCTGGCCGACTGCGGCGAGGGCCGGATCCGTGGCGCGCGCGAGGACGATGTCCTTGTACACACCCGAGACTTCGTCGGGTTCCCGGGTGCGACCGAACATCATCTCGTCGATCTCGGGTTCCCACGCGTGGAACCGTGGGCACGCCCGAGTGCAGGAGGTGCAACCCTTCTCGCCGTGTGAGCAGTTGTCGGGCGCCCAGCCCTCTTCGAGGTGGAACGGCCGGTAGACGCCTTCGTCGTCGCGGTACCCGAGGACGTCGTGGGGGCACGCGATCACACAGCCCGCGCAGCCTGTGCACAAGCCGCTCGTCACGACCTCTCGGTACAAGTCCTTCCATTGGAGCTTCTCAGGTGCCATCTCCGGCAGTCTGGCACGCATCGGGGAAGTGAGGCCTACCCTGTTGCGCCTCGTAGCCTGGTCCGTTCACGAGTACCGGAGACCGCGTGGCGAAGATCCACGAAATCCTGAGGAACGGCCGGACGTTCTCGTTCGAGTTCTTCCCGCCGCGCGACGAGGAGGCCGAGGCACGCCTCTCGGCCGCCCTCGTCGAGTTGAGCAGCCTCACTCCGTCGTACGTCTCCGTGACGTATGGCGCCGATGGCAGCACCCGCGGGCGCACGCACGAGCTCGTGGTGCAGATCCATCGGGAGACCGCCATCACGTCGATGGCGCACCTCACGTGCGCGGCGCACACCCGCGCCGAGCTGGTCGGCATCGTCGAGCGGTACCGCGACGCCGGGATCGAGAACATCCTGGCCTTGGGCGGTGACCCGCCCAAGGAGCTCGGGCTTCCCCCGGGCGAGCTCCAGCACGCGATCGACCTAGTCCATCTCATCCGCGAGGTCGGCGACTTCTCGGTGGGCGTGGCCGCGCACCCCGAGCCGCATCCGCGGTCTGCGAGCCGCGAGTCGGATCGCCGGCACATGGCGGAAAAGCTCGCGGCCGCCGACTTCGCGATCACGCAGTTCTTCTTCGATCCGGCGCACTACTTCGATCTCGTCGACTCGTTGCGGGCGCTCGGTGTCGACAAGCCGGTGATCCCCGGCATCATGCCGGCGACGAACCTCGGCGCGATCAAGCGCATGGCCGAGCTCCAAGGCTCGGAGTTCCCGAAGTGGCTCGCCGACAAGCTCACCGCGGTGGCGGACGACCCGGCGGCGGTGCGGCGCGTCGGAATCGAGGAGGCGACTCGGCTGTGCCGCGCGCTGCTCGATGGCGGCGCACCCGGCCTGCACTTCTACACCCTCAACCGGTCGAGCGCGACCCGCGAGATCTACGAGAACCTCGGGCTCGGACCCCTGGGGTCTGCTGCTCGCTGACGGTCGTGCTGACAACTGGCGGAGGGACTGGGATTTGAACCCAGGGTGACTTGCGCCACAATGGTTTTCGAGACCATCCGATTCGGCCGCTCTCGCATCCCTCCGAGCCGGGGCAGTGTACCGGCCGCGCTCCTGACGACTCCGGGCCAGAATCGCGCTGGCGAGGATCAGGCGTGGACCGATCAGGCGCGGCGCGTGGCGAAGAAGTCGCGGAGCAGGGCCGCGGCGACGTCGGCCAGCACGCCGTCGTGCACCTCGATCTCGTGGTTGAGACGCGGATCGGCGCCCAAGTGGTACAGGCTGCCCAGCGCGCCGGCCTTTGGGTCGGCCGCGCCGAAGACGACGACGGGAACTCGCGCGTTGAGCGCGGCGCCGGCACACATCGCGCACGGTTCGAGAGTGACGACGAGCACGCAGTCGTCGAGGCGCCAGCTCCCCAGCTCGCGCGACGCGTCGGCGAGCGCGAGGAGCTCCGCGTGTGCAGTCGGATCGTGTCGCTGCTCCCGCTCGTTGTGCCGGCTCGCCACGACGTCACCCGACGATCGGCGCACGACCACGGCGCCGATCGGCACGTCGCCGTGAGACAGTGCGGCGCGCGCTTGTTCGAGCGCGAGCGTCATCCACGCCTGCCATGTTTCGAGCTGCGACTCGCGTGTGTTCATCGGTCTTCCGTGAGCTGCGCCATCTCGAGGAATGCTCCCGTCAACATCCCCAAGGGCACCGCGCGATGGTCGACGTGCCAGGCCACCGCGCGACGGTACAAGGGTCGACCTACCCGCGTCCTTCTCGTTGCCCCACGCGCGGTCACGCGACTCTCGGTCCGGCTCGGGCGTCGTGTCGGTCGAGTGCTTCGAGGTGAAGTCCGTCGGGTTGGTCGGGGTTGCCGGTGAGGACCCAGGGCCCGTGGGGGACCAACCCGGCGTGATGGTCGGTCCCGCCGCCGGTGCACACCGCGGCGAGGTTGGCAATCTCGTCGCCACCACCCAGCTCCGTGGGACGAGGTGATGGATCTGGAGCCCGGTACGCCGGTCACATCCCGGGAAGCGGCAATGCCCGTCCCGCAAGAGCACCGCCCGGGTGATCTTCGGTGACAGGGCAGCGGTCTTCGCGCCGCGCGCGACTGGGACACCGTCAGCGACCAACACCGGTTCGATCGCCGCGTGCGCGGCGGAGCTTCTCGACCATCACATCCGGCAATGGGATCCCCGCGACCTCGGCCGGACCGTGCAGCGGGACTTCGACCAGCAGCAACGGCTTCGATCGTGTCACGGGCGATTCGACGTCCGCGAACCGCTCACACAGCTCCACCAGCGCATCCGCCGCGCGACGCTCCCTCTTGTCCCAAGATTGGCCCTTCGCGGGGTGCATCCGGTCGATCATCCGATGCAACGTCGCTTCAAACAGGGCGCCATCCACATCGGGAAGCTCACCCCGGATCGACAACATTCCCCGGTCGGGTTGCCACCACCACCGCCACGACCGGGCCTCACGCCGCTTCACCGCGTCCTCGACCGTCGGTTTCTGCTGGCTCCGCGCCAGACGCGCCAGATCCGACGGCGAAACCTTCGGTGCCCGCCGCGCCCACTCCGCATCCGTCGACTCGTCCGCAAGCTGCGTCACCGCCCGCAACTGCTCATCGCTCAACCCACCCGCATGCGCGACCGCCGCGATCTCAGGCAACGACTCCAACGCCCGCGCGCACTCCACCGTCTCACGCACCGTCCGCACCGACACCCCATCGCGCGCGGCGAGACCCTCGTCGAGAGCACCCCACTCGTCCATCACCCGTGTCGCCGCCAGCTCCCGGACCCGCCACTGCCGCTGCTCGCGCACCGCCCGCTCACGCTCCGCCGCCACCCACTCCCGCGACCGACACCGAAACTCGTCGACCAACGCACCGAACTCGAACATGCCCCCATCCAACCTCAGGGGTACGACACTGATCGCCCGAAACCGACCATTCAGAGGTGAAATATCCGATCCGGACCCCTCCTGGGCGAGCACTCGACTCGGGAGCTCGATCGACCGATAGCAAGGGCACACCCGCTGCCGACCGATCCGAGGAGACCGATGGGCCTCTGGTCAGGACCTCCGATCGACCCGACGCTGGATCCCGGAACACAGTCGGCCATCCTGGCGATCCGGTCGCGTCGCCTTCGGTTGCAGCGCCGGTTCGCTCGAATGCTGGTCTCCGCCGTCGTCATGGCCCTGCTCGGCGCATGGGCAACGAGCCTGTTCTCCGGTGGCTCGAGCTCGCCGCCGGCCGGGCCGGCCGGGTCGAACGCCGTGCCCGCGAACTCGGTGCCATCCGGCGTGAACCAGCAAGTGCAGGAGTTGAACGATCTGGCACGTCAGCTCCAACAGGCACGCTGAGCCAGGCCCCAGCAGACGTCGGGTTGGTTGGCGCATACGTTCAACGCTGAACGTGTGTCGCCGATCAGCGCGAAGTCTCTGCCGACGGTTGTCGATTTCCGCGGTGCTGTTCGTAGACGTGCTGAGCGGCACACGAGGCGCCGCCGGACGACACGAAGGAGACTCCCACCATGGCTCAGTACCTCTTGTCCGTGTGGCACGACGGTCCTTACGACGACCTCGACTTCTCCGCACCCGACATGCAGCGGATCGTGGGTCAGGTGACCGCGATCAACGAAGAGCTCGAGCGGGCCGGCGCCTGGGTGTTCGGCTGCGGACTGCGTCCGACGTCGTCGGCGACGGTCGTGCGTGCGACCGGTGGTGACGTCTCGATGACCGACGGCCCGTACGCGGAGAGCAAGGAGCAGATGGGCGGCTTCTGGATCATCGAAGCAGCCGACCTCGACGCAGCACTCGCGTGGGCGGGCAAGGCTGCCGCGGCCTGTGAGGGGCCCGTCGAGGTCCGCCCGACGGAAAATGCCTGACCCGCTCACGGAGGTCTTCCGCAGAGAGGCCGGCCGTTGCACCGCCACCATGATCCGCGTCCTCGGCGACATCGATCTCGCCGAGGACGCGGTGGCGGAGGCGTTCGCCATCGCGGCCGAGCAGTGGCCCCGCCAGGGCGTGCCACCGAACCCCGGCGGTTGGATCACCACGACAGCTCGCAACCGCGCCATCGACCGACTCCGACGCGAGTCGACGCGCACCGACCGCTCCGTCGCTGCTCATCGACTCCACGCTGCCGACATGGAACCTGACGACAACCCCGAGCTCGAAAACCTCGACACCTTCGTCGACGTCGTCGCCGACGATCAGCTCCGGCTCATGTTCCTGTGCTGCCACCCGGCGCTGGCACCCGACGCCCAGGTCGCGCTCACGCTGCGGCTGCTCGGCGGTCTCGACACACCCGAGATCGCGCGCGCGTTCCTCCTTCCCGAGCCCACGCTCGCGCAGCGCATCGTGCGGGCCAAGCGCAAGCTGCGCGACAACCACGCGCCGTATCGCGTCCCACGAGCGGCCGAGCTTCCCGATCGCCTGCACGCGGTGCTCACCACCGTGTACCTGATCTACACCGAGGGTCACACCGCGACCTCGGGCGACGAGCTGACGCGCGTCGACCTCGCGCGTGAGGCGATCCGCATGGGGCGTGTGCTCACCGAGCTGATGCCCGACGAACCCGAAGCCGTCGGCCTGCTCGCACTGATGCTGCTCTCCGAGGCGCGACGCCCGGCACGCACCGACTCCGACGGATCGATGATCCGTCTCGCCGATCAGGACCGTTCGCGTTGGGACCGAGACCTGATCGTCCAAGGTCACGCGCTCGTGCGCACATGCCTTCGTCGGGACCAGCCCGGGCCGTTCCAGATCCAAGCGGCGATCGCCGCGGTTCACACCGATGCCACGACCTTCGACTCGACCGACTGGTCGCAGATCGTCGCCCTGTACGACCACTTGTACGCGCTGCGCCCGAACGCGGTGGTGGCGCTCAATCGGGCGATCGCCGTTGCCGAGCAACGCGGTGCCGGGGAAGGCCTCGCGGCCCTCGACGCGCTCGACGCTGCCGCGCTCGCCGAGTACCAGCCGTACCACGCCACACGCGCCGACCTCCTCGCACGCGCGGGGCAGACGGACGCGTCGATCGCGGCGTATCAGCGCGCGATCGATCTCAGCGCCAACCCGACCGAGCGACGCTTCCTCGAACACCAGCGCGCCGCCGTTGCTGCGCCGTGATGGTCAACGAGGCGGCACGCCGCTGATCTGGACATAGGCGCCGCTGCCACCGACGACGTAGAGGGCTCCACCATTCGGGTCGGCCCGAATGCAACTCTGGCGAAGCGAATGCGCGCTGATGCGCTCGTACCGTCCTGGGGAGAGCTCAGCCTCCCACTGGCTTCGAGCTCGATCCTGTACGAGCACGGCGCCCTCGACTGCTTCAAATTCGGTGCGTAGGCGCACGGTGGCGGCAAGAGCGTCGTGTCTGCGCGTGGGAGCGTACTCACCGGAACATGGAGTGCAGAGCAGCGCCGCGCACTTGGTTCCCGGCTCCTGGCTTTCCCCGCCGACGTCGAGGTCGTTCCGATGCGAACGCTCGCGTTCCGGATGGCCGAGCTCGCAGGCGTGTACAGAGTTTCGACGCTCGGCGCTGAGGCGGTCGCCGCCGCCGAGAACCTTCACGGGCCGTTGTGCGTGTGGTCGGGGGACGACGGCCCCAGGATCCGAGGGGCGATGGAGACACTCGGGCGGGACTACCGAACCGTCCAACGCTGATCCGCGCCGCGCGGTGCGGTTCGTACTGATCCACCGCCCGATTGGATCGAACAACAAGCCGACACTCTGGCCCTCCGCGTTCCCCGGCCGACAGCGTGCCGACGAGCTGCCAGCCGCGCACCCGGGGGTGCCCTCACTCGGCGTCGCTCACCTGCAGATCACGCGGACAGGTCGCCGGTCCGGGAGGTGGCGGTGGGGGGCGGGCAAGACCGGTCGGCCGGTCGTATCGCTCCGGATCGCCGGAGGTGCGCCAGGTCGTCTGGGTGTCAGACTCCGAGCCGTGTCGACCCTCGAACGGGGACGTGCCGCAGTGGAGGAGCGGGCCTGGGTGCAGGCGCGACAGCTGCTGGTCGCGGCGGACGAAGAGTCACCTCTCGCGACCGAAGACCTGATGCTTCTCGCGATGGCGGCGCAGCTGTCCGGCGACAACGAACTGAGCGACGTCGTGCGCAAGCGCGTGTTCTACCAATGTCAGGCTGACGACGACACGGCCGGCGCAGCCCGAGCTTCGTTCTTCCTCGGGATGAGCCTGATGAACCGTGGAGAGCACGCCCAGGGTGGGGCATGGATCGGTCGTGCAGGCGAGCTCGCCGCGTCGCTCGAGCCGAGGTGCGCCGAAGTCGGCTATGTGATGGTCGCGCGGGCATTGGGCGCGCTGGGCTCCGATGACGCGGCGGCGGCCCTCACGCTCTTCGAAGAGGTCCTCTCGATCGGGACTGCGTGTGCCGACAGCGACCTCAGCGCGCTCGGGCGTCTCGGTGTGGGGCAAGCCATGTTGAACCTCGGTCGGATCGACAAGGGACTCGTCTCGCTCGATCAAGCCATGATCGCGGTGATCGCAGAGGAGGTCTCGTCGCTGATCGCAGGTGTCGTCTCCTGCGGCGTCCTCGAGGCATGCCACGACATCGGTGACCTGGCGCGGTCTCGGGAGTGGACACGGGCCTTGTCGACCTGGTGCGAACGTCAGCCCGATCTGGTCCCGTTCCGAGGCCGCTGTCTGGTCCACCGTTCGGAGATCCTCCAGCTCGATGGCAGGTGGGAGGAGGCGACCGACGAAGCCGTGCGTGCTTGCGCGGTGCTGTCGGATCCGCCCGGGCAGCCGCCGCTCGGCGCGGCGCTGTACCAGTTGGCCGAGCTCCAGCGTCTGCACGGCGAGCTCGAGGCCGCGATGCAGTCATATCGCCGGGCGAGTGAATGTGGCCGTGAGCCACAGCCGGGCCTCGCGCTGCTTCGACATGCCGCGTGGCGAACCCGCCCCGGCTGCGGCCACGCTGGCGCGGATCCTCAGCGAAGGATCGAACCTCGAGCAGCGCCCGCGGATCCTCGCCGCGCATGTGGAGGTAGCTCTCGCCGCGGGACGAGAGGAGGCAGCCGCGCAGTCGGCGGATGAGCTGGCCGAGGTGGCTGAGGCGGCCGAGGGTCCACCGTTCCTCTCGGCCCTGGCGGCGATGGCCGAGGGTCAGGTCGCGCTGGCGGCGGCCGACGCGAGCGCCGCGCTCGCGGATCTGCGCCGAGCCGTCGAAGTCTGGAGTGAGCTGGGCGCGGTCTACGAGGTTGCCCGGTCCCGCGAGCTGATCGGCCTGGCGTGCGCGCAGCTCGGGGATCTCGACACCGCCGACCTGGAGGCGGGTGCAGCGCGAGCCACCTACGAGCGCCTCGGCGCCGTCCTCGATGTCGAACGAATCGATGCCGCGGCGCCTGACTCCGACGCCGCCGATCCGGGTAGCGGACTCACGGGTCGCGAGCTGGAGGTGTTGCGGCACGTGGCGAGCGGACAGACGAACCGGCAGATCGCAGAACAGCTGTTCATCAGCGAGAAGACTGTCGCCCGTCACGTCGCCAACATCTTCACCAAGCTCGACGTGCCGTCGAGAGCAGCAGCGACCGCCTACGCCTACGAGCACGACCTCGTCTGAGGTCAGCCGGGTCCACTACACACAATTCCCCACGCGTCGGGCGTCCCCAAATTGGTGACTTCTCCCGATGCGCCCGATCCCAGGGTCTTCGTACCGTCGAATCGACCAATCCTTCGACACGTTCGGAGCCCATCATGCGCACGGAACCAACCCCAGCCGAGAACTTCGACACGATCGTCGTCGGTGGCGGTCAGACCGGTCTCACCATCGGCCACCACCTTGCGCGGACCGCACGCGACTTCGTGATCTTCGACGCGGGCAGTCCGCGTCGGCGACTCGTGGCGCCACCGCTGGGACTCGCTCCTGCTGTTTTCGCCGGCACGCCTCAACGGGCTTCCTGGGATGCCGTTCCCGGCGCGGCGTGACGAGTTCGTCACCAAGGACCAAATGGCCGACTACCTCGAGGACTACGCCCGGCGCTTCCATCTCCCCGTCCGGCTGGACACGCACGTCGAGCGAGTCTCCCGCTGCGGTGACGGCTTCGAGGTGTTCGCCGACGGTCGTCTCTTCCGGTCCTCGAACGTCGTCGTGGCAACGTCGAGCTACGCGAGCTCCCAAGACGCCCGCCTTCGCGCGTGAACTCGATTCCTCGATCGTCCAGCTCCACTCGATGCACTACCGAACACCGAGCCAGCTCCCGGACGGTCCCGTGTTGATCGTCGGCGTCGGCAACAGCGGCGCGGACATCACCATGGAGCTGGCCAAGACGCGCGAGGTCATCGTGGCCGGCGAACCCGATGCCGTCATCCCGTTCCGCATCGAGCCCTGGTTCGCTCGCAACGTGCTGGTCAGCGGGGTCTTCGTGATGCTGCAGCACGTGATGACCTTGCGCACGCCCATGGGCCGGAAGGCTCGTGCCAAGGGTGGCAGGACGCCCGTTGATCCGGGTCAAGCCCAAGGACATCGCGGCGAGTGGCCCGACGAGTCCCTCGCATCGTGTCGGTGTCCGACGGCAAGCCCGTCACCGACGACGGCGAAGTGCTCGATGTCGCCAGCGTCCTCTGGTGCACCGGGTTCAAGCCGTCGTTCCCGTGGCTCGACCTCCCGGTCCTGGGCGACGGCGGGGAGCCCGAGCACGACCGAGGCATCGTCGAGTCCGAGCCCGGTCTGTACTTCTGCGGTCTGCACTTCCAGTACGCGGCGGCGTCCGACTCCATCGTCGGCATGCAGCGCGACGCGCGACACGTCATGAGACACCTTCTCCGCACGCGTTCCGTCCACGGTGTTCCCGCCGCGACGAGCGCAGGCATCTGACCGGCCAGAGGTCCGGCCGTCCTGGACGAATCCACGCTGACGGAGTGCGGGCTGCTCATGGGGTGACCAGCTCGGCGAGGTGGGCGAGCGAGTTGTCCAGATGCTCTGGAGGGAACGGCGGGAATCCGATGTGCTCTCGTACGGAGTCCGGGACCCCTGACCAGTCATATGTCAGCGTGACAGTCGTGCTCGAGGATCCAGATGGCGTGAGGTCGTAGCGCCAGGTCCAGCCGCCGAAGCCCAGAGTGCCGTCGCCGGCGTCGTATCCCGTCGCCCACGAGATGCTGCTCGGCGGGTCGAGCACCTCGACGCGGTTGGCCGTCTGGTAGCGCCCGTCCGGGTGGTTCGGGTGGTACATGGACATCCAGAAGATCTGCCCGGCCGCGGTCAACCGCTCGCCGTCGAGGCTTTCGCCGACCCAGCCGGTGCCATCGACCGCGGCGTGCCTTGCTGGATCGGTCAGGACTGCGAAGATCGCTTCGGCCGAGGCGTGGATGACCGTGGTCGCGCTGAGACTGTCGTCGGCCATGTCACCGCCTCCTCGTCGGACCTGTTCTCGGGGCGTCGTCTCTCTCTTCGAGGGCCCTGCCCCGAACCCACCCGGTGGAACAGGCGACGGCGCGACGCAGAGCCTCGCGCACGACTGATCCAAGCGCCGCCGTGGTGCTCACCGCGCTCTGCCACGACCCACGACCGACTTCACGCGGGTTCCGGCCGATGCTTCAGCTTCGAGCCAGCCGGCTGCTGCGGCGTCTCGTCGACAACGCCGTCGCGAGCCGCACATCCGAGGAGGAACCATGACGTCGACGGACGTCCAGACTGTGTTGCACATTGCCGGCGGTCACGCTCTGGATCGGACTGGCGGTCCGGGCCGGAATCGGCGGAGGGAGTGGGATTCGAACCCACGGTGAGTTTCCCCACACACGCTTTCCAAGCGTGCCGATTCGGCCGCTCTCGCACCCCTCCGAGGACCGACGATGCTAGCGGTGGTGTTGCCTGATCGCCGGAGTCACTCGCCGTGTTCGGCGAGCGCGAAGAACAGGGCCACCAGCCCTGAAGAGAGCGATCGACAGCCTGGGGCGACAACACCGAGCACGGTGGCGACGGCCGCCTGAAGGGAATCGCGCACGTACCGCGTGACGATTGACCCCCATGATGCCACTGGTGAAGAAGCTCACGACGTGCGCGGCATCGGAGAACGCCTGGATTCGCGAGTTCGACGGCAGGGACTCGACGGACGGGTCCGACTGCGCAGCCACGGCGGGAGCTTGGCTCGCCGGCGAACTCGGGTGGGCGACCGAGAGGCCGGGATCGCCCGGTACGCTGGGCGATCCCGGCGCGGCGCGCCGTGCGGAGCGTCGAGGGCCGGGTCCTGCGCGACGGGACCCCGTGAACCGAGTCAGGTCCGGAAGGAAGCAGCTCTCAGCGGGCCCTTCCGTGTGCCGCAGGGGTGCCTGGCCCTCGACGGTCCGCACGGTGATGTCACAGGTGGTCACTACGATCGCCCGGGATGGCCTACCAGTCGCTGTATCGCAAGTACCGGCCCCAACGGTTCTCCGAGCTGGTCGGCCAGACCCACGTCAGCGCGGCCTTGCGCAACGCCGTCCGCGACGGGCGGGTCGGTCACGCGTACCTCTTCTCGGGCCCGCGGGGCACCGGCAAGACGACGACCGCGCGCCTGCTGGCCAAGGCGCTGAGCTGTACGAACCTCGGGCCCGACGGTGACCCGTGTGGCGAGTGCGAGACCTGCATTGCGATCGCCGAAGGCTCATCGCTCGATGTGATCGAGGTCGACGCGGCATCGAAGAGCCGCGTCGAGGAGATGCGCGACCTCCTCGAACGCGTGTCCTACCTGAGCGCAGGCGGCGGCAAGAAGGTCTACATCCTCGACGAGGTCCACATGCTCAGCGCGAGCGCAGAGGCCGCGCTGTTGAAGACGCTCGAAGAGTCGCCGGAGCACGTCGTGTTCGTGCTCGCGACGACGGACCCGCTCAAGGTCGCGCCGACCATCCGGTCGCGCACGCAGCACTTCGAGTTCAGCCTCGCGACGGCCGACGAGATCGAGACCCACCTCGCCGATGTGGCCAAGCGCGAGGGGGTCGACGCCGAACCGGCGGCGCTGGCGCTCGTCGCGGCGCAGCAGCGGGTTCGCTGCGCGACGCGCTGTCACTGCTCGACCAGGCCATCGTTCACGGCGCGCTCGACGAGGAGCAGGTCGGCGCTCTCCTCGGCGGGACCGCGATCGGGCGACGCATCGAGCTCCTGGAGCACGTCGCGGGCGAGGACGTGGCGAGCATGCTCGTGACGCTTGCCGAGCTCCTCGAGTCGGGTCATGAGCCACGGCGGCTGACCGAGGACCTGTTGACGACGTGCCGCGACGCGTTCGTCGCCGTCGCCGCGGAGGGTCGCGTGCAGGTCGACGCGCCGGCCGAGGAGCGCGACCGGCTGGTTGCCCTCGCCGGTTCGTTCGGCAACGTACGCCTGATCCGCACCCTCGAGACGCTCGGTGAGGCCGTCGTCGACATGCGAGGCGCCGACGCCGCCGACCCGCGTCTCGTCCTGGAGATCGCGCTGGTGCGCTCGACGCGCCGCGATGCCGGTCCGCCCCTCGCCGCGTTGGCCGACCGCGTGGAGCGGCTGGAGCGCCAGCTCGCGGCGGGCGGGGTCACCGAGCCGCGTGGAGCTGCAGCGAGCGCGACCGACGCGACACCTCCACGGGTTGCGCCCACGCGGACGGTTGGCGCACTGCGTCGCGAAGCGGCGACCCGCACCACTGCCGACGCCGCGAGCACGCCCGCCTCGGCTCCCGCGACGACGCCGGAGGTCGACGAGCCGGCGGCACCGGAACCGACGGTAGGGCAAGCGGCGATGCCCGAGGGACCCGTCGACATCGACGACGTCATCGTCGCCTGGGCGGCGATCCTTCCGGGGTTGCCGGTCGCCACGCGCAGCGCGGTGCAGGAGGCGCAACCCGTCTCCGTCGACGGGGACGTCATCACCTTCGGCATCCCGCCGCAGATCATCCAAGCGGCCGAGCCGCGGTTCAAGCGAGAGGCCGACACCATCCGTGAGGCCCTCTCTGCGCGCCTCGGCCGGCGCATGCGCTTCGTCGTGAAGCCGAACCGCTTCGAGGGCCCCCCGCCCGGCGAAGCCGGTCCCGGCGACCATTCCGGTGGCCCTCCCGACGACGAGCCCGACATCGTCGACCTCACCGAGACGGTCGACGCCCCCGACGGCGAAGGGCCGGTAGATTCAGTGGGGATCTTCGCCGAGCGATTCGACGCCGTCGTCGTCGAGGAGGTCCCGCGCGACTGAGGACACCGCGTGCAACCCGTCACCACTCGCCGACTCGGGACGAACCTCGTGGCCAACCAGCACCAGCTCCAACAGATGATGCAGCAGGTCCAGAAGATGCAGGCGGACGTGGCTGCGGCGCAGGGGGCTTTGCACGACGAGCACGTCGAGGGCTCGGCCGGGGGCGGCATGGTCTCGGTCGTGTTCAACGGAGCCGGTGAGATCCAGTCCGTCCGCATCGCAGCCGAAGCCGTCGACCCCGACGACGTGGAGATGCTCGAGGACCTGGTGCTCGCGGCCATCGGCGACGGTGTACGTCGCGCCCAGGAGCTCCAGGCACAACGGCTGGGTGGGGTCACGGGTGGTCTCGACCTGGGTGGCCTCGGCGGCCTCCTCGGCTGACCGGGCCCGCGAGCGACACGCGTGGCAAGCCCGTACGCGGCGCCGGTCCAGGCGCTGATCGACGAGCTGGGGCGGCTCCCAGGAATCGGTCCGAAGTCCGCGCAGCGGATCGCGTACTACCTCCTCAAGGCGCCGACGGAGGATGCCCGTCGCCTGGCGCATGCGATCGTCGACGCCAAGGAACGGATCCGCTTCTGCGAGCGCTGTTTCAACTTCGCGGAGAGCGAGCTCTGCGCGTTCTGCGCGGATGAACGCCGTGAGGCCACGCTGCTCTGTGTCGTCGAAGAGCCGCGCGACATCGTTGCGGTCGAGCGCACGCACGAGTTCGCCGGTCGCTACCACGTGCTGCAGGGCGCGATCTCGCCGATCGAGGGCATCGGTCCGGACCAACTCCGGATCCGCGAGCTCCTGCGACGTATCGACGCGGAAGGCGTCCGCGAGGTGATCCTCGCGACCAACCCGAACACCGAGGGGGAGACGACCGCGATGTACCTCGCGCGCTCGCTCCAGCCGCTTGGCCTCCGCGTGACGCGCCTCGCGAGCGGTCTGCCCGTGGGCGGCGACCTCGAGTACGCCGACGAGATCACGCTGGGCCGTGCCCTGGCGGGCCGGCGAGAGGTCGAGGGCTGAACCGAGGTCGTTGACTTCGGGCCACGGGTGGCTTAGGAACGCGTTCAGGTCTGCCTCAGCCACTCCGTCTGGAGGACGCATGTCCGACGTGCCGGCACCCCCGAGTCCTCCGCCGCCCGGCGCCCCTCCGCCCCAGGCAGCGCCACCTCCGCCGCCACCGGGTGCCGTGCCGCCCGGGGGGAGCTACCCCGTCTCGGTCGGCTTCGACCGCGACCTCGAGGTGGCGCGCTGGCGACCGCTGATCAACTGGCTCCTCGCGTTCCCGCACTGGGTGGTCGCCTACTTCCTGCGCATCGTGCAGGGTGCGCTCTGGGTCATCTCGTTCTTCACGATCCTCTTCGCGAAGCGGAACCCGTTCGTCGGCTTCCAGACGATGGTCCTGCGCTACCAATGGAGGTTGCTGACCTACGTCGCGTTCATGCGCAACGAGTACCCGCCGTTCGACTTCAGCACGGATGCGATGGGCGGGGAGCCCGATCCGGCGACGCTCACGGTCGCGGACCCCGGCGAGATGAACCGCTGGTTGGTGCTCGTGAAGTGGCTGCTCGTCATCCCGCACGTGATCGTCCTTGCGATCCTGGCGATCGCGGCGTTCGTCGTCTGGATCATCGCCTTCTTCGCCGTGCTGATCACCGGCAAGTGGCCCGAGGGGCTGCGAAGGTTCGTCGTCGGCGTGTCGCGCTGGTCGATACGGGTGAACGCATACTTCCTCTTCCTCACCGACGAGTACCCGCCCTTCCGGCTCGACCCGTAGTCCGACCCAGCGGCAACGCGGTTGGAGCGGCCTGACGCGCTCCGGTACGGTCGCCGGCATGAGGCGCACTGATGGCTGACCTCGACGCGCTGCGCGACGCGATCATCGCGGGCGCGCCGGGCGACGAGCTCGCGGCGTTCCCGCTCCCCGGGCGCCATCGCGCCGTCGTCGTGCGCGCCGACGAGCAGGAGCGATTCGGCGATCTCGCGCTCGAGCAGCGCGACCCGGCCGCAAGCCTGCACCTCGACGACGTCGCGACCCCGGAGCTCGCGCCCGACGAGGTCCTCATCGCGGTCATGGCGTCGGCGATCAACTTCACGACGGTGTGGACGTCGCTCTTCGCGCCGATCTCCACCTTCGGCTTCCTCGGTCGTCTCGGCAAGGAAGGTGGCGACAACGCCCGTCACGACCAGCTGTTCCACCAGGTCGGCAGCGATGCCGCGGGTGTGATCGTCCGGACCGGTTCGGCGGTGCGCACGTGGAAGCCCGGCGATGCCGTCGCCGTCGCGCCCAACCACGTCGACGCGCAGGATCCCGCGGCACACGACGACGCGATGCTGTCGGCGACACAGCGCGTCTGGGGCTATGAGACGAACTACGGCGGGTTGGGGCAGCTCGCGGTCGCGAAGGCCAGCCAGCTGCTGCCGAAGGCGGCTCACCTCACCTGGGAGGAGGCGGCCGCGAGCTCGCTCGCGCTCTCCACGAGCTATCGCATGCTGATCGGCCGCCACGGCGCCCGCCTCGCGGCGGGCCAGACCGTCCTGATCTGGGGTGCGAGCGGCGGCATCGGCGCGTATGCCTGCCAACTGGCGCTGCGCGCCGGCGCGATCCCGGTCGGGGTGGTGTCGAGTCCGGCGAAGGCCGCGCTCCTGCACGCGATCGGCGTCGAGCACGTCATCGACCGCAAGGCCGAGGGATACCGGTTCTGGTCCGACGAACACACCCAGGATGCCGCCGAATGGCGCCGGTTCGCCAAGCAGGTGCGCGCGCTCGCGGGCTCGGAGCCCGATGTCGTCTTCGAGCACCCTGGGCGCGAGACGATGGGTGCGTCGGTCTTCACCTGCGCGCGCGGCGGCACGGTCATCACGTGCGCAGCCACGAGCGGCTTCACGTTGGAGTTCGACAACCGCTACCTCTGGACGGGGCAGAAGACGATCCGTGGATCACACCTCGCGAACTACCGCGAGGCCTGGGAAGCCAACCAGCTCGTGTGCCGCGGCGACATCAGCCCGGCGCTCTCGGCGACCTTCCCTTTCGAGCAGGCAGCCGGCGCGGTGTCGCAGGTCCACCGCAACGCGCACGAAGGCAAGCTCGGCGTGTTGGTGCTCGCGCCGGAGGAGGGTCTGGGCGTGACCGACCTCGAGCGACGGGCGAGCCGGCTCGCCCGCATCACCCAGTTCCGGCGCCCGGCGTCGTGACCCCGACAGGAGCACCACCGTGCTGACCGAGATTGACCACGTCGCCATCGCCGTCCACGATCTGCACGCCGCGATCGCGTACTACCGCGCGACCTACGGCGTCGACGTCGAGCACCGCGAGGTCGTCGAGCGCGACGGCGTGGAGGAAGCGTTGCTGCCGGTCGCGCAGTCCTACGTGCAGCTCTTGAGTCCGACGCGCGACGACTCGCCGGTCGCGAAGTACCTCGCCAAGCGCGGTGAAGGCATCCATCACGTGGGGTACCGCGTCGCTTCGTGCGCCGAGGCGCTGGAGCGGGTGAAGGCCGAGGGCCACGCGGTCATCGACGAGGTCCCACGACCGGGGAGCCGGGGGACGATCGTCGCGTTCGTGCACCCCAAGACCGCGTTCGGCACGCTCATCGAGCTCGTCGAGGACCCCGCCGCGACCTGAAGACGGCGGAGGTCGGCCGGCGCGCCCGCACCCGGTAACCTTCGGCGCCATGGCGGCCGAGCAGGAAGAGATCCAGGCGCAGGCCGAAGCCGAGGCGGCGCACGGCGACGACGGTCCGAACGTCGCCGCGGGAACCCCGCATCCCATCGAGGAGCGCCTCGAGCAGCTCGCCAAGCTGCGCGAGCAGGCGGTCCACGCCGGCAGCCCCCGAGCGGTCGAGCGCCAGCACCAGCGCGGCAAGCTCACGGCCCGGGAGCGCATCGACCTGCTCCTCGACCCCGGCTCGTTCGTCGAGCTCGACATGCTGGCCCGGCACCGCGCGCACGGCTTCGGTATCGAGGAGACCCGTCCGCTGACCGACGGCGTCATCACCGGGTGGGGCACGGTCGACGGACGCAAGGTGTTCCTCTTCGCGCAGGACTTCACCGTGTTCGGCGGTGCGCTCGGCGAGGTCTTCGCCGAGAAGATCCACAAGGTCATGGATCTCGCCGAATCGGTCGGCGCGCCGATGATCGGGCTCAATGACGGCGCGGGTGCGCGCATCCAGGAAGGCGTCGTGTCGCTCGACGCGTACGGCGGCATCTTCTTCCGCAACGTGAAGGCGTCGGGTGTGATCCCGCAGATCAGCGTGATCCTGGGCCCGTGCGCGGGCGGCGCGGTGTACTCGCCCGCGATCACCGACTTCATCGTGATGGTGAAGGGCACCTCGCACATGTTCATCACCGGACCCGACGTCGTGAAGACGGTCACCGGTGAGGACGTCACGCAGGAAGAGCTCGGTGGCGCGCTCACCCACGCGTCGAAGTCGGGTGTCGCCGGGTTCGTGTGCGAGGACGAGCCGAGTGCCATTGCGCACGTCCGCTACCTCCTGTCGTTCCTGCCCGCGAACAACCTCGAGGACCCGCCCCACGTCGAGTGTGAGGATGATCCCGATCGACGGTGCGAGGACATCATCCAGCTCATCCCGGACGCGCCGAACAAGCCATACGACATGAAGAGGGTCGTTGCCCAGGTCGTCGACGAGGGCGAGTTCTGCGAGGTGCACGCGCTCTGGGCGCCGAACATCATCTGTGGGTTCGCGCGTGTCGACGGGCACGTCGTCGGCATCGTCGGCAACCAACCGGCGGTGCTCGCGGGAACCCTCGACATCGACGCCTCCGAGAAGGCGGCGCGCTTCGTGCGCACCTGCGACGCGTTCAACGTCCCGCTCGTCACCTTCGTCGACGTCCCGGGATTCCTGCCCGGGACCGACCAGGAGTACGGCGGCATCATCCGTCATGGCGCCAAGCTGCTGTACGCCTACTGCGAGGCGACCGTCCCGCGCGTCCAGATCATCACCCGCAAGGCCTACGGCGGGGCGTACGTCGTCATGAACTCCAAGTCGATCGGGGCCGACCTCGCGTTTCGCGTGGCCGTCGGCGGAGATCGCGGTGATGGGACCCCAGGGCGCCGTCAACGTCATCTTCCGCAAGGAGATCGACGGCGCCGACGACCCCGACGCCAAGCGCACGGAGCTCATCGAGGAGTACACCGAGCGCTTCGCCAACCCCTACATCGCCGCCGAGCGCGGGTACGTCGACGACGTGATCGACCCTCGGGAGACGCGCCGCGTGCTGGTGCGTTCCCTCTCGATGCTGCGCACGAAGCGGGAGCGACTGCCGTCGCGCAAGCACGGCAACGTGCCGCTGTGAGCAACGTCTCGCTGCGTGTCGTCGACTCCAACGCGACGCCAGAGCAGGTTGCCGCGATCATCGCTGCCGTCACCGTCGCGTGGCACGACCAGCGTTCGGCAGCCGCCGCAGGCGTTCAGGAGCTGCCCTTGGTCGGTGAGTGGGTCCGGACCGCGCGCCTCGCCGCTCGTCATGCGCCCGCGCCGCGGGGGCCGTGGCGAATGAGCAGCCGGTTGGCCCGCCGCTGACGTGAGGCTCGTCGTTAGCTCGTCTTGCGCGCGACCCAGGTGACGATGTCGAAATAGGTGCCGAGCACCTTCTGTGAGTAGTTGGGATCCGTCGCCCAGTTGCCGGCCCCCATCGTGTTCCACGTCGGTGCCCGACCGAGGTAGCTCGTCGCGTCGAACGCGGCGCGGCGTCAGGGCCCGCGCCCCAGATCACGGGTGAGGGCGGGTAGACGAGGTCGGTCGCGGTCACCTTCTTGTCCGCGAATGCACGGAGCATCTGCATCTGCCCGCGCACGCCGTCCCGAGGGGTGTCGAAGCCGGGCTCCTTGCCGTCACAGCTGTCGCACACGCCGATCCCGGCATAGTTGTTGTCGGTGGCGTGCCCGAACGACCCGGTCTCGATGATCGACTGCGCGAAGGCGACGTCGGGACGGATGTTCACGACCTTGCCTTCGTCGTAGTACATGCGCACGAGGTCGGTCATCGTCGTCCCTGCCGAGAGCTGGAACGGCCGATGGGTGCCGAGGAACCAGGCCGTGACCTCCTCCGCCGTGAGTTGCGGCGCACCCATCAACGACACCGCGCCGACGTCGTCGAGGAACTTCTTCTGACGGCTCACGAGTGCCTTCAGCCCGTCACGCGCTTGCTCGAGCCGCTGGCGTTGCAGGTCGACGTCGTTGCGCTGCGCGTCGAGCGCCTTGCGTTGGAGGTCGAGCTGTGCCGCTGCTGCAGTGAGTGCGTCGACCGTGCCGGTGTCGACCCGGGTCGCGGATTCGGCGTATTTCGAGCCCGACACGACGTCGCGGACGTCGGCGATCTGCACGACCGCCAGCTTCGGACCGTGCGCCTGCCGGTAGATGAAGGCCACGCGCGCCCTGACGATCCCGCGGAGGCGGTCGACCTCGGCCTGGGTGGCATCGATCTTCTGCTGGGTGTCGGTGATGGCGCTCGCCAGCGCCTCCAGCCGGGCGTTGGCGGTGTCGATCTCTCCGTTGAGGTTCGCGATCTTGCGGTTGCTGTCGGAGATCAGCGCCGCGAGGACCTGGAACTGCTCGGCCTGGGTGTCGGCGTCGGGGTCGTCAGCGCGCGCCGCAGCCGGGATCGCCAGCACCGTCCCGGCCACGAGGAGGACGGCGAGGACGCCGCGCGCTGCGCGTCGCGACCAGGGACTTCGATGACATGCGAACGTGCATCGGCACTGCGACCCCGCGAGTTGATGCTCCGGACGGCCCGAAGCGGTCACGGGGAGCGTTCGGGGTGTCCAGGGTGCCGACGCGATGCGTCCCGAGGAGCATTGGCGTAGAGAGTCCGCCGCTGGCGGTGCCCCAACGATCCCCTCGGGACGTACCAGCAGTGAGTATCCCCGATCCGGGGCACGCTTTCCACCCTTACCCACAAGAACAGGCCGCGAAATTGTGGACAAACTGTGGACGACGGCGGGTTCCGGAGGGCTCAGTCGTCGGCGGCGACGGCCACGTGGTCGCGACCGTGGCCGTCGGTGCGGGCCGCGCTCAGCGCTCGTGCGGCGCGGGCGACGAGCTCGGTCGCCTCCAGGGCGTGGGACGGGTAGCAGGCGATGCCCGCCGAGACCGTGATGGCGTCGCCGACGGGGCTCGATCGGAGGAGGGTCCGGACCCGCTGGGCGACCATCACGGCGCCCGGCTCTGCCGTGTCGGTCAGGACCGCCACCGCGCCGAGATCGCCGCTGCGGAAGAGCGCGTCGCTCTCGCGGAGCGCGGCGAAGGCCACGTCGCCGAGCGCCAGGACCGCTTGGTGGCGCGCCTCGTGTCCCGCGCCGTCGAGCCCGTCGAGCTCCCACAACACGACCGAGACCGGGAGCACCTTGCGCCGCGCGGCTGCGACCGTCTGGCGCAGGAGCACGGAGAGATGGCCCTCACGCAACATGCCCGACGCCGCCTCGCCGTCCCACGGACCGGCATCGACGGTCGCGTGGTCGCCACCGCCCGCCAGCTCGGGCTTGGACGACTCCTCCTCGGCGACGGAGGCGAGCACCTGCTCGAGCTGGCGTCGCAGGCGCCGCGCGTGCATGCGGGCCGACTCGAGCGCCCGCTCCGTCGATCGGGCGCGGACCTGGCTTCCCGCGACGATCGCTGCCGCGATGGCCCCGACGATGCCCGCGACCAATCCGAGGCTCGAACCGTCGACGGCGAAGGAGGCGACACCCACGGCGGTGACGACGACGCCCAGCACCGCCCCCGTTCCCGCCGAGCGCAGGTCACGTCGCATCGCGTGACGATACAGGGGTCACGGTGGCCTCCTGTTCGTCGGACCCCTCGACGGTAGGCTCCGGCGCATGCGTGGTCCCGGGCCGACTCGACGGATGCGAGCAGCATGACGGCGAGCCGCATCGGCGGGACGCTCGCGTTGATCGGCGGCGGCGAGCTCACCGCGGGCTGCCGGCCGTTCGACACCCGGCTGCTCGCGGTCTCGGGCGCCCACGAAGTCATGGTCCTCCCGACGGCCGCGGCATACGAGCATCCGGAGCGCGTCGCGGAACGGGCGGCGCCCTACTTCGCCGAGCTCGGAGCCACCGTGCGCGTGCTCCCGGTGTTGCACCGGCTCGAGGCGCAGGACGCCGCGATCGACGCCGCCGTACGCGCGGCGAAGTTCCTGTACCTCACCGACGGGTCGCCGCTGCACCTGCGCTCGGTGCTCAAGGGCTCAGGGCTGTTCGACGCGTTGCTCGCGGCCTACCGCGGCGGTGCGGTCGTGGCTGCGTCGGGAGCCGGCGCGACCGTGCTGTGCGACCCGATGGTCGACCCGCGCGGCGGCGCATACACCGTCGGGCTCGGCCTCCTCCGCAACCTCGCGGTGTTCCCGTACCACGGGACCGCGGCCGACCATCTCCGGGCACGGTCGATCGATCTCCTGCCGCGCGGCGCGACGCTCGTGGGCATCGACGAGGCCACCGCGTTGATCCGCGACCCCAAAGGCGGATGGACGGTGGAAGGTGCCGGAGCGGTGACCCGCTACGTCGACGGGGTCGCGTTCCCGCAGCGCGGGGGCGGTCGAGCTCAGCCTCGCCTGACGCAGCCGATCCCGCTCGTCCTCGAGGCCGATCAGCCGCCGGGCGGCGTCGCGGTAGCGGCCACCTTGATCTTGACCTGGTCGATGGTGACATCGTGGGTCGGTGGACCGTCGTGGTTGCTTCCGGCCGGGTAGAGCTTGCCGATCGCCTTCACGACCTTCTCGCCCGCGATCACCTGGCCGATGATCGTGTAGTCGGCGGGGAGGTCGATGCCCTCCGGGTTGGTGACCACGAAGAACTGCGAGCCCACGGTGCCGGCCGGATCGGCGCCCGTCTTCGCCATCGCCACCGTCCCGAAGGTGTAGAGCTTGCTGCCGTCGGTGGGTGCGGTTGGCACCTCCGCCTGGAGGGAGTACCCGGGCCCGCCGTTCTGGGTGTTGTCGGGGCTGCCCGCCTGGAACACGAAGCCCTTCGCGACCCGTACTACCTTGAGCCCGTCGTAGAACTTCTTGCGGGCGAGGAACACGAAGTTGTTGACGCCGTTCGGGGCTGCGGCGGCGTCGAGGGTGATGGCGATGTTGCCTTCCGACGTTGTGACGTTGGCGGTGTAGCCGTTCCCGGGGTTGATCGAGAGCGACGGCGCCTCGGCGAACTTGCGCTTGATGGTGGGCGAGTCGCTGCCGGTGGCGGAGCGGAGCACGAAGAAGGCGATGACGATCGGCACCATCGCGATCGCAAAGTTGCGTACCGCCCGGTTCCGCTTCCGGCGCTTCTCCGCCTCGTGCATGGCCAGCCGGCGCGCCTCGCGGTTGATGCGCTGGCGGTCGCGCTTGGTTGCAGTAGGCACGGCGCGGGATTGTATCGACGTCCGTCCCCGGTTTTCGGGCGGGGGTTCGCGGAGCCCTCACTGGTACCGTGACCCGACGTGAGCCTCGTCGTCCAGAAGTTCGGCGGCACCTCCGTCGCCGACCCTGAACGGATCCGCGCCGTCGCCGAGCACATCGTGCGCACCCGGAACGCGGGCCATGACGTCGTCGTCGTCGTCTCCGCCATGGGCAAGACGACCGACGACCTCGAGCGGCTGGCGCTCCAGGTGGCGGCCGAGCCCGCCGCCCGGGAGATGGACATGCTGCTCACCTCGGGTGAGCGCATCTCGATCGCGCTGCTCTGCATGGCCGTGATCGACCTGGGCCAGGCGGCGGTCTCGTTCACCGGCTCCCAGGCCGGCATCGTCACCGACACCGCGCACCGCCAGGCAAAGATCGTGGAGATCAAGGCCGACCGACTCCGGGAGTCCCTCGCGCAGGGGAGCGTGGCGGTGGTCGCGGGCTTCCAGGGCGTCTCGACCGAGGCCGCGATCACGACGCTCGGTCGCGGAGGCTCCGACACGACGGCGGTCGCACTTGCCGCCGCGCTCGGCGCCGACGAGTGCGAGATCTACACCGACGTCTCGGGTGTCTTCACCGCCGATCCGCGGATCGTGCCCGACGCGCGGCGTCTCGCCGCGCGTGTCGTACGACGAGATGCTGGAGATGGCGGCGACCGGTGGTCGGGTGCTCGCCCTGCGGTCCGTCGAATTCGCGAGGAACTACACCGTGCCGGTGCACGTGCGTTCGAGCTTCACCTGGGAGCCCGGCACGTGGGTTCGAGAGGATGAACCGTCCATGGAGCAGCCGATCATCTCGGGCGTCACCCACGACGTGTCCGAGGCCAAGGTCACGATCTTCCGGGTACCCGACCGGCCCGGGGTCGCGGCCCGCCTGTTCCGCGCCCTTGCCGACGAGAACGTCAACGTCGACATGATCGAGCAGAACGTCTCGACCGACGGGCACACCGACATCTCGTTCACCGTCCCGAGCGCGGAGCTCAAGCGGACGCGCGATGTGATGGAGAAGATGGTGGTGGAGCTCGAGGCCGCGGGCGTCGACGACGACCCCGACATCGGCCGCGTGTCGCTCGTCGGCGCGGGCATGCGGACCAACCCCGGCGTCGCCGCGCAGATGTTCGAGACGCTCGCGAACGAGGGCATCAACATCGAGATGATCTCGACCTCGACGATCCGCATCTCCTGCGTGGTGCAACAGGACGACGTCGAGCGCGCGGTGCGCGCGCTGCACGAGTCGTTCGAGCTCGGAGTGGCGTCGTGACCGACGTGCGTGTGGGGCTGATCGGGGCGACGGGCCTCGTCGGCACCGAGATGCTGCGGATCCTCGAGGAGCGCTCGTTCCCCGTCGCCGAGCTGCGCGTGTTTGCGTCGGCGCGATCGGTGGGACGCAAGCTGGCGTTCGCCGGCAGTGAGGTCGCGTGCGAGGTGCTGCGCGACGGCTGTTTCGACGGTCTCGACCTCGTCGTCGTCGACGTCGACGATCCACTTGCGCTCGAGTGGGTTCCGCGCGGGTCGCGTCGGGCGCGCGCGTCGTCGACAACTCGGCTGCATTCCGGATGGATCCCGAGGTGCCGCTCGTCGTGGCCGAGGTCAACCCCGACGACGTGCGCGAGCTCCCGAAGGGCATCGTCTCGTGCCCGAACTGCACCACGATGGTGCTGCTCACCGCGGTCGCGCCGTTGCACCGCGCGGCCGGGATCGAGCGGATGGTCGTTGCCAGCTACCAGTCGGTGTCAGGCGCGGGGCAGCCCGGGATCCACGAGCTCGACGGCCAGTGGACCAAGGGTGCCGGACGGTCCGAGGCGATGCGCCGGGCAGGCACGGCGGGCACCCTCGAGCCGGGCGAGGTCTGGGACCGCCCGATCGCAGGGAACGTGATCCCCCTTGCCGGCTCGGTCAAGGAGGCGGGCTACACGTCGGAGGAGTGGAAGCTGGTGCGCGAGAGCCGCAAGATCCTCCACGCACCCGAGCTCCGCGCCACCGCGACCTGTGTTCGCGTCCCGGTGTACGTGGGGCACGCCCTCGCGGCGAATGTGCAGTTCCAAGCCCCGCTGCCGCGACGACGTCGCGGCGTCCCTGCTCGACGCCGCTCCGGGTGTCACCCTCGTCGACGGGGGTGCCGGATCGCCGACGCCGCTCGAGGCCGCGGGGATCGACCCGGTGCTCGTCGGTCGGTTGCGCGAGGATCCGTCGCAGCCCAACACGCTCGACCTGTGGGTGACGGGCGACAACCTGCGCAAGGGTGCCGCGCTCAACGCCGTCCAGCTGGCCGAGTTGCTCGTGAGCGACTGAGCCATCGACCGCGACTGCGGAATCGAGGAGGGGTGACATGGAGGACGTGCAGGTCCGACGGCTCGTCGATCGCGCCGACATCATCGATCTCACGTACCGCTTCCAGCACGGTGTCGACGCCAAGAACCGTGAGCTGATCCTCTCGACGCTGGCGCCGGACGTGGTCATGGACCTCGATGGTGACGTGTACGAAGGTTTCGAGACCGCCCGGAAGTACTTCTCCGGAGAGATCGGCGCGCGGTCGGTCGGCCTCGACACCATCGAGGCCAGCACGCATCTCGTCGGGAACGTCGTCCCCAAGATCGACGGCGACGTCGCGCGCGCCGACGAGATCGCCATCTCGCACCTCGCCGGCCTGCGCGACGGTGAGCACGTCGTGTTCATCCGCGGGATTCGCTACATCGACGAGTTCGCGCGTGTGAACGGGCGGTGGCTGATCCGGTACCGGAACAAGCAGCTCGAGTGGATGTTCGAACGCCCGCCCACCATGCTCGTCCCCACGACCGCCGGCACCGGCGGCATCGTCGACCGCGGCGCCGGTGACGATCGCGGCGACCCGGCCGGCGCTCGACGCCTCGCCGACGTCGCCGAGATCGAGGACGTGCTCGCGGAGATGGCACTCGCCAACGACCGCTACGACCTCGAAGGGATGATGGACTGCCTCACCGACGACGTGCGCCTCCGGTTCACCGACACGGTGACCGGTGAGCTCGTCGTCCTCCCCGGCAAGCCCGCGGTGCGCGACGTCTATCGCGACCTGCGCCTCGCCAAGACGCTCCCGCTCGACGAGGTCCATGTGGCGACGCACTTCCTCACCAACATCGAGGTCGAGGTCGACGGCGACACCGCACACACGGCGACGGCGGCGACCGCGTACGTGATCGGTCCGCGTGGCGACGGCACGGTGGTCTTGATTCGCGGCATCGCCTACGACGATTCCTTCCGTCGCGAGCCGCAGGGCTGGAGGATCTCGCAGCGGACCCATTCGCTGGAATGGATGTTCGAGGCGGAGCCGACCTACGTGATGCCGGACCGGCTCCCCGAGCACGCGCCCCCGTTCCTGATCGACGTGCCCCGGAGCGCATGATGAGCACGTCGCCGGACCTGGTCGACGCCGTCGTCGACTTCGTCCTCCACGAGAACCTCTACGACCCGGCGCCGCTCTACCACCGCATGATCGACGAGGAGCCGGTGCTCTTCTGCCCGATCGGCGAGGGCTACTGGATCGTGTCGTCCCACGAGCTCGCGCGCGTCGTCCTCACCGCGAAGGACGAATTCGTGCGCGGAGGAAAGATGGCATTCGATCGTCGCGGGAGGGGCGACGCGGTGCGAGCGATGATCAGCGTGTCGATGGTGCAGATCGACGAGCCCGACCACACCCGACTGCGCTCAATCGTCAGCCGCGCCTTCACTCCCCGGGCGGTGGAGCGGCTGCGCACCCAGGCCGAGGGGATCGTCGAACGCAAGCTGGCGGAGCTCGATGCCGCCGGCGCGATGGACGTCGTGCACGACTTCGCATACCCGTACACCGTGGAGATCATCGCGTCGATGTTGGGCCTGCCGCTCGACGACGGCCCGCGGCTCGTCGCGTGGACCCACGCGATCACGCCGTATCTCATGCCGAACGCGACCGACGATGACGTCGAGCGTGCAGATCGGGCGGCGACGGAGATGTCGGAGTACTTCCTCAGGTTCGCGGACCAGCGACGCGAAGGGGCGGCGGACGACATGATCGGCGCCCTCGCCCAGGCCGAGGAGAGTGGCGACCGACTGTCGCGCTCCGAGCTCGCCGCGATGTGCTTCGAGATGGTGGGTGCGGGTCACGAGACGACGGCGAGCCAGATTCCCAACGGTGTGTTCGCGTTCCTGCGCCATCCCGACCAGCTCGCGCTGCTGCGCGAGCAGCCCGAGCTCATGCCCTCGGCGGTCGAGGAGTGTCTCCGCTACGAAGGCCCGTTGCGTTCACCGAATCCGCTCGTCGCCTCGGCCGACGTCGAGCTCGGTGGCAAGGTGATCCCGGCGGGCAGTCGCGTGATGGTCTGGGTCTCCGCGGCCAATCGTGACCCTGCGGTCTTCCGCGATCCCGACCGTTTCGACATCACCCGCACCGAGAACCGCCACCTCGCGTTCAGTAGCGGCATCCACTTCTGCCTGGGCGCGGCGCTCGCTCGGATGGAGACTGCGACCGCGCTGGCCGGGATCCTGGCGCTGCCCGACGTGGCGCTCGCCGATCCGGAGCCGCCGTGGCGGAAGCGGTTCTTCGGGATCCGTGCCCTCGAGACCCTTCCGGTGCGGTGGCGAGGAGGCACGTGAAGTTCGGAGTCGCGATGGCGATCACCGACACGTCGATCGGGATCGCCGAGTATGCCCGAGCTGCCGAAGACCTGGGCTTCGACTCCGCGTCGGTCGGACACCACAGTCACACGCCGGTGCCGCGCACCACCGACGGCGACACCCTCAAGATGGAGCGCGACATCCGGCACACGATCGAGGACCGGATCCTGCGCATCGTCGATCCCGTCGTCGCGTTGGCCGTGATGGCAGCGGTGACCGAGCGCATCACCATCGGCACGAGCCTGCTGCTCGTGACCGAGTACGACCCCATTTCGCTCGCGAAGGCGTTGGCGACCGTCGATCAGGTCTCCGGAGGTCGCCTCGTGCTCGGTATCGGCGCCGGATGGAACGTCGAGGAGCTCCGCAACCACGGCGTCGCGCACGCGTCGCGCTTTCGCGTCATGCGGGAACGCGCGCTCGCGATGCTCGAGATCTGGCAGCACGAACAGGCCGAGTTCCACGGCGAGTTCGTCGAGTTCGATCCGTTGTACTGCTGGCCCAAGCCGGTGCAGCGCCCGCACCCCCCGGTGTTGATCGGCGGTCATGGGCCGTCGGCCCTCGATCAGGTCGTCGAGTACGCCGACGGCTGGCTTCCGAGCCTGTTCACGCCGCGGGCAGAGCTCGAAGCGTCGGTCCAGGCGGTGCGCGAGCGGGCCGCCGCTGCGGGTCGACCCCGGCCGATCGTCACGATGCTCGGTCCCGAGGTCGCGCCGGGAGCCGAACCCGAACCTGCCGTGATCGAGCGCTTGGCCGCGGCGGGCGTCGATCGGTGCCTGGTCGTCATGCCCACCGCGCCGGCCTCGGTGGTCGTCGACACGATGCAGCGCGTCGCCGCGTTCGTGGAGCGGCTCGGCTGACTCAGCCTCTCCCGCTCATGGCCCTTCGGGCCGGGCCGCTCGGGCCACGAGCCTGCGCGCCTCACGGCGCTCGCTCTCAGCGCCCCAAGATGGCGGACGGGTTGTCGACGACCATGCGCCGGATCTGCGCTTCGGAGAAGCCCTCGTCGAGCATCGCCTCGCATCCGGCGGCGAGCGCCTCGGCCGGCCCCGGGAGGCCCGCTCTCCCCGCATCGCTGCTCAGGGCGACCCGTTCGGAGCCGACCGCGCGGATGAGTCGGACGACGTCCTCGCGGTGAGCGGTGGTCTCGCCGCCCGCGGGATGGAACGAGTTCAGGGTGTTGATCTCGAGCCACGCGCCGCTGACCTTGAGCGCGGCGACCGCGTCGTCGAAGCCGAGCTGCATCGTGCGCGAGAACGGCTTCGCGAGCACGAGGTTCGCCACGCCGAGATCGAGCGCGGCGTCGATGACGGCGCGCAGCTCGGTCGCGTCCGGGTAGCCGAGCGCCAGCGCGACCCCGGAGTCGCGCGCGAGCACCATCACCTCGCGTACCTCGGGAAGCACGGCGCCGTCCGCATCCACGACGTCGACGTCGGGGCCGAACCCCATCGTGTGCTTGATGGCCTCCGAGACGTCCATCGCGAGCGAGCGTGAGTGGCGCGCCGCAGTGTCGGGAAGCCCGACCCACCTCGCGCCCAGTCGGAGGGCCAGCTCGGTGACCGCCGGGTCGACGCCGCCGGCGGAGCTGTTCAGGACGATCGCACCGAGCAGCTCGAAGCCGGTTGCGTCACGCGTGATCCGAGCCCGCTCGGCCGTCGACGAGAAATGGTTGCGATGCAGCGCCGCGGCAAACCCCGCGTCACGAAGCTCGACCGCGAGCTCGAGGTCGCCGTTGTTCGCGCGATGAGATCCGGGTTGGCGTGCACGTCGAGATCGACGGCGCCCTCGAGGAGCGCCGCGCCCCGCGCGTAGGGCTCGGGCACGGATGACTAGAGGTTGTCGGTGGGGCGGAACGCGGGGTCGATGCCGAACGCACGCCGACCGTTGTCGTCGACGATCATCTGCAGCACCGACTGGTCGACGTCGTCGCGCTTGAGTAGCAGTCGGTGCGCTTCGGGGTCGGATCCCGGGTCCATGTGGCTGTAGTCGGAGCCCAACAGGATGTGCGTGTCGCCGACGAACGGAAGGATGTTCGGCAGGTCCTCGTCGATGAGGCATCCGACGTAGACGTTCTTCCACGCGAACATGTCGCGCCCTTCGGCAGGGTCGCTGAGCTTGCGGTAGCTGTCGGGACCAGTGCGGAGGATGACCATCGCCACGAAGGGAACCCAGCTCGCGCCCGCTTCCATGAACACCCAGCGAAGCGTCGGAAAGCGCTCCGACATGTCGCTGCTCAGGACTGCGAAGCAGCCGTTGATCACGGGCAGCATCCCTGCGAGCGCGAACTCGTTGCCCGGCCGGAGCTGGCGTTCACGCGAGTCGATGCCAGTGTGGACGGTGATCGCGAGGTCCAACGCTTGCGCGCGCTCGTACAAGGGCCAGAAGTAGGGGTCGACGAGCGCCATGCCGCGCTCGACTCCGTGGAGGCTCACGCCAACCGCGCCGTGCTCGCGACCGAACTCCAGCTCCTCGAGTGCTCGGTCCAACATCCCGGTCGGCGCCTTGAGCGCCCACTTGATTCGCCCGCCGCTCTTGTCTGCCACCTCGGCCATGAACCGGTTGTAGCTCCGCGCGACCGCGGCCTCGATCAGGGGATTGTCGATCTCGGCTTGGATGAAGAACGTCGAGAAGATCATCTCGACGTCGACGCCGAACCGGTCCATCATGCGAAGCCGCGCATCGAGGTCGATGAGGTCGAGGGTGTCCTCAGGGAATGTTTCCCGGAAGGCCTGTGGGTTGTTGGGCAGGTACCGGTCGTTGCGCAACATGCGCTGATCGCGGACGATCCACCACTGTGTTCCCGCGCCGAGCGGCTTGCCGTCCGCCGTCGTCGGGCTGTACGCCCCGCTCTTGGAGATCGCATCGAGCGACTCGACCGTGATGGGACGGAAATGCGCTTCCGCGGGGTCGAAGAAGTCCCAGGTGTGGGTGCCTTCGCGAACGTGAGCGTCGGCGTCGATGAAACCCATGTGTCCTCCCCGCGGTGTCGTGTATGCCGACGGTATGTCATGCCTTGCTGTAGGTGCAAGACGTCCAGCCGGCGCTCAGCGACACGGCGTTCTTACGTAGCTGCCGCTCGGGGAAACCACAGGCGAGTCCCAGCGTCGTTGGTGACGATCCCTGCGCCGCGCGCCGCTGTCGTGGCGCGCGGTCCAATGTGTCCGGACTCGAAAGTGCAGGGGCTCCATGGCAGTTGTGCACCGCGGCGTGAAGAACGCCTTCCGCAACATGATCCGCACGGTGTCGATCACCGCGATCCTGGCGCTCACCATCTCGCTCGCCCTGGTGATGCTCCTGTCGAAGCAGGCAGTCGAGAAGAAGATCGAGAACGTGCAAGGGTCGGTCGGGACCACGATCACGGTGTCGCCCGCGGGAGCCAGGGGCTTCGCCGGTGGCGGTGACCCGCTCACCACGGACGATGCGACCACGATTGCGAAGACGAAGCACGTCGCCGCAGTGGCATCGACGCTGACCGACCGTCTCGGCACCGAGGGCACCGACGCGCCGAACTTCCCCGGCGGGAACGACAACACCAACACGACGACCAACCTCGCGTCGTCGATCGAGCCCGGGACTCTCGGCCAGCGCTTCGGGGGAGGGACGACCCAAGGACCGGCCAACGGCGCGACGTTCACGTTGCCGATCACCGTGACGGGGACGACCGAGCCGACGAGCAGCGAGGTGGCGGGAGTCAGCTCGTTCAAGCTCGTCGACGGTCAGACGATCGACGGGAAGAGCAGCGACAATGTGGCCTTGGTTGGCAAGGACCTCGCCACGAAGAACAGCCTGACCGTGGGCTCGACGTTCTCGGCCTACGGACAGACGATCACGGTCGCGGGCATCTTCGACACCGGGAACACCTTCACCAACGGCGGCATCATCATGCCGCTGGCCACCGTGCAGACGCTCTCGCAGCAGACGGGTGCGGTCACCGCGGTGCTGGCCAAGGTCGACAAGGTCGACAACGTCTCGGCGACGACCACTGCGCTGCAGAAGAAGCTCGCCGACAAGGCCGACGTCGTATCCGACGACAGCAACTCGGCCGACACGATCTCGTCGCTCACGAACGTGAAGACGATTGCCACGTACAGCCTCATCGGAGCTCTCGTGGCCGGTGCCGTGATCATCTTCCTGAGCATGGTGATGATCGTGCGTGAGCGACGCCGTGAGATCGGTGTCCTGAAGGCGGTCGGGTCACCCAACTCCAAGATCTCGTTCCAGTTCATGACCGAGGCGCTGACGCTCACGCTCATGGCGGCCGTCGTGGGCGTGCTCGCCGGCATCGTGCTCAGCAACCCGGTGCTCGACGTCATGGTCACGAACAGCAACAAGTCGTCCAATGCTGCGGCCGCTCCCACCGGCCGCTTCGGCGGCCCGATCGCCTTCGGGCGGGGCGGCACGGGGAGTGCCGCGGGCCAGATCCCGCGGTTCGCGGCGGGGAACGGCATTACGCGCGGCGTGACGAACTTCGGGAGCACGCTGAGCAACGTGAAGGCCGCCATCGGCCTCAACGTCTTGCTCTACGGGCTCCTCGCCGCCGCGGTCATCGCGATCATCGGGAGCTCGATCCCGAGCTATCTCATCGCCAAGATCCGTCCTGCCGAAGTCATGAGGAACGAGTGATGCTGACCGTCACGAACCTGCGCAAGACCTTCCAATCCGGCGACCACGAGGTCAAGGCGGTCGACGGCATCAGCTTCGCGGTGCCCACCGGACAGTTCGCGGCCGTCGTCGGGCGGAGTGGCAGTGGGAAGAGCACGTTGCTCTCGCTCCTCGGCGGGCTCGACAAGCCCACCAGCGGGACCATCCAGGTGGACGACGGGACCGTCGACGCCGCGAGCGATCGCCAGCTCATCAAGTACCGCCAGACCACCGTCGGCTTCGTGTTCCAGGGCTACAACCTCATCCCGAACCTGACCGCGCTCGAGAACGTGATGCTCCCGATGGAGTTCACGCGGGTGGCGAAGCAGGAGCGGGCGACCCGCGCGGCCAAGCTGCTGCGCGAGGTCGGCCTGTCCGACTCCAAGCAGAACCGCCGTCCCAGCCGCCTCTCGGGTGGTGAGCAGCAGCGCGTTGCCATCGCACGTGCGCTGGCCAACGCCCCGAAGCTGATCCTCGCCGACGAGCCGACGGGAAACCTCGACGTCAAGACGAGTGGCGCGATCGTGAGCCTGTTGCACGGTCTCTCCCGCTCGCAGCAGACGACCGTGCTCGTCGTGACTCACGACCAGGCGATCGCCAAGCGCGCCGACGTGACCTTCGAGCTCGAGGACGGCCAGCTCGTCCGCGGCGGCTCGCCGCCGGCTGCGCCCGTCGACTCGGCGCCTGCCCCGGCTCCGGACATCGTTGCGCGCCGAACCGAGCTCGAGGAACGGCGCCGCCAGCTCCTCGAGCTCCACTTCGCCGGGAAGATCAGCGCTGACCTCTTCGCCGAGGAGGAAGCGCGCATCACGGCCGAGCTCGCCTCGCAGGGTTGACGAAAAATCCGCGTCACCGCGTCAACGGATGCCACGGCCCCGGCGTTGAACAGGTCGGAGTGGGTACCGTTCCTGGCGGTTGGTGATGGCGGAACTTCCGCCCACCGTCATCGTCGATCCGGCAGGAGCGGTACCCACTTTTTTCGTCGCTCGCGAGGGGATGAGGGGCAGCGGTGACCAGGGCAGCGCGGGCGGTGGTGTGGGTGCCGGTCCTCGCAGTGGCGATGGTGGCGCTCCCCCTGGTGTTCATCGAGCCGGCGGGTGCGTCGCCCACGGTCGTCGACACCGAATCCGAGCTCCGGGCCGCGTTCGCGGATCCGAGCGAGACGCTGATCCGGCTGGATGCCGACATCACGCTGACGAGCTGCGCGGCCGGCGCGCTCACGCGCACCAGCAGCGAGATGGTCATCGTCAACTCGACGTACTCGAGCGGCCAGCGATCCACGATCCGGCAGACCTGTCCGGGTGCCGGCGTCATGCGCAACCTCGGGACCGGGACGTTGGAGCTGGACGTGATCCAGGTGACGGGCGGCGATGCTCCTGGTGACGGCGGCGGTGTCTACTCGCGGTCCCGTGAACCTTGTCTCCACGGTCATCGAAGGCAATCACGCGGCGGGGTCGGGTGGCGGCGTGTACTCGGCCTCGGACGTCCACGACGTCTCGACGCAGTTCGAGGACAACCATTCCAACGGCCCGGGTGGCGGGATCTACTCCGAAGGCGACATCGTCCTGGGTCGTTCTCAGCTGTTGGGCGACAGCGCGGGTGGCGACGGTGGTGGCGCGTACGCGCGGGTCGATCGTGCAGTTCGACGGGTTCCTCTTCGACAACGACGCGTGGAGTGGCGGTGGGCTGGCGAGCGCCGAACGAGTCGAGCTGCTGCGCGTGGAGGCACATGGCAACCGCGCCGTCGTCGCGGGGGGAGCGGTCAGCAGCGGTGACGTCGTCGTCACACAGTTGGCGGCACTCGACAACCATGTGGTGTGCGATGCGTCGAGCACGACATGCACGACTGATGGGGGCGCCCTGTGGGCAGCCGCCTCGGTCACCGTGACGGGAAGCAACTTCGTGCAGAACACGGCTGAATGCACGGGTTCGAGCGATCTCTGTCACGGCGTCGGAGGATCGATCTCCGTCGGTGGGCACGCCCAGGTCGCGGGCACGACCTTCTCGGACAATCGCGGCGACGGGACCGGGGGGAGCGCTGCACGCCGACTCCGCCGATATCGCCGCCTCCTCCTTCGAGCGCAACACCGCAGATTCGAGGACGAGCGGCGCGGGCGGCGCCGTGTACTCGCGAGGCGATCTGACCGTTGCGGCAAGCGGGTTCAGCGCCAACCGCGCCCTGGGCGATACGCCGGATCCCGAGAGCTCGGGTGGCGGCGCGTTGTGGGCGGGCGGGACGGGAGTTTCGCTCACGGGCTCGGGCCTTCTCGACAACAGCAGCAGCGGCGACGGCGGAGCGCTGGTGTACCGCGGAGATGGTTCCGTCAACGTTGTGGCGTCGACCCTTGCGCGAACACGGCTCTTCGAGGTGGGGCGATCGCAGCCGCGAGTGCACGAGGAGTAGCGATCACCAACTCGACGCTCGACTCGAACGGAGCCGCCGTTGGCTACGCACTGCTGGGTTCGGACGTGCAGCTCGTGCAGGCCACCATCTCGGCGAACGTGATCTCGAACACCTTCTCCCCGAGTCCGGTCAGCCTCTTGCCGCTCTCGGGTGCCATCCACGCGACCGCCTTGGAGAGTTTCGGGACCGTGTTCGCCGATGCTCGCAACTGCGAGGTGCCGGCCGGCGTGGCCGTGTCCCAAGGCTGGAACTACTCGACCGACGCGACGTGCGGGCTGACGGCGGCGTCGGACACGCAGGGCGGTGCAGATCCTCTCCTCGGCCCGCTCACCGGTGACCCCGGAACGAATCCCGTGCGCGTCCCCACCGTCGGCTCACCCTTGGTGGATCGGATACCGACGGAGTCGTGCGTCGTGACCGTCGACCAGCGCGGGCGTACGCGGCCGCAAGGCCTCGGATGCGACATCGGAGCCATCGAAGCCGACATCGTCGCCCGCTTCACGGGCTGACCCGGCGACCTCGTCGGCCGCGCTCGACGTCGGCACGTGCTCGGCGACGCTCAGTCCATGGAAAGGGAGCTCGAACGTCCTTCGTGGTCGGGATGCCGGGATTTGAACCCGGGACCTCAGCGTCCCGAACGCTGCGCGCTAACCAAACTGCGCTACATCCCGAAGGGGCGCTGAGCTTAGCCAACGCCTCCCGAGAGACCCGGAGTCGACGGCGCCGACACCCGTTGCTCGAGGAGCTGGTTCGTGACGCGCCGCAACGAGGTCGGCTCGAGCGGCTTCACCAGCACGCCGTCGACCCCCGCGCGCCGGGCGAGGAACTCATCGGCCTCGCGGTCGAGCAGGAGCAGGATCGGCACCCACGGCGCCCGATCGCCCGACGCCTCGAGGCGCAGGTCGACCGCGACCGCGACGCCGCCCATGCTGCCGATCTGCATGTCGACCACGACCAGATCGACGTCGCCGTCGGCGACGAGCGCGCGCACCGCGCGTCCCTCGCTGACCTCCAGGATCTCGTGCTCCGGGGTGGCGATGGCGGTCCGCACTTGCTCGCGAACCCAGCTTCCATCCGCCGCCACGAGGATCGTGCTCATCGCGGCGAGACTAGCCGTCGCTCCTGGCGGCGCCCTCGGACGGCGAGACGGTGCCGACGAGGTGCGCCGCGACGACGTGCAGTGCCGCGAGCGTGTGCACGTCGAAGTCGAGCTCGGGGACCCGAGCGACCTCGGCGTCCGGCAGGCGCTCGGCGAGCTCCGCGAGCTGGTGCTCCTCGCGCTCGGTCACCTGGGTGAGGTCGGCCAGGTTGCCGTAGGCGGCGGCCAGGGGGGGTGCCGAACGAGCGAGTGACGTCGCGCGCGCGCGGACGTCGTCCGAGCGCTGCATCGTGAAGCGCGGATGCACTCGGTTCACGACGAGCGCCTCGACCCGCAGGCCGCTCAAACTCAGCCGGGTGGCGAAGTAGTCGGCTTCGTCGACCGCGTCCCGACGCGGCGACGTGATGAGCACGAACGCCGTCGACGGTCCGCTCATCAGCGAGCGCACCTGTTCAGCACGAACGCGGAACCCGTCCTCCATGCCCTCGAACGCGCGAAAGAACGCCACGACGTCATCGACGACCTCCGAACCCACCACCTTCGCGACGGTGCGCAAGAACGCTTGCGCCGCGATGCTCGTCAGGCGCAGCGTCGTGCGCGCCGGCAACATGATCATGCGGAACACGCGGTGGTCGAGCAGACGCGTGGAGCCGGGCAGGGGCATCGAGGAAGTCGAGCGCGTGACGGCTCGGCGGGGTGTCGACGACGATGAGGTCGTATTCGTCGGTGTCGTGCAGCTCGTGGAGCTTCTCCATCGCCATGTACTCCTGCGTGCCCGACAGCGCGCTGGAGATGTTGCGATAGAAGGGGTTCTCGAGGATGCGCTGCGCGTGCTCCGGGCTGGGCGAGTTCGCGAGCACCAGCCGGTCGAACGTCGACTTGGTGTCGAGCATCAACGCGTCGAGACTCCGCCCGATACCGCGCGGCCGTCCGGGTCCCAGTGATCACGCGGTACCTCGTGGGCGACGTCGTCGAGCGCCGCGACGCCGAGTGTGTCGGCGAGACGCTTCGCGGGATCGATCGTGACGACGACCGTCCGGCGGCCCCGGTGCGCTGCTTCGACGCCGAGCGCGGCCGCCGTCGTCGTCTTCCCGACGCCGCCGGTTCCGCAGCAGATGATCACATGGCGCCCGGCGAGCAGCCCCGCGAGGGACGTCACGAGCGCCGGCAGGAGTCGCGAGCGACTCGATTCCGTCGGTGAACGCGTCCGCGAGCTGATCGACCTCCGCTGGGCCGATGTCGGCCGTGAACATGAAGGGCAGCCGCACCTGCGGGAGTGGCAGCAGCCGCCCGAGCCGTGTCACCTGTTCCGTCTGCCGGTGCACCTGGCCGAGCCGGAAGCGACGGGCCGCCTCGAGCGCGGCGGCATCGTCGTCCGGCGCGGCGCCTGTGGTGTCGCCGGCCTCGGCGAGCCCATCCACGGCAGGTACCAGCGCGTTGACGACCACGGGTCCGAGGTGGAGGCCGGCGCGGTCCTCGAGCGCGTAGGCGGTCGTCACGAGCTCGTTGACCGGGGTCTCCTCCGGGATGGTGACGAGGACGACGTGACAGCGCGTGGGGTCGGTCAGCATCTCCGCGACGTCGGCGGCCTGCTTGCGCACCGGGCCGACGCGCATCATGTCGACCAGCGTGCGCGCCGCCGTCAAGAAGGTGATGGCGTGGCCGGCGGCGGGGGCGTCGATCACGATGAGGTCGGCGGCCTGCGCGAGCTCGAGCTGCTTGACCTTGCCCAGCACGAGGATGTCCTTCATGCCGGGCACTGCGGTCGCGACGACGTCGAGCGCTCCCGATGAGGCGAGCCGCCTGGAGATGCGTCGCAGCCCGTGGTCCTCGAGGTACTCGACGAGCGCGGCATCCGGCGTGAGCGTTCGAGCCCGGAGCCCCGGCCGGAGCTCCGACTCGTGGTAGGCCAGCGGCGGGCAGCCGAAGCTCGCGGCCAGCCCCGATTTGCCCTCGACCTCTACGACCAGCACGCTCATGCCCTGACGCGCCGCGGCAGCTCCCAACGCCGCGGTGACCGTCGTCTTTCCCACCCCACCCTTGCCTGCGACGATCACCACCCGAGAGGTTGCGCAGAAGCGCTCGAGATCCATGGCCGACGATGCTACGGGAGTCCTGTTTTCGCAACGCCGCCTCCGACGCGGGTTCGCGCTCGATCGCGCTCGTCCTCGTCGGCGGGATCCTGACGGCTGGCGTCGGCGCCGCGGCGCCCGTCGGCCGGAAGGGGATCGACGTGCTGCAGGTGCAGGGCTTCCTCGACCCGCCGAACGTCTCGCGTGCGCGACGCGATCCGGCGAGCGAACGAACGCCGCTCGACCATGCTGATCCTGCAGCTCGACTCCGCGGCTCGATGGACGCCGACATCCGCCCCGTCTTGCGCGACGTCACTCGATCGAAGGTGCCGATCGTGGTGTGGGTCGGTCCGTCGGGTGCGACCGCGCAGGGTGTGGCGGTCGAGCTCCTCGAGGCCGCGCACCTCTCCTACGTCGCGTCCGGTGCGACGGCCGGCCCCGCGCATCCCGTTGCGCTCGATCACCCGGACGCGGTCAGTCTCGCCATGGTGCGCGCGAGGTTCGCGCGCTGGCGACCCACCACGACCGCGACGCCGCGGCCGCCGCCCGCCTCGCCGACCACGAGCTCGATTCCACGTCGGCCGCGCGGAGCCCGGCGCTCGACGGCGTGACTCCGACCATCGGCGAGCTGATCGTCTCGCTCGACGGTCGTGAGGTCACGACCCACGCCGGTGACCTGGAGCTCTCGACCGCGAAGGTGGTCGGCAAGGGCCGCGCCGCCGGCGCCAGCCCAACCAGGAGGTGCGCTTCGACCGACTGTCGCTCGGCGACCAGCTGCTGCACGCCCTCATCAGCCCGTCGATCGCGTACCTGCTGTTCGCGGCCGGCCTCGCGCTCATCGTGTTCGAGTTCTATACGGCCGCCATCGGACTTGCCGGCGCAGCGGGCGCGCTCGCCGTCGTCGGCGCGCTGGTCGGCTTCTCGCACCTGCCCGCGCACTGGTGGGCGGCCGCGCTGATCGTCGTGGGGATCCTCGGGCTCGCCGTCGACGTCCAAGCCGGTGGCCTGGGGTTCTGGACGATCGTGGGTGTGGCCTCGCTCGGCGCCGGCTCCCTCACCCTCTACGGCGGCGACTCGAGCCTCGGCCCGGCGTGGTGGGTTCTGCTCGTCGTCTGCGGCGGGACGTTGCTGTTCATGCTGAGCGGGATGACCGCGATGATCCGGTCGCGCTTCTCGACGCCCACGATCGGCCGCGAAGGGATGATCGGCGAGCTCGGCGTGGCCGAGGTCGCGGTCGATCCGAACGGCGTGGTCGTCATCCGCGGTGCACGGTGGCGCGCTCGGACCAATCGCGCCACGCCGATCCTCGAAGGCGCCGAAGTGCGGGTCGTCGCGGTGGAAGGGCTGGTCCTCGAGGTGGAGCCACCCGTTGGCGGTGCTCGCGACCACCGCGATCGCGCCCGCCGTCCGAAGCCCAGCCCCTAGGTGATCCCGGCCGGTGGACGGGGTTTTCAGCGCATTTGTCCCCCTTGTGGGCGCGGGCGACTGCGAGTAGGTTGCCGACGGCAGGCCCGGTGAGCTGGGGGGTTTCCGTGGCCATACAGATGGTCGACAACTGGCGCAGTCGTGCGGCGTGCCGCGGGCCCGCCACCGAGCTCTTCTTCCCGCCGAACTCGAGCGAGCGCAAGGAAGAGCGCCACGCCCGCGAGCAGCGAGCCAAATCGATCTGCGCGCAGTGCACCGTCCGCCAGGACTGCCTGACCTATGCCCTGAGCCTGCGTGAGGCGCACGGCATCTGGGGCGGCCTCACCGAAGGCGAGCGGCGGGCGCTCGCCGAGACGAGCTGACGACCCACCGACACCGATTCCTGCGGCGTCGCCGCGGCGCGAAGCCGATCGGCCCGATCCGGCGGCTCGGTACACTGGAGGAGTGGAGCCGCAGCGCCCGACCGTGAGGCAGAGCGGCTGACGTGCCCGATCTCACGCCCGGCGTTCCCAGCGCGCTGTCACCCCTCGTCCGCAGGATCGTCGCGCCGAACACGTCGCCGTTCACCGGCCCTGGCACCAACACCTACCTCGTCGGCATCGACGAGGTCGCCGTAATCGACCCCGGGCCCGACGAGCCCGATCACATCGACGCGATCATCGGCGCCTCGATGCCGCGAGCGCGTCCGGTGGGTCCTGCTCACCCACACGCATCCCGACCACTCGCCGGGAACCGCCCGGCTCGTCGACGCGACCGGGGCGGAAGTGCTCGCATTCTCGAAGCGCGCCGACCGCGACTCTGGGATCGTGCCCGACCGGGCCATCGGCGACGGGGCGGTGATCGAGGGCACGGAATTCGGGCTCGAGGCGCTCCACACCCCGGGCACGCGCCCAACCACCTCTGCTTCCTCCTCGAGGAGGAGCGGGTCCTCTTCACCGGCGACGTCGTGCTCGACGGCATGTTCTCCGTGATCGGCCTGCTCACGGCGGCGACATGGCGGTCTATCTCGCGACCCTCGAGCGGTTGCGCAAGCTGCGCCTCAGCCGCATCTGCCCCGGTCACGGCGACGTCATCGACGAGCCGCGCGCCCGGATCGACGAGTACCTCTCGCATCGGCTGGAACGCGAACGCCAGATCCTCGGCGTGCTCGACCGGGGGCCGGCCAAGATCGGCGAGATCGTCGCGACGCTGTACGGCGACCTCGAGCTGCCCGAGGCGCTGGTCGACGCGGCCGGCAGCCAAGTGCACGCGCACCTGTTGAAGCTCAAGGCCGAAGGCCGGGTCTCCGGCTCGGGTGTCCGCTCGGCGTGGAAAGTGGCGTAGCCGCGCGTCCTCGCTCAGTCGTCCGCATGCAAGGCGGCGACCAGCGCCTCCATCCGAGCCGTGCAGCCGCTCATCTCGACCGGCGGGACGAGCTCCTCGACGATCCGCGCCGCCAGCGCATGGAACACGTCGCCGCGGCGCCGTCGGCGGCGCGAACGCGACCGGCTCGCCGGCGTCACCACCGGCCGAGATCGTCGGCTCGAGGGGAACCCGCGCGACGAGCGGTACCCCCACCTCCGCGGCGAGGGCGTGGCCGCCACCGGCACCGAAGACGTCGTGGCGCGTGCCGTCGGGTGCGACGTAGGTGCTCATGTTCTCCACGACGCCCACGATCTTGACGTACGAGCGGCGCGCCATGTCCGCCACCCGCGACGCGACCCGCTGCGCGGCGAGCGCGGGTGTGGTCACGACGAGCATCTCGGCCTGCGGGAGCAGGCGTGCGAGTCCCATCTGGATGTCGCCCGTGCCCGGGGGCATGTCGATGAGGAGGTAGTCGAGATCGCCCCAGCGGACGTCTTGGAGGAAGTGTTCGAGTGCCCGCGTGAGCATGAGGCCTCGCCACATCAATGCGGTGCCCTCGTCGTCGACCAGGAAGCCCATCGACACGACCTCGAGCGTGCCGTCGGGCGCGCCGTCGACACCGGGGACGGCGCGGGTGTTGGGTTGCATCTTGGCGTCGGCGACGGCCAGTCCACCGACGACTCCGAGCATCCGCGGCACGCTGAAGCCCCAGATGTCGGCGTCGAGGATGCCGACCGTCAGCCCACGCGCGGCCAGCGCGACTGCGAGGTTGACGGTCACCGAGGACTTGCCGACACCACCCTTGCCGCTCGCCACCGCCAGGACCCGTGCCGTGCCCGGCACCGCAGTCGGCGTCGCGTGCTCTCGGGCGTTGAAGCGAGCGCGTTGCATGGCCAGTCGCTTCTGCTCCGGCGTCATCTCTCCGTACTCGACGGTGACGCTGCGCACGCCGGGCAAGCCGCGGATCTTCGACTCGACGTCCCGCTGGATCTGGCCGCGCATCGGGCACCCGGCGGTGGTGAGCGCCACGGGGATGGTGACCGATCCGTCGTCCTCGACGCGAATGTCCCCCACCATGTCGAGCTCGACGATGCTGGCGCGCAGCTCGGGGTCGATCACGCCCGCGAGCATCTGGCGCACCTGCTCGGGTGTGGGAGGGGGACCGGCCACGGGCTCGTGGATGGGAGCTCCGGGGTCGTCCGGATTCGTGGGAACCAGACCCATCGGCCTCCGTGCCTGTTCGTCGCTGCCTGTCGGCGCTGCGCCCGTCGGGCCCGGCGGGATTAATCCAGGATACCCCTTGAAAATGCGCGGGCGCAAGGCTACCGTCGTGTCGTGGACCAGCTGACCGTCCTCAAGGCGCTGGGCGACGAGACCCGCTACGCCATCTACCGTGAGCTGGGCGCGACCACCGCGCCGCAGGCCGCGCAGGACCTTGCCGACCGCCTCGGACTCCACGCGAACACCGTGCGCCTCCATCTCGAACGGCTCCGCGAGGCCGGGCTCGTCGACGTCGAGGTCGTCCGCCGCGGCACCGTGGGCCGGCCCCAGCACCAGTACTTCCTCGCCACGGACACGCCCGGTGTCGGCTTCGACCCGCCGGCGCACGCCCTCCTCGCCGGTCTGCTCGCGGCGCTCGCCGAGCGCGTCGGTGCGGAGGCAATCGATGCCACCGACGTCGGGCGGGCATGGGGACGCGAACGCGGGGCAAAGGCACCCCGCACCCGCTCCCGCAGCTGCCTCACCGCGCTCGACGCCGAGCTCGGCCGGCTCGGGTTCGAGCCCACGGCGGGGCCCGGCGATCAGCCGGGATCGACCCGGATCGACTTCTTGCACTGCCCGTTCCGTGAGCTGGCCGAGGCCTACCCCGAGCTGGTGTGCAACCTGCACCGAGGCCTGTGCGAAGGCGTGGTCGCGTCGATCGGTGGGGGAACGATCGAGACGTTCTCGACGTTGTACGACGACGAGCCGTGCCACGTCACGGTAGGGGTCGGGTACCCTGGTGCTTCGGCCGACGGAAACCCCGCGTAGCTCGTCTGCCATTCGATCTCGCCGAAGTTGATCTCGGAGGCCCGATGTTCACGGTCCAGGACGCCAACACGCTCTTCAACCTCACCGACACGGCGGCGGCGAAGATCAAGTCGCTCATCGAGGCCGAGGGCAACCCCGACCTGGTGCTCCGCGTCGCGGTGCGCCCTGGCGGCTGCTCGGGCTTCAGCTACGAGATGTTCTTCGATGCCGACGTCGCCGCTGACGACCTGCGCCACGAGTTCGGCGGCGTGACCGTCGTGATCGACCCGGCGAGCATGCAGCACCTCGGTGGCGCGTCGCTCGACTACAAGGATGGCCTGCAGGACGCCGGGTTCTCGATCTCGAACCCCAACGCGACGCGCAGCTGCGGCTGCGGCCAGTCCTTTAGCTAGGTCGCGCTCGCTGCGAGCCGGGATACCCGGCTTGCGGGCGCTCGCTGCTCCGGCGAGCTCGCGTCACTTGCTCAGCTGATCGAGCACCTTCTTCATCTCGTCGCCGCCCATCGCGCCGTCGAGCGCGCGCGACGATCGTGCCGCTGCTGTCGATGCCGAACAACCAGGGCTCGCTCGGGAGTCCCCACGCTTCGACGGTGGGCACGTAGGCCACGCCGGTCGCGGCCTGGTAGATCTCGATGTGCACGAAGGTGATGTGCGGCTGGTAGGGGCCCATCACCGACAGGAACTCGTCGAGCACCGGCCCGCAGTACTGCGACTGGCAACGTGCGGGCGTCGCGAACAACGCGGCGACTGGCACGCCCGCCCCGATCACGTCGGAGAGTGAGGCGGTGTGCAACGGGCACTGCGGTGAGCGGGTGCAGATCGGTGACACGCCGAGAGGGTTCGCCAGCGTCGGCGACGCCGCCCGAGGCGCGGCCGAACCGACGACCGGAGCCGTTGCCTCCGCCTGGATCTGGACCGCGAACTTCAGGCGCTTGCCGTGCGTCCGGGCTTCGGCGACCCACACGCCGGGCACGTCGAACGTCGGCTCGCTCACGTAGACCCCGCGGCCCCTGGGAAGCCCCACCCGGTCGAGCGTGGTGTCGAGCAGCGGGCCGAACTTCCCCTTGGGCGGCTTGAACCGCACCCTCGCCGGCGCCCCGCTCTTGAACCGGGCGCCCTTCGCGACCGCGAACACGAGGCGCTGGGGCGACGGGTTGGCGTACAGGTCGGATGAGAGGACGAGCGGAGAGTATCTCGGGGCCGCCCAGGCGGGCGCGGTCTCCACGAGGCCCGACGCAACCACCAGCCCGCCCGCGGCCGCGAGGAACGCCCGCCGGCTCGGACGAGCGTCGGGAGCGGTGCCGCGATCCATGCTCCTATCCTGCCCGCTGGAGGCTGACGTGTCGGATCGGGTGGAGTTCAGCTGCGACGGCCGCACCGTTGCGGTCGACGTCGAGCCTGCTGAGTCGCTCCTCACCGTGCTCCGCGAGCGCCTCGGCGTGATCTCCGTGAAGGACGGGTGTGCGCCGCAGGGGCAATGTGGTTGCTGCACCGTCCTCCTCGACGGCGCACCACGCGTTGCCTGCGTGACCCCGGCGACCCGCGCGGCCGGGCGCACCGTCACCACGGTCGACGGCCTGGATGCCGACGTGCGCGCACGTCTCGCGGATGCGTTCGTCGCTTCCGGCGGTTCGCAGTGCGGCTTCTGCACGCCCGGGATCCTGGTGCGGGCCGCGCCACTGGTGGCCGGCGGGGAGGTGACCTCGACGGAGGTCGACCGCGCGCTCGCCGCGCACCTCTGTCGTTGCACGGGATGGACGACGGTGCGCGAGGCAATCGTCGTCGCCGCGTCAGCGAGCACGCCGAGCGACCGCGACCTCGAGACCGCTGCGCAGCGGGCTGCGCTCGAAGGCGGCGTCGCCCAACGTGTCGGGCGTGACGTCCCGCTGGGTCGCGGGGGGTTCGCCGACGACACGGCACCACGCGACGCGCTGGTCGCGGTGCCGAGCGTCTCTGGCTCCGCACCGCCAGGGGCAGCGCGTACAGAGGAGGCCTGCGGGCAGCGATGGATCGTTGGCGAGTCACTCGCCGCGGCCCGCGCCGCGGCAGGCAAGGTGCAGGGGCGCCGGACGACGGTCGCCGGCGGCGCGCCGCTGCCGTTGCCCGAGCTCCCGCCGGGCGGTGTGCGACTGGCGACCAGCTGGGTCGAGCCCGCGTACCTCGAGCCCGATGCGTCGTGGTGCGAGCCAGCAGGCCAACCAGCGACGCCGCTGGCGAATGGCGGCGCGTTCGGCGCCAAGGTGGCGTCGCTCGCGCCGCGAGCCGCCCGAGAGCTCGCCGACCGCCTCGGGTGCACGGTGCACGTCGTGCTCGCGCGCGAAGACGTCGTGCGCCTCGGCCCGAAGCGGCCGCCCGTCGCGGCCACCGCGTGGGTCGACGCCGGCGCAGTCCGCATCGAGGGGATGGTCGCGGGTGATGTGGCGGCGTTCGCCGATCCGCGCGGCGGCGCCGTCGCCGCGCTCGACGTGAACCCGGAGTGGCGCGCGGTGACGATCCCGGGCCCGCCGACGTCGTCGAGGCCACGCGCGACGGGACTCGCCGAGCAGGCGCTTCTGGTCGAAGGCGCCATTGCCGTCGCGGGACTCGACCGCACCGCGCTCGTGCACGACGAGCGCACGCGCGGTGTCGCGCTCGACACCTGCGTCGGGGTCTCGAGCGGCGCCCTCGCCGGCGCGCGGGTCGAGCTCGCGGAGGGCCTCGTCGAGCGGGTGGTCGTGCGAGTCGCCGCGGGCGATCCGCTCGACGCAGTCGTGCTGCGTTCCTACGCCGTCGGCGCCGCGCACATGGCGCTCGGCTGGGTCTTCACCGAAGGGCTCACCGTCGACGCGACAACCGGCGCGGTGCTCGACCTGACCATCCGGTCCTTCGGGGTCATCGCCGCGAGCCGCACCCCGCCGATCGAGGTCGTCGTGGTCGATGAGCCCGGCCCTCCGCTCGCCGCGGCGAGCGACGCCGTGTTCGCGGCCGTCGCCGCCTCGGCGTGGAACGCGGTCACGCGTGCGGAAGGTCGACGGCCGGAGACGTTCCCTGCGCTCGAGACCACGGCGTCGCGCGCGCTGCGCCGCTGACCGGGGCGCTCCGGGTCGTCGACTGACGGCCTACTGGCCCGGGAGCGCCCACCTCGGCGTCCCGAACCGGTAGCCCACCGAGCGCACCGTCTGGATCAGGTTGGCGTGCTCCTCGCCGAGCTTGGCGCGGAGTCGCCGCACGTGCACGTCGACCGTGCGTGCACCGCCGTAGTACTCGTAGCCCCAGACACGTGAGAGGAGTTGCTCGCGCGTGAACACCTTTCCGGGGTGCGTCGCGAAGAACTTGAGCAGCTCGTACTCCATGTACGTGAGGTCGAGCGGCTTGTTGCTGAGCGCCGCCTGGTAGGTCTCGAGGTTCAACACGAGGTCCGTGTACTCGACGATCTCCGGGCGCGAGCCCCGGCCGGTACGCCAGAACAAGTGCCGGAGCCGCGCCTCGAGCTCCTTCGGGTGGAAGGGCGACAGGCAGAAGTCGTCGAAGAGGTCCTCGCGCATCTCGAGCTCCGCGAGCTGCGCGCCGGAGACGAGGAGCAGGACGGGTTCGAGGGTGCTGTCGCGCTTGCGCAACGCACGGCAGATGCCGAACGCGCCTTCGGGATCATGGTCGGCGCACACCACCGCGCCACCCCAGCCGTCGGCCGGCTCCGTCTGCGTGGCGACGGACGAGTTCGACACCGCCTTCCACGGATGTCCGGCGAGGTCGAGCGTCTCCGCGAGCAGCGGCGGGGGCGGGTCCGGGTAGACGAGGAGTGGTTCCTGCACGGCTACATCGACCCCAGGTAGCGCTCGAGCTCCCATGGGGTCACGTGTGCCTTGTAGCTGTCCCACTCGGCACGCTTGTTGCGGATGAAGTAGTCGAACACGTGCTCGCCGAGGACCTCCGCCACGAGCTCAGAGCCTTCCATCACCTCGATGGCCTCCGCCAGCGAATGCGGCAGGGAGCCGAAGCCTTCGGCGACGCGTTCCTCGTGGGTCATCTCGTAGATGTTGTTCGTGGCCTCGGGCGGCAGGTCGTAGCCCTCTTCGACACCCTTCAGCCCCGCGGCCAACATCACCGAGAACGCGAGGTACGGGTTGCAGGTGGGGTCGGGTGCGCGGTACTCGATGCGCGTCGAGCTGTGCTTCGCCTTCTTGGTGGGCGGGACGCGCACGAGCGCTGACTCGTTGTTGCGTGCCCAGCACACGTACACCGGCGCTTCGTATCCGGCGATGAGGCGCTTGTAGGAGTTGACCGTCTGGTTCGTGACCGCGGTGATCTCGCCGCGTGACGGAGGAGCCCGGCCACGAAGCACTTCCCGACCTTCGACAGTCCGTACTCGTCGCCGGGATCGTGGAACGCGTTGACGTCACCTTCGAACAGCGACAGGTGCGTGTGCATACCCGAGCCGTAGACGCCTTCGATGGGCTTGGGCATGAACGACACGTACACGCCGAGGTCCTCCGCGACCTGCTTCACGACGAGGCGGAACGTCATGACGTTGTCGGCCATCGTCAGCGCGTCGGTGTAGCGCAGGTCGATCTCGTGCTGGCTCGGGCCGTTCTCGTGGAAGCTGTACTCGACCGGGATTCCCATCGCTTCGAGCGTGACGATCGTCTGGCGGCGCAGCTCGCTCACCATGTCCATGTGCGTGAGGTCGAAGTAGCCCGCGTGGTCGAGGGGCTCGGGCGAGTCAGCCGACTTGAAGATGTAGAACTCGATCTCCGGGCCGGCGTAGAACGTGAAACCCTTCTCCGCGCACGCTCGAGGTTGCGCTTGAGCACCTGACGCGGGTCGCCGGCGAAGGGTTCTTCGGAGAGGTGCTTGATGTCGCAGAACATCCGCACAACCGGCGCGTCGTCGCCGCGCCACGGCACGATCTCGAAGGTGTTCGGGTCCGGCATGGCCAGCATGTCGGATTCCTGGATGCGGCTGTAGCCCTCGATCGCCGAGCCGTCGAAGGTCATGCCCTCCTCGAGGGCCATCTCCAGCTCGGCGGGGGTGATGGCGAAGCTCTTGAGGCTCCCCAGCACGTCGGTGAACCAGAGGCGGACGAAGCGCACGCCGCGCTCCTCGACCGTGCGCAGGACGTAGTCGAGTTGCTGTTGCATGGTCCTCACCCTTCGTCAGGCCCCGATTGTGGCACCCGGTGATGACGTTCCCGGACGCCCGGCCAGCCGCGTTCACACGCCGTTCACAATGAGGCAACGGCGGGGAAATGGCCCGGTGGGAGCGTGCGCCGCGGCGCGCCGACGTCGGATGGTTCGCCTCGCGACGAGCGGCGTAGGCTCCGCCCCGAGTCGACCCGCCGGCCGGCGCGAAGACGACGTGGAACCAGAAAGGTAGGTAGGCCAGGTGGCAACTCCGAGCGACGTCATGCGGCTGGTGAAGGACGAGAGCGTCGAGTTCATCGACTTTCGCTTCTGCGACCTGCCGGGCCTCATGCAGCACGTCACCCATCCCGTGTCGGTGTTCTCGGAGGACCTCTTCGAGGACGGTTTCGGGTTCGACGGCTCGTCGATCCGCGGCTTCCAGGAGATCCAGGAATCAGACATGCTCCTGGTTCCGGACGCGAAGACCGCGGTGCTCGATCCGTTCCGTCAGCACAAGACGCTGATCATCAACTGCTTCGTCCGCGATCCGCTCACCGGTGAGGACTACAGCCGCGACCCGCGCTTCATCGCGCGCAAGGCGCAGGACTACATGGGTGAGCACCGGCATCGCCGACACCGCGTACTTCGGCCCCGAGCCCGAGTTCTTCATCTTCGACTCGGTGCAGTTCGGCCAGGGCGGCAGACTGGGGCCACGTACCGCATCGAGTCGGTCGAGGGTGTGTGGAACACCGGCGAGGAGATGGAGCTCGACGGCTCGCCCAACCTCGGCTACAAGCCCCGGGTCAAGGGCGGCTACTTCCCCGTCCCGCCGATGGACCACTACCAGGACCTGCGGTCGGAGATGGCGACCAACCTCATGAACGCGGGCATCCAGATGGAGCTGCACCATCACGAGGTGGGCGAGCGGTGGTCAGGGCGAGATCGGCATGCGCTTCGACACGCTCCTGGCCATGGCCGACAAGCTCATGCTCTTCAAGTACATCCTGAAGAACACGGCTTGGAAGTACGGCAAGACGCTCACCTTCATGCCGAAGCCGATCTTCGAGGACAACGGTTCGGGCATGCACACCCACCAGTCGTTGTGGAAGGGTGGCGAGCCGATCTTCTTCGACGAGAAGGGCTACGCGGGCCTCTCCGACATCGCGCGCTGGTACATCGGCGGGCTGCTGCAAGCACGCGCCGGCGATCCTTGCGTTCGCGGCGCCGACGACGAACTCCTACAAGCGACTCGTCCCCGGCTACGAGGCGCCGGTGAACCTCGTGTACTCGCAGCGGAACCGTTCGGCGTCGGTGCGGATCCCGATGGCGGCCAAGAGCCCGAAGGCGAAGCGCCTCGAGTTCCGGTGCCCGGACTCGTCGAGCAACCCGTACCTCGCGTTCTCGGCGATGCTGCTCGCGGGACTCGACGGGATCCAGAACCGGATCGAGCCCCCGGCTCCCGTCGACAAGGACCTCTACGACCTGCCACCCGAGGAGCTCGCGCTGGTGCCGCAGGTCCCCGCGTCGCTCGACGCGGCGCTGGCGGCGTTGGAGGACGACCACGAGTTCCTGCTCGCCGGTGGCGTCTTCACCAAGGACCTGCTCGACACGTGGGTCGACTACAAGCGTGTGAACGAGATCGACGCGATCCGCCTGCGGCCGCATCCGTGGGAGTTCGCGATGTACTACGACATCTAGTTTCGCTCGCTCGCTGCGAGGTGGGATACCCGCCTCGCAGGCGTTCGCTCGCTGGCGAGTGCCTCCGCTGCGCTCCGGCACCGCGTGATCTCGCTCGCCGCCTGATTGCCGCCCGCCGTGTTGACAGGAGCGGAGCTTCGGCTCCGCTCCTGTCGGGTTATGCCAGGACGATGATGAGCACGACGAACGCGTTGAACACGCCGTGCGCGACCATGCCCGGGCCCAGCTTCTGGTAGTGCCATCGCGTTGCGCCGAGGATGCAGCCGGCCGAGGCGATCGACACGATCGTCACCGCCGCCTGGGTGAGGGTCATCCCGATGCGGTAGTGCACGAGCCCGAAGCACCCCGCCTGGGCGAACATGGCGACCCGCGCGCCGAAGCGGTTGGTGAACGCGCCTTGCACGAGCCGCGGAAGAAGAGCTCTTCGAAGAACGGTGCGCCCACGCTCAGGATGCCTGCGATGACCGCGATCTGGAGCGGACTGCGATGGAGGTGCAGCACGGGCTCTGCGGTCGTGCGGAACCGCGGCTTCGAGAGGATCTCGACGAGCGCGACCGTCAGCGCGCCCACGCCGAACCGCGCCACCAGCCCGACGAGCGCGCCGTGACCGAGGTCGGCACCCGACAGGCGGGCGAGGCCGAGCTCGCGCAATGATCCGTTCCCGTTGCGGTGGACGGCCACCACGCACGCGGTGAACAGCGCGGCCCACAGCGCACCCTGCGCGACGCAGAGCGCGCCCAGGCTGTGCACGGAGCCGCCGAGGAGCGCGACGAGCCCAACCGCGGCGATCGACGCCGCCTCGGCGCCGACGATCCCGCCAACCGCGATGCCTCCACCGCGCAGCGCGTGCTCGTGGTTGCCCCGAGGAGGGATCCACGGTCGCCCGGGCGCGGGCGGCACCGCGACATGGCCGGTCCATTGGGTGCCGTCCCACCACCGGGCCGGGTGGAGCTGCCAAGGGTCGGGGTACCACCCGGGCGGGACCGACGGCGGGATCGGTGGTGGTGGGGGAGCCGGCGGCGTCGGCGGCGCGGCGGCCGGCGGGGACGCCGCGGCCCGGCTCAGCTCGGCGATCAGCGGGTCGACCCGTTCGCGCTCGTCGACGGGGACGACGAGGCTCGTCGCCGCGCCACTCGTGCTCGACGCCCGCGTGCACGAGGCTCGTCGCCAGCGCCACGCGCGCGGCAACGTCCCATGCCTCGAGCCGGTACTCCCAGGTCGGGATCACCGGTGGGATCGGCGTCACCGACCCCTCGTCGCGTACCGAACGTCGATGGAAGTCCCTGTCCCCTGATGTGGCCTCCCGTAGCCTACGAGGACCGCGGTGCCGCGCCGGTCGGATGGGTGACGACCGGGCGGGCGCCGGGCAGGAGCCTTCATGGACGAAGATCCCCCGAAGCCACCCTGCTCGTCGGAGCCGGTGGGCGTCTCGATCCCCCCGCCTCCCGGTTCGGCCCTGCCTCCCTTCCCGGCTCCCGCGGTGCCGCCGGCACCCCCCGCGCCCATGGTCGGTGCACCGCCACCGGTCACGATCGCGACGACCACCCGTTGGAGGCCACTACGCGGCCTCGTGACCGCGCTCACCGTGATGCTCGTCCTCGATGCCCTCGGCGCCGCGCTCGGCACGCTCGCGTTCGCCGCGCGCATCGGGGTGCTCGACGACATCATCAACGGCCGGCTCGATCCCGCGATCGTGCAGCGAGCTCGAGATGCCGACGACTTCGTCGCGGCGGCGTCGGCGATCCTGGTGTTCCTCACCGTGGTGACCGTCGTCCTGTGGCTCATCTGGAATTTTAGGGCCGCCAAGAACAACGAGGCGCTGGGCCGTGACCTGCCTCGGTGGAAGCCGGGATGGGCGATCGGCGGATGGTTCATCCCCCTCGCGAACTTCGTGATCCCCGTGATGGTCCTCCAAGACCTCTGGCGCGGGTCGTCGTCTGCGACGCCGCGCGGGGATGCGCGCTGGCGGGGAAACCCCGGCTCCGCGCTCATCGGCTGGTACTGGGGCTTCTGGGTCGCGTCGACGTTCCGGCTCGGCTTCGGGCGCACTGGCGCGCGGCTCTCCAGCGTGACGCAGCTCCGCTCCTTGCGGTCTCACGACGCGTTCGCCCTGTTCGGCATGGTCATGACGATCGTGGCCGCGATCCTCGCGATCCAGGTCGTCCGCGGTATCACCCGCCGTCAGGAGGCGTGTCTCCAGACGCAGCAGTCCGCGTGGGCGCGGGGGACCGCCTGACACGCTCGCACGACGCGCGTCAGCGGGTGTCGAGCCCGTAGAAGACTCGGTCGACGACGCGCCGCGCCCGTCTCGTCACCCGCCGGTAGTCGTCGCGCAGCGCGGTGTGGGGTTGGTGCACATAGCCGAGGAGGCGCCCGAGGCGCTCGATCTCGAGACGGTCGGTGGGCAGTGAGTCGCGCGTCCGCCCGGTCTGCAGGAAGTTCGCGTTGCGGGCGCGCGCGCAGAAGCGGAAGCTCGCCTCGAGCGCGTCGGCGTCGTCGACGTCGACGAACCCCCGACGACGCAGCGCGTCGAGCGCGCCGAGGGTGCTCGACACGCGCACCGCGGGCTCTTCGGTCCCGTGGAGCAGCTGGAGCAGCTGCACGGTGAACTCGACGTCCGAGAGCGAGCCCCGTCCGAGCTTGAGGTGGAACTGCGGGTCCTCGCCGGGCGGGATGCGCTCCCGCTCGATCCGCGCCTTCATGCGACGGACCTCGCGCACCTCCGCGTCGGTGAATGGCGCTCCGTAGGTTGTCTCGCGGGCGAGCTCGAGGAATTGCGTGCCGAGCACGGGATCACCCGCGACGATTCTCGCCTTCGCGAGTGCTTGCCGTTCCCAGGTCTGACTCCAGCGCTCGTAGTAGCGCGCGAGCCCGTCGATCGTGCGCGCCAACGCGCCTTGATTGCCCTCCGGTCGCAGGCGCGTGTCGATGCGAAACGTCGTGCCCTCCGTGGTGGTGGCACCGATCTCTCCGATGAGCCGCTCCGCGAGGCTCTCCGCGACGTTGAAGTCGTCCGGACTCGAGCCTTCGTACACGAACATCACGTCGACGTCGCTCGCGTACGAGAGCTCGGCGCCTCCGAGACGTCCCATGCCCACGACCGCGAACGGAAGCGGGGCCTCGAGGCTCTGCAGCGCGGCTTCGAGACACGCCTCGGCGAGCCAGGTGAGCTCCTCCTGCACGACGTCGACGGCGGCGAAGTCGAGGAGGTCCCGCGCGCCGATCCGAAGGAGCTCCCGCCGCTTGAAGCGGCGCAGCCCTTCGCGGCGTTGCTCGTCGGTTCCTCGCCACGTCAGCGTGTCGAGCGCTCCTGCGACGAGCTCGTCGCGTGTCTTCGCCGACGCCAGTGCCTGGTCGTCGCCGAGCGTCTCGACGAAGTCGGGCTGGCGGCGGAGGGCGTCTCCGATCACCCGACTCGAGCCGAGCACCCGGCACGTTCGCTCCGCGGCGCCCGGGGCATCACGGAACGCGGTGGCGAGAACCTCGGACCGGGTGTTGCCCGCCGCCAGCAGCCGGAGCTGGAGCAATCCGAGATCGGGGTCCGGTGTGTCGGAGAGCCACTCGAGGATGAGGGGGAGGAGCTGTCGCATCAGCTGCGAGCGACGGTTCATGCCGACGGACAACTCCAGGACGGCGGCACGGGTCCGTTCGAGGTCTCGGTAGCCGAAGGCACGCAGCCGCTCTTCGATCGCCTCGGTGGAGAGCGAACCGACGCCGGCGAGGGAGTCGAGCAATGGCGCGAAGAACAGCCGCTCGTGAATCGAGCGGACGGTGGCCTGGTGCCCGCGATGGTCCTGTTCGAATCCCTCGAGCGCGCTCATCGAAGGTGTGTCGCGGTACCCCAGGACGCGCGCGAGGCGCACCAGTGTGTCCTTGTCGGTCGGGAGCTCGTGGGTCTGCTGCTCGTCGTAGAGCTGGAGCCGGTGCTCGACCGTGCGGAGGAAGCAGTAGGCGTCGGTGAGGCGGTCGGCGTCCGACGAGGCGATGTATCCATCGGCCGCGAGTGCGGTCAGCGCGTCGATCGTCGAGGGTGAGCGCACCGCGTCGTCATGCCGTCCGTGCACGAGTTGGAGCAGCTGGACGGCGAACTCGATGTCGCGGATGCCTCCGGGCCCGCGCTTGAGCTCGCGTCCCGCGGTGCCTTCACGAGCCACCGAGGCTTCGGATCGAGCCTTCATCGCGCGGATCTCGACGACCGCGCCCGGATCGAGGATCTCGGGCCAGACGAGCGGCTCGATCAGCTCCGTGAACGCGGCGCCGAGCGCGGGATCGCCGGCGACCGGCCGAGCCTTGATGAGCGCCTGCCGTTCCCAGGTCTGGCCCCACCCTGCGTGATACGCGGCGTAACTCTCGAGGGTGCGGCTCAGCGCGCCCGACCGGCCCTCGGGGCGCAAGTTGGTGTCGGTCCGGAACACGATGCCGTCCGCGGTCTGTGTTGTCATGGTGCTCAGGAGCTTCCGGAGCGCGCGCTCGGCCGCTTCGCGGTCTCCGTCGTGTACGAAGATGACGTCGACGTCGCTCGCGTAGTTGAGCTCTCGTCCGCCGAGCTTGCCCATGCCGATGATCGCGATGGGCACCTCGGGATTCGCCGCGGCCAGCGCGGCACCGAGACACACCTCGGCGAGCGCCGCGAGCTCGCGTCCGACGGCGGGAAGGTCGGCGAGCCCGAGCAGGTCCCGTGCGGCGATGCGCAGCAACCGGCGCTGCTTCCATCGTCGCAACGCGGGGTCGACGTCGTCCCGCTGAGGCTCGGTATCCCAGGAGCGTTGCAACGCTTCGACGCCGTCCTCGCGCGCGAGGTCGTCCGCGTCGAGCAGTGGTGTGAGGAGGTCGGAGTTCGCGATCAACCCGGAGGTGAGCGAACGGGAGGCGCACGCGATGGCCACCACACCGGCTCGCAGCATCGGTTCGGCGCGCAGGACCTCGAGGAGCTCGGGGCTCGCCTCGACGAGCCGCCTGACGGCGAGGCGCGCGGCTGTGGCATCGGCGGAGCGTTCGATCAGCGTCTCGAGGTCGGGCACCGGCTGCGTCGTCGTCACGCCGGCCATCCCAGCAGTGTCGCGTACGAGGCGCGGCGCACCGTCGACCCAGATGTACGGAAAACGTATACGTTAGGCTGCCGTCTCGCACCGGCGACGGTCCGTGCGTGCGTGGAGGCATTCGTGGAGTTCGCATACTCGTCCCGCGTGGAGGAGCGGCGCGCGGCCCTGGTTGCCTTCATGGACGAGCACGTGTACCCCGCGGAGCCGATCTATCTCGCACAGGTCCGAGCCGCCGGTGACCCGCATCTCACCCCGCCGGTGATGGAGGAGCTCAAGGCGCAGGCGCGGCGGCGCGGGTTGTGGAACCTCTTCATGCGCGACGGGCGCTGGGGTCCGGGGTTGACGAACCTCGAGTACGCGCCGCTCGCGGAGATCGCCGGGCGCAGCGCGATCGCCTCGGAGGCGTTGAACTGTTCGGCGCCCGACACCGGGAACATGGAGGTCCTCGCGGAGTTCGGTTCGCCGGAGCACCAGGAGCGGTGGCTGGTGCCACTGTTGGCGGGCGAGATCCGCTCCGGCTTCTGCATGACCGAGCCCGAAGTCGCGTCGTCCGACGCGACGAACATCCGCAGCCGGATCGAGTCCGACGGCGACGAGCTGGTGCTGAACGGCCGGAAGTGGTGGACCACGGGGGCGATGAACCCGCGATGCCGCGTCCTCATCTTCATGGGGGTGACCGACCCCGAGGCGGAGCCGCACCGCCGGCAGAGTCTGGTCCTCGTGCCTGTCGACACGCCGGGAGTGGCGATCGCGCGGTCGCTCCCGGTGTTCGGCTACGAGTGGGGTGGTGGCGGCGGTGACGCGGAGATCCTCTTCGAGGACGTCCGCGTTCCCGCGACGAACCTCCTCGGCACCCGAGGAGCCGGCTTCGCGCTCGCGCAGGCACGGCTGGGCCCCGGCCGTATCCACCACTGCATGCGGGCGATCGGCATGGCCGAACGCGCGCTCGACCTCATGTGCACCCGTGCATTGGAACGAATCGCGTTCGGGAAGCCGTTGGCCGACCAGGGCGTCATCCAGTCCTGGATCGCGCAGAGCCGCGTCGAGATCGAGCAGTCACGGTTGCTGACGCTCAAGGCGGCGTGGCTCATGGACACGGTCGGGCCCAGAGGGGCACGGATCGAGATCTCGGCGATCAAGGCGGTCGCGCCTCGCATGGCGACCAACGTCGTCGACCGCGCGATCCAATGCTTCGGTGCCGCGGGTGTGAGCGACGACTTCCCGCTCGCGTGGATGTACGCGCACGCGCGCACGCTCCACATTCTCGACGGGCCCGACGAAGTGCACGAGATGTCGATCGCGCGGCGTGAGCTTCGCCGCGTCGCGGATGCCCGCTCCGGACCGGGCGGCCGCTCCTGATCAGGAGCGAATCCGCAAGGCCACGTTGAGGCGGTCCAGGTGCTGGTGGACGAGTCGTTGGGCTCCGGTCGCGTCGCCGCGAAGGATCGCTGCGACCAGCTGCTCGTGGTACGCGAAGATCGCCGGCAACGAATAGCGCCTCGGATCCGGCTCCACCGCCACGTTGCCCACCCGGAGCTGGCGGACCATGAGTGAATCGTGGAACGACGCGACCAGCGGGTTGCCGGTCGACGCCAGGATTGCCGCGTACAGACGCCGGCCGGCCTCCCAGAAGAAATTGGACACGTCGGGGAGCGCCGCGCGTTCGTCGGCGAGCTCCGCCTCGAGCCTTCGCGCGAGCTCAGGGTCCGGTGCGTGCGCGCAGCACCGCTCGACCGCCCAAGGATCGATCAGGCGCCGTGCGTCGAGGACGTTGTCGATGTCGAGGCTGGTGACCGGCACGACCAGCGCACCACGACGCGGGTAGAGGCGCAGCAGGTCCTCGGTTGCGAGGAGCATGAACGCTTCACGCACCGGCGTGCGCGAGAGCCCGAGGGTCTCTGCCGTCTCCTTCTCGGTGAGGAACGCGCCGGGCTCCAGCGCTCCCGAGAGGATCATGCGCTTGAGCTCCTGGTACGCCCGTTCCGTTGCTGGCGGCGCCGCCCGCGGCGCGTGTGGAATGGCGTGGGTCATGCCGCTCCGATCGGCCGAGGCGCATTTCGCACCGGTAACGTATACGTTACTCGTGTCTCGAGCCGGAACGACGCCGCCGGAACGGCGGCCGAGAGCACAGAAGAGGTCCCGATGAGCGACTTCGTCAGCTATGAGAAGGATCCGGAGCGCCACATCGCTCGCATCACGCTGCTGCGCCCTGAGAAGCTCAACGCGATGCTCACGTCGATGTACGACGCGGTGAGCGCGGGCCTCGCCGACGCGGCCGACGACGACGACATCAAGGTGGTCCTGCTGCGCGGCTCGGGTGGGGTGTGGTCGGCGGGCCAGGACCTCGGTGAGGTGTACGACTGGTACGCCGAGAAGCCGAAGCCGGGAGCACCGCCGGTGGCTCCCGACGCGAAGCGGCGCCGACCCAGCCAGCGCCGCCGGCTCGTCGTCGACCGTTGGACCTCGAGGGTCTACTACGAGCTGCACTCCCACCCGAAGGCGACGATCTGCGCGGTCGAGAAGTACGCGTTCGGCGCGGGCATCGAGATGATGATGTCGTGCGACATGTGCGTGGTCGGGCACAGCACCCAGATCGGGATGCCGGCCGCACGCCTGCTCGGCCCCGCGCTCGGACAGCTGCATATCTTCTTCAGCCGGCTCGGTCCCGTGCTCGCCAAGGACATCCTCCTCACCGGACGCAAGGTGCCCGCAGCCGAGGTCGCGCACCTCGGGATCTTCACGCGGTTCGTCCCCGACGACGAGGTGCAGCACACCGCGGAGGATCTCGCCGCCACCGTGGCGCGCATGCCCGCCGACGGGATCGTCATCGCGAAGGAGGCCTATAACCTCGTCGAGCGCAGCATGGGCATGGGGATGGCCGACGTCACGAGCTACATGACGCACGCCTTCGCGACGAACCTCCGGTTCGAGCCCGAAGAGTTCAACTTCGTGAAGAACCGGGAGTCCGAGGGGCTGAGCAAGAGCTTCGACCAGCGCGACGAGCACTTCGAGCGGCGTGGCGCGTAGCTCCCACGGGTCAGATGCCGCGCGTCAGATGGCGGTCCAGCCGCCGTCCACCGGGAGCAGTGCGCCCGTCACGAAGGTGCTCGCGTCGGAAGCCAGGAACAGCAACGCGCCGTCGAGCTCGTGCGGCGCGCCCCCGCGCGCCATCGGCGTGCGACCGTGCATCCAGCGCTCGGCCCGTTCGTTGCCGAACATCGTGCCGGAGGTCATCTCGGACTCGAACCAGCCCGGAGCGAGCGCGTTGACGCGCACGCCGTGAGGAGCCCACTGCGCGGCGAGCTCGCGTGTGAGACCCACCAGGCCCGCCTTCGACGCGGCGTACGAGGCGTTGGGGATTCGACCGACGCCGACCACGCCCCAGATCGACGAGATGTTCACGATGCTCCCGCCGCCGGCCGGGATCATCACGCGCGCGGCCTCGCGGCTCATCGCGAAGGGCGCGACCAGGTTGACTTCGACAACGCCTCGGAACGCGCCCGTCGCCTCCTCGGTGGCCTCAGTCACCTTCGCGGTCCCGGCGTTGTTCACGACGACGTCGAGACGGCCGAACCGTTCGATCGCCGCGTGCACGATGGCCGACGGTGCATCAGGATCCGTCACGTCGGCCGTCACGCCCACGCTCCGCTCGAGCTCACCGGCCAGCGCGTCGACGCGATCGGCGCGGCGCGCGACGAGGATCACGCTCGCGCCGGCATCGTGCAACACGCGCGCGAATCGCTCGCCGAGTCCCGACGATGCGCCGGTGACGATCGCGACGCGGTCGTCCAACCGGAAGGCGTTGATCGGGTCGATGGACACGGCGGCAGTGTAGAGAGCCCGTCGGCATGACCATCGACGAGCCACGCGTGGCGAGGTGGATCGAGCGGGCCGTCCCCGGCGTCGTGCCGCCGGTCCGCTTCGACCTCGTCACCGCAGGACGCTCGAATCTCACGTACCGCGTGACCGATGCCTCGGGGTCGCGGTGGGCCATGCGCCGCCCACCCTTCGGCCCGCTCTTGCCGACCGCGCATGACGTCGCTCGCGAGCACCGGATCCTTGCCGCGCTCGCGACGGCCGACGTGCCCGTCCCCGCGGTGGTCGCACTGTGCGACGACGAGACGGTGAGCGATGTGCCGCTGCTCGTCATGAGCTACGTCGACGGCATCGTGCTGCGCGACGAAGAAGCGGCACGCAGTCTCACGGTCGAGCAACGGCGAACCGTGGCCGCGTCGCTCGTCGACACGCTCGCGGCCTTGCACGCCGTCGACCCCGACGCGATCGGCCTCGGTGATCTCAGCCGCCGCGACGCCTACGTCGAGCGACAGCTGCGTCGTTGGCGTCGCCAGCTCGAATCGTCCGCGACGCCGGCGCTCCCCGTGCTCGCCGAGGCGTTCGACCTCCTGCACGGGTCGATTCCCGAACAACGAGGGGTCGCGATCGTCCATGGCGACTACAAGCTCGACAACGTCGTCCTCGACGATCGATGCCGCGTCGTCGGGGTACTGGACTGGGAGCTCTGCACGCTCGGCGATCCACTCGCCGACGTCGGTGCGCTCCTCGCGTACTGGCGGGCCCCGGGCGAAGCCCCGCGGACGATGGTTCCGACACCGACCGCGCTCGACGGCTTTCCGTCCCGAGCCGAGCTCGCACGGCGGTACGCGGAGCAGACGGGACGGGATCTCGGCGATGTCCACTACTTCACGGCCTTCGCATATTGGAAGCTCGTGTGCATCGCCGTCGGTGTGCGCGAGCGGTTGCTCGAAGGATCGGGCGGTGGTGACCGCAGCGGCGCCGACGGCCTCGCGGAGGACGTCGAGTGGTACGCGGCAGCAGGCGCTCGCGCTGGCGGGGGAGCTCGGCTGACCCGGGCGTATCCTGCGACGGTGCCCCGCATCCGTGTGGCCGCCGCGCAGCTCGACCTCGTGGTCGGCGACCTCGAAGGCAACGTCACGCGGATCCTCGATGCCTACTGACGTGCCGAGCGCGCGGGCTGCGACCTCGTCGTGTTCCCGGAGCTGGCCGTGACCGGCTACCCGCCCGAGGACCTGCTGCTGAAGCCGTCGTTCGTCGCGGCGGCGAACGAGGCCGTCGAGAAGATCGCCGCGCGAGTTGACGGCCCCGTCGCCGTCCTCGGGTTCCCGGAGGGCGAGGTCCAGCTCGCGAACGCGGCCGCCGTCTGCGCCGACGGTGCCGTCGCTGGGGTCTACCGCAAGCACCTGCTGCCGAACTACGCCGTGTTCGACGAGGAGCGATACTTCGCCCCGTCGAGCGACCCCGGACCCCTCTTCGTCGTCGCGGGGGTCCGCGTCGCCATCTCCATCTGCGAGGACGCGTGGAGCGAGACGAGTCCGATCCTCGCCCAGGCCGCCGGTGGTGCCGAGCTTGTCGTCAGCATCAACGCGTCGCCGTACTACGCCGGTCGGGTCCGCGAGCGTGAGGCGGTGCTGGCGGCTCGCGCGACGGCCGCAGGTATGCCGATCCTGTACGTCAACCTGGTCGGCGGCCAGGACGAGCTCGTGTTCGACGGCGCGTCGATGCTCGTCGACGCCGAAGGCCGGGTCGTCGCGCGGGCGCGACAGTTCGCCGAAGACCTCCTCGTGGTCGATGTCGACGTCGTGCGGCGAGTCGCGCGTGGCACGGGAATCCGTGAGGTGCGTCTCAGCGACATCCACCTCTCGCGTGACGACGTCGCTGCCCGTGTCGAGCCGGTGCTCGGTCCGGTCGAGGAGGTCTACGAAGCGCTCGTCCTCGGGACCCGCGACTACGTGCGCAAGAACGGCTTCACCGACGTCGTCCTCGGCCTGTCGGGCGGCATCGACTCCGCGCTCGTCGCGACCATTGCTGCGGACGCGCTCGGCGCGGAACATGTGGTCGGCGTCCTCATGCCGTCACGGTTCTCGAGCGAGGGAAGTGTCACCGACGCGGAGGTCCTCGCGCGCAACCTCGGGATCCGCGCCCTCTCCGTGCCGATCGAGCCCGCGCACCGAGCATTCCTGTCGATGCTCGCCGGCGAGATCGCGACCGAGTCGGGGCTCGCGGTCGAGAACCTGCAGGCGCGCGTCCGGGGCACGATCCTGCTGACCCTGTCGAACCAGTTCGGCTGGCTCGTGCTCACCACCGGGAACAAGAGCGAGATGGCCACCGGCTACACGACGCTGTGTGGCGACATGGCGGGTGGCTTCGCGGTGATCAAGGACGTGCCGAAGATGCTCGTGTACGCGCTCTGCGCGCGGCGGAACGAACGCGCGGGAAGCCCACCGATCCCCGAGTCCGTGATCGAGAAGCCCCCGAGCGCGGAGCTGCGCCCCGATCAGCGCGACTCCGATTCGCTTCCCGACTATGCCGTCCTCGACCCGATCGTCGAGGGCTACGTGGAGCGGGACCTCTCCCTGGGCGAGCTCGTCGCCGCGGGCTTCGACGCCGACACCGTCCGGCGGGTCGGCCGGCTCGTCGACCGCAACGAGTACAAGCGGCGGCAGGCGCCGCCGGGGGTGCGGGTGTCGCCGAAGGCGTTCGGCAAGGACCGGCGACTCCCGATCACGAACTGGTGGTCCGGATGATCTCCGTGGTCGATTCGGGTCGACGGGTCGTCCGCGCACGCGACCACGAGCGAGCGCTCTTCACGACCACCGGGGGATGGGTCCGTACGATGCCCGAGCCGGCTCCGAAGGTCGCACTTGCCCGGTTCGCCCGCCTGCACGCGGACCACGCGGACCAATGGGACCGGATCGTCCCCGTGCTCCACGCCGTCGACCTCGGCGCCCCGGCTCCGACGGATCTCGACGCGCTGGTGCACGGGCTCGCCGGCGCGGGCCCGTCGTCCCGAGACCGCCTCGCGCGCTACGGGGTCGTGCTCGAGGGTTTGGTGTCCGCACACGAGCGATGGTCGCAGGAGGCCGCGTGGGAGTCCGACGGCCCGGTGCGGCGCGTGCTCGAGCGCGTCCTCGACGATCTGCGGGCCGCTCGCGGGCAGATCGAGGCGCTCCGTGGCGAGTCGGGGCGCCTTGGCAGCCTTGCTTGACTCCGCAGGTATGGTGAGCCCGACAGGCGCACGCATCTCGATCCTGTTCCAGGGATTCCGGGCCCTTTCCAGCTGGTCTCAGACCTCGGGTTGGCCCGTCCCAACGACTGAGATCGATTGACGAGAAGGGTCGCTGCGTGGCGAAGGAGCGTGTCGACCGGGACGAGGAAGATCTCGTTCGGCTCTATCTGACCGACATCGGGCAGTACCCGCTGCTCACGAAGGACGACGAGGTCCGCCTCGCCCAGCACATCGAGCAGGGCAACGCGGCGCGTGTCGAGCTGCTCGAGGGCGCGAAGGCCCTCACCCCGGCCAAGAAGCGCGAGTTGCGCCGGGTGGCGCGCGACGGCGACGACGCGCAGCGCACCTTCGTGCAGTCCAACCTCCGCCTCGTGGTGTCGATCGCCAAGAAGTATCAGGCGTCGGGCCTGCCGCTCCTCGACCTGATCCAGGAGGGCAACCTCGGGCTGATGCACGCCGTCGAGAAGTTCGACTGGCGCAAGGGCTTCAAGTTCTCGACGTATGCGACCTGGTGGATCCGCCAGGCGATCACCCGTGGTATTGCCAACACGGGCCGCACGATCCGTCTGCCCGTCCACGCCGGCGACACGCTGGCCCGGTTGCAGAAGGCACGCTCACGGCTGGAGCTCAAGCTCGGTCGGCCCGCGACGCTCTCGGAGCTCTCGATCGAGGTCGAGATGCCCGAGGACAAGGTCACCGAGGCGCTTCGGTTCGCAGCGGAGCCGCTGTCACTGTCCGAGCCGCTGCGCGAGGACGGCGACGCGGAGCTGGGCGACATCGTGGAGGACCGCTCGGCCGAGTCGCCGTTCGAGGTCGCCGCGACGGCGTTGCTGCCCGAAGAGATCGACAAGCTGCTTGCTCCCCTCGACGAGCGCGAGCGTCAGATCCTGGCGTTGCGCTTCGGGCTCGATCGGGGCGAGCCCCGCACGCTCGAGGAAGTGGGCGAGTACTTCAATCTCACGCGTGAGCGGATCCGCCAGATCGAAGCACGCGCGATGTCGAAGCTGCGCCATCCCTCCGCCGACACCGGCGCCCGCGACCTGCTCGCGGTCTGACGAAGCAACGGCAGGAGCCATGAGCGACGACGACAGCGAGAGCGGCTCGCGGATGTCGAAGTGGCACGCGCCGAAGGGCGACAGCGAAGCGGAGAAGGTCCAGGACCAGATCGCGCGCCAAGCGTCGCTCGGCGAGCGGCGCGAAGGCGGCGGTGGCACGCTGTTCACCGAGCCCGATGCTCGTGGTGAACCAGAAGCCGAAGATCATCGAGCTCACCAACGAGTACTCGGTCTTCGACCAGGACGGCAACCGCATCGGCTCCGTCGCCGAGGTGGGGCAGAGCGCGGTCGAAGAAGATCGCCCGCTTCGTGAGCAGCCTCGATCAGTTCATGACGCACACGCTACGAGATCCGCGACGCCGACGAGCAGCCTGTGATCGCGACTCACACGACCGCGCAAGATCGTGAAGTCGAGCTTCGTGGTCGCACGCCCCGACGGCACCGAGCTCGGCATGGTCAAGCAGAACAACGTGTTCGGCAAGATCAAGTTCACGCTCGAGGCCGGCGGCCGAGCAGGTCGGCTCGCTCAACGCGGAGAACTGGCGGGCGTGGGACTTCCACGTCAAGGATGCCAACGGCACGCAGGTCGCGCGGATCACGAAGACGTTCGGTGGACTCCTGAAGTCGGCCTTCACCACCGCCGACAACTACGTGGTCGAGATCGGCTCCTCGGTCGCGGAGCCGCTCCGCAGCATCGTGGTCACCGCGGCGCTGTGCATCGACACTGCGCTCAAGCAGGACGCTCGCGGCCTCGGCTAGTTCGAGTCCGCGGCGAGGCACCTGTTCCGTGTCGTCCCTGCCCGCTACCATCTCGGCGAGTCGGTCGACCTGAGGAGTCCGCGATGAAGAAGCTGCTGATCCTGCTCATCCTCGCTGCCATCGGCATTGCCGTCGCCAAGAAGGTTCGCGAGGCCTAGCGACGAACCCGGGCCCGGCCCGGGCCACGAGTCGGCCGGGCCGTGAGGCCTGGCCGATGCTCCCCTCTTCTCCGTCAGCTCGTGCGCGTCGAGGCGCGCCCCCGCTCGGAGGAGAGTCCCCATGCTCGTTGCGTTCTGGTCGTCCAAGGGTGGATCGGGCACGTCGGTGCTCGCCGCCGCCTGCGCATCGGTGCTCGCCCGTGAGGGCGTCCCGTCGATCGGCGCCCGCCTCGCCGACCTCGACGGCGACCAGCCCGCGATCCTGGGCCTGGCCGGCGAACCGACCCCGGGGCTGGCCGACTGGATCGCCGCCGGCTCCTCCGCCCCGACCGAGGCGCTCGATCGGTTCGCCGTCGAGGTCGTCCCCGGACTGACGCTCCTGCCGCGTGGTGGGACGCCGCGTGTCACCGCTCCGGTTCCCGAAGCGGACGCCGGTGCGGCGCTCGCAGTGGCTCTGCGTGACCATCCCGCACCGACGTTGATCGATTGCGGCCGCGCCAGCGACCCGGCCGCGCGCGGTCGTCGAGGTGGCCGACTGCTCCGTGGCCGTCCTGCGCTCCTGCTACCTCGCGCTCCGGCGGACGCTGCGCGCCCCCACCCTGGCGCGGGCCACCGGCGTGGTGCTGCTCCAGGAGTCGGGCCGCGGTCTCAACGCCCGCGATGTGGGCGAAGTGCTCGACGTGCCCGTCCTCGCGCAGGTACATGTGCGCGAACCGGTCGCGCACGCCGTCGACGCCGGCGTGCTCGCGACGCGGATGCCGGAGACGCTCGCCCGCAGCGCCACGCTGCTGCTCTCCCGACTGGGTCTCTTGCCCGAGCGCGGGCGGGCGGTGGCGTGAGCAGCGCCACGCCCGTCGAAGACCACGATCGCGCCCTGCGGCGCCGGGTCCACGGCCGGCTGGTCAGCGAGTCTCTCGGTGCGCCACTCGACCTGTCGGCGCCGTCCGGCCTGCGCTCGCGTCTCGGTGCCCTCCTCCGCGACGAGGCGCCGCTGCTCGCTCCGGCGCGCTTCGACGCCGTCCTCGCCGATCTCGTCGCCGACGTCTCGGGCCTCGGTCCCCTCGAGCCCCTGCTCGCCGATCCGGGGATCACCGAGGTCATGATCAACGCGCCAGGGGTCGCGTACGTCGAGCGAGCGGGGCGCTTGCATCCGATCGCGCTCGACCTCGACGCGGCTGGGATCGTGCGGATCGTCGATCGCATCCTCGCTCCCCTCGGCTTGCGCCTCGACCACGCCTCGCCGATGGTCGACGCGCGCTTGGCCGACGGTTCGCGACTGCACGCGATGCTGCCGCCGCTCGCGATCGACGGTCCGTGTGTCACGATCCGACGCTTCGTCGCCCGCGCGTTGTCGTTGGAGGACTTCGGTGTCCACGACGGACCTGCCGAGTACCTGCGATGGGTCGTCGCGTCCGGGGGGAACGTCCTGGTCTCCGGCGGCACCGGCGCGGGGAAGACGACCCTTCTCGGGACGCTCTCGACCGCGATCGACCGCAGCGAACGGGTGGTCACCATCGAGGAGACGGCGGAGCTGCGGCTCTCGCAGCCGCACGTCGTCCGTCTCGAAGCGCGGCCCTCGAACGCAGAAGGTGCCGGTGAGGTGTCGGTACGGAGTCTCGTCCGCGCCGCGTTGCGCATGCGGCCGGATCGCATCGTCGTCGGTGAGGTCCGCGGTGCGGAGGCGCTCGACATGGTGCAGGCGCTCAACACGGGTCACGACGGGTCGATGTCGACCATCCATGCGAACGGGGCCGCGGAAGCGCTCGTGCGGCTCGAGACCCTGGTGCTGTTGGCCGGGTCGGGGCTGCCCGTCCAAGCCGTCCGCCAACAGATCGGTGCTGCCGTCGACCTCGTCGTCCACGTCGCGCGAGCGGACGCAGGAGGGCGCGTCGTCCGCGAGGTCGCTGAGCCCTACGGGCGTGGCGTGCGTGTGTTGTGCGCACGCGAACACGGAGCGCTCGTCCCGTGTGCTGCCCCCGCGCGGCCGTGCCGTCGACTCGACGCCGTACCCCGTCGCAACGAGTGGCTCCGGTGAGCACGATCCTTGTCGGCCTCGTGGGATTCGGCGTCGCGATCGCGGCTGCGTGTGCGGCGCGCCGTGGTCTGGTCGCCGCTCGGGTCCGCCAACTCCGGCGTGGCGGACGGGCGCGGTTGCCGCGGGTGGTCCGCCAACCCCTCGCCCGAGCGCTGGCGGCGGCCGACGTTCCGATCGAGCCGGAGCGCGCGGCGCAGACAGCTGTGCTCGGCGTCGCGAGCGCGACGATCGCCGCTCTCGCCTTCATGCCCGGGCTTGCGCCGGGAGTGGTGATCGCCGCCGCGGCCGCTGGCCCCGTCGGCCTGCGCTGCGGTCGCCACCGTCGGGACCGCCGGTTCGAGGTCGAGCTGCCCCAGTTGCTCGACCGGGTGGCGGCAGAGCTGCGCGGTGGTGCCACGGTCTCGACGGCGCTCACGACGGCGGCCCACAGCGATGGCCCCGTCGCGGCGGATGTCGCCGCGATCCGCGAGCGGTTGCAGCTCGGCCTCGGCCTGCCCGATGCGCTGGCGGCCTGGTCGGCCGATCGCGATCGCGCCGACGCGCGTGCCGCAGCGGGTGCCCTCACCGTGGCGGTCACGCTCGGAGGCCGCGCGACGGCGGCGATCGAGGGTCTCGCGTCGTCGCTCCGACAGCGCGTCGAGCTGCGGGCCGAGGGGCGTGCGCTGTCGGCCCAGGGGCGTCTCTCGGCGGTCGTGGTCGGCGCCGCTCCGGTCGGCTTCCTGGCCTTCAGCACGATGCTCGACCCCGCATCCGGTGCGCTGCTCGTCCACGGATCCGTGGGGCGAGCGTGCCTGGTCGGCGGTCTCGCGCTCGAGGCGGCCGGAGCATGGTGGATCCGGCGGATCGTCGCCTCGGAGCCGGTCGCATGACGGTGCCACGGTCGCTGATGCCCTTCGCGTTGGGGCTTGGGTGGGGCGCGCTCGCGTGTGTGCCCGTGCTCGGCCGAGCGGCGCGGCGGAGAGGCGCGGCAGCAGAGTCGCCACCCTCGCCGCCACGCCTCCAGACCGCGGCAACGTCGTTGCTCGCCGCCGCGCTGTCGTCTCGGCGATCGCGGCGCGTCTCGATCGTGTGCTCCCGATGTCGTTCGCCACGAGTCTGATCGCGTGGCGTGGCGCGCAACGTCGCGACGGTCGACTGCGAGGTGAGCTCCCGCTCGCGCTCGACGTCGTGGGCATCGCGGTGAGTGCCGGCTGCAGTCCCCACGTCGCGCTCCTACACGCAGCGCGTTGGGCGCCGCCCGCGATCGCCGTGCATCTGGGAGAGGTGCTACACGCGGTCGACCTGGGCGCGGGGCTCTCCGATGCGCTCGACGATCTCGGACGGCGTCAGCCGGTGCTCCGTCCGATCGCCGATGCCGTGGTGACGTCGATCCGGACCGGAAGCCCGCTCGGACCCGTGCTCCTGCGCCATGCCGACGAGCTGCGCGGGGACACGCGGCGGGCCGCCGAGGAGGACGCGCTGGCGGATTCCGGTGCGTCTGCTCTTCCCGCTGGTGTTCTTCGTGCTCCCCGCCTTCGTGCTCCTCACGGTGGTGCCCGGCGTGGCGGCCGGTCTCGGTCACGCGTAGCGACCCCCGGACTTCCCCGTCCCGCGGCGACTTTCGGAGGTGTTCGGATGGTGTCACGGTTGCTCGTCCGCTGGTGGCTGCGTGCGAGATCGTCGGCGGAGGCCGGTCAGGCGACGGCGGAGTATGCGCTCGTCATCCTCGGCGCGGTCGCGCCGGCGACGCTGTTGCTGAACTGGGCGCGCGGCAGTCACGCGATCTCGCGCTTGTTCGACAGCGTGATCGAACGGGTCATCCCGACGTGAGTGCAGGTCGTCGGTCCTCCCGCCCGCGCGGCGGGAGGACCGCGCGATCCTCGAGCGTCCGGGGGCAGGCGACCGCGGAATTCGCGTTCGTGCTCCCGTTGCTGATGATGGCGGCGCTTGCCATCGTGCAGATCGGTCTGGTGATGCGCGACTGGCTCGCGGTCACGCACGCGGCGCGGGTTGCGGTGCGTGTCGCCAGTGTCGACCCGGACGCGCAGCACGTCGTTCGGATCGCGTGGCGCACGGTTCCCGGCGCCGACGTCTCGATCAGCCCGCGGCACGACGTCGGCAGCGAGATCTCCGTGACCGTGAGCCGTCGGTCGGTCACCGATCTCCCTCTCATCGGCGCGCTCGGTTCCCGATCCGGTGCTGCGTTCCACCGCGGTGATGAGGGTCGAGCGGTGACCGCGCGGGGCGGGACGTCCGCACGCGGTTCCGCGACGGTGGTGATGCTCGGCGTGCTCGTGGCCGGGCTGGCGCTGTCGGTCGGGGCGGCGCGACTCGGGACTGCGGTCGTCGCGCGCGCCCGTGCCGACACGGCGGCCGATGCTGCGGCGCTGGCGGCGGCGGATGCGCTGGCCCTGGGAAAGGGGGCGGCGGCAGCCGCGGCCGCGGCAGGGACGACCGCAGGTCGCAACGGCGCGCGCCTCGTCTCGTGTCAGTGCGAGGGTGATGCCGCCGAAGTTGTCGTCGAGATCGACGTGCCGTTGCTCGCCGGCATCGTCGGCCCGGCCCGCGGGCGCGCGCGGCCGAGGTCCACTTCGAATGCGCGCTGCTCGGCCCCGACTGCTCGTGAGCTGAGCGCCGAGAGCGGGAGCGCGGATCTCAGTGACTCTGGAGGATGGCGTCGTCCGCGAAGTCGGCGAACAGCGACCGCGCGGTCGGCGGTGGGTGCGAGGTTGGTGCCACCGGCGTTGGCAACCGGGATCGTGACGTTCTTGATGCTGGCCGGGTCGATCCCGAGTGCCAGGCGGCCGAGGTGGAAGAGGTCAGCCATGCCGATGCCGTCGAGCTGCACGTGCTGGGCGAGGAGCGCGACCAGCTTGAGCGTGTCGGCCGCGCCCGGCTTCTTCGTGCGGAAGGTCGCGAGCGTGGCGAGGATCAGGAGACCCTGGTTCTGTGTGCGCTGGATGTCGCCCGTCGCGAAGCTCTTGCGGTCTCGCGAGAATGCCAGCGCCTGATCGCCGTTCATGTGTTGCGGGCCGGCGTTGAAGTCCGCGCCCGAATCGGGGTCTTGCATCGCGGTCGGCACGTTGATGTCGATGCCGCCCATGCCGTCGACGAGCGCGCCGAAGCCGTCGAAGTTGGTGGTGATGGCGTATTGCACGTTGACGCCGACCACGGATCTGACCGCATTCGCCTGTGCGCGCAGCCCCTCGGTCGAGTTGTAGGCGTTGATCTTGCCGCCGTTCGGGCCTTCGGTGTCGCGGGGGATGTTGAGGAACGTGGCCTGGTTCGTCGCCGGGTTCACGCCGACGAGATGGAGCGCATCGCCGAGACCGAGATCCCGACCTCGCTCGGTGCTGCCGTCGTTGCCGACGATGAGGAAGAAGAAGGGCTGCCCCGGCGTGCTGCTCTGGGCGTGGACTTCGCCGGTCTTCACGACTTGGAGCCAGACCGCGCCCGACGCGAGCGTCGGGCGACCGATCGCGATCCACGCCGCGGTGAGCGACGCCGCGACGACCGCGCCCGCGACGACGGGCACGAGCGCGAGGCGCAGGAGCGGGTGGCGCCGCGTCACCGGGTCGTCGCCTTCGTCGTGCTCGTCGTGGTGGTCGCATCGACGCTGCCACCGCCCCGGGTCACGCTGAGGTCGTAGCCGGTCACCAGCCACGCCCCGGTGCCGGTCGGCTCGAGCACGAGTTGACCCGTTCGTTCCACGCTCAGTGGCGCGGTCTTGGCTTTGGTCTTGGTTTTGGTCTTGGTCTTGGCTTTGGTCTTGGTCTTGGCTTTGGCTTTGGTCTTGGTCTTGGCGACGACCTTCACGTCGATCGACGCGGTCGCCACGACGATCGCGCCGTTCGGATCGTCGAGGCCGACGAGGTCGATCGGCCCGCCCGTGGCCGTCACCTTCCCTTTCACCTTCGCCAGGCCCTCGTCCACGAGCACGGCCCGATCGGGGCCCGCCACGCGTGGCATCAGACCGGATGAGAACACGGCGCTCAGGTCGCCCGCCGGCTTGCCACCCTGGATGGGATCAACCGAGGCGGTCTGCACGTACTGCACCACGAGGTCATGGATCTGCTGTGCCTGATCGGTGGGGATCGACTTCGCCGGCCCCGGCCCGGTCGCCGTGTTGGACCCGAGCTGCAGCGCGACCGTCGTCGTGGTCTTCTTCTTGCTGTGCTTGTGCGCGGCGGCGGCGTCGGCAACGCCGATGCTGGTCACGGCGAGGCAGACGACCACGGCGACGGTGGCGCACGCAGCCGGCACTGCTCGAGGGCGAGGCGTGTGGTGCGCGCGCGCGGGCCGAAGCGAGAACACCGGCATGACGCTGGAGGATAGGTCGCCCACCCACGATCCTGGCAACGCTCCCTAAGATTGCCCGGTGCTCAAGAAGCTCGTCGACCGCTTGACGAAGACGGTCGAGGAATCCGACCGTGAGAAGCTCACCGCGTACTGCGACCGCAACGCGCTCGACCCCGATCGATTCGATCGAAACGCGGACGAAGGTCAACGTTGGCGGAGAGGTCCGTTCCGTCACCATCGTCCCGCGTGCCGGCGCGCCGGCGTTGGAGGTGACGGTGCACGACGGTCGCGGATCCGTGGTCGGCGTGTTCCTCGGGCGACGCAAGATTGCGGGGTTGTCCCCGGGGCGCAAGGTCCGCCTCGCCGGAGTCGCGGCGCACGACGGGAGCCGGATCCTGCTGTTCAACCCCGAATACGAGCTGCTGGCCTGAGCGCGGCGCCGCGCGGCGGTCAGCCGCCGGTGAGGATCCGGCGGACGTCATCCTCCGCCTCGGGCGTGACCATCGCGACGACCTCGTCGCCGGCCTCGAAGACGGTGTCGCCGCGGGGCATCACGACGTGCTCGTCCCGCACGATCGCCACCACGGTCACGTCGCGCGGAATGTCGATCTCGCGCAACGCTGCGATCGACGACCGGGGCGTCCGGTGCGAGCGTGACCTCGACGAGTCGGGCGCGGCCACCCTCGAATTGCAGGATCCGCACGAGTCGACCGACGGTCACGGCTTCTTCCACGAGCGCGGTGATGAGGTGTGGCGTCGAGACCGACAGGTCGACGCCCCAGTTCTCGTTGAAGAGCCACTCGTTCTTCGGGTGGTTCACACGAGCGATGACCCGCGGCACCGCGAATTCCTGCTTGGCCAGCAGGGAGATGACGAGGTTGTCCTCGTCGTCGCCCGTGGCCGCGACGACGACGTCGCAGCTCTCGAGGCCTGCCGCGCGCAACGAGGAGACCTCGCACGCGTCGCCGATGTGCCACGACACTCCGGCCGCAGCATCGGCCGACGCGCGCTGGCGTACGGATTCGCTCTGCTCGAGGAGCAACACGTCGTGCCCGGCACCGCTCAGGTCGTTGGCGATGAACAGGCCGACGTTCCCCGCGCCCGCGATCGCGACGCGCATCAGTGGTGCTCCCCGGCGTTGGCGAGGCGGGTACGCACGGTGTCGAGCGCGCTCACGTCGGCCGCGAAGTGCAGGATGTCGCCCTCCTGACCGATCGCGTCGGGTCGGGTCACCTGCGCGGTGCCGAGCCTCGTGATGGCGACCAGCCAGAACATCCCGGGCTCGCTGAGCGGCGAGAGCTTCCGACCAGCCCAACCGGCGGGCAGGGGGAGGTCGATCAGGCAGACCTTGCCGCTCGGGTCGAGCCACTCGTGGGGCTGCTCGTCGGTGGGGAGGAGGCGCCGCAGGACCTGGTCGGTGGTCCACGAGACGGTCGCCACGGTCGGGATGCCGAGCCGCTGGTAGATCACGGCACGGCGGGGGTCGTAGATGCGCGCGGCCACCCGCTCGATCCCGAAGTTCTCGCGTGCGATGCGCGCGCTGAGGATGTTGGAGTTGTCGCCGCTGGTCACGGCCGCGACCGCCCCCGCCTGCTCGATGCCCGCCTCGATCAGGTCGTCGCGATCGAAGCCGAAGCCCACGATCCGCTGCCCGGTGAACGACTCGGGGAGACGGCGGAAGGCTGACGGGTTCTTGTCGATGATCGAGACGCTGTGACCCAACCGCTCGAGGTTGCCCGCAAGCTCGCTTCCCACCCGGCCGCAGCCGACGACGACGATGTGCACGGGCACCTCCTGGAGCGCCTGATGCTACGTGGCGCGCGACGCCGTCTCGAATCGCCATCCGGGCGCGGCTCGGCCGAGATGGCATGCTGACACGGTTTCCCAGCCGGATGGAGGCCGCGCCAGTGGCACTGGTCAAGCGCGTGCTCGTCGGTCGTCCACTCGCGACGACCGAGATGGAGCACCAGCGTATTCCCAAGACGATCGGTCTCGCGGTCTTCTCGTCGGACGCCATCTCGTCGACCGCGTACGCGACCGAGGAGATCCTCTTCGTCATCGCAGTCGGTGGGTCCAGCTTGGCGGTCGGCCTCGGCAAGCTGATCCCGATCGGTATCGCCGTCGCGGCCCTGCTCGCGATCGTGATCGCGTCCTACCGCCAGACGATCTTCGCGTACCCGAGCGGCGGGGGCAGCTACGTCGTGAGTCGCGAGAACCTCGGTGAGACACCGTCGCTGATCGCCGGCGCGTCGTTGCTCGTCGACTACATCCTCACAGTTGCGGTGTCGATCTCGGCGGGCGTTGCCGCGATCGTGTCGATCCCGGAGTTCCATGGCCTCGAGCGGCACCGGGTGTTGCTCGGCATCGCGCTGATCGTCTTCATCAGCCTCGCCAACTTGCGTGGGATCAAGGAGTCGGGCCGCCTGTTCGCGGTGCCGACGTACATCTACATCTTCATCCTGGTCGCGCTCGTCGGGTACGGCCTGCTGCGTGCCTTCGTGTTGCACGACGTGCACCGGATCCATGTCGATCGCCACGCGTTCGAAGGCGCGCTCACCGGCGGCTCGCTCGGCCTGTTCCTGTTGTTGAAGGGTTTCTCATCTGGCGCCGTCGCGCTCACGGGCGTCGAGGCCATCTCGAACGGCGTCCCCGCGTTCAGTCGCCCCGAGTCGAAGAACGCGGCGACCACGCTCGTCTGGATGGGTCTCATCCTTGGAAGCATGTTCCTCGGGATCAACGTCCTCGCGCACAAGCTCGGGCCGTACCCGAGTCACGAGAAGACCGTGATGTCCCAGCTGGGCGCCGCGGTGTTCGGCAACGGCACCGTGCTGTTCTGGGTGCTCCAGCTTGCGACCGCCGGCATTCTCACGCTCGCGGCGAACACCGCGTACGCCGACTTCCCGCGCCTCTCGTCGATCATCGCCCGTGACGGATACCTCCCTCGCCAGCTGGCAAACCGCGGGGACCGCCTGGTGTTCTCGAACGGGGTGCTCGTCCTCGCGATGGCTGCCGGCGCGCTCATCGTGGCCTTCGGAGGCGTCACCAACGCTCTCATCCCGCTCTACGCGGTGGGTGTCTTCACCTCGTTCACGCTGTCGCAAGCAGGCATGGTCCGCCACCATCAGAAGGAGCAGGAGCGCGGGTGGCGGCGCAACATGATCATCAACGGGGTCGGCTCGGTGGCCACCCTGGTGGTGCTCTTCATCGTGGGAGGGACGAAGTTCACGAGCGGGGCATGGGTACCCCTCGCGGTCATCCCCGTGATCGTGGTGACGTTCAAGCTGATCCACCGCCACTACGTGAGCGTCGCGGAGGGCCTCCGCGTCACGCCCGACTACCGGCCGCGCCGGATGAACCACACCGTCGTCGTGCTGGTCAGTGGCGTGCACCGCGGCGTCCTCGAGGCGCTTGCGTACGCGAAGTCGCTAGCACCCAACCACCTCGTGGCGGTCTGCGTCGTCTCGGACGACCAGGAGCAGACCAAGGTCGAGGAGCAGTGGGAGCGCTTCGACATCGACGTTGCGCTCGAGATCGTGTACTCCCCGTACCGGGAGCTGACCCGGCCGGTCATGCGTTACGTCGACGAGGTCGATTCCCGATGGGAGAACGACATCGTCACCGTCGTGGTGCCGGAGTTCGTCGTGCCGCACTGGTGGGGCAACGTGCTCCACAACCAGAGCGCGCTGATCCTGAAGGGCCGGTTGCTCTTCCGCAAGGGCACCGTCGTGACCTCGGTTCCGTACCACCTGGAGCCGCAGCGTTCGTGAGCGCCCGCGGGCCGGGTATCCCGGCCCGCAGCGAGCGGCGCACAGCGTTCGTGAGCGCCCGCGGGCCGGGTATCCCGGCCCGCAGCGAGCGGCGCAGTGCAGTAGGTGATTGGACTCAGGGAGGATCGCCCCCCTAGCGTTCCCTCGCCACATTCAGGCGCAGCCCCGCCCGCCCGCGGCGGGTCGTTTGCGCCCGTGCCCCAGTGATCCCGGGGCGCAGCGTGCGAGCCCGTCACCGTGAACGAGTGTCCGCGACCCGGCGATCCCGGGTGCGGTACAGAACGAAGGAGTCACAGCGTCCATGATCAGCTTGGCAGCGGAGGGGGGCTACCAGGTCTTCCGTCTCGGTGGCGGTGAGTGGTTCTGGTTGGTGTTCTCCGGGGTCACCGCGCTGCTCGCCATCGCCGTGGGCTTCGTGCTCGTCCGTGGTGTGTTGGCGAGTGACCAGGGCACGCCCACGATGATCGAGATCGCGTCGGCGATCCAAGAGGGTGCGATGGCGTACCTGCGGCGCCAGTTCAAGACGATCGCGCTCATCCTCATCCCGCTTGCGGGGATCGTCTTTGCGACGGCGACGTCGGTGTACAAACCCGGTACGCATGTCGGCCTGAGCTTCGTGGCCTCGGGTGTCTTCCGCACGCTTGCGTTCGTCGGCGGCTGTCTGATGTCGGGTCTCACGGGGTTCATCGGCATGGGGCTCGCGGTGCGCGGCAACGTGCGGACCGCGGCTGCGGCGCGGAACGGGTCGCTCCCGGCTGCGTTGAAGGTCGCGTTCCGCACCGGTGGTGTCGCGGGCATGTTCACCGTCGGCCTCGGGCTGCTCGGCGCGACCGTCATCATCATGGTGTTCCAGAACACGGCGTCGGCGATGCTCGTCGGCTTCGGATTCGGTGGCTCGCTCCTCGCCCTGTTCCTGCGTGTGGGTGGTGGCATCTTCACCAAAGCGGCCGACGTCGGCGCCGACCTCGTGGGCAAGGTCGAGGCAGGGATTCCGGAGGACGACCCGCGCAACCCCGCGACGATCGCCGACAACGTGGGCGACAACGTCGGTGACTGCGCTGGTATGGCCGCCGACCTGTTCGAGAGCTACGAGGTCACGCTCGTCGCGTCGATCATCCTGGGTGTCGCGGCGTTCCGCTCCATCGGGATGAACCCCGCGTTGGGGCTCGTGTTCCCGCTCGCCGCCCGTGCCATCGGTGTGCTCGCCTCGATCGTCGGCGTGTTCGCCGTGCGCGCGACCGACCAGGACAAGTCGGCGATGGCGCCGATCAACCGCGGCTTCCTCACCGCCGGGATCCTCACGGTGATCGGCACCGCCGCGGTGGCGCTCGGGTATGTCGGCAACGACCAGTTCAGCGCCGGGTGGAAGTGCTTCGGTGCCGTCGTTTCCGGTCTCGTGTTGGCGCAGGTGCTGAGCCGCCTCACGGAGTTCTTCACGTCGACGGAGACGTCGCCGGTCCAGGAGATCGCGCAAGCGGCGCGGACGGGCCCCGCGACGGTCGTCCTCTCGGGCATCAGCTCCGGTCTGGAGTCGAGCGTCTACGCGATCGTCGCCGTCGGCTCGGCGCTGGGGGTTGCGATCGCCATGGGTGGGAACAACATCCAGTTCACCTTCTACCTGGTTGCCCTGACGGGCATGGGCATGCTGGCGACCACCGGCGTCGTCGTGTCGGAGGACACGTTCGGCCCGGTGGCCGACAACGCGGCCGGCATCGCCGAGATGTCGGGCGAGTTCGAGGGTGAGCCGCAGCGGATCATGGTGAGCCTCGACGCGGTGGGCAACACCACCAAGGCGGTGACGAAGGGCTTCGCGATCGGCTCGGCGGTCATCGCGGCGGTCGCGCTCTTCGCCTCGTTCATCGAGACGATCGGCAACGAGCTCGGGCTCAAGGCGAACGGCAAGGCGCTGGAGGGCTCCGCGCTGTTCAAGGCCGCGGCATCGCAGATCAACGTCGCCGAGCCGAAGACCTTCATCGGTCTGCTCATCGGTGGGTCGATCGCGTTCCTGTTCAGCGCGCTCGCGATCCGCGCCGTCGGCCGGACCGCCGGCGTCGTCGTGCAAGAGGTGCGCAACCAGTTCGCCGACGGCAAGATCATGGCCGGGACCAAGAAGCCCGATTACGGCCCGGTCATCGACATCTGCACCGCCGCCTCGTTGCGCGAGCTCGCGACGCCGGCGTTGCTCGCGGTGCTCACGCCCGTCATCATCGGGTTCGGCATCAACTACTTCGCGCTCGGCGCCTTCCTCGCCGGCGTGATCCTCACCGGGCAGCTCATGGCGAACTTCTTGAGCAACTCCGGCGGCGCGTGGGACAACGCGAAGAAGTTCATCGAAGACGGACACGAGGGCGGCAAGGGCTCCGAGGCACACAAGGCCGCCGTCATCGGCGACACCGTGGGCGATCCGTTCAAGGACACCGCGGGGCCCGCGCTGAACCCGCTGATCAAGGTCATGAACCTCGTGTCGCTGCTGATCCTGCCGGCGGTGATCAGCCTGCGCGACAACGACGGCGCGCGGCTCGCGATCGCGGGCGCCGCGCTGATCGTGCTCGTCGGGGCCATCGCGTTCTCCAAGCGCAAGACCGCGAGCACCTTCGGCGGCGCGTCCGCGCCGGCGGCGCAGGAGAGCCCAGCGCCGGCGCCGGTCTAGCGGGTGGGTGGCCTCTACTCCTCGTCGAGGAGCTCGTGGAGCTCCGCGACCTCGGCGAGCGCTTCGGCCGGTGACGGGGAAGCGGCCGCGCCGGCGGCGCGCTGCTTGCGCCATTCGAGGAAGGGCGGGATCACCGAGACGATGACGATCACGGCCACGACCGGCAGCAGGTACGTGTCGACGTGCTCGCCGATCGCGTCGGCGAGCACGTAGCCCGCCATCGTGACGCCGATCGCCCAGAGGAGCGCGCCGATGACGTTGAACGAGAGGAAGGTGCGCCGGGGCATCTCGCCCACTCCCGCGAGCACCGGCGCGAACGTGCGGACCACGGGCACGAATCGGGCCAGGAGGATGGTCTTCGGCCCGTGCTTCTCGAAGAACTCCTTGGTCCGCTCGACGTACTGACGCTTGAAGAGGCGCGAGTCCTCGCGCCGGAAGATCCTCGGTCCGAGGCGCTGGCCGATCGTGTAGCCGACCTGGTCGCCGGCGACGGCGGCAACGAAGCAGCCCGCGAGGACGGCGGCGAGGTTGAGCTTGCCCTGCTGGGCGAGCAATCCGGCGGTGAAGAGCAGGGAGTCGCCCGGCAGGAAGAACCCGATGAGGAGGCCGGTCTCGGCGAAGATGATCAGGATCAGGCCGATCTCCCCGTAGGGGCTCAGGGAGTTGATCAGGTCCTTGGGGCTGAGGCTGAGTGCAAGCACGCCGGGAGGATAGACGGCTGCTCCCGCAGTCGGGCTTGACACCAGGCCCGCCCGGTGGCTGCACTTCGCCGCCAGGATGCGCCGGGCTTGCCAGCCCTTTGGCAAGACTGAACCGACGCCGACAACGGAGACGTCGTGGCAAAACCGCTCGTGATCGTGGAATCGAAGGCGAAGGCGAAGACGATCGAGGGCTTCCTCGGTCGCGACCGCTACGTCGTCATGGCCAGCATCGGCCACGTCCGCGACCTGCCCTACGGCGCCAAGCAGGCCCCGAAGGGCATCACCGATCCCGAGGTTCGGCGCCTCGGCATCGACGTCAACAACCACTTCGCGCCCGTGTACGTCGTCCCGGAGAACAAGCGCCACGTCGTGGCCGAGCTCAAGGCGGCGCTGAAGGACGCGAGCGAGCTGTACCTGGCGACCGACGAGGACCGCGAGGGCGAGGCGATCTCGTGGCATCTGCTCGAGGTCCTCAAGCCGCGGGTTCCCGTCAAGCGGATGGTGTTCCACGAGATCACCCAGCAGGCGATCGCGGACGCGATCGACAACTGGCGGGATCTCGACATGAAGCTCGTCGAAGCCCAGGAGGGGCGCCGCGTTCTCGACCGCCTGGTCGGCTACGAGGTCTCGAACGTCGCGTTCCGGCGCATCGGACCCGGAACGTCGGCGGGGCGGGTGCAGAGTGTCGCGACGCGGCTCGTCGTTGACCGCGAGCGGGCGCGGATGGCGTTCCGCGCCGCCGACTACTGGGACCTCGAAGGCCTGTTCCGCGCCGCCGACGTCGCCTTCCCGGCAACGCTGGTGGCGGTCGATGGCCGGCGGGTCGCGACGGGCAAGGACTTCGACGCGTCGACGGGGGCGCTCGGCGCCGCGGTCGACGTCGCCCTGCTCGACGAGCAGACCGCGACCGGGCTCGCCGACGGGCTCACGGGCCGCGACTTCGTGGTGACGTCGCTCGAGACGCGCACCGTGGTCGAGCGTCCCAAAGCTCCGTTCATGACGTCGACGCTGCAGCAGGAGGCGGGGCGCAAGCTCGGCTTCAGCGCCGCCCGCACGATGCACGTGGCGCAGGGCCTCTACGAGCGCGGCCTCATCACGTACATGCGCACCGACTCGACGTCTCTCGCCGGGCAGGCGATCGAAGCTGCCCGGGCGCGGATCCTCGCCTTGTACGGGCCCGACTACCTCCCGAGCGAGCCGCGCCAGTACCGCCGCAAGGTCAAGAACGCGCAGGAGGCGCACGAGGCGATCCGTCCGGCCGGCGACCGCATGCGGACGGTCGAGGACCTCGGCCAGGAGCTCCACAACGCCGACGAGCGACGTTTGTACGACTTGATCTGGAAGCGCACCGTGGCCTGCCAGATGGCGGACGCTCGGATTCGCCGCGTGTCGTTGCGGCTCGAGGCGACGACGACCGCCGGGGTCCGGGTCGCGTTCCAAGCCACCGGTCGCACGATCGAGTTTCCCGGCTATCTCCGTGCGTACGTCGAGGGTGCGGATGATCCCGACGCGGAGCTCGAAGACCGCGAGGCGATTCTGCCGCCACTCGACGAGGGCGGCGCGGTCGCGTGCGACGACGTCCGACCGGTCAAGCACACGACGCAACCGCCGGCGCGTTACACCGAGGCGAGCCTCGTGAAGGAGCTCGAGGAGCGCGGGATCGGGAGGCCGTCGACATACGCGAGCGTCATCGACACGATCGTCAACAAGCGCGATTACGTCTGGAAGAAGGGCAACGCGCTCGTCCCGACGTGGACCGCGTTCGCGAAGGTGCAGCTGCTCGAGCGGTACTTCGGCCATCTCATCGACTACGAGTTCACCGCGACCATGGAGGAGGCGCTCGACGCCATCGCCGCGGCGAAGGCGAGGCCGAGAAGTGGCTGCACAGCTTCTACTTCGGCAACGGTCAGGTGGGTCTCCGGGAGCTCGTCGCCGAGGAGCACGTCGCCACGATCGACAAGGCCGAGGTGAACGCGGTACATCTCGGCGTCGACCCCGATGGTCGTGAGGTCATCGTGCGCGTCTGGCCCAACGGGGCGAACCTCGAGCGGGGCGACGAGAAGGCGCCGCTCCCCGTCGACGTCGCACCCGACGAGCTGACGATGGCGCGCGCCGACGAGATCCTGGCCGCGGATCCGGAGGGCCCCGGACGATCGGCGACGATCCCGAGACGGGGCTTCCCGTGATGGTCTTGACGGGCCGCTTCGGGCCGTTCGTGCAGCTCGGCGAGCTCCTGGAGGGCTCGAAGGAGAAGCCCAAGCGCGCCTCGCTCCTCTCGGGGATGGATCCTGACACCATCGGGCTCGACGAGGCGCTCGCGCTCTTGTCGCTCCCGCGCGTCGTGGGCTTCGGGGCCGACGGCCAGGAGATCACCGCGCAGAACGGACGCTTCGGTCCCTACCTGCGCAAGGGCACCGACAGTCGGAGCCTCGACTCGGAGACGCGGCTCTTCACCGTCACGCTCGAGGAGGCCGAGGCGCTGTTTGCGCAGCCCAAACAACGCGGCCGCGTTGCCAAGCCACCGTTGGCCGACCTCGGCGCGCACCCGGAGTCCGGCGCGCCGCTTCGGGTGCTCGACGGTCGTTACGGGCCGTATGTGACCGACGGAACCGTGAACGCGTCGCTGCCGCGCGGTACCTCGCCGTCGGATCTCACGCCGGAGCACGCCGTCGAGCTGTTGCGCGAGCGTGCCGCACGCGCGCCGGCAACGTCGAAGCGAGGCGCCAAGAAGGCAGCGAAGAAGACCGTGAAGAAGACCGTGAAGAAGGCGGCGAAGAAGGTCGCCAAGAAGGTCACGACGCGATCGGCGAAGTCGGCGAGCGAGTGAGCCGGCGGTCACGCCCCACGACGCCGTGTCCCTAGGCTCGTTCCGGTCGCCCGCGGACCGGCCGCGGCGGGGAGCACGGATGGCCGACGACCAGACGAGCGGCTCGCAGGCGCCGTTCATCCCCACCGATCCCGCGGCGCCCCCCATTCCTCCCGATCCGTGGCGCCTCTTCGGTTCTCGCGAGTTCTTCCGGCTGTGGCTCGCGCAGGCGATCTCCAGCCTCGGTGACTGGGTCGGGCTCCTCGCGATCCTCGCCATCGCCGCGCGCGTCTCGCACAACTCGGGTGCCGCGGTCAGCCTGGTGATGACGACACGGGTCGTCCCCGGCTTCTTCCTCGCTCCGCTCGGGGGCGTCATCATCGACCGCTTCGATCGACGACGCGTGATGGTGGCGTGCGACGTCGGACGCGCGGCACTGCTCGTGCTGTTGCCGTTCACGAGCGGTCTGCTGGGCCTGGTGCTCGTCTCGCTCGGACTCGAGGTCCTGACGCTCCTCTGGGGTCCGGCGCAGGCCGCTTCTGTCCCCAATCTCGTCAACGCGGAGCAGCTCGCGTCGGCGAACTCGCTCTCGCTGGTCGCGTCCTTCGGAACGTTCCCGGTCGCGTCGCTCGCGTTCACGTTGCTCGCCGGATTGGCATCCGTGCTCGGCACGTTCAATATCGTTCACGCGTTCAGGGTGGACCAGGAATCACTCGCGCTCGTCGTCGACGCGGCGACATTCCTCGTTTCCGCGGTCATCGTCTGGCGTCTCCCGTTGCGACGAACGCGACCGACCTCGGGGCGGCGCTTCGACTGGACCGAGACGTTCCGCGATGTGCGCGAAGGCATGCGGTTCATCCGTCACGAGGCGCTCGTCCGCGGCGTGATCGTCGGGCTCGGCGTCGGGATCATCGGCTGCGGGGCGATGATCCCGCTGGGACCTGTCTTTGCGAAGGAAGTCCTGGGCGGTGGCGCGTCGGCGTTCGGCTTCTTGATGGCGTCGTTCGGATTCGGCGCGGCCTTCGGGGTCATCACGCTGCTGTGGCTGCAGCGGCGACTGCCCCGAGCGACGGTGTTCTCGTGGGCCATCCTCGGGGTCGGCTTCTGTCTGATCCTGGCCGCGTCCTTCTCGGCGCTCGCGCCCGCGGCGCTGGTCGTCGTGTTCCTCGGTGCATGCGCGGGAACTTCGTACGTGACGGGCTTCACCGTGCTCCAGGAGTCGGTGAGCGACGAGCTGCGCGGCCGCACCTTCGCGACGCTGTACACGGTGGTCCGGCTCTGCCTCTTGGTGGCGCTGACGCTGTCGCCGCTGTGGGCGGACTTCTGGGCCTGGTGCGTCCGGATGGTCTGGTCCGACAATTCGATCGGCATCCGCTCGTACCAGTACCACCTTCCGGGCGTGCGCATCACGCTGTGGGTCGGCGGTCTCATCACCGGCGCGGCGGGCTGGTACGCGTGGCGCGCCATCCACCGCGCCTCGTCGGCGTGCGGTCAGCGCCGTTCCCGATCCGGGGCGTTGACGTGTTCGTCGTGATCGAAGGTGGTGAGGGCACCGGCAAGAGCACGCAGGTCGCCGCGTTGGCGGAGCGGTTGCGCGCGCGTGGCATCGAGGTGGTGGAGACGTTCGAGCCGGGGGCGACGCCCTTGGGTGCGACTGTTCGCCGCGAGCTGCTGCACGGCGGCGATCCGATCGCGCCCACGACCGAAGCGTTGCTGATGGCGGCTGATCGCGCGCAACACCTCGACGAGGTGGTGCGGCCGGCTCTCGCCCGCGGCGCGTGGGTGGTGTGCGACCGGTATGTGCCGTCGTCGCTCGTCTACCAGGGTGTCGCACGCAGCCTCGGCGTCGAGGTCGTGGCGGCGATGAACGAGGCTGCCACCGGGGGCACCACGCCAGATGTGATCGTCGTCATCGACGTCGATCACGAGGTCGCCGAGCGCCGACAGGATGCGCGCCGTGATCGCATCGAGGCCGAAGGCGCGGCGTTCCATCGAGTGGTGCGCCAGGCCTATCGCGAGCTCGCTGCCGAGCAGGGCTGGGTCGTCGTCGACGGCGATGCGGCGACCGAGGTCGTGGCCGAGCGCGTACTGGCGTGTGGTCGAGGCGAAGGCCTTCGCATGAGCCTCGCGGTGGAACCCGCCCCGAGCATGTGGGACCGTGTGGTGGGGCAGGCTCGCGCTCGTCGCGCTCCTGCAGCGCGCCGCGGAGCGTCCGGTGCACGCGTATCTCCTTGTCGGGCCCGCGCGGTTCGGGGGTCGAGGTCGCGGCGCGTTGCTTCGCGGCGGCGATCACGGTTCCCGAGGATGACGTGCGGGGCCGCGACCTCGTGTTGCGCGGCATTCACCCCGACGTGATGGAGGTCGATCCGCCCGCGACGCAGATCCGGGTGGAGGACGCGCAACTCATCGTGGCCGACGTCTCGCGCAGTCCCGTCGAAGCCATGCGTCGGGTCGTTGTGGTGTTCGACGTGGAGCGACTCAACGACACCGCGGCGAACAAGCTGTTGAAGACGCTCGAAGAGCCGCCTGCTGGTGCCTGCATCGTGCTGGTGAGCGCGGCCGCGGACCGACTGCTCCCGACGATCCGGTCGCGCTGCCAGCGCGTCGACTTCGCGTCGCTCGGCACCTCGGTCGTCCGCGACGCGCTCGAGGCCGACGGCCTCGATCCCGACGATGCAACGCTCGCAGCGCGACTCGGTGGGGGGCGCCTCGACCGGGCGCGCGCGTTCGCGCGGTCCGCTCGCCGGAGTACGCGGCGCGTTCCTCTCTGCCGCCGAGCAGGCCGACGGAACCGGGGCGGCGCCGGCGATCGCAGCCGCGGCCGCGGAGCAGGCGGTGCGCGACGCGATCGTGGGGATCGAAGCCGAGCAGGCTCGCGTGACCGAAGAGACCGAGGCCGAGCTGGTGGCAGCCGGCCATGCCGAACGTGTGGTCCGGGGCACGACTGCGTCGCCTCGACGAGCAGCAGAAGCGAATGGCCCGGCACGCGCGCGTCGATGCGCTGGTCGAGGGCATCGTGGCGCTCGAGTCGGCGTACCGAGATGTCCTGGCCGGGCCCGAGGCCCCGTCGATCAACCTCGACCGCCCACGGCTCGACGTTGCGCCCCGAGCTGCCGAGGAAGCCTTGGCGCAGTGCCGCGCGGCTCGTCAGGTCCTCGTCGAGCACAACCCGAACGAAGGGCTGCTCATCGAGCGGCTGTTCCTGCACCTCCCTGCGAGTGGCGGCGGGTCGCGTCGGTAGACTCCCGCATCCACGCCGGAGTAGCTCAGACGGCAGAGCAGCTCACTCGTAATGAGCAGGCCAAGGGTTCAAGTCCCTTCTCCGGCTCCAAGCCCGCTGACAGCCCTTCTGAAGGTGAGCCAGCCGACGCGACCGCGACCTCGTCACGCTCCGTCTGCGAAGAGGCCGACGTACCAGAAGTCAGTCAGCTGCGTCACGATCGCGTCTCGGTCGATGTCGAGGCCGTGCACGCACCACATGTACGTGAAGCGCTCCAGTTGCACGAGGAGGAGCGTCGCTCTCAGCCGCAACCGTTCTCGTGCGGCACCGCTGGTCCGCTTTCCTCGCGCCGATGAGATGCGAGGTGATCTCGTCGATCCAACGAGCCTGGACGCCGCGGGTGATCGTCCGGAACTCGGCGTCCAAACTCTCGGCCTGCGTCCAGGCGAGCATCGTCGCTTGTGATCGTTCATAGAGCGCCAGGAGCCCGTCGAGCCATGCCCGCAACTGTTGCTTGCTCGCGTCCACGGGCAGCTGCTGCACGTAGAGGTCAGCTTCGATCTCCTCCTCGAGCACGAGCGCGCTGAGTGCTTGCGTCTTGTTCTTGAAGTACTGGTAGAAGGTTGGCCTGCTGACACCCGCGCGCTCCACGATGGCGTCGATTGACGCAGTGAAGAATCCCTGTTCCTCGAATACCTCGGCCGCCGCGTCGAGGAGGCGCTGGCGAGTTCGTTGCTTCTGCTCGTCGCGAATCGACAACGTGTTCTTGGCCATGGTCCTCCACGTCGCCGGTACGCCATTTTACTTCTTGTCAACTCACTTGCCTCTGCGTAAAGTGTGGCACGGCACGTCGGTTCGGTTGCGAATCACCATCGCTGAGGGGGGCCTATGTCCGAACGCCACGTCGTCGACTTCGACCACCACTCCGAGGAGTTCGCGGCTGATCCGTGGGGAGCGCTCAAGACGCTGCGAGATCGGTGTCCCGTGGCCTGGACCGAAGCCCACGGCGGCTACTGGGCTGTCACGGGATACGAGGCTCTCGCGACGGTGGCTCGGGACGACGTGACCTTCTCCTCCCGGCACGACGAGCCCCTCCTCGAGGCCAAGTACGGGGGCATCATGATCCCAAACCCTCCGTTTCAGAACTCGTTCATCGAGAAGGACCCGCCGGAGCTCGGCGAGTACCGCAAGGCGGTGAACTGGTTCTTCGGGCCGGCCCATGTCGATTCGCTCGAGCCGCGCGTCCGAGCATTCGCCGCGGAGCTGCTCGATGCCAGGACCTCGGCGGGTGCCCTGGATCTCGTGCTCGACTACGCGTCACCCGTCCCCGCGATGGCGACACTGGACTCGCTGGGGCTCGACCTCGACGACTGGCACCTCTACGCGGAGCCGATCCACACGATGAGCCACGCCCGTCCGGGCACGCCTGAGCACACGGCGTCGATCGAGCGATGCGGCGAGCTCCTCGACCGCATCATGCACGACATCCAGGACCGCAAGGAACGACCTCGCGACGACTTCCTCACGCAGCTGACGACGCTCGAGGTGGGTGGCAAGCGGCTCGACGAGATGGAGGTTCGCAACCTGGTGCAGCTGATCGTGGGAGGAGGCGTCGACACCACCACCTCGGCGACGGCGTCGAGCCTCGTCTACCTGGACCAGAACCGGGACGCACGTCAGGACCTCATCGACCATCCCGAGAAGATGCGCTACGCATGTGAAGAGTTCTTGCGCTGCTTTGCCCCGGTCATGGGTCTCGCTCGAACCGTTGCACGCGACACGGAGCTCGGTGGGCAGCAGCTGTGCGAGGGCGAGCGGCTCTGGCTCTGCTGGGCATCGGCGAATCGCGACGTCGCGATGTTCGAGCGCCCCGACGAAGTCATCCTGGACCGCTTTCCGAACAAGCACACCACGTTCGGCCTCGGAGCCCATCGCTGCATCGGGTCCAACTTCGCTCGCATGGAGCTGCGGGTGATGGTTGAGGAAGTGCTGCGGCGCATCCCCGACTACGCGATCGACCACGGAGCCGCCGAGCTCTACCCGACGGTGGGCCTCAACTACGGATACATCAATCTCCCGGCGACGTTTGAGCCCAAGCAGCCCTCGACCGCGTCGGCTGCCTGATCCAGGCCACTCGAGGAGGAGTCGCGATGCGTCTCACGATCGACCCAGATCGGTGCCAGGGGCACACGCTGTGCAAGCTCGCGGCGCCCGAGCTCGTGCACCTCCGCGCCGATGACGGTCACGCATACGCCGTCACGGAGAATGTTCCGAAGGAACAGGAACACCTCGCTCGCAGGGCGGCGCTCGGATGTCCTGAGGGCGCCATTGTGCTGTTCGAGTGAAGCGATGGGTTGTCGGCGCGTTGCGCGATTCGCGAAGCGGTTGCCTCTTCAGCAGCCTGTGAGAGGCCATCAAGGAGAGCGCGTGGCCTGCACTCCTCGTAGTGAGCAGGCCAAGAGTTCAGGTCTTTCTCTGGCTCGCTGGCCATCGAACGAACTGTGGTTCCACAGCGAGCGCATCCCGGACGCCCATCAGGGCTCCGGCTACCACGACGCATCGCGTTTGCCTGTTCCTGGCGACGGGTAGCCGCTTCGGGTGAGTTCTCCTGAGGCGCTGACTCTGTCCCGCGAGCGCGTGCAAGGCCATCCGAGACTGCTCGCCCTGTGCTCCTCACCACAGCAACGGCTCCGTGAGCACGGACACGAGGCGATGGGATCGCGGGCAGCGGTGATCGAGCGGTCGCCCCGCGGGCAAGACGGCGCGCGGCACGAGACCGAGGCGCAGCGCATCGACCGCAACTTGAGTGAGCTCCTCCAGGAATTGCCGCGTTCGCGACCATGGGTGCCCAGGTCCTGTTCGGGTTCTTGCTCGCGATCCCGTTCACTCAGGAGTTCTCGGAGCTGCACCGGTGGCAACGAGCCTTGTACGCGGGCGACCTCCTGCTCGCGGCGCTCGCAATCGCCGTCCTCACCGCGCCGGTGGCGCACCATCGCCTGCTGTTCCGCCATCACGCGAAGGCCAGCGTCCTCCGGTTCGCCAACGCGGCGGCACTCGCCGGTCTGGCCGTGGCCGCCCTCGCATTGTCGGGCTCCGTGCTCTTGATCTTCAGCTTCGTCGCCCCCTCGACGGCGCTGTGGGTCCTCGCAGTGGTGACGATCCTCCTGATCCCGGGACTGTGGTTCGGCCTTCCGGCGCTCTACGACCGACGGAACAACTACTGAACGCTCCGTCGCCGGCCGGTGATCCGGCATGCCGTTGTCGTCGGCGGCTTCGTCGGGGATGATTGGGAGCACGTCCCGGTGCTCGACGACTTGCCACCGGTGTCGAAGGGGAAGATGTCGATTCCGCACAGTCGTCGCCGCTCCTGCCAGTGCTGGAAGCAGTGCAGCGCCGTTCTCTCTCTCTCTCTCTCTCTCTCTCTCTCGGCAATGAGCAGGCCCAGGGTTCGAGTCCCTTCGCCGGCTCGCGTGTCGTCGCAGGTCACGGGGCCCCGATCGAGCAGGTCGGCCGCATGGGACCAGCAGGGGCACCCCGACCCTCCCGAGCCCGAGATCGACGACGGCATCGACCGCTTCGGATGACATGACGCGCTCCGGCGAGCCGCGAATCTCCTCAACGAGGCTGGCGCGGGTGCCGATTGGTTGCTGTGGCGAGATCCGGCCCCATGTTGGTCCGCGCCGCCAAGCGCACCTCCGATGCGGGAGCAGATCGGGCTGATGGCCCGTCCGCCGTGGCGCTGCTGCGGCGGCTGTTCTGGGTGCCTACCGCGGCAATCAACCTTGCCGTGTTGCGAGTCGTCGTCTTCGGCGCACTTGCGACCGTTGCTCTGACGGCTCACGCGGCCGACTTCAGCCGCCTGCCGGACAGCCTGATCGTCGCGCCGCCCCAGCTCGGCGACCTCCTGGTGGCCCTGCCCAGACAGCCGGCGCTGGTCACCGCGGCGACGTGGATCCTCGTCGCCGCGTGTCTCGCGGCCGCGGCGGATGGCGAACCCGAGTGGCCACAGTCTTGGCCTCGGTGCTTTCCCTGTACGTCCTCGGTATCCCACAGCTCTACGGAAAGGTCGACCACTACCACCACCTGGTGTGGTTGGCCGTGCTCCTCGCCTGCTCTCCGTCGGCCGACGCACTCGCGATCGACGCGCGACGCAAGGGCCCGTCACCCGCATCGGTGCGCTACGGGTTCCCGCTGCGCGTGGCCTGGCTGCTCATCGGGTGCTGCTACCTCTTCCCCGGGCTCGCGAAGCTCGGTGAATGGCGCGTCTGGCTGTCGAGCCACAACATCCGCGGTCTCATCGACCTGCAGCAGTGGGCCACGCGAGGAGGACTCGTGGTCCCCGGTTGGCTGCTCGTCCCCGCGGCCGCGGCCACGCTGGCGTTCGAGGTCGGCTTCGTCTTCGCCGTGTTCAGTCGACGTCTCCGAACATGGGCGCTCGTCGCGGGGCTGGGCTTTCATCTGGCGACTTTCGCGACGATGGGCATCCTGTTCTGGACCCTGTGGGTCTGTCTACGTCGGCTTCGTCGACTGGTCGTCCCCGATGGGCCGCCCGAGCGAGAACGCCGCGGATCCGCCTCGGCGGGGCACCCTCGTCGCCGGCAGCGTCCTCGTCTTCGGCGTTGTGACCGCCGGGCTCCTCCTGGTGACCTCGGCGTGGCCGTTCGCCTGCTCTCCGACCTTTGCCGGGAGCTTACGCGGGGAGCGACCGGGCCTCGACGGTCGACGTCGTCGCCATCGCCGCCGGACACGCCCAGCCCGCGCACATCCTCGACTGGCTCCCGGCATCACGACGCGCCCGCGGTCATCTGGAACGCCACGAAGCACCCCGACGTGCTCGCCGAGCTCGGACGGCGCGTGGTGCCGAACGCGACGTCGATTCGAGTGTGGCGAGTCCTCGAGTCCACCAAGCCTGGAAGATCGCGGCGCACGTCGTGAGTCGGACTCTCCTCCTCCAGGTGGAGATCCAATGAGCGGCAACGCCGACACGGTCACGCGAGCCGCGACGGGGACGCTCGTCTACGACGGCGACTGTGGCTTCTGCAGCCGCTTCGTCGCCTGGGCGGAGAAGCGCTTGCCGCCGTCGGTTGCGATCGTGCCATCGACCGCGCACCGACCTGGGCGCCCTGGGCATCACCGCGGAGCAAGCCGATGCCGCAGCGTCGTGGGTCGATCCCTCCGGTCGACGCCACCGCGGCCGCCGTGCAATCGGCAAGGTCCTCGTGGCGATGGGCCGGACCGTGGATCCTTCCCTGGCCGGCCGGCGCTGACCCTCCCGCCCATCTCGTCGTGCGCGGCCGCGTCTACACGCTCGTCGCCCGCCACCGTTCGAAGCTCCTGGCAGGACGCCGAGCTGCGGCCTCCACACGTACACGGTCACGGGAGAGCGTTCCGGAGGACAGGAGCACCTCGCCTTAGGCGGCGCTCGTCCTGTTCGAGTAAGGCGGCGGGTCGTCCGCTGCGCCAGTGCTCGGCCATCTCCGGGCTGAGGCACGTCCGGCCGGCTCACCGGACCGTCGCCACCGGTTGACAGCCAGCTCACCACGATCCCCACGGCGGGCCGAAATCCTCTGTGACACGGCGGCCTCTCGTCCGTACATGGCGGCGAACAGCTCCGACCTCGTCCCCACGCTCGTCGATGAGACGCAGACTCGACCCGGAGGCATGGGAGGACTCTCGGGGGGCGTAACCGGGCCTGCTCGTGTATGTGGCGCGACGTCTCAGGGTGGAGCGAGGGCCCCGACGCGGTCGCCGAGACCATGGCACGCGCCATGGCGGGTATCGACAGATTCGAGTGGAGAGGCGGCGTTTGATCGTGGCTCTACGGCATCTTCGTCACGTCGTCACGGATGAGCAGCGTCGATCGGTGCGCGAGCCGGGCAGACGTCGACTCCAAGCATCACCGGTGCGGATTCGCTCGATCACGTGCTCCAGCGGGAGCCCGCCCAAGCGACCCGCCTCGCCTTTCGCTGCTCCCCGAGGCTGACCGCGGCTCCTGAGTTGCGTGTGGTCGCGGACTGACCGTGGAGGAAGTGAGCAAGTTGTTGGTGAAGCGGGCCGGGGCCGTTCGCATGGCGCACTCGCGGGCGCTCGGCGCGCCTTCGCCAGGCCGTCCGGCGGGAGGGAGCCTGATGGTGGACACAGCGACGGTCGGCTCCTCGAGGGCCTCGCGCCGCGTTCGCATCGAATCGGAACCCTCTGGCTCGAACTCGCGGAGCTGGTACTCGCGGTAAGGGGCTGGCGGTCCCGCTCTCGACACGGTCCGCCAACGCGACCCGTGGTGAACAGGTCGTCGAGGCATTTCCGACCGCAGCCGTGTTCCTCGCGGCCGTCGTCGTCGGCGTGCTCCTCCTGGGCGCTCGTCACCGTCGGGGACCGTCCGCGACCATGTCTACGGCGGCCAGCAGCGCAACGAGACGGCCTTTTCAACCCCGTCTCCGAGCTTCCCGGGCTGTCGATGTTCGTCACGCGCTCGCCGGCCGACGCGGCCGAATGCGGTCGCTCGCCACCAGTTTTTCGTTGCGCTCGCAGGACTTCCTCGGGTCAGAGCGCCTCCATTCGCGAGGAAGCCGACCGGCTCCTCGCTCGAGCGGGACCGGCCGCGCCGTCGACGCCACCCGTCTCAGAACCCTCGACGACAGACGCTGCCTCCCCCACTGCGGCGGCTCCAACGGCGACCACGCGGCTCCTACCACGACCAAGGTTGCAGGATCGACGACCTCCACCACGCGGGAAGACGACGGACCCGGCGACGCAGTGACCGATACCGAGTGACCAGCGGAGCCTTTTCGGTTGATAGAGGGAGCACTGGAGCGGATCCCCTGATCCTCGGACCGAGTTCAGCTTTCTCGATTCCGACGCCGATACGTCGTCGGAATCTCCCAAGGTCAGGAGCCGGCCACATGCCCAGCTGACGCGCAAGACCAGGTTCGCGCTCGCCGTCTCCTCCACCCTCGTGCTGGTCGCGGGCCTGCTCGCCACGGCCGCAGCATTGGACCTTCCGTTCTTCGGCTTCGGGGGCACGGGTCAGGCGGCGGAAATGAAGACGATCGAGCAGATCGTCTACGACGATCATTACGTCACCCCCCCGACAGTCCGGAGAAGGCCGCGGAGCCACGGCGGAGCCAGCTCCACCAAGACGGAGCCGCCTGCCTCGCCGACGACCGTGGTTTCGCCGCCAGCCGCGCCGGGGCCTCGCCTGGCTGTCGTGTCCTCTCCGGCGACCGCCGCCACAACAGCTCCTCCGACGGCGACGACCAACCGCCGGGCAACTGCGACCACAGCTGTGATTCCGCCTCCCCCAGCCGGCTGCCTCAATGCTGAGTGGGATCGGGAGCACCGCGTCGAGCACGCTGGGCCGGAATCGCCTCCACCGCGCTGGCGTATCCTTCCTGGAGGGAGCCGCAATAGTCGGGCGTTGCGGCATGGATGATGGGGATGGCACGCTCCGGGCTTTCCTGGCGATAGTGGGCGATGGCGCTCCGCACATC